>NZ_JAHFZY010000012.1:0-184963 GCF_018603865.1 Actinomadura sp. NEAU-AAG7
ACCCCAGTGCCCCAGCAACCGGGGCTTGATGTGCTCCGGCCGCAGCGGCTCCCGCAACAGCGGATTGCCCAGCAGATAGATCTGACCCGCCGACAGATAGTTCGCCGCCCGCCAGTACGCGTCGACCCGCCGCGCCTCGTCGTCCGTCAAACCACGTTCTGACGAACCACGGGCCGCCGAACCGCGGTCAGTCGAACCACGATCAGTCGAACCACGGGCCGTCGCGAGGTCGTCGGTCATGGGCGCGTCCCTCCGGGTCGGTGTGCCGCCGCAGGATCACGTCCCCGCGATCCATGCGCCCTAACCGGGGGCCGAGGAGGCCACGGCGGCGGGTGCGCGCCGTCTACCGCGCCGCCGTGGCCTCGTCCCCCCACCCCGGCTGTGGACGTCACCGGCCGTGGGGCGGCGGTCGAAGGGCCGCCGCCCCGCCCCCCAATACGAACCGGTGGGAGCGTCTCCACAAGGTGCGTTGAAGCTTGCCGCGTACCGGCGCGTAGATTCACCGGATCGGAAAACGCCTCGGCGAACGGTCCGTGACCCGCGTCGAGCGGACGGTGACCGACGCCGCCCGGACGCGGCCCTCCCGGCGGCCGTCCGGCGACCGCCCGCCGAACCTCCCGGCGGCTGTCCGGCCACTGTCCCGGCCGCGCGGCGTCTGGGATGCTACGCGGAAGATCAGGAGCGTGAGGAGGCGGAATGGGTGGATTCTTCGCCGGACGGACGCTGGCGGACCTCGGCGCGGCGCTGCGCGCGGGCACCGAGTCGGCGTCGGGGCTGCTGGAGCGGGCGCTGGAGTCGGTCGACCCGTCCCTCAACGCGTTCGTGACCCTCGACGAGGAGGGCGCGGCGGTGGCGGCGCGGCAGGCCGACGAGGAGCTCGGGTCCAGCGCCGACCGCGGTCCGCTGCACGGGATCCCGGTCGCGGTGAAGGACATCATCGACGTCGCCGGCCTGCCCACCGGCATGGGCTCGGCGCACTTCGCCGGGCACACGGCCGAGCACGACGCGGCGGTGGTGACGCGGCTGCGCACCGCCGGCGCGGTGATCGTCGGCAAGACCGGGACGCACGAGTTCGCCTACGGCGGCACCGGCGACGTCTCGGCGGACGGCCCGTGCCGCAACCCGCGCGACCCGTCCCGGATGTCGGGCGGCTCGTCCAGCGGCAGCGCGGTGGCGGTCGCGGCGGGAACGGTCCCGCTGGCGATCGGCACCGACACGGGCGGCTCGGTGCGCATCCCCGCCGCGTTCTGCGGGATCACCGGCTTCAAGCCGCGGTTCGGCGCGATCCCGACCGGCGGCGTGTTCCCGCTGGCGCGGTCGTTCGACCATGTCGGCGTGCTCGCGGGCACCCCCGCCGACTGCCGCACCGCCTACCGCGTGCTGGCCGACCTGCCACCCGGGCTGTCCGAGCCGCCCGAGCCGTTCGAGCCGCGGCCCGAGCCCGGCGGAAGCGTCGCCTGGATCGAGCCGCAGGAGATCGACCCGGACGTGGAGCGCGCCGTGGCGGGGACGGTCCGCGCGGTGTTCCCGGACGCCGCGTCCGAGAAGGTGGATCTGAAGGAGCTCCGCCGGGTGTTCGCGGCGATCCAGGACAGCGAGGCCTACGAGGTCCACGCCGAGCGGGTCGCCGACGCGCCGGAGCTGTTCCAGCGCCCGACGCTGGAGCGGCTGGAGCGCGCCGGGCGCACGCCCGGCTGGCGCTACGTCCGGGCGGAGCGCGAGCGCGCGGAGATCCGCCGCGAGGTCGAGGTGCTGCTGAGGCGGCACGACCTGCTCGTGCTGCCGACGATGCCGATCACCGCGCCGCCGATCGGGACGACCGGGAGCGACCTCGGCCCGCTGACCCCGCTGCTGATCAGCCTCACCTGCGCGTGGAACGTGCTCGGGCTCCCGGCGATCAGCGTCCCCGCCGGGACGGTCGGCGGCCTCCCGGTCGCCGCGCAGCTCGTCACCCGGCCGGGCGCGGAGGACCTGCTCTTCGCGGCCGCCGAGCGGCTTCGATCAGCACCTCGGTGACGAGCCAGGCCGGGACGCCGGTGCGTTCGGCGGTGCGCACGGCCTGACGTGCCGCCTCGGGCGGGCGCGCCGCGATCACCGACGCGGCGGCGCGGACCGCGGCGAGGCGTTCCTCCACGGTCGCCAGCGCGCCGCCCGCCCGGTCGATCGCGGCGTCCACGGCCGCGTCCGCCAGCGGGGCGCGGGCGCGCAGGGCGCGGCGGACGGCCGCGCGCCCCCCGTCCCGCAGCAGGTCGGCGGGGTCGCGTCCGGGCGGGAGCGCGACCGTGTCGACCGGTCCGGGGACGCCCGCCAGCGTCTCCCAGGCGCGGACGGCGCCGGACCGCCCCGCCGGGTCGCCGTCCAGCGCGACCAGCACGCCGGTCGCGGCGAGGTCGGCGACGCCGCCGAGCGCGGCGAGCTGCGCCCCGGTGAGCGACAGCCCGCAGGCCGCCACGGCGGCGTGCCCGGCGAGCGCGACCGCGACGGCGTCGAGCGGCCCCTCGACCAGGACGGGGCGCGCCCCCGCCGCGAGCCGGTCGCGCGCCTCGTGCAGCCCGTAGAGCAGCTCGGACTTGTGGAAGAGCGCGGTGGCCGGGCCGTTGAGGTACTTCGGCCCGTCGGCGCCGTCGCGGCGGCGGCCGAGGAACCCGGCGATCGCGCCGTCCGGGGTCCGGATGGCGAACATCAGCCGGTCGCGGAACGTGTCGTGGACGCCGTCGTCGCCCTGACGGGCCAGGCCGGCCCCGACGATCTCCTCGTCGTCGTGGCCGAGCCCGCGCAGGTGGTCGGTGAGGGTGCGGGGGCCGGGCGGCGCGTGCCCGATCCGCCGGCGCCGCCGCACCCGCGCGGGGAAGCCGCGTTCCGCGAGGTAGGCGGGCACCCAGCTCTCCTCGCACCGCGTCTGGAAGAACCGGTGCGCCGCGTCCATGATCCCGGCGGCGGGCGAGGCCGGCCCGCGCGCCCGCGCGTGGAGGCGTCTGCTGAGCCGCAGGATGCGGTCCCCGGCGTCCGGCCCGGCCCAGAAGGCGTTGACCGGGAAGACGGGCGGGCGCGGCTCCCAGCCGAGCCAGGCCCGCACCAGGTAACCGACCGAATCCGCCTCGACCTCGCGCAGATGGCGAACATGCTCGGCCCAGTCGAAGGCCGCCGAGGGGCCACGCGGAACTGCGGGCAGCGGTAACCCGGTCGTCTGCGCCACGTCGAACACCGCGCGCACCCCGCCGGACGGCCCGAACACGCGGATCCCGGCCTCGCCCCGGCGGACCTGCCGTCCGGCGGCCCGCCACTCCTCGTAGGAGCGGACGTCGGTCGCCGCCCGCCACTGCGCGGCGATCAGCAGCGTGTTCGTGTACCCGAACCGGCGGCCGTGCAGGACGGCGCGCTCCAGCCACCACGTCCACGGGCGCGTCCCGTCGCGCAGCCGCGCGGTCTCCCGGGACGCGATGCCCCGCAGCACGCGCTCCTCCCCGTCCAACCCCGAGAGCACGGCAGGGCCTCCTCACTCGCAGCGGGAAGCCGAAGCGGGTTATACCCACATCCGCCCGGCGCTAGAGGTAGAGGCCGAAGAACTCCTCGGGGTGGTCGAGCAGCGGCGGCAGGTCCTCCGCGGTGAGCGTGATCAGCTCCTTCTTGGACGGCATCCGCGGCGGCTTGTCGCCCTTCCTCTCCGCCCGCTTGGCCGTGACGGCGGCGGAGGCGACCCGGTCGGCCTGGTTCGCGACCGCGACGTCCAGCATGTTGCGCATCAGGCGGCCGTTGCCGAAGGACGGCCCGCGCGGCGCCCGGCGCAGCATCGAGCGCAGCACCTCCTGCGTGCCGTCCGCCATGCGGAACCCGTCGGCGGCGGCGAGCTGCTCGAACACCGTCAGCAGCTCGTCGTCGGTGTAGTCGGGGAAGTGGAGCTGCTTGGGGAAGCGCGAGTCCAGGCCGGGGTTGGCGGCGAGGAACTCGGCCATCTCCTGCTGGTATCCGGCGACGATGACGACGAGGTCCTCGCGGTGGTCCTCCATCAGCTTGACCAGCTCGGCGATGGCCTCGTGGCCGTAGTCGCCCTTCAGCGGCGACTGCGTCAGCGTGTAGGCCTCGTCGATGAACAGCACGCCGCCGATCGCGCGCTCCACCAGCCGCCGGGTGCGCGGCGCGGTCTGCCCGATGTACTCCCCGACCAGGTGCGCGCGGGACGCCTCGACCAGGTGCCCCGACGACAGCACGCCGAGCCGCCGGTAGATGCGGCCGAGCAGCCGCGCGACCATCGTCTTGCCGGTGCCGGGGTTGCCGGTGAACACCATGTGCCGGGTCGGCGGGGTGATGCGCAGCCCGGACTCGCCGCGCAGTCGCGCCGCGTGCGTGCCCGCGACCAGCAGCGCGATCTCGTGCTTGACGGTCTCCAGCCCGGTGAGGTCGCGCAGCTCGGCGAGCGGGTTGCCGATGGACTGCGCCGTGTCGAGCGTCTCGGGGATGTCCTGCTTGCGGACGACCAGCTCCCCGCCGTCGGCCGTCCGCGCCCTGACGGCGGCGACGACCTGGTCGGCGAGGTGGGGCGCGAGGCGCGCGTTGCGGAGCGTCTGCGTCGGCGGGGTCGCCTCCAGCAGCGCGCCCGCCGCCTCGATCGCGTGCCGGGTCGCCCGCACGCCGTGCTTGTCCAGCGCCCGCCGGAACAGCTCGGCGTGGCCGCCCGCGTCGAACGGCCGGGTCCGCGCGATCCGGAACCGCTGCGGCAGGACGGGGTTGATCTCGCGGATCCGCTCGTCGCCGCCGGTGTCGCACAGCGCGACGAGCTGGAGGTCGGGGTGGACGGCCAGCAGCCGGTGCAGCTCGGCGGCGAGCGCCTCGCCGTTGCCGGGGTCGGCGACGACGCCGTCCAGCCCCTCGATGATCAGCAGCCGGTCGCCGGCGCAGTCGCGGGCGTCGGCGTGCAGCTTGGCGACCGCGTCGGAGAGCCGCTGCCCGGAGAACAGGTTGTCGGTGACCCACAGCGGGTCGCGGCCGAGCGCGAGCGCTTTGCCGAGCTCCTGCGCCGCGTCCCGCTTGCCGGTGCCGTCGGGGCCGGTGAGCAGCAGCCGGACGGGCTCCTTGCCGCGGGTCAGCTCGTCCAGCGCCGCCGTCACCTCCGGCTGACCGACCAGCGAGGTCGCCAGCTCGGGGCGCGCGGCCGGTTCGGCGACCGCGCCCGAGGTGACCCGCAGCTCCTCGATCAGCGGGTTCACGACGTGGCGGCGCGGCGCGTACAGGCGCCGCAGGTCGGTCTGGAACTGCCCGACGGGGATCCACTCGGCCTTCGGGAACCACGGGTCGCCCGGCAGGCCCTGCACGATCGCGACGAAGCGCATCGACATGTCGAGCCAGGCCCGGCACGCGTCCGCCGCGCCCGACACCAGCGCGCGGACGAGCCACGCCCGCGTCTGCTCCTGCCACGCGCCCGCCTTGAACCCGCGGCGCTCGCCGCTGAACCGCTGCTGCAGCTCGCGGTAGCGGTCCTCGCCGAGCGCGACCGCCAGCTCCGCCGGGACGTGCTCCAGGCTGCCCTGGAGCAGCAGCTGGATCAGGTGCGACTCGACGGACTCCTCGCGCGGCGCGACGTTCGTCAGGTGCTCGTAGGCGGCGAGCAGCCCGGCGCACACCCACTCCAGGTAGCCGACCGGGCCGAGCAGCTCGGGGATGGACGCGACGGCCGCGTCGTCGGCGTGCGCGTGCCAGTGCTCGCGCAGCTCCATCTTCGGCAGGTTCACATCGCACGCGGGCGGGTCGTCGTAGAGGCGCAGCAGCGCGCGGCGCCGCTCGTCCAGCGGCTCGATGCCCTCCAGCACGCCGAGGCACTCGCGGGCCAGCTCGATCGCCAGCTCCCGGTCGGGCGCCTCGACCAGCCAGTCGACGGGGGGACGCCAGCGGCCGCCCGGCGCGTCCCAGCGCGTCATGCGGGTGCTGAGCGGGCCGGGGTTGACCAGGTGCCGGTTCAGCAGCCGCTCGGGGAGCTGCGACCACGAGCCCGCCTTGATCGCGCCGCCGCCGGGCAGGAACGCCAGGATGCCGAAGATCTCCGCGGTGACCAGCGAGGCGGGCAGGGTCAGCAGCTTGTGCTCGTCGGTGGTGAGGTCGACGGCGCGCGGGTCGGCGGCCAGGGCGTCGATCCGCGCGGCGACCTCCTCGAACAGCCCGTCCGGGACCCGCCACGGGCCGTAGGCGTAGACGTCGAGCACCGGCTCGTCGGTGAGCAGTAGCTCCAGATGCTCCGGCAGCCGCAACGCATTCTCCCCAAGAGTGATCAAAGCAGAGGTACAGCCTACGTTTCCGTAGGGGGTGCTGGTTTAGCGGTCAGGCGCGGCACGGGTATTGGGACGAGCACGTTTCCACGACGCGCCAGGCGGAGCCAGTGACGGGTATCACATCGCGCCCCGAAACTTTTCTCCGCGCCGCGTGTCCGCCCCCGGATTCAGGGGGTGCGGCGCAGCGACTCGACGGCGAGCCGCGCGGAGGTGCCGATCACCGCGTCCGCCTGCGGCAGGACGGCGTTCGGCAGCAGCGAGCGGGTGAAGACGGCCACGGCGTACCGGCCGCCGTCGGGGTACTCCACGACCCCGACCTCGTTGCGGATCGTCGGCAGCGTCCCGGTCTTGCCGCTGACCACGACGTCGTCGAAGGGGAACCCCGACGACAGCCGGTGCGGCCACACCTGGAGGCCGAACAGCCGCCGCATCGCCGCGCACTCGGCGGCGGGGGCGGCCTCGTCCCGCCAGACGGCGCCGAGCAGCCGGGTCATCTCGCGCGGCGTGCTGCGGCTCGTCAGGACGGGGTCGAGCGCGCGCAGCCGGTCGAGCACGCCGGGCTCGTCGAGCCGCTCCCACACCTCGCCGAAACTGTCCGCCTCCGCGTCGGCCAGCAGCGTCTCGAACAGGTCCCGCCCGCTGCCCTCGACGCGCGTGCGGCGCAGGCCGAGGTCGGCGGCGGCGGCGTTGACCGCGTCCAGCCCGACCCGCTCCAGCAGGACGTCGGCGGACGCGTTGTCGCTCACCGCGATCATCAGGCAGGCGAGGTCGCGCAGCGACACCCGCACCTCGTCGAGCAGCGCCGACAGCCCGGTCGGCCCGGCGGTGCGGTCCTGCGGGCGCAGCGTGAGCTGCTCGGTGGGGTCGAGCACGCCGTCCGCGACCTGCCGGTAGAACGCCACGAGCAGCGGCACTTTGAACACCGACGCGAGGACGACCGGCGCGTCGGCGCGGAGCCCGACCTCCCGCCCGGTGTCGATGTCGGCGGCGTGCAGGTAGCCGGTGACGCCCGCGTCGCGGAACGCCGCCTCGATGCGCCGCGTCCGGGCCGTCCCGGGCCCGGTGGTGTCCCGTCCGGTCGCGCTCACGCCAGGAACCCCGAGGACGGGCGCGGGACGACGCGGCGGGCGGGCGCGCGGTCCAGCGGCGTCATGCCCGCCTCGCGGCGCAGCACGGCGGTGGCGACGGCGGCGAAGTCGGCGACACCGTCCGGCGGGTCGGGGGCGCGCCACGCGCACGAGGTGCGCAGCGACAGCGGCTCGCCCGCCAGCGGCCGCCAGACGACACCGGGCGTCGATCCGTCGGCGGCGCGCGGGACGAGCGCCACGGCCGTCCCGGCGAGGACGAGCCCGACCGCGAACTGCGGGTGCCGGGCCTCGTGGACGGCGGGCGGCGCGTACCCGTGCCTGCGGCAGGCCGCGAGCAGCTCGTCGTGGCTCCCGGGGGCCTCCTCGCGCGGGAACGTGACGAGGTCGTGGGCGCCGAGGTCGGCCAGGTCCACCTCGCCGTCGGGCGCGGCGTCGTCGGGCGCCGCGCCGCCGGGCGCGGCGCCGGCGGGGAGCAGGACGCCGAGGGGCTGGGCCAGCATCGGCCCGAACTCCAGGTCGCGCGCGGCGCACGGATGCCGGAGCACGCCCGCGTCCAGCGCGCCCTCGGCGAGCGCGCGGACCTGCTCGGCCGTGCCCGTCTCGCGCAGGTCGAGCCGCAGGTCGGGGCGGCGCTCGCGGAACGCGGCGATCAGCGCGGCGACGATCGGCCCGCCGAGGTCGCTCGGCAGCCCGGCGCGCACCGCGCGGGCCGCGCCGAGCCGCGCCCGCTCGGCGACGGAGTAGACGCGGTCCACGCGGGCGAGGATGTCGCGCGCCTCGTCCAGCAGGAGCGCGCCGGGGGCGGTCAGCTCCACCTTCCGGCTGGAGCGGTCGAACAGCCGCACGCCGAGCTCCTTTTCGAGGCGCTGGATCCGCTGGCTCAGCGGCGGCTGGGCCATGCCGAGCCGTTCCGCCGCGCGGCCGAAGTGCAGTTCCTCGGCGACCACGACGAAGCACCGCAGATGCCCCACCAGGTTCACAGGACGTGACGATATCAAATCTCATATCGCTGTGAGAACGATATCAATCTTGGACTTTTCGCTGGTCGGCTGGTGTCCTAGGGCGGCGGTGCCAACGGGGGCGCCGCGGACGGAAGGACAGGTCGATGACGCGCCGATCGCGCTGGACGCTCGTCGCCGCGGTCGCGGCGGTGGCCCTGGCCGCCGGGGCGGGCGCGGTGTGGCTCCTGCGGGACGGGGAGGGCCCCCGCGGCACCGTGGAACGCTACCTCGCCGCCTGGAACGCCGGGGACCTCGCCGCGATGCGGAGGCTGACCGACGGCCCGCCCGCCGACTTCGAGCAGAGGTTCACCCGCATGCGCGACGACCTCGGCATCTCCCGGCAGCGGTACACGGTCGCCTCGGTCGGTCGCCCGAAGGACGGGAGGGCCGGTTCCTCCTACGGCGCCGAGCTGACGCTCGCCGGGTCCCGGACGTGGTCGTACTCCGGGCAGCTCCCGCTCGCCGAGCGCGACGGGAAGTGGCGCGTCCGCTGGTCGCCCGAGGTCATGTACCCGACGCTCAAGGAAGGGCAGCGGCTCCGCGCCGCCCGGACCTGGCCGACCCGGGCGGGCATCTCGGCGGCGGACGGCGGCGACCTCGGCGGTTCGCCGTCGGGCTCGGTGCAGCAGCTCGTGGGGCCGCTGGGCGCCGCGTCCGCCGAGGCCGCCAAGGGGCTCGGCGCCCCCTACCGGAAGGGCGACACGATCGGCACCGAGGGCCTCCAGAAGCAGTACGAGCGGCGGCTCGCCGGGACGCCCGCGCTCGCCGTGCAGATCGTCGGCGCGGACGGCGCGCCGGTGAAGACGCTCCAGCGGTTCGGCGGCGCCGACGGGCGCCCGCTGCGCACGACGCTCGACCCCGCGACGCAGAAGGCCGCGGGCGAGGCGCTGGCGGGCGCCGCCAAGCCCGCCTCGCTGGTCGCGCTCCGCCCGTCCACGGGGGAGATCCTCGCGGTCGCGAACAAGCCCGGCGGCTACAACCGGGCGCTGATGGGCCGCTACCCGCCCGGCTCGACCTTCAAGATCGTCACGGCGGCGGCGCTGGTCGCCGGGGGGATGGACGCGCGGACGCCGGTCCCGTGCCCGGCCACCACGTCCGTCGGGGGCCGCTCGTTCCACAACTACCGCTTCGAGGACTTCGGGACGGTCCCGCTGCGCGAGGCGTTCGCGCACTCGTGCAACACCACGTTCGCGCGGCTCGCCGTCGACAAGCTCGGCGTGCGGCGGGTGGCGCAGGTCGCGTCCCAGTTCGGGTTCAACGCGCCGATCGTCGGCGGGCTGCCCGCCGTCCGCGCCGCCTTCCCCGCGACCAAGGACGACACCGCCTTCGCCGCCGCCTCGTTCGGGCAGGGCGAGGTGCTCACCAGCCCGCTCAACATGGTGAGCATCGCGGCCGCCGCCGCGAACGGCACCTGGCGCTCGCCGCGCCTCGTGGACGCCTCCCTCGCCGCGCAGGCCGCCGACGCCGGGGGCCGCCGTCCCGAGCCGCCGCACCCGCTGGAGCCCGCCGTGAAGGCCGCCCTGCACTCGCTGATGCCCGCCGTCGTCAGCGAGGGCACCGCGTCCGGCGTGGACTTCCCGTCCGGGACGGCGGGCAAGACCGGCACCGCCGAGTTCGGCGAGGGCAGGAACCCGCCGACCCACGCCTGGTTCGTCGGCTACCGGGGCGACCTCGCGTTCGCGGTGATCGTCGAGGGCGGCGGCACCGGCGCGGAGGCCGCCGCGCCGATCGCGGCCGCGTTCCTGAAGGGGGCCCGCGGCTAGCGCCGGGCGTCAGAGCCAGTCGCGCCGCTTGAAGACCAGGTACAGGCCGACGCTGCAAACGACGATGACGATCGAGCTGACGACGAACCCGTCGTGCTCGGAGAACCCGGGATAGGGGACGTTCTGCCCGTAGAAGCCGGTCACGGCGGTCGGCACCGCGATGATCGCCGCCCAGCTCGTGACCTTCTTCATCACCTCGTTCATCCGGTTGCCCTGCAACGCGAGCCGCGTGTCGATGAGGTTCGCGACCAGGTCGCGCAGCCCGTCGGTCGACTCGGCGACGCGGAGCGTGTGGTCGTAGACGTCCTGGAAGTAGGGCACCAGCGCCGGCGGGACGATCCGCAGGTCGCGGCGCAGCAGCGTGTTGAGGACCTCCCGCATCGGCAGCGCCACCCGGCGCAGCGCGATGAGGTTCTTGCGCAGCTCGTAGCTGCGCAGCTGCATCTCCCTGACCGGGAACGACTCGTCGAAGACCAGGTCCTCGACCTTGTCGGCCTCCTCGTCCAGCGCGGTCGCCGCGTCCAGCTGCCGGTCGACGATCATGTCGAGCAGCCCGTAGAGCAGGTACGCGGCGCCGGTCCCGGCGGCGTCGCCGCCGAGCCCGTCGTCCCAGCGGTGGATCAGCGCGTCGACGTCGATGCCCGGGTCCTGCCGGATGGTCACCAGCGCCCGCTCGGCCAGGAACGCCGACACCTCGTGCAGGACGAGGTCGCCGCCGTCCACCCGGGGGACGTAGGCGTTGAGGAACGCGTACCCCTGGTAGCGGTCGAACTTGGCGCGCTCGTGCCGGGAGACCGCGTCCTCGACCGCGACGTGGTCGAGCCCCAGCTCCTCGCTGATCACCCGCAGGTCCTCGTGGCGCGGCGCGCACAGGTCGAGCCAGACCACGACGTCCGGCCGCTCCAGGTAGTCGCTCACCTCCGCGACCGGGAACCCCTCCGCCTCGACCCTCCCGTCCAGCCAGGCCCGGGTGCGCGGCGGCGCGCCGCCGATGCGGTTGCCGGGGTGCGCGACATCGGTCTCGGAAGGATGCGATCCCATGGGCCCCTCTATACCCCCGCTTCGCGTTCGACTCGCCCCTCGGCGCGCGGGGGCGGGGCCGTGGAGCCGCGCACGATCAGCCGGCCGCGCAGGACGCGGCGGGCCGGGCGGCCGCCGTCCAGCAGCTCCAGCAGCGCCTCCATGCCGCGCGCGCCCAGCTCCTCGGCGGGCAGCCGGACGGTGGTCAGCTCCGGTTCCAGCGCCGTCGCGAGCAGCACGTCGTCGAACCCGGTGACCGACAGGTCGGACGGCACGTCCAGGCCGAGCGCCCGCGCCGCCTTGTAGGCGCCGGCGGCGATCAGGTCGTCATCGCAGACCAGCGCGGTCGGGCGGTCGGGGCCGGCGAGCAGCCGCGCGGCGGCGTCCCGGGCGGCGCCGACCTCGATCGCGCACGCGGCGCGCGTCAGCGTGCCGCCCGCCCGCGCGGTGACGGCGGCGAGCGCCTCGGCGCGGGCGCGGAACGTCCACTGGTCGACGGCCGCCGCGACGTGCCCGATCCTGCGGTGGCCGAGCCCGACGAGGTGCGCGGCGATCGAGCGCATCCCCTCCGCGACGCCGAACCCGACCGTCGGCACCGGGCCCGACGGGTCGCTGTCGAGCATCACGGCGGGCGTGCCCCGGAACTCCGCGAGCGCCTCGACCTCCATCGAGGACGCGAGGATGCCGTCGATCGCCTCGCGCGGCGCCGCGAACGGGCTCCCGGCGGGGCCCGCCGCGTCGTCCGGCCACACGTAGGCGACCACGCCGAAGCCGTGCCGCGCGGCGACCCGCACGGCGCCGGTGTGGACGGGCCCGAAGAACGGGGCGGTGAGCGTCGGCACCATCAGCAGCACGGTTCGGGTGGTGCCGAGGCGCAGGTTCCGCGCCGCCTGGTTCGGCCGGTAGCCGAGCCGCTCGGCGGCCTCCCGCACGCTCGCCGCCGTCGCCGGGGAGATACGGCCCGACCATTTCCCGCCCAGCACGAGCGAGACCGTGGACTGCGAGACACCGGCCTCGTGCGCCACGTCCTTGCTGGTGGGACGGCTGGTCGCGGGCACCCTGCGCCTCCCTGCGCGCGCGCCTGACGGCCGCTGCGGTCATCTGGCGGTGACGGAACTTCCCCAGACTAGGGCCGGGACGCCCAGTGGTACGTATGATGCGTCGAGTACTACGTATGACTTCACCCGAACCGGGGGACGGATGCGCGCCTACGTCGACTTCCTGCGCCGCCCCTACGCGGGCCGGCTCCTGGGCGGCACCCTGCTCGGCCGGCTGCCGAACGGCATGGGCATGCTCGCCGTGGTCCTGCACGTCCGCGCGGACGGCGGCGGCTACCCCCTCGCGGGCACCCTCGCCGCGCTGCTCGGGCTCGCGATGGCGGCGGGGCAGCCCGTCCTCGGCCGCGCGATGGACCGGTTCGGCCAGATCCGCGTGCTGCTGCCCGCCGTCGTCGCGTCCGCCGCCGGGTTCGCGGCCTTCGCCGCGGTCGGCGCCGCGCCGCTGCCGGCGGCGGTCGCGGCGGTGTTCGTCGCCGGTTTCGCGACCCCGCCCCTGGAGGCCGGGCTGCGCGCGCTCTGGCCGGACGTCCTGGACGGCCCCGAGCAGGTCGACGCCGCCTACGCGCTCGACGCCGCCGCGCAGGAGATCCTGTTCACCGCCGGACCGCTGATCGTGGTCGCGGCGGCGGCGGTCAACACCGAGACGGCGCTGCTGCTGACCGGGCTGCTCGGCGTGGCCGGGACGCTGGTGGTCGCGCTGTCGGGGCCGTCCCGGCGGTGGCGGGGCGCGCCGCGCGCCTCCGACTGGGCCGGGCCGCTGCGCTCGCCGGGGCTGCGCGTCCTGCTGACCGCGCTGGCCTGCGCGGGGATCGCGCTCGGCGTGTACGCGGTCGCGGTCGTCGCCTACGCCGAGCGGCTCGACTCGGGCGTCGCGTCCGGGCTGCTGCTGGCCTGCATGGCGGCGGGCGCGCTGGTCGGCGGGCTCGTCTACGGCGCCCGGCGCTGGGTCGGCGAGGCGCACCGGCGGCTGCCGTGGCTGATGGCCGCGCTCGCCGCCGGGTACGTCCCGCTCGTCCTCGCGCCGGGCCTCGCGGCCATGTCGGTGCTCGCGTTCGCCAGCGGCGTGTTCCTCGCGCCCACGCTGGCGTGCAGCTTCACGCTCGTGGACCGGCTCGCCCCGAGCGGCACCGTCACCGAGGCGTTCGCGTGGGTGGTCGCGGCGGTCGGCGCGGGCAGCTCGCTCGGCTCGGCGGTCGCCGGTCTCGGCCAGGACGTCGCGGGCGTCCCCGGCGCGTTCGCGGGCGCGGGCGGCGGCGGCGTGCTGGCCCTGGCGATCTGCCTGGCGGGCGGGCGGACCTTCCGCCCCGTCCAGGACACCCCGCAGTGGCGCGCCGACGAAGCCGAGGAAGCCGCCTAGGGGACGCGCGGGACGCCCACCACCCGCACCCCTCAGGCCGACGCCGCACCGCGCCGAGGGGGACAGGTCGCGTGGAGGTGCGCCCTTCGGTTCGGGACGCGCGTCCGGCCGGAGGAGGCGGGGTCAGACCCAGGTGCCGAACCAGATCCGGGCGTGCCAGTCGTCGTAGGGGAGGGTCTGCGCGGCCAGGATCGGATAGAAGTAGGCGAAGTTCGCCAGGACCACCAGCAGGAACGCGCCCGCCGCGGCGGCGCCGATGACGCGGCGCAGCCCCGCCGGGGGCGGCGGTTGCAGGCGCTGCGCGGTCGCTCCGGCGCCTTCCGGGACGTCGTCCAGGGGGTGGCCGAAGTCCGGCGGGTCGGCGCGGGGGACGGACGCGGCGTGCGCCCCCGCCGTCGTCGACGCCGGGCCGATCAGGTAGCCCAGCACCAGCACCACCGCGAGCACCATGAACGGGATCATCGGCGTCGCGTAGAACAGGAACATCGTGCGGTCGGCGAACGCCGAGGGGAACCAGGTCAGCCAGCCCGCGAGGAAGCCCATCAGGATCGCGCCCGCCCGCCAGTCGCGCAGGACCAGCCACAGCAGCAGGACGCCGACGAGGGCGGCCAGCGCGCCCCACCACAGCGCGGGCGTGCCGATGCCGAGGATCTCGCGGGAGCAGCGCGCGGCGCCGCAGCCGGACTTGGGCTCGTTGTAGAAGAACGCGACCGGGCGGCGCAGGATCGGCCAGTCCCACGGCCAGGACTGGTAGGGGTGCGAGGCGTCCAGGCCGGTGTGGAAGTGCAGCATCTCCTTGTGGTAGTGCCACAGGTCGGGCATCGCCTCGACCGGCCGCCACAGCGGGTTCCCCGACACCTCGCCGCGTCCCCAGCCGCCCGGCTTGAAGATCCACCCCCACCAGGACGCGATGTAGGCCACCACCGCGACCACGACGAGCTGGACGAACGCGGGCCCGGCCTCCAGCAGCAGCGTCCCGGCGGCCGGCCGCCGGACGGCGGCGGCGCGGCGGGCGCCGTAGTCCCACAGCACGACCATGAGGCCGAACCCGGCGATGTAGAACACGCCCGTCCACTTGGTGGCGCAGGCCAGGCCGAGGCAGACCCCGGCCCCCCACCGCCATCCGTGCATGAGGAACGGCCCGTAGGGCGAGGGGTCCCCGGCCTCGATCCGCTCCGCGAGTTGGCGGCGGGAGCGGTCGCGGTCGTTCACCAGGCAGGCGAACCCGGCCAGGACCCAGAACATCACGAAGATGTCGAGCAGCGCGGCCCGGCTCGTGACGAACTGGAGGCCGTCCAGCGCCAGCAGCAGCCCGGCGGCGCAGCCGAGCAGCGTCGAGCCGGTCATCCGCCGCGCGACCCGGCACAGGATCAGCACCGACAGCGTCCCGACCAGCGCGGGGACGAACCGCCACCCGAACGGCGTCGCGCCGAACAGCCACTCGCCGATCGCGATCATCCACTTGCCCATCGGCGGGTGGGCGACGAAGGAGGGCCCGTCCGACCAGATGTCCGCGTGCCGGTCGGCGATCAGCATCTTGTCGGCGTTGTCGACGGTGTTGTGCTCCCAGCCGAACCTCCACAGCGCGAGAGCGTCCTTGGCGTAGTAGGTCTCGTCGAAGACCACCGCGTGCGGCGACCCCAGCCGGTAGAAGCGCAGGAAGCCCGCGAGGGCCGTGACCAGCAGCGGGCCGAGCCAGCCGGCTAGCGCGCCGCCGGGGATCGCGGGGGCGAGCCATTCCCGGAGGGTGGGGGTCCGCCGCCGCGGTGAGGCCACCGGGGCGGCTACCAGATCCGTCGTCGCCATCCTGCAATCGTAAGGGCGGACTCCGGCGGCATCGGGCGATCTCCACCGCGCCGGACGAACCGCCCGCCGAACCGCCCGCCGAACCGCCCGCCGGGCGGGCCGGTGGGGAAGGGGCCGGTGGGACAGGGCCGGTGGGACAATGGCGGCGTGATGGGGACCTTGCTGCTGGGGGCGGCGCCGATCGGGCGGCCCGAGGACGCGTCGGAGCGGCTCCGGGCGGCGCTGGCGGGCACCCCGGTGATCGCCGCCGAGGACACCCGGCGGCTGCGGCGGCTCGCGGGCGACCTCGGCGTCGAGCTGTCGGCGCGAATCGTGTCCTACTACGACCAGAACGAGCGGGCCCGGGCCGCCGAGCTGCTGGCCGAGCTGCTCGCCGGACGCGACGTCCTGGTGATCACCGACGCGGGGATGCCGGGCGTGTCGGACCCGGGGTACCGGCTCGTCCGCGCGGCGGTGGCGGAGGGGGTGCCGGTCACGGTGCTGCCGGGGCCGTCCGCCGTGACGACCGCGCTGGTGGTGTCGGGCCTGCCCACCGACCGGTTCTGCTTCGAGGGGTTCCCGCCGCGCAAGCGGGGGGAGCGGGCCCGGCGCCTGGAGGCCCTCGCCCGGGAGCCCCGCACGATGGTGTTCTTCGAGGCGCCGCACCGGCTGGAGGAGACGCTCGCCGCGATGGCGGAGGCGTTCGGCGCCGGCCGTCCGGCGGCGGTCTGCCGGGAGCTGACCAAGACCTACGAGGAGGTCCGCCGGGGCCCGCTCGGCGATCTGGCGGCCTGGGCGCGGGACGGCGTGCGCGGCGAGATCACCGTGGTCGTCGGCGGCGCGCCCGAGCCCGAGGGCCTGTCGGAACCGGCCGACCTGGCCGCCGCCGTGGCCGTCCGGGAGGACGCCGGGACCCCGCGCAAGCAGGCGATCCAGGAGATCGCCAAGGAGAACGGCGTGCCGAAGCGGGTCGTCTACGACGCCGTCGTCCAGGCCAGGGGATAGGCCGGGGCCGCGCCGCCGGGCGGGGCCATGAAACCCGCACCTAATAGACACCCCACTCGGAGCTGTCTAACCACCGGATCCGGGGAATAACTCGTCGGGCGACATGTTCGGGGTGAATAGGGGATGAAGCGCATGGGATCGACGCGCTGCGTGACGTGTGCGTACCCGGCGTCACAAGGGGATGAGGGCCATGCATGACACATGGTCAGACCACGAGATGTGGGTCTATGAATGCCTGGCCTGCATGACGAGCTGGGACGAGCAGTTCGAGGTCCGCCACTACGACGACGGGCACGGCGGCGAGGCGGCGGTGTACGAACGGGGCGGCCAGCGCTGCACGACGCCCTGGACCGACCACGTCTGCCCCAACTGCCAGAGCCAGAACATCAAGGTGTTCTCCAAACCGCTCGGCAGGCAGGCGGAGGTGCCGAAGGCCCGCGCCGACGGCGACGTCGCGATGGTCTTCCACCTCCGGCGCCTGCACGCCTGGTAGAGCGCTCCAGCCGGTGGCACGCCCGTCCCGCGACCTCCGATCAGGTCGCGGGGTCGGGCGCGGCGACCCCGGCGGGGCCCTCCTCCGCGGTCACGTCCTCGCCGGCCCGGTCCGGGCCCCCGTCGATGCGGCCCATCCGGCGGACGCGGCGCCCCAGCGCGGCGAAGCGCGCCCTGACCTCCGGGCTGAACGTCATCCCGGCCGCGAGCGCGGCCAGTGGGACGGCGGGCAGCACGTACCGGTAGTCGAACTCGGCGGTCGCGGCGGGCGCGAGCAGCAGCCCGACCGCGAGCGTCCACGGCAGGAACGCCACGCCGCCGAACCGCCGCCACAGCGGCACCATCCCGGCGAGCCCCACCGCCAGGACGGCGGCGAGCATCGTCCCGCGCAGGAAGACGTGGTCCTGGTAGCCCCGGATCAGCCCCGCGAACGGCTCGACCACGCGGGTGCGGGCGTTGCCGTTCTCGTAGGCGTTCGCCTCGTCGGCGGCGGTGACGCCCGAGCCCATGTTCCAGTCGGGCAGCGGCTTGCTCACCTTGCGGAACTCGTACTGGTTGTAGGTGGCCTCGTCGGGGAAGACGGTGCGGTTCCACCGGAACACCTTGAGGAAGTCGTGCGCGACGACCCGGGCGTAGTCGACGGGCTGGGAAAGGATCACGCGCTTGGAGTAGTCGTTGGCGAGCCTGTCGTTCTCGGGGCTGAACCGCTTGCCGGTGTAGCGGTTGAGCGGGGACGCCTGGTTCCAGATGCCGTCCTGGGAGTTCGGCAGCCGGTTCACCCGCTCGGTGCACAGCGCGTACTCCTCGACCGGCAGGTCGTGGACCTTGTGGCAGTCGGCGAACTTGTAGACCCGCGAGTACAGGAAGATGCCGTTGCTCTCGGTGATGGCGAACTTGCCGGTCTCGGCCTTGTACCAGCCCATGTAGCCGAGGATGGGCAGCACGCACGCCACGAGCGTCACGGCCATGAGCCGCCAGCCGCTGCGCCGCACCAGCATGTAGGCGAGCACGCCCAGCAGCACCGGCATGCCGACCGACCGGGTCAGCCACGCCAGCGCGATGATGAGCCCCACCGAAGCGGCGATCTTCCAGGTCGGGCGGTCGTGCCACAGCAGCAGCGTCACCGCGCACATCACCAGGAAGGTGAACATCGTGTCGGACAGGACGAGCTCTTCGAGCTGGATCTGGTAGCCGTCCAGCAGCACCGGCGCCGCCGCGAGCGCGGCGCCCCAGCCGGGCAGGGTGAACCTGCGGCGCAGCAGCATGTAGATCATCACGCCCATGCCCAGGCCCATCAGGTGCTGGACGAGCGCGACGAGCGCGAAGCTGTGGAAGGGCTTCAGCCCGATCAGCAGGAACGAGTAGCCGTCCGGCCGCAGCGGGTGCGGGTAGGGGTCCGTCGCGACGTGCAGGTAGTCGAAGGTGTCGTTGAAGTACATCGCGGGCTGGTAGCCGATCATCGCGACCAGCCGCAGCAGCGCCGCTGTGGTGATGATCACAGTGAACGCGGGGTGTCGCCGCACCGTCGCCCACAGTCCGGCGGCGCGCCCCCGGCGGCCCTCGTCCTCCTGCGCGGGCGGCTCGTCCACCGCCGGTGAATCGCCGGGCTCGCCCGGCTTGCCCGTGTCTTCTTCGAGGTCAGTGCCCGTGCCGGGCCCCGGCTCGACCTCGGTCGCCGAATCGGTGACCGTCGTTGTGCCCCCGGGCGTGTCGCCGGACGTGCCGGACGCGGCGTCCCGAGCCGCCTCGTCGAGCGCGGCCTGCTCCAGCGCGCCCCCGTCGAGTACGGTGCCGTGCGGCGATTCCCCCGCCACTACCGCACCTCCCCTTCCATGCCTGGTGTTCCGCCTGGTGGCAGTGCGTTTCCCGCGAGCGTCACAGCCGACCCAACCTTTCCGGGCCGCCGTGCCCGTATGCTTGACGTCCTAGCCTGCCGCCCGCGACCGTGGCCGGGGATGGTTTTTCGGTTGCGAGTGAGCAACACGATACGGGCGCTCTTGTGGGGAGTGCCCGGCATCCTCCGTTCCCGGCAGGCATCATGAACCAGATGGGCCGCTCGGCGGAATACATATGAGATTCATGGTAAACACCGCAGACGGTCACCAGGGGTAACGAAGGAGATCGCGTGGAACTCTCCGTAGTGATGCCATGCCTGAACGAGGCGGAAACGGTCGAGACCTGCGTCCGCAAGACGATCCGCTTCTTCGAGGACAGCGGCATCGACGGCGAGGTGGTCATCGCCGACAACGGCAGCACCGACGGCAGCCAGCAGCTCGCCCGCGACGCCGGCGCCCGTGTCGTGCCGGTGATCGACAAGGGCTACGGCAACGCGCTCATGGGCGGCATCCGCGCCGCGCGGGGCCGCTACGTCGCGATGGGCGACGCCGACGACTCCTACGACTTCGCCACCCTCGGCCCGTTCGTGGAGGAGCTGCGCGACGGCGCCGACCTCGTCATGGGCAACCGCTTCAAGGGCGGCATCGCCCCCGGCGCCATGCCCCCGCTGCACCGCTACCTCGGCAACCCGGTGCTGAGCTTCGTCGGGCGGCTGTTCTTCCGCAGCAAGATCGGCGACTTCCACTGCGGGCTGCGGGCCTTCAACAAGGAGTCGATCCTGCGGCTCGGCCTCCAGACCGGCGGCATGGAGTTCGCCAGCGAGATGGTCGTCAAGGCGACCCTGCAGAAGTACGACATCCGCGAGGTCCCCACCACGCTGTCGCCGGACGGCCGCACCCGCGCCCCGCACCTCAACACCTGGCGGGACGGCTGGCGCCACCTGCGCTTCCTCATGCTCTACAGCCCGCGCTGGCTGTTCCTCATCCCGGGCCTGGTCTTCATGACGCTCGGGCTGCTCGCGGGGATCGCGCTGTCCACCGGCCCGGTCACCGTCGGCGAGGTCGCCTTCGACGTCGACACGCTCGTCGGCGCGTCGGCCGCGCTGGTGATCGGCTTCCAGGCGGTGCTGTTCGCGCTGCTCACCAAGGTCTACGCGATGCAGGAGGGGTTCCTGCCGCACGACCGGCGGGTCCAGAAGATCATCGACTGGTGGAGCCTGGAGCGCGGTCTGCTGCTCGGCGGCCTGCTCGCGGTCGCCGGCCTCGGCGGCCTGGTCGCCTCGCTGCTGCACTGGCGCGTCAACAGCTTCGGTGAACTCGACCCCCGGCACTCGCTGCGCATCGTCGTCCCGGCCGCGACCGCGCTGGTGATGAGCCTCCAGGCCATCTTCGCCTCGCTGTTCGTCAGCATCCTCGGCATCCGCCGCCGCCAGCACCCGCCGCTGGTCGACCCGACCGAGGAGGCCGCCGGCGTCGTGGACGCGGCCGCCGCGAAGGTCGCGGGCGAGCGCAAGGCCGTCGAGGGCGGCCTCACCAGGGCCGACGCCGCCGAGTCGCAGGACGCCGCGGCCACCGGGGACGGCGAGGCCACGGACCCGGCGTCCGGCGCCGAGGACGGCGCGTCGGTCGAGGCGGGCGGCAAGGCCGAGGGCTGAGCCGTCCCCCCGGGCGTTCCCCCGCCGGGCGCGAGCCGGGCCGCGAACCGAGAACTCCCTGAACGTTTCGGGGTCGCGGGCGATGCGCCGGCATCGCTGTGACAGGCTTGCACGACGATGGATCTTCCTTCCCTGACCTGCCGCCGCCCCGCCGGACCCCGGTGAGCGCGGGCCTATGAGCACGAGCCTATGAGCACGGGCACCATGCCGCCGCCCGGCGGCGGCACCGGCACCGGTGGGGGCGCGGCCGTCACGCGCGGGCCGCTGCGCGGGGCGGGCACCCTCCCGGAGGGCGCGGGCGCCCCGGCGCGGGCGCGCCGGCGCCGCTGGGTCTGGCTGTTCCTGCTCGGCTGGCTGGCGCAGGTCGCGGTGCGGGTCTGGCTCGCGTCCGGGCAGACCATGCCGATCGCGATCCCCGACGAGGCGGGCTACCTGTTCGCCGCCCGCGTCATGACCGGCGGCGCCGACGCCGACCTGTCCTACGGGACGGTCTACCGCGGCGGGTACCCGCTGCTGCTGATGCCCGCGTACTGGCTCGCCGACGACCCCGTCACCGTCTACCGCTGCGCGCTGGTGATCAACGCGCTGGTCAGCGCCGCGATGCTGCCGCTGGCCTACCTGCTGCTGCGCGCGCTGCGCGTGCGCCCGCGCTGGTCGTATGTGTTCGGGCACGTGACGGCGCTGCTGCCGGGCGTGGTGTTCTACTCCGAGTTCGTGCTGACCGACGCGGTGCTGCCGGTCGTGCTGCTCGGCTGGCTGCTGCTCGTGCACGCGTGGCTGAAGGCGCCCTACACCAAGGGGGAGCGGCCGTCCCGCCGTGTGGCGCTGTACGGGGTGGGCGCCTCGCTGCTGGTCGCGTTCGCCTACACCTCGCACACGCGCGGCGCCATCTTCCTCGTCGTGCACGGCGCACTGCTGGCGGTCGCGGTGGCGTGCCGGTGGCGGCACTGGCGCGGCGCGGCCCTCGCGGCGCTCGTCGCGGGCGCGGGGACGGCCGCCGGGACCGTCCTGAACCACTCGCTGCTGCCCCATCTGTACCCGGACGGCGACAACAACCTGGGCGGCAACCTCGCCCGGCGCCTCACCACCTCCGGCGGCCTCGGCTGGACGCTGTCGCTCGGCACCGGCCAGGTCTGGTACCAGTGCGTCGCGACCGGCGGCCTGGCGGCGGTCGGCCTCGCCGCGGTCGGGTTCGCGGCGGCGCGGCGCGGCACCCCGGGACGGCTGCGGGCGCTCGCGCTGGCGATCCTCGCGATCGTCGCGGGGATCGCGTTCGCGACCTCGGGCGCGCTGCCCGACGAGTACCGCGTCGGCAACTACGTCTACGGCCGCTACCTCGCCTGCGTCACCCCCATCCTGTTCGCGGTGGGCGTCGCGGTGCTGCTGCGCGCCTCGCGCCGGACGCTGCTGTCCGCGGTCGCCGCCGCGGTCGCCGTGACCGTGCTGGCGGCGAGCGTCGTCCGGTGGTACGCGGGCGACCGGCTGGCCCGCTACACCTTCACCCGCTACGACTTCCCGGAGACCTCGTTCCTGACCTGGGACTGGAGCTCCTTCCGGCTGTGGGACGCGACGCTCGCGGGGCTCGTGCTGCTCGGCCTCGCCGTCCTCACGACGCTGACGCGGCGGCGCTGGGGCCCGCTGGTGCTCGCGGGCCTGCTCGCCACCGTCGCGCTCGCGATGAGCTACACCGCGACCGACCGGATCGCGCGCCCGTCCGTGCGCAGCACGACCGCCTACACCGACATCCGGGGCAGCGCCGACCTGGAGCACACCCGCTCCATCGCGCTCGACTGGAACGTCCCATGGACGGTCCGGCTCTCGCACTACTACTGGGCCTGGTGGGGCGACGGCAGCCTCTTCAACGCACGCTGGACCAAGCCCCCGCAGGACGTGGACATGGTCGTCCTGCACTGGCCCAAGCGCGTCCCCCCGGAGGCGTCCTGGCCGCACGGAGCCCCCGACGGCTGGAAGGTCGTCGACAGCCGCCGCTCACCCGAAGGCGACTGGGTCGCGTTCGTCAATTGCAGTGCCCTCGGCGCCGGGCCCGGGGGGCCCTCCTTCCACGGGCCCTGCGGCGATCGCTAGCTCCGAACCCGCCTGGCGGCTCGCCGCGCGACCAGATTCCCGCTTCGCTCGAATCCGGCTTCGCACGCGATCGCGTGTCGGCGATGGAGCCGTCCTCAACGGGTCGCGCCGGGGGGCGGGTTCCAGAGTTGGAGGACGTTGTCGGAGGAGCGCCACAGCAGGCGCCAGCCGCGTGCGGGTGAGGGCCGCCAGCCGGCGCCGATCGGCGACTCCTGGCCGCGCCAGCGCGTGTAGAGCATCGGCCCGTCGAAGGCGTCGCGCGGGATCTGCGGCACGTAGTGCGGGAAGTCGCGGATCTCGCCGTGCCAGACCGGGTCGCCCCAGACGTCGCGGGTGTAGAAGGTGAGGGTCTGCGCGAGCCGCCGGTCGGCGCAGATCAGCCGGATCTCCTCGTGCTCGCCGAGGTAGCCGCGCAGCTCGCTCCAGGCGGTGTCGCGCGGCAGTTCGGGGACGGCGCGCACGCACGCCACCGTGTAGGTTCCGCCGAGCGCCACCACCAGCAGCGGCGCGACGACCGTGCGGACGCGCAGCTTCCGGGTCAGGCCGTCCGGCAGCATCCGTGCCATCAGGATCAGCGACCCGAACGCTCCCGCCAGCAGCGCGGGCAGCACCGCGAACCAGTAGCGGGGCAGCCACGCGCGCAGCGAGATGCTGTTCGGGTCGAGGACGCCCGACAGCGCCGTCAGCGGGACGGCGAGCGCGAAGAACCACACCAGCACGAGCGCGAGCCGCCGGTCGCGGGTGACGGCGAAGCCGATCACGGTCAGCACCAGCGCGCCGGCGAAGACCGTGCCGAGCGGCTGCCAGTCGTGCATGGCGCGGATGAAGGAGCGGAGCGCGAGCTCGCGGGTCACGTAGTCGCGGGACTGGCCGCCGTGCTCGGCCGCCGACATCAGCCCGGCCAGCGGATCACCCCAGACCACCGCGTTGTGGACGAGGTTGACCGCCAGCACCGCCAGCATCGGCAGCCCGACCGTCACGTTGCGCCGCCACGGGATCCGCAGCAGCCACAGGTACAGCGGGATGGGCAGGAACAGGAACGCCAGGAACTCCCGGACGAGGAACGCCGACGCCAGCAGCAGCCCGGCGGCGACGAGCATCCGGGTCTGGGCGCGGCCCGTCCGGCGGCTCGCGACGACCAGGCCCGCCATCCCGATCGTGAGCAGCCCCGCGCCCGGCATGTCGGGCAGCATCACGCCGGTCGACCAGGTGACGTCGTGGCCGTAGGGGTTGGTCATCGTGAAGAGCGGGTTGACCAGCAGCGCCGCCACCGCGAGGACGCCCGCCACGTCGCCGAACAGCGACCGGACGAGCAGGTAGGTCCCGGCGAAGAACGCGCAGCCGCCCAGGGCCGTGATGACGAAGTAGGACGCCTGCCCCTGCCCGAGGACCTCCTGGACGAGCCGCGCGGGCAGCACCAGCCCGATCCGCGTGACCTGGTGCGGTACCTCGTCGAACGGCCACTGCGAGAGCGGGATGTCGGGCCAGTCGCGGGCGCCGAGCCACACGTAGTACGGGTCGAAGTACAGCGGCGGCGTCATGACCGCCCACTGGGCGAGCACGGTGGCCGCCGCGACCAGGAGGGTCAGCCACACGACCCGCCGCGTCCGCCGGACGCGGCGCAGCGCCCGGCCGGGCCATCGGCGGTACGCCCCGGCGCGCCCGGCGCCGTTCGCTGCCTGCTGGACGTCGGTGTCCCCGGCCGTGGTCTGGGCCATGCCTCGCTACTGCCTCGCTAGGTAGATCTCCGCCTGGACGGGCGGCGGTGCCGTGGTCCGCCGGGGGCGCCGGGGCGCCGTCTCCGCCGAGGACTCCGGGGCCCCCGGAGCGCCGGACCAGGCTACTCGCGTCCCGGTCCGTTCCGTGTCGTCCGGTCCGCGATTCTCAGGAACCTTCCAAACTGGGCGCCTTCCGGCTCGCGGCCGCCGCCGTCCGGCGCTCGGGGGCGATAACCGTGCGGCGCGGGGGGCCGACGCGACTACCCTTGATTCCATGTCCTCGTCAAGCCGACACATCTTGACCGCGCCCGCCTGGCCGTACGCCAACGGGCCCCGTCACATCGGGCACGTCTCCGGATTCGCGCTGCCCGCCGACATGTTCAGCCGCTACCAGCGGATGGCGGGCAACCAGGTCCTGATGGTGAGCGGCACCGACGAGCACGGCACGCCGATCCAGGTGCAGGCCGACAAGGAGGGCGTGACGGCCCGCGAGCTGGCCGACCGCTACAGCGGGGTGATCGCCGAGGACCTGTACGGCCTCGGCATGTCCTACGACCTGTTCACCCGCACCACGACCCGCAACCACTACGCGGTCGTCCAGGAGGTCTTCAAGGGCCTCTACGACAACGGCTACATCTTCCCGAAGACGACGATGGGCGCGATCTCCCCGTCCACGGGGCGGACGCTGCCCGACCGCTACATCGAGGGCACCTGCCCGATCTGCGGGTACGACGGCGCGCGCGGCGACCAGTGCGACAACTGCGGCAACCAGCTCGACCCGGTCGACCTGATCAACCCGGTGAGCCGGATCAACGGCGAGACCCCGAAGTTCGTCGAGACCGAGCACTTCATGCTCGACCTGCCCGCCTTCACCGACGTCCTCGGCCGGTACCTGCGCGGCAAGCAGGGCGACTGGCGGCCGAACGTGCTGAAGTTCGCGCTGAACCTGCTGGACGACATGCAGCCCAGGGCGATCAGCCGCGACCTCGACTGGGGCGTCCCGATCCCGCTGGACGGCTGGCGCGAGAACCCGGCCAAGAAGCTCTACGTGTGGTTCGACGCCGTCATCGGGTACTTCTCGGCGTCGGTGGAGTGGGCGCGCCGGTCCGGCGACCCGGAGGCGTGGCGCGCCTGGTGGCAGGACCCGGACGCCCTGTCCTACTACTTCATGGGCAAGGACAACATCGTCTTCCACGCCGAGATCTGGCCGGCGATGCTGCTCGGCTACAGCGGCCGGGGCGACAGGGGCGGCACACCCGGCTCGCTCGGCGGGCTGAACGTGCCGACCGAGGTGGTGTCGTCGGAGTTCCTGACGATGGAGGGGCGCAAGTTCTCCTCGTCCCGGCAGGTCGTCATCTACGTGAAGGACTTCCTGGAGCGCTACGACGTCGACGCGCTGCGCTACTACGTCGCGGTCGCGGGCCCGGAGAACCAGGACACCGACTTCACCTGGTCCGAGTTCGTCCGCCGCAACAACGACGAGCTGGTCGCGGCCTGGGGCAACCTGGTCAACCGGTCGGTGAACCTCGCCGCGAAGAACTTCGGCGCGATCCCCGAGGCCGGCGACCTCACCGACGCCGACCGGGCGCTGATGGAGCGCAGCCGCGCCGCGTTCGGCGCGGTCGGCGCGGAGCTGGAGCGGTCGCGGTTCAAGAACGCGATCACCGAGGCGCTGGACGTCGTCCGGGACGCCAACCGCTACCTGTCCGACCAGGCGCCGTGGAAGCTCAAGGACGACCCCGCCCGCGTCGGGTCGATCCTGCACACCACGCTCCAGGTCGTGGACGACGCGAAGACGCTGCTCACGCCGTTCCTGCCGAACTCCTCGCAGAAGGTGCACGAGATGCTCGGCGGCGAGGGCGAGTGGAGCGGCATGCCGGAGATCCAGACGGTGTCGGAGGAGGGCGGCCCCGACTACCGCGTCCTCACCGGCGACTACGCGACGAAGGCGCGCTGGGAGTCGGCGCCGATCAGGCCGGGCGTCCCGCTGGCCAAGCCGGTGCCGCTGTTCAAGAAGCTCGACACGTCCGTGGTGGACGAGGAGCTCGCCCGCCTGGAGAAGCCGTGAGCGACGACCAGGACGGGCAGGCGTCCCGGGCCTACCCGCCGCTGCCCGAGCGGCTGCCCGCCGACGTCTTCGACAGCCACTGCCACCTCGACATCGTCGAGACGCCGGTGGAGGAGCAGCTCGCGGCCGCGAAGGCGGCGGGCGTCACGCGGATCGTCACGATCGGCTGCGACCTGCCCTCCTCCCGGTTCGCGGTCGAGACCGCCGCCGAGTTCGACGACGTGTACGCGGCGGTCGCGATCCACCCGAACGAGACGGCCGGGATCTCCGACGCCGTGCTCGACGACATCGCCGCGATGGCCGCGCACCCGAAGGTCCGCGCGATCGGCGAGACCGGGCTGGACTACTACCGCGACTGGGCGCCCAAGGACGACCAGCACACCGCGTTCCGCGCGCACGTCGACATCGCCAAGCGCACGGGCAAGGCCCTGGTGATCCACGACCGGGAGGCGCACGACGACGTCCTGGCGATCCTGCTGGAGGAGGGCGCGCCCGAGAGGGTCGTCTTCCACTGCTTCTCCGGCGACGAGCGGATGGCCGGCGTCTGCGCCGAACGCGGGTACGTGATGAGCTTCGCCGGGAACGTCACGTTCAAGAACGCCGACCCGCTGCGCGCCGCGCTGAAGGCCGCCCCGCTCGACCTGGTGCTGGTGGAGACCGACGCGCCGTTCCTGACGCCGGTCCCGCACCGGGGCAAGCCGAACGCCTCGTACCTGGTCCCGCACACCGTCCGCGCGATGGCCGAGATCAAGGGCGTGGACGTCGCGGACCTGTGCGCCGCGATCGCGGCGAACGGCGAGCGGGTCTTCGGCCCCTGGTGATCCGGTACGGGTGAGCCGGTACGGGGTGATCCGGTACGGGGTGATCCGGTACGGGTGATCCGGCCCCTGGCGGTCAGCGGGCGTCGGCCGGGCACGGTTCGGCGCGGACCGCGACCCGGTCGACCAGCGCCTTGACGGCGCCGACGCCCTCGGCCGGGTCGCACACCGGCGCGCCGGACGCGCCGGTCCCGACCGCGCAGGGGAAGCCCATCCCGGTCAGCGGCGCGGGCAGCGCGGCGCCGCGTCCGACGAGCGTGGTGGTGACGGCCGCGCGGCGGGCGGGCCCGACGGTCTCCAGCAGGCGGCCGAGGGCCCGGCAGGAGGGGCAGCCCTCCGCCAGGTAGATCCGCACCCCCGTGATCACTTCGTCGCACGGCTCCACGGACGGGCTCTCCTCGGAGGGCGGGGCGTCGCTCCCGCCGCCCGCGCGGCGGTCGACCAGCAGGACGATGGCGACCGTCGCGACGGCCGAGGCGACCGCCGCCCCGATCCGGACGGCGGTGCCGCCGCCCCCCGCGCCGCCCCCCGCGCCGCCGGACGCGGCGAGCGCGATCAGGGCGAGCCCGGCCGCCCCCGCGTTGGCGCCGACGTGGACGCGCCCGACGGAGGCGAGCCGCGCCGCGCCGAAGCACACGCAGCGCCGGCCCCGCAGCCTGTAGGCGATTCCGGCGAGCGCGGTGTAGGCGGCGAGCGCGATGGCCGCCGCGGGCCCGGCCGGGAGCGCGACGAGCGCCACCGCGAGGGTGGTCTCCGCGGCCCCCGTCAGCCGGGGGCCCCAGGGCGAGCGCAGGATCCCCCGCTCGAACGGCCACGCCAGCCGCCCGGACGGGACGAGCGCCTTCGCGGCGCCCGCGACCGCGAGCGGCCCGGCGAGCAGGCCGGGCAGCGCGTCCGGGATCTCAGACCACATCTCTACGACCTCCGATCGGCGCCCGGGGTCCCCGCGCGCCCCATCCGGCCGGGAGCCGGTGCGGTGGACGTGTTTCCACCCCGGCCTCTCCGAGCCGGTCCCGATGAAATCGACGCATCATTTTCGGCGCCGGTTCCGTGGCATCGCATGCCGTGTCGGCAATGGCTCAGAAATGGCGCGCCGCGCCGCCCGCGAGTGGTATGGGAAGGGAGGCTGGGCTGGTCGTCCGGTCGCCGTTCATGGGTCCCCCGGTGTTCGAGTAGGCCCGGCGCCCTGGAGGCTTCGACGCTCGCAGATGCCGCCGGGTTCATTCTTCGAGTGGATTTCGACCGCTGCGGGGATTCGGGTGGCGTGCACAGTGGCTCGCACAGTGGCGCGCACTAGGCCCGCGCCAATGGGCAATCATGCTGAATGGACGGGCGAGAGGCAACCTGGAAGGTTATAGGGTGGCGTGGACCGTTCCCGAACCGTCCGGTAGGAGCCGCCGATGCCGGGCATCATCGTCCAGCGGGAGGGCGGGCCCGGCTCGACGGAGGTGGCGCCCGGCGGCGAGCTGACGTTCGGGCGCGACCCGTCCGCCGGGCTGACCCTCGCCGACCCCGCCGTCTCCCGCGTCGCCGGGCGCGTCCGCGCCATGGACGGCTACTGGCTGCTCAGCAACCTCAGCCGCGCCGCGACCTACGTCGTCGAGAACCCCGAGGGCGCGGGGGAGTACCTGCGCGCCCGGCCCCGGCGGCTCGACATGCCGGTCCCGTTCGAGTTCGCCCGCGTGCTGATCCCGGCCGGCACCGGCACGGTGTCGTTCCTGGTCTTCGCGCCCGCCCAGATGTACGCCGACCCCGACGCGCCGGAGGACACCGGGGGCGACGCCACCGCCGTCCCCTATCCGCTGGACGTCGGCGCGAAGTACTTCCTCGTGCTCGTCGCCCTGTGCGAGCCCCGGCTCCGCGACCCCTCCAGCGTCGTGATCCCCACCGTCCCGGAGATCATCGAGCGGCTCGGCGACGCCCCGGGACGCGGCGGACTCACGCGCGCCGCCGTCAACTTCCACATCGACTACCTGGCCGCGGCGAAGCTGCGCGTCAAGGACCCCGCGCCGGAGGGCCGCGCGGCCAAGGCCGACTGGCAGCGCGCCGCGCTGGTGTCGCTGGCGCTGCGCTTCAACCTCGTCCGCGACGAGCACCTCGCGCTCCTGCCGGCGCCGGAGGCTCCGCGCGGCGGTGAGGGCGGCGTGCCCGAAAGCGACGTTCGGGGCTGAGGAGGTGGCGGGCACCGCCGGTTGGCTCTACTCTCTGGCCGGAGCGGGCGCCCCCGAGCCCGGTCGGCCCTGGAGGAAACGGTGCGTCGAGCCCCCACGACCCCTGCGGTTCCCGTCCTGCTGGTGACGGCGCTGCTCGCCGCCGCGTGCGGAGGCGGAGGAGGCGGCGGAGCGGCCAAGCCCGCCGGCAGCACGGCCCCCGTCGCGGACGCGCCGCGCACCAGCGCCCCCGCGCCGCGCAAGGTCGTCATCGTGGTCGACAAGAAGAAGACCGAGACGATGACCACCGGGACGACCGTCCAGCAGGTCCTCGACCAGGCGAAGATCCGGCTCGGCCCGCACGACCTGGTCGCGCCGCCGCGCGACCGGCCCGCCGGGGCGAGGATCAAGGTGGTGCGGCTGCTGTCGGCCCCGGTGACCAAGGTCGTCGCGGTCACGGCGCCGACGATCCGCAAGAAGAGCTCGTCGGTGCCGCCCTTCAGCGAGAAGGAGCTGCGCAAGGGCAGGCCGGGCCTGAAGATCGTGCGGACCGCCTACGTCCGGCGCAAGGGCAAGAAGGTCAAGACGGTCATCTCCGAGAAGGTCAAGCGCAAGCCCGTCGCGCGGATCCTCGCGGTCGGGCCGCAGTCGGCGGCCGGGGGCTCGGCGTCCCGGCTGAACTGGCACGGCCTCGCCAACTGCGAGTCGCACAACAACCCGAAGGCGGTCAATCCGGCCGGGTACTACGGGCTGTACCAGTTCTCGATGCAGTCGTGGGCGTCGGTCGGGGGCTCGGGCAGGCCGTCGGACGCCAGTCCGGGCGAGCAGACCTACCGGGCGCAGCTCCTCTACAACAAGGTGAACGGGCGCTGGCAGGGCCAGTGGCCCAACTGCGGACGGTTCCTGTTCTCCTGACATCGGTCTTCTCCTGACATCGGTCTGCCTCTAATACCGTCCGCGGGTTTGAGACACTTGCTCCGTGGGGGACAAACAGGGGTTGCTCGGGCCCGCCGACGTGCGGGCGCTGGCGGGGCGGCTCGGCATCCGGCCGACCAAGACGCTCGGGCAGAACTTCGTCATCGACGCGAACACCGTCCGGAGGATCGTCCGGGCCGCCGACCTGCGCCCCGACGACGTCGTGATCGAGGTCGGGCCGGGGCTCGGGTCGCTGACGCTGGCGCTGCTGCCGGAGGCGCGGCGGGTCGTCGCGGTCGAGATCGACCCGGCGCTCGCGGCCGAGCTGCCCGCGACGGCGGCGGCGCGCGAGCCGGGTCTCGCGGGACGGCTGGAGGTCGTGCGCGCCGATGCGATGAAGATCACATCGGTGCCGGGGCCGGAGCCGACCGCGCTGGTCGCGAACCTCCCCTACAACGTCGCCGTCCCGGTCGTCCTGCACCTGCTGGCCGCGCTGCCGTCGCTGCGGCGCGCGCTCGTCATGGTGCAGGCCGAGGTCGCCGACCGGATGGTCGCCGCGCCCGGCTCCAAGATCTACGGGGTGCCGTCGGTGAAGCTCGCCTGGTACGGCGAGGCCCGCCGGGCGGGGCCGGTCGGGCGCGCGGTCTTCTGGCCCGTCCCGAACGTCGACTCCGGCCTGGTCGCGTTCACCCGGCGCGACCCGCCGGACACCACCGCCCCCCGCGAGCGGGTGTTCTCGGTGATCGACGCCGCCTTCGCGCAGCGCCGCAAGACGCTGCGCGCCGCCCTCGCGGGGTGGGCCGGGTCGGCGGCCGCGGCCGAGCGGGCGCTGCGCGCGGCGGACGTTGATCCACGGGCTCGGGGCGAAGCCATTGACGTGGCCTCCTTCGCCCGGATTGCCGAGTATGGTCCAGTGGGCGATTCCCACTGTCCCCCCACGGGTGCTCCAGGGGGCGCATCACATCCGGAAGAGGCGGAGGGCGATGGTGAAGGCGCGTTCGCGGACGGCGCGGGTCGGGGTGCCCGCGGCGGCGCCGATCGTGATCACGGCGCTGGCGGCGCTGGCAGCCGCCGGCTGCGGTAGCGGCGCGGGGGCCGCACCGAAGATCACGACGACCGCGCGGGCCGGCGTCGCCCCGACGCCCCCGGCGAAGGGCGCCTACTTCGGCGCCTACGTCCCGCCGGAGGACGTCGCCAGGCCGAAGTCCTCCGCCGGGTCGCCCTCCAAGACCTCCGGCTCCCCGGACGGTTCGGCGAGCCCCTCGGCCGGGCCTTCGGGAAGCCCGTCGCAGAGCCCCTCGGGGAGCCCGTCCGGCAAGCCGACGGGCAAGGACGCGGGCAGGCCCGGCATGGAGCCGGTCGCCGCGTTCGAGAGCGGGCTCGGACGGCAGCTCGACATCGTCCAGAGCTACCGGGGCTGGAAGTCGCCCTTCCCCACCGGCCTGGACTCCTCGGTGCTCGCCAGCAGCCGCTACCTGCTGCTGACCTGGGGCGGCGCCGACACCAAGGAGATCATCCTCGGCGAGCACGACGAGCTGATCCGCTCCCGCGCCCGCGCGATCAAGGCCACCGGCAAGCCGATCTTCCTGCGCTGGTCGCGGGACATGGACAAGAAGAGCTCGCAGAAGCGCGTGCACTCCGCCGCCGACTTCATCGCCGCGTGGAAGCACCTGCGGGCCGTCTTCAAGCAGGAGAAGGTCGACAACGTCGCCTGGGTGTGGTGCCCGTCGGCGCGCGGCTTCGGCTCCGGCAACGCGGGGTCGTTCTACCCCGGCGACGACGAGGTCGACTGGATCTGCGCCGACGCCCAGCCGGGCGGCGACTACGACTACCGCGACCTGTCGGAGGCGGTGAAGCTGTTCGTGCAGTGGGCCCGGGGACGCGCCAAGCCGATCATGATCGCCGAGTTCGGCGTCCCGAAGTCCTACGGCGAGCGCCGCGCCGAGTGGCTCCGCGCCGCCGCCAGGACCCTCCAGGACCCGCAGGTCAAGGCCGTCGTCTACTTCGACTCCGACGAGCAGGCCGACGACGCGCGCGACACCCGGCGGGCGTTCGCGGTGACCGGCGACAAGCGCGCCGTCTCGGCGCTGCGGGAGATCGCGACCACCCCCTACTTCAACCCGCGCAACCTCCCGGTGACCAGCGACTGACCTCCGGGCACCCCGCGCGACCTGCGGGGACGGGCCGGTTTCGGTACGGGGGCGCCGCGTCCCGTACGCTTCGGTGACGTGACGGCAGTGAGCGTACGCGTTCCCGCGAAGGTCAACCTCCAGCTCGCCGTGGGGCCGCTCCGCGACGACGGCTACCACGACCTGGTCAACGTCTTCCACGCCGTGTCGCTGTTCGACGAGGTGCGCGCCGTGCCCGCCGCGCGGCTGGAGGTGAGCGTCGAGCCGGCGCCCTACTCGCGGGTGTCGGTCGAGGGCGTCCCCACCGGCGCCGACAACCTCGCCGCCCGCGCCGCGACGCTCGTCGCCGCGCGGCTCGGGACCCCGCCCGCGGTGGCGCTGCGCATCCGCAAGGCCATCCCCGTCGCGGGCGGCATGGCGGGCGGCAGCGCCGACGCCGCCGCCGCGCTGGTCGCCTGCGCCCGGCTCTGGGACGACCGCGAGTCGCCCGTGCTGTCGCGCGACGACCTCCTGGAGCTCGCCGCCGACCTCGGCAGCGACGTCCCGTTCGCGCTGCTCGGCGGCACCGCGATCGGGGTCGGACGCGGCGAGCGGCTGACCCCCGCGCTCGCCCGGGGAACCTTCCACTGGGTGTTCGCGACCGCCGGCGGCGGCCTGTCCACGCCCGCCGTCTACGCCGAGTGCGACCGGATCCGCGCCGCCGACGGGCGCGCCGCGCCCCGGCCGCGCGTCAGCGAGGACCTGATGGCCGCGCTCGCCACCGGCGACGCCAAGGGCCTCGGCGAGGCGCTCGACAACGACCTCCAGCCCGCCGCGCTCGCGCTCCGGCCGTCCCTGCGCCGCACGCTCGCCGCCGGGCGCGACCTCGGGGCGCTCGGCTCGCTCGTCTCCGGCTCCGGCCCCACCTGCGCGTTCCTCGCCGCGAACGACGAGCACGCCGCCGAGCTCGCCGCCGACCTGGACGGCGCGGGGGTCGCCGCGTCGATCGTCCGCGCGTCCGGCCCGGTCCCGGGCGCGACGCTCGTCTGACGGCCGCGCGCGGGGGTCACCGCACGGTGAGTGATCGGTGGCACACTAGCTGCTCTAGTCATACAAGCGAACTCCGAGCCCGCCGGGGGCGTCCTTAGGGTGAACGCCCGAAATCTGCGGACGAGGTGGAGCGATGACGATTCTGTCCGGGCTGCTGGCACTGCTGGCCATCGCCATGATGGTCACGCTCGTCGGGAGGTCGGTGCGCCGCGACCGGGACCTGCGCCGCAACGCCCCCGGCACCGTCGCCGGCACCGTCGCCGCGCCCGACCCCGCCCTCGCGAGCACCTCCAACGCCGTCCCGGCGGCCGTCGCCGGCGCGACGGCGCGGCCCGAGGGCGGCCCGCCGCCCCGCTGAGCCCCGCGACCGGGCCGCGCGGCGGGCCGCGCGACCGGTTCGCCGGGGGCAATAGGCTGGAGGCGTCGTGAATCTGATCAACGTTGAGAACGTCGCCAAGGCCTACGGCCCCGCCCCGCTGCTCGACGCCGTGTCCCTCGGGCTCGACGACGGCGACCGCGTGGGCGTCGTCGGGCGCAACGGCGGCGGCAAGAGCACGCTCGTGTCCGTCCTCGCGAAGGAGATCGAGCCCGACGCCGGGCGCGTCACCCACGCCCGCGGCCTGCGGCTCGGCTACCTGACCCAGCGCGACGACTTCCCCGAGGGCGCGACCGTCCGGTCGGTGGTGCTGGGGGAGCGCGCCGAGCACGAGTGGGCGGGCGACACCCGCGCCCGCGAGATCCTCGCGGGCCTGCTCGCCGGGCTCGACCTCGACGCCCCGCTCGCCGGGATGTCCGGCGGGGAGCGGCGCCGGGTCGCGCTGGCCCGGCTGCTCGTCCCCGAGTCCGACCTGCTGGTGCTGGACGAGCCCACCAACCACCTCGACATCGAGGCCATCGACTGGCTCGCCCGGCACCTGCGCGGCCGCCGGGTCGCGCTGCTCGTCGTCACGCACGACCGCTGGTTCCTCGACGAGGTCACCGAGCGGACGTGGGAGGTCGTCGACGGCCGCGTCGAGCGCTACGAGGGCGGCTACTCCGCCTACGTCCTGGCGAAGGCCGAGCGGTCGCGGATCGCCGCCGCGACCGAGGCCAAGCGGCAGAACCTGCTGCGCAAGGAGCTGGCGTGGCTGCGCCGCGGCCCGCAGGCCCGCACGTCCAAGCCGAAGTTCCGGGTGGACGCGGCGCAGGCGCTGATCGCCGACGAGCCGCCCGCGCGCGACTCGGTGGAGCTGACCCGCTTCGCGACCGCGCGGCTCGGCAAGACCGTCTACGACGTCGAGGAGGCCACCGTCCGGCTCGGCGAACGCGACCTGTTCTCCCGGATGACCTGGCGGCTCGGCCCCGGCGACCGGGTCGGGCTCGTCGGCGTGAACGGCAGCGGCAAGAGCACGCTGCTGCGCCTGCTGGACGGCTCGGTCGACCCGGTGGCGGGCCGGGTGGTGCGGGGCAAGACCGTCCAGCTCGCGCACCTGTCGCAGAACCTTGAGGACCTCGACCCGTCCCGCCGCGTCCTTGAGTCGGTGGAGGAGATCCGCCGCCGCATCACCGTCGGCAAGCGCGAGTGGACGGCGAGCCAGCTCCTCGAACGGCTCGGCTTCGCGGGGGACCGGCAGTGGACGCCGGTCGGCGACCTGTCCGGCGGCGAGCGGCGCCGCCTCCAGGTGCTGCGGCTGCTCATGGGCGAGCCGAACGTCCTCCTGCTGGACGAGCCGACCAACGACCTCGACATCGAGACGCTCACCGAGGTCGAGGACCTGCTCGACGGCTGGCCCGGCACGCTCGTCGTCGTCAGCCACGACCGCTACTTCCTGGAGCGCATCACCGACCACGTCGTCGCGCTGCTCGGCGACGGCCGCGTGACGATGATGCCCGGCGGCGTCGACGAGTACCTGGAGCGCCGCGCCGCCGGAACCGCCGGCGCGGTCGCCCCCGCCGCGCCCGCCGGGCCCGCCGCGGCCGCGCCGCCGAGGCCCAAGGGCGGCCAGGACTGGAAGGCCCGCAAGGAGCTCGACCGGCTCGAACGCCGCCTGGAGAAGCTCGCCGGGCAGGAGGCCGAGCTGCACGAGCGGCTCGCCGCGCACGCCACCGACTACGCCAAGCTCCAGGAGCTGGACGGCCGCCTCAAGGAGATCCAGGCCGAGGCCGCCCAGGTCGAGGAGGAGTGGCTGATGCTCGCCGAGGACGTCGGCTAGGAGCCGCCGACTAGGAGTCGAAGGGGACCAGCAGCGTCCGCAGCAGGTCGGCGAGCGCGCTCCGCTGGGCGGGGCTGAGCCCCTCCAGGAACACCTGCTCGCGGTCGAGGAGGTCGGCGAACGCCGCGTCCACGCGCCGCAGCCCCGCGGGTGTCAGCCGGACGATCACGCCGCGCTTGTCGAGCGGGTCGGGATGCCGCTCGACCAGGCCCGCCGCCGCGAGCCGGTCGATGCGGTTGGTCATCGTCCCGGACGTGACCAGCGTCGCGTGCAGCAGCCGACCGGGGCTGAGCTGGTAGGGGGAGCCCTCCCGGCGCAGCGCGGTGAGGACGTCGAACTCCCACGACTCCAGGCCGTGCGCGCCGAACACCGCCCGCCGCGCGCGGTCGAGATGGCGCGCGAGCCGCGAGATCCGGCTGAGGACGTGCAGCGGCGCGACATCGAGGTCGGGACGCTCGGTGTTCCAGGCGCCGACCAGCCGGTCGACCTCATCCTCCATCCCGCCACCCTACCCATCTCGATATCGAGACGCCCGCCGCGGACGGCGGTCCCGGCGGATGATCGTCGGGCGGCCGACTCCGGCCACCCCGGCGGCGCCGGTGGCGATCAAGCCCTGCTGTAATGATCTTCAACCGCGTTGCCGCAGGCAGACGGCCGACGCCCATCCCCTCGGAGAGAACCATGCAGCACACCCTCGGCAAGGGCGGGAACGCTCCACTCGACGGCCGGTCCGCCGCGGTCACGATCACGGCGGCCGTGCCCGTCGACGTCTCCGCGCTGCTGCTCACCGGGGAGCGCAAGGTCCGCGGCGACCACGACCTGGTGTTCTTCAACCATCCGGAGCAGGACGGGGTGAGCGTCGAGAACGCCACGGTCACCGCCGACCTCGGCCGGGTGCCGCCCGAGGTGCACACGGTCGCGATCGTGGCGAGCGTCGACGCCGACCGCCCGGGGGCGCGCTTCGACGCCTCCACCACCCCGCGCGCCGCCGTCGTCTGCGGGCAGGGCACGGTCGCCTTCGAGCCGCCCCCGCTGGTGGACGGCGAGACGGTCGCGGTGCTGCTGGAGCTGTACCGGCGCGGCGACGGCTGGAAGGTGCGCGCGGTCGGGCAGGGGTGGGCCAGCGGCCTGGCCGGGCTGGCCGCCGACTACGGCGTGACCGTGGACGACCCGGGCCCCGCGGCCCCCGCGCCGGTCGCGCCCCCGGTCGCTGCCCCGGCGGCGGCACCGCTCGGCAAGATCACGCTGAAGAAGGCGGGCAAGGCGTCGATCAGCCTGGACAAGCGCGACACCACGGCGACGGTCACCGCCTCGCTGGAATGGGACGGGGGCAAGCGGAAGTCCGAGGGAGCGGACCTGGACCTTTACGCCCTGTTCGTCCCCGCCCACCAGGTCTCGCCGTTCTCCAAGCTGAAGAAGGGCCGCAAGGAGAGCGACGGTGTCGTCTACTACCGCGACCTCGGCGCGCTCACCGCGCCGCCCTTCATCCAGCTGGACGGCGACGCCACGGTGCCCGGCCGGGAGACGGTCCGGATCACACGTCCCGACCAGCAGGGATATGTCCTGATCTGTGCCTACAGCGCCGTCGAGAACGGCACCGGCTCGTTCAAGTCCTACGGCGCCCGCGCGGTCGTGACCGACGGCCGGGGCTCCACGGTGACGGTCCCGCTGTTCCACAGCGACGACTACTCGTACTGGGTCGCGATCGCCCTGGTGGACTTCACCGTCCCGGACGGCTTCGAGATCAGGCACGTGGAGCGCTACAGCGACGGCGGCGAGGCCCGTCCCATGCTCTACACCGACGGCACCTTCGAGATGGACGAGGGTCCGATGGAGTTCAAGGGGGAGGACTTCTAGCGCGCCGCGCCGACCGGATTCTTGACATCAAGATAGGGGCGGGGCATCCTGTGTCTTGATGTCGAGAGATGCTGAATGGGACCCCGCGCAGTACGGGCGCTACGGCGACGAGCGCTCCAGGCCGTTCGCCGAGCTGGTCGGACGGCTCCAGGGCCTGGAACCCCGGTCCGTCGTCGATCTCGGGTGCGGCTCGGGCGAGCTGACCGCCACCCTCGCCGAGCGGTGGCCGGAGGCCGTCATCGAGGGCCGGGACAGCTCACCCGACATGATCGCGGCGGCGAAGGCGCACGAGATCCCCGGACGGCTGAGCTTCGCGGTCGGGGACGTCGCCGCCTGGCGGCCGCACGGCCCGGTCGACCTCCTCATTTCCAACGCCGTTCTGCACTGGGTTCCCGAGCATTTCGATCTGCTGCCGCAATGGGCCGGCGCCCTCGCCCCAGGCGGGCGGCTCGCGTTCCAGGTGCCCGGCAATTTCGACGAGCCCAGCCATACCCTTCTGCGGGCGCTCTGCCGGTCGCCCCGATGGAAGGACAGGGTCGGCCACATGATGCCGCCCTCGCCCGTCCTCACCCCGGCGGGATACCTCGATCTGCTGGCGCGGCACGGATACGCGGTCGACGCCTGGGAAACGACCTACGCGCAGATCCTGCACGGCGACGACCCGGTCCTGGAATGGGTCAAGGGAAGCACGCTGCGGCCCATCCTGACCGAACTCGACGCGGCCGAGACCGAGGAGTTCCTCGACGCCTATCGGCATCGGCTGAACGAGGCGTATCCGGCCGCGACCTACGGGACCGTGTTCCCGTTCCGCCGCGTGTTCGTCGTCGCGCGCCGGAACGCGCCCTAGACGGGGTGCCGTCCGTCCATCAGAGGCCAGCGACTCGTTCCCCTGCGGTGCGCGACCTCGGCGGACGGACGGCATCCGGACCAGATCCCGGCACCGTGACCCGGCGCCGGCGACCCCGGCCGCCGGCCGTCCGGGAGAACTCCGGACGGCCGGCGGTTTCACGGGGAATCGGTCCCGCTCAGCCTTCCTGGGGCTCGGCGTCGCCCTCGCCCCGGACCTTGCGCTGGGCCTTCTCGGCCCTGGCGGCGGCCTTCTCCTCGGCCTTCTCCGCCTTCGCCGCCGCCTTCTCGGCGCGCTTCTCCTGGCGCTCCATCTCCTTGCGGCGCTGCCTCGGATCGAGCGAGGGCCGCGGCTCCAGGCCCGAGATCCCGTTCCACGCGAGGTTCACGATGTGGGCGGCGACCTCCTCGCGGCGCGGCTTGCGCACGTCCAGCCACCACTGGCCGGTCATCGCGACCATTCCCACGAGGCTCTGCGCGTACAGCGGCGCGAACTTGTCGTCGTAGTCGTGCCGGTCGAACTCCTGGGCGAGGATGTACTCGACCTCACCGGCGATCTCGCTGAGGAGGCTGGCGTAGCTGCCGGTCCCGGTGCCGCCGTGCGAGTCGCGCACGAGGATGCGGAACCCGTCCGGATTCCCCTCGATGTACTCCAGCAGCGCCAGCGCGGCCTTCTCCAGTTTGCCGCGGTAGTGGGTCGCCGAATTCAGCGACTCGGTGATCAGCCTCAGCAGTTTCTCGAACTCCCGGTCGACGACGACCGCGTACAGTCCCTCCTTGCCGCCGAAGTGCTCGTACACCACCGGCTTGGAGACCCCGGCGGCGGAGGCGATCTCCTCCACCGAGGTGCCGTCCAGACCGCGTTCGGCGAACAGCGTCCGCCCGATGTCGAGGAGCTGCTCGCGGCGTTCCTTGCCTGTCATCCGCTTTCTGCGGGGTCTGGGAGCGGGTTCCGTCACGGGCTCAATTGTGGCGGTCAACGAGCCTGCTCGGTGCGTTTGGCGGCGAGCCGCTCCGCGTTCGGCCAGCGGACGTCGTAGGCCCACCCCGCCCGCTCGAACGCCCAGATGATCCGCGCGCTGATGTCGATCTGCCCCCGCAGGACGCCGTGGCGCGCGCAGGTCGGGTCGGAGTGGTGCAGGTTATGCCACGACTCGCCCAGCGACGGGATGGCGAGCCACCACACGTTGCGGGACCTGTCGCGCACCTCGAAGTGCTCCTTGCCGAACGTGTGGCAGATCGAGTTGATCGACCACGTCACGTGGTGGACGAGCGTGATCCGCACGAATCCGGCCCAGAACAGCGCGGTGAGGAATCCCGTCCAGGACATCGTGAGCAGCCCGCCGAGCGCGGCGGGCAGGAAGAACGACAACGCGACGAGCGCGGGGAACAACTGGTGGATGCGGACCATGTCGCGGTCGTTCAGCAGGTCCTTGGCGTAGCGCGGCTTGGACGTGCGGTTCCCGTCGAACAGCCACCCGTAGTGCGCCCACACGAGCCCCTTGCCGAGCGCCTTCCAGTCGTTGCCGAACCGCCACGGCGAGTGCGGGTCGAAGTCCTTGTCGGAGTGCTTGTGGTGGCGCCGGTGGTCGGCGACCCACGTGATGACCGGCCCCTCGATCGCGAGGCCCCCCGCCAGCGCCATGAAGATCTTCAGCGGCCGCCGCGCCTTGAACGACCCGTGCGTGAAGAAGCGGTGGTAGCCGACCGTGATCCCCGCCGCCGACAGCACGTAGAACACCGCCATGATCGCGATGTCCGTCCAGCCGAGGAACCTGCCCCAGGCGAGCGGGACGGCCGCGAAGAGCGCCAGGAACGGCACACCGGTGAACACGGCGACGAGCAGCCGCTCCGCGTTGCCCTGCCGGTCCGGGTCGAGTTCGGGTCGGCGCTGCGGCCGGGGAGGGTCGAGGGCCGGGGCCGTGGTCATAGAGTCACCGCTTCCTGTGTCTGGGCTGTCCTACCTACGCCACCGTAACCTACGGGTTCGTAAGTTGTGCAGGGGCAAACGGTAAAAACAGTGGGAATCTCCCCCACAGGCCACATAACACTCTTGCGGCCCATCGGTCCGACGGACCCCGCCGAAGGGACGTGACATGCCCCTCACCCAGCACGAACGCACGACCCGCGGCAAAGGTTCACGCGTCGGCACGAGGACGGAGTGCTCGCATCCGGCCGACCTAAACCGATCCGGACAGACATCGACATGTCGGTCGCACGACACCGGAGGCGGCGGGCGCGGGACAATAGACTGGGCCCACCCCCCGAGGCTCGGTATCGTTGGGGCGCCCGGACGGTCGGCTCATGTCCGAACTGTCCGCTTTGGTCCGGCGTGGTGTAATTGGCAGCACAAGGGTTTTTGGTGCCCTTAGACAAGGTTCGAGTCCTTGCGCCGGAGCTGTCCGCAACGTCGCGATCAGCGGGTCGCCGGGTGCGGGCGGACGCGGCGGGGGTGGCGGGCGGTATCCTTCCCCGTGTCGGGTGCGCTGTGGCCTGTCCGAGGCCGTCGCAGCAGGTAGACAGCCCGACCAAGGAACCTGTCCGCGACGCCGAGGAGCCTCCCCAGTGAGCGCCAGCCGCCCGGCAGCCGTCATCGTCCTCGCCGCCGGCGAGGGCACCCGAATGAAGTCCCGCACCTCCAAGGTGCTCCATGAGCTGTGCGGGCGCAGCATGCTCGGCCACGTGCTGGCCGCCGCCCGCGAGCTGGAACCCGGGCGGCTCGTCGTCGTCGTGGGGCACAGGCGGGAGCAGGTCGCCGAGCACCTCGCCGAGCACGCGCCGGACGCCGAGACCGCCGTCCAGGAGGTGCGGTCCGGCACCGGGCACGCCGTGCGGATGGCGCTGGAGCAGACCGGCGCGCTGGAGGGCACCGTGGTGGTCACCAACGGCGACCACCCGCTGCTGCGCGGGGAGACGCTCGCGGCGCTCGTCCGGTCCCACGAGGACGAGGGGAACGCGGCGACGATCCTCACCACCGAGTTCCCCGACCCGACCGGGTACGGCCGTATCGTGCGGGCGGCCGACGGCAGCGTGGCCGCGATCGTCGAGCACAAGGACGCGAGCGAGGCCGAGCGGGCGATCAACGAGATCAACGTCGGCATGTACGCCTTCGACGGGTCGCTGCTGGAGGCCGCGCTCAAGCGCGTGACCACCGACAACGCCAAGGGCGAGGAGTACCTCACCGACGTCGTCGAGATCATGCGCGCCGACGGCCACCGCGCGGGCGCCCACCTCGCCGCCGACTGGGTCGAGACCCAGGGCGTCAACGACAAGGTGCAGCTCGCCCAGGCGCGCCGCCAGCTCAACGACCGGATCCTGGAGGCGCACATGCGCGCCGGGGTCACGATCGTCGACCCGGCGACCACCTGGATCGACGCGGGCGTGACCGCCGAGCCGGACGCCGAGATCCTCCCGGGCACCCAGCTGCACGGCGAGACGCACCTGGGCGAGGGCGCCCGGGTGGGTCCGAACTGCACGCTGACCGACACCCGGGTGGGCGCGGGCGCCACCGTCGCCAACGCGGTCTGCGTCAGCGCCGAGATCGGCCCCGAGGCGTCCGTGGGCCCCTACGCCTACCTGCGCCCCGGCACGAGGCTGGGCCGCGGGGCGAAGGCGGGCACCTACGTCGAGACCAAGAACGCCGACATCGGCGAGGGCTCGAAGGTCCCGCACCTGACCTATGTCGGTGACGCCGAGATCGGCGAGCACTCCAACATCGGCGCCGGCTCGGTGTTCGTGAACTACGACGGCGTCGACAAGCACCGCAGCGTGATCGGCTCCCACGTCCGGACGGGCAGCGACAACATGTTCGTCGCGCCGGTGACGGTCGGGGACGGCGCCTACACGGCGGCCGGCTCGGTGATCGTCCAGGACGTCCCGCCGGGGGCGATGGCGGTCGCGCGGGCCCCGCAGCGCAACGTCGAGGGCTGGGTCGAGCGCCGCCGCGCCGGCACCCCGTCGGCCGAGGCGGCCCGCCGGGCCACGGAGGACGCGGGCGAGTAGGCCCGGCAGGCGGGACAACGACGTTCCCCCGGACAACAAGGCAGTCCGTGTGACACACGGCGAGTGGGGACAACAACCCACGTAGGAAAACAGTTCGAGCAAGGGGAGTTGTCAGAGGTGAGTGGGATAAAAGCGAGCGGTCAGAAGAAGCTGATGCTCTTCACCGGCCGAGCCCACCCGGACCTGGCCAAGGAAGTAGCCGACAACCTCCAGGTCGACCTCACACCGACATCCGCGTACGACTTCGCCAACGGTGAGACGTTCGTCCGGTTCCTGGAGTCGGTGCGCGGCTCCGACGCCTTCGTGATCCAGAGCCACACCGCTCCGATCAACCAGTGGATCATGGAACAGCTGATCATGGTGGACGCGCTGAAGCGCGCGTCCGCCAAGCGGATCACGGTCGTCGCCCCGTTCTTCGGCTACGCCCGCCAGGACAAGAAGCACCGCGGCCGCGAGCCGATCTCGGCCCGCCTGATGGCCGACCTGTTCAAGACCGCGGGCGCCGACCGCCTGATCACCGTGGACCTGCACACCGCGCAGATCCAGGGCTTCTTCGACGGCCCGGTGGACCACCTGTTCGCCCTGGACCTGCTGGCCCAGCACTTCGAGCGCCGCCTGGACACCTCGAAGGTCACGGTCGTGGCCCCCGACGCGGGCCGCGTCCGCGTCACCGAGCGCTGGTCGGACCGCCTCGGCGGCGTCCCGATGGCGATCATCCACAAGAAGCGCGACCCGGACGTGGCGAACGAGGTCAAGGTCTTCGACGTCGTCGGCGAGGTCAAGGGCCGCACCTGCGTGGTCGTCGACGACATGATCGACACCGGCGGCACCATCGTGAAGGCCGCCGACGCCCTCTTCGACCACGGCGCGACCAAGGTGGTGGTGGCCGCCACCCACGGCGTCCTGTCGGGCCCCGCGGTGGACCGCCTGAAGAACTCCAGGGTCTCCGAGGTCGTCCTGACCAACACCCTCCCCATCCCCGAGGACAAGCAGTTCGACAAGCTCACCGTCCTGTCCATAGCCCCCCTGGTGGCCAGGGCCATCAACGAGGTCTTCAGCGACGGATCGGTAACAAGCCTCTTCGGCGGCCATAGTTAACCTTGCGGTGCCCTTGGCGCCGGTCGCTGCCGCTCCCTCCTTCGGCGGGCCCCGCGGCGATCGCCGCATCGCTCCGAACGCGCCTGGCGGCGAGGCAGCCGACGTCTGAGCAGCCGCCTGAGGCCGGCGCGCCCGCACCAGGAGCGGCCACCCACGTACGCGCAGACCGCAACCGCCGCCCCAGCCTGCAACAAGGGGGACGGTTGCGATCGCGTCCGAAGGCAAGTTCGAGCCCTGCGAGAACTTGATCGCGAAGCGAGCCGCCAGGCGAGACGAAGCGATGCCAGCGATCGCCCGGAGTGTCCGCCGAAGGAGGGCCGCCAAGGCCCGACGCCAAGGACACTCCAATGAATACTGCTAGACTTGTGCAATCCGCGTATGCCCCGGGTCGTTCAGTGCGGTGCCTGTCTGGAGTCGCACTCCCTGGGGAACGCAAAGAATCTTCGAGGCGCCTGACGCGTCGAGCATCGCCTGATTCGCTCTGTCCGTAGCGGACGTCCATGACGGACGGCCGTGGATCGCAACAAACGAGGAGTTTTCGCCGTGTCCGAGGTACGCATCGCCGCCGAACCGCGCACCGAGTTCGGCAAGGGTGCCGCGCGGCGCACCCGCCGGGCCGGCAAGGTGCCCGCCGTCCTCTATGGTCACGGCACCGACCCGCAGCACATCTCCCTCCCGGGGCACGAGCTGATGCTCGCGCTGAAGACGCCGAACGTGCTGCTGACGATCGAGGGGCTCGGGGACGGGTCGGAGCTGGCGCTGCCGAAGGACGTGCAGCGCGACCCGATCAAGGGGTTCCTGGAGCACGTCGACCTGCTGCTGGTGAAGCGCGGTGAGAAGGTCGTCGTGGACCTGCCGGTGAACGTGGTCGGCGACGTGGTCGCGGGCGGCCGCCTCGTCCAGACCGAGGTGCAGATCTCGGTGGAGGCGGAGGCGACGCACATTCCGGAGTCGGTGAGCCTGGACATCACGGGCCTGGACATCGACTCGCAGGTGCTCGCGAAGGACCTGAAGCTGCCGCAGGGCACCGACCTCGCGGCGGACGAGGAGACGCTGATCGTCCAGATCGTGGACGCGACGGTGTCGACCGAGCCGGCCGCCGAGGAGAGCGAGGAGGCCGCGGGAGAGGGCGCCGAGGGCGCGGAGCCCGCCGCCGAGTAGGGCTGAACGTGTGCAGGCCCCCGCAGGTATACCTGCGGGGGCCTTCGCGGTGAAGGAGGCGTGGTGGACGTCTGGCTGGTGGTGGGCCTGGGCAATCCGGGCCCGTCGTACGCGGGCAACCGGCACAACGCCGGGTTCATGGTGGCGGACGTGCTGGCGGAGCGGGCCGGCGGCAGGTTCAAGTCGCACAAGGCGCGGTCGGACGTGCTGGAGGGGCGGCTGGCGGGCGAGCGGGTGGTGCTGGCGAAGCCGCGGACGTACATGAACGAGTCCGGCGGCCCGGTGAAGGCGCTGCGGGATTTCTACAAGGTGCCGGTGGAGCGGCTGGTGGTCGTCCACGACGAGCTGGACGTCCCCTACGGGGCGCTGCGGCTGAAGCGGGGCGGTGGTGACAACGGTCACAACGGGCTGCGCTCGGTGACCAGGTCGCTGGGGGACAAGGAGTACCTGCGGGTCCGGTTCGGGGTGGGGCGCCCGCCGGGGCGGATGGACGCGGCGGCGTTCGTGCTGAAGGACTTCTCGGCGGCCGAGCGCAAGGAGCTGGCGCTGGAGGTCGACCGGGCGGCGGACGCGGTGGAGGCGCTCCTGCGCGAGGGGCTCGGCGCGGCACAGAACACCTATCACGCGGGGTGACAGGTCGGTTTCGTCCTATGTCGGCCGCGGGAGCGCGACAACGGTAATGGCCTCGTAAGATTCATCACGGATGAGCATCGTGATGTTTGTGAACCTGGAGCGCCCCTCGCCCGTCTTCGAGGTGAGCCGGGCATTCCGGGGCGGGCGTTACAGGGGACGGTGAGGGCGTATGGCCATCGTTGACAAGGTCGAGGCCGAGTCACCGGTGAGCCGTGATCAACGACGTCCCCCGGCGCAGAACTGGGGGGTGCGGTACCGCCGGTTCGCGGGCGCGCTCGACTTCCTCAGCATGTTCGCGGCGGGTGTGATCGCGTTCGCGCTCCGCTTCCCCGGTGTGCCGAGCGACCCGACGGCGCCGTACGTGGCGCTGACGGTGGCGCTGCCGGTCCTGTGGGTGCCGATCCTGATGCTGTGCCGGGCCTACCAGCCGCGCTACATCGGCGTCGGGTACGAGGAGTTCCACCGGGTGCTGCGGGCGGGGTTCATCTTCACCGCGACGCTCGCGATCCTCGCCTACGCGACGAAGACCGAGGTCGCGCGCGGCTACGTGGTGATGGCGATGCCGCTCGGCACGTTCCTGGACCTCGTGGCCAGGTACCGGCTGCGCAAGTGGCTGCACCGCAAGCGCTGGAACGGCGAGTGTATGCGGCGGGTGGTGGCGGTGGGGCACCGCACGTCGGTGGCCGACCTGATCCGCCTGCTGAAGCAGAAGCGCTACCACGGGATGAGCATCGCGGCGGTGTGCCTGCCGGCGCCGCTGGTGTCGGGCGACGACGCGGTCGGCGAGGTCGAGGGCGTGCCGGTGCTCGGCCACTTCGGGCAGGCGGCGGCGGTCGCCGAGCGGATCGGCGCCGACTCGGTCGCGGTGCTGGCGTGCCCGGAGATGGACGGGGTGGCGCTGCGGCGGCTGGCGTGGCAGATCGAGCGCGACGACGTCGAGTTGGTGGTGGCGCCCGCGCTGATGGACGTGACGGGCCCGCGCATCTCGATCCGCCCGGTGTCGGGGCTGCCGCTGCTGCACGTGGAGCACCCGGAGCTGGACGGCGGCCGCAAGATCCTCAAGGGCCTGTTCGACCGGACGGCGGCGCTCGGCGGCCTGGTGCTGATGAGCCCGCTGCTGCTGGTCGTCGCGTTCCTGATCAAGACGACGAGCGCGGGCCCGGTGATGTTCCGGCAGGTGCGGGTCGGGCGCGGCGGCCGCGAGTTCACCGTGCTGAAGTTCCGCACGATGGTGCAGGACGCGGAGTCGCGCAAGGGCGCGCTGATGGAGCGCAACGAGAACGACGGCGTGCTGTTCAAGATCCGGCAGGACCCGCGGATCACCCGGGTGGGGCGGTGGCTGCGCCGCTACTCCCTGGACGAGCTGCCGCAGCTCATCAACGTGCTGCGGGGCGACATGTCGCTGGTGGGGCCGCGTCCGCCGCTGCCGGAGGAGGTCGCCCAGTACGGCGGCGACGTCTACCGCAGGCTGGTGGTGAAGCCGGGTCTCACGGGCCTGTGGCAGGTGAGCGGCCGCTCGGACCTGACCTGGGAGGAGTCGGTGCGGCTCGACCTGCGCTACGTGGACAACTGGTCGCTGGCGCTCGACCTGCAGATCATGTGGAAGACGTGGTCGGCGGTGTTCCGGGGCTCCGGCGCGTACTGACCCCGCGGTCTGAATCACCTATCACAGACGTCTGGGATCGGTAAGCGTCCTCGGGCATCCTGGCACCCTGGCACAAGCCGGGATCGGGTATCCATGAGATCGTGGGTCGGACGTATCTTCCGAGACAGGAACGTGATCGAGGGATGACGGACGGAGACGCCCCCGCGGCGGACGACCACGCCCTGGCCGCCGAGTTGGCCGCGGCGGCGGGGCGTGTGCTGCTGGGCGTGCGGGACGAGGTGGGGTTCGCCGACGCGCGGGCCCTGAAGGACACCGGCGACCTACAGGCGCACGAGCACCTCATGGCGGCGCTGCGCGAGCGCTGTCCCGGCGACGCCGTCCTCTCCGAAGAAGGCCGTTCCTCCGTCGCCGGCAAGCGGGCGCGGGGAGACGACCAGGCCCCGACGCGCAACACCGCCACCGCCGAGCGGCTCACCGCCGAGCGGGTCTGGATCATCGACCCGCTGGACGGCACCCGCGAGTTCTCCGAGGAGGGCCGCCGCGACTGGGCCGTGCACGTGGCGCTGTGGGAGCGCGGCTCCGGCGGCGCCGGCCGGCTGGCCGCGGGGGCGGTGGCGCTCCCGGCGCAGGGCCTGACGCTGCGGACGGCCGCGGCGGGCGGGGCGCTGCTGGTGCGGGACGAGCCGGTGGGGCCCGACCCCGCGACGGGCCGCGCCGGCGGGCGCGACCAGCCGCGCGAGGTGCCGCTGCACGCGCCCGCGCCGGACGCCGGGAAGCTCCGCATCGCCGTCAGCCGCACCCGGCCCCCCGAGCTCGTCGAGCGCCTCGCCGCGAAGATCGACCTGGACGTGGAACTGGTGCCGATCGGCTCGGCGGGGGCGAAGATCTCCGCGGTGCTGCTCGGCGAGGTCGACGCCTACGTGCACGCCGGCGGCCAGTACGAGTGGGACTCGGCGGCCCCGGCGGCGGTGGCGCTCGCGGCGGGCGCGCACGCGTCCCGTGTGGACGGGTCCCCGCTCGCCTACAACCGGGAGGACCCCCGGCTGCCGGATATCCTTGTCTGTCACCCGGTGTCGGCGTCGACGCTGCTGACCGGCATCAGGGACGGCTGACCGCGGGTCCGATCGACGGCGCTGACCCAAGGCGCTGACCCCGTTCTGACCCGCCGGGACGAAATCCCGGCGGGCCGACGTTCGAAACGGTGGGTGGGCATCCCCGCCAGTCCCATGCCACCGGCGCTTCTGCCAGACCATTGTGAAGAGAGCTCCAGACCATGCAGCGTTGTGACTATCTGCTGTCTCAGCTAGACGTCCTCGAAGCCGAGGCCATGCACATCTTCCGGGAGGTGGCGGCCGAGTTCGAGCGGCCCGTGCTGCTGTTCTCGGGCGGCAAGGACAGCATCGTGATGCTGCGCCTGGCCCAGAAGGCGTTCTGGCCCGCGCCGATCCCGTTCCCGGTGATGCACGTGGACACCGGCCACAACTTCCCCGAGGTGATCGAGTTCCGCGACCGGCGGGTCGCGGAGATCGGCGTCCGTCTGGTGGTCGCCTCCGTCCAGGAGTCGATCGACTCGGGACGGGTCGTGGAGGAGAGGGGGCGCCGCGCGTCCCGCAACCGCTTGCAGACCGTGACGCTGCTGGACGCGATCGAGGCGCACGAGTTCGACGCGGCGTTCGGCGGGGCCCGGCGGGACGAGGAGAAGGCCCGCGCCAAGGAGCGGGTCGTCTCGTTCCGGGACGAGTTCGGCCAGTGGGACCCGAAGAACCAGCGTCCCGAGCTGTGGAACCTGTTCAACACGCGGATCCGGCGCGGCGAGCACGTCCGGGTGTTCCCCCTGTCCAACTGGACCGAGCTGGACATCTGGGACTACGTGCGGCGGGAGGAGCTGGAGCTGCCGCCGATCTACTTCGCGCACAACCGGCCGGTGTTCGAGCGGGACGGGATGCTGCTGGCCGACCTGCCGTACGCGAACCGGGGCGAGGACGAGCCGGCCTTCGAGGCGACCGTCCGGTACCGGACGGTCGGCGACGCGTCCTGCACGGGGGCGGTGAAGTCGGCGGCGGTGACGCTGGAGCAGGTCATCGAGGAGATCGCGGCGACGCGGATCACCGAGCGGGGGCAGACCCGCGCCGACGACCGGGCCAGCGAGGCCGCCATGGAGGACCGCAAGAAGGAAGGCTACTTCTGATGGCCGCGCAGATGGACATCCTGCGGTTCGCGACCGCCGGCAGCGTCGACGACGGCAAGTCCACGCTGATCGGACGGCTGCTCTACGACTCGAAGTCGATCTTCGAGGACCAGCTGGAGTCGGTCGAGCGCACGAGCGCCGACCGGGGCGAGGAGTACACGAACCTGGCGCTGCTGACCGACGGCCTGCGGGCCGAGCGGGAGCAGGGCATCACGATCGACGTGGCCTACCGCTACTTCGCGACGCCGCGCCGCAAGTTCATCATCGCCGACACCCCCGGGCACATCCAGTACACGCGCAACATGGTGACCGGCGCGTCCACGGCCGATCTCGCGATCATCCTGGTGGACGCGCGCAAGGGCATCCTGGAGCAGTCCCGCCGGCACGCGTTCCTGACCACGCTGCTCCAGGTCCCGCACCTGGTGGTGGCGGTCAACAAGATGGACCTGGTCGACTACGACCGGGACACCTACGAGCGGATCGTCGGGGAGTTCACCGCGTTCGCCTCCAAGCTGGAGGTGACCGACCTGACGTTCGTGCCGATCTCGGCGCTGCACGGCGACAACGTCGTCGAGCGCAGCGTGAACATGCCCTGGTACGAGGGGTCGTCGCTGCTGCACCACCTGGAGCACGTCCACATCGCCTCGGACCGCAACCTGATCGACGTCCGGTTCCCGGTGCAGTACGTGATCCGCCCGCACGCCTCGACCGACCCCGAGCTGCACGACTACCGGGGCTACGCGGGGCAGGTCGCGGGCGGGGTGCTGAAGCCGGGCGACGAGGTCGTGCACCTGCCGTCCGGGCTGACCACGACGATCACCCACATCGACGGCCCGCACGGCCCGGTGGAGGAGGCGTACGCGCCGATGTCGGTCACGCTGCGGCTGGCCGACGACATCGACATCTCCCGGGGCGACATGATCGCCCGGCCGAACAACCGCCCGGAGGCCGCGCAGGACCTCGACGCGATGGTGTGCTGGATGACGCCGGACCGGGCGATGTCGCCGCGGATGAAGCTGATGATCAAGCACACCACCCGCACCGCGAAGGCGATGGTCAAGGACCTGCACTACCGGCTGGACGTCAACACCCTGCACCGCGACGACGAGGCGACCGAGCTGGGGCTGAACGAGATCGGCCGGATCTCGCTGCGGGTCACCCAGCCGCTGTTCGTCGACGACTACGGCCGCAACCGGCTGACCGGCGGGTTCATCCTGATCGACGAGGCCACCAACAACACCGTGGCGGCCGGCATGATCACCAGCACCCGGTAGCGGGACGGTAGCGGGACGCGGGAACCGGCCCGGCCGTTCACCTGTGCGGCCAGGGCCGGTCGCGCGCGGCCAGGGCCGGTCGCCTCGCCTTCGCACCTGGGATGTGCCGGTAATGTCGGGAGTCATTCCCCTCCGGTTTCCGGCATCGTTGGAGTCCCCTTGAACCTGCCCGTCCCCCCGGGGCACCGCACGCCGCGCGCGTGCTCCCCGGGCCCGCGCGTCCCGGCCGCCGCGTGAAGGCGCTCGTGCTGGCGGGCGGCGCCGGGTCCCGGCTGCGGCCGATCACCCACACCTCCGCCAAGCAGCTCGTCCCGGTGGCGAACAAGCCGGTGCTGTTCTACGGGCTGGAGGCGATCCGCGACGCGGGCATCCGCGAGGTCGGCATCGTCGTCGGCGACACCGCCGCCGAGATCCGCCGCGCGGTCGGCGACGGCTCGCGGTTCGGCCTGGAGGTGACCTACCTCGTCCAGGACGCGCCGCGCGGGCTGGCCCACGCCGTCCTCATCGCCCGCGAGTACCTCGGCGAGGACGACTTCGTCATGTACCTGGGCGACAACTTCGTCGTCGGCGGCATCGACGGGCTGGTGGAGCGGTTCCGGGCGGAGCGCCCGCAGGCGCAGATCATGCTCACCCACGTGTCGGACCCGCGCGCGTTCGGCGTCGCCGAGCTCGACGGCGACGGGCGGGTCGTGGCGCTGGAGGAGAAGCCCGAGTTCCCCAAGAGCGACCTGGCGCTGGTCGGGGTGTACCTGTTCGGCCCGGCCGTGCACGAGGCCGTCGCCGGGCTGAGCCCGTCCGGCCGGGGCGAGCTGGAGATCACCGACGCGATCCAGTGGCTGATCGACAAGGGCCACCGGGTCGAGTCCACGGTGATCACCGGCTACTGGAAGGACACCGGCAACGTCACCGACATGCTGGAGGTCAACCGGCTCGTGCTGGAGAGCGTCGAGCCCGCCGTGCGCGGCGAGGTCGACGAGGCCAGCGAGCTGATCGGCCGGGTCGTGGTCGAGGAGGGCGCCCGCGTCACCGGCTCCCGGATCGTCGGCCCGGTGATCGTCGGCGCCGGGTCGCTCGTCCGCGACTCCTACCTCGGCCCGTTCACCTCGATCGACCGCGACTGCGCGGTGCTGGACAGCGAGATCGAGTACTCCATCGTGCTGCGCGGCGCGTCCATCGACGGCGTCGGCCGCGTCGAGTGCTCGCTGATCGGCCGCGAGGCCGAGGTCACGCCCGCCCCCCGCGTCCCGAAGGCCCACCGTCTCGTCCTGGGAGACCACAGCAAAGTGCAGATCAGCAAATGAGCGCGCCGCGGGTGCTGGTGACCGGCGGCGCCGGGTTCATCGGATCGAACTACGTGCGGGAGCTCGTCGGCGGCGCGTATCCGGCGTGGGCGGGGGCGGAGGTGACCGTCCTGGACAAGCTCACCTACGCGGGCAACCTGCGGAACCTGGAGCCCGTCGAGGGCGGGTACACGTTCGTGCACGGCGACGTCTGCGACGCGGGACTGCTCGCCGAGATCGTGCCGGGGCACGACGTCGTCCTGAACTTCGCGGCGGAGTCGCACGTCGACCGGTCGATCGCGAGCGCGGGCGAGTTCGTCCGCACGAACGTCCTCGGCGTGCAGACGCTGATGCAGGCGTGCCTGGACGCGGGGACGCCCCGGATCGTCCAGGTCTCCACCGACGAGGTGTACGGCAGCGTCGAGGTGGGCTCCTGGGACGAGACCGCCCCGCTCGCGCCGAACTCGCCGTACTCGGCGGCCAAGGCGGGCGGCGACATGATCGCCCGCGCCTACGCCCGGACGCACGGGCTGCCGGTGTGCGTGACGCGCTGCGGCAACAACTACGGGCCCTACCAGTACCCGGAGAAGGTCATCCCGCTGTTCGTCACCAACCTGATGGACGGCCGGACGGTGCCGCTCTACGGGGACGGGGGCAACGTCCGCGACTGGATCCACGTCGCCGACCACTGCCGGGGCATCCAGGTCGCCGCCGAGCACGGCGAGCCCGGTGAGGTGTACCACATCGCCGGGACGGCGGAGCTGACGAACCTGGAGCTGACCCAGCGCCTCCTGGACGCGTTCGGCGCCGGCTGGGAGCGCGTCGAGCGCGTCGAGGACCGCAAGGGCCACGACCGCCGCTACTCGCTGTCGGACGCCCGCCTCCGCGCCCTCGGCTACGCTCCCCAGGTGCCGTTCGAGGAGGGGCTGGCGGCGACCGTCGCCTGGTACGAGAAGAGCCGCGACTGGTGGGAGCCGCTGCGCAAGCGCGCCGAGGACGCCCGGTGACCTGGCTCGTCACCGGCGCCGGGGGCATGCTCGGCACCGACCTGCTCGCCCGCCTGCCCGGCGACGCCGTCGCGCCGAAGCGCGGTGAGCTGGACCTCACCGACGCCTCGGCGGTGCGGGACGCGCTGCGGCTGCACCGCCCCGGCGTCGTGCTGAACTGCGCCGCGTGGACGGCCGTCGACGACGCCGAGACCCGCGAGGACGAGGCGCTCGCCGTCAACGGCACGGCGGTCGCCGCGCTCGCCGAGGGCTGCGCGGAGATCGGCGCGCGTCTCGTCCAGCTGTCGACCGACTACGTCTTCGACGGCGCGGGCGCCGAGCCCTACCCCGAGGACCACCCGACCGACCCCGTCAACGCCTACGGGCGGACGAAGCTGGCCGGGGAGCGGGCCGTCCTCGCCTACGAGCGCGGGTACGTGGTGCGGACGGCGTGGCTCTACGGCGCGCACGGGCCGAACTTCGTCCAGGCGATGGTGCGGCTGGCGGCCGAGCGGGAGACCGTGGACGTCGTCGACGACCAGACGGGCCAGCCGACCTGGACCGGCGACCTCGCCGACCGGGTCGCGGCCCTCGCCGCCCGCGCCGCCTCGGGCGAGGCGCCCCCCGGGGTCTACCACGGCACGAGCGCCGGGCGGACGACCTGGTACGGCCTGGCGCGCGAGGTGTTCACGCTGCTCGGCCTCGACCCGGGCCGGGTGCGGCCGACGACGAGCGACCGGTTCGTCCGCCCGGCGGCGCGGCCGGCGTTCAGCGTCCTCGGGCACGCGCGGTGGGCGGAGGCGGGCCTGGAGCCGATGCGCGGCTGGCGCGAGGCCCTGCACGCCGCCTGGCCGTCCCTGCGCGCCGCTGCGGTGACCGAAGTCCCGGCCCAGGGGAACCCGCCCGGCGGCTCGCCTCCCTGACCGCGCCGTGGCGGGCGCGGAATCGCTTCGCGATCTACCCGGTGGGGCTCGCGTGACTGCTACGGCCACCGCGCGGGCGCTAGCCCAGCGCCGCGTAGTAGTCCAGGCAGTTCTGGTAGTCGGGCAGCAGGCCCGTCCGGCGGGCCTCGGCCAGCGTCGGGGCCTGCGCGTCCTTGGGGGACAGGAGCGGCTCGACGTCGCCGGGCCACTCGATGCCGATCTCCGGATCGAGGGGGTGGACGCCATGCTCGCGGCCCGGCGCGTACGGCTCCGAGCACAGGTAGACGACGGTCGCGTCGTCGGTGAGCGCCATGAAGCCGTGCCCGATGCCCTCGCCGATGTACAGGCACCTGCGGGTCTCGTCGTCCAGCCGGACGGCCTCCCACCGGCCGAAGGTGGGGGAGCCGACGCGGATGTCCACGACGACGTCGAGGACCGCGCCGCGCAGGCATGTGATGTACTTCGCCTGGCCTGGCGGGACGTCCGCGAAGTGGATCCCGCGCAGGACGCCCTTGGACGAGGTGGAGCAGTTCGCCTGCGCCAGGTTCAGCGCGTGGCCGGCCTGCTTCTGGAGCGCGTCGCTCCGAAACCACTCGTAGAAGGACCCCCGCTCGTCGCCGTGCACGCGCGGGGTGAACAAGTAAGTACCGTTGATGCCGAGCGGATCCACATGCGCAAGAATGCCACACGGTTCCCCGCAGAGATGGACGTCACACAGTGAGAGCACACTCCTCGCGTGCGCTCCGCCTCGCCGCCGGAGGCGCGGCGGCCGCGCTCGTGGTAACGGCGGCTCCGGCGACCGCCGCGCCGACGCCGAAGCCGTCCCCCGCCGTGACGAGCACGGTGACCGCGTCGGCGGCGTTCCGCCCCGCCGACCCCCGGCTCGCGAGCCCCGCCGGGCTGGTCGCGGGCGTCGTCCACCCGGACATCTGGTGGACGATCGGGTCCGCCTCCGGCCGCCCGCAGCTGTTCGCGCTCGACACGCGCGGCCGCACCCGCGCCGCCTACACCCTCGCCGGCGTCAGCGGCGGCCTGGACGCGATCACGATCGTGAAGAACGGGTCGGGCCAGTCCGGGCTGTTCGTCGGGAACCTCGACCAGGGCCGCGCCGGGAGCCTCACGCTGTACCGCGTCCCCGAGCCGTCCGCGCTGGCGGGCGGCGCCCTCCAGGTCAAGCCGTTCAAGGTCCGCTACCCCGACGGCGGCCACCAGGGCGGCGCGCTGCTGGCCGACCCCGCCGAGAGCCGCGTCTACATCATCACCAGGGACGCGACCGCCGCCGCCGTGTTCGCGCTGCCGGGCGTCCTCGGGCCCCAGGTGAACGCGCTGACCCGGCTGCGGACGCTGGCGTTCCCCGTGCGCGGCGGCGAGTTCACCCGGGACGGCCGCGTGGTCCTCAAGACGACCCGGGACGTGCGGGTGCTCACCGGGATCCGGGAGCGGGTCGGTCAGGTCGTCCGGGCGGCCGTCCGGATGAGCGGCACCGCGTTCGCGGTGTCCGCGGACGGTAAGCGCGTCCTGCTCGCCGACCCGGGCCCGAAGCCGCTGTTCCGCTCCCTCACGCTGCCGACGGGCTCGGAGGGCGCGGCGCCGAAACCGGCCAGTACGCTCCCCGTCGGCGACCGGAGCTCGCCGGTGTCGTTCCCGTCGGAGTCGGGGCCGCCCGGGGGCCTGCTCGGCACCGGCGCCCTCGTCGGGCTGGTGCTGCTAGGGGTGCTGGGAGGCGCCTTCTACCTGCGCGGGCGCCGGCAGGGCTGACCATTCGGGAGCGGTCCGCGGCTCCGCCTCCGCCGCGGCCTCCCCAGCGGCCTCGGATGTCTCGGATGTCTCGGCCGGGGCGACCGGGTCGCCGCCGTGCCGCCGCATCGTCTCCGCCCACGCGATGATCAGCAGCATCCAGATGTTGGACACGTTGGCGGGCGCGGCGAGGCCCTCGGTGGTGATGCTGTCGACGAGGAAGAACGCGAGGATGCCGAACAGCATGCCCGCGTCGGCGCGCAGCGTCCGGTGCCGGGCCAGCGTCAGCAGCACGAACGCGAGCGTCAGCAGCAGCGCCACGAACGCGGCCGTCCCGACCGTGCCGTTGTCGACCAGCGCGTTGACGAACGCGTTGTGCCCGCCGCCGAGGCCCATCTCCTCCAGGAACATGCCCCGGGACGCGCCGAGCCCGTGCCCGAACAGCGGCTGCTCGGCGTAGGCCTTCATCGCCAGCGACCACAGGTCGGTGCGGGAGTTCAGCGAGGCGAGGGTCTCGGCGGACTCGCCCCGCGCGACGAACGCGAGGATCTTGTCGGAGAAGGCCAGCACGCCGAGGACGGCCACGGCGGCGCCCAGCACCAGCACGTCCACCCGGCCCTTCGGCCCGCGCGCGGTGGTCAGCAGCACGAGCAGCCCGGCCGCGCAGCCGAGCGCGGCGCCGCGCGTGCCGGTCGCGACGAGCGCGCCCGACAGGACGGCCAGCGCCCCCAGGTAGACCATCGGATGCCACATCCGGTCACGCGGGGTCGTCCAGCGGATCAGGTAGCCGGCCGTCAGCAGCACCGCGATGCCCAGGTAGATGCCCGCCTGGACGGGGTGGACGTACAGCCAGTTGAACCGGTCCTCGGTGTTGCGCGTGCGCGGGAACGGGTGCGCGACGCCGATCGCGACCGAGACCAGCACGATCGCGATGAACACGTGCGCGAGCTTCCGCAGGTCGGCCAGGGTCGCCCGGGTCGCGAGCGTCTGCGCCAGGAACATCGTGATCATCAGCTGCGTGCCGCGGACGATGCCGAGCGGGTTGAACGGCGACCACAGCGCCGTGAACGCCACGTACCCGCAGAACACCCACCCCGCGAACAGCAGGCCGGTGGTGCGCCGCGTCGGCGGCCGCAGCCCGAAGGTGTAGACCAGGTACATAGCCGCCGCGCCGTACACGGCGATCTCCACCAGCACGGTCAGGTCGGCGCTGCCGCCCACCGCCTGGTCGACCTCGCGGCTGCGCAGCTTGTAGTCGCTGGCGAGCATGAGCGCGAGCGGGAGCGCCGCGGCCCACCACCCCGCGCTGGGCGGGGGCGGGGTGCGGCGCGGCAGGATCCCCTTCACGGTCATGATCGTCCTCGCAGGCTCTAAAGACGCGACCAAGAATACGGGCGGCGGGCCGGTAACCTGTCCGCTGTGAATCGAGCGACGTTGCCGGGCCCGGTCGTGTCCGCGGGCCGAAGTGTGATCCGCGGGTACGGCATGGGCACCGCCGCCCTGCGCCCCGGCCCCGACTTCCTGCTGATCGGCGCGAAGCGCGGCGGATCGACGTCGATGTACTACACGCTACTGGAGCATCCCCGGGTGATGCCCCTGTTCCCGAACGCGCGGCTGCTGCCCAAGAACAACCACACCAAGGGCGTCCACTACTTCGACTCCCACTACGACAAGGGCAGCGCCTGGTACCGGTCGCACTTCCCCGCGTCGGCGCGCCGCTCGGGCAAGGTCGTGGGGGAGGGGTCGCCCTACTACCTGTTCCACCCGCTCGCCGCCGAGCGCGCGGGGCGCGACGTCCCGGAGGCGCGGATCCTGCTCGTCCTGCGCGACCCGATCGAGCGGGCGTTCTCGCACTACCGGGAGCGGCGCCGGCAGAACGCCGAGGACCTCCCCTCCTTCGAGGAGGCCCTCGCCGCCGAGAACGACCGGCTGAAGGGCGAGGAGGCGCGGATCGTCTCCGAGCCCGGCTACCTCAGCTACGCCCACGAGCAGCAGTCCTACCGCGCGCAGGGCGAGTACGCCCCGCACCTGCGGCGCTGGATGGAGCACTTCCCGGCGGAGCGGGTCCACGTCGTCGCGGCGGAGGAGTTCTACGCCGACCCCCAGACGGCCGTCGACGGGGTCGCGCGCTTCCTCGGCCTCGACCCGGCGCCGCTGCCGCCGTCGGCGGTCAAGGTGTGGAACGCCGCGCCCAGCCAGGAGCTGAGCCCCCACACCCGGCAGCAGCTCGCCGAGCACTACGCGCCCTTCAACGCCGACCTGGAGGAACTGCTCGGCCGAACCTTCCCCTGGACCCGCCCGTGAACTCCCGCCCCTGAGCGGCCGGGCGCCTAGAAGAACGCGCCCACGTGGCGGGTGCCCGCCGGGCGGCCGAGGAGCTTGGCGATGTCGGCGGGCAGGGGCAGGGCCGTGGCCGTGTTGGCGCGGGCGGCGATGGCCGGGTCGAGGGCCCCCTCCGGGCTCGCGCCGGTCCCGCCGTCGTGGGCGGCGCCCCTCGCCTCCTGACCGGTCGCCGACCGGAACCGGTCAAGGGCGCCGAAGGGCCGGTTCGACCACATGATCAGCGTGCGGGGGTTCGAGGCGCTCCGCCGGACGTAGAGGTTGCCGTTGACGGTGATGCCCATCCGCCCGGCGTCGCGCTTGCCGGTGTGGTCGGCCACGCACAGCAGGCACGGGGTGCCCGGACGGGCGTCCGCGAACGTGTTGTTGCTGATGCTGATCTTCTCGACCCGCCAGGTCATCGCCGGGTCCGGGGTCTTCTGCCGGGGGTCGCGGCCGGGCACGGACGGGTCGTCCGGGCGGCGCGGGTCCTGGTCGAGGCCGAGCGTGCGGCCGTTGCCGGACATGGAGTTGTTCCAGATCCGGACGTCGGAGGTGTTGTTGACCTTCAGGCCGTCGCCGGCGTTCCCGCTGATCACGTTGCCCGCGACCAGCGCCCGCGCGCTCAGCTCCAGCGAGACGCCGTGGTGGGCGTTGCGCAGGATCCGGTCGCCGGTGATCGTGATGTCGCGGACGGACTCGTCGATCCACAGGCCCTTGCCGAGGTTGTCGGTGATCGTGCTGCCGACCACCGCGACCGTCCGGGACCGGGTGATCTTGAAGCCGCCCGAGACCGGCGAGTACTTGAACCGCTCGCGGTTGTTGTGGTCCAGCAGCACCGACTCCAGGCGCAGGTCGTCGGCGGTGTTGGCGTGGACCCCGAGGAGCCCGTTGCGCGAGCTGGTCAGCCGCCGGACGCGGGCGTGCGCGGCGACCACGGTGAGGCCGGTCGTGGCGGACTCGGTGGTCGTCACGTTCTCGACCGTGATCCTCGGCGCGGTGACCCGGACCATGCCGATGTCGGGCAGCGCGGTGCCGTAGCGGCGGAAGCCGATGCCGCGCAGCGTGCTGCCCTCGCCGTCGATCGTGACGGCGATGCCGAGCGTGCTGGCGCGGACGTTGCGCCCGCGCGGGTCGGAGCCCATGTAGAGGCGGGAGGCGCCCTCGTCCACGAAGAACGTGCCGGGCTTGACCTGGCCGCGCGAGGCGACCTGCTCCTGCCGGACGCCGTCCACCCAGAGCTGGTCGGGGTGGGCGGCCATCGGGTGCTCGGGCGAGACGAACCGGAAGTCGGCCTTGTCGCTCGGCCGCGCGCCCTTGGTGTAGGTGGGGCTGGAGTCGAACCGCGTCGTCCAGCCGTCGCGCGCCCAGGCGGAGCCGTCGGCCCGCCAGCCGGTCACGAGCGAGCTCCCGTCGAACCAGACGGCCTCGCGGGGGAAGGACTGGATCGTCAGCCGCTTGCCCCTCGGCACGTCGACGCTCTCGTGGTAGACGCCGCCGCGCAGCACGACCGTGCCGCCGGAGCCCGCCCTGGCGACGGCCCTGCCGAGGCTGCGCAGCGGGTGCTCGCGGGTGCCCTGCGCGCCGTCGTCGCCGGACGGCGAGACGAACAGCGCCCCCTTCGGGACCTTGTAGGACGTGCCGCCGACCGGCAGCGACCCGGCCGGCGCGGTCGGGGGGGCGACCCCGTGCCCGCGGTCGTTCGACTGGGGAGCCCGCCAGCCGAGGAACCCGGCGCCCACGATCAGCGGCAGCGCGAGCACCCCGGCGAGCGTCGCCCGGTGCGGAATGTTCGGCATGGCGCGACCTCACCCCCGGATAAGTCCTGACCTACGAAAGTACCGACCACGGGCCCGTGCGGCCACTCCCGCACCGCGCCGCGCGCCCTCGCCGGGCGTCCCGTCAGGGGTGCAGCGTCCCCACGAACAGCGCCGCCTTGTGCCGGGCGTCGAACTTGACCCCGAGCGAGACCGACTTGTACCCCGAGGTCGGGATGTCGAAGGCGTAGGAGGCCCGCTTGTCCTTGCCGGGCGGCACCGAGCCGTAGAAGTCGTTGATGTTGGCGTAGGACGTCGGCCGCGCCTCGGTCTTGGCCGGGCCGTATCTGGCCACGACGCGCACCTGGTTGAGGTCGAGCGGCTTGGCCGAGCCGTTGGAGAAGCTCAGCGTGAAGATCGTGAGGACCCGTCCGGCGATCTGACCGGGGCCGCTCACCTTGTTCCTGACGTAGCGGATCCCGCCGACCTTGACGGTGATCTTGTCGTCGTAGGTGACCGGCTTGCGCAGGCCCGCCGAGGACTTCAGGTCCAGCGACCCGGGCGCGGCGTTGACCTCCGCCTCCGGCTGGGTGCTGGGCGGCGGCGGGGGCTTGGCCTTCCCCGACTTCTTGTCCCCGCCCCCGCCGCATCCGGTCAGCGCCAGCGCGGCGGCCAGCGCCACGCCCGCCGCCGCGGTGAGGCGGCGCCCCTGACGCCGCCGGGGCGGACGTGGTCCGCGATCGGACATGCGGTTCTCCTCGTAAGAATGGTCCGGCTGGAAGATTCAAGCGCGCGGGGCCGGTCGCGGATGCGGCCGACCGGGGGCTGACCAGTCTAGACATGGCGACTCGGTTACTCTGCCTTTACTCGCGTGACCGTGGGGGTCATGGGAGCGGATTGGTGTGGATTGGCAGGGATGCACCCGATGAGACCTCTACCTTCGCATTGGCGTGTGCCGCGCGTACGGAGAACGGCGACGGCCGCCGCGACCGCCCTTTCGGCGGCGCTGCTGGGGCTGTCCGCCGTGCCGGCCCCCGGGGCCGCCGCCGACATCGACCCGCCCTCGGGGACGCCGCCGACGGTCAGCGCCGACCCGCTGCCGACCTGGCAGGTCAACGGTGTGGTGTGGAGCATGGTCACGGTCGGTGGCACGGTCTACGCGACCGGCGACTTCAGCAAGGCGCGCCCGCCGGGCACCGCCGAGGGCGACACGCGGGAGGTGGCACGCTCGAACATCCTGGCGTTCGACCTCGCGACCGGCGACCTGATCACCTCCTTCGACCACGCGCTGAACGGCCAGGGCCTGCGGGTCGCGGCCTCGCCCGACGGCAGGCGCGTCTACGTCGGCGGCGAGTTCACCCAGGTGGACGGCAAGCCGCGGGCCCGCCTCGCCGCGTTCGACACCGCCACCGGCGCGCTCGACGAGGGCTTCGCGCCGCAGGTGTCCTCGATCGTGCGGGGCATCGCCGCGACGAACTCCAAGGTCTACTTCGGCGGCAACTTCTTCAACGTCAACGGCAAGTCCCGGACGCGCCTGGCGGCCGTGAACGCCTCCAACGGGGCCAACGACGACACCTGGCGCCCGACGGCCGACGACAACGAGGTGTTCGCGCTGGCCATGGCGCCGAGCGGGGACCGGGTCGTCATCGGCGGCCGGTTCCAGAAGATCAACGGTGCGGCGCGCGTCGGCATCGGCGCGGTGAACACCACCGACGGGGCGTCGGTGGCCTGGAGCAGCCGCCCGATCCCCACCAAGCAGGACAGCACCCACTTCTCCTACGTCACCGACCTGTACGTCGCGGGCGACACCGTCTACGGCGCGGCGGACGGCGAGGGCGGCCACTGGTTCGACGGGCGCTTCGCCGCCAAGGCCGCCACGGGCGACCTGGTCTGGCTCGACAACTGCTACGGCGCCACCTACGGCATGTTCGTCCAGGGCCAGTCGGTCTACAGCGTCTCGCACGCCCACGACTGCGCCTCGCTGGGCGCGTTCCCCGAGACCAGGCCGCAGAGCTGGCAGCGGGCGCTCGCCGAGACGACGTTCCCGACCGGCACCGACAAGGCGCCGCCGGGCGCCAACAGCAACTACAGCGGGCAGCCGATCCCGAGCCTGCTGCACTGGTTCCCGACCCTGACGCCGGGGACGTTCACCGGCCAGTCCCAGGCCGCCTGGGCCGTGACGGGCAATGACGACTTCGTCGCGATGGGCGGCGAGTTCCCCAGGGTGAACGGGAAGGCGCAGCAGGGGCTCGTCCGGTTCGCGCTCAAGGCCAAGGCCCCGAACAAGACCGGACCGCTGAACGGGGAGATGGGCACCCCCACGGCCAAGGCCCTCCCCGACGGCAGCGTCCGCCTGGGCTGGAAGACCACCTGGGACATGGACAACGCGTCCCTCAAGTACGAGGTGCTCCGCGACGACGGCACCACGCCCGTCGGCTCGGTCGAGAAGGCGTCCACGTTCTGGAACCAGCCGTCCGCCGCGTTCGTCGACCGGACCGCGCCCGCCGGGGCCCACACCTACAAGATCCGCGCGGTGGACTCGACGGGCAACCGCGTGACCAGCGCCGCGTCCGCCCCGGCGACGGCCGCCGGCACGCCCGGCCCCTACTCCGGCGAGATCGGCGGCGACGGCCCGAGCGCGTACTGGCGCCTCGGCGAGAGCAGCGGACCCGGCTACGACTACGTGGGCGGGAACGACCTCACGTTCGGCTCCGGCGTGACCCGGTCCCAGACCGGCGCGATCTCCGGTGACCCCGACCGCGCGGTGAAGTTCGGCGGCACCTCCACCGGGACGGCCGCCAGCGGCGCGGCCGCCGCCCCGCAGAACTTCAGCATCGAGGCGTGGGTGAAGACCACGTCCAAGACCGGCGGGAAGATCGTCGGGTACGGGAGCGCCGCGTCCGGGCTCAGCACCCGGTACGACCGCCACCTGTACATGACCAACGACGGGCGGGCCGTCCTCGGCGTCTACCCCGGATCGGCCAAGACGATCCAGAGCGCCGCCGGGCTGAACGACGGCAAGTGGCACCACGTCGCCGGCACGCTCGACGCCGACGCCGGGCTCAAGCTGTACGTGGACGGCCAGCAGAAGGCCGCCGACGCCTCGGTGAAGACCGCCGAGGCGTACGCGGGCTACTGGCGCGTCGGCGGCGACAACACCACCGGATGGCCGGCCAAGCCGTCCAGCGACTTCCTGAACGGGACGCTGGACGAGGTCGCCGTCTACCCCCGCGCGCTGACCGCCGCCGAGATCACCCGGCACCACGGCCTCGGCACCGGCGGCATCCAGCCGAACAAGCCGCCGACGGCCGCGTTCACCTCGTCCTGCGACCAGCTCGCCTGCGCGTTCGACGGCTCGGGGTCGGCCGACACCGACGGGACCGTCGCGGGCTACGCGTGGGACTTCGGGGACGGAAAGACCGGTGAGGGCGCCAAGCCGTCCCACACCTACGCGACGGCGGGCACCTACACCGTCAAGCTGAGGGCGACCGACGACCAGGGCGCGTCCGCCGAGGTCTCGCACCCGGTCACGGTCACCTCCGCGACGCTGGCGGCCGACGCGTTCGGCCGCACCGTCACCGGAGGCTGGGGCGACGCCGACTCCGGCGGCGCCTGGACCCGCAACGGCTCCGGCGGCGTCCTGTCGGTGGGCGGCACCGGGCAGATCGCGCTCGGCGCCCCCGGCAACAGCGGCGGCGGCTACCTCAACGGCGTGTCCTCGGCCGGCACCGACCTGACGTTCACGGTGGCGCTCGACAAGGAGGGCACCGGCAACGGCGTCTACGTCTCGCCCATCGGGCGCCGGGTCGGGAGCGCCGACTACCGGGCGCGGGTCCGGCTGCGGCCGAGCGGCGCGGTGTCGCTCAAGCTCAGCCGCACCGCCGCGGGGAACGCCGAGACCGACGTCGCCGCGGAGCAGACCGTCGCGGGCGTGGCCTACGAGGCGGGCAGGCCGCTGCACGTCAGGCTCCAGGTGACGGGCACCTCGCCCACGACGCTGAAGGCCAAGGTCTGGGCGGACGGCGCGGCCGAGCCCGACTGGCAGCTCACCGGCACCGACTCCACCGCCGAGTTGCAGACCGCCGGCGCCCTCGGAGTGTGGGCCTATCTCGCGGGCAACTCCACCAACGCGCCCGTCGTCGCGTCGGTGGACGATCTGGTGGCGGTCCGCGCCACCGGCTGAACCGGTCCGCGTGATCGGAAACGGTGACGCGTGAAAGTGCCCCGGGGTTTACACTCCGGGGCACTTTCTTTATGGCGTTGGACAATGACATCGGGCGTGGCGCGCGGGGAACTCTTGCGTTCCATGAATTCGGTCACGATTTCATCGGTTGTCCGATGCCGCGGACGGGGCGACCGCTAAGCTCTCCAGATCCAGCGTGGCCGTAGGGGCCACAGGGGTTTTCAGTGCAAGGGGAACCGACTCGTGGGAGCTCAATCGCGACGGCGCCGGACGAGCGTGCGCGCCGGTCTCGCGGCCACCGCCACCCTCACGCTCGCAGGCGCGTCGATCATGCCGGCGGCGACCGCCGGCGCCGACACCGCGCCCCCGTCCGGGACGCCCGCCACCGTGAGCGCCGACCCGCTGCCCACGTGGCAGGTCAACGGCGTCGTGTGGAGCATGACCACGGTCGGCAACACCGTCTACGCGACCGGCAACTTCAGCAAGGCGCGCCCGCCGGGCACCGCGCCCGGCAACGCCAAGGAGGTCGCGCGCGGCAACATCCTCGCCTTCGACCTCACCACCGGCAACCTCGTCACCTCCTTCGCCCACTCGCTGAACGGCCAGGGCCTGCGCATCGTCGCCTCGCCCGACGGCAAGCGCGTCTACGTCGGCGGCGAGTTCACCGCGGTCGACGGCAAGGCGCACAGCCGCCTCGCCGCGTTCGACACCGCGACCGGCAAGCTCGTCGACGCGTTCGACCCGAAGGTGTCCAACATCGTCCGGGGCATCGCCGCGACGAACTCCAAGGTCTACTTCGGCGGCAACTTCTTCAACGTCAACGGCAAGTCCCGGACGCGCCTGGCCGCCGTGAACGCCTCCGACGGCGACAACGACAACACCTGGCGCCCGACCGCCGACGACAACGAGGTGTTCGCGCTCGCGATGGCGCCCGGCAACGAGCGGGTGCTGATCGGCGGCCGGTTCCAGCAGCTCAACGGCGCCGCCCACGTCGGCATCGGCGCGGTCAACACCACCAGCGGCGCGTCCGCCGCGTGGAGCAGCCGCCCGATCCCCACCAAGCAGGACAACAAGCACTTCTCCTACGTCACCGACCTGTTCGTGGACGGCGACACCGTCTACGGCGCGGCGGACGGCGAGGGCGGCCACTGGTTCGACGGGCGCTTCGCCGCCAAGGCCGCCACGGGCGACCTGGTCTGGCTCGACAACTGCTACGGCGCCACCTACGGCATGTACGCGCAGGGGTCGGCCGTCTACAGCGTGTCGCACGCGCACGCCTGCGAGTCGCTGGGCGCGTTCCCCGAGACCAAGCCGCAGACCTGGCACCGGGCGCTCGCCGAGACCAAGGCCGCGACGGGCACCGACCACGCCCCGCCCGGCGCGAACAGCAACTACCGCAACCAGCCGATCCCGAGCCTGCTGCACTGGTTCCCGACCCTGACGGCGGGGACGTTCACCGGCCAGTCCCAGGCCGCCTGGGCGGTCACCGGCAACGCCACCTACGTGGCGATGGGCGGCGAGTTCCCGAAGGTGAACGGGAAGGCGCAGCAGGGGCTCGTCCGGTTCGCGCTCAAGGCCAAGGCGCCGAACAAGACCGGCCCGGTGAAGGCCGACCTGGCCGCGCCGACCGCGGCCAAGACCACGCTGGGCATCCGGGTCTCGTGGAAGTCCACCTGGGACCAGGACAACGAGGCCCTCACCTACGAGGTCCTGCGTGACAGCGGCACCACGGCGGTCGGCACGCTGAAGAAGGACTCCACGTTCTGGAACCGGCCGAGCCTGACCTTCACCGACGCCAAGGCGCCGAAGGGCAAGCACACCTACCGGATCCGCGTGAAGGACCCGCTGGGCAACACGCTCACCAGCGCCGCGTCCCCGTCGGTGGGCTGACCTCCGGCACGAACGCGAGGCGCGCCCCGGCGATCCCGCCGGGGCGCGCTTTTCGTGTACCACGGCCATGGGCGGCCGTGCTCGGGGGCGGGCCGTGCTCAGGGGCGGCCGTGCGGGTTCATCGACCGCAGGACCTCGCTCAGCCGGGCCTTCAGCGGCGCGTCGTGGTCGCCGTCGGAGCGCAGCGCCACCCGCTTCAGCCAGAACTCGGCCGCCTCCGCGTGGCCCCTCCCGGCGTCCGGCGAGGACGGCTTGCCGAACACCGCGACGCGCGTCGCCTCGTAGTAGACGACGTCCGCGCCCGGCGGCGCCCACGCCGCGTCCTCCCAGTCGATCAGCCACGGGAGCCCCGGGCCGCAGCGGCGCAGGTTCCACGCGGTGAGGTCGCCGTGCATCGGCACCCAGTGCGGCGGGATCTCGGCCGTGCGCGGCAGGACGTCCTTCAGCCGCCGCTGGAGGTCGCCGAGCAGCGGCTCCAGCTCGACCCCCCGGACCGGGCGGGCGGGCCGGGGCGGCATCGCCTCGATGACCATCCAGTGCCACCCGGCGGTCTCGCCCCGGTCGAGCACGCGCGGCACCCGGAAGCCCTCGGCGCGGCCCTCGGGGAACGCCGACAGGGCCCGCTCCTCGCGGTCCAGCTCGCCCGGCTCCTCGCGGAGCTTGAGGAACCCCGTCGGCCTGCCCGCGCGCAGCAGCACGGCCGCGAGGCCCGTCCTGGACGCCTGCGGACGCTCGTAGAGGGCCAGGTCATCGAACGTCCCCACCCGCGCGCGCAGGGCCTCCCAGCGCTCCCGGCCGCCCGGCGGCTCCCAGGCGACCCTCGGGCCGGGGACGGCGCGCGGCCCGAACGCGGCCACCGCTCCGTACAGCGCCCACTGCGCCGCCAGCGCCGCCGGCTTGGAACGGGTGATCAGCGATATGCCCGCGAGCGCGCCGCGCCGCGACCGCGCCGGGACGAGGACGTTGCGGGTCCCCATGCTCGGCCGGACGAACCCCTGTCCAGTAGTGGACATCTCACGCTCCGCCTCTCCCACGGTTCGGTTCGCGCGCGATCACTTCGGGCGCACGGTCTTGCGGGTGAGCCTGCGCTCGACCAGGTCGAGGCAGAGCCGCTCGTAGGCGGCGGCCACGTCGTCCCAGACGTAGCGCTCGGAGGCCCGCTTGCGCGCCGCGTCGCCCCGGTCGGCCGCGCCGCCCGGGTCGGCCTCGGCCTCCTCGATCCGCTTCGCCAGCTCCGCCGGGTCGCCGAAGAAGCGCCCCGCCTCCTCGCCGAGCACCTCGCGGTTGAAGTTGACGTCGAAGGCGAGCACCGACGCCCCGGCGCCCATCGCGCGCAGCAGCGACGGGTTCGTCCCGCCGACCGAGTGCCCGTGGACGTAGGTCAGCGCGCCCGCGTAGAGGGCGTCCAGGAGGTCCTGGTCCCACACGCCGCCGAGGAAGGTGATGCGCGGGTCGTCGCCCGCCAGCTCCTTCACCTGGGCCGTGTACTCGTCGGCGTAGGGCGCCGAGCCGACGACGACCAGCGGCTTGCGCGCGCCGCTGCGCCGGTAGCCCTCCACCGCCACATGGACGTGGTTCTCCGGCTCGAACCGGGCCACGACCAGGTGAAACCCGCCCGGCTCATAGCCCGCGGCGGCGAGCTTGGCGGTGTCGGTCGCGGCGAGGATCGGCGCGCCGTAGGGGATGAACACCGACTCGGCGCCGAACTTCTCGCGGTAGTAGTCCTGGATGCCGGCGGCGTCGGCGATCAGCGCGTCCGACCACCGGACGGCCATCGACTCGGCGGCGCGGTAGTAGCGCTGGCCTGTACCGCTCCACTTCGTGCGCTTCCACTCCAGGCCGTCCACGTGCGTGGCCACCGGGATCCGCAGCGTCCGCAGCACCGGCAGCAGCGGCGCGTTCGCCGCGTTGAACAGCAGCGCGACGTCGGCGCCCTCGCGGGCGATCTTGCCCCGGAAGGCGTGCAGCACCGACAGGCCGGTGTGGCTGAGCGTCTCGGCGACCTTCTTCTCGATCGCCGGGAGGTAGATGAGCCGCATCCCGAGGTACTCCGGCTCGGGGTGGCGCTCGCCGCGGCAGTAGACCATGACCTCGTGGCCGCCCGCCGCGAGCCGCTGGCCGATCTCCTCCACCGCCGTCTCGAACCCGCCGTAGCGCGCCGGCACCCCGCGGGTCCCTACCATGGCGATGCGCACCCTGACCCCTCGCTCTCTTTGTGGACGCTTCATTACGATCCGCACAGATTATGCGCAAGGGACACCGCACGTCCCAGGGGCGAATAACAGTTAATCTGAAGGTTGCGAGAACGGTGGCGCCGCTGGTGGACGCGGTCGCCCTAAGGAGGGCAAGTGGCCGAACGGGACTCGCGGTCCGTGGTGGTGCTGGCGCATCCGTCACCCGACCTCTACGGCTCCGACCGGACGTTCATCGAGTCGGTGCGGGCTCTCGTCACTCACTGGCGTGTCATCGTCACGCTACCGGAGGACGGGCCGCTGTCGGACGTCCTTCGCGAAGCGGGCGCCGAGATCGTCGTGCTGCCCGTCCCCGTCCTGCGCAAGGCGTTCCTCACGCCCTTCGGCCTCCTGCGGCTCGCGGCGGCCGCCGCCCGCGCCCTGCCCCGCGCCCGGCGCCTGCTGCGCCGCGAGCGCGCCGCCGCCCTCTACGTCAACACCGTGACGCTGCCGTTCTGGCTGCTGGCCGCGCGGGTCGCCCGCGTGCCCGCGATCTGCCACGTGCACGAGGCCGAGGACGGCATGGCGAGGCCGATGCGGGCCGTGCTGTACGCGCCGCTCCGGCTCGCCCGCTCGGTGATCGTCAACAGCCGGGCCAGCGCCGCCGCCGTCGGCGGGTCCGCCGGGAAGGGCGGCACCCGGATCATCTACAACGGGGTGGACGGGCCGCCGCCGGAGCAGGTGGCGCCGCCGCGCTCCGAACCGGGGCCACCCGCCAGGATCGTGCTGGTGGGGCGGCTCTCGCAGCGTAAGGGGTCCGACATCGCGGTCCGGGCCGTCCAGGTCCTGCGCGAGCGCGGGTACGATGTCACCTTGACATTGGTCGGCAGCGTCTACCCAGGCTACGAGTGGTTCGAGAGCGAGCTCCGGGCCCTCGCGGACGGCGACGGGACCGTCGTCTTCGCGGGGTTCCGCCCCTCGGTCTGGAACTCCTTCGCCGAGGCCGACATCGCGGTCGTGCCCTCGCGCGTCGAATCCTTCGGGAACGGCGCGGTCGAGGCGATGCTGGCCGGCCGGCCCGTGGTCGCCTGCGCGACCCAGGGGCTGGTCGAGATCTTCACCGACGGCGAGAACGGCGTGGTCGTCGCGCCGGACGACCCGTCCGCGCTGGCCGACGGCGTCGCCCGGTTGCTCGCCGACTGGGACGGCGCCAGGGCGATGGCCAAGCGGGCCGCCGCCGACGCCGCCGAGCGGTTCGGCGCCGACCGCTACCACCGCGACCTGCGGGAGGTCGTCCACGGCCTGACCGCGACGTCCCCGTCCCCCCTGCACCCGGCCTCCTGAGGACCCAGAGCACCCGATGACAGCACAGACACCCGTCACACCGGAGATCAGCCTCGTCGAGGCCGTCTGGCGCTACCGGCTGATGTCCCTCATCATCGTCCTGGCCTGCCTCCTGGCGTCGGTGGCGGCCACGCAGATCCTGTTCAGCGGTGCCACCGCCACCGCGCGGTTCGCCGTCACCGACCCGACGAACAACAACAACGCGCTGCGCATGGGCGTCATCTCCGGCCAGGGGTATGCGACCTACACCGCGCAGCGGGCGGCGTTCGCCGGGTCCACGCCGGTGATGGCGCGGGCGGCGCAGATCGTCCGGGACAAGCGCGGCCCCAAGCTCACCGGCGAGCAGTTGCGCGGCCGGGTGAAGACCTCCAGCAAGCCCGACGGCGGCGTCGTGATCGTCACCGCGTCCGGCGCCAACATGACCGAGGCGGCGGTGATCGCCAACTCGGTGCTGCAGGCGTACCAGGACGTGACGATCAGCACCAACACCGGCAAGCTGGACGAGCAGATCAAGAGCATCAAGGCGCTCCAGACCAAGGTCACGCAGGACATGGAGGTCACCCAGTCCGGCAGCCGCGCCTACCGCCTGCTCGCCAACCAGCTCACCAAGCTCCAGGGCGAGGAGAGCGGGCTGCTGTCGGCCCGGTCCAAGACCAACGACGGCGTCCAGTTCCTCGACACCGCCGACCCGTCGGCGCCCATGCCGAGCAAGCTCCCGCAGAACGCCGCGATCGGCTTCGCGATCGGCGTGATCCTGGCGTGCGTGGTGTCGTTCCTGCGGGCCTCGGCCCGTCCGCGCCGTCCGGTGGGCCCCGGCCCGCTGCCCGCGGGCGGTCCCGCCGGCGGGCCGCCGGAAGGGCTCGGCGGCGCGGCCGGAGGGGCACCGGTGGGCGCGCTCGGCAGCGGGCAGCTCACGGGCGGCGCGCCCGAACTCCCCGCCGGACGCTCCTACCAGGGCCGCAGGCACGCCTCCGACGTGCGGGTCGGCGGCGCCCGCCCCGAGGACTCCCGCGAGCCACTGCGCGAGCGGCCCGAACAGGGCGAGCGGGAGGACCCCCTCGCCCCCGCGTCCGGGCGCGGGCGCCAGCCGCGCCGGGGCCGGTCCGCGACCCCGGCGGCGCCGCGTCCGGCGTCCGCCACCCAGGCCGTCCCGGCGGCGCCGCCGCCGCTGCCCCCCGAGCGTGACCGGGGCAGGCCGCGGCTGAACGGGTCGAGTCCCGCCAGCTCCAGCTCAAGCCCGGGTTCCGGGCTTCCGGTGACCCCGGCCTCCGGGTCGGGTTCGGGTTCGCGGGGTTCGCGCGGCTCCGGCAACGGGTCGGCCGCGCTGGGCAAGGCGCCGCGCGGGAAGGGCGGGCGCGGCAAGCCGCGCGGCGAGACCCCGGCCGAACCGGAGGGCGGCACAGGGACGGACGTCCCGGCCGACCTGTGGGCCGACGGCGGCGACCCGACCCGCACCGCCGAGGATCCCGCCTCCCTGCTCGGCGGCAAGGGCTCCCTCGGGAGCACGCCGTCCGGCTCGTCCGACTCGGGCACGCCCGACTCGGGCAACGGGTCCGGCAAGGGAAAAGGCGACACGTCCCTGATGCACTACGACCTGGACAGGTAGACCAGGCCGCCTCCGGGCCGGGCGTGCGGCGTCCCGGGGGGCTCGGGGGCAAGGTCGCCCGCGTGCTGGCATCGGCGGGCGGCGCGGTCACCGTCCAGTTCGTCACGGCGGGCGGCAGCCTGGTCGTCCAGGCGCTGTGCGCGCGGACGGTCGGCCCGTCCGGCTACGGCGCGTACGCGCTGTTCGTCTCCGTGCTCGTCATGATCACGGCGGTGCAGACGAGCTGGGTCGGCGACAGCCTCACCGTGTTCGACCGGTTCGACCCGCGCGTGCGCGGCGCGCTGCTGCTGTCGGTGCTGGCCACGGTCGGCGCGGGCGCCGCGGTCGGGGCGGGCGTGACGGCCGCGATGGGCCTCGCGGGCGTGGCGGGGATCGGGCTGTTCGGGCTGCTGGTGGCGCTGTGGCTGCTCAACGAGACCGGACGGCGGATCTTCACCGCCCGGATGGAGTTCTGGCGGCTGGCCCTCAACGACTCCTCCTACCTCGTCGTGACGATCGGGACGCTCGCCGCCGCGCTGGCCCTCGGCGCCGCCGCCACCCTGGAGTTGATGCTCGCCGCGATGTGCGCGGGCTGCCTGGTGTCGATCACGCTCGCGCGGCTGCGGCTGCCCGCTCCCGAGTACGCGCTCGCGCCGCTGCGCGGCACCGCGTTCCGGGAGATCGCCGCGTTCGCGGTGTGGCGGTCGGTGCAGGCGGGCCTGCGGCCCGGGTCGCTGCTGCTGGCCCGCGTCATGATCGCCGCGTTCGCCTCGACCGCCGCGCTCGCGGGCATCGAGGCGGCGCGGCTGCTGCTCGCGCCCGCGCTGACGTTCGTCAACGGCGCCGGGGGGTTCCTGCTCGGCGACTTCGCCAAGGCCGAGCGCACGGGGGCGCCCATGCCCGCCCGCCGCGCCGTGCGCGTCTGCGTGCTGCTGTCGGTGATCGCGCTGGTCATGAGCCTCGGCGGGATCCTGCTGGTCGACCGGCTCGGCCCGCTGGTCACCGGCGGGTCGTTCACGGTCGACCGGGTCGCGCTCGTCGGCTGGGGCGTCTACGCGGTCTGCTTCGCCTGCACGCTGCCGCTCGCCAGCCTGGCGACGGCCCGCAAGATGTCCCGTGAGGTCTTCACCGTCCGGGGCGTGGAGAGCGCGGTCGGGCTCGCCGTCCTGGTGGGGCTGCTGGTGACCGACCCCGGCCACGCGTCGATCGCTCCGTACTGCCTGGGCGCGGGCGGGCTGGTCTCGGCGGTCATGCTGTGGCGGAGGCTCCGCAGGACCGACCCCGTCCCGGACGCGGCGGACGAGACGTCCGCCGACCTCCCGGTGTCAGCGGACGAACTCGTCGGCTGACGCGCGCTCGGCGCCGCTCGGCGCCTCAAGGGCGTTCGACGCCTCCTCGGGGGCGGCGGTGGCGGGCGCCGCCGCCGGGGCGGTGCGGCCGCGCATGACGAGCCACACGGCCACGGTCGTGGAGGTGAGCGCGACCATCGTCCAGGCCAGCGGTACCGCGCCGACGCCGAACATCTTCAGCGCGGACGCCACCAGCACCAGCGCCAGGACGCGGCGGATCAGCCCGCCCGGCGCCCGCGAGGAGATCTTGGAGCCGATGTAGACGCCCGGCACCGAGCCCACCAGCAGCGCGGCCGTGACCTCCATCCGGAAGTCGCCGAACAGCAGGTGGCCGAGGGCGGCGGCGAACACCAGCGGCACGGCCTGGAGCAGGTCGGTGCCGACGAGCTGGTTGGCCTTGAGCGCCGGGTACAGGGCCAGCAGCGCGACGATGATCAGGGAGCCGGAGCCGACCGAGGTGATGCCGACGACGAGCCCGCCGACCAGCCCGACCAGGACCGTCGGCACCGGGCGGATCGTGATCTCGGGGGCCTGCCCGCCGTCGGCGTCGGTCCCGGCGCGGCCCCGGTGGGCGATGTAGCCGCGCACGACCAGCCCGGCCGCCGCGATGAGCAGCGCGACGCCCATGGCCTTGCTGATGATGTCCTCGACCCGCGCCCCGTGCCCGAGCGCGCGGGCGAGCAGGACGCCGGAGAACGCGGCGGGCACCGAGCCGACGCACAGCCAGCCGACGAGCCGCATGTTGATCGTGCCCTGGCGGTAGTGGACGGCGCTGCCGACGGGCTTCATGACGGCGGCGGCGACGAGGTCGCTGGAGACCGCCGCGAGCGGGCTGACGCCGAAGAAGGTGACGAGCATCGGCGTCATCAGGGCGCCGCCGCCCATTCCGGTCAGCCCGACGACGATCGCGACCAGGAACGAGCCACCGGCCATCGTCCAATCGAAGTCCATCGCCATGACCTACCTGCTATGTAGGAAAACCGGCCATCAGCCTATGGCAGCCCATGTCCTAGAAGTAACCCAGGTGACGGGGGTTGCACGGGTTGGCCGGTCCGATATTGCTTTGCGGCTATTGCGGACGTACCCAGCCGCCGTCCACAAGCACCTCCAGGACGCGCCCGACCGCCTCGTCGGGCGTCATCCGCGAGGTGTCGAGGGTGAGGTCGGCGTCCTCGGGCGCCTCGTAGGGGTCGGAGATCCCGGTGAACTCGGGGATCAGGCCCGCCCGCGCCTTGGCGTACAGGCCCTTGCGGTCGCGGCGCTCGCACTCCTCCAGCGGCGTCGCGACGTGCACCAGCACGAAGTCGCCCGAGACCGACACCATGCGGCGCACCTCCGCGCGGGTCGCCGCGTACGGGGCGATCGGCGCGCAGATCGCGACGCCGCCGTGCCGGGTGATCTCGGCGGCGACGAACCCGATCCGGCGGATGTTGGCGTCGCGGTCGGCGCGGGAGAAGGTCAGCCCGGCCGACAGCATGCGCCGCACGACGTCGCCGTCCAGCAGCGTGACCGTCCGGCCGCCGCGCTCGACGAGCGCGTCGGCGAGGCCCCGCGCGACCGTGGACTTGCCCGAGCCCGACAGCCCGGTGAAGAACACCGTGATGCCGCGCGAGTGCTTGGGCGGGCGGGCGAGGGCCAGCTCGGCGGCGACGGCGGGCGGGGTGAACCAGTCGGGGACGGGCTCGCCCGCGTCCAGCAGCTCGCCGAGCCGCTCGGGCGTCAGCTCGGCCTGGACGTGGTCGGGCTCGATCCGCGCGACCGGCCGCCACACCTCCACGTCCGCGTCGTAGGCCCACGGCTCGGGGACGACGACGGGGATCGCGCTGCCCTCGATCTCCCGGTCCGCGAGCAGGTGGGTGGCGCCGTAGGCGGCGGCGATGTGGGCGTGCAGCAGGACGTCGCGCTCGGGGTCGTCGCCCCGGTCGGGCAGCGGGACGGGGATGATCCGGGTGCCCTCGGGCAGCTCCCGGCGGACCCCGAGCAGCGCCCGGACGAGCGACTCGTCGTGCTCCCCGGTCAGCATCGGCAGCACCAGCACGTGCGCGCCGAGCCGCTCGGCGACCTGCCGGAGCTGGCCGAGCTGCTTGCGGTGCAGGAACTCGCGGGTCGCGACGGCCAGCACGGGCCCCGCGACGGCCTCGACCTCGTCGGGACGGCGGCGCAGGCCGTGGAACGGTCCGTGCGCGGGGGAGCGCAGGGCCTCCAGCGATCCGGCGAGCCGCCAGCCCTGGGTGGTCGGGTCCTGCCACGCCTCGCCGACGCGCAGCACCGCCAGCGGCACACCCTCCGGGTCCTGGAGGACGACGCGCTCCTGGCCCGTCAGCTCCTTCGGGACCGCCAGCGTGACGGGCACCGGCCAGGGCGTCCCGTCGGCGAGCCGCCCGCCCGCGATCACCATCGCGGTGTCGAACGAGCCGAGGAACCCCGTCAGCGGCCGGTACGCGCCGGCGAGCACCAGCTCCAGGTCGGCGAGCTCCCGCGCGTCCGGCGTCCAGGCGGGCAGGTCGCGCAGCGTGTCGGGCAGGCCGGCGTCGGCGGTCACCGCGGTCTCCGATCCGGGCCCGGCGCGCGGCCGGGCCGATCCAGGTCGTTGGTCCAGGTCGTTGGTCCAGACGGCTGGCCGCGTCGGCGTCGGGTCGGCGTCCGCGTGACACGAGTCGGCGTGGGGGCCAGCCGGGGGCCGGGTGGACGCCACCCCGCGTCCCCCTCCTCCCGCAGGGAAAAATACTGCGGACCTGCCCGTCCGCGCATCCCGGGGGCGGGGCGGCGGACTCAGATGACCCGGGCGAAGCGGTTCTCGGGTTTACGGATGACCAGCGTTATCTCGCTGTGGTCTGCGGTGAGACGGCCCCGGCTGAGCGCCGACACCAGCCGGCACAGCACGTCGGCGAGGCCGGTTCCGGCCCCGAGCGCGTCGATGGCCTGCCGGGACGTGTACTCCTCGGCGACGACCAGCCCGCGCATCACGCAGTACCACTGCATGCCCTGGCGCGAGGCGACCCGGTCGTAGACGGCGGGCGGCGGATGGGCGGCCCGGCCGCGTCCGGCGCGGTGCTCGATCCCCTTCCGGGGCTCTGCCTTCCGTGGTTCTGCCTTCCGGGGCTCTGCCTTCCGGGGTTCTGCCTTGCGGGGCTCCGGCCTCCGGGGCTCCGCGCGGGCCTGGGCCGGGTCGGCCGGGTCGGGCGCGTCCCGTGAAGGCGCGTCTGATGAGGGCGGGGTGGTGGGCTGGGGGGCGACCCGTACGTCGCCCGGGTCGTCCGCGGGGGCGGCGGGCTCCGGCTCCGGTTCCGGAGCGGGGTCGGGGTGGGGGACGCGGGCGTGCGCGCCCCGGGGCGACCGCCCGGCGCGGGCCCTGCGCCGCCGTCCGGAGGCGTGCATCCAGCGGGGGAGGTGCCGGTCGAGGAACCCGAACGCGGTGTTGCGGTCGCGCAGGTGGACCAGCAGCAGCCCGCCCGGCTTCAGCGCGGCCACGAACCGGTCGAGGACGAGTTCGGCGTGCGGGACGCGCTCGATCAGGTAGGAGGCGTGCACGACGTCGTAGGCGCGCGGCGGCATCGGCACCGTGCGCAGGTCGCCCAGGTGCCAGCTGTCGAGGTCGGCGCGCTCGCAGGTGCGGGCGCGCAGCTCGGGGGACTCCACGTCGACGCCCGTGACCTGGTGGTCATGGTCGCCGAGGTCCAGCCCCTCGCCCCAGCCGCACCCCGCCTCCAGGATGTGGATCCGCTGCAGGGGCTTCTCTAGGGCGTACTGGCGGGCGCGTTCGGAGAAGAGATCGCCGTCGCTGACCGGCGGCGTACGCAGATCGGTCACAGTCTCGCAGCGTAATCGTCCGACTGCGCTCTGTCCGCTATTTGCCCATTGTTGGGCACGGCCGTGTCGCGCCCCGGGTGGACCACCCGCGCCGAGCGTCCCGCGCGGGCGGGTAACCGGGTGCCTCCGGGGGGCGCGTACCCTGGTACAGGCACCGGGTCCGGACGGATTCCGGTTCTTCGGGCTGCCCTGGCGACCGTGGGCGGCCCGCGCGCACCGGGCCGGTGCGTCCCTCAGCGGCGGATCGAGTAGCTGGCGAAGATGACCCTCAACGGACTTGTCGACCTTGCGTGCACCGACCCCGGGCTGGCGCGCGCGCTCACCCACGCGCGGCTGGACCAGGAGGTCGTGGCGCCCCCGTCGCTGTGGCCGGTGCTGGCCGCCGCCCTCAGCCGGGCGACCCGCACCGCGGACGGCGGGAACGCCGGAACCGGCGGCACCGGCGTGGTGCTCGCGGTGACCGCGACCGGCCGCGAGGCCGAGGACCTCACCGCCGCGCTGACGAGCCTGCTCGACCCGGGCCGGGTCGCGCACTTCCCGGCGTGGGAGACGCTGCCGCACGAGAAGCTGTCACCGCGCTCGGACACGGTCGGCCAGCGGCTCGCGGTGCTGCGGCGCCTCGTCCACCCGGACGCGGGCGACCCCGCCGCCGGGGCGGGCGGCGGCCCGGGACGCGGCGGCGGCCTCGACGTGGTCGTGACGCCGATCAGGGCGGTGCTCCAGCCGATCGTGTCGGGACTCGCCGACCTGGAGCCCGTCCGGCTGTCCTCCGGCGAGGACGCCGACATGGACGACGTCGTCCGGCGCCTGGTCGACGCGGGCTACCACCGCGTGGACCTGGTGGAGAAGCGCGGCGAGCTGGCCGTGCGCGGCGGCATCCTGGACGTGTTCCCGCCCACCGAGGAGCACCCGCTGCGGGTGGAGTTCTGGGGCGACACCGTCGAGGAGATCCGCTACTTCAAGGCCGCCGACCAGCGGTCGCTGGAGGTCGCGGGCGACGGGCTGTGGGCGCCGCCCTGCCGGGAGCTGCCGCTGACCGGGCGGGTCCGCGAGCGGGCCCGGGAGCTGGCGGGCGAGCATCCGGCGCTGGAGGAGATCCTCGGCCGGATCGCCGACGGCGACACGGTCGAGGGCATGGAGGCGTTCTCGCCCGTCCTCGCCGAGGGCATGGAGCTGCTGACCGACCTGCTGCCGGACGGCTCGGCGCTGCTGGTGTGCGAGCCGGAGCGGATCCGCACCCGCTCGGCGGAGCTGGTCCGGACGAGCCAGGAGTTCCTGGAGGCGAGCTGGGTCAACGCGGCGGCGGGCGGCGAGGCGCCGATCGACCTCGGCGCGGCGGCGTTCCGGTCGCTGGAGGAGGTCCGCGCGCACAGCACCGAACTGGGCCTGCCGCGTTGGAGCGTGACGGCGCTCAACCCCGAGGGGGAGGCGCTGAGCCTCGGGGTGCAGCCCGCCGAGGCGTACCGGGGCGACACCTCCCGGGTCGTCGGCGACGTGAAGGGCTGGATCGACGGCGGCTGGCACGTGGTGCTGGTCACCGCCGGGCACGGTCCGGCGGAGCGGCTCGTCCAGCTCATGGGGGAGGAGGGGCTGGGCGCACGCCTGGCCGACCTTCCTGAGGCGCCCGAGCCCTCGCTGGTCACGGTCACGACCGGGCTGCTGGAGAACGGCTTCACCTGGGAGTCGGTCAAGCTGGCGGTGCTGACCGAGACCGACCTGTCCGGGCAGAAGTCCTCCACCAAGGACATGCGGCGGATGCCCTCGCGGCGGCGCGGCGGCATCGACCCGCTCCAGCTCAAGCCGGGCGACTACGTCGTGCACGAGCAGCACGGCGTCGGCCGGTACGTGGAGATGGTCAGCCGGACGGTGCAGGGCGCCACCCGCGAGTACCTGATCCTGGAGTACGCCAAGAGCGACCGGCTGTTCGTCCCGACCGACCAGCTGGAGGAGCTGACCCGCTACGTCGGCGGCGAGGCGCCGAGCCTGCACCGGCTCGGCGGCGCCGACTGGCAGAAGGCCAAGTCGCGGGCGCGCAAGGCGGTCAAGCAGATCGCCGGGGAGCTGATCCGGCTGTACTCGGCGCGGATGGCTAGCCCCGGGCACCCGTTCGGCGCCGACACCCCCTGGCAGCGGGAGCTGGAGGACGCCTTCCCCTACGCCGAGACGCCCGACCAGCTCGCCGCCATCGACGAGGTGAAGCAGGACATGGAGCGGCCGGTCCCGATGGACCGGCTGATCTGCGGCGACGTCGGCTACGGCAAGACCGAGATCGCGGTCCGGGCGGCGTTCAAGGCCGTCCAGGACGGGCGGCAGGTCGCGGTGCTGGTGCCGACGACGCTGCTCGTCCAGCAGCACCTGTCGACGTTCTCCGAGCGGTTCGGCGCGTTCCCGGTGGTGGTGAAGCCGATCAGCCGGTTCCAGTCCAGTGGGGAGATCGACCAGACGCTGGAGGGGCTCGCGCAGGGCACCGTGGACGTGGTGGTCGGCACGCACCGCATCCTGTCCTCCCAGACCCGGTTCAAGAACCTCGGCCTGGTGATCATCGACGAGGAGCAGCGGTTCGGCGTCGAGCACAAGGAGGAGCTGAAGCGGCTCCGGACGCAGGTGGACGTGCTCGCGATGTCGGCGACGCCGATCCCGCGGACGCTGGAGATGGGGCTCACCGGCATCCGGGAGATGTCGACGATCCTCACCCCGCCGGAGGAGCGGCACCCCGTCCTGACCTTCGTCGGGCCCTACGAGGAGAAGCAGATCGCGGCGGCGATCCGGCGCGAGCTGCTGCGCGAGGGCCAGGTGTTCTTCGTGCACAACCGGGTCCGCTCGATCAACAAGGTCGCGGCGAACCTGGCCAGGCTCGTCCCGGAGGCGCGGGTCGGCATCGCGCACGGGCAGATGAACGAGCACGAGCTGGAACGCGTCATGGTCGACTTCTGGGAGAAGAACTACGACGTCCTGGTCGCGACCACGATCGTGGAGTCGGGGCTGGACGTCCCGAACGCCAACACGCTGATCGTCGACCGCGCCGACATGTACGGGCTGTCGCAGCTCCACCAGCTGCGCGGACGCGTCGGGCGCGGCCGGGAGCGGGCCTACTCCTACTTCCTCTACCAGCCCGAGCAGCCGCTGACCGAGACCGCGCACGAGCGCCTCGCGACGCTGGCGCAGCACACCGAGGTCGGCGCGGGCATGTACGTCGCGATGAAGGACCTGGAGATCCGGGGCGCGGGCAACATCCTCGGCGCCGAGCAGTCCGGGCACGTCGCGGGCGTCGGGTTCGACCTGTACGTCCGGATGGTCGGGGAGGCCGTCCGGGACCTGAAGGAGGGCGGCGGCGAGCCGCAGGCCGTCGAGACCAAGGTCGAGCTGCCCGTCGACGCGCACCTGCCGCACGAGTACGTGCCGGGGGAGCGGCTCCGGCTGGACGCCTACCGCCGGATCGCGGCGATCACGTCCGAGGACGAGATCGAGCCCGTGCACGAGGAGCTGAAGGACCGGTTCGGGCCGCTGCCCGTCCCGGTGCTGAACCTGCTGGAGGTCGCGCGGTTCCGGGCCAGGGCGCGCGCCGCGGGGCTGACCGACGTCACGCTCCAGGGGAACTTCGTGAAGTTCTCGCCCGTGTCGCTGCCGGACTCCAAGCAGGTCAGGTTGCAGCGGCTGTACCCGAAGAGCATCCTCAAACCGGCGACCGACACCCTGCTCGTGCCGGCGCCGAAGACCGCGCCGCTCGGCGGCCGCCCGCTGCGCGACCAGGAGCTGCTGCGCTGGGCGACGGACCTGGTCGAGGCCCTGTTCCTCGAACCGGTCCGCGCATAGGCTGGCGCGGTCCTGAAATGATCAACGACGAGATGGGGTCCCGTGTCCGGTAGGTCCGTGAAGATCGCGGCGGCCGTCCTGGTGGCGGCCGGCGCGCTGGCCGGGTGCGGCGACGCGCCGAAGCCCGGTACCGCCGCCATCGTGGGTGACGACCGCATCACGGTCACCTCCCTCAGCCAGACCGTCCGCGACTGGCGCGGGCAGTTCAAGAACGACGCGGTCGCCAACCGGATCCGCGCCGGCGCCGCGGGCCAGGGCGACCAGCTCGGCACCGAGGCGGGCGAGTCCGACCTGCGCATGGCGCTGACGCTGCTGGTGAACTTCCAGGTCGCCGACAAGCTGGCGAAGGAGCAGGGGGTGTCGGTGCCCGACGGCCGCACCGACGACGTCCTGCGCGAGATGAACCAGCAGCCGGGCGGCGCCGCCTCGATCACGCTGGCGAGCGGGCTGCCCCGCGACCGGACGCGCGACCTGGCCCGCTACGTCGCGACCAAGCGGCTGGTGCTGGAGCGGTTCGGCGCCGACGGCAACCCGCAGAGCCCCGCGACGGTGCAGGCGGGCCAGCGCTACACCCAGCTCATCCGCGGCACCGCGGGCCGCCTGCACATCGAGGTCAACCCCCGGTACGGGACGTTCGACCCGCTGCGCGGCAACGTCGGCCAGGTCGCCTACCGGCTGTCCAGCCCCGAGTCGGGCCTCGACCGCTCATGAGCCTGACCCTGCTCGCCACCACGCACCGCGTGGCGCCCGGCCTGCTGACGTGGAAGGCGTGGGAGGCCCTCCGGTCGGCCGCGCGGGTGCGGGTGCGGGCCGGGCATCCGCTGCTGCCGTACCTGCGCGACGCCGGGATCGCCCCGGAGGAGGTGGCGGCCCCCGACGCGCGCGACCTGGTCGCGGCGGCGCGCCGGGAGGACGTCGTGTGGGTCGCGGCGCCCGAGGGCGACGAGGCGCTGATGCGCGAGGTCGGCACGCTCGTCCTGAACGACCCGCTGGACGTCGAGGTGCTGCACGGGTCCTACGACCTGCCCGGCGCGCGGCTGCTCGACCTCGTCGCGGTGATGGAGACGCTGCGCCGCGAGTGCCCGTGGGACCGGGAGCAGACGCACGAGACCCTCGCGCCGTACCTGCTGGAGGAGGCCTACGAGGTCCTCGACACGATCGAGTCGGGTGACCTCGGGGCGCTGCGGGAGGAGCTCGGCGACGTGCTGCTCCAGGTCGCGTTCCACTCGGTGGTGGCCTCCGAGCGCGCCGACGAGACCGCGTTCACCGTGGACGACGTCGCGGGCGGGATCGTCGACAAGCTCGTCCGGCGGCATCCGCACGTGTTCGCGGACGTGTCGGTCTCCGGCGCCGACGAGGTCGACGCCAACTGGGAGCAGATCAAGGCGGCCGAGCGGGCGGCCAAGAGCGGCGACGAGGCGTCCGCGCTGGACGGTGTGCCGATGGGCCAGCCGGCGCTGTCGCTGGCCGCGCAACTCCAGCGCCGGGCCCGGCGGATGGGCGCCCCCGGCGACCTCGCCCCGACCGCGAACGGCGCCCTGACCTCGGGGAACGGCTCGGAAAACGGTGCGGGGAACGGCGCGGACGCCGGGAGCGACCTCGGCGTAAGGCTTTTCGCGCTCGTCCAGGAGGCCGGTGAGCAGGGCCTTGATCCCGAAGCGGAGTTGCGCGCGGTTTCGCGGGTATTCCGCGATCGTGTCAGAGTCTGGGAGCGGCGCGGCCGGGACGCCTGAACCGGGGGTCCCGCGGCACCGGCGCGCGCCGGCGGGTTCCCGGGCGTCGGGGGATATCGCCCGAAGAATCTTCGATGGGGTGGTCCGGCGGGTGTCGCCCGTCTACCCTGAGCGCGTGCCGATCAAGGCAGGAAGTGGCGGCCGGGGCCCGCTCCCCACCCCGGGACGCCGCCCGCGGCGGGTGTTCGCCGCGTCCACCACGCGCGCCGAGAAGGCCCGCGCGATCCGCGGGCTGGGCGCGCTCGGCGGGCTGTCGGGCGTGCTGGTCGCGCTGATGATCCTGCCCACCGCCTGCACCGCCGGGGTCGGCACCCGCGACGCGGCGCACTGGTTCGGGAGCGAGCCGGAGGGGCTGAGCACCTCCGGCGTGCCGCAGCGCTCCAGGATCCTCGCCGCCGACGGCACCCCGATCGCGACGTTCTTCTACCAGAACCGGGTGGACGTCCCGCTCAAGGGCATCGCGCCGATCGCGCGGCGCGCCGTCCTCGCGATCGAGGACAGCCGCTTCTACGAGCACGGCGCGATCGACTCCCAGGGCACGCTGCGGGCGCTGGCGAGCAACCTGAGCAGCGGCAAGGTGACGCAGGGCGGCTCGGGCATCACCCAGCAGTACGTCAAGAACCTGCTGCTGACCACCGCCGACTCCCGGGCCGAGCAGCGCGCCGCCAAGGAGATCTCGCCCGCCCGCAAGATCCGCGAGCTGCGGTACGCGGTGGCGCTGGAGAAGCGCTACCCCAAGGACGAGATCCTCCGCCGCTACCTCAACATCGCCTACTACGGCGACGGCGCGTACGGCATCGAGGCCGCGTCCCGGCACTACTTCTCCAAGCCCGCGTCCAAGCTGGACCTCGCCGAGGCCGCGCTGCTGGCCGGGGTGATCCGCTACCCCTACGCCTACGACCCCGTCCACCATCCGGGCATGGCCCGCGAGCGCCGCGACACCGTGCTGCGGCGGATGGCCGAGCTCGGCTGGATCGACTCCGCGACGGCGGAGGCGACCGCCCGGCAGCCGATCGCGCTGCGCGTCCAGGACGCCAGGAGCGGCTGCGTCACGAGCGAGGCGCCGTTCTTCTGCGACTACGTGCAGCGGGAGATCCTCACCAGCCCGGTGTTCGGGAAGACGCCGCAGGAACGGGAGAAGCTGCTCAAACGGGGCGGCCTCACCATCCGCACGACGCTGGACCGGCGCGCGCAGCGGGCCGCGCAGCGAGCCGTGGACGGGCACGTCCCGCGCAGGAACTCCGCGCACAAGGCCGCCGCCGAGGCGATGGTCGAACCCGGCACCGGCGAGATCAAGGCGATGGTCGTGGACCGCAGGCTCGGGCCCGACCGGGAACGCGGCAAGACCTGGATCAACTTCGCCGCCGACGCCAGCCACGGCTCCAGCATCGGCATGCAGGCCGGATCGACGTTCAAGGCGTTCACGCTGGCCGCCGCGCTGGACGAGGGCATGCCGTTCGGGACGCGGCTGATGGCGCCGCGCTCCTACACCGCCGTCGGCTACCGCGACTGCAAGGGCCGCAGCCGCGGCGACCCCGGCACCCCGCTGCGCAACGCCGCCGACGGCGAGGGCGGCAAGAGCTTCAGCCTCGTCACCGGGACGCACCACTCGGTCAACACCTTCTTCCTCGCGCTGGAGAAGAAGGTCGGGCTGTGCCAGACGGTCAAGATGGCCGAGAAGCTCGGGATGCGGCAGGCCAGCGGCGAGCCGCTGGAGCAGTACCCCTCGTTCACGCTCGGGTTCAACCCCGTCTCCCCGGTGCGGCTCGCCGCGGCCTACGCGGCGTTCGGCGCGCGCGGCCGGTACTGCTCGCCGATCGCGATCCGCCGGGTCACCGACGCGTCCGGGCACCAGATCAAGGTGCCCGGGGCGGGGTGCGAGCAGGCGATCGACAAGGACGTGGCGGACGCCGTGAACTACGTCCTCAGCGGCGTGCTGACCAAGGGCACGGCCAAGGGGCTCGGGCTCGGCCGCCCCGCCGCCGGGAAGACCGGCACCGTCGACAACTTCTCCGCCGCCTGGTTCGCCGGGTACACGCCCGAGCTGGCGTCGGCCGTGTGGGTCGGGGACCCGCGCGGCGGCTACCGCTACCCCATGGAGAACCTGTGCATGGACGGCGAGTGCTACGGGGCGGTGTTCGGCGCGACGATCCCCGCGCCGATCTGGCAGGAGAGCATGCTCGGCGCCCTGGCGGACACGCCCGCCGAGCCGTTCCACCGCCCGCCCTCGCACTTCTTCAGCAAGGGCTCGGGTGAGGACAAGGCGAAGGTGCCGGACGTGCGCGGGCTGAGGCCGGCGCAGGCCGTCGCGAGGCTGCGCGCCGCCGGGTTCAGGGCGCGCGTCGGGGCTCCCGTCGAGTCGGGGAGGTACCCGAAGGGCACCGTCGCCGAGATGGAGCCGGGCGCGCGCACCGCCGAGCCCGGCGACACGATCACGCTGCGCCTCAGCAAGGGCTCCAAGCGCCGCCCGCCGCGCGGCGGGGGCGACGGCGGCGGCGGTGGAGGCGGCGGCGACCAGCAGGTGCCGGTGCCGCCGATCACCTTTCCGCCCGGGTTCCCGCGCTGACCTGCTCTTTCCCTGCCTCGGCCGTGTGATCGGCAAGCCTTCGGGTAGATCGACTCGCGGGGGCCGGCGCCCTCGCAGTGATCGATCGGGGGAAGCCATGCGAGCCATCGCCGTGCCGGAGTACGGCGCGACACCCGTGCTGGCGAACGTGCCGCGGCCGGAGCCCGGGCCGGGCCAGCTGCTGGTGAAGGTGATCGCGGCCGGGGTGAACACGCTGGACTGGAGGATCGCCGAGGGCGCGCTCAAGGACTCGGTGGACGCGGCGTTCCCGCTCGTCCTCGGCCGGGACGGCGCGGGCGTCGTCGAGGACGTCGGGGAGGGCGTCACCCGGCTGCGGCACGGCGAGCAGGTCTACGGGTGCCTGTCCGACGTCGCGCGCGGCCTGGGCACCTACGCCGAGTACGCCGTCGTCGACCAGCACGGCCCGGTCGGGCGGATCCCGGACCGCCTGCTCTACAGCGACGCGGCGGCGGTGCCGACCGCCTGCATGACCGCGCTGGAGCTGGTCGAGGCGGCCGGGGTGACGGCCGGGCAGGCCGTCCTCGTGGCCGGGGCGACGACCGGCGTCGGCCGGGCCGTGGTGCAGCTCGCCGCCGCGTCCGGGGCGAAGGTGGTCGCCACCGCCCGGCGCGCGATGGCCGGGGAGATCCGCGGGCTCGGCGCGGCCGCGACCGTCGACCCGGCGGCGGGGGTGTTCACCGACCAGGTGCTCGCCGCGCATCCCGGCGGCCTCGACACCGTCATCGACCTGGTCAGCGACGCCGCGGGGGCGGAGGCGCTCGTGCGGCTGCTGCGTCCGGGCGGGGCCTACGCGGGCACCACCTGGGCGGTGAACCCGGACGCGATGGCGGCCCGGCGGATCCGCGGCGTCAACCTCGACGGCACGCCGACCGCCGCGCTGCTGGAGCGCGTCTCGGCCCTCGTAGACTCGGGCGGGTTGCGGGTCGCGGTCGAGCGGGAGGTGCCGCTGCACGCGGCGCCCGGCGCGCTCGCCGACGACCGCGCCGGCCCCGCCCGCCACGGCGCGACCGTCATCCGGATCTAGGGAGCACGATGAGCGAGGCCGACAAGCGGGACCGGTTGCGCGTGGTCGAGGCGGACCTCGACCGGCTGCGCGCCGAGCTGCCGCAGCCGACCGAGGACGCGGGCGACTTCGTAGACGCGGGCCAGAACCTCGCGGCCCGCGAGGAGCTGTCCGGCCGGATCGAGCTGCTGGAGGACGAGCGCCGCCGCCTGCGCGACGACCTCGGTCTCGACTGAGGCTCAGCCGGGCGGCAGGGCGGGCAGGCGGAGCACGAAGCGCGCCCCGCGCACCCCGTCCGCGCGGTCGGTCAGGACGAGCGTGCCGCCGTGCGCCTCGGCGATGTCCAGCGAGATCGCGAGGCCGAGGCCCGTGCCGCCCGCGTCCCGGTGCCGCCCCTCCGCGAGGCGGGTGAAGCGCTCGAACACCCGGTCGCGGTCCTCGGGCGCGATCCCGATGCCGTCGTCGATCACCTCGACCAGCGCGGTCGCGGGCAGCACGATGCCGACGATCACCGTCACCGCGCGCTCCGCGTGCCGGTCGGCGTTGTCGATCAGGTTGGTCAGCAGCCGCGCCAGCTCGCTGCGCCCGCCGTTCACCCGCACCGGCCCCTCCGACAGCACGGTCACCTGGGCGCGGCGGGGGCGGCGCAGCACCTCCTGGTCCACCAGCTCGGTCAGGTCGACGACCTCGCGGGTGAAGTCGCGGTCGGCCTCCAGCCGCGCGAGCGCCAGCAGGTCGTCCACCACCGCCGTGACCCGGTCGGTGTTGCTGAGGATCGCCTGGAGGGTCTCGGGCAGGTCGGTGGCGTCGGGGTCGGCGAGGGCCAGCTCCAGCTCCGTCCGCAGCCCGGTCAGCGGGCTGCGCAGCTCGTGGGACACGTCGGAGACGAACGCCCGCTGCCGCGCGACGGCCTGCTCCAGCCGGTCCAGGGTCGCGTTGACGCTGCGGGCGAGCAGCGCCACCTCGTCGCGGCGGGGCGGCACCGGCACCCGGCGCTCCAGGTCGGTCGCGGTGATCTCGTCCAGCTCCCGGCGGATCGCGTCCACCGGGCGCAGCGTCCGGCTCGCCGACAGCCAGGTCAGGTAGCCGGCGAGGCCGGAGATCGCCGGGATGCCGAGCGCCAGCAGCCCCGCCATCAGCGGGCGCGGCAGCAGCCCCGGCTCGGGTGCGAGCGTGTAGACGAGCCGCTGCCCCTGGCCCACCCCGGCCCGGTACACGACGATCTGGAAGCACCGGCCGCGCGGGGCGTCCACCGAGCAGGTGCGCCCGTCGCTGCGGGTGTCGCCGGAGGAGGGCGGCGGGAACCGGAGGGGCGGCCGCCCCTCCATCGCGGCGGTGGCCGAGACGATCCGCCCCTGCCCGTCCTGGACCTGCTGGAGGCCGCCGTCGGGGCTGTTGACGCGCGGGCCGAGCGTCCCGGAGTGGATCTCCGTGACGACCCGGCGGCCCTCCCGGGCGAGGTCCCGCTCCTGGTCGTCGGCGGCCTGCCGCCTGAGCAGCACCAGCAGCACCACGTACAGCGCGGTGGACAGCACCAGCGCCGCCAGGACCGCCGACACCGTCACCCGCACCCGGATCTCCGGGTGCCGGAGCGCGACCCGCCAGAGCCAGCGGGTCAGGTTCCCGGGGGACGGGCGAGACCGGACACGGATGACGACCTCCCACGGTACGGGGCACTACCCGTTCTTCCTTGCCAGAACAGGGCAAACGGGACCGTGGGCGGCGGGTAAAAAGATCGTCCGGTAACGGGAACCGGGGCTCGGGCCCTGGGGGCTCAGGGCCCGGGCCCCGGGTCTCTGGGGGTCGGGTGTCAGGTGTCGGATGTCAGGTGGCGGGCCGGGACCGGCTCAGTCCTGGTCGAGGCCCCAGCGGGTACGGATCGACCGGTCCACCACGCCGAAGAGCTGGTCGATCACGATCCCGATGACCAGGATGACGATCATGTAGGAGATCATGTCGGCGGTGTTGTTCAGCTCCCTGGCCTGCGACAGCAGCACGCCCAGCGAGGTGGTGTCGCCGATGATGACCAGCAGCTCGCCCGCCATCAGGCTGCGCCACGCGAACGCCCAGCCCTGCTTGAGCCCCGCCACGAACGACGGCAGCGACGCGGGCATGATCAGGTGCCGGTACAGGTTCACCCCGCGCAGCCCCATCACCTTGCCCGCGCGCAGCAGGATCGGCGGCGTGTAGTCGACGCCCGCGATCAGCCCGTTGGCGATGGAGGGCGCCGCGCCGAGCACCACCACGAACAGGATCGCGCTCTCGCTGAGCTGGAACAGCAGGATCGCGAGCGGGAACCACGCGATCGACGGCATCGTCTGGAGCCCGGTGATCAGCGACCCGAACGCGCGGCGCAGGATCCGCGACTGCGACACCATAGCGCCGACCAGCACGCCGATCGCGACCGCGACCGCGAACCCGACGACCGCGCGCCGCATGGTCAGCGCCGCCGCCTCCCAGAACCGGGAGCTGGTGACCTGGTCCTTGAACACCGGCAGCGTGTCCTTCGGGCCGGGCAGGACCCACGGCTCCTTCCAGCCGCTCCACACCACGATCTGCCAGGCCAGCAGCCCGATCAGGGCGGCGGCCCCCATCGGCCAGATCGCGGACCAGGCCCGCTGCAGGGCGCGGCGCGGCGCCCCGCCGCCGCCGAGCTCCAGCGCGTCCAGGCCCGCCATCTCGCGGTCGAGGGCGCTGCCCGACGTCCGCACGTCATGCGCCATGGCGGCCAACCTCCTCGCGCAGCCGGTCGGTGATGGTCGCGGCGAGCGTCGCCACGTCGGCCGCGTCGATCCGCCTCGGACGTTCCATCGGCACGGGGAACTCCTCCACGACCCGGCCTGGGCGGCTGCTGAGCAGCACGACCCGGTCGCCCAGCCGCACCGCCTCCCGCACGTTGTGGGTCACGAACAGCACGGTCAGCCCGCGCGTCCGCCAGATGCGCTCGATCTCGTCGTGCAGCAGGTCGCGGGTCATGGCGTCGAGGGCGCCGAACGGCTCGTCCATCAGCAGGACGGTGCCGCCCGGGACGCTGTCCTCGTTCTTGTTCTCCTCGATCGTCAGCGCCAGCGCGCGGGCGAGCGCGACCCGCTGGCGCATGCCGCCCGACAGCTGGTGCGGACGCTTCTTGGCGAACCCGCCGAGGTGCACCGAGTCGAGCAGCTCGGCGGCACGGCCACGGCGGTCCTCGCGCGGGACGCCCCGCATCTTCAGCGCCAGCTCCAGGTTCCCCGTCACGGTCAGCCACGGGAACAGCGCCGGCTCCTGGAACATCAGCGCGACCCGCGCGCCGTTCTTGTCGATCGTCCCGGCGCTCGGCCGGTCGAGGTCGGCGACCAGGTTGAGCAGCGTGCTCTTGCCGCACCCGGAGGCGCCGAGCAGGCACACGAACTCACCGGGCGCCACGTCGAGGGAGACCTGGTCCAGTGCGAGGAGGGAGGATCCGCCCGTGCCGAACGCCTTGGAGACGTCGCTGAGCCGGACCGCCGTGGCCGCCGCGGTCATTTGTCGCTGACCTGTGCCTTCCCGCTCGCCTTGAGCACGTCGTTGAGGGGGCCGAGGTCGTAGATCCCGTTCAGGTCGGTCTTCTCCAGCAGCCCGATCTCCTCGGCGTGCTGGGCGCCCTGCACCAGCGAGGTCGCGACCGGGTCGGTGGTGAACTGGATCTCCTTGAACGCCGAGTCGAGCACGGCGGGCTTGAGCGGCTTGCCGCTGAGCTTGGTCAGCGCGTCGTTGACGGAGGTCTTGGCCTCGGCCGGGTGCTGGTTGATGTAGTCGGTGCTCTCCACCACGCCCTGGAGCAGCTTCTTGACCTGGTCGGGGTGGGCCTTCTCGAACTTCTGGCTCACCAGCAGGTTGGTGATCACGAACTTGCCGCCGGGCCAGAGGGTCTTCTCGTCCAGCAGCCGCTTGCCCTTGCTCTCCAGGATCAGCCGCGAGGCGTAGGGCTCGGGGACCCACGCGCCGTCGATGTTGCCCTGCGCGAACGTCTGGAGCGTCTGCGCGTTGTCCTGCGGGACGACCTTCACGTCACCGCTGCCGTCCTTGTTCGCCGTGAGGCCGTTCTTCTTGAGCCAGTAGCGGATCGCGACGTCCTGTGTGTTCCCGAGTTGCGGCGTGGCGATCTTCTTTCCCTTGAGATCCTGGACGCCGTTGATACCGGGTTTCACGACGAGCGAGACACCGCCCGAAGCGGCGCCGGAGATGATGTGAACCGCTTTCCCGTGTGACTTCGCCCACGCGTTGATGGACGGGTTGGGGCCGACGAAGGTCGCGTCGACCGCGCCGGAGAACAGCGCCTCGACGGCGGCCGGCCCCGCGTTGAACGTCGCCGTCTTGGGCGCGGTGCCGAGGTGCTTGGCGAAGATCCCCTTCTGCACGCCCACGAGCGCGGTGGCGTGGGTGATGTTCGGGAAGTAGCCGAGCTTGAGCTGGGGGGACGATCCGGAGCCGCCGTCGTCGTCGTCGCCACCGCAGGCACCGAGCGCACCCGCTCCAGTGAGGACGGTCAGAGCCACTGTGGCGACACGCCAGCGGAGTCCGCGATGCATTGTCATGTTTCCCTACTTATCAAGTCTGTTTGACGTGGACAGTAGATAAGGTTGGCAATCACTTCGTCAAGTCGGTTGCGCAGATCGGTTTCGTAACAAGGGCCGGATTTGTGAGCGGCGAGCCAGTTGGGTCGCGCGGGACGGCGCCGGATAGGCTCTGTGACCGCACCAATCCATTCGCAAGATCAAGGAGATGCCGTGTCGTCGATCGAGGCCGTAATCGCCCGGGAGATCCTTGACTCCCGAGGGAACCCGACCGTCGAGGTCGAGGTGCTGCTCGCCGACGGCACCGAGGCGTCCGCCGCCGTGCCGAGCGGCGCGTCCACCGGACAGTTCGAGGCCGTGGAGCTGCGCGACGGCGGTGAGCGCTACGGCGGCAAGGGCGTGCGGAACGCCGTCCGCGCCGTCACCGAGACCATCGACGACAAGCTCGTCGGCTACCCCGCCTCCGACCAGCGCCTGGTCGACCAGCTCCTCATCGACCTGGACGGCACCCCCGACAAGTCCGCGCTCGGCGCCAACGCCCTCCTCGGCGTCAGCCTCGCGGTGGCCAAGGCCGCCGCCGAGTCCGCCGGGCTGCCGCTGTTCCGCTACGTCGGCGGGCCGAACGCGCACGTGCTGCCCGTCCCGATGATGAACATCCTGAACGGCGGCGCGCACGCCGACACCAACGTCGACGTCCAGGAGTTCATGATCGCGCCGATCGGCGCGGCCACCTTCTCCGAGGCGGTGCGCTGGGGCGCCGAGACCTACCACGCGCTGAAGTCGGTGCTGAAGTCGCGGGGCCTCGCGACCGGCCTCGGCGACGAGGGCGGCTTCGCCCCCGACCTGCCGAGCAACCGCGACGCCCTCGACCTGATCCTGGAGGCGATCCGCAAGGCCGGCTTCACCCCCGGCCGCGACGTCGCGCTCGCCCTGGACGTCGCCGCCAGCGAGTTCCACGCCGACGGCCGCTACACCTACGAGGGCGCCGAGCGGTCCGCCGACGACATGGCCGCCTACTACGCCGAGCTGGTCACCGAGTACCCGCTGGTCTCCATCGAGGACCCGCTCGACGAGGAGGACTGGACCGGCTGGTCCGGCCTCACCGCCGCGCTCGGCGACCGCGTCCAGCTCGTCGGCGACGACGTCTTCGTCACCAACCCCGAGCGGCTCGCCCGCGGCATCGCCGAGGGCGCCGGCAACGCGCTGCTGGTCAAGATCAACCAGATCGGCACGCTCAGCGAGACCCTCGACGCGGTGACGCTGGCGCAGACCAGCGGCTACCGCTGCATGATGAGCCACCGGTCCGGCGAGACCGAGGACACCACGATCGCCGACCTCGCCGTCGCGACCAACTGCGGCCAGATCAAGACCGGCGCCCCGGCCCGCAGCGAGCGCGTCGCCAAGTACAACCAGCTCCTGCGCGTCGAGGAGCTGCTGGGCGACGCGGCCCGCTACGCCGGCGCCGCCGCGTTCCCCCGGTTCGACCGGCAGGGCTGACCCGGGCGGGCCCGGCGCCGCGCGGCGCCGGGCCCCTCCGCGGCCGCCCGCGAGTAACCCCCGCGACCGATCCCGTCCAGGCAGACTCGTCCAGGCAGAGCAGACTCGTCCAGGCAGAGGGGACACGCCATGGCGCAGGACGACAGGGCCCGCTCCCGGGCCGCCCGCGACGAGCCCGACGGCGACCGGGGACGGCGCGGCAACCCGGCGCTGACCAGCCGCGCCGCGATCCTCGCGGTCGTCGTGTGCGCGATCGCGCTGAGCCTCGCCTACCCGGTGCGCGAGTACATCGCCCAGCGCAAGGAGATCGCCGATCTCCAGCACAAGGAGAGCGTCGCCCGCCGCCAGGTGGACGAACTGGCGCAACGCAAGCAACAACTGGGTGATAAGTCGTACATTGAGCGGGAGGCGACGCGCAGGCTCCACTACTGCCGCCCGGACGTGAAGTGCTACACCGTCCTGGGGGGCGGCGGCGAGGGCGAGCAGGAGGCCCGCAAGGGCCGGCCGCCGAGCAAGCCGCCATGGTACGAGACACTGTGGCGGTCGGTGGAGGCCGCCGACCGCCCCCGCTGAGCCCGGCGCGCGGGTGGTCAGGGGTCGTGAGGTCCGCGGGTGGGGACACGGGATGGTTGAGGAACGCTCCTATAAGCAGGACCAGGCAGCCGAGCAGGACCAAGTGGCGGGGGAGGACGTCGCGGCGGTCGCGGCGCAGCTCGGGAGGGAGCCGCGCGGGATCCGGCGGGTCGCCTACCGGTGCCCGTGCGGGCGGCCCGCCGTGGTCGAGACGGCGCCGCGCCTTCCGGACGGCACCCCGTTCCCCACGCTGTTCTATCTGACGTGCCCGAAGGCCGCCTCGGCCATCGGGACGCTGGAGGGCGGCGGGATGATGCGCGAGATGCAGGCGAGGCTCGCCGGTGATCCGGCGCTGCGGGACGCCTACACCGCCGCGCACGAGGACTACCTGCGCCGCCGCGGCGACGCCGCCCGCGAGGACGGCATCGAGCCGCTGCCCGAGGGCATGCAGAGCGCGGGCGGGATGCCGGAGCGGGTGAAGTGCCTGCACGCCCTCATCGCCCACGAGCTGGCCGTCCCGGGCGTGAACCCGTTCGGCCGGGAGGCGCTGGACGCGCTGCCCGGCTGGTGGCGCTCGGGCTCGTGCGTCCCCGCCGACCGCGCCGGGGAGGAGGGCCGGTGACGCGCGTCGCCGCCATCGACTGCGGGACCAACTCGGTCCGGCTCCTGATCGCCGACATCGCCCCGGGCGCGGACGGCGGGGCCCTCACCGACGTCGAGCGCCGGATGGAGATCGTCCGGCTGGGGGAGGGCGTCGACCGCACGGGACGGCTCGCGCCCGCGGCGCTGGAGCGGACCTTCACCGCGATGCGCGGCTACGCCGAGCTGATCGAGCGGCACGGCGCCGCGGCGGGCCAGGGGCCGCTGAAGACCCGGGTGGTCGCGACCAGCGCCACCCGCGACGCCGCCAACCGGTCGGAGTTCGTCGACGGCGTCGTCGAGATCTTCGGCGTCGTCCCCGAGGTGATCAGCGGCGACGAGGAGGCCGCGCTGTCGTTCGCGGGCGCGACGCGGGAGCTGGCAGGGCTGCGTCCCGCCCGTCCCTACCTGGTGGTGGACATCGGCGGCGGCTCGACCGAGTTCGTGCTCGGCAGCTCCTCGGCCGACGCGGCCCGCTCGGTCGACATCGGCTGCGTGCGGATGACCGAGCGGCACCTGAGGGACGGCGACCCGCCCTCGCCCGAGCACATCGCGGACGCGGTCGCCGACATCGACGCGGCGCTCGACCGGGTCCGCGAGGTGGTGCCGGTCGACGAGGCGCGCACGCTGGTGGGCCTCGCCGGATCGGTCACGACGGTCGCCGGGATCGCGCTCGACCTGCCGGAGTACGACCCGGCGAGGATCCACCTGTCCCGCATCACCGCCGACCGGGTCCACGAGGTGACGCGGCGGCTGCTGCACGCGACCCGCGCCGAGCGGGCGGAGTTCGGCGTCATGCACCCCGGCCGGGTGGACGTGATCGGCGCGGGCGCGCTCATCCTCGACCGCATCATGCGGGAGTACGGCTTCGGCGCGGTCGTGGTGAGCGAGCACGACATCCTGGACGGCATCGCCTGGTCCCTCCTGTGAGGGAGGGCGGCTACCGCTCGACCGCTACTGCTTGAACTGGGCCAGCAGCGCCGGGATCAGCACGGCGTTGGGGTTCTGCTGCGGCACGTAGAGGACGGGCGCCGCGCTGCTGGACTGGTGGATCCAGACCCGGCCGCCGTCCACGGTGGCGCTGGAGATCGCCGTCCAGCTCAGCGACACCCGGTTGCCGCGCACGCCGCCCGGGTGGACGGTCAGCCCCTGCGCCACGTCGATCGACTCGCCCGCGCGCACGCGTCCGGCCAGCTCGGACACCAGCCGCTGCTCGGCCTGGACCTGGCACAGCTCGATGAGCCGCCCCCAGATCCGCTCGGGCTCGCCCTCGGGGCCGAGCGGGCGGCCGGGCATGGCGTCCGGCTCGATGACGACCTCGACGCGCGGCCCGCCGTGGAACGGGAAACGGCCCGCCTGGAACACCCATTGGGTGGTCGTCTGCTGGCCATAACCGGACGCGACCTCCGCCGCCCAGTACGCGACCCACTCCACCCGCGGCCAGCCGAGGACGGCCGTCCCGTAGGAGAGGAGTTCGTCGTCGGCGTGCAGGCGCAGGCCGCGCACGTTCACGTCCACGGCCTGGACGGCGGGCTGCCTGCCCCAGTCGTTGCGTTGCCCTAAGGGCGCGCTGTAGTACGGCTCCTGTTCGCGCCGCTCCTCCGCCCGCCGGCGGGACCGCTCGGGGCGCCGCGTACGGGGCGGGCCCGGCGGCTCGGGGTTGAGGCGCTCGGTCCACACCTGGCCGTCCCACCAGCGCAGACTGCCGGTTCCATAGGGGTCGGGATACCAGCCCGGTTGCGACAAGGCAGCCTCCGCTTCGCGAATGGGGTGCCGGACACCCGCCTCCCCGACCGGCCAACGCATCGTATCGAGCCGAGCCCCCGGCGCAGAGAGCGCGGCCACTCCGCGCCACTTGCCCCCCGGGGTGGGACGATGAGCGGTATGGCGAACGCTCCCTTCGTACCCCCCGGATCCGGGTGGCCGGGCGACCCGGCCACCCCCGGCACACCGGTGGCGCACGACGCCGCCGAGGTGATCGAACTGGCCGCGAAGTCCCCCGGCCTGGACGAGCTGTGCGCCCGGCAGTCGGTGTGCCGCGCGTGCGACCGGCTCGTGGAGTGGCGCGAGCGGGTCGCGGTGGAGCGGCGCAGGGCCTTCGCGGACGAGGAGTACTGGGGCCGGCCCATCCCCGGATGGGGCGCGGCCGAGCCCCGGGTCATGATCGTGGGCCTGGCGCCCGCCGCGCACGGCGGCAACCGCACCGGGCGGATCTTCACCGGAGACCGGTCGGGCGACTGGCTGTTCGCCTCGCTGCACCGGGTGGGGCTCGCGGCCCTCCCGACCAGCGTCCACGCGGCCGACGGCCAGCGGCTGATCGACACCAGGGTGGCGGCGGCCGTCCGCTGCGCGCCGCCCGACAACAAGCCGACCCCGCTGGAGCGGACGACGTGCCTGCCGTGGCTGGCCCGCGAGGTCGCCGAGGTCGCGCCGAGCGTGCGGTGCGTCGTCTGCCTGGGCGGGTTCGCGTGGCAGGCGGTGTGGCCCGCGCTCCGGCAGGCGGGGTACGGGCTGCCCCGGCCGCGTCCGAGGTTCGGGCACGGCGCGGAGGTCGGGCTGGCGCCGCCGTCCTCGGTGCCCCGCCGGGATCCGGTCCTGCTGCTGGGCTGCTACCACCCGAGCCAGCAGAACACCTTCACCGGGCGGGTCACCGAGGAGATGCTGGACGCCGTCCTCACCCGCGCCCGCGACTACGCGTAGCGGTCGCGCGCGCCGGTGGCGCGTGGTCCATCGCGCGCGGCCGGTCGCGCGTGCGGCCTACGGGTGGGTGAGGGTGAGCGGCGTCAGGCGGATGCTCCCGTGCTGGCAGACGGCGCCGTAGTTCCACGGCGCGGTCAGCCGCGTGGTCTCGTTCGGCGGGATCACGCGCAGGGTGGTCGGGACGGGCTCGCACGGGTCGCCGGTCTCGTCGTCGGCCGGGACCGCCGCCCAGTGCAGCACCTCGTAGGCGCTGTGCCCGGCCGGGATCGTGATCGTGTGGGCCTTCCCCTCGCGGACGGTCGTGGTGGGGATGGCGCCCTTGGCGTCGGCCTGGCCGAGCCCCGACCAGCCGCCCGTGGTGCAGGCGCTCTTGGAGATGTTGGTGAGGGCGAGCGTGAGGTAGCGCTGCCCGGCCCCGGCGTCGAAGTCCGACAACGACGCCTTGAGCTTGGACGTGGTGCAGTGCGGCGCGGCGCGTCCGGTGGCGGCCTGGCCGGTGGTGGTCTGGCCGGTGGTGGTCTGACCGGCGTTGGCCGTCGCCGCGAAGCCGGTCAGCGCGGTGGCGGTGGCGGCGGTGGCGATCGTTCCCCAGATGATGCGCTTCATCGGGCATCTCCCCCAAACAGGTGGTGGGCCTCAAGAACGGGTGACGGCGGGGCAGGGCCTGGGCCAAGCGGCCGGACCGGGCGGACCGACCCCTGAGCGGTCCGCCCCATCCGGCCGCTTGACGCCCCCGTCCGGCCCTGTCCCCACCGTCGCTCTCTTCTGGTGGTGCATCGGGTGAGATGTTGATATGTCGGCAAAAGTTCGGCCCTGATGGTCATGAACGTCCGACCCGGACGGGAGGGGTCCCGCGCCCGCTGAGGTGCGGCGGCGGGGTGATCGAGCCCGGTATGGGGGTACCGGTCCCGGTATGCCTTCCGAGCAGAGCACGGCCCGCGTCCAGCACATCGTGATCATCGGCGGCGGCTACGTCGGCATGTACACGGCCCTGCGCCTCCAGCGGAAGCTGAGATCGAGGATGCGCCGCGGCGAGGTCGCGGTGACCGTGATCGACCCGCAGTCCTACATGACCTACCAGCCGTTCCTGCCGGAGGCCGCCGCCGGGAACCTGGAGCCGAGGCACGTCGTGGTGCCGCTGCGGAAGGTCCTGCGCCGCTGCCGGATCGTCAACGGGTTCGCGACGCGGATCGAGCACGCCACGCGGACGGTGACCGTCCGCCCGGCGGGCGCGGACGCCACCGGCGCGCCCGACCAGCGGATCGGCTACGACGCGCTGGTGGTGGCGCTCGGCTCGGTCTCGCGGACGCTGCCGATCCCCGGCCTCGCCGAGTGCGGGATCGGCTTCAAGACGGTGGAGGAGGCGATCTTCCTGCGCAACCACGTCCTGCACCAGCTCGACATCGCCGCCACCAACCCCGACGACGAGGAGGTCCGCCGCCGGGCGCTGACGTTCGTGTTCGTCGGCGCCGGGTTCGCGGGGATCGAGGCGCTGGCGGAGCTGGAGGACATGGCGCGGGACGCCTGCCGCTGGTACCCGACGATCGACGCCTCGGAGATGCGCTGGACGATGGTCGAGGCCACCGACCGGATCCTGCCCGAGGTCGGCCCCGAGATGGGCCGCTGGACGGCCGAGGCGCTGCGCCGCCGGGGCATCGAGATCAAGACGGAGACGCTGCTGAAGTCGGCGGAGGGCCGGCACATCGTGCTGAGCGACGGCGAGGAGTTCGACGCCGGGACGCTCGTCTGGACGGCCGGGGTGAAGCCGCATCCGGTCGTCGGCGACAGCGACCTCCCGCTGGATGACAAGGGCCGTGTCAAGGCGACCGCCGAGCTGACCGTCGAGGGACTGGAGCACGTCTACGCGGCGGGCGACAACGCGGCCGTGCCCGACCTGACCGACACCGGCGACTTCACCGCGCCGAACGCCCAGCACGCGGTCCGGCAGGCCAAGCGGCTGGGCGACAACATCGCGGCGGACGTGTGCGGCAAGCCGCGCAAACCCTACCGGCACGCCTACGTCGGATCGGTGGCCGGTCTCGGCCTCCACAAGGGTGTGGCGAACGTCTACGGCGTGAAACTGCGCGGGATTCTGGCCTGGCTCATGCACCGCACATACCATTTGTCTCGTATGCCGACCGTGAACCGTAAGTTCCGGATCACCGCCGACTGGACGCTCGCGCTGTTCTTCCGGCGCGAGATCGTCTCGCTGGGCGAGCTGGAACGTCCCCGCCAGGAGTTCGAGCTGGCGGCCGGGAGGCGCACCGACGTCTAGCCGCGTTCGCTGAGTACCGGCCCACGTCCCCCGCCCGGCGGCCCGGGACGCGGGCCGTGCCTTGGCGGGCGCGGCCTCGCGTGACGGCTGAGGCAACATCGAGAGCACGCTGGCCCCTGCCCCCGAGGAGGCGTTCCCGAGGATGAAGGACGGAGTCGCCTCCAGGCTGGCGCCGCTGCTCACCAAGATCATGCTCGGTGAGGGGCGCGAGGCCGAGCACGAGCTGCCGATCCAGGTGCGGGCGTGGGACGGCAGCGCCGCCGGGCCGCCCGGCGCGCCCGCGTTCGTGATCCGGCACCGCCGGGCGCTGCGCAGGCTGCTGTGGAAGCCGGGGGAGATGGGCCTCGTCCGCGCCTACGTCGCCGGTGAGCTGGACATCGAGGGCGACGTGTTCGCCGCGCTCGACGCCGTCCAGCAGGTGATGCGCAGCGGCGACCGGCCCATCAGGCTGCGCGGGGACGACAAGCGCGACATCGTCCGGACGGCGGTGACGCTCGGCGCCGTCGGCCCCGAGCCGAAGCCGCCGCCCGAGGAGTTCGCGTCCGGGCGCGGCACCGCCCCGCTGACCGAGTCGGCGGCGTTCTTCGGGCGGCTGTTCGGGGACGGGCTCGCGCACGGCACCGGGCTGTGGGACCAGGCCGTCGACCTCGGCGAGGCCACCGGCGCCGCGCACCGGGCGCTCGCGGAGCGGCTCGGGCTGTTCACCGGCGCCCGCGTCCTGGACCTGAACGCCGGCTGGGGCGCGTTCGCCCGGTACGCCGCCGCCGAGCACGGCGCCCGGGTGGTCGCGCTGACCCGCACCGCCGAGCAGGCCGACCACCTGCGCGCGCTCGCGGACGAGGCGGACGCCGACCTCCAGCCGCGCGGCTTCGACCTCGCCGAGGCGGGCGCCGGCCCCTACGACGCGATCGTCGGCATCGCGGGCATCGAGTCGCTGGAGCGTGACACGGCGCGGCTGCACGGGCTGCTCGCGCCGGGCGGGCGGCTCGTCCTGCAGCAGCCCGTCCGCCGCCCGGGGCCGCACCAGATCCGCCGGACGTTCACCACCAGCTACATGTTCCCCGAGGACGGCGAACTGCGCCCCCTCGGCGCGATCGTCGGCGAACTGGAGGACGCGGGCCTGGAGGTGCGGGCCGTCGGCGCGCTCCGCGAGCACCACGCGCGGACGCTTCGGGCATGGGCGGCGAACCTTCAACGTCATTGGTCACACTGCGCCGAACTAGCCGGAACCGGCCGCGCCCGGGTCTGGCTGCTCTATCTCGCGGCCTGCGCCCTCGCCAGCGAGAGCGGACGTATCGGTATGCACGAAATATGTGCTATTCGTCGTGATCGCGATGGTCGGGCGGGAACGACCTTGGTGGAAGGGCGCGCCGTAATCAGCCGTTGAACCGTGCCAATTTCCGGTCCGGCCCCGCGCGCACCCCAGATCACGCGCTGCACGATGACCTGGCCGTTTCCGGCCCTCTGCCGGTCACATGCCCGCTCACCGGCGGGAATGCGCCCAGAGTCGAATATTGCACGTCCGGGAGCCCAAGGGCATCCCGGTATGATTGCGCCGCCCCTGTAGCCCAATGGCAGAGGCAGGCTCCCTAAAAGAGCCTATGTGTCGGTTCGAGTCCGACCAGGGGCACCCGATGACCGGCCGGCGTCCCGCCGGGGAGCGCCGGCCGGGCTCCTTCCGAACGCTTCCCGAACGGCTTCCGAACAGCACGCGAAGATCAATTGGGCCGGTCTTTCGCGTGTTCACCGGCACGGTTAGGGGAAGGTTCCGGGAGCATCGCGTGGACGAGCGCCATTCGCCGCTTAGACTGGTGCTCGGGTCGTCCGACTTGGAGGCGTCAATGGAGAGCAGGAACCCGGCATTCCGGGGCCGTGCCTTCGAGCAGCGCACGGGGGGTGCCGCCTACGGCGCGCCCGGCTACGGCGCGCCCGCCTACGGGCAGTACGGGTACTCTCCGGCGCCGCCGCAGGCCCCGCCGGCGGCCACGCGCCCGATGACGATGGACGACGTCGTCGTCCGCGGCGCGTCGACCCTGCTGACGCTGGTGATCACCGCCGCGCTCGCCTGGACGCTGGTGCCCACCCGCCTGGCCCCCGCGGTGCTGGCCGTCGCGCTCATCGCCGAGATCGGGATCTGGGCGTTCATCACCTTCGGCCGCAAGGCCAACGCGCCGATGGTGCTGGCCTTCGCCGCGGTCTACGGGGTCGCGGTCGGCATCATCAGCCACGTCTACAACGACCTCTACCACGGCGTGGTCTTCCAGGCCGTGATCGGCACCGCGCTGGCGTTCGGCGCGACGCTGGCCGTCTACGCGCTGCGGATCGTCCGCGTCACGCCCGGGTTCTCCCGGTTCGTCGTCGCGGCGGGCCTCGGCCTGATCGGGCTGATGATCGTCAACGCGCTCGTCCACCTGTTCGGCGGCGACGACGGCATCGGCATCCGCGACCCGAGCAGCCCGCTCGCCTACATCTTCAGCGTCGCCGCGATCCTCGTCGGCTGCTTCTTCCTGCTGCTCGACTTCGACTCGATCGAGCAGGGCGTCCGCTCGGGCGCCCCGGAGAAGTTCGCCTGGTACTGCGCGTTCGGGCTGGTGCTCAGCCTGGTGTGGATCTACCTGGAGATGCTCCGCCTGCTGTCCTACTTCACCGGACGCGACTAGCCGGCGTCCGGACGCCGATCGGCCCCCCGCCGCTCCGGAGAGGGGCCGATCGTCGTGGGATCTCTGCGCCAGGGCCGCAGGCGTCGGCGCGCCGCGACGGAGGGGATCACCCGTTGGCGGGATCCCACCGGGTCGTAGGGGCGCGCCTCAGTAGTGGCGCGCACGGCGCGTGCGCTCGTGTTCGCGCACCAGCGCGGCGGCGTAGCCGTGGGAGAGGTTGTGCTCCTCGGCCAGCCAGCTACAGCGTTCCTCACAACGGGAGAACGAGGGACCGTTCTCGATGGCGGTGAACCACTCGGGGATGTCACGTCCTGTGACTTGCGGAATGCGGGCGATCAGCTTGCTGTGCGTCTCCGGCGAGTGGTTCAGTGACAATTGGCACCTCCAGGTCGCGGGGCTCTTCCTGCCGACTCTGCAACAGCGACCCGGATGTGACAACCCCCTAACGGGGACCTATCTATCACGTTACGTAGATCATTCGTAACGGGGACATCCTCCGGTAAACGCGCAGGTGGCCCGCCCAGGGGCCACCCGGCGCCCTGACACGCGCTACGACAGGCGTTCCAGGACCATCGCCATGCCCTGCCCGCCCCCGACGCACATCGTCTCCAGGCCGAACTGCCTGTCGTGGAAGCGGAGCCCGTTCAGCAGCGTCGAGGTGATCCGCGCCCCCGTCATGCCGAACGGGTGCCCGACGGCTATCGCCCCGCCGTTGACGTTCAGTCTGTCCAGGTCGATCCCGAGTTCCTCCGCCGAGGGCAGCACCTGCGCCGCGAACGCCTCGTTGATCTCGACCAGGTCGATGTCGTCGATGGTCATGCCCGCCTTCGCGAGCGCCTTGCGGGACGCGTCCACCGGCCCGAGCCCCATGATCTCGGGCGACAGCCCGGTCACACCGGTGGACACGATCCGCGCCAGCGGCGTGATCCCCAGCTCGGCGGCCTTGGTGTCGCTCATGACGATGACGGCGGCGGCGCCGTCGTTGAGCGGGCAGCAGTTGCCCGCGGTGACCGTCCCGTCGGGGCGGAACACCGGCTGGAGCGCGGCCACCTTCTCGTAGGTGGTGCCGGGGCGCGGCCCGTCGTCCTTGGCGACGACCGTCCCGTCGGGCAGTGTGACCGGGGTGATGTCGCTCTCCCAGAACCCGTTGGCCAGCGCCTTCTCCGCGAGGTTCTGCGAGCGGACGCCGAACTCGTCCTGCGCCTGCCGGGTCACGCCGCGGCTGGAGGCCACGTTCTCGGCCGTCTGGCCCATCGCGATGTAGACGTCGGGGACCGCGCCGTCCTGCCGTGGATCGTGCCACACCTCCGCGCCGCCCTCGGCGACCTTGGCGGTGCGGGCCTCGGCGTCCGCGAACAGCGGGTTCTTGGTGTCGGGCAGCCCGTCACTGCTGCCCTTGGCGAACCGGCTGACGGTCTCGACCCCCGCCGACACGATCACGTCGGCCTCGCCCGCCTTGATCGCGTGGAGGGCCATCCGGGTCGTCTGCAACGAGGACGAGCAGTACCGCGTGATCGTCGCGCCGGGCACGCGGTCCCACCCGAGCAGCACCGACACGACGCGGCCCATGTTGTAGCCCTGCTCGCCCCCGGGCAGGCCGCAGCCGAGCAGCAGGTCGTCGATCTCGGACGGGTCGAGCTGCGGCACCTTCGCCATCGCGGCGGTGACCATCTGGACGGTGAGGTCGTCGGGGCGGATCTCCTTCAGCGAACCCTTGAAGGCGCGTCCGATCGGGGAGCGGGCGGTGGCGACGATGACTGCCTCGGGCATGTGCGGGACTCCTGTCTCACGACCGGTCTGCTGGACCTGGGCGGGGCGGCCGCGAGGGACGGCGTTACCCGCCGGTCACCAGCAATCTAGCTCCCGCCCCGAACACGGGTACACGGCGGGTCCCGCCGTTTTCCCGGCCCCGCTGTGACGGTGGCCCCATGCGAGCGGGACCGCGGGGACACAGACTGTTAGCACGTACCCGGACAAACCCGCCTTCGCGCGGACGGCGGCGGACCCGGGCGGCGAAGGACGACCGGGGCTCGCCACTGGTGACCGGGCGGGCCCCGGTCCTACTTCGCGCCCCGCTCGCGGCGTTCCGGAATTTCCCGAAATCATCGGCGGACGACGCCGCGAGGACGCCATTCCCGAGCAACGGCATCGGCGAGGCGCCCGCCTTCTACCGAGGCGTCGCGGAGCCGTGCGAGTTCGATGGGGCCGCGTTCGAGCGTCCGCCCCGAGAACGGCGGGGCGGCGGCCTTCATGCCATTCGCGTGGTCGCCACGGATATGCCCCTGCCTGGGTGTTCGGGCCGCCCAGCGGGCCCGCGCCCTTCCAATGCCGCCCATCGGACAGGGCAAAGCGCCCAGTCCCGTAAGGCGATGCTCGCCTCCCGCCGATCGTCGTGCCCGGCGGAGAAGAACAGCCCAAGTTCGACAAGCCGATTCCTCCGCCGAACAAAGGCGACGGCAAGCGCGGTCAGGTGGCGTCGTGTGTCGGGGCGGGGAGGCCGGGCGGGACGGCGCGGCGGCGCAGCAGCCTCGCCCAGCGGCCCCGGGGGCCCAGGTCGTCTCCGGCGACCGACGCGCCGGAGACCTCGGTGCCCGACACCTCGGCGGCCTCGGCGGCGGCCAGGTACACCGGGAGCACGCCCTGGTCGAGGAGGGTCTCCACATCGGGTTCGAGGTCGAGCGCGTGGGCCATCGAGGGCAGCAGCGCGGCGGCCGCGGCGGCGTAGCCGCGCGCGGACGGGTGGTAGCGGTCCTCGCTGAACATCGACAGCGGGTCGGCGGCGAACTCGCGTCCGAGCAGGTCGCCGAGGGAGACCGAGCGGCCGCCGTGCTCGACGACCGCGATCGTCTGGGCGGCGGCGAGCTGGCGGCTCGCGCGCCGGGCGATCCACTTGAGCGGCTGCATGAGCGGCTTGACCGAGCCGAGGTCGGGGCAGGTGCCGACCACGACCTGGCAGCCGGACCCGCGCAGCGCCCTGACCGCGTCGGAGAGGTGCCGGACGGACTCGGCGGGCGGCACCCGGTTCGTCACGTCGTTGGCGCCGATCATGACGACGGCCAGGTCGGGGCGGACCTGCGCCGCCCGCTCGCACTGCCCCGCCAGCTCCGCCGACCGCGCGCCGGGCCGGGCCACGTTCGTCAGCCGGACGGGACGTCCCGCGATCGACGACAGCCCCGCCGCCAGCATCGCGGCGGGCGTCTCCTCGGGGGTGTGGACGCCGAGCCCCGCCGCCGTGGAGTCGCCGAGCATCACCAGCGACAGCGGCGGACCGTCGAGCCCGCCGCCGTACAGGCCGTCGGCCACCGGCGGCGCGCCGTTCGGCGTCGCCTGGATGATCTTGCGGGCCAGCCGGGCCTCCACGACCACGAGCCCGAACGTGATGCCGCCGAGGGCCGTGATGCCCCCGCCCCCGTAGGCCGCCGCCGCGGCGATGCGGCGCGCGGTGAACGCTCTCAACATTCCGCGCTGACCCTCCGTGATTAAGTTCCTACCCCCGAGCGCGGGGGTTGATGCCCGTGGTGCCCGATCTGGGTTACGGTCGAAGGAGAAGAACGACTTGGTCCCTATCCTGCCTATTCACGATGGACGTGGGCTGAACAGGGACACGACCGCTCAGACCGACCTACTGAACCGACAAGGACGTCGCGGTGCACGTACACGACTCGCTCATCGAACTGATGGGCAACACCCCGCTCGTTCGGCTGCGCAAGGTGACCGGCGGGCAGCCCGCCGGGGGCCGGGGGCCGCAGGTGCTGGCCAAGGTGGAGTACTTCAACCCCGGGGGGTCGGTGAAGGACCGCATCGCCGTCCGCATGATCGACGCCGCCGAGGAGTCCGGGGCGCTGCGGCCGGGCGGGACGATCGTGGAGCCGACGTCCGGCAACACCGGGGTCGGTCTGGCGATCGTCGCGCAGGAGCGCGGGTACCGGTGCGTCTTCGTGTGCCCCGACAAGGTCGCCAAGGACAAGGTGGACGTCCTGCGCGCCTACGGCGCCGAGGTCGTGGTGTGCCCGACCGCGGTGTCGCCCGAGCACCCCGACTCCTACTACTCGGTGTCGGACCGGCTCGCGGCCGAGATCCCGGGCGCGTGGAAGCCGAACCAGTACACCAACCAGCAGAACCCGGTCTCGCACTACGAGACGACCGGTCCCGAGCTGTGGGAGCAGACCGAGGGCCGCATCACCCACTTCGTCGCGGGCATCGGCACCGGCGGGACGATCACCGGCACCGGCAGGTTCCTCAAGGAGGTCTCCGGCGGGCGCGTCCAGATCATCGGCGCCGACCCGGAGGGCTCGGTCTACTCCGGCGGCAGCGGGCGCCCCTACCTCACCGAGGGCGTCGGCGAGGACATCTGGCCCGAGACCTACGACCGCGACATCTGCGACCGGGTCATCGCGGTCTCCGACAAGGACTCCTTCACGATGACCCGCCGCCTGGCGCGCGAGGAGGCGCTGCTGGTCGGCGGCTCCTGCGGCATGGCGGTCGTCGCGGCCCTGCGCGTGGCCGCCGAGGCCGGCCCGGACGCGGTGATCGTCGTCCTGCTCCCCGACGGCGGCCGCGGCTACCTCAGCAAGATCTTCAACGACGAGTGGATGGACCAGCACGGCTTCAGCGAGCAGACGACGACCCAGGCGGCGGTGCGGGACGTCCTGGCGCAGAAGGCGGAGGCCAGCCCGGACGGCATCCCGAGCTTCGTCCACATGCATCCCGCCGAGACGGTGGGCGAAGCGGTGAGGGTGCTGAGGGAGTTCGGGGTCTCGCAGATGCCGGTGGTGTCGCCGGGTGCGGGCCACCCCGACGTGATGGCCGGGGAGGTGGTCGGCGCGGTGGAGGAGCGGGTGCTGCTGCACGCGCTGTTCGACGACCAGGCCGGCCCGGAGGAGCCGCTGGAGAAGCACATGAGCCCGCCCCTTCCGGTCGTCGGATCGGGCGAAACGGTCGCGCAGTTGATGACGACCCTGGAGGGCAGGGACGCGGCGGTCGTCCTGGTGGACGGCAAACCCGCCGGAATCGTCACCCGCCAGGACCTTCTGGCCTTCCTGGCGGGCGGCTGACAGGGCTCATCGGACTTCTGGCCGGATGACCTGGGCAGACGTCCGTCGATGGATGTCAGTGGACTTTGAACAGCTGGCGTTCCACGCCGTCCAGTGCCAGGCGGGCGGCGCCGAGGGCCACCGCCCGGTCGCCGAGTGTCGAGAGGGCCAATGCCGGGCGGACGAGGGTCCGCCCGGCCAGATGGCGTTCGAGCGCCTCCAGAAGCGGCGGTCCGGCGCGGACGACGCCGCCGCCGATGACGACGAGGTCCGGGTCGAGGATCAGGGTCAGCGGCGCCAGCCCCTGCACGAACCGGGCCGCGATCGTGTCGAGGACCTCCAGCGCGGCCGGGTCCCCGTCGCGGGCGGCGGTCAGCGTCGCGATGCCCGGATCGTCCGGGGACGCGGTGTCGCGGGCGAGTTCCGCGATCGCCGTGGTGCCGACCCGGCGCTCGAACGGGCCGAGGCTCGCCGTCCCGATCGGCGGGCCCTGGCGCTCGGGGAGGAAGCCGACCTCGCCGGCGGCGCCGTGCGCGCCGCGCAGCAGCCGGTCGCCGACGAGGATCCCGGCGCCGACGCGGCTGCCCCACTGCAACGCGACCAGGATGTCGGCGTCGCGGCCGTGCCCGTGCCAGCGTTCGGCGAGGACGGCCAGGTTGACGTCGTTCTCCACCACGACCGGGCAGCCGAAGAGCGGACGGAGCCGGTCGGCGAGGTCGATGGACGTCCAGTCCGGCATGTCGGGCGCCTTGACCACGACGCCGTGCTCGGCCTCGACGATGCCGGGCGTCCCGGCGACGACCGCGCGGACCGTCTCGTGCGGCACCCCGCCGCGGTCGAGGGTGTCGCGCACCTGAGTGCGGACGTGGGCGAGCATCTCCTCGCGTCTGCGCAGGCGGCTGCTGTCGCCGCGGTCCTCGGCCACGATGCGGCCGGACAGGTCCGCGACCACGACGAGCGTGCGGTGCGGGCCGATGTCGATGCCGACGACGTGCGCGGCCTCCGGGCGCAGCCGCACGAGCCGGGCCGGCCGGCCGGGCGAGCGGCGGCCGGCCTGGTCGGCCTCGATGTACTCGACCAGCCCCGCCTCCACCAGCGATGAGACGACCTGCGCGATCGTCTGCCTGGACAGCGCGGTCAGGTCGCTGAGCTGGCCGAGCCGCAGCGGCCCGGCCTCGTGCAGCCGCGCCAGCACGGTGCTCTCGTTGATCCGCCGCAGCAGCGCCGGCTGGCCCCCGCCAGCGATCATTTCCTCGTCCCCCTCTTGACCTGGGCCGCAAGATCCCACAATATTGCAACGTTCTTAACCGAATTACGCCGGAAGGTGAGACATCTCGGGGGCTCCAACGGCACAAGGTGGGTGGGAGCATGAACGCAGGGCAGGACCGCAGGCGCTTTCTGATCGGCGCGGCCACCGTCGGGGCCGGGTACACCGCGGTCTCGGTGGCCGGGTCCCCGGCCGAGGCCGCGGCGGCGCCGGACCACGGGCACGGCGACGCCGCGACACGGGTCTTCGTCAACAACGTGGGGTACGACCCCGGCGCCCCCAAGCGCGTCGTGGTCACGGCGCGCCACTCGCCGGGGCGCTACAGCCTCGTCGACGCCAAGACCGGGCAGAGCGTCCACGGCGGACGGCTGAGCGACGCGGGAACGGTCGCCGACTGGGACGGCCGCCGCTACTGGACCGCCGACTTCTCGCAGGTGAAGCGGCCCGGCGACTACTACATCGCGGTCGGCTCCGCCCGGTCCGCGCAGTTCAAGATCGAGGCGACGGTCCTTGAGCGCTACACGCTCTCGCACGTCGTCCGCCACTTCAAGGGCTGGCGGTGCTCCGGCCAGTTCGACAAGTTCGACCACCATCTGCCACTCGGGAACACCGGGAAGACCTTCGACGCGCACGGCGGATGGTACGACGCGACCGGCGATTTCGGCAAACACTTCACGCAATTGTCGGCGCTGTCCTATTTCAACACACTCCAGATTCCGCTGACCGCCTGGTCGCATCTGGTCTCGTACCGCGAGCTGACCGCGCGCAAGGACGAGAACTTCACCCAGCTTCGCACCTGGATGCAGGACGAGGGCCTCTTCGGCGCGGACTATATCCGCCGCGTCCACGTCCAGGGCGAGTCCTTCTACAGTTCCGTCGGCCAACCCGGCCCGCCGAAGGACCCGGTGAAGCGCACGCTCGGCACCGCCCAGGTGAACTACCGCGAGGGCGGCGGCATGGCGATCGCCGCGCTGGCCATCGCGAGCACCCACGATGTCTCCGGTGACTACGAAAGCGCCGAGTATCTGGCGGCGGCCAAGGACGCCTTCACCTATCTGGAGGCCAACAACGTCCGCCTGACCAACGACGGCAAAGAGAATATCCAGGACGACTACAACGCCCTGCTCGCCGCCGTCGAACTTTACCGCGCCACCAAGGACGGCTCCTACAAGGAGACCGCCGACAAGCGCGCCGCCAACCTCGCGGCGCGCCTGGTCACCTGGCGCGGCTACCGCGACTACTGGCGCGCCGACGACAAGGACCGCCCGTACTTCCACCCGTCCGACGCCGGCCTCCCGGTCGTCGCGCTGCTGACCTACGCCGAGATCGCCGACGGCGCCGCGAAGCAGAAGGCCCTGGACGCGGTCCGCCGCTCGATGCGCTTCGAACTGGCGGTGACCCAGGAGGTCCGCAACCCGTTCGGATATGCGCGCCAGCTCGTCCAGGACGCGAACCAGGTCCGCGCCAGCCAGTTCTTCTTCCCGCACAATGTGACACCGCGCACCAAGGACCAGTGGTGGCAGGGCGAGAACGCGCGCATCGCGTCCCTCGCCGCCGCCGCCCGCCTGGCCGCGCGGCACTTCGCGAGCGACCGCGCGTTCGCCGACAAACTGCGCGCCTACGCCGCCGACCAGCTCAACTGGATCCTCGGCACCAACCCCTATGACGTCTGCATGCTCGACGGCTCGGGACGCAACAACCCGCAGTACCTGTGGCTCGGGTCGTGGCAGTTCCTGCAGACCGCCGGCGGCATCGTCAACGGCATCACCGGAAAGAACGAGAACGGCAGCGGCATCCTCTGGGACGCCGGCTACGCCACGACGGGCAAGGACGACGACTGGCGCTGGGGCGAGCAATGGCTCCCGCACACCAGCTGGTACATGAACGCGATAGCGATCGGCTGACCCGGCGTGCCGGGCGGGCCGAAAGCCCGCCCGGCACACCGCCCTTGCTGAAAATGGGAAACCCCCGGCGGCTGCCGGGGGTTTCCTTTTTCGGTGGGTGTCGGGTTGCGGGGCCCCGGTCCGTGGGCGGCATTTCTGGCCGGGGCCCCACAACCCGACGTCTGTGGGCCGTTCCCTACTGGTGGTAGCCGGAGGGCGCGTAGTACTGCTGCGCCGGGTCCGGGCCCTGGCTGCCCTTCTTCGGCTCGTCGCCGTGGCCCGGCCACCAGGCCCGGTGGCCCAGCAGGGCGGTGATGCCCGGGACGAGGAAGGTGGACATCACGAAGGCCGACAGGGCGATGCCGATCGCGACCGAGAAGCCCATCTGCTTGAGCATCGAGACCGGGGCCAGCATCATGACCGAGAACGTTCCCGCGAGGATCAGGCCGGCCGCGGCGACCGTCGGGCCGCCGTGCTGCACGGCGAGGGCGGCGGCCTGGCGCGGCTCGTGGCCCTCCTTCGCCTCCTCGCGGAGCCGTGCGGTCATCAGGATGTTGTAGTCGGTTCCGATGGCCAGGACGAACAGGTAGAGGACGATCGGCAGCTGGAAGGTGACGCCGGCCTCGCCCTGCACCCCCTGGAAGACGTACACCGCGGAGCCGAGCGTGGCGGCGAAGCCCAGCAGCACCGACACGACCAGGTAGAGCGGTGCGACCACCGACCGCAGCAGCAGCGCCAGGATCAGCGCGATCAGCACCGCCGCCACCGGCAGGATGACCGACAGGTCGCGGTTGTTGACCGTGTTGATGTCGGCGAAGATCGCCGTCTGCCCGCCGACGTAGGCGCGGGTGCCCTCCGGCGCCGCCTTGTGCACCGCCGGGGCCAGGTCGTTCTTGACCAGGCTGATCGACTTGTTGGAGACCGGGTTGGTCTTCAGGACGAGGTCGACGCGGGCGACGGAGCCGTCACTGCCCATCACCGGTTGCTGGACCTGTCCGACGCCGGGCGCGCTCTTGGCGGTCTGGCTGAAGGACGCGATCTGCTGCTTGGTGACCTTGCCGCTGTCGGCCTTGAGGAAGACCTGGACGGGGGTGGTGAGGCCGGGCGGGAAGCCCTTCTCCATGTCCTTGGTGGCCTGGGCCGACTCGGTGTCCTGCGGGAAGCCCGCGGCGAAGTCGTAGTCGGCCTTGAAGCCGAGGGCTCCGGCGGCGAGGCCGGCCATCACCAGGCCGGCGAGCAGCGCGGCGATGGCGGGACGGCGGCCGACGCCGCGTCCGATGGCGGCCGAGACGGTGCCCTTCGGCTCCTTCTTCCACGCCTTGGACGGCCAGAAGACCGCGGTGCCGAGCAGCGACACGATCGCCGGGAACAGGGTCAGCGAGGTGATGCCCATCACGACGACCGCGATGGCGAGGGCCGGGCCCCAGGCGCTGAACACGCCGAAGGTCGCGAGCAGCAGGACCAGGAACGTCACGGCGATCGCGGCGGCGGCCGAGGAGATGACCTCGCCGACGCGCTCCACCGCGGTGATCATCGCGGTCTTCTTGTCGTCCCCGGCCCGTAGCCGTTCGCGGAAGCGGAACATCAGGAACAGGTAGTAGTCCGCGCCGATGCCGAACAGGACGATCAGGATGATCGTGTTGAGGCTCTGGTCACCGGAGAAGTTGAACAGGTGCGACGCGAGGCCGATCAGGCCCATCGAGACCTGCATCGTCACCATGATCACGATGATCGGCAGGATCGCCGCGATCGGGGCCCGGAAGATCAGCAGGATCAGTCCGATGATCAGGACGAAGGTCGCGATGCCGACGATCTCGAAGGACTTGTTGAAGGAGTCCTCGTTGTCGACGAACCCGGCGACGTCGCCGCCGACCTTGTAGTCGAGCCCGCTGCCGTTCAGCAGGGTCGGCAGGTCCTTGCGGATCTGCTTGACCGCGTCACCCTGCTTCTCTTGGTCGTCCTGGGAGGTGCCCTTCATCGGCACCATGACCACCTGGACGGCCTTGTTGGGGGCGACGGCCTCCGGCCCGGTGGCGAAGTTCTGGACGGTCGGCGGCTTCTTCGCGTTGAGCGACTTGGCCGCCTGGTCGACCTTGGCGGTGTCGGACGCGGTCAGCGGCTTGCCGTCCGACCGCTTCACGACGATCAGGGAGGAGGTGTCCTCCTGCTGGGGGAACGCCTTCTCGGCGATCTTGATCGCCTGGACCGACTCGTACTTCGAGGGCAGGAAGTCGCCCTGGTCGGACTCGGTGGTCAGCTTGGGGGAGAACACGATGACGACCGCGGCTACGACGAGCCAGGTCACGATCGTCCACACAGGGTGTCTCACGACGAAGCGCGCGAGCCGAGCGAACATGGGTCTTCCTTCAATCAAGGGTTCGTTGGGATACGTGTAAAACGGTAGAGACCGGACGGGGCTTTGTGGTCAACCCCCGAGCCGAATTAGGGGGTGATACCTGCGGGGGAGTTCCTCCTCCTCCAGGAGGGGCGGCGGGTGGATAGCCTCGTTCCCATGGACAACGAGGAGCACCGGGGGTTCGAGACCCTGGCCATCCACGCGGGGCAGGAACCCGACCCCACCACGGGGGCGGTCGTGCCACCGATCTACCAGGTCTCAACATACAAGCAGGACGGCATAGGCGGTCTGCGGGGCGGCTACGAGTACTCCCGCTCGGCCAACCCCACCCGCACCGCCCTGGAGGAGTGTCTCGCCGAGATCGAGTCCGGGACGCGGGGGCTGGCGTTCGCCTCGGGGCTCGCGGCCGAGGACGCGCTGCTCCGCGCGGTGTGCAAGCCGGGTGACCATGTGGTCATCCCAGACGACGCCTACGGCGGGACCTACCGGCTGTTCGCCAAGGTCGCGGCGCCCTGGGGGGTGGAGTTCGACCCGGTGCCGCTGCGCGACGTGGCGGCCGTCCGGGCGGCGGTCCGCCCCGAAACGAAGATCATCTGGGTGGAGACACCGACGAACCCGCTGCTCGGCATCGCCGACATCCGGGCGCTGGCGCAGGTCGCGCACGACGCGGGCGCGCTGCTGGTGGTCGACAACACCTTCGCCTCGCCCTACCTCCAGCGGCCGCTGGAGTTCGGCGCGGACGTGGTCGTCCACTCCACCACCAAGTACATCGGCGGGCACTCCGACGTCATCGGCGGCGCGCTGATCGTCTCGGACGAGGCGCTCGGCGAGCGGTTGGCCTTCCACCAGAACGCGATGGGCGCCGTGGCGGGCCCGTTCGACGCCTGGCTGACGCTGCGGGGGATCAAGACCCTCGGCGTCCGGATGGACCGGCACTGCGCCAACGCCGAGCGGATGGTGGAGATGCTCACCGGGCACTCCGCCGTCCGGGAGGTGCTGTATCCGGGGCTGCCAGGCCACCCGGGCCACGACGTCGCCGCCAAGCAGATGCGGGCCTTCGGGGGCATGGTGTCGTTCCGGATGGAGTCGGAGGAGGCGGCCGTCCAGGTCTGCGAGCGGACGAAGCTGTTCACGCTCGGCGAGTCCCTCGGCGGCGTCGAGTCGCTGATCGAGCATCCGGGGCGGATGACGCACGCGTCGGCGGCCGGGTCGCCGCTGGAGGTGCCGGGCGACCTCGTCCGGCTGTCGGTCGGGATCGAGGACGCCGACGATCTTCTGCGCGACCTCCGGCAGGCCCTGGGCTAGTGCTGGAACGCTCCCTGAGCTGAGCGAACGCGAGGGCGGCCGGTGCCCCGGGGCCGGCCGCCCGAGCGGGACCCGCCGGGGCGAACCCGGCGTCATTCCCGCCATCGGGGTGATCAAACATCTATGATGTCCGCGCCAGGTTCCATCACGAAAGGGCCCGGGGTGCGCAAAGTACTGGTCTGTGGGGCGGCGTTCGCCGCGACGTGTCTGTCCGCGCTGGCCGTTCCGACGGGCGCCGGAGCCGCCGTGCCGCTCCGCGACCCTGCCCCGCCCTCGGCCCCCACCATCGTGCCGACCGAGGAGACCGGGACGGGCGCCCCCTCCGGCGACCCCGAGACCGGCGCGCCCAGCACGCCCGGCGAGTCCGCGGTCCCCGAGTCCCCCGAGGCGCCGCCCCAGGGCGGGACCTCCGGCGGCGCCGGGGCCACCGACGGCGTGGTCTCCGGCCAGGCCGTCATGGTCACGCCCGCGCTGCCCAAGTCCAAGACCTACGCCTACGGCAAGGCGTCCCGGCAGCGGATCGACGCGTACTGGCGGCCCGCGCCGAAGGCCGCGCCGCGCCCGGCCGTGCTGATGATCCACGGCGGCTACTGGCTCGGCGGCGACAAGCGGAGCTGGAAGTACTTCGCGCGGCGGCTGACCGCCGACGGCTACGTCGTGCTCGCGCCGAACTACCGGCTCGCGCCGAAGGCGGTGTGGCCCGCACAGCGCGACGACGCCCTGTCCGCGCTGGCCTTCATGAAGAAGCACGCGAAGGTCTGGAACCTCGACCCGAACCGGATCATCGTGATCGGCTCGTCCTCGGGCGGCATGCTCGGGACCCAGCTCGGCACGCTCGGGACCGGCACGCGGCAGGTGCGGGGCGTGGTCGCGCTGTCGCCGCCGAACAACCCGTTCCTGGCCTTCACCGACGGCGCCAAGCCGGGCGCCCCCTCCGCCGAGCGGACGCTGCGCCGCGCCGTGATCGACCTCGTCCGCTGCACCCCGGGGGAGACCGCGAACGCCGCCTGCTGGAAGCGGGTCGACGACGCCAGCTCCGCCGGGCACGTCTCACCCGGCGACGCCCCGATGCTGCTCATGCACTCCACCGGCGACTTCGTCCCGGCCACGCACAGCACGAGCCTGGCGACCGCGCTGCGCGCCGTGGGCGTCGAGGCGCAGGTGAAGGTCGTCCCGGGCGAGATGCACGCCTCCGGGCTGCTGGAGGAGGAGCACACCTATCCGCAGATCCTGGCCTGGCTCCGCAAGCACTCCGGCTGACGGGCCCGCCCCGGGAGGGCGCGCCGGAAGGCGCCCGGGAGGGCGCACCGGAAGGCGCTCAGCCGTTCCACACCATCAGGACGAGGATCACCAGCCAGATCAGCGCCACCACGCCGCCCATCGCGCCGATCCGGCCGCGCTGCACCTGCGCGACGTCGCCCTTCGCGGCGGCCGGCCGCTCCGCGCCGCCCTCCGCGCCCGTCGCGCCGACCTCGCCGGCGCCCGCCGGGACGGGGGCGGCCACGGCCGCCTCCAGCAGGTGGATCGCCTTGCGCTGGTCGCGCTCCACGAGCAGCAGCAGCACCAGCGCCACGACGTACAGCGTGATCGACGCCGACAGCCACCCCTCCTTGGCGTCGCCCTTGGCCAGCGCCATCCCGAACACGAAGATCCCCAGCGTGAGGATGCCGTAGATCTGGGTGGCGCGGTGCAGGAGCCGCACCACGACCACGTTCCGGGCGCGGATGAAGCGCGGGGTGGACATCGTCGCCGCGGTCAGCGGCCCCAGCGCGAAGATCGCGAAACCGATGTGCAGGAACAGCAGCAGGCGGTCGGAAGTCGACATGAGGCCGACACTAGCCCTCCGGAGGCCCGTGGGGTGGGGTGCGCGCGGCTGATGTTTGGCCAGACTTTGCCTGCCTCGGCGGCGCCCGTTTGGGTACCGGGGGACAGCTGATCGGTCGCCTCAGCGCCGGCCGCGGCGCACCCGCAGGTAGTCGCTGACGACGTACTCGCCGAGCCGCTCCGCGTCGGGCGCGAACACCCGGCCGCCGTTGCGGCGCGCGACCTCCTCGACGAACGACACGAGCCGCCGGTCCTCGGCGAGCATGAAGAAGTTCATGCAGGCGCCGCGCCGGGTCATCTTGTCGACCTCGGCGAGCGTGAGGACCAGCGTGTCGGCGGACGGCGGGTAGTCGAACAGCGAGCGCCCGTCCGGGCGCAGGTGCGCGGTCGGCTCACCGTCGGTGACGACCAGCACGATCGGCTCGAAGTCGGGGTGGCGGTCCAGGTGCCGCCCCGCGATCATCAGGGCGTGGTGCAGGTTGGTGCCCTGGACCATGTCCCAGTCGAGCCCCGCCATCTCCGTCGGGTGCAGTACCCGCGCGTAGTTGGAGAACCCGATGATCTGGATCGCGTCCTGCGGGAACTTGCTGGTCACCAGCGTGTGCAGGGCCAGCGTGGTCTGCTTGGCCGCCGCCCACGTCCCGCGCAGCACCATCGAGTACGACAGGTCGACCAGCAGGCAGACGGCCGCGCCGGTGCGGCGCTCGGTCTCGTGCACCTCGAAGTCGTCCACGCCGAGCCTGACCCCGGCCGGACGCGCCGGCGCGTGCCCGTTCCCGCCCGCGCTCCCGTTCCCGTTCCCGTTCGCGGTGACGGGGGCGGCGGGGGGCGCCCCGGTGACCGCCCCGGTGGCGAGGCCGCCCGCCGCGCCGTCCATGGCGCCGCGGCGGATCGCGTTGGAGACCGTCCGGACCACGTCCAAGGGCTGCTCGTCGCCGAACCGCCACTCGCGGCTCGCGCCGGTCAGCTCGCCCGCCTGGCCCGCGTCGCGCTGGTCGTGGTCGCCCGCGCGGCCCATGGTGAGCCGGGAGAAGACCCGGCGCAGCGCGGTCTCGCCGAGCCGCCGCACCGCCTTCGGCGTCAGCTCCAGCTCGCCCTTGCGCCGCCGCAGGTAGCCCTGCCGCTCCAGCTCCTTCTCGATGCGGCGCAGCGCGTCGAGGTCGTCGACCGCCTGGCGGCCGAGGGCCCGGCGGACCGCCTCCTCGTCGATGTCGTCCAGCCGCGCGCCGGGGTAGTCCTGCCCGAGCGCCGACTCCAGCTCGGCGAGGTCGGCCAGCTCGGCCAGCGCGGTGGTCGCGTCGCCCATGCCGAGCGGGTCCTGCCCGGTCATCTGCTCGGGCTCGCCCCAGCCGAGGTCGGGGCGCCGCGCCCGCAGCGCGTCGCCGAGCCGCGTCATCTCCATCGCGAGGCCCGCGTCCCGCATGGCCTGCTCCATGAGCCCGGCCAGCTCGGCGCGCTGCTCGGGGCTGAGCGAGGCGAGCAGCCGGTCCATCGCTGCGGCGCGGCGGGCCAGCGCGTCGACCAGCTCCTCCAGGTTCTGCGGGTCGTCGGGGAACATGTCCCCGTATTCGCCCATGAACCGGTCGAAATCGCCCTGGGTGTGCTCGCCGCGCGCGTCACGTTCCAGCATGGTGTTCAGCGCGGCCATCATGTCCTTGACGCGCTGCATCGCGGCCGGGTCCTGGCTCTCCAGGGCCTGCTTCATGCCCTGGAACTGCGCGTCCAGCACCTCGCGCCGCAGCAGGTCCCTGAGCTGCTCGAACGTCGCGCGGGCCGCGTCGGAGCGCCACTGGTAGTCCGACAGCCGCCGGATCGCCTGCGAGGTGTCGGCCGGCAGCGTGTCCAGCTCCGCCTCGCGCAGCCGCGCCTCGTCGCCAGGGTCGGGGAACAGCTCCGCCCGCTCCTGCCCGATCGCGGTGTCCAGCAGCGCGCGCGCCTGTTCGAGCGTGCCGTCCAGGCGGCCCCGGTCGCGCAGCGCGCGGCGCCGGTCGCGGACCTCCCGCAGCAGGTCGTCCAGCCCCCGCCGGCCCTGCGCGTCGGGCAGCCCGCGGCGCAGCAGCTCCCGCAGCGCGTCGCCCGGACGGGTGCCGTCCAGCACCGAGTCGCCCATGGCGTCCAGGGCGGCGCGGACGTCGTAGGGCGGCGCCAGCGGGTCGGGCCCGTCCTCGTACGCGCCGTAGCGGTAACGGCTCATCGGCTCTCCTTGCCCCTGGCGGCCCTAGGTGCGATACGTGGCCGTCCCGTCGGCTCGTCCGTCGGAGACGTCCTTGGAGAGGCGCCGGGTCAGGAACAGGCCCTCCAGCGCGAACTCCAGCGCGGCGGCGGCCTGCCCGGGGGAGTCCCCGCTCATGCCCAGCCGCTCCATGATCTTGGCGAGCCCGGGGACCTGCCCGATCCGGCGCAGCAGCTCGGCCGCCGAGATCAGCTCGCCCGACTCCACCCGCTCGCCCGAGTCGAACTTGTCGAGCAGCCCGGTCAGGTCGGCGGCGCCGAGCGTCCGCCGGTAGGTCTCGGCGACCGCGCGGCGCAGCAGGTGCTCCAGCACCTCCTGCTCGCGGCCCTCCTCGCTGACCTCGAACTCCACCTTGCCCATCAGCGACGGGACGATCGCCGCGAGATCGCAGACCCGCGCGACCGCGCGCTCCTCGCCGGTCAGCGCCGCGCGCCGGACCGCGCCCGCCGCCACCGTCTCGGCGCCCGCGAGCGCGAACCGCGCGGACACGCCGGAGCGCCCGTCCACCGCCGTGGACTCCCGGACGAGCCGGGTGAACCGGCCGATCACCTCGACGAGGTGGCCGGGCACCTCGGCGGGCAGGCCCGCGAGGTCGGCGAAGTCGGCCTCCTGGCGGATCAGCGCCAGCTCGGCGTCGAGCGCGAGCGGGTAGTGGGTGCGGATCTCGGCGCCGAAGCGGTCCTTCAGCGGGGTGATGATCCGGCCCCGGTTGGTGTAGTCCTCGGGGTTGGCGGAGGCGACGAGCAGCACGTCCAGCGGCAGCCGCAGCGCGTAGCCGCGGACCTGCACGTCGCGCTCCTCCAGCACGTTCAGCAGCGCGACCTGGATGCGCTCGGCGAGGTCGGGCAGCTCGTTGATGGAGAAGATGCCCCGGTTCGTGCGCGGCACGAGCCCGAAGTGGACGGTCTCGGGGTCGCCGAGCGTGCGGCCCTCGGCCACCTTGATCGGGTCGACGTCGCCGATCAGGTCGCCGACGCTGGTGTCGGGCGTCGCGAGCTTCTCCCCGTACCGCTCGTCCCGGTGCTTCCAGGAGACGGGCAGGTCGTCGCCGTGCTCGGCGGCGAGGCGGCGGCAGCGCACGCACACCGGCTCGTAGGGGTGGTCGTTGATCTCGCAACCGGTGACGACCGGGGTCCATTCGTCCAGCAGCCCGCCCAGGGTGCGGATCAGCCGCGTCTTGCCCTGGCCGCGCTCGCCCAGCAGCACGAGGTCGTGCCCGGCGAGGAGGGCGCGCTCCAGATGCGGGAGGACGGTGTCGTCGAACCCGACGATCCCGGGAAACCGCGGCTCACCCGATCTCAGCCGGGCGAGGAGGTTGTGCCGGATCTCGGCCTTCACCGAACGCTGGACGTGACCGCTGGTGCGAAGGCCGCCCAGTGTGGTCTCGCGGGGTGTGGATGAACGCACGCGATCGACATTACGTCGCCGGTGCGCGGAATCGCACCCTCACAACGGTATTCGTCCGACGCGTCGCCGCCCGGCGCCGGCGGGCGGCCGGGCACGGGTTGGGTGCGCGGCGCGACGCGGGGGAGACTGCAAGGGTGAAGCGAGCCGGTGAACGGAATGAGGGAGGCGGCGCCGATGGCGCGATTCGGTGACGGCCTGGCCCTCGGCCCCGACCTGACCAGCGCGGCCGGGTCCGCGGTCGAGCAGGCCCTCGCGCCGCTCAGCGCGGCGCCCGACCTGGTGTGCGTGTTCGTCCGGGGCGACGACCCCGACGAGGTGGAGGCGGCCGCCCGGCACGCGGCCGGCGCGGCGGCGCCCGCGCTGGTGCTCGGGTGCAGCGCGTCCGGGGTGATCGGCGCCGGGCGCGGCGTGGAGGACAGCGGCGCGGTCAGCGCGTGGGCGGCGGTGCTGCCCGGCGCCCGCCTGGACCCGTTCCGGCTGGAAACGCTCAAGGCCGACGACCGGCTCATCGTCGTCGGCATGCCGGAGGGCCAGGAGGACGACGTGGTCGGCGTGCTCCTCGCCGACCCCTACAGCTTCCCGGTGGACGCGTTCGTCGAGCGCTCCGACGACGTCCTGCCGGGGCTGCCGCTCGTCGGCGGGATCGCCGACGGCGAGGCCCGGGGCAGCACGCGGCTGTTCGTCGGCGGCGACGTCTACGAGGACGGCGCGGTCGGCGTCGTGCTCGGTGGCCCGCTCGCCGCCGCGACCGTCGTGAGCCAGGGCGCCCGGCCGATCGGCCCCGACATGGTCGTGACGCGCGCGGACGAGAACGTCCTGTACGAGCTGGCGGGCGTCCCGGCGCTGGAGAAGCTGGAGCAGATCGTCGCGCTGCTCCCGGAGGAGGAGCAGGAGCTCGCCGGGCAGGGGCTGCTGATCGGCGTGGCCATGGACGAGTACGCCGACGAGCACGAGCACGGCGACTTCCTCGTGCGCGGGGTGGTCGGCGCCGACACCGGCAGCGGCGCGATCGCGATCGGCGACGTGGTCGAGGTCGGGCGCACCGTCCGGTTCCAGGTCCGCGACGCGGGCGCCGCCGAGGAGGACCTCGCCGCGCTGCTCGAACGCTTCGACCTCGGCCCGGTCGAGGGCGCCCTGCTGTTCTCGTGCAACGGGCGCGGGCAGGCGATGTTCCCCGACTCCGACCACGACGCGAAGGTGCTCGACCGCGCGTTCGGGCCCGCCGGCATCGGCGGCTTCTTCGCCGCGGGCGAGATCGGCCCGGTGTCGGGACGCAACCATGTGCACGGGTTCACCGCGTCCATCCTGGCGTTCGGACGCCCGGGAGAGCCCGCGTGACCGAGCCCGGGGCGCCCGCCGGGGCGCCCGCGCTCGCGGTCGACATCGGCGGGACCAAGCTCGCCGCCGCCCTCGTCGGGCCCGGCGGGCGCGTCCTCGCCTACGAGCGCGCCGCCACGCCGCGCGACGTCGACGGCGAGGGGCTCTGGCGGACGCTGGCGGCGCTGCTGGACGGCCTGGTCGCCGGTGCCGGCTCGCCGCCGCTGGCCGGTGTCGGCGTCGGCTGCGGCGGGCCGATGGCCTGGCCCGCCGCCGAGGTGTCGCCGCTGAACATCCCGGCCTGGCGCGGCTTCCCGCTGCGGGCCCGGTTCCGGGGGAGGTACCCGGGGCTGCCCGTCCGCGTGCACAACGACGCGATCTGCGTCGCGATCGCCGAGCACTGGCGCGGCGCGGGGCGCGGGCGCGGCAACGTCCTCGGGATGGTGGTCTCGACCGGCGTCGGCGGCGGCCTCGTCCTGGCCGGACGGCTCGTGGACGGCGCCAGCGGCAACGCCGGGCATATCGGGCACGTCATCGTGGATCCGGACGGCCCGCCCTGCGAGTGCGGCGGGCGCGGCTGCCTGGAGGCCGTCGCGCGCGGCCCCGGCCTCGCCGCCTGGGCGCGCGAGCAGGGCTGGCGCCGGGACGGCCCGGACGCCACCGGCGTCGAGCTGGCCGCCGACGCCCGGCGCGGCCACCCGATCGCCGTCGCGGCCATGCGGCGCGCCGGGCGCGCCCTCGGCATCGCGATCGCCTCGGCGACGCACCTGTGCGACCTGGAGGTGGTGGCGGTCGGCGGCGGCCTCTCCCAGGCGGGCGCGCTGCTGTTCGACCCTTTGGAGGAGGCTTTCCGCGCGCACGCCCGCATGGACTTCGCGCGCGGCGTGCGGATCGTTCCCGCCGCGCTGGGCCAGCCCGCCGGGCTCATCGGCGCCGCCGCGCTGATCCACGCGGGCGAACGCTACTGGAACGCCGACTGACCGCAGCCGACCTGGTCCGGGGGCGTGGCAAGATCAGTGGCATGAGCCTCGTCACCGTCGACGATGTCCGGGCCGCGCGCGAGCTGCTCCGCGACGTGGTCGTCCCCACCCCCTTGATCCGCTCCCGGGTGCTCTCGGAGGCCATCGGCGGGCCCGTCCTGCTCAAGTGCGAGAACCTCCAGCGCACCGGCTCGTTCAAGATCCGCGGCGCGTACGTGCGGATCGCGCGGCTCAGCGACGCCGAGCGGGCCCGGGGGGTGGTCGCGGCCAGCGCGGGCAACCACGCGCAGGGCGTCGCGCTCGCGGCGTCCATGCTCGGCTGCAAGTCGACGGTGTTCATGCCGGTCGGCGCGCCGCTGCCCAAGATCGCCGCGACCCGCGGGTACGGCGCCGAGGTCGTCTTCCCCGGCCCGAGCGTGGACGACTGCCTCGTCGCCGCCCAGACCTACGCCGAGGAGAGCGGCGCCGTCCTCATCCACCCGTTCGACCACCCCGACGTCGTCGCGGGCCAGGCCACGATCGGGCTGGAGATCCTCGACCAGTGCCCCGAGGTCCGGACGGTCGTCGGCGCCGTCGGCGGCGGCGGCCTGGTCTCCGGCATCGCCACCGCGCTCAAGGGCGTCGCGAAGGAGACCGGCGGCCACGACGTCAAGGTCGTCGGCGCGCAGGCCAAGCGCGCCGCGGCCTTCCCTGCCTCGCTCGCGGCGGGCCGGCCCGTCCGCGTCGACATCGAGACCACGATGGCGGACGGCATCGCCGTCGGACGCCCCGGCGACCTCACCTTCGACCTGTTCACCGAGCTGGTCGACGCGGTCGTCACGGTGACCGAGGAGTCGATCTCCCAGGCGCTGCTGCTCTGCCTCGAACGTGCCAAACAGGTCGTCGAGCCCGCGGGCGCGGCCGGGGTCGCGGCGCTGCTGGAGCACTCCTACGCGTTCCGGACGCCGGTGGTCGTGCTGCTGTCGGGCGGCAACATCGACCCGCTGCTGCTGTCGAAGGTGCTGCGGCACGGCCTGGCGGGCACCGGCCGCTACCTCGTCGTCCGGTGCCGCCTGAAGGACCGCCCCGGCGCCCTGGTCACGCTGCTCGGCGAACTCGCCGAACTCGGCGTCAACGTCCTGGACGTCATGCACGAGCGGGTCGCCGCGCGCCTCCCCGTCGAGGAGGCGGAGGTGCTCATGCACCTGGAGACGCGCGGCTCCGACCACTCCGAAGACGTCATCGGACGCCTCCGCGAGAAGGGCTACACGCTCACGTCGAGCTGACGGCGGGCTTGCCCTCGGAGTACAGCCAGGGGGTCGCCCAGCCGCGCAGGTCCCTGTGGGCGATCCGCTCGGCGAAGCGGACGAAGTCCGCCGTCGACCCGTTGCTGTACATGTAGGCGGCGGGCCACGCCTTGATGAGCCGGAAGAACGCCTTGTCGCCGATGGTCCGGCGCAGGGCGTGGACCGCCATCGCGCCGCGCTCGTAGACGAGGGCGTCGAAGATCTGGTCGCGGCCCGGGTCGGAGACCTTGCCCTTCCACAGCTCGGCCGTCGCGGGCGCCGCGTAGCTCTCGTCGAAGCTCTGCTGGACGGGCTTGCCGGAGAACCTCTCCGAGTACAGCCACTCGGAGTACGTCGCGAAGCCCTCGTTCAGCCAGATGTCGGCCCAGCGCTTCGGCGAGACGGCGTCGCCGAACCACTGGTGGCCCAACTCGTGCGCGAGGAGGGTGCCGGACGGGATCGTGCCGGGACGGTGCGTCAGGTCGTACACCGGGCGGCTCTGCGTCTCCAGCGCGTAGCCCACGCCCGCCTTGGCCACGATGCCGCCGGTGGAGGTGAACGGGTAGCGGCCGTACAGCGCCGACTCGAACTCGATCACCTCGGCGGTCTGCCGGGAGAACTCCTTGACGAGGGCGGGCTTCACGCCGAGGCTCCGGTCGGTCGCGACCAGGCTCGGGACGCCGGTGCCGGTGCGCTCGGCCAGCAGGTCGTACCGGCCGATCGCGACCATGGTCAGCTCGCTGGCCATGGGGTGGCTGTTCTCCCAGCGCGTGGTCGTCCAGCCGTTCCAGGTGCGGCTGCCCTTCAGGTCGCCGTTGGCGAGCGTGGCGAGGTCCTTGGGCGCGGTCAGCCTGAAGGTGTAGGTCGCCTTGTCGGTGGGGTGGTCGTTCACCGGGTAGACCGACGCGGCGCCGATCGGCTGGTTCAGCATGACGGCGCCGTCGGCCGTCGGGATCCACCCGGACGTGCCGAGCGCCTGGTCGTCCACGGTCCGCGGGACGCCCGAGTACGCCACGGTCACCGTGAAGCGGTGGTGCTCGCGCAGCCCGCGGCCGGGGGTGATGACCAGCTCCTGCGCGCCCGTCCTGCGGAAGGCGGCGCGGCGGCCGTCCACGGTCAGCGACGAGATCTTCAGCGGTCCGAGGAAGTCCAGGTCGAAACGGGAGAGGTTCTGCGTCGCCCGCGCGGTGATCCGCGTGACGGCGTTGATGCCCTTGGTCGCCGGGTCGTACCGCAGCGCGACGTCGTAGTGCGAGACGTCGTACCCGCCGTTGCCCATGTCGGGGAAGTACGGGTCGCCCGCGCCGGGGGCGCCGGGGGAGAAACGGGAGGCGGCGCCCGCGGGCGCCGCCGAGACCAGGAGGCCCGCGGCGACGCTCAGCGCCACCGCGGCGAGTGCTCTGGGGGTTGTGCTCATTGACCTCGTCCCTCGTCGTCGGGCCCACGCTCGCGACCAGAATTTCGGGTGACCTTCCCGCGATTCAAGCGCGATTTGGTCTCGAATCAGCCCGTGTGGAGCGGAATACGCGGATTGGCTCGTCCCAGTCTCACCACTTCCTCGGTTTCCCGCGGCCCTTCAGCCAGGCGTCGAACAGCGGCCCGAGCCGCCGTCCCGAGACCCGCTCGGCATGCGCGACGAACTCCTCCGTGGTCGCGGACGAGTCGCGCCGCGACGCCGCCCACGTCCGCAGGACCTGGAAGAACGCCCGGTCGCCGATCCGCTCGCGCAGGGCCTGGAGGCACATCGCGCCCCGGACGTAGACCGAGAAGCCGAACAACTCGGCCGCGCCCGGGTCGCCCGGCGGCGGGGCGAAGATGGGGGAGTCCGCGCGCTGCGCGTAGTACCGCTTGAAGATCTTCCTGGCGGAGTCCTTGCCGGACCGCTCGCGCCACAGCCACTCCGCGTAGGTCGCGAAGCCCTCGTTCAGCCAGATGTCCTGCCAGCGCTCCAGGCTCACGCTGTCGCCGAACCACTGGTGCGCGATCTCGTGGACGACGAACGCCTCGCCCGGCACGAAACCGCCGTAGACGGGCCGCTCCTGCGCCTCCAGCGCGTAGTCGAGCCGCGCGTCGTCGACGACGCCGCCCGCCGTCGCGAACGGGTACGGGCCGAAGACGCCCGACGCCCAGGTCAGCGCCTTGACGGTGCGCTCCTCGAACTCCTTGGCCGACGCCTTGTACTTCGGGTCGACGGCCGTGATGACCGGGACGCCCGACGCCGTCGTCTCGCGCACCCGGAACCGCCCGATCGCGACCATGGCCAGGTAGCTCGCCATGGGCGACTCCTCGGCCCAGGTGTAGGTCGCCGTCCCGGCGCCGGTGACGGTCTCGCCGGGGCGCCCGTTGGCGAGCACCCGCAGGCCCTGCGGGACGGTCACCCGGAACGCGTAGGTGGCCTTGTCGCGCGGGTGGTCGTTCACCGGCAGCCACGTCGGCGCGCCGTCGGGCTCGGACACCACCACCGCGCCGTCCTTGGACGGGACCCACCCGTAGGTCCCGTACGCCTGGCTCTGGATCGGCCGGGGCCTCCCCGAGTACCGGACGACCGCCGTGAACGTCCGCCCTCGGGGGAGGGGCGAGGCGGGCGTGACCGTGAGCTCCTGGCCCGCGCGTGCGTGCCGGGCGGACCGGCCGTCCACGGTGACGTCGACGATCTCCGGGCCCCGGAAGTCGAGGTCGAACGCCGAGAGGTCCTGCACGGCCCTCGCGGTGATGGACACGGTCGCCTCGACCGCGCCCGTTCGCGGCCCCGCGTAGGTGAGCGCGACGTCGTAGTGGTCGACGTCGTAGCCGCCGTTGCCCGCGTACTTGAAGTAGGCGTCGCCCAGGCCGGGGGAGCCCGGGGAGGGCACGGCGGGCGAGGGCATGAGCAGGGTCAGGGCGGCGGCCGCCGCCGTCATCCGTCCAGGAGGCCCGGTCACCCGCAGAGCATCACCCGGCCCGGCGCCCTCCCGGCACTCGCCCTGCCGTACTTGACCGAACGCTTACCCGGGCGGTCACTTCGCGGGACGGCCCCGCTGGTACAGCCACGCGTCGAAGAACGCGTCGAGCTTCTGCCCCGACACGCGGTTCGCCGTCGCGATGAACTCCGGCGTGACCGCGTTGGTGTTCCGCTTCTCCTTCGTCCACGTCTGGAGGATCTTGAAGAACGCGGCGTCGCCGACCTTCTTGCGCAGCATGTGCAGCGTCATCCCGCCGCGGTCGTAGACGGCCCGCCCGAACATCTGGCCGCGGCCGGGGCGGCCGGTCGGCACGTCCCACAGCTCGCCGTTGCCCGGCTGCCCGTACAGCTCGTCGAAGTGCTCCTGCACGGTCTGGCCGCCGGACCGCTCGTCCCACATCCACTCGGCGTAGGTCGCGAAGCCCTCGTTCAGCCAGATGTCCTGCCAGCGCTTCAGGCTCACGCTGTCGCCGAACCACTGGTGCGCCAGCTCGTGCGCGACGATCGTCGGCTCCAGCCCGAACGCGCCGTACACCGGGCGGGTCTGCGCCTCCAGTGCGAACCCGACGCTCGCGTTGTCGATCAGCCCGCCGGTGGACCCGAACGGGTAGGGCCCGAACAGCTTCGACCACTCGTCGGTGACCTGCGTGTTCAGCCGGTGGAAGGTGTCGAGGTTCACCGTGGTCAGCGACGGGTCCACCGCCGTGATCACCGGGACGCCGCCCGCCGTGCGGCCCGTCCGGACCGCGAACCGGCCGACGTTCACCGATGCCAGATAGGTCGCCATCGGGTCCTTGACGTGCCATTTCGTGGTGGTCGTCAGGCGGTGCGCGGCGGCCGGGACGACGGTCGGGTCCTGCGGGCCGCCGGTCGGCACGTCGGGCGGGACGCCGTTGCCCGGCCCCTCCGCCCCGCCGCCGGGCGAACCGGGCACCGGGGTCTCGGGCTCGCCGTTGGCGATCGCCGTCAGCCCCTGCGGCACCGTGACCTCGAAGTCGAACGTCGCCTTGTCGCTCGGGTGGTCGTTGCTCGGGAACCAGGTGTGCGCGCCGCTCGGCTGGCACGCCACGAACACCCCGTCGGGCGTCCGCACCCAGCCGTACTTGCCGAGGATCGGGTCGGTCACCGGACGCGGCGTCCCCGAGTACCGGACCACCGTCGTGAACCTCGCGCCCTTCGCCAGCGGCTTGGCGGGCGTGACCTCCAGCTCGCCGCCGCCGCGCTGCTGCCGCGCGAGCGCGCCGTCCACCGTCACCGACGCGACGTCCAGCGCGGTCAGGTCGAGGTTGAAGCGCGCGAGCCGCTCGGTCGCGGTCGCGGTGATCGTCGCGGTGCCGTCCAGCTCCCGCGCGCCGCCCGGCGTGATCGTCAGCTTCAGCCCGTAGTGCTGGACGTCGTAGCCGCCGTTGCCGTCACCGGGCACGTAGGCGTCGCCCGCGCTGGTGGGACCGGCCGGGCCGTCGACCGCCGAGCCGTCGGTCGAGGTGACCTCCGGATCGTCGTCGCCGAAGGGCGGCAGGCAGGCGGTCAGCGACGCCGCGACGGCGAGCGCGGCCAGCCCTCCCACCGCTCGTGAGGCGTGGCGACGGCGGATGGGTGGGTTTCCGGCCTTGTGCACAACGACCAGACTGCCCGGCGGAGGGCACGCTGGGCAACTCGGACGTGTTTGTGGTGAAGCCTTTCAGCGGTGGACGTAGGGATCGGGCGCCCTCGGATCCACCTTGACGACGACCGTGTGCGCGACCTTGCAGTGCAGCGCCTGCTTGCGCGGGTCCCACAGGATCCACGCGACGTTGATCAGCCCGATGCAGCCGCAGATCCCGCCGAGCACGGCGTAGAACGCCGAGCGCCCGGCGGCCCGCCCGCTGCCGATCGCGCCCCCGTCCTCCTCCCGGACGACGCGGATCCGCAGCAGCTTCTTGCCGAGCGTCTGCCCCGACTGGGCGTGCATCAGCCAGTAGTAGAGGAACCCGAGGACGATCCCGAACACGTTGGACGCGGCCCGGCCGCCGCCGTAGAAGGAGTCGCCGTCGTCGGGGTGGAAAACGCGGTCCCAGTCGATGAACGGCAGCGAGATCAGCGTCGTCACGATGCCGAGGATGATCCCGTCCACGATGGCGGCCCCCAGCCGCGCCCACCGGCTCGCCAGGCCCGCCGCGGGGTCGACGTACGCCTCGCCCCCGCCCCCGTACCCGGGCAGCCCGCCGTAGGGCTGCTGCTGCCCGTACCCGGGCTGCTCTCCGTAGCCCGGCTGCTCTCCGTATCCGGGTTGCTGGCCGTAGCCCGGCTGCTGTTGCCCGTAGCCCGGTTGCTGGCCGTACCCGGGCTGCTGGCCGTAGCCGGGCTGCTCCCCGTATCCGGGTTGCCGCTGCCCGTACGGCTGCTCGGAGTAGGGCTGCTCGGGGTAGGGCTGCCGGCCGTGGTCCGGCTGCTCCCCGGAGCCGGGCTCCTCACCGGGCGGCCGCCCGTAGCCGGGCTGCTCGCCGCCGAGGGGAGGCCCTTCGTACGGGCCGGGACGCTCGGGCTGGTCGTCGGGTTCCTGCGGCGGTTGGCGGCCGTGGTCCGGCTCATCCCCGGGCGCGGGGTCGTTCGGCGGTTGCGTCATGCCGTCAAGGTGGGCTCGGGCGCCGCCGAGCAAACCTCGCCGCGCCCGGGGCGCCGCAATGTTTACCCGTGGATGATCAAAGGTTGCCGGGATCGCCCGGAACGCGGGCCTTGGCGTACGGGTTGGGCGCCCACGGAGCCGCCTTCACCACCACCGTCTTGGCCACCTTGTCGTGGAGGCCCTGCCGCTGCGGGTCCCAGAGGATCCAGGCGTTGTCGAGCAGCCCGAGGATGCCCAGCAGGTTCCCCACCGGGCCGAGCAGGCTGAGGACGGCCGAGCCGATGGTCAGCAGGTACACGAACCCCTGCCGCAGCGCCGCCTGGCCCCAGCTCACCGGGCCGTGGTCGGACGCGCGGACCACCCGGACGCCCGCCGCCCGCTTCCCGACCGTCTGCCCCCATTTGGCGTGCTGGACCGTGTAGTAGGCGAACCCCAGCACGAGGATGCACGCGTACCCGATGAGGAGGCGCGGGATGTCGTACATGTCGGCCGCCTCCAGGGTCTCGCCGGAGTCCGCCGCGTCCTGGAACCGGTCCCAGCGGATCGCCGGGAGGAGGAACGGGACCGACACCACGCCGACGATGAGCCAGTCCAGCAGCCCCGCGCCGAGCCGCGCGCCGCGTCCGGCGATCGGGCCTCCCCCGGGAGGCCCGTAGGGCTGCTGCCCGTACGGCTGCTGGGGATAGGGCTGCTGCGGGTAGGGCTGTTGCGGGTAGGGCTGCTGGCCGTAGGGCTGCTGGGGGTGCGCCTGCTGCGGATAGGCGGGCAGCGGCTGCGCCTGGCCGCTGCCGTAGTGCCCCTGGTAGGGCGGAGGGCGGTCGTCGGGTGCGGGCGCGGGCGCGGGCTCGGCCTGCGGCGCGGCATCGCTCTGCGGCGTCTCGTCCTGTTTCGGCGGTTCGTCAGGGGGATGCCAGCCTTGTGGCTGCTCGGGCGGTTGGCTCATGGGCACACAGTGTGCCCGCCCTGGAGGGGGATTGGTCCCGTGCATACCGCCCCGAATCGCCGTCCGGCCCCGGACGCGGGGCGTCCGGGGCCGGATCCCCCGATCGGCAGGGGGACGAAGATCACAGGTTCCCGCGACGCTCCTGCTCCCGCTCGATCGCCTCGAACAGCGCCTTGAAGTTCCCCTTGCCGAACCCGAGCGACCCGTGCCGCTCGATCAGCTCGAAGAACACCGTCGGCCTGTCCTGGACGGGCTTGGTGAAGATCTGCAACAGGTAGCCGTCCTCGTCGCGGTCCACCTGGATGCGGCGCTTCTGCAGCTCCTCGATCGGCACCCGCACCTCACCGATGCGCGCGCGCAGCTCCGGGTCCTCGTAGTAGGAGTCGGGGCACTGGAGGAACTCCACGCCCGCCGCCCGCATCTGGTCCACCGAGGACAGGATGTCGTTGGTCGCCAGCGCGATGTGCTGCACGCCGGGGCCGCCGTAGAACTCCAGGTACTCGTCGATCTGGGACTTGCGCTTGCCCTCGGCGGGCTCGTTCAGCGGGAACTTCACCTTGCGGGTGCCGTCCGCGACGACCTTGGACATCAGCGCAGAGTACTCGGTGGCGATGTCGGCGCCGACGAACTCGGCCATGTCCGTGAAGTTCATGACGCGGTGGTAGTAGTCCGCCCACTCGTCCATGCGCTCGACGTTGCCGACGCAGTGGTCGATCGCCTGGAAGAACCGCTTCTCCGGCGGCGCGACGATCGGGTCCGCCGCCTCGAACCCGGGCAGGTACGGCCCGTCGTACAGCGAGCGGTCGACCAGCGAGTGCCGCGTCTCGCCGTAGGTGGAGATCGCCGCGATCGTCACCTTGCCGTGCTCGTCCTCCAGGACGTGCGGCTCCTCCAGGCCCGTCGCGCCCTTCGCGACGGCGTGCCGGTAGGCCGCCTCGACGTCGGGGACCTCGATCGCGAGGTCCACCACGCCGTCGCCGTGCGCGGCGACGTGGCGCCCGATCTCCGTGCCCGCCTTCGTCGGGCCCCGGAAGACGAACCGGGCCCCGCCCGACTGGAGTACGTGCACGGCCTCCTCGCGCAGGCCGTTCTCGGGGCCGCGGTAGGCGACCCTGCGCATCCCGAACGCGGTCGAGTAGTAGTGCGCCGCCTGGTGCGCGTTGCCGACCGCGAAGACGACGGCGTCCATGCCCTTGACCGGAAACTCATCCATGCCATCCAATTTCGTTGGACGACTACAAGCTGCGCAAGAGTCGTCCAAAACACTGGTCAGTTTGTACAGTGAGCATGGGGCCTGACCGGGCTTCCTGTACATGGTGACCATCGCTGGAGGCGCGATGTCGATCGACGAGTTGGACGGCAGGCTGATCGAGATGTTCGCCGCCGAGCCGCGCGTGGGCGTGCTGGAGGCGTCGCGGCGGCTCAAGGTGGCGCGCGGCACCGTCCAGGCGCGGCTGGACCGGCTGGCCCGCGACGGCGTGACGCGCGGCTTCGGCCCCGACATCGACCCGGCGGCGATCGGCTACGGGGTGACGGCGTTCGTGACCCTGCAACTGCGGCAGGCGGGCGGGCACGACCCGGTGGCCGCGCGGCTCGCGCAGGTGCCCGAGGTGATCGAGGCGCACACGATCACCGGCCCCGGCGACATGCTCTGCCGGATCGTCGCACGCAGCAACACCGACCTGCAGCGGGTCATCGACGTGATCGTGGACGTGGCGGGCGTGGAACGCGCGTCCTCGGTGATCTCCCTGGCCGAACAGGTCCCCTACCGCACGCTCCCGCTGGTGCGGGCCGTGGCCCGGAGCGGTGCCTGAACACCGTGCCCTTGGCGTCGGGTCCGGGGGACCCGCCGCCAAGGGCGGCGACGGCTACGCCCCCACGTAGGGGGTCGCGTCGAGGATCTCCACGGTCATGCTGCGGCCGTTGGGAAGCGAGTAGGTGGCCTTGACGCCGACCTTCTTGCCGTTGATGGCGGCGCCGAGCGGGGACTTCGGGGAGTAGACGTCGATCGGGGCGCCGCTCTCCTCGCGGGAGGCGAGCAGGAACGTGACCTCCTCGTCGTCGCCCTCGAAGGCGACCGTGACGGTCATCCCGGGCCCGACGACGCCCTCCGTGCGGGGGGCCTCGCCGACGCGGGCGTTCTCCAGGATCCCCTGGAGTTGGAGGATGCGCCCCTCGATCTTGCCCTGCTCCTCCTTGGCCGCGTGGTAGCCGCCGTTCTCGCGCAGGTCGCCCTCCTCCCGCGCCGCCTCGATCTTCTGTGCGATCTCGATGCGGCCCGGGCCCGACAGGTGGTCCAGCTCAGCCTTGAGCCGGTCGTACGCCTCCTGGGTCAGCCAGGTGACGTTGTCAGCGCGGGTCTCGGTCACGGGTACTCCTCATCCACATGTTGCGATCCTCGCTCGTCCCGCCGGGGAGAGCGCCACATCGACATGAAGTGCGGCCGGGTGAAACCTCTAGCCTATCCGGTGTGTGCGGGTAAAGGTTCCCTGAACTCGGCGTCTGCAACCGGGCAAACACGGGTCGGCGTCCCGGCGGTGAGGCGTGCCGTGAGCCGTGTGGTGAGCGGTGTGGTGGGTTCGGCTTGGGCGGTTCAGGCCTTGCGGCATTCCTTGACCCGCGCGCCGGTCGCGCGGCGGGGGGTGCGCAGGGTGTCGGAGCGGGTCGCCCCGGACGTCCCGGCCGGGACCGTGACCGCCTTCTCCGCCAGCACCACGAAGTTCACGTCGTAGGCGTCGATCTTGCAGTGCACCTCGTCCCCCTTCGGCTTGGCGACCGAGTAGCTGATCTCGACCGTGGTGTCGTCGCGGACGTCGTAGGTGATCGTCTGCGGGACGATGCCGGGGGTCTGCCCGGTGTGGGCGGCCAGGATGCCGAAACCGCCCGCCGTCACCGCCGCCAGGACGCCGATGAGCACCAGGCCGAGGCGGCCCCGCTTCGGCTCCGCGGACGCCGGGGCGTCGGACACGCTCGTGGTCATGGCGGGAATCTCCGTGGCGGCCGTGGACGTTGTCAGGGACAATTCTCGTCTGCCGCGGCGCGTGCTCCGAACCGGGGGTCCGCCCGGCCCTGTATGTCCCAGTTCGCGGAGAGGGAGATCCCCAGGTGTCCGAGGTCATCGACGGTACGACGCTGGAACGGCCGGGCGGGGGCGCGGAGCCGCTGCGCCTGATGGCGGTGCACGCCCACCCGGACGACGAGTCCAGCAAGGGCGCGGCGACGATGGCGAGGTACGTCGCGGACGGCGTCGAGGTGATGGTGGTGACCTGCACCGGCGGGGAGCGCGGCGACATCCTGAACCCCGCGATGGACCGCCCCGAGGTGAAGGCCGACATCGGCAAGGTCCGCGAGGCGGAGATGGCGCGGGCGCGGGAGATCCTCGGCGTCCAGCAGCGCTGGCTGGGGTTCGTCGACTCCGGCTTCCCCGAGGGCGACCCGCTGCCGCCGCTGCCGGAGGGCTGTTTCGCGCTGGAGCCGCTGGAGACCGCGGCCGAGCCGCTGGTGCGCGCCGTCCGCGAGTTCCGCCCGCACGTGATGCTGACCTACGACGAGCGCGGCGGATACCCGCACCCCGACCACGTGAAGTGCCACGAGGTGTCGGTGGAGGCGTTCGACGCGGCGGGCGACCCGGAGCGCTACCCCGACGCGGGCGAGCCCTGGACGCCGCTCAAGCTCTACTACCACATGACCTTCACCAAGGAGCGGGTCGTCACGCTGCACGAGGCGATGCTGAGGGCCGGCCTGGAGTCGCCCTACCACGACTGGTTGAAGCGCTTCGAGGAGGACACCGAGCCCGCCCGCTGGGCCGTGACCACGAAGGTCCCCTGCGCCGACCACTTCGAGACCCGCGACCGGGCCCTGCTCGCCCACGCCACCCAGATCGACCCGAACGGCTTCTGGTTCGTCGTCCCGATGGACGTCCAGCGCGAGGCGTGGCCGACGGAGGACTACCATTTGGCCAGGTCCCTGGTCGACACCGAGCTGCCGGAGGACGATCTGTTCGCCGGCATCCGGGAGAAGGTGTCCTTGCAGTGCTACCACTAGCGATCCCCCTCAACGACGACACGGTCAGCCCCGGCTTCCTCGGCTTCGGGGTGTTCCTGGCGCTCGCGGTCGCCACGGTGTTCCTCGTCCGCTCGATGAACAAGCAGATGAAGAAGATCCAGGCGCCCCGCGAGGCCGACCTCAAGCAGCAGGAATGGGAGCGCGCCCAGGCCGCGAGGGCCGCCGCCGACAAGCCGGCCGACGACGCCTGAGGCGTCCGCCGGGTTGGGGCGCGTCCGGTCGGGGAGGACCCCCGGTGTGCGCGCGAGGTTCGAGGCCGCCTACCGGGAGCTGCCCCCGGAGGCCGCCCGGCTGCTGAGGCTCCTCGGCCTGCATCCGGCCGAGGACGTGGAGCCCCGGGCGGCGGCCGTCCTGGCCGACCTGCCCGAGGACGAGGCGCGCGGCCTGCTGGCGACGCTGGCCGGCCGCGGGCTGCTGACCGACGCGGGCGGCGGCCGGTTCGCGCTGCCGGGCCCGCCGCACGACCACGCGCGGGAGCTCGCCGAGCGGGACGAGCCGGAGCCGGAGCGGGAGGCGGCGCTCCGCCGCGTCCTCGACCACTGCCTCGCCGCCGGCGACCCGGCCGCCGAGGGCCTGGCCCTGCTCGAACGGGGACGCTGGACGGAGGCGGCCCGCGCCCTGGAGGACGCCCTCCGCCGCGCCGAGCGCGACGGGGACACCCGCGACGTGCTGATGGCGCGCCTCCACCTCGGGCGCGCGCTCGCGGCGGCGGGCGCGCCCGAGCGGGCGCTGGACCTGCTCGGCCCGCTGCCGGACGCGTTCGCCGCGCCGCCCGACCCCGACGGCTACCACCGGGCACTGGCGCTGACCGGCCTCGGACAGGCGTACCTGGGGATGCGCCGTCCCGTCACCGCGCTCAACCTCTTCGGCCAGGCGCTGGAGATCATGCGGGCGGCGGAGGCCGTCGAGCGGCAGGCCGACCTGTTCGTGCACCTCGCCGACGCCTCCCACCTGCGCGGCGACACCCCCGCCGAGGGCGCGGCGCTGGACCGCGCGGCGGAGCTGTACGCCTCGGTCCCGAGCTCGCGGGGGCGGGCCGTGGCAGGCCGCCGCGCCGCGCCGGGCCCCTGACCGCGACGAATTCAGGCGCTCCCGGAGCCGCCCGCCCGGCACGATGGGGGGATGTCGGCTCGTGATCTCATCGTCCTCGGCTCCGCGAGCGCGGTGCCCACCAAGTCCCGCAACCACAACGGCTACCTCCTGCGCTGGGACGGGCACGGCCTCCTGTTCGACCCGGGCGAGGGCACGCAGCGGCAGATGGCGCATGCCGGGGTGTCGGCGCACGACGTCACCTGGATCTGCGTGACGCACTTCCACGGCGACCACTGCCTGGGCGTCCCCGGGATCGTCCAGCGCGTCGCCCGCGACGGCGTCGAGCACCCGGTGGACGCGGCGTTCCCCGCCGGCGGCCTGCACTTCTGGGAGCGGCTGCGGCACGCGTCCGCGTTCCGCGACACCGACGTGATCCGCGAGCACCCGGTGTCCGGCGACCGGGCGACGCTGGCCGAGGAGCCGTTCACGCTGGTCGCCCGGCGCCTGTCGCATCCCGTCGAGGCGTACGGGTACCGGCTGGAGGAGCCCGACGGCGTGACGATGCTGCCCGAGGCGCTCGCCGAGCGGGGGGTGCGCGGGCCGCTCGTCCGGCGCCTCCAGAAGGAGGGGCGGGTCGAGGCCGGCGGGCGGACGGTCACGCTGGAGGAGTGCAGCGTCCGCCGTCCGGGCCAGAAGGTCGCGTTCGTCATGGACACCCGCGTGTGCGAGGGGGCGCGGGAGTTGGCGGACGGCGTCGACATGCTGGTCATCGAGTCCACGTTCCTGCACGAGGACGAGGCGCTCGCGACCGAGTACGGGCACCTGACCTCGACCCAGGCGGCGGCGATCGCGGCGGGCGCGGGGGTGCGGCACCTCGTCCTCACCCATTTCTCGGAACGCTACAAGGGCGATGACGAGCGCCGGTTCCTGGACGAGGCGTCCCGCGTCTTCGGGGGCGAGATCACCCTCGTTCACGACCTGGACCGCGTGCCCATGCCGCCGCGCCGCGTGACTACGGGCGACTTCCTGGGCAGGAGTGGGGCATGACCCAAGAAGTGGACATCGTCGTCATCGGGCTCGGGCCCGGCGGAGAGGACGCGGCGGGCCGGCTCGCCGAGGCCGGGCTCGCGGTGGTGGGGGTGGAGTCGCGGCTGGTCGGCGGCGAGTGCCCCTACTACGCGTGCGTCCCGACCAAGATGATGGTGCGCGCCGCCGGGCTGCTCGCCGAGGGGCGCCGCGTCCCCGGCATGGCGGGCGCGGCCGCCCTCACCCCGGACTGGGCGCCGGTCGCCGCGCGGATCCGGGAGGAGGCCACCGACTCCTGGGACGACACCGCCGCCGCCGACCGCCTCACCGGCAAGGGCGTGTCGCTCCTGCGGGGCCGGGGCCGCATCACCGGCCCCGGCGAGGTGACGGTCGAGGACCGGGTCGTCCGAGCCCGGCGCGGCATCGTCCTCAACACCGGCACGTCCCCGACCGCGCCCCCGATCGACGGGCTGGCCGGCCTCCCGTACTGGACGAACCGCGAGGCCGTCCAGACCGAGGAGGTGCCCGGCTCGCTGCTCGTCCTCGGCGGGGGCGTCGTCGGCGCGGAGATGGCGCAGGTGTTCTCCCGCTTCGGCAGCCGCGTCACCGTGGTCGAGGCCGGAGCCCGCCTCCTGGCGAACGAGGAGCCCGAGTCCAGCGACCTCCTCCGCGAGGTCTTCGAGCGCGAGGGCATCGGCGTCCGCACCGGTGTGAAGGTGACCGGCGCGTCGCAGGACGCCGAGGGCCTCACGCTCCACCTCGGGGACGAGCGCCTCACCGCCGACCGCCTGCTCGTCGCCACCGGCCGCCGCCCCAACCTGAAGGGCCTCGGCCTCGGCGCCGTCGGCCTGGACGAGGGCGCCCGCGCGATCCCGGTGGACGGCGCCATGCGCGCCGCCGACGGCGTCTGGGCGATCGGCGACATCACCGGCAAGGGCGCCTTCACCCACGTCTCGATGTACCAGGCGAACATCGCCGTCCGCGACATCCTCGGCGAGCGGGGCGCGGCCGCGGACTACCGGGCCGTCCCGCGCGTGACGTTCACCGACCCCGAGATCGCGTCCGTCGGCCTCACCGAGGCGCAGGCCCGGGAGCAGGACCTGACCGTCCGCACGGGGACGGCGCAGATCCCCGAGTCCACCCGCGGCTGGATCCACAAGGTCGGCAACGACGGCTTCGTCAAGCTGGTCGAGGACGCCGACCGGGGCGTCCTCGTGGGCGCCACGGTGGCGGGGCCGTCCGGCGGCGAGATCCTCGGCGCGCTGGCCGTGGCCGTCCACACCGGCGCCCCCACCGCCGCGCTCCGCGAGATGATCTACGCCTATCCCACCTTCCACCGCGCGATCCAGACCGCCCTGGCCCCCCTCGCCCCGTGACCGCGCGCCGCGATCGGGCAGGATCGGAGGCATGAACCGGCTCAAGGACGCGACCAGCCCGTACCTGCTGCAGCACGCCGGCAACCCGGTGGACTGGTGGGAGTGGGGCGAGGAGGCGTTCGCCGAGGCCCGGCGGCGCGACGTCCCGGTGCTGCTGTCGGTGGGCTACGCCGCGTGCCACTGGTGTCACGTGATGGCCCACCAGTCCTTCGAGGACGGCGGGACCGCCCGGATCATGAACGAGCTGTTCGTGAACATCAAGGTCGACCGGGAGGAGCGGCCGGACATCGACGCCGTCTACATGGAGGCCACCCAGGCCATGACCGGCCAGGGCGGCTGGCCGATGACGGTGTTCATGACCCCGGAGGGGCATCCGTTCTACTGCGGGACCTACTTTCCGCGCGCCCAGTTCCGGGCGCTGCTCCAGGCCGTCGACAAGGCGTGGACGGAACGGCGCGAGGACGTCGTCGGGCAGGGGCGGCAGGTCGTCTCCGCGCTGACCGCGCGGGGGAGCGGGCTCGCCGGCGAGGCGGCGCCGGAGGAGGAGCGGCTCGCGCACGCGGTGCGGGTGCTCGCGGAGTCCTTCGACGCGGCGCGCGGCGGGTTCGGCGGGGCGCCCAAGTTCCCGCCGTCGATGGCGCTGGAGTTCCTGCTGCGCCACCACGCGCGGACGGGCGACGGCGGCGCGCTCGCGATGGCCGCGCGCACCCTGGAGGCGATGGCCAGGGGCGGGCTCTACGACCAGCTCGGCGGGGGGTTCGCGCGGTACTCGGTGGACGCGGAGTGGGTCGTCCCGCACTTCGAGAAGATGCTCTACGACAACGCGCTGCTGGCGCGGGTCTACGCGCACTGGTGGCGGCTGGCCGGCTCGCCGTTCGCGAAGCGGGTCGCGCTGGAGACGTGCGACTGGATGCTGCGCGACCTCCGCACGGAGGACGGCGGGCTCGCCTCGGCGCTGGACGCCGACAGCGAGGGCGAGGAGGGGAAGTACTACGTCTGGACTCCGGCGCAGTTGCGCGAGGTCCTCGGGGAGGACGACGGCGCGTACGCGGCGGGCCTGTTCGAGGTGACGGGGACGTTCGAGCACGGGACGTCCGTCCTGCAGCTTCTCAGCGACCCGGAGGACCCCGAGCGGTACGAGCGCGTGCGGACGGCCCTGCTGTCGGCGCGCGCCCACCGGGTGCCTCCCGCGCGGGACGACAAGGTCGTCGCCGCCTGGAACGGGCTCGCGGTCGCGGCGCTGGCCGAGTGCGGCGCGCTGTTCGACCGTCCCGACCTGGTGCGGGCGGCGGAGGAGGTCGCCCGGCTCCTCGACGACGTGCACATGCGTGACGGGCGGTTGGTCCGCACGTCGCGCGACGGGGTCGCCGGGGCGAATTCCGGGGTCCTGGAGGACTACGCGGACGTGGCCGAGGGGTTGCTGGCCCTGCACGCGGTCACCGGGGACGCGGCGCACGTGCGGCGCGCGGGTGGCCTGCTCGATACCGTCCTGGAAAGGTTCGGTGACGGTTCCGGCGGCTTCTACGACACCGCCGACGACGCCGAGCGGCTGTTCCGGCGGCCGCAGGACCCGACCGACAACGCGACGCCCTCGGGGCAGTTCGCGGCGGCGGGGGCGCTGCTGTCGCTCGCGGCGCTGACGGGGTCGGAGCGGCACCGCGAGGCCGCGGTCGCCGCGCTCGGGCCGGTCGGGCCGCTGGCCGGGGAGCACGCGCGGTTCGCGGGCTGGGGGCTGGCGGTCGCGGAGGCGCTGGTCACGGGACCGGCGGAGATCGCCGTCGTCGGCGCGCGCGACGACGCGCGCACGCGCGACCTGCACCGGGCCGCGCTGCTGGCGGTCGCGCCGGGCGCCGTGGTGAGCGTCGGCGAGCCGGGCGCGGGGGACGTGCCGCTGCTGGAGGGACGGGGGCTCGTGGACGGTGCCCCGGCGGCGTACGTGTGCCGCGGGTTCACCTGCCGGCTGCCCGTGACGGCCCCCGCGGACCTGAACCGCGAACTACGTGGGTTGTTGGATTAATTGTCCATTTTGTGGCACCGTGACCTTGGTCTCACCCAGACCGGGAAACGGCGGGGACGCGGCTGACCAATGGGGCGGGGACGGGGATACCCGGCGACGCGTGGGGTATCTGGACGTCGGTCGCTCCGCTGGGCCATAGTCGTGGAGCCGGGCCGTAGCCGTTCAACCGGGGCCGTCGCCGTGCGTGCCGCCGTGGTAGAACGGGCATCGACCAACGAGGGAGCGTCGCTGTGCGAAAGCCGAACCGCCGGGTCCTGCCCACGCTCGTCGGCGTTTCCGTACTCACCACTCTCAGCGTGAACGGCGCCGTGCTGGTCGTGCGCGACGGCGATGGCGGCTCGCCGCTGCGGGGCGACCAGCGGGCCCAGTTCGTCGCCGCGTCGGCCTCGCTCTCCTCCCGGGCCGTGGCGCCGCTGTCCAAGCGGCTCACCCCGCACGTGCTGGTCGCCGCCCCGTCCACGCTCCCGGCCGAGGTGGTCGACAAGGTCCGCGCGGAGAAGGGCGTCCAGGGCGTCGAGGTCGTGGACGCGGTGCAGGGCATGGTCGCGGGCAAGCGGGTCGGGCTGCTCGGCGTCGAGCCGTCCACGTTCCGCAACTACACGCCGAAGCCGACCGCGCAGTCCGACGGGCTGTGGCGGAACGTGGCCGCGGGCGACGTCGCGATCTCCTTCACGATGGGCAACGACGGCGGCGTCCGGCTCGGCAGCCAGGTTCCCGCCGGGGGCCGCCAACACCCGGCGCAGCTGCGCGTCGGCGCGTACGCGACGATGGGCATCAGCGACGTGGACGCCGTGGTCTCGCACACCACCGCGCAGTCGCTCGGCATGCCGACCGGCAACGCGATGCTGATCAGCGTCCCGAAGGGCAAGCCCGCCGCCTTCATCAAGCGGCTGAAGAAGGTGCTGCCCAAGGACGCCAGGGCCGTCGAGATCAACCCCGAGATCGACTACCCGAAGGCGGGCGGCGACGAGGACGTGCCGACCGCGCGCGGCCAGGTCATGACCGCGAGCCAGGTCCGCACCGTCATCCGCGCCGCCTACACGCGGATCGGCTGGCCGTACGTGTGGGGCGGCGAGTCCGAGGCCGAGGGCGGCTACGACTGCTCGGGCCTGATGCAGTACGCCTTCGCCCGCGCCGGGATCAAGCTGCCCCGCGTGGCCGCCGACCAGGCGCGCGCGGGATGGGTCATCCCCTACGCCAAGGCCCAGCCGGGCGACATGCTGATCTGGGCCAACGACCCGACCGCGCCCGGCTACATCTCCCACATCGCCCTCTACCTCGGCGAGGGCAAGATGCTCGCCGCGCCGAGGACGGGCCTGCGCGTCCAGGTCCAGGACGTCTACACCCGCAACATGCGCGGCGCCGTCAGGGTCAGCCCGAAGACGGTCGCCGGCCTCTCCGGCTGACCCCCGCCGCCTCCGCAGCACCTCTCCGGCCCACGGTCGACTCCGATCGTCCGCGGGCCCTGCCGCTTGTGCCGATGGCGATGTAATGTTGATTACATGACTACCAACGAATCAGCGGAGCAGTTGCGGGGCTGGTTCTCCGGACGGCTCCCCGAGGGCTGGTTCGAAGGGCCGCTGGAGGTCGTGCTCGACCGCGAGGAGGTCAGCGTCGTCGGCCGCCTCCCCGAGCCCGACGGCGCGGCCGAGGTCTCGCAGACCGAGCGGGCCGCGCTGTTCGCCGGGCACATCCAGCGCTTCCGCGAGGACACCCGCGACAAGCGCATCGCGATCGCCCGCGAGGCCGAGCACCGCTTCGGCCACAAGGTCTCCTGGGGCGCCGACTGCGGCGACCAGCGGGAGATGTTCACGACGCTGTCGGTGCCGGTCATGACCCGGCTGCGGCAGCCCGAGCGCCGCGTCCTGGACACGCTCGTGGACGCCGGTGTGGCGCGCAGCCGCAGCGACGCCCTCGCCTGGTGCGTGCGCCTGGTGGGCAAGAACACCGACGAGTGGCTCTCCGAACTGAGGACGGCTCTCCAGTACGTGGAGCGGGCCCGCGCCGCCGGTCCCCAGCCCTGACCGGCGCCCGACCCCGCGCGGATGCCCGCCAGGCCGGATCCGGCCGCGGGCGCCCCGCAGCGCGTCAGCCTGATATCACCGGAACGGTGGGAGAAGTATCGCCGTCAGGCCATAATTGAGCGGCGTTCGCGCACCAGGGACCGTCGCTCGAAGGGATGCCTGCATGGGGGTTCGGCGTAGCGGGATGTCGCGCGGCGGCGCGCGGAGGGAAGGGGTGCGCCGCAACCCCTCGGACGGCGGCGCCGTCACGTCGGCGATCCGCCGCAGCGGCCCGTACGCGACCGTCCGCGACGCGGTCTACCGGATGTACGAGCGCCGCGTCGAGGCGTCGCTGCCCACCGACGTGACCCCCCGCCACATCGGCGTCATCCTGGACGGCAACCGGCGCTGGGCCCGCTCGATGGGGCTGGCCGACGTCAACACCGGCCACCAGCGCGGCGCGCAGAAGATCTCCGAGCTGCTCCAGTGGAGCACCGAGGCGGGGGTCGAGCACGTCACGCTGTGGCTGCTGTCCACCGACAACCTGACCCGGCCCGCGCGGGAGCTGGACCCGCTCCTGGAGATCATCGAGAACACCGTCCGCAAGCTCGCCGACGACGGCTGGCACGTCAAGCCCGTCGGCGCCCTCGACCTGCTGCCCGATAAGACCGCCCGTGTCCTGAAAGACGCGGGAGAGACCACATCGGACGCACCCGGCCTGATTGTGAACGTCGCGGTTGGGTATGGAGGTAGGCGTGAGATCGCTGATGCGGTGCGCTCTCTGCTCATCGAGCAGGCGAGCCGGGGCACCAGCATCGAGGAACTCGCCGAGGTCCTCGACGTGGAGCACATCGCGGAGCATCTCTACACGCGCGGCCAGCCGGATCCGGACCTGGTCATCCGCACCTCGGGGGAGCAGCGGCTCTCCGGCTTCATGCTGTGGCAGAGCGCCCACTCGGAATTCTACTTCTGCGAGGTCCACTGGCCGGACTTCCGCAAGGTCGACTTCCTGCGGGCCATACGCTCCTACGCCGCGCGGCATCGGCGCTACGGTACCTGACGGTCAGTCACCGGTCACCATCCCAGCACTGATCACCACCCCAGGCCCGTCCCCCATCCGGGGCGCGGGCCGTTCGGGGGTGGACTGGCGCGCCACCGGTAGTTCGCCCCTACTCAGGGAGATCGAGTGGCCACAACCCTCCCGCGCCGTCCCGAGTCCGGGAACCCGTCCGGGACGCCCGTCCCGGACCGGCGCACGTACGTCCTCGACACCAGCGTCCTGCTCGCCGACCCGGGGGCGATGACCCGGTTCGCCGAGCACGAGGTCGTACTCCCCATCGTCGTCATCTCCGAGCTGGAGGCCAAGCGGCACCACCCGGAGCTCGGCTACTTCGCCCGGCAGGCCCTGCGCGTGCTGGACGACCTGCGGCTGGAGCACGGGCGGCTGGACGAGGCGCTCCCGCTCGGCGACCAGGGCGGCACGCTGCGCGTCGAGCTCAACCACATCGACCCGTCGGTCCTGCCGGACGGCTTCCGGCTCGGCGACAACGACACCCGGATCCTGTCCGTCGCGGGCTGGCTGGCCCACGAGGGACGCGACGTCGTGCTGGTCTCCAAGGACCTGCCGATGCGGGTCAAGGCGTCGGCCGTCGGCCTGGCCGCCGAGGAGTACCGGGCCGAGCTGGCCGTGGTCGAGTCCGGCTGGACCGGGATGCGCGAGCTGGAGATCGGCGGCGGCCTGATCGAGGAGCTGTACGAGAGCGGCCGCGCCGAGATCGACGAGGCGCGCGACCTGCCCTGCCACACGGGGCTGCGGCTGCTGTCGGAGCGCGGCTCGGCGCTCGCCCGCACCCAGGCGGACAAGTCGGTGCGGCTGGTGCGCGGCGACCGGGAGGTGTTCGGGCTGCGCGGCCGCTCCGCCGAGCAGCGGATCGCGCTGGACCTGCTGATGGACGAGGACGTCGGCATCGTCTCGCTCGGCGGCCGGGCCGGCACCGGCAAGTCCGCGCTCGCGCTGTGCGCGGGCCTGGAGGCGGTGATGGAGCGGCACCGGCACCGCAAGGTCGTGGTGTTCCGGCCCCTGTACGCGGTCGGCGGGCAGGAGCTCGGCTACCTGCCGGGGTCGGAGAACGAGAAGATGTCGCCCTGGGCGCAGGCCGTCTACGACACGCTGTCGGCGGTGACGACGCCGGAGGTCATCGACGAGGTTTTGGACCGTGGCATGTTGGAGGTCCTGCCGCTCACCCACATCCGGGGCCGCTCGCTGCACGACGCGTTCGTGATCGTGGACGAGGCGCAGTCACTGGAGCGCGGCGTGCTGCTGACCGTGCTGTCGCGCATCGGCGCGGGCTCGCGGGTCGTGCTCACCCACGACGTGGCGCAGCGCGACAACCTGCGGGTCGGCCGGCACGACGGCGTCGCGGCGGTGGTGGAGAAGCTGAAGGGGCATCCGCTGTTCGCGCACGTGACGCTGACCCGGTCGGAGCGCTCGCCGATCGCGGCGCTGGTGACCGACATGCTCGGCGACGTCGGCGCCTGACGCCCCGCCCGTGTGCCCGGCGGCGCCTCCGCCTGGAGGCGCCGCCGGGTCGCGGCCGCCGATGATCTACGGACGGTGATCGCCCGCCGCCGCTGCGTTGGCATGTGAGGAACATCACACCCATGCCGGTGTGAAGGTGGATCCCCAGCTCTCCAGGACGTTTCGGCGCCGTTCACGCCGAGTTGACAACGGTCCCGGCACTCCCACTTATCTCGTTTCGGTTGCGGAGCAGCCCTCGTGCTCGGGCATTGTGTCCTGACGTAAGCACCCCCCGAACGGTGCCCGACCGCAGCGCGCCCCCTGAGTCACGCGCGAACGGACACGGCGCCGGTCTCGGCCCGGGGCCGCCGCCAGGCGGCCGGCGGGCCGGGGTGGAAACAGTTCGCGCGCGCGTCCATACGCGTGCGACCGTCGGAAGGGCCGCCTTGTACGGAGACCGCCCCGGGTCCCCTAGGCGAGACGATCGACAGAGCTTCGACCCCCAGCAGCCCCCGGCGGGCGCGCCGCACGAGGACGACGTGCGGGTGGCCGGCTCCCCGGCCGCGCCGAGCGCCCCGGCGGGCGACACGCTCGGCTTCCAGGCCGTCGGCCCCGGCGTCCCCACCGGCCCCACCGGCCCCACCGGCCCCACCGGCCCCACCGGTCCGACCGGCCCCGAGGGGGCCGACGAGATCGTCTCCGGCGCGCGGATGCCCGGACCGTCCGGTCCCAAGGGCAGGCGGGGCTCCTCCGGGCGCCCCCGGAAGCCCTCCGAGGGCACCGGCCGCCGCAACGGCGTGCGGATCGCGGCGGTCGTCGCGGGCGCCGCGGTCGTGGTCGGCGGCGGCGCGGTCGCCGCGCTCGCGCTGACCGGCGGCGACGGCGGTACCGCGGACAAGGCCACGGTCGCCTCCACGCCGCTCGCGGACGCGGCGGCCCCCAAGGTCGACCCCAAGGTCATGGAGGAGAAGCGGCGCAAGCAGGCGCTCGACCGCGCCTCCCGCGCCGTCCGCGACGAGGACGGCAAGGGCCCCTCCCTCCAGCCCAAGGGCGAGCCGATCCCCACCAAGACGCCCGAGAAGGAGAAGGGCGGCGACGGCGGCGGCGGCAACGGCAACGGCGGTCCGACCGGCGACCCCGTCCCGGCGGGCGAGGCGCAGGAGCTCGCCAAAGGTCTGATGGGGGGCTACGGCCCCGCGTTCAGGAAGGCCGGCCAGTTCGGCTGCCTGGTGGACCTGTGGAACAAGGAAAGCCACTGGAACACCCACGCGAACAACCCCACCTCCGGCGCGTACGGGATCCCGCAGGCGCTGCCCGGCTCCAAGATGGCCAGCGCCGGGCCCAACTGGCAGAACAACGCCACCACGCAGATCAAGTGGGGCCTCGGCTACATCAAGGGCCGCTACGGCAGCCCGTGCTCGGCGTGGAACCACTCCGAGTCCGTCGGCTGGTACTGATCACAGGTCGTCCGGCGCCCGGAGCGGGCGCCGGACGACGGCCGTGCCACCCGCCGTGTCAGCCGCCGTGTCAGCCGCGTGACGCGTTCGTCATGCGCAGGACGTCGAGCGCCTCGTCCAACTGCTCGACGGTCAGCTTCCCGTCCTCGACGTAGCCGCGCTCCAGCACGACCTCCCGGATCGTCCTGCGCTCGGCGAGCGCCTGCTTGGCGACCTTCGCCGCCTCCTCGTAGCCGATGTAGCGGTTGAGCGGCGTCACGATCGACGGCGACGACTCGGCGTACTCGCGCAGCCGCTCGACGTTCGCCTCGATCCCGTCCACGCAGCGGTCCGCGAGCAGCCGCGACACGCTCGCCAGCAGCGCGACCGACTCCAGCACGTTGCGCGCCAGCATCGGCAGCATCACGTTCAGCTCGAAGCTGCCCGCCGCGCCGCCGAACGCGACCGCCGCGTCGTTGCCGATGACCTGCGCGGCGACCTGCGTGACCGCCTCGGGGATCACCGGGTTCACCTTCCCCGGCATGATCGAGGAGCCGGGCTGCAGGTCGGGCAGCGCGATCTCGGCGAGCCCGGCGCGCGGCCCCGAGCCCATCCAGCGCAGATCGTTGGCGATCTTGTTGAGGCCGACCGCGACCGTGCGGAGCGCGCCGCTCGCCTCCACCAGGCCGTCCCGCGCGCCCTGCGCCTCGAAGTGGTCGCGCGCCTCGGTCAGCGGCAGGCCGGTGACGCGGGCGATCTCGGCGATGACGCGCCCGCCGAAGCCCTCCGGGGTGTTGATGCCGGTGCCGACCGCCGTGCCGCCGAGCGGCAGCTCCGCGAGCCGCGGCAGGACGGCCTCCAGCCGCTCCACCCCGTACCGCACCTGCGCGGCGTAGCCGCCGAACTCCTGGCCGAGCGTGACGGGCGTCGCGTCCATGAGATGGGTGCGCCCGGACTTCACGACGGTCGCGAACTCCTCGGCCTTGCGGGCGAGCGCCGCCTCCAGGTGCGCCAGCGCGGGCACGAGATCGTTCAGGACGGCCCCGGTGGCCGCGACGTGGATCGAGGACGGGAACACGTCGTTGGACGACTGAGAGGCGTTCACGTGGTCGTTGGGGTGCACGGGACGGCCGAGCCGCTCCTGCGCGAGCGTCGCGACGACCTCGTTGGCGTTCATGTTGGACGAGGTGCCCGACCCGGTCTGGAACACGTCGATGGGGAACTGGTCGTCCCAGCGTCCGGCGGCGACCTCCAGCGCCGCCTCGCGGATCGCCTCCGCCACATCCGCGTCGAGGACGCCCAGCTCGGCGTTGACGGCCGCCGCGGCGGCCTTGATCTGGCCGAGCGCGGCGATGTGCGCGGGCTCCAGCGTCCGGCCCGAGATCGGGAAGTTCTCCACCGCGCGCTGGGTCTGGGCGCGCCACTTCGCCGCGGCCGGCACCCGGACCTCGCCCATGGAGTCGTGCTCCACCCGGAACTCCTGCTCGGTCATCTGACAAGCCACCTCCGACACCGACGTCATGTCCTCACCGGTGGCAGCCATGCGCGGGCCCCCCGCATTCCCGGGCCCGCGCGGGTCAGTCGCCGGGCGCGGCCCTGTTCAGGCTGTAGCTTTTCCGCTCGCCGGGCGAACCGAGGGGCTTCTGGCGCCCGTTCACCCAGACGTCGCAGGCGGAGGCGTCGTAGATGACGGCGTTGAGCCGCGGCTGGTCGTACTTGCGGACCTCGCCCTCCACGAGCGTCGCGTCGGTGAGGACGGTGCTCACGCCGCCGGGCACCGACACGAAGATCTTGCAGGTGGCGTTGCGGGCCCGGACCGCGAGCGTGCTGGAGGCGACGCCCGCCGGGACGCCCGGCGCGGGCGGATCGGAGGCGGGCGGGGCGGGGGAGGAGCCGGAGTTCTTCGTCATCCCGACGATGAGCGCGGTGGCGCCGATGCCGCAGGAGGCGACGGTGGCGCCGATCAGCCCGATCACGACCATGACCCGGTAGCGGGGCGTCTCCGCGCGGCGGGCCCGGCGGGGGCCGGTGAGCGCGCGCTCCAGCCGGTCGGCGGCGCGGGCGTGGCTGAGGCGGCGGGTGGGGTTCTTCTCCAGCAGCCCGGTGATCACCGGTGCGAGCGCGCCCGCGTGCTGCGGCGCCGGGATCGACTCGTTCGCGAGCGCGCTGAGCGTCGCCATCACGTTGTGCCGCTCGAAGGGCGGGCGCCCCTCCAGCGCCGCGTACAGGGTCGCGCCGAGGGACCACAGGTCCGAGCGGGGGGTGGCCTTCTCCCCGGCGGCGACCTCCGGCGCCACGTAGGCGGGGGACCCCATGAAGTGCCCCGTCTTGGTCAGGCTGGCCGAGCCCGAGGAGAACGCCAGGCCGAAGTCGGTGAGCACGACCCGGTCGCCGTCCAGCAGCACGTTGCTGGGCTTGAGGTCGCGGTGCACGATCCCGGCCCGGTGCGCGATGTCGAGCGCGTCCAGCAGCGCGCGGCCGATGTGCGCGACGCGGGCGGGCGGGAGCGGTCCCGACCCCTCGATGAGCTGTTCGAGGTTGGGGGCCTCGATCATCTCCATCACGATCCAGGGCCGGCCCTGTTCGATGACGACGTCGTACACCTCGACGATGTTGTGCGTCCGCAGCTGGGCGGGGGCGCGCGCCTCGCGGAGGGTACGGCGGTAGAAGACCACCCGGTCGTCCTCGGAGAGTTCATCGGGGAGCCGCAGCTCCTTGATCGCGACGGCGCGATCGAGGAGTTCGTCATGCCCTCTCCACACGGTGCCGTTGGCACCCTGACCCAGCTCCGAGACCAGCCGGTAGCGCGTCGCGAGCACGAGGCGCTCAGACTGAGACATGGCCGAAAAGATACCGGAGTGGCCGTGCGGTCATCGGTGAGACCTTCGTACCAAGTTGGATTTCGGACCAATAATATGATCTAGCGGCTTATATCCCCTAGTCAGCCCCGCCGGCCGATGGACAGGACGGGTCCGGTGGTGTCGGCGAAAAAATCCTCGCCCTTGTCGTCGACCACGATGAACGCCGGGAAGTCCTCGACTTCGATCTTCCACACGGCCTCCATGCCGAGCTCGGGGTACTCCAGGACCTCGACCTTGCGGATGCAGTCCTGCGCGAGCCGCGCGGCGGGGCCGCCGATCGAGCCGAGGTAGAAGCCGCCGTGCGCGGCGCACGCGTCGGTCACCTGCTTGGACCGGTTGCCCTTGGCGAGCATGACCAGCGAGCCGCCCGCCGCCTGGAACTGCTCGACGTAGGAGTCCATCCGCCCGGCCGTGGTCGGGCCGAACGAGCCGGACGCGTAGCCCTCCGGCGTCTTGGCCGGGCCCGCGTAGTAGACGGCGTGGTCGCGCAGGTACCCCGGCATCGGCTCACCCGCGTCCAGCCGCTCCTTGATCTTGGCGTGCGCGATGTCGCGGGCCACCACCAGCGGCCCGGTCAGCGACAGCCGCGTCTTCACCGGGTACCGGGTCAGCTCCGCGCGGATCTCGCTCATCGGACGGTTCAGGTCGATCCGCACCACCTCGTCGTCGAGGTGCTCGTCGGTCGTGTCGGGCAGGTACCGCGCGGGGTCGGTCTCCAGCCGCTCCAGGAACACGCCGTCCGCCGTGATCTTGGCGAGGGCCTGCCGGTCGGCGCTGCACGACACCGCGATCGCGACCGGGCAGGACGCGCCGTGCCGGGGCAGCCGGATCACCCGCACGTCGTGGCAGAAGTACTTGCCGCCGAACTGCGCGCCGATCCCGAGCCGCCGGGTCAGCTCGAACACCTGGAGCTCCAGCTCCAGGTCGCGGAACCCGTGGCCGAGCGGCGAGCCCTCGCTCGGGACGGTGTCGAGGTAGTGCGCCGAGGCGTACTTGGCGGTCTTGAGCGCGTACTCGGCGGACGTCCCGCCCACGACGATCGCCAGGTGGTAGGGCGGGCACGCCGCCGTCCCCAGCGACCGGATCTTCTCCTCCAGGAACGTCATCATCCGCTTGGGATTCAGGACGGCCTTGGTCTCCTGGTAGAGGAACGACTTGTTGGCGCTGCCGCCGCCCTTGGCCATGAACAGGAACTTGTACGCCTCGCCCTGGGACGCGTACAGCTCGATCTGCGCGGGCAGGTTGCTGCCGGTGTTCTTCTCGTCCCACATCGTCACCGGCGCCATCTGGGAGTAGCGCAGGTTCAGCTTCGTGTACGCGTCGTAGACGCCCCGGGAGATGTGCTCCTCGTCGCGCCCGTCGGTGAGGACGTGCTGGCCGCGCTTGCCCATCACGATCGCGGTGCCGGTGTCCTGGCACATGGGCAGGACGCCGCCGGAGGCGATGCCCGCGTTCTTCAGCAGGTCCAGCGCGACGAACCGGTCGTTGGGGGAGGCCTCGGGGTCGTCCAGGATCCGGCGGAGCTGCGCCAGGTGCGCGGGGCGCAGCAGGTGCGCGATGTCGCGCATCGCGGTCTCGGTGAGCAGCCGCAGCGCCTCCGGCTCGACCTGCAGGAACGTCCGCCCGCCCGCCTCGAACCGCGACACGCCCTCGGAGGTGAGGAGCCGGTAGTCGGTGTCGTCGGGGCCGAGCGGCAGCAGGTCGGTGTAGGAGAACTCAGGCATCAGGCAGAACCTCGCGCGAACTCGATGGGGGCCGTCCCAGGGGGCTCGATGGGGGCCGCCTCACAGGGTACGACCCGGGCGCGCAGGCCGACGACGACCCCCGCCGCCACGAGCGCGGCCCCGCCGAGGTCGGCCGGGCCCGGGGTGTCCAGGCCGAGCGCCACGGTCGCGATCACGGCGCTGACCGGGATGGCCCCGGCGAACAGGCCCGCGCGGTCGGGGCCGAGGCGGCCGAGCGCGTCGTACCAGAGCAGGAACGCGATCGTCGTGACGATCACCGAGAGGTAGCCCAGGCCCGCGAGCTCCGGGCCGGTGGGGACGCGCAGGACGGCGCCGCCGTCGCGCACCAGGCCGACCGCGAGCAGCATCGGCGCCGCGAGGCCCGCCGAGTAGGCCGACACCCGCAGCGGCCCGAGCCTCGGCAGCAGCGGGACGGCCAGCAGCGAGAAGCACACCTCGCCGCCGAGCGCGCCGAGCGAGAGCAGCAGCCCCTGCGCGCTCGCGCCGCCCAGGCCGCTCGCGAGCCCCGCCCCGGCGGCGACCACGCACGCCGACAGCACGACCGGCAGGGTCGGGCGGCGCCGCTCCATCAGCGGCCCCACCACCGCCAGCACGATCGGGACCGTCGCGATCACCGTCCCGATCGTGGCCGGGCTGGTGTCGCGGGTGGCGAACACGATGCACACGTTGAACGCGGCGAGGCCCGTCGCGGCGAGCGCCGCCAGCAGCGCCCACTCGCGCGGCCTGGGCCACCGGGCGGGGGTGCGGTCCAGGCGGACGACCAGCAGCAGGATCAGCGCGGCGACCGCGTACCGGACGGCCTGCCCGCCGAACACCGGGTAGTCGGAGATCGTCGCGGACACGGCCGCCAGCGAGCCGACGAGGAACATCGCGGTCCCGGCGCCCGCCATGCCGCGGCGGCTGGAGTTCAGGTTCATGACATGGCACGTTATGGCGTGTTTGGTCTGTGAAACAGGGCCAATCGCCGCACTGTGTCCTGGACCAAAACTCCGGGCCGTGACACGCCACGTCCCCTCGGACGCTGAACGTGATGTGACCGACCTTCATCTCCCCCTCGACCGGGCCGCCGGACGGCTGTCGGCGCAGATCGCCGCGGGCTTCCGGGCGGCCGTCCGATCCGGCCGGCTCACGGCGGGGACCCGGCTGCCGTCGAGCCGCGACCTGGCCCGCGACATGGACGTCTCCCGGGGCGTCGTCGTCGCCGCCTACGAACAGCTCACCGCCGAGGGCTTCCTCGTGGCCCGGCGCGGTGACGGGACCCGGATCGCGCCGCTGGCCCGCCCCGACGAGCCGCCGGGCGCGGCGTCCCCCGAGCCCTCCCGCGCCGACGCGCCGCAGGCCGGCGCCGCCGCCGGTGCCGAGGGCGCCCGCCCCTACGACCTGCTGCCGGGCCACCCCGACCTCGCGTCCTTCCCCCGCGACCGCTGGCTGGCCGCCGCCCGCGCCGCGCTGCGCACGCTGCCGAGCGACGCCCTCACCTACCCCGATCCCGGCGGCGTCGCCGCGCTGCGCGCCGAGCTGGCCGCCTACCTCTCGCGGGTCCGCGCCGCGCACGCCGACCCGACCCGCGTGGTGATCATGAACGGGGTCGCGCACGGGCTGTCGGCGCTGGTGAGCCTGCTGCGGGCGGACGGGCACACGGTGCTCGCGGTGGAGGACCCGACGAGCGTCCGGCAGCTGCCGATGCTGGAGGCGGGCATCCGCGTCGCCCGCGTCCCGGTGGACCCCGAGGGCCTGAGCGTCGACGACCTGGCCCGCACCGGGGCCCGCGCGGTGCTGGTCACGCCCGCGCACCAGTACCCGACCGGCGTGGTGCTGTCGGCGCGGCGCCGCGCCGCGCTGATCGCCTGGGCCCGCGCGGTGAACGGCCTGATCATCGAGGACGACTACGACGCCGAGTTCCGCTACGACCGCGAGCCGGTCGGCTGCCTCCAGGGCGTCGACCCCGACCGGGTCGTGCTGCTCGGCTCGGTGAGCAAGTCGCTCGCGCCCGCGCTCCGGCTCGGCTGGGCCGTGGCGCCGCCCGTCCTGGCCGAGCGGCTGCGCGCGCACCGCGCCCACACCGACCTCGGCGCGCCCGTCCTGGAGCAGTACGCACTCGCCGAGTTCATCAGGGGCGGCGGCTACGACCGGCACCTGCGCACGATGCGGCGCAGGTACCGGGCCCGGCGGGACGCGCTGGCGGGCGCGCTCCGCGACCACGTGCCCGGCGCGATGGTTCAGGGCGTCTCAGCGGGCATCCACCTGTACGTGGAGCTTCCCCCCGGATGCGACGAGGAGCGGGTGGCGGCCGCCGCCGGGCGCGCCGGCGTCGCCGTCGCGGGCGCCCGCCAGATGTGGTCGCCCGCGCGCGCCGGACGCGCCGCGCCCGCGCTCGTCCTCGGTTACGCCAGGCAGAGCGAGCCCCGGCTGGTCAAGGCGGCGGAACTGCTGGGGCAGGCGGTTGCCAGGGAGGCTCGCGGGTAGGAACACGGTCCCCGGTGTAGGAGGTATGGATGAGTCTGGAAGAGGCCGCGCGGCAGCTCAAGATGGCCGGCCACGACGCGCAGGTGGCCTTCGACTGCGTCGGGCTCGGCGAACTCGACCGGGCGCAGGAGCACGCCGTCACCCTCCGCGCCGCCGCCGACGCCGCCGAGGTCGCGCTGACCCAGGCGTTGAAGGACCTCACGCCCGAACAGGCGCAGGTCGAGGGGGAACGTGCCATCACCGCGCTGGAGGACGCCTGACCTCCTCGGCGCGGTAGGGCGGAGGGGCGAGGTTCGTCAGAAGCCCGCGGTGGCGGCGCCCGGCCGGGCGCCGCCACCGGCGGGCGCGGGGTCGAAGCCCCGCGCGGTGACGAACACGACCAGGACCAGCGCCGCCGGGACGGCAAACGCCATCCGCAGCCCGTGCTCCGCGCTGACCGGCGCGATCGCGCCGACGACCGCCGCGCCGAGCACGAACCCGACGTAGTTGAAGATGTTGACGCGGGCGACCGCCACGCCGAGCCCGGTGGGGTCGACCCGTCCGGCGGCGGAGAAGGCGACCGGCGCGATCACGCTGAGGCCGAGCCCGGCGACCGCGAACGCCGCGATCGCGAGGGCCGCGTTCGGCGCCGCCACCACCCCGGCCATGCCGGCGAGGCCGACGGCGCCGCCGAGCCGCACCACCCGCACCGGGCCCGAGCGGCGGACGGCGAGGTCCGCCACCGCCCGGCTCGCGACCATCGCGACCTGGTAGCCGACGTAGCCGAGCGGCGCGACCCAGTCGGAGCCGGACAGCTCGTCGTCCAGGTACTTGGCGCCGTAGGAGGAGATCGCCGCGTCGGCGAGGTAGGCGACGGCCATCGCCGCGCCCACCACCAGGATCGGGCGCCACGGGACGCGGCGCCCGGCCGCCCGCAGCTCCCGCGCGGACGGCCCGCCGCCCTCCTCCGCCCGCCCGTACAGGCGCGGCCCGGTGGCGAGCGAGGCCGCGGCGCCGGCGACCGCCGCGACCGCGAAGGCGGTGCCGAGCGGGAGGTCCACCCGGTTGGACAGCGACGACCACAGGCCGCCGAGGATCCCGGCGAGGCTCCACACGGCGTAGAAACCGGTGATGAGGCTGACCCCGTACCGGCGCTCGACCGCGACGCCCTGCGCGTTCATCGAGGCGTCCACCGCGCCGACGAACAGCCCGAACAGCGCGACCGCCGCGTACAGCGGGAGGTCGTGGTCGCCGGTGAGGCCGATCACCGCGATCGTCAGCGCCACGGCGGGCTGCGCCGCGCGCAGCACCGGCGCGCTCCCGATCCGCTGGAACAGCGCGCCCGAGACGACGCTGCCGACCCCGGCGACCAGCGGGACCGTCAGCAGCACCAGCGACAGCGTCCCGTCGCCGAGGTGGTGGGCCTTCTGGATCCGCGGGATCTGCGTGACCAGCGAGGCGAAGCACAGCCCCTGGACGGCGAACGCCGCGTACGCGGCGGACCGGGCCCGCCGGTCCCGCGCGGTGATGCTCTGGCCCATGCCGCCCGACCTCTCCGCGCCGCTTCCCGCCGCGTCCCGCCGCGAAATGTGAAGAAAGTTCGCGTCAGAGTAGGGACAGGTGGCGGCCGGGGTCAATCGGCCGGCGGGGCCTCAGTCGATGAGGCGGCGGCGCATCCCCCGGACGGCGATGATCCACATCAGCGCGGCGAACAGCACCAGCGCGCCCAGATGGCCGAGATCGGCCGGCGGGCGCAGCCCGAAGACCGCGTGCCGCACCAGCTCCACGCAGTGGTACAGCGGGTTGAGGTGCGCCGCGAACCCGACCCAGCCGGGCAGCGTGCCGATGGGGAAGAACGTCCCGGCGATCAGGAACAGCGGCGTCACCACCCCGGTGATCACGTAGTCGAAGGAGTTGATCGAGGGGACGACCGCCGAGGTCCACATCCCGAACAGGCCGAACCCGAGCGCGGTGAAGAACGCGACGACCGGCACCAGCAGCATGCCGAAGGAGGGGTCCAGGCCGAAGCACAGCGCCACGACCAGCGGCGAGCACGAGTACACCGCCGACTTCGCCGCGATCCACAGCGCCTCGGCCGTCACCAGCTCGTGCACGTCCACCGGCGCGGCCAGCATGCCGGAGTAGGTGTGCTGGAACACCCGCCGGATGTAGCTGTTGAACATCCCCGGGAAGATCGAGGTGAACAGCGCCGCCGTCCCGACCACGCCGGTCGCGACGAAGTCGAGGTAGCGGTAGTCCCCGATCGCCGCGACCATCGAGCCGAACCCGTAGCCGAAGGCCAGCAGGAAGAACGTCGGCTCGACGATCGAGGCGAACGACTGCGACTTCCAGTAGCGCTTGTAGAGGGCCAGCTCGTGCCGCCACACGCCCTTGATCGGCGCCATCTCGAACCGCCTGAGGCGCGGGGCCCGCTCCGCCCGCGCCGCCCGCTCCGCCTGCGCGGTCATTCCACCCGCTCCCCGGTCAGCACCACGAACACGTCCTCCAGGCTGGACGCGCGGCGGACCCCGTCGGGGCCGAGCGCCTCGTCCAGCGACGGCGGGATCGTCTCGGCCCGCAGCACCGACACCGAGGGCCCGGTGCGGCGGGTGGGCAGCCCCGCGCCGCGGGCCAGCCGCTCGACGTCGGAGAGCCGCTCGGGCGGGCCGTAGTGCTCCACCACCAGCTCGCCCGCGTGCTCGGCGACGAGGCTCGCGGGCGTCCCGCGCGCGATCACCCTGCCGTGCGACATCAGCGCGCACTCGTCGGCGAGCCGCTCGGCCTCCTCGATGTAGTGCGTCGACATCAGGACGGTCGTGCCGGCGGCGCGCAGCCCGTCGATCAGCCCCCACAGCTCGGCGCGGACCTGCGGGTCCAGGCCGACGGTCGGCTCGTCCAGCAGGACCAGGGCCGGGCGGTGCACGAGGCCGCGCGCGATCAGCAGCCGCCGGCGCATCCCGCCGGACAGGTCGTCGACCTTCGTGAGCTGCCGCTCGGTGAGGTGCGCCAGCGCCAGCGCGTCGTCGACCGCCTGCCGCCGCTTCCCGCGCGGCACCCGGTACAGGTGCGCGAACACCTCCAGGTTCTCGCGGGCGGTCAGCTCCTCGTCGAGGTTGTCCTGCTGGGGGACGACCCCCATCGCCGCCCGCGCGCGCTTGGACTCGCGCGGGACCGGGAAGCCGAGCACGTGGATCGTTCCCTCGGTGGGGACGGCCTGCGCGGTCAGCAGCTTCATCGTCGTCGACTTCCCGGCGCCGTTCGGGCCGAGCAGCCCTAGGCAGACGCCGGAGGGGACGTCGAGGTCGAGGCCGTCCACCGCGGTGAAGTCGCCGAAGCGCTTGACGACGCCCCGGAGGCTGACCGCCGCCGGTGCGGCCCCACCGTCCCCGGCGGCCGCGACGCGGGTCTGGACTCTCGCGGGGGGACGACCGTCCCCACCCTCCGGATCGGACCGTTGCACCGTCATCCCGTCACCCTAGGTAGAGGGGCAGGCCGAACCCCAGCGATTTTTCTCGCGGAACACCATCGCCCGGACGTTACCCTCTAGACGTGGAGATTCCCCGGCGTCCGGCCGCCGAACAGGCGACGCGCGTCCGCGACCTGCGCGCCTCCGACGCCGACCGGGAGCGCGTCGCCGCCGTGCTCGCCGAGGCCCTCGCCGACGGGCGGCTGAGCATCGAGGAGCACGCCGACCGCGCCTCCCGCGTCTACGAGGCCCGGACGCTGGGCGACCTGACCGGGCTGACCGGCGACCTCGGCCCCGAGGAGGCCCAGCCGATCCTCGTGGACGACCGCCCGCTCACCGTGTTCTTCGGCCGGACGCGGCGCGAGGGGCGCTGGGTCGTGCCCGTCCGGCTCCCGCTGCTCGCCCTGTTCGGCACCGTCGAGCTGGACCTGCGCGAGGCCGTCCTGCAGCGGCGCCACATCGTGCTGGACGCGACCGTGCTCGGCGGGCGGATCCGGCTGCTGGTGCCCGAGGGCGTCCGCGTGGAGGTGACGGGGCGCTCCGTCCTCAGCACCCGCGAGCTGCGCACCCGGCCCGGCGCCGACGGCCCGACGATCGAGGTCGGCGGCACGCTGATCTGCACGTCGGTGCGGGCGCGGGCGCCGCGGCGCTCGCTGCGCGACCGCGTCCGGGGGCGGCTCGGCCGCCGCTGACCCGGCCGCGCGCGGTCAGGAGCCGGGCTTGGCGGAGGTCGAGGGGGCCGGGATCGCGCCCTGCTTGCTCTGCGGCCGGAGCGAGGCCGCCAGGACCGCCAGCTCCTCGTAGGACGCCGTGCCGGTGACCACCAGGCTCACGCCGTCGGGCAGCGTGCGCGCGAGGGAGTTCGCCTTCTTGTCCTTGCGGTGGTACTTCATCCAGGTCACGCCGTTGACCTGCTGCGTCCCGAGCGCGTTGCGGTTGTTGGTCATGCGCGGGACGTAGTCGGAGGCCCTCTCGTTGCTCTGCTCCAGCGCGGCGTACTCATCGCTCGGCGTCACGAAGCCCAGGTGCCAGGCGACGGGCTTGCTCCCGTTCGTGTCCAGGCCGTGCAGCCGCGAGCTGGTCGGACGCCAGCCGGGCGGCAGCCCCTCGGGCGCGTAGGAGGTGAACGGCGCGCCGTTGCGCATCGCCCACTGCTGCGAGGCGTAGTCGACGGTCGGCAGCACCTCCTTGTTGCTGCGCGGCGTGATCAGGAAGATCGCCGCCACCATCAGCAGGCAGGCGCCCATCGCCATCGTGAAGCCGCCGAGGCCCGTGGTCAGCCGCTTGTGGACGCCCGGACTCACCTGGACGACCTGCCGCGCCGGCGCCTGCTCGCCCTCCGGGGCCCGCTCGCCCTCCGGGGCCCGCCCGGTCTCGGCAGCCCGCTCGGTCTCGGGGCCCCGCTCGGTCTCCGGGGCCTGTCCGGTTTCCGGGGTCTGCCCGGGTTCCGGGGCGGCTTCGGGCCCGGCGGGGGCGGTCTGCGCGGCGCCCTCGGCCGGGGCAGGGGTCTTGTCGCTCACCCCTCCAGGATCCCGCACGCTCAGCGCTGCTCCGTACGGGGGTTGCGGATCGTGCCGAGGATCGCCATGACCTCGCCCGCGAGGCGGCGCGCGGCGCCCTCGTCGTCCATCAGTGAGATCTCCGACACGGCGCCCGCCATCGCGCCGGTCAGCACCATGACCAGCGCCTCGTCGACGCCGCCGTCGTCGGTGTGGAACAGCGCCGCGTTGCGGCGGGCCCAGCGGGTCAGGCGCTGGCGCATCACCCGGTCGAACCCGGGCGGGCCGTCGCCGGAGATGAACAGCCGCGAGACGTCGCGCTGGGCGAGGCAGCCGTCGAGGTAGGCGCGGGCCCCGGCGATGAACTGCCGCATCGGGTCGGTCTCGCCCGCCTCCCGCACGGTGCTGATCGCCTCGCGGGTGCGCTCCTGCTGCGCGGCCTGGAACTCCTCGAACAGCGTGAGGTACAGGTCGGCCTTGCCGTTGAAGTGGTGGTAGAGGCTCCCGACGCTGGCCCCGGCCTTCGCGACGATGTCGGTGACCGCCGCCTGCGCGAAGCCGGACTCGCAGAAGACGTCCCGCGCCGCGTCCAGCAGGGCGCCGCGGGTCGCGGCGCCGCGGTCGGAGGTCCGCGCGGGGTCGCCCGCGGCGCGCGCGGAGCCGTTGCGCGGCACCCCGCCGGACGAGACGTCCATGTCGCTGCTCATGGTGCCTGAGATTACGCCCTCTTCCACGGGGGAAACGATCCCTTGCCCACGCGCCCGCCGAATCCGCCCTCGTCGCGGTGCCCGGCGCACGTCCGGCGCTCTCGCGCGTCCGCTCTGGTCTGGTCCAATTTGTGGGCCGCCGTCCGGTCCGCAGAGAATCCGAGTCACCATCGACCGAAGGGGCCGTCCGCCATGACCGACGACACCACCGTCTCCTCCCCGCTCGCGACCGAGCCCGCCGCGCCGGATCGCAACCTCGCGATGGAGCTCGTCCGGGTCACCGAGGCCGCCGCGCTGGCCGCCGGCCGCTGGGTCGGGCGCGGCGACAAGAACGGCGCGGACGGCGCGGCCGTGAACGCCATGCGCCAGCTGATCAACACCGTGTCCATGCGCGGCGTCGTCGTGATCGGCGAGGGCGAGAAGGACAACGCGCCCATGCTCTACAACGGCGAGGAGGTCGGCGACGGCGGCGGCGCCGAGTGCGACGTCGCGGTCGACCCGGTGGACGGCACCCGGCTGACCGCGCTCGGCATGAACAACGCGATCGCGGTGCTGTCGGTGGCGCCGCGCGGGTCGATGTTCGACCCGTCCGCCGTCTTCTACATGGAGAAGCTGGTGACCGGCCCCGAGGCGGCCGGCGCCGTGGACATCGGGCGCCCGATCGCCGACAACATCCGGGCCGTCGCCCGCGCCAAGGGCTCCTCGCCGCACGACGTGACCGTCTGCGTCCTGGACCGCCCGCGCCACGAGGGCATCGTCAAGGAGGTCCGCGAGGCGGGCGCGCGGATCAAGTTCATCCTGGACGGCGACGTCGCCGGCGCGATCATGGCGTGCCGCCCCGGCACCGGCGTCGACCTGCTGCTCGGCATCGGCGGCACCCCCGAGGGCATCATCGCCGCGTGCGCGATCAAGGCGCTGGGCGGGGTGATCCAGGGCCGGCTGTGGCCGCAGGACGACGCCGAGCGGCGCAAGGCGCAGGACGCGGGGCACGACCTCGGCCGCGTGCTGACCACCGACGACCTGGTGACCTCCGACGACGTGTTCTTCGCCGCGACCGGCATCACCGACGGCGAACTCGCCGACGGCGTCCGCTACGGCAAGGACACCGCGGTCACGCACTCGCTGGTCATGCGCTCGCGCAGCGGCACGATCAGGACGATCTCCAGCGAGCACCAGCTCGGCAAGCTCCGCGCCTACAGCTCGATCAACTTCGACACGGCGGTGTAGCGGGGTCGGCAGGGACGGGCGCGCCCGGGGTCAGAAGGGGGCGGGCGCGTCCGCGCCGCCGTTCTCGGGCGGCGCCATGGCGGCGGCGAGCCGGGCGCGCGCGCCCTCCAGCCACTCCTCGCAGATCGCGGCGAGCCGCTCGCCGCGCTCCCACAGGCCGAGGGACTCCTCCAGCGTCAGCCCGCCCGCCTCCAGCCGCTTGACGACGTCGGTCAGCTCGTCCCGTGCCTGCTCGTACGACAGTTTCTCTTCGGCCACCCGTCCACCCTCTCACTCCCGGCCCGGTCCGACGCCCGAGACCGTCACGCCGAGGCGCCCGCCCGACAGCCGGACGAGGAGCCGCTCGCCCTCCTTGACCTCCGCCGGCTCGCGGACGACCGACGCGTCCTCCCGCTGGAGGATCGCGTAGCCGCGGTCCAGCGTCGCGGCGGGGGAGAGGGCCAGCAGCCGGGCGCGGGTGTGGGACAGCTCGTCCCCGGCCCGGTCGAGGGCCCCGGCGAGGCAGCGCCGCGCCCGGTCGCGCAGGGCCAGCACCCGCTCGGACTGCCGCTCCACCTCCCGGACCGGGTCGGCCAGCGCGGGCCGCGACCGGACCGCCTTCAGCCACGCCAGCTCCCGCTCCACGCCGCCCGCCAGGCACCGGCGGCCCCGGTCGCGCAGCTGCCGGACGAGCTGGAGCTGCTCGCGCACGTCCGGGACGGTCCGCTTGGCGGCGTCGGTGGGCGTGGAGGCCCGCACGTCCGCGACCAGGTCGAGCAGCGGGCTGTCCTGCTCGTGGCCGATCGCGCTGACCACCGGGGTGCGGGCGGCCGACACCGCGCGCACGAGCGCCTCGTCGGAGAAGGGCAGCAGGTCCTCCATCGCGCCGCCGCCCCGGGCGATGATGATCACTTCGACGGCGGGGTCGGCGTCGAGCCTGCGCAGCGCCTCCATCACCTCGCCGACCGCGTACGAGCCCTGGACGGCGGTGTTCTCGACCTGGAACGCGACGGCGGGCCAGCGGCGCCGCGCGTTCTGGAGGACGTCGTGCTCGGCGTCGGAGTCCCGCCCGCAGATCAGCCCGATCTTCCCCGGCAGGAACGGCAGCGCCCGCTTGCGCTCGGGACGGAACAGGCCCTCGGACGCGAGTACCTGCTTGAGCCGCTCCAGCCGGGCCAGCAGCTCGCCGACGCCGACCGGGCGGATCTCCAGGACGCTCAGCGAGAACGTCCCCCGGTTGATCCAGAAGTCGGGTTTGGCGTGCACGACCACCCGGGCGCCGTCGGTCACCGCCGGGCCCGCCGCCTCGAACACCGCGCGCGGCCCGATGACCCGCACCGACATGTTCGCGACGGGGTCGCGCAGGGTCATGTAGACCGTCCCGCCCCGGGCGTTGAGGTCGGTGATCTGGCCCTCGACCCAGATGCGCCCGAGCCTGCCGATCCAGCCGCCGACCGCCTGCAGGACGGTCCGCACCGGCACGGGGGACTCCGCCGTGGTCTCCATCGCCATGCCCGGAAGCCTACGGTGTGCGCGTCGGGGTGTGACCGGAGCGACACCGGGACCCGTTGAACACTTAGTCGAGCTAACTTAGACTAGCTAAGTAATCGAGGAGAGCGACCGTGACCCTTTCCGACCGCGAGCTGGCCGAAGAGCTGAACCGGCGCCTGCGCCACGTGGTGCTGATGCTGCGCCGGGTGAGCGCCGACCAGCCGATCACCAGCCAGCAGCTGTCGGTGCTCGGCTCGCTGGAGGGCGGCCCGCGGCGGATGACCGAGCTGGCCGCCGAGCACGGCGTCCGGCTGCCGACGATGACCGCCCAGATCAACCGGCTGGAGCGCGACGGCCTCGTCGGGCGCGGCCGGGACGGGACCGACGCCCGCGTCGTCACCGCCCGGCTCACCCGCGCGGGCCGCGAGCAGTTGGCCGCCGGACGCGAGCGCCGGCTCGGCTACCTGGCCGAGCGGTTCGCGGGGCTGAGCGAGGAGGAGCGCGCGGCCGTCGCCGCCGCGCTGCCCGCGCTGGACAAGCTCTTCGACCGCCCCTGACCCGGGCGGGGCCGTCCGGACCGGGGCCGCCGGGGTCGCTCTCCTCGGCAAGCGCACACCCTGGAAAGGAAGGTCCCATGCGCCCCTCCGCGAAGGGCGGCGTCCTGCGGCAGCCGCTGTCGGTCTGGGCCACCGCGTTCGCCGCCGTGGTCGCCTTCATGGGCATCGGGCTGGTCGACCCCATCCTGCCCGCCATCGCCGCCAACCTGGACGCCTCGCCGAGCCAGGTGTCGCTGCTGTTCACCAGCTACTTCCTGATCACCGCGGTCGCGATGCTGCTCACCGGATGGGTGTCCAGCCGGATCGGCGGCAAGCGGACGCTGCTGATCGGGCTCGGCCTCGTCGTGGTGTTCGCCGCGCTCGCCGGGACGTCCGACAGCGTCTCCCAGCTCGTCGGCTTCCGGGCCGGGTGGGGCCTCGGCAACGCGCTGTTCGTCGCCACGGCGCTCGCCGTCATCGTGGGCGCCGCGACCGGCGGCGCGGAGTCGGCGATCATCCTCTACGAGGCCGCGCTCGGCCTCGGCATCTCCCTCGGCCCGCTCGCCGGCGCCCTGCTCGGCGACCTGAACTGGCGCCTCCCCTTCTTCGGGACGGCCGCGCTCATGGCGGCCGGCTTCCTGCTGATCACCACGCTGCTCAGGGCGACGCCCCCGCCCCCGGAGCGGACCCGGCTGAGCGCCCCGATCCGCGCGCTCGGCCACGGCGGGCTGTCCACGACCGCGTTCACCGCGCTGTTCTACAACTACGCGTTCTTCACCGTGCTCGCCTTCACCCCGTTCGTCCTCGGGATGGGCGCGCACGGCATCGGCCTGGTCTTCTTCGGCTGGGGCGTGATGGTGGCGCTCGCCTCGGTGTTCGGCGCGCCGCCCCTTCAGCGGCGGTTCGGCACCGTCCGGGTCATGTACCTGGCGCTCGGCCTGCTGATCGTGTTCCAGCTCGGGCTCGCCGCGCTCGGGCACGGCGGCGTGATCGTCTGCACGATCCTGTCCGGCATCCCGATCGGGCTGAACAACACCGCGTTCACCGAGGCGGCGATGGAGGTGTCCGACAACCCCCGCCCGGTGGCGTCCGCGGGCTACAACTTCGTCCGCTGGATGGGCGGCGCCCTCGCCCCCTACTCCGCGACGAGGCTCGCGGAAGAGGTCGACGCGGACCTGCCGTACTACGTCGGCGCCGCCTGCTGCGCCATCGCGATCGGCATCCTCGTCGTGCGGCGCCGCCACCTGGAGGCGCTGGTGCGCGTCGACGTGGACCACGCACTCCGGGACGCTCCCGCCCCGGCCTGACGTGCGACGGCCCCCGCGCCGGGGCGGGGGCCGTTCCGGCGGTCAGCCGTGGCCGTTGAGCTTGGCGATGCGCCGCTCGTACATCCTGATCACGTCGGTGCGGGCGGCGTGGTCGCGCTCGTACTCGCGCAGCAGCCTCACCTGGTCGGCCGACAGCCCGCGCAGCCGCGCGCGCAACTGCGGCAGCGTCGCCTCGTCATAGTTGGGGACGGGCAGCTCCGCCGCGTCCTTCGGCCCGGCCTTCGCGGCCTCGGACTCAGCGGCCTCGGACTCAGCGGCCTCGGTCTTCGCGGGCTCGGCCTTCGCGGCCTCGGGCTTGGCGGCCTCGGACTCCTGCTTGGCGGGCACTGGCTTGGCGGGCTCTGCCTTGGTGGGCTCCGGCTTCGCGGGCTCGGGTTTCGCCGCTGCGGGCTTCTCCGCCTCCGGCCTGGCGGGCCGCGGCTCGGCGGGCTCGCCGGCGGGGCGGGCGTGCTTGGGCGTGTGGCCGGTGTCGGGCGGGGTGGCGGCGGGCTTGCCGATCGAGATCTCGCCGTCCTGGCCGCCGGCGGCGTGCCTGGGCGCCGTGCGGGGCGCGGACGGCGCGGACGGCGCGGACGGGCGCGCCGGCCGCGGGCGCGGGGCGGGCGCGGGCTCCTCACCGCGGACCCGCTCGACCACCCGTCCGACGACCCGCTCGGCCGTGCCCTGGACGTCGGTGCGCAGCCGGCCGAGCACCGGGCGCACCCCGCCGCCCTCGGTGATCTCCTTGTAGTCCCTGGTCACGCGGTCGCTGAGCAGCAGGGCACGCCCCACGCCGAACATGGCCAGCCGGACGGCGTGCAGCGGCAGGTCGCGCACCTGCTCGCCGACGGTGTCCTGGACCTGCTGTTTGAGGCGGCGCGGCGATCTTGTCATCGTCTTCCTCTTCCTGCCGCCGAGCGCGTCGTCCCGCGTCGTACGGCAATCGTCTCGTCGGTTTCACTCTGCCCCATGGGCGCGATCTCGGTCACCCCGCGTTAGTGGAATTTCGTCCAACAGTGACATGGAGTGGGTCACACAGCGGGCTTGACCTGACCTTTCATGATTCGTACGAACTGCGCACGCTACCGTGCGGCGCTGTGCGGGGCGGGCGGGGCGGCTCGTACGATGGGGGCATGACCGCTGACACCGAGCGCCGTGTCCTGCTCGCCAAGCCGCGTGGTTACTGCGCGGGCGTCGACCGCGCCGTGCAGGCGGTCGAGATCGCCCTGGAGAAGTACGGGGCGCCGATCTACGTCCGCAAGCAGATCGTCCACAACGTCCACGTGGTGAAGACGCTGGAGGAGCGCGGCGCCGTCTTCGTGGACGAGACCGCCGAGGTCCCCGAGGGCGCGATCGTGGTGTTCTCCGCCCACGGCGTCGCGCCGGTCGTGCACGAGGAGGCCAAGGGCCTCGACCTGCGGACGATCGACGCGACGTGCCCGCTGGTGACCAAGGTCCACAAGGAGGCCGTCCGGTTCGCCGCGCAGGGCTACGACATCCTGCTGATCGGGCACGAGGGGCACGAGGAGGTCATCGGCACCACCGGCGAGGCCCCCGACCACATCCACCTGGTGGATGGCCCCGACGACGTCGCCCGCATCACCGTCCGCGACCCGGAGAAGGTGGCCTGGCTCTCGCAGACCACGCTGTCGGTGGACGAGACGATCGCGACCGTCGAGAAGCTGCGGGAGCGGTTCCCCAAGCTGACCGACCCGCCGTCCGACGACATCTGCTACGCCACCCAGAACCGGCAGACGGCCGTGAAGGAGATGGCGGCGCGGTCCCAGCTCGTGATCGTGGTCGGCTCCACGAACTCCTCGAACTCGGTGCGGCTCGTCGAGGTGGCCAAGGAGCACGGCGCGGACGCCGCGTACCTGGTCGACTACGCCGACCAGATCGACCCGGCCTGGCTGGAGGGCGTCGGCACGGTCGGCGTGACGAGCGGCGCGTCCGTCCCGGACGAGCTGGTCCAGGGCGTGCTGGGCTGGCTGGCCGAGCGGGGCTTCGGCGAGGCGGAGGAGATCGAGTCCGTCAAGGAGAGCATGCGGTTCGCGCTACCGCACGAGCTGCGCCGGGACCTGCGCATCACGCCCGTCTGACGGATCAGTCGACGTCCCCGTGGTGCAGGGGGCGCTCCTTGCCGGAGCGTTCCGGCCCGGGGCGCTCCGGCCCGGCCGACGGCGAGTCGTCCCAGCGGACGGGGTCCTCGTTGTCCTCCTTCTCGAAGAGGCGGACCCGGACGAGCTTGCCGCGCAGCTCCCGCACGTTGGCGGGCAGCCCCCGGAACAGGCAGATCACCAGCACCAGCAGCGTGCCGAAGAACAGCCACGGCGCGGTCCCCGCGAGCGCGGTCAGCACCCCGACGGTCATGCCGCGCAGCAGCGACCCGTCCCCGAGGGTGTCGAGGAACACGGCGGTGAGGGTCGCGGCGAAGAACGCCAGCGGCGGGCTGACGACCAGCGTGAGCAGGTCGGCGGGCCGGGTCGCGAACGCCGCGAGCACGCAGCCGATCGTGAAGCCGCCGCCCGCGAGCAGCCCGACGCCGAGCCAGCGCGCCAGCAGCGCGCACACCAGGCCGGTGCCGAACATGACGACGATCCCGCCGCGCGCGGTGAGCGCCACCGGCGCCGAGGAGGCGGCGGGGGCGGCCTTCGCGCGGGCCCGCGACCCCTTCGCCGCCCGCGACGTCCGGGCCGAGCCGTCGCGCTGACCACGCACTGGACCCCCTGGGGCCGGGGACGCGCCGCCCGGCGCGTCGTCCACCGTCGATCTGCTCATTGCCACCTCTCCCGCTGATCGAACTGATCAGGGATGGCCCGTCGGCCGAAACCTACCGGTTCGCTCCCGTACTCGGTATCGTGCTCGCCTTCGCGGGGGGCGCCGGACGGCTCCTTTCCGTTGGATTCGCCGTAGGGGTCGTCGGTTGGCCGATGACGCGGCTCTTCTGGGGGATCCTCCTCGAACGGGACGCCCGGGGCGGGAACGCCGGGGCGGTCGTCGCGGTCGTGATCGGTCGGTTCCGCATCGGTCAGTTCCGCCGCCGACAGCGCGCGGGGGCTCTCCTCGACCGGCCGGGGCCCCTCCAGGGGGTCCTCGACGACGCCGAGGTCGTTCAGGCGGCGCGCGCTGACCAGGACGCGGGTCTCCAGGGAGCCGACCGTGCGGTTGTAGGACTTGATCGCGCCGGTCAGCGCCCGGCCCAGCTCGTCGACGTGCTGCCCCATCGTCCCCAGGCGCTCGTACAGCTCCTTGCCCAGCTCGAAGACGGCGCGGGCGTTGCGCGACAGCGCGGCCTGCTGCCAGGCGTAGGACGCCGTCCGCAGCATGGTGATCAGCGTGGTCGGGGTGGCGATGTGGACGCGGCGCCGCATCGCGTGCTCCAGCAGCCCGGGGTCGCGGTCGAGCGCGGGGGCCAGGAACGCCTCGCCCGGGATGAACAGCACCACGAACTCCGGCGCCGGGCTGAACGCCTGCCAGTACGACTTCGCCGCGAGGCGGTCGACGTGGTCGCGCAGGTGCCGGGCGTGCGCGTCCAGCCGCACCGGGTCGCCGCTCTCGGCCGCCTGGAGGTAGGCGGCCAGCGACACCTTGGAGTCGACCACGATGCTCTTGCCGCCGACCAGCCGGACCACCATGTCGGGGCGGACCGTCCCGTCTGCGGTCACCGCGCTCGCCTGCTCGTCGAAGTCGCAGTGGTGCGCCATCCCGGAGATCTCCACCACGCGGCGGAGCTGAAGCTCGCCCCACCGCCCCCGCGCCTCGGGCCGCTGGAGCGCCCGGACGAGCGACTGCGTCTCCCGGCGGAGCTGGTCGGAGCTGTGCCGGACGAACTCGACCTGCTTGGCGAGCATCGCGTGCGACTCGCGGCGTCCCGTCTCCACCTCGCGGAGCTGCTCCTCCACCTTGGCGAGGGTGTCCTTCAGCGGGGCGACCAGGTGCTCGACGGCCTGCTGGCGCCGCTGCAGCTCGCCCGCCGCCTCGGCCCCGGCCGCCTTGAGCCGCGCGTCCGCCAGTTCGAGGAACCGCTGGTTGCTGGCGTCCAGCGCCTTGGCGGACAGGTTCTCGAAGTGCTCGGCCATCCGCTCCTCGGCGTAGGCGAGCTTCTCCTCGGCCGCGCGCGCCCGGGCGATCAGCGCGCCCTGCCGGCTCGTCGCCAGCGCGTACCCGGCGACGACGCCGAAGACGGCGCCGACGAGGAGTCCGGCGAACAGCGCGAGATCCATCCGTTCATCGTGACAGCGGACGCGCGCACCGTGTCCGCGACTCGCCGGTAGGAGCCCCGGACCGGACAATTGGCCGCACTGTTCGCAGCCGCCCTCGCCCGTCCGGCGGGTCCACGCGGGGAAGGTTCACCCGCTCGTCGTCTGGAGGAGGTTCGGCGGGCCCATAAACTTGACGGCCGTGAGCCTCTCCATCGGAATCGTCGGGCTGCCCAACGTCGGCAAGTCCACCCTGTTCAACGCGCTGACCAAGAACGACGCGCTGGCCGCCAACTACCCGTTCGCGACCATCGAGCCCAACGTCGGCGTGGTCGGGGTGCCCGATCCGCGGCTCGGCGTGCTGGCGGAGATCTTCGGCTCGCAGAAGATCATTCCGGCGACGATGGAGTTCGTCGACATCGCCGGGATCGTCAAGGGCGCGTCCGAGGGGCAGGGCCTCGGCAACAAGTTCCTCGCCAACATCCGCGAGACCAACGCGATCTGCCAGGTCATCCGGGCGTTCGAGGACCCCGACGTCACGCACGTGGACGGCGACGTCGCGCCGTCCCGCGACATCGAGACGATCAACACCGAGCTGATCCTCGCCGACCTCCAGACGATCGAGAAGGCGCTGCCGCGCCTCGACAAGGAGGCCCGCACCAAGAAGGACAAGGAGAAGCTCGCGGTCGTCGACGCCGTCACCGCCGCGCAGAAGCTCCTGAACGAGGGCGTGACGCTCTTCGCGGGTGCCGAGAAGGCCGGGATCGACCTCGCGCTGCTGCGCGAGCTGCACCTGCTCACCGCCAAGCCGTTCCTGTACGTGTTCAACCTCGACGAGGACGAGCTGTCGGACGAGTCCGTCCGCTCCCGCCTGCGCGACCTCGTCGCGCCCGCCGAGGCGGTCTTCCTCGACGCCAAGATCGAGGCCGAGCTGATCGAGCTGCCCGACGACGAGGCGCTGGAGCTGCTCCAGGGGATGGGGCAGGAGGAGTCCGGCCTGTCGCAGCTCGTCCGGATCGGGTTCGCGACGCTCGGGCTCCAGACGTACCTGACCGCGGGCCCGAAGGAGTCCCGCGCCTGGACGATCCGCACCGGCGACACCGCGCCCGAGGCCGCGGGCGTCATCCACACCGACTTCCAGCGCGGCTTCATCAAGGCCGAGATCGTCTCCTTCGACGACCTCACCGCCGCCGGGTCCATGGCGGCCGCCCGCACCGCGGGCAAGGTGCGCATGGAGGGCAAGGACTACGTCATGCAGGACGGCGACGTGGTGGAGTTCCGCTTCAACGTCTGAGCCCCACCTCCCTGGGTCCCCGCGCCACGCTCCGTGCACGCGGGCCTTGTGCGTTCGTTGGGACGGGTGTTGCATGTGGGGCGGGACGGGCACCCGGGCAGGGTGTTCTGTCGTGATATGTCCCGAGATGGATAGTTTGCCGGTTTCTTTGGGGAAGAGATTCCGGCCGGGGCCGCCACGCGGTAACCAACCAACTCGTGATCCGGGACGCTTGTCTGGAACGTGTCCGCGCGCTCCGTTCGGAGGCTTGGATAGGGGATCGTCACCGTTTGGCAATCTTCCCTGTTCCTGCTGAGGTGGATTGCATTATCCACAACCGCGTGCCGGGGCTGTGCTTCGCCGCGATGCGCTGGAACAATTGGCGCTCGTGGTTACGCTGGGCCCGGGGTGGGTTCGGAAAGGGCCACCCAGCACACGACCAGGCACACATGACCGCGCCGACCGGGGGCGAGGCGCGAGCGGAGGCAGGATGGCTCGCAGGTCGGCCGTTGGACGCGGCCGTGACACCGCCGTGGTGGAGGAGACGCCGGCGCCAGGCCGGGCGCTCGCCTCCTCCGCCGACCCGTGGGACGTGCCCGAGCCCGACCGCCGCCGCGGACGCTCGGGCGGCGACTCGCGCGCCGGACGCTGGGGCGGCTCCGGCGGTCGCTGGTGGGTGTGGGTCGGCCGCGCGATCCTGTGGGCCGTCATCCTCGTCATCCTCGTCAACGGCGTCCGGGCCCCCTTCGAACGCTTCACCGCCGAGGAGTCCGCGACGCCGAGCGCGCCCAAGCCCGGCAAGAGCGCGCAGTTCCCCTCCAGCGCCGCCGGAGCGTTCGCGCTCCAGTTCGCCAGCGTCTACCTGAACTTCGACCAGAAGAACGCCGCGGCCCGCGAGGCGCAGCTCCGCCCGTTCCTGCCCGACGGCGCCGACGGCCAGTTCGGCTGGAACCGCGTCGGCGGGCTACAGGTGCAGTCCGTCCAGGTGGCCGGGGTGGACGTCCGCGACGCCAACAACGCGACCGTGACGCTGCTCGCCCGCAGCCAGGACAAATGGCTCCGGCTCGCCGTCCCGGTCTACGCCGACACCGCCGGCTCGCTGGTCGTCTCCGCGCGTCCGGCGCTGCTCCCCCCGCCCACCAAGGCCCTGCTTCCCCAGAACCGCGTCCAGGACCGCGACACCGCCCTGGAAGCCGAACTACAGCCGTTCCTAGGTACCTTCTTTCAGGCGTACGCCTCAAGCAACCAGTCGGCCCTGTCACGCTTCTCCGACGGGACGACCATCACCGGTCTGGCCAACACCGTGACCTTCGTGCAGGTCAAGGAGGTCGTGGCGCCGAAGGGGCCCTCCGGTGAGCGCACCGTCACCGCGACGGTCGTGTGGCAGCTGACCGGAGGCGGTGAGCTGGAGCAGAGCTACCAGCTCATCATGAAGAAGGGAACGACCTGGCTCGTGCGAGACATCCGCGGCACCACGGAAACGAACGGCTCATGAGACGACAGCCGCACCCGGCCCCCGACACAACCGCCGACCGAGGAAGGTAGCCCATCGATGCTGCACCACGTCATGGCGTCGATTCCGCACGAACTCCTGGCGGCTCCGACAGAGAACGACGAACTCAAGACCGACCAGCTCGCCGACTGGCTCCGCCAGATATTCGGCCCGCTGTTCCTGGTGATCGTCTCCATTGTGGCGATCTTCTTCCTCTTCACGCGCGAGATCACGCGTTTCGTGCAATTCATCGTCCTGGCGATCGGAATCGGAGTGGTCTTCTACGTGCCGAACATCATCGAGACCACGGCCAAGGCGATAGCCAAGGCCCTGGGAGTGGACGTCAGCTGAACTCCATACCGGCGGACACCCGAGGTCGGACGGCCCCCGCCCGGGGCCCGGCAGACGGCACCGTGCTCGCGCAGCTAGGGGAGTAGGGGCGTGGACCTATTCACGTACACGAACATATGGCGCATCGAGAAGCGGCTCTACAAGCTGTACGACCTGCGGCTTCCGATGCCGCTGCCGCTGGTCCAGATCGGTGTGTTCGCGGGCGTGTTCGTCCCCTGGATCGTGCTGCTGAGGTTCGTCGGCATCCCCTTCGAATCCCCCTGGCACGTCCTTTACATCGTCCCCCCGGCCGTCCTCACCTGGCTGGCCACCCGGCCCGTCATCGAGGGCAAGCGCCTCACCGAACTGCTGCTCTCCCAGAGCCGCTACTTCTCCGAGCCCCGCACCTGGTGCCGCCTCACCCCGATCCGCGAACCCCGCGAGGTCGTGATCGTCGCCCGTGTCTGGCGCCGCCCCGGCGTGGCCGCGCCCGCCCCTGAGCAGGCCGCCGTCAAGGCCCGCCGCCGCAAGCGCAAGGCCGCCCCCGAGCCCGAGGTCGCCGCCGTGCCCGCGGCACCGGCCGTCCCGCGCCCGTCCGCCGCCTCGGCCCCGCAGCCCCTGGCCGAGTACGCCGCCCAGCGCGCGGACGCGCCCGCCCCGCCACCCGCCCCCTTCGCCCCGGCGCCCGCGGCCCCCGCCACACCGCCCATCCCCGCCGAGGGCGTCCCGGTCGCCGAGCAGCCCGCCGCCGACGTCCCCGTGGCGGGCGCGGCGACGCCCCGTCCGCCCAAGCCCTGGCGCCGCGCGACCCGCGACATCTCCCACGAGGACGACGTGCTCGTGGGCTCCCCGGGCCTGGAAGGCCCCCCGGCGACCCCCCACCTGGAGGCCCCCGGCTCAGGCAAGCGCGCCCTGGCGTCCGGCGTCCGCCGCCCCGGCGAACCCACCGAACTCTGGCAGGCGACCCCTCCGGCCCACCCCCAGGACACCCCACCCTCCGCAAGTGCCTCCACCCCCCGCCCGGCCGCCCCCCGGCCCCCCGTCCCAACAGACGCCCAGGCCGCCCCCCGCGAGTTCGGCCCCCCCCGCGGACCGGCCCCCCAAGAGCCCCGCCCGTCCGAGCCCGCTCCGCGCGGCGCGGAGCCTCGCGAGCCCGCGGCCCAGGCCGCTCCACGCGAGCCCGCGTCCCGCGAGCGGTGGTCGACCGACTCCGCACCGCGCGAGCCGGAGCCGCCCGCGTCCGCGCCGCGCGAGCCCGAAGCCGCTGAGCCCGCCGCCCAGGCCACACCACGCGAGCCCGCAGCCCGCGAGTCCGCTCCTCACGAGCGGTCGTCGACTGACTCCGTACCGCGCGGCTCGGAGGCGCCCGCGCTGCCTGAGCCCGAGGCCGGTAAGCCCGCCGCCCAGGCCACCCCCCGCGACCCCGCGCTACGCGAGTCCGGCTCACCTCAGCCGAGCCCGCGCGGATCGGCGCCCCAAGAGCCTCGGCCGTCCGAGCCCGCTCCGCACGGCGCGGAGCCTCGCGAGCCCGCGGCCCAGGCCGCTCCACGCGAGCCCGCGTCCCGCGAGCGGTGGTCGACCGACTCCGCACCGCGCGAGCCGGAGCCACCCGCGTCCGCGCCGCGCGAGCCCGAGGCCGGTAAGCCCGCAGCCCAGGCCACTCCACACGGCCCCGCGATCCGTGAGCCCGCGTCCCCTGAGGTCGCGCCGCGTCAGTTCGGGTCGCCTCAGTCGGGTCGGCGTGAGTCGGGGCCGCGCGAGGTCGGTGCGCCTGGGGCGGCTCCTCGCGGGCCCTGGTCGACCGAGCCCGCTCCGCGCGAGTCGGAGGCGGCCAAGCCCGCGTCGCGTGAGCCTGAGGTTCGCGAGCCCGCGCCCCAGGCCACCCCGCACGAGCCCGTCTCTCGTGAGTCCGCACCCCACGAGGCGAGGCGCGAGTCCGCCCCACGGGAGCCATGGTCGACCGAGCCCGCTCCGCGCGAGTCGGAGCCTCGTGAGTCCGCGGCCGAGGCCGCTCCACGCCAGCCCGCGTCCCCTGAGGTTGGGCCGCGTGAGGCCGCTCCGCGTCAGTTCGGGTCGCCCCAGTCGGGTCGGCGCGAGCAAGGGGTGGGTGGGCCCGCTCCGCGTGAACCCTGGTCGACCGAGTCGGCGCCGCGTGAGGCTGCTGAGAAGTCGGGTCCCGAGGGGCGTCGGGACGGGACGCCTGTGCCGCAGGCGGGTGCGGGCGTTGAGGGGCCCCCTCCTCCCTTGGCCGGGCCTCGGGCCGCCGGGCGTGGGCAGGCCGAGACCGATACGCGTCCGGACGTGCCGCAGCAGCCGCCCGTTCCTCCTCGGGAGGGGCAGGGCAAGGGCGGAGCGCCCCAGCAGGGGGCCGGGCCTGCCCCGAGGCCCTGGGCCGCGCGTTCTTCGCAGGGGGAGCCCGGTGACAAGAAGGTCGCGGGGTGGAAGAACACCCCGCCCTCGGCGCCCGCGCCCGAGCAGCGGCCCCAGCCCCAGCGCGGGCCGGGGGAGCCGCCGATCACCCGGCCGGACGTTCCGATGGTGCCCGGGGCGTTCGGTGCGCGACCGCCCGGCGAGCAGCCGCGCAAGGAGCCGCCGAAGCCGTGGTCGAAGGGGCTGTCCAAGCCCGCGCGTCCGACCGAGCCCCGCCCGCCCGCGCCGCCGCAGCCGCAGCAGCCACAGGTTCCACCGGCACCGGCCGCGCAGGCGCCCGCGCCGCCCCAGCAGGCTCCGCACGGGCCCGTGCCCTACCCGCACGGCGGGCCCGGCCAGCCGTCGCCGGACGAGCAGGCGCCGCCGCGCGAGGTGCGGTCGGGGCCCGCCTCGCCGGTGCGGCCGAGGCCGCTGCCGCCGCCGCCCGCGCCGCCGCCGTCCGGACCCGCGATCACGCCGCCGGACCCGGAGCACGAGGTCACGGCCGGCGGGCTGCGGCGGCTCATCCAGGCCGTCGGCGGCGGGCACGGGGACGTCGACGGCGACTACCAGATGCGGCTCCAGCAGCCGTTCCAGGGAACGCGCCACATCGTCGTCCTCGGATGCACCGGCGGTGCCGGGCAGACCGTGACCGCGCTGATGCTCGGGCACACCTTCGCCCAGCACAACGGGGAGCCGATCGTCGCGATCGACGTCAACCCCGGCCCGGGCGCGCTCGCCCGGCGGACGCGCAGCGAGACCAACGAGACGCTCACCGGGCTCATCACGCGCGCCGACCAGGTGGGCAGCCTCACCGCGATGCGCCGGTACACCTCGCAGGCCAAGTCCGGCCTCGACGTCGTCGCGGCGGGCAAGAACCCGCTCCAGGCGCTGGACGACCGGGACTACGCGCTCGCGATCCGCACGATCGACAAGTTCTACTCGGTGACGCTGCTGGACGCAGCGGCCGCCGTCGTCGCGCGCGTGCTGCCCTACGCCGACCAGGTCGTGCTGGTCGCGCCCGCCAGCGCCGACGCGCCGCGCGCGGTGGCGATGACGTTCGAGTGGCTCGACGGCCACGGCTACGAGGAGTTGCGGTCCCGCGCGGTGACGGTCATCAACGGCGTCAGCCGCCGCAGCATGGACGACGTCGAGCAGGCCGAGGCCGTGGCGCGGGGCCGTTGCCGGGCGCTCGTCCGCATCCCGTGGGACGATCATCTGAGCATGGACCGCGCCCCGCGCAACGAGTTGAAGTCGTTGCGCGCGCCGACGCGGCGTGCCTATCTTGCCCTCGCCGGCGTGGTCGCCGGCGGCTTCACCGTCGTGCCCGAGCGTTACCAGGAGCTTCAGCAGGAGCAGGAGGCCACCCGATGAGCGCCCCTCGCGGGCATCGAACGACGGCGCGCGCGTCCCTTGCGGACGCGTCTGATCTTGCTGGCCGTCCGGACGTGAAACAGTCCCCCGGGCAACCCTTCACCGGACGCGGCGCACCGGGAGAATCATTGGTCGGGAGGACGGCATGAGCAAGGCCAGCCGGCTGGCGGTGCGGTACTTCGACGACCGCGTGCTGCTCACCGACAACGCCGCCTGGGCCTACTTCCGGTTGCCCACGGTGTCGTATGAGTTCACCACCGGTGAGGAGCGCGAGGCGCTCGCGACCAACATCACGATCGCGCTCGCGGGCATCCGCATGCAGGACGCCGAGATCCACCTGCGGATCGCGCACCGGACGTATCCGGCGGCGGAGTGGGCGCTCGCGCTGGACCGGACGTCCGACGCCGGGTCCGGGTGGCGCGAGTACCTGGAGGAGACCTACGCCCACGTGTGGGCCAAGGACTTCTGGACCAAGGAGGTCTACCTCGGCGTGCGGCTCGGGCCGCGGGGGATGGGCGCGCACCTGTCCGGCGGCGTGCTGTCGCAGCTCCTCGGGTTCTACAAGCGCAGCGAGAGCGTCCTCGGCGTGAACGACGACGCGGTCGACAAGCGGGAGATCGGGCGCTGGACGGAGCAGGCCGAGCGGATCGGCCGCGCGCTCGGCGGGTCGGCGCTGTTCGCGCGGCACGCCACGGCCACCGAGGTGGCGTGGCTGTTCCAGCACGCGGTGACCGGGTCGCTGGCCGACCCGCCGCCCTCGGCGGTGCCGCGCCGGACGTGGGGCAAGGGAGAGATCGAGTCGCTGGTCGAGGGCGCCATCCACAACGGGCGCTCCTACCTGCGGGTCGAGCAGCCGAACTACACGGGCGCGGGCGGCGGCGCGACCGCCGCGTCCTATGTCGCCTACCTGTCGTTCGCGCGGTTCCCCGACATGATGCCGTTCCCGGACGGCGAGCCGTGGTTCCACTACGCCGACGCGCTGCCGTTCCCCGTCGAGATCAGCGCGCGGATGAAGCTCGTCCCGCCCGCCAAGGCGTCCAAGGACGTCTCGCGGAAGCTCGCGCACGCCCGCGACATGGACCAGCACATCCGCGAGGCGGGCGCGGAGGCCCCGATCGCGCTGGCGGAGCAGATCGACGCGGCGCGGATGCTGGAGCACGGCATCACCAAGGAGCGGCTGCCGTTCGTGTACGGGTGGCACCGCCTGATCGTGTCCGCGCCGACGGAGGACCTGCTCGCCCAGCGGGTGGACGCGGTGGTCGAGCACTACCGCGACATCGGCATCGACGTCGTCAACTCGACCGGCGACCAGTTCTCGCTGTTCCTGGAGTCGCTGCCCGGCGACCGGATCCGGCTGAACGCCTACGCGCAGCGCCAGCCGCTGCGGACGATCGCGGGCGGCATGCCGATCGCGACCGTCGACCTCGGCGACCGTCCGGACGAGAACGACGAGGGCTGGATCGGCCCCTACATCGGCGAGACGCTGGGGCGGGCCCGGTCGATCGTCCACTTCGACCCGCTGGTCGCCGCGGCCCGCAACCGTCCGACGGCGGTGGCGATCACCGGTGAGCCGGGCGGCGGCAAGACCACGCTCGCGCTGCTGCTGATCTACCAGATGGCGCTGCGCGGCGTCACGGTCGCGGCGATCGACCCGAAGGGCGACGCCGAGTCGCTCGTGGAGCTGCTGCGGGCGCGCGGGCGCAAGGCCCGGGTCCTGCCGCTCGGGTCGGCGGCACCCGGCCTGCTCGACCCGTTCTCGTTCGGCGACGACCTCGCGGCGAAGAAGACGATGGCCACCGAGACGCTGCGGCTGCTGCTGCCGCGCATGTCGGAGGAGCGCGAGTCCGCGATGATCCAGGCGGTCGGCGCGGTCGCCAACGGCGAGCGCCCCTCGCTCGGCCGCGTCGTCGACCACCTGGAGGCGGCCGCCGACCCCGCGTCCAAGAACCTCGGCGCGGTGCTGCGCTCGATGTCGGAGATGCGGCTCGCGCGGCTGTGCTTCGACCCGTCCGGCGGCGAGCGCATCGACAGCGCCGGCTGGACGACCGTGTTCACGCTCGGCGGGCTCACGCTCCCCGACGTCGCGATCAACCGCGAGGACTACTCCTACGAGCAGCGGCTGTCGGTCGCGCTGATGTACCTGGTGTCGCAGTTCGCGCGCCGGCTTATGCACGGCCTCGACCGGCGGCTGCCGAAGGCCATCTTCCTGGACGAGGCGTGGGCCATCACCTCGACTCCCGAGGGCGCGAAGCTCGTGCCCGAGGTGTCGCGGATGGGACGGTCCCGCAACACCGCGTTGATCTTGGTCTCGCAGAACGCCGGCGACCTGCTGAACGAGCAGGTGACCAACTGCCTGTCGTCGGTGTTCTGCTTCCGCTCCACCGAACGGGTGGAGGTGGCCGACGTCATGTCGCTTCTCGGGGTGGAGGCGTCTGACGAGCACAAGGCCGTGCTGCGCAACCTGGGCAACGGCGAATGCATCTTCCGCGACCTCGACGGCCGTGCGGGACGCATCGGCGTCGACCTGATATCCGAGGAACTGCAGCGTTGGCTGGACACCAACCCGACCCGGTCGCATCCGGGCGCGTCCGAACTCACCACCGCGGGGGCGAAGGCCGAGGAGGTCCGTCGATGAGGAGTCCCCGCGACCGGATGGCGCGCCTGCAGCGCTCCCCCGGCGAAGGGCTCGAACTCCCAGCCCCCACCCGCCGCAAGCGGGCGCGGAGCCCGCGCCGGCGCCGGTCGGTGCTGCTGCTCGTCATCATGGCGCTGCTTCTGGTCAGCCCACTGTCACCCGCGTCGGCGTCGATCCCGCTTCCGCCGGGCTCGAACCCGAACGACGCCTGCGCGCCCGCCGACAACCCCTCGCCCGAGCAGTACGAGTCGGGGACGGACGGGCTCATCAAACCGCCCGGCTACCCCGACGAGAAGCTGCGCAAGACCCCCGTCGACCAGCTGACCTACTACGACCGGTACGGGACGGCCGGGCAGACCTGGTACGCGGTCGACATGGGCTGCTCGGACGCGATGGCGATGATGGGCAACGCCCTCGCCAACACCACGTTCACGCTGGTCCGGTCGATCGACCGGACGACGATCAGCGTCTACCAGGCCGCGGCGTCGGAGTCGCTGCTGAGCTGGCTGAAGGACACCGTCGACGGCGTCATCAGCGGCATGGGCAAGACGTTCAACGCGCGGTACTGGTCGTGGGTGGTCATCCTCGGGGCGATGTGGCTCGCCTGGTGGGGGCTCGTCCGGCGGCGGGCGAGCAAGGTCACCGAGGGCGTGATCTGGATGGTCGCGGCGATGGTGGCGCTGATCTGGCTGGTCGCGCGGCCCGCCGACTTCACCACGCTCGGGACGAAGGTGTCGGAGGCGACGAGCGCGGCGTTCAACGCGGCGCTGCCGCAGAGCGACACCAAGGGCGGCAGATGCGTGCCGCCGCCCCAGGGCAAGCAGGATCCGGCCGCGTCCCAGAACCTGGACGCGACGACCCGCAACGCCAACGGGCTGTGGGTGGCGCTGGTCTGCAAGCCGTGGCTGCAGGGCGAGTTCGGCACCACCGACCCCAACGCCAAGATCGTCAAGGACAACGCCGACCGGTTGCTGTGGTCGCAGGCCGTCGACATGCCCGAGACCTACGGCGGGCAGAAGGTCGATCTCGGCAAGAAGGCCGACGCCTACAAGGACGTCACCAAGGACATCAAGGAGAACCATCCCGGGAGCTACTCGCTCTTCCAGGGGCGGAACTGGCAGAACCGGCTGGCGGTCGCGTTCGGCGGGCTGTTCGCGGCGCTGGTCGCCGGCCTGCTGATCATGGTGATCGCGATCGCGCTGATCGTGGTGAAGATCGCCTTCCTGCTGCTGCTGGTCGCCGGGCCGATCTTCCTCGGCATCGGGATACATCCGGGCATCGGACGGGTGATCGCCGTCCGATGGCTGGAGCTGCTGCTGTCGATGCTGCTGAAACAGGCGGCGCTCATCGGGGTGCTGTCGCTGCTGCTGTGGGCCTACGGGCTGATCCTCGGCGAGACGCTGCCGTGGGGCTTGCAAATCCTGCTCATCGCGCTGGTGACGTTCGCGGCGTTCATCTACCGCAAGCCGTTCCAGCACCTGTTCTCCGCCGTCGGGTACTCGGCGGTCGGGGCGCGGGAGAAGGGCGAGGCGCAGCTCGACAAGTCGATCACCGAGGCGCGGCGGAGCACGACGTCGGTCGCGGGCACGGTGATGCCCGGCGCGGCCGGATACCGGCTCGGCCGCCGGGCCAAGCGCGACGCGACCACCGAGGCGGCCGCGGCCGCCGACGCGCAGAACGGCGGCGTGGTCGTCGGCGCGGACCGCAGGACCGCCGCGGTCGGCGCGCCCGGCGCGGGCGAGGCCCCCTCGCCGGACGAGGCGCCCGTGCTCGCGGCGCGGCCCCGCACCTCCGGCGCGGTCGCGGCGCAGGGGCGGTCCAGGCGGGGCGCGCCCCCGCTGAACCTGCCGTCCCGCGCGGGCGGGCCCGCGGACGGCGGCGCCGACTCGGTCGGTGCCGCGCCGCCGCGCCCCGGCGGGTCGGCGGGCGTGCGTGCGAGCGGTGGAGCGGGCTCCGGCGCGGGCGCCGCGGCGTCCGGGGGCGGCAGGCCCTCGTCGGGCGCGGGCGCCGGATCGGGTGCCGGGTCCGGGTCGAGGGCCGGTGCGGGCGCGGGTACCACCCGTCCGACCTCCTGGGCGGGACGCGGTGACACCTCCGGTGGAGGCGGCGCGTCCGGCGGCAACGGCTCAGGCGGCGGGTCCGGCGGGTCCGGCGGTTCCGAGGGCAACGGCGCCGGGAAGGGCCCCGGTGGCGGCGGCTGGTTCAACGGACGCGGACGCGGCCGGGCCGGGGGCGGTGCAGGTGCCGGAGCGGGCGCGGGTGCAGGTGCGGGTGCGGGTGCCGGCGGCGGCTCCAACGGCGGCGGAGGCTGGTTCTCCGGCGGCGGCGAAGGCGGCGGCTCCGGCTCCAACGGCGGGTCCGGTTCCAACGGCGGCTCGGGGTCCGGCGGCGGGTCGCCCTCGGGGGGCGGCGCGCCCGCCGGCCGGCAGCCCGACCCGGCGTCCAACGTCCCGAGGCCGCGCGCGGGCGCGGGCGGCGGCGGCCGGACCGGCGGCTCCGGCGGTCCGGGCGGACCTCCGCCGCTGTGGGGGCGCGGCGGCTCCGAGGAGGGCCCGCCGATCCCGTTCTGGCTGCGTCCGGTGGACGGCGACTCCGGTGATCGGGACGAGTGATGAACCTGAACGACCGACAGCGCAAGCTGCTGTTCGGGGGGCTCGTGGTGGTGCTCGCGCTGGTCGGCGTCTACCTGACGATCGCCGCGCCCGGTGACGACTCCGGCGGCGCGAGCGACCGGCCGAGCGCCGCCGCGTCCACCCCGAGCACGGGCCCGACCGGGCCGGCGTCGCCGCCGGCGGGCATCCAGAGCGCCGTCAACCCGAACGACTTCGACGTGTACCGGCTGCTGCCGTTCTCGCGGCAGGAGTTCGCCACGGCGGCCGACCTGGCGCAGCGCTTCGTCGCCGCCTACGGCACCTACCGCTTCGACGAGGACCCGCAGGTCTACATCGGACGGCTGTCCGGGCTCGTCACCGAGGCGCTGCGCGGCGAGCTCGCGCGCGGCGCCGCGGCCCCCGGCATCCAGGACGAGCGGCGCCGCGAGCAGGTCGTCGCGCAGGGGGCGGCGACGCTCGACCGGGTCCGCGACATCGAGGACAACTCGATCATCTTCCTGGTGACCGGCAAGCAGCAGCTCACCCGGGCGGGCAAGAACGGCGGTGACAGCAAGCAGTGGGCCGTGACCATCGCCCGCGACGGCGGCTCGCTGAAGGTGTACGCCTTCCAGCCCGCCGACACCGGTCAGGCGGGTGACACCGGATGACGCCCAAGCGGCTCCTGGCGGCCGGGGGCCTCGGTGTCGCCGCGACGCTGTTCATGGCGATGCTGTTCGTGCCCGTGCTGTTCGGCGGCGGCCAGTTCGTGTTCGGCGGCGGCGCGGGCGGCTGCGTGGACGTGGCGCAGGCGGGCGCGCAACCGGCCGCCGCGACCGGCGCCCGCGCGATCCCCGCCGACTACCTGGACCTCTACAAGAAGGCCGGGGGGCGGTACGGCATCCCGTGGAACGTCCTCGCGGGCATCGGGAAGGTCGAGACCGGGCACGGCACCTCCAACCTGCCGGGCGTCAAGAGCGGCGAGAACTACGCGGGCGCGGGCGGGCCGATGCAGTTCCTCGACCCCACGTTCAAGGCGTTCGCGGTGGACGGGAACAAGGACGGGCGCAAGAACCGCTACGACCCGGCCGACGCCATCCCCACCGCCGCCGCCTACCTCAAGCACAACGGCGCCCCGCGCCGGATGCGCACCGCGATCTTCATGTACAACCACTCGTGGGACTACGTGAACCTCGTCCTGGACTGGGCGAAGAAGTACGTCGGCGGGGACTTCGACATCGTCCAGTCCAACGGCGTCGAGTGCCAGGACAACGACCTGCCCGCCAACGCCGGCGAGCTGGTCAAGCGGATCATCTCGTTCGCGCTGGCGCAGCGCGGCAAGCCGTACGTGTTCGGCGCGAACGGTCCGGACGCGTGGGACTGCTCCAGCCTGCTCCAGGCCGCCTACCGGTCCGTCGGGCTGGCGATCCCGCGCACGACGTTCGAGCAGTGGCCGTTCGGCGTGAAGATCGACAAGGGCAAGGAGCAGCCCGGTGACCTGGTGTTCTTCAACTCCGGGCCCGGGACCTCGGCCAACAACCCCGGCCATGTCGGGATGGTGATCGGCGGCGGCAAGATGATCGTGGCGAGCTGCTCGGCGTGCGTCCCGGCCATCGGCGTGAAGCCCTACAAGCGCGCCAACTGGATCGGGACGACGCGTCCGCTCGCGCGCAAGGACCTCAAGCAGAAGGTCTCCCAGCTGGCGGCCCAGTAACCCGGGCCCAGCCCCGGACGGGGGCCGTCCCCGAGCCGCGGCGCCCCGGCCCGTTCCGCGACGGGCCAGGGCGCCTCCGGGGCGGTCAGCAGCCGAAGTCGATGTCGTAGAACGTGCGGTAGTGGTCGGCGGTCCAGTACATGCCGTCGTGGCCCTCGTCGCCGGAGGTGATGATGCGGCGCGCGCCGCGGTCCGGGCTGCCCGGGGTCTTGACGGTGTACTCGTGGTAGAAGCCCTTCGGCTCCTTCGGCAGCAGGCCCTCGCGGTTCTGGAAGACCGTGCCGTCCTGCGGATAGGGGTAGGGGCCGCCCCGGTCGATGAGGGCGATGGTGTCGTCGGCCTGGTCGGGGAGCCGCGTCTCGCAGATCGGCGCGATCGCCTCGACGCGGACGGACACGGCGGCCGCCGGGCCCGGGACGGCGGCGGCCTGTGCGGCGGGCCCGGCCAGCCCCGCGGCGAGCAGGGGGACCAGGAGCAGTGCGCGGCGGAACGTGGAGTAGCGGGGGGTGTTCATGCGGTGAGTGTCACCCGGCGGAGGCCCGCCCGTCACGGCGAAGCGGGGCAATTCAGGGGATGTTGCCGATGGCGTCACCGCCGGTTCGGCATCGATCCGAGGAGGGGGCGGCCCTGGACGACGCCCGGCGGGACGCGGACGGTCAGCGGAAGCGGCGCCGGCCGATCACCGCGTGCACGTCGCGGAGGGCGTCGGCCGCAGCCCGCACGGTCTCCGGCGGCAGCCCCGCCATGATCTCCTCGTGCACGCGGGCGGACATCTCCATCCCCCGCTCGGTGACGCGCAGGCCGTCCTCGGTGAGCCGGACGAACCGGCTCCGCGCGTCCGCGGTGTCGGCCTCGCGCTCGACGTGGCCGGCCTTCTGGAGCCGCTGCAGGACGTTGCTCGTCCCGCCGGAGGTGAGCAGCGCCGGGCCGGTGAGGTCGCTCGGGCGAAGCCGGTGGGGCGGGCCCGCCCGGTGCAGCACGGTCAGCACCTCGAACTCGGCGTAGGTCAGCCCGTACTCGGCGAGGCCGTCGCGCAGCGCCTGCTGGACGAGCGCGCCGATCCGCTGGGCGCGCTTGCCGACCTCCAGCATCGCGATGAGCGGCTCGGAGATCCCGCTCCGCCGCCACTCCCGCGCGATCGCGTCGACCTCGTCCCCGGGGGCGTCGGGGGAGGCACTCGGGGAAACGTCGTCGCGCACACGCCGAGAATACTCGCTCACCAAGTTGCTTTCTAAAAAGCTTTTCCTTAAGCTTTCTGGCATGACATCGACCTACCTCCTGCGCGACGGCCTCGTCATCGACACCGACCCCGCGCCCACCGTGCTCGGGCGCGCCGACGTCCTCGTCCAGGACGGGCGGATCGCCGCCGTCGGCCCCGACCTGGCCTCCTCCGCCGCCGCGCCCCTCCCGGCGGACGCCGAGGTGATCGACGCGTCGGGCCGGATCGTGCTGCCCGGCTTCGTGGACACGCACCGGCACGTCTGGCAGGCGGGGATCCGTGCCGCCCTGCCCGACGGCACGCTGCCCGCCTACGTGGAGCGCGTCCTCGGCGTGCTGGCCCCGCGGCACACCGCGGACGACGTGTACGCCGGGACGCTCGCGGGCGCCCTGGAGTGCCTCGACTCGGGCGTCACGACGGTGGTCGACTGGTCGCACATCCAGCTCCGCCCGGAGTACGCCGAGGCGAGCGTGTCGGCGCTGCGCGCGTCCGGCGCGCGCGCCGTGTTCGGCTTCTGCTACTTCGGCGGCGGCGACCTCGACGCCCTCGCCGCCGAGACGGCCCGCGTCCGCGACGCCTACTTCGACGTCCCGGACGGCCTCCTCACGATGGCGATGGCCGCGCTCGGCCCCGAGCTCACGAGCCCGGAGCGCGCGCTGCGCGAGTGGGCGGTGGCCCGCGACCTCGGCCTCCCGGTCACCACCCACATGGGCGGCCACGGCGCCGAGAGCGCCGAGCGCGGCATGGCGTTCCTGGTCGACCACGGGCTGATGGACCAGGGGGCGATGTACGTCCACGCGAACCACTTCACCGGCGACGACCTCAGGCGGATCGCCGCCTCCGGCGGGACGGTCTCGGTCACGCCCGGCGTCGAGGCGGCCCTCGGCCTCGGTCCCGTCGCCACCGGGCGGTCGCTCGCGGCGGGCGTCCCGACCGGGCTCGGCGCCGACACCGTCGTCAGCGGCCCCGGTGACATGTTCGGCGTCATGGGCGCCGCCCACGTCCTGGAGCGCGGCCGCCCGGACGGCGCGGGGATGGGGTTCACCACGTCCGACGTGCTCCGGATGGCGACGATCGGCGGCGCGGAGGCCGCCGGGCTCGCGGGCGTCACCGGGTCGCTCGCCCCCGGCAAGCAGGCCGACCTGGTCGTCCTGCGCACCGACACGCCGGGGATGGCGGCGGCCCACGACCCGATCGCGGCGGTGGTCCGGTACGCGGGGACCCGCGAGGTCGACACCGTGCTGGTCGCCGGGAGGATCGTCAAGCGCGGCGGCGTCCTGCTGGGGCAGGACGTGCCGTCCCTGCTGGCCTCCCTGGAGTCGTCGGCCGGCCGCCTCACGGCCGCCTGACGATAATCCGGAGGGATTCGCCAGGGCCGCGTGGCATGCTGACGGCGTGGAGCCCGAGATACGCATCCGGATCGCCGACGAACTGCTGATGTTCCTGCCCGCGACGCGGCGCGAGTCCGCCCGCCGGGTCGCCTACGACGGGACCTCGACGCTGGGGCACCTCGTGGAGTCGCTGGGCGTGCCGCTGCCCGAGGTCGGGCCGATGACGGTCCGCGGGGAGCGGGTGGCGCCGTCCGCCCGTCCGCACGCGGGCGAGGAGGTGCTGGTGGAGGCCGTCCCGCGCCCGCAGCCCGTCCCGCTGGAGCCCGGGCAGGCCGCGCCGCGCTTCCTCCTGGACGTGCACCTCGGCACGCTCGCGCGGCGGATGCGGCTGCTCGGGCTCGACACCGCCTACCACAACGACATGGACGACCCCGCGCTCGTCGTCCAGGCCAACGAGGAGCGGCGCGTCCTGCTCACCCAGGACCGCGGTCTTCTGCGGCGCCGCGCGCTGTGGTTCGGCGCGTACGTGCGCGGCTCGCGCCCCGACGACCAGCTCCGCGACCTGCTGGAGCGGTTCGCGCCCGTCCTCGCGCCCTGGACGCGCTGCACCGCCTGCAACGGCCCGCTCGCCGAGGTCGACAAGCGCGACGTCGAGCGCGACCTGGAGGCGGGCACCCGCCGCAGCTACGACGTCTACGGGCGGTGCGTGGACTGCGGGCAGGTGTACTGGCGCGGCGCGCACGGCGGCCACCTGGAGGAGATCGTCCGGGACGCGGCGCGCGTCGTCGCGGACGCTCGTCCCGGCGGAAACGGCGCGACCGGAACCGGGCCCACCCCCGCGACCGTCTCAGAATGAAGTGAACGGAGAGCCGGAGGGGGCTGGTGGCGATCGACCTCGTCGTGGTGGGTGCAGCGATCATCTCGGACGGGCGGCTGCTGAGCGCCCAGCGCGCCGAGCCGGCGCACATGGCGGGCGGCTGGGAACTGCCGGGCGGCAAGGTCGACCCGGGGGAGAGCGACGAGGAGGCCCTCGTCCGCGAGTGCAGGGAGGAGCTCGACATCGGGATCCGCCTGGACCGCCGGGTCGGCGGCGACTGGCGGCTCAGCGGGCGCAGCCTGCTGCGGGTGTGGACGGCCGCGATCGTCGAGGGTGAGCCGCGCGCGCTGGAGCACCTGGCGCTGCGCTGGCTCACCCCGGACGAGCTCTACGACGTCGACTGGCTGCCCGGCGACCGTCCCGTCATCGACGAGCTGGAGAGGCTGCTGAAGCGGACGACGTGACCCGCGTCAGGTGATGCGGTTCGCCCCGGCGAAGTCGGAGCGGTCGGACAGGTTCGAGATCTTGACGACGTCGCCGGTCTGCGGGGCGTGCAGGTACTTGCCGCCGCCGAGGTAGATCCCCATGTGGTGGACGCTGGCGCCGAAGTACACGAGGTCGCCCGAGCGCAGCGAGCCGCGCGACACGCGCTGCCCCATCGCGAGGAGGTCGCCGGTGTAGTGCGGCAGGCCCGGCTTGCCGACCTGGGCGTAGGCCCAGACGACGAGGCCGGAGCAGTCGAACGTGGTCGGCCCCGCGGCGGCCCACACATAGGGCGAGCCCAGCTTGGTGAGGGCCTTGCGGGTCATCTTGGCCGGAAGGCCCGAGCCCTGGATCGTGGCCGACAGCCCGGTGCGCGGGTCCTTGACGTGGGTCGTGGTCAGCTTGTCGAGCCGCTTGGTGACCTCGGCGACCTTCTGGCGGGCGGCCTCGCGGGCGGCCTTGGCCCGCTCCGCCGCCTGCTGGACCTGCGCGGTCCTCGCCTCGGCGGTGCGCCTGGCCTGGTTCGCCCGGTCGATCTGCTTCTGCAGCGCGGCCACGGCGCCGGCCTGGCTCTGCGTGAGGTAGGCCCCGGCCGACAGCCCCTCGGACGAGCCGCTCACGCCGAACATCGCGCTCGGGCCGCCGTTCATGTAGTTCGCGGCGGCCATCTGGCCGAGCCGCTCGCGCGCGGGCGCGGTCTGCGCCTCCAGCGTGGCGGCGGCGCGGGCGGCGGCCTGCTCGGCCTTCCTCGCCCGGTCGAGGTCGACGCGGGCCTTGTTGTACTGCTCGGTGAGCTTCTCCGCCTCGGTGTTCAGCGCGTCCAGGCTCTGCCGCAGCCCCTTCTCCGAGGTCGGCAGCGGCGTCGGGGCGGGCGCGCCGTTCGGCGCGCCGAACGGCTGCGCGGCGTGCGCGGCGAGCGGCGCGGTGGTGCCGAGGCCGATCAGGAGGGTGGTGGCCGCGACGGCGACGGGCGTGCGGCGCCGCCGCCGGTGGGAATCGGCTGCCAAGCCGGTTTCTCCTCTCCCTGCGCGCCTACCGGGTTAGCTGACGGGTTCGGGCCAGGAGGCGCCCTACGACACGAGGTCGATTCACCCCGGGGGATCCTGGGTCCCCGGCTCCGCGCCGCGCGGCCCGTGCTCACAGGCCCCGCCGCGGCGGACTCGGCGCTCCGGCCGCAGGCCCCGGGGGGTGGGGCGCTCCGGACGGCCGGATCTCAGGGAGATTACAAAGGATCGGCAAAGTTGGCCAATCCGCGCCGTTCTCCTGCGGGCCTCCCGGGGGTTTCCCGTGGAGGGACGGCCCCTCACACCCCCCGGAAAGGCCCGGTGTGACGGGCGGAACCCCTTGCGGGGGTGGGGCCGCGCGCGAGGCCAAGTAGAATGGGGGGTGCCGCGCGTCTGCGGCGACTCCCGAACTCTCACGCAAGGCGAGCCCGCATGCCCATCTCCACGCGCGATGACCTCCGGAACGTCGCGATCGTCGCCCATGTCGACCACGGCAAGACGACGCTGGTCGACGCCATGCTCTGGCAGTCCGGTGCCTTCCGCGAGAACCAGGACGTCGACGACCGCGTCATGGACTCCGGCGACCTGGAACGTGAGAAGGGCATCACGATCCTCGCGAAGAACACCGCCGTCCGGCACAACGGCCTCACGATCAACATCATCGACACCCCCGGCCACGCCGACTTCGGCGGCGAGGTCGAGCGCGGGCTGTCGATGGTGGACGGCGTCGTACTGCTCGTGGACGCCAGCGAGGGCCCCCTCCCGCAGACCCGGTTCGTGCTGCGCAAGGCGCTGGCCGCGCGGCTGCCGGTGATCCTCGTCGTGAACAAGACCGACCGTCCCGACGCCCGCATCGACGAGGTCGTGGACGACACCTACGAGCTGTTCATGGACCTCGACGCCGACGAGGACCAGATCGACTTCCCGATCGTCTACGCCTCCGGGCGCGCCGGGCGGGCCTCGATGAACAAGCCCGCCGACGGCGCCATGCCCGACAGCGAGGACCTGGAACCGCTGTTCAAGGTCATCACCGAGGCGATCCCGGTGCCCTCCTACGACCCGGACGCGCCGCTCCAGGCGCACGTCACCAACCTGGACGCCTCCAGCTACCTCGGCCGGATCGCGCTGTGCCGGGTGCACGCCGGGACGATCAAGAAGGGCCAGACCGTCGCCTGGTGCCGCCACGACGGCAGCGTCGAGAAGGTGCGGATCACCGAGCTGCTGATGACCGAGGCGCTCACCCGCAAGCCCGCCGACGAGGCCGGGCCCGGCGACATCATCGCGATCGCCGGCATCCCCGACATCATGATCGGCGACACCATCGCCGACCCCGACGACCCGCGCCCGCTGCCGCTGATCACCGTGGACGAGCCCGCGATCTCGATGACGATCGGCACCAACACCGGGCCGATGGCGGGCCGCGAGAAGGGCACCAAGGTCACCGCCCGGATGGTCAAGGACCGGCTCGACCGGGAGCTGGTCGGCAACGTCTCGATCAAGGTGCTGCCGACCGAGCGCCCGGACGCCTGGGAGGTGCAGGGCCGCGGCGAGCTGGCGCTCGCGATCCTCGTGGAGAACATGCGCCGCGAGGGCTACGAGCTGACCGTCGGCAAGCCGCAGGTCGTCACCCGGATCGTCGACGGCAAGAAGCACGAGCCGGTCGAGCGGCTCACCGTCGACATCCCCGAGGAGCACCTGGGCGCGGTCACGCAGCTCATGGCCGTCCGCAAGGGGCGCATGGAGCACATGACCAACCACGGCACCGGCTGGATCCGGATGGAGTTCCTCGTCCCGGCGCGGGGCCTGATCGGGTTCCGCACCGAGTTCATGACCGAGACGCGCGGCACCGGCATGGCCCACCACGTGTTCGAGGACTACGAGCCCTGGTTCGGGGAGCTGCGCACCCGTCCGTCCGGGTCGCTGGTGGCCGACCGCGCCGGCGCCGCGACCGCGTACGCGATCACGAACCTCCAGGAGCGCGGGACGTTCTTCGTCGGCCCGACCACCGAGGTGTACGAGGGCATGATCGTCGGGGAGAACTCCCGCTCGGACGACATGGACGTCAACATCACCAAGGAGAAGAAGCTCACGAACATGCGGTCCTCGACCGGCGACGAGCTGGAGCGGCTGACCCCGCCCCGGCTGCTGTCGCTGGAGGAGGCCCTGGAGTTCTGCCGGGAGGACGAGTGCGTCGAGGTCACCCCGACCGCCGTCCGCATCCGCAAGGTCGTCCTGGACGCCAAGGAGCGCGAGCGCACCCGCGCCCGCACCAAGCGCGCAGGCTGACCTGACGACCGGCCGGCCTCGCGGACCGGCCGGGCGGCCGGTCCGCGAACCCGGCGATCCGAACCGCAGGCGATCCGAAGACCAAGCGTTCCGGCGGGCCAAGCTTCACGGCCGACCGCGGCGGACCGAGCTTTCACGGCCGACCGAGCGCTATCGGGGAACGGGGGCCGTCCGACACGGGCGGCCCCCGTTTCCGTCCCCGCCGTTCGTGCGGGGGGAGAGAGAAGGCGGGAAACGGCGGCGGCCCGGGGAGATCCCCGGGCCGCCGCCGTCGTGG
>NZ_JAHFZY010000013.1:0-4654 GCF_018603865.1 Actinomadura sp. NEAU-AAG7
AAGGATGCACAGGGCCACGGGGCGACCCGACCGCATCACGGCCGGGCCGATAAAGGCACTGGCTTTTAACACGCTGTTGAGTTCTCAAGAAACGGACACCCACCGCGCCGAACCCGCTTCCGCGAGCCCCGCTCCGGGGCAACCCTTCTATCTTACCCGAAGCGCCTGGTTTGTCAACCTGTGGGCTCTTCGGCCCCCCACGTCCCATTTGGGCAAGACAGAGTCCAGCTCATCTGGTCTGAGGAGGTGTCCCCCGGGGCCGGCCGCCTTGTCGGCGTCCCGCTCCCCTGTGGGGCGTGTAGAACATTAGGTCCCCTCAGCGGGACCGTCAAATCAACCTTCGGGCGGCATGAACACCCTGGTCAGACCATGTTTTTGGACCCTGGATGATGCCCGGTCGCCGCCGCCCGTAACCGCACTGTGACGTTTATTCACCGAAGTTTGCCCGCGCGATGACGGACGCCCGCCCGGCACAGGCCGGACGGGCGCGCTTTCTTCGCAGGTCAGCCGTGGTTCACGCCGACGTGACCTCGACACCGCCGATGTTGCGCTTCCCGCGTCGCAGGACGAGGAAGCGGCCGTGCAGGAGGTCCGCCGCGGCGGGCGCGGCGTCGTCCGACTCGACCTTGGCGTTGTTGAGGTAGGCGCCGCCCTGGGCGATCGCGCGGCGCGCCTCGGACTTGCTCTTGCACAGGCCCGTGGCGGCCAGGAGGTCGGCGACGGTCGGCAGGGATCCTGGCGGCACCTCGGTGCGCGGAACCTCGGCGAGCGCCGATCTCAGCGTCCGCTCGTCCAGCTCCTCCAAGGCGCCCTGGCCGAACAGGGCACGGGACGCGGCCACGACCCGGGCGGTCTCGTCGGCGCCGTGGACGAGCGTGGTCATCTCCTCGGCGAGCGCGCGCTGGGGTGCGCGCGCCGCGGGACGGTCGACGCCCTGTTTGACCAGGTCCTCGATCTCCTCGCGGGAGCGGAAGCTGAACGCCTTGAGGTACATCTCGACGTCGCGGTCGTCCGCGTTGATCCAGAACTGGTAGAACGCGTACGGCGAGGTCAGCTCGGGATCGAGCCAGTAGGTCTCGCCGCCGGCGGTCTTGCCGAACTTGGATCCGTCCGCCTTGGTGAGCAGCGGCGTGGTCAGGGCGTGGGCCGTGCCGCCCTCGACGCGGCGGATGAGGTCCGCGCCGGCGGTGAGGTTGCCCCACTGGTCGCTGCCGCCCGTCTGGAGCACGCACCCGTACCGGCGGTACAGCTCCAGGAAGTCCATCGACTGGAGCAGGACGTAGCTGAACTCGGTGTAGCTCATCCCGGTGGTGTCGAGGCGGGCCTTGACGGTCTCGCGGGCGAGCATGCGGTTGACCGGGAAGTGCTTGCCGATGTCGCGCAGGAACTCGATCGCGGACATCGGCCCGGTCCATTCGAGGTTGCTGACCATCGTCGCGGCCGTCGGGCCGTCGCCGAACTCCAGGAACCGGGCGACCTGGGCGCGGACGCGCTCGACCCAGCCCGCGACGGTCTCCTCGGAGTTCAGGACGCGTTCGGCGCTCTTGCCGCTCGGGTCGCCGATGAGGCCGGTGGCGCCGCCGACCAGGCCGAGGGGCCGGTGGCCGGCCTGCTGGAAGCGCCGCAGCACGAGGATCTGGATCAGGTTGCCGAGGTGCAGCGACGGCGCCGTCGGGTCGAACCCGCAGTACAGCGTGACCGGTCCCGCGGCGAGCAGGGCCCGCAGTTCGTCCAGGTCGGTGGACTGCGCGATCAGGTCGCGCCACGCGAGATCGTCCAGGATGTCGGTCACGGTCTCCCTCGTCTCCGGCTTGCTCTGTGGTCGGCGCCGGGCGGGCCCGGCGTCTGCACCAGGGTGCCCCGTCCGGCCTGGGTGGGGCCAACGATATTCAATGCCCCGGGAAGCGGCGGGCGGGGACGAACACCTCGTGTCCCGAGGTGAAGGCCACCCGGACGCCCGTCCGGTCCCATTGGGCGTTCTTGATGGCGGGCCGCTCCGAGGACCCCCAGTCCAGGCGGACCCAGTGCCCGTAGGACGGGTCGCGGCGGCCCGACACGATCATGCCCACGAACAGGTCGTAGTACCGGTGCCGGTGCAGGATCCTGCTGCGGTTGTCCTGGACGGTGACGAAGTACCGGACGGACCCCTCTGCCTTCGGCTGCCGCACCGACGCGGCCGGCTCGTCGATCGAGGCGCCCCAGGAGTCGACACCCAGCACGACCACCCCGAGGAGGAGGGCGGCGGCGACCAGGCTCCTGCGGACCCACCGCGCGCGTCCGGCCGGCGGCCGAGGGCGCGGCGCCGCCTCCGGAGGGGCGGGCGGGGCCTGGTCAGTCATCGGCGGTGACCTTCTTGCGCTTCCTCGGGACGTGCGGACGGTACGGGGAGACGCTCGGGTCCCCGTCGATCCAGAACCGCCAGGGCACCTCCTTGGCGCCGTTGACCCCTGTCCGGGGCCCGCTCCTGATGAGCGCGGGGTCGGCGGGCTCGCCCAGGTGGACGGTCAGCGGCCCGTCCGGGGAGCACACGTCCAGGCCGTTCTGCTCGCGGGCGATGCCGAGCGCCTGGCAGAGCCGCGCCGGGCCGCGCGCGAGGTCGCGGGTGGACGAGCGGGGCCGGCGGGCCCGCGCCGTCCCCTCCCCCGCGACGATCTCCCCGGCGCGCAGCAGGACGGCCGAGGAGATCCCGTCGGGCCCGCAGACGAGGTTCACGCAGAAGTGCATGCCGTAGGTGAAGTACACGTAGGCGAAGCCGGGCGGCCCGAACATGACGGCGTTGCGCGGCGTCCGGCCTCGGTAGGCGTGGGACGCGGGGTCCAGGGGCCCCGCGTACGCCTCGACCTCGGTGAGGCGGACGGCGACCTCCCCCTCGGGGGTGCGGTGCCTGAGCACGTGTCCGAGCAGGGCGGGCGCGACCTCGTCCACCGGGCGGTCGAGGAAGTCCCGTGGCAGCAACGCTCCGTTCATCGCCTCACCGTGGGTCGTGGGGTGGATCCGGCGGGGCGGCCCCGGCCCGGGACCGGGGGACCCTCCGGAAAGCCTAGAGGCGGCCCGGGGTGGGTTCGGCCATCACGCGACGCGTCCTGCCGGCCACCCCGGCCGGATCTAGGAGGCCCAGGCGGCGTGTTCGTTGACCTCGGCGCGCAGGGTGTCGATCTGCTCGCGGACGCGTTCGGGGGCCGTGCCGCCGTAGGCCTTCCGGGACGCGAGCGCGCCCTGGACGTTGAGGACCTCGCGGACGTCGGGCGTCAGCGACGGGGACACCTTCGCCAGCTCCTCGTCGGTGAGGTCGCCGAAGTCCTTGTCGTTGACCTGGCACCAGACCACGAGGTGCCCGACGATCTCGTGGGCGTCGCGGAAGGCCACGCCCCGGCGGACGAGCAGTTCGGCGAGGTCGGTGGCGAGGGCGAAGCCGTCGGGGGCGAGGGCCTCCAGGCGCTCGGTGTTGACCCGCATGGTCGCGATGAGCCCGGACATGGCGGGCAGGACGAGCAGGAGCGTCTCGACGGCGTCGAAGGCGCCCTCCTTGTCCTCCTGGAGGTCGCGGTTGTAGGTGAGCGGCAGGCCCTTGAGCGTCGTCAGCAGGCCGACGAGGTGGCCGATGAGGCGGCCCGCCTTGCCGCGCGCCAGCTCGGCGACGTCGGGGTTCTTCTTCTGCGGCATGATCGACGACCCGGTGGCGTAGGTGTCGTCCATCTCGATCCAGCGGAACTCCTGGGACGCCCAGAGGCAGATCTCCTCGCCGAGGCGCGACAGGTGCACGCCGATGAGCGCGGCGGCGAACAGGAACTCGGCGACGAAGTCGCGGTCGGCGACGGCGTCCATGGAGTTGGCGGCGGCGGCGTCGAAGCCGAGCTCGGCGGCGGTGGCCTGCGGGTCCAGCGGCAGCGAGGACCCGGCGAGGGCGCCGGAGCCGAGCGGGGACACCGCGGCGCGCCGGTCCCAGTCGCGGAGCCGGTCGATGTCGCGGGTGAGCGGCTGGACGTGCGCGAGGAGCTGGTGGGAGAACAGCACGGGCTGGGCGTGTTGCAGGTGGGTCATGCCCGGGGCGGCGACGCCGAGGTTGTGCTCGGCCTGCGCGATCAGCGCGGTCTCCAGCTCGACCAGCCGGGAGACGATCTGGCGGGCGTGGTCGCGCAGGTACAGGCGCAGGTCGGTGGCGACCTGGTCGTTGCGGCTACGGCCGGCGCGCAGCTTGCCGCCGAGGGTGCCGAGGCGCTCCAGCAGGCCGCGTTCGAGGGCGGTGTGGACGTCCTCGTCGGCGACGGCCGGACGGAACTCACCGGACCGGCAGGCGGCCTCCAGGTCGTCCAGCGCCCCGAGCATGCGCGCGAGCTCGTCGTCGGTGAGCAGCCCCGCCCGGTTGAGGACGCGGGCGTGCGCGCGGGAGCCCATCAGGTCGTAGGGGGCGAGCCGCCAGTCGAACTGGACGCTCACCGAGAGCCGCGCGAGCGCGTCCGCCGGGCCGCCTTCGAACCGGCCGCCCCACAGTCGCGTCGGTGCCTTGGTCACGGAGATCCTCTTCTTCCCACCGCTGTGCGTGTCGTGTTCCTGCCCATCCCACCACGGCCGCCGGCCGCGGGGCATGGGCAAACGTTATCCGGGGCGTGCCGCCGCCGGGGGCGCCCCCGCGGCGGGCCCCCCCCGCCGGGGC
>NZ_JAHFZY010000013.1:4664-140830 GCF_018603865.1 Actinomadura sp. NEAU-AAG7
GTGGTCCCGCCTGGGGGGGGGGGGGGCCCCCCCGCCCCCCCCCCCCCCCCCCCCCCCCCCCCCGGCCGGAGCCGGGCGGCGGTCAGCCGGCCTGGTCCCGGTCGCGCTTGGCGGCGATCTTGCTGGGCAGGCTCCACAGCTCGACGAAGCCCTTGGCGAGGCTCTGGTCGAAGGTGTCGCCGGTGTCGTAGGTGGCGAGGTCGTAGCTGTACAGGGACGCGTCGCTGCGGCGCCCGGTGACGACGGCGCGGCCGCCGTGCAGGGTCATCCGGACCTCGCCGGACACATGCTTCTGCGCGTCGGCGATGAACGCGTCGAGGGCGTCCTTGAGCGGCGAGAACCAGAGGCCGTCGTAGACGAGCTCGCCCCACCGCTGGTCGACGGACCGCTTGAAGCGGGCGAGGTCGCGCTCGACGGTGACGTTCTCCAGCTCCATGTGCGCGGCGATCAGCGCGATCGCGGCGGGCGCCTCGTACACCTCGCGGCTCTTGATGCCGACGAGCCGGTCCTCGACCATGTCGATGCGGCCGACGCCCTGGGCGCCAGCGCGCCGGTTCAGCTCGTCGATGACCTGGTACGGGGTGAGCGGGCGGCCGTCCAGCGCGACCGGGACGCCGGCGGCGAAGGTGATGGCGACCTCGTCGGCCTCGCGCGGCTGCGCGGGGTCGGCGGTGTAGTCGTAGACGTCCTCGATGGGGCCGTTCCAGATGTCCTCCAGGAACCCGGTCTCGACGGCGCGCCCCCACAGGTTCTGGTCGATGGAGTAGGGCGACTTGGCCGACACGTCGATCGGCAGGCCCTTCTCCTCGGCGAACGCGATGGCCTTGTCGCGCGTCCAGGCGAAGTCGCGGGCGGGCGCGATGACCTTCAGGTCGGGGTTGAGGGCGGACAGGCCGGCCTCGAAGCGGACCTGGTCGTTGCCCTTGCCGGTGCAGCCGTGCGAGACCGACGTCCCGCCGAACTCCTCGGCCGCCGAGACGAGGTGCTTGACGATCAGCGGCCGGGACAGCGAGGACAGCAGCGGGTAGCGGTCCATGTAGAGGGCGTTCGCCTGGAGCGCGGGGACGCAGAAGTCCGCGGCGAACTCCTCCTTGGCGTCGACGACGACGGCCTCCGCGGCGCCGCAGGCCAGGGCCCGGTCGCGGATGGCGTCGAGGTCCTCGCCGCCCTGGCCGACGTCGACCGCCACCGCGATGATCTCGCCGCCGGTCTGCTCGGCGAGGAACGGGATGGCCACGGAGGTGTCCAGGCCCCCGGAGTACGCGAGTACGACGCGCTCGCTCATGGTCGTCATCTCCTGTGAGAAAAGGGTGTCCGATGGTGGAAGGGCGGGGTCAGGGGGCCGTCGGCCCCTGACTTCGTCGTTCGCGGCCGCCCGCCAGCTTGAGCAGCGACTCGGCGACCTGCTCGCCGCCCAGCGGGTCGCGGGCGATGACGAGGATCGAGTCGTCGCCGGCGACGGTGCCGAGGATCGTGGGCCATTCGGCGTGGTCGATCGCCGAGGCGAGGTACTGCGCGGCCCCGGGCGGGGTCCGCACGATGACGAGGTTGGCGGACGCCTCGGCCGACACCAGCAGCTCCGCCGCGATCCGGCCGAGCCGGCCGGTGAAGGTCTCGGCGGCGCCGGTGCGGGCGCGGCGGATGCGCTCGCCGCCCTCGCCGGGGACGGCGTAGATCAGCGTGCCGTCGTCGGCGCGGAGCTTGACGGCGCCGATCTCCACGAGGTCGCGCGAGAGCGTGGCCTGGGTGACCTCCACGCCCTCGTCGACGAGCAGCTTCGCCAGCTCGCCCTGGGAGTGGACGGGGTGCCGGGTCAGCAGCTCGATCACCCGGGCGTGCCGGGCGGCCTTGGTCAGCGGGGTCGTCACGTGCGCTCCAGCAGCCATGCCAGCAGGGCCTTCTGGGCGTGCAGCCGGTTCTCCGCCTCGTCCCAGACGCGGCTGCGGGGGCCGTCCAGGACGGACGCGGCGATCTCCTTGCCCCGGTAGGCGGGCAGGCAGTGCAGGACGATCGCGGTGGGGTCGGCGAGGGCGAGGAGCTCCTCGTCCACGGTGTAGGGGTCGTAGAGGGAGGTGTCCTTGCCCTCCTGCCCCATCGACACCCAGGTGTCGGTGGCGAGGACGTCGGCTCCGGCGGCGGCGCGCTTGGCGTCGTCGGTCACGGTGACCGAGCCGCCGGTCGCGGCGGCGATCTCGGTGGCGCGGGCGACGATGCCCGCGTCCGGGGGCAGGGAGGCGGGGGCGCCGATCCGGACGTGCATCCCGGCGGTGGCGCAGCCGAGCAGGTAGGAGTGGGCCATGTTGTTGGCGCCGTCGCCGAAGTAGGCGAGGGTGGCGCCCGCGAGGGAGCCCTTGGCCTCCTGGACGGTCTGGAGGTCGGCGAGGATCTGGCAGGGGTGGAAGGCGTCGGTGAGGGCGTTGACGACCGGGACCGTCGTGCCCGCGGCCATCTCCTCGATGCGCTCCTGCCCGGACGTCCGCCAGACGATGGCGCTGACCTGCCGTTCCAGGACGCGCGCGGTGTCGGCGATGGGCTCGCCGCGGCCGAGCTGGCTGGATCCGGCGTCCATGACCAGGGCGTGCCCGCCGAGTTCGGCGACGCCGGTGGCGAAGGAGATGCGGGTGCGGGTGGAGGGCTTGTCGAACAGCACGGCGACCGTCCTCGGGCCCTCCAGCGGCCGGAGCGCGAACCGGTCGGCCTTGGCCCGGGCGGCGAGGTCGAGCACCTCGGCCTGCTCGGCGGGGGCGAGGTCGTCGTCGCGGAGGAAGTGCCTGGTCATGGTCAGCTCTCCTTCGCGGGAGGAGTCGCGGTGCCGGTGGCGGCGGACGCCGCGGCGAGGATCGAGGGGAACGCGGCGACGAACGACTCCGCCTGCGCGGCGGTGAGGACGAGCGGCGGCGCGATCCGCAGCGCGTCGGGCTGGAGCGCGTTGATCAGGAATCCGGCGTCGCGGGCGGCGGCCTCCACGGCGGCGGCGTGCGGCCCGGTGAGGACGGTCGCGAGCCACAGCCCGCGGCCCCGGACGCCCGCGAGCAGCGGGTGGTCGACGGCGGCGAGCCCGGCGCCGAGGACCTCGCCCACGGCGGCGGCGTTGGCGAGCAGGCCGTCCTTCTCGATCGTGTCGAGGACGGCGAGGGCGGCGGCGGCGCCGACCGGGTTGCCGCCGAACGTGCTGCCGTGGTCGCCCTTGGCGAACAGGTCGCCGTGCTCGCCGAACCCGACGCACGCGCCGATCGGCAGGCCGCCGCCGAGGCCCTTGGCCAGCGTCAGGATGTCGGGCCTGGCGTTCTCGGCCTGGAAGGCGAACCAGGCCCCGGTGCGTCCGATCGCCGCCTGGATCTCGTCGGCGACCAGCAGCGCGCCGGTGGCGTCGCAGATCTCGCGGGCGGCGGCGAGGTAGCCCTCCGGCGGGGGGACGACCCCGGCCTCGCCCTGCGTGGGTTCGAGGAAGACCGCGGCGCAGTCCTCGCCGACGGCGTCCTTGAGCGCGGCCGCGTCCCCGTAGGGGACGAAGGTGACGTCCAGCGCGAACGGCCCGAACGGCTCGCGGATCGACGCCTTCCCGGTCAGCGACAGCGCGCCCATGGTGCGGCCGTGGAACCCGTTCTCGGTCGCGACGAACCGCGCCCGCCCGTGCGCCCGCCCGTACTTGATCGCGAGCTTGAGCGCGCACTCGTTGGCCTCGGTGCCGCTGCTGGTGAGGAACACGCGGCCGTCGCCGTCCAGCAGGCCACGCAGCCGCTCGGCGAGCAGCACCTCGGGCTCGTGCAGGAACAGGTTGGAGGTGTGCGCCAGCGTCGCGACCTGCGTGGACACCGCCTCGACCAGCGCCGGGTGGGCGTGTCCGAGGGAGCTGACCGCGATGCCGGCGATCAGGTCGAGGTACGCGCGGCCGTCGACGTCGAAGACCCGGGCGCCCTCGCCGCGCGCGAGCGCCAGCGGCGGGACGCCGTAGTTCGGCATGAACGCGGCCTCGTACCGCGCCCTGAGGTCGTCGTTCGCGGTCATGACGCCATCCCCTGGGGGGCGGGCAGCACCATCGTGCCGATCCCTTCGTCGGTGAAGATCTCCAGCAGCAGCGCGTGCGGGACGCGGCCGTCCAGCACGTGGGCCCGCGGGACACCGCCGCGCACGGCGGTCAGGCAGGCCTCCATCTTCGGCACCATCCCCGCCGACAGGCCGGGCAGCAGCGCCGCCAGCTCGTCGGTGGTGAGGCTGTCGATCACGTCGTCGCTGTTCGGCCAGTCGGCGTACAGGCCCTCGACGTCGGTGAGGACGACCAGCTTGGCGGCGTCCAGCGCGACCGCGACGGCCGCGGCGGCGGTGTCGGCGTTGACGTTGAACACCTCGCCGTCGTCGCCGCGCGCGATGCTGGAGATGACCGGGATCCGGCCGTCGTCCAGCAGCGCCCGCAGCGCCCCGACCTGCACCTCGACGATCTCGCCGACCTGGCCGATGTCGACGGGCTCGCCGTCGACGAGCGCGCGCTTGCGCTCGGCGGTGAACAGGTTGGCGTCCTCGCCGGACATGCCGAGCGCGAACGGGCCGTGCCGGTTGATCAGCCCGACGACGTCGCGCTGCACCTGCCCGGTCAGCACCATCCGGACGACCTCCATGGCCTCCGGCGTCGTGACCCGCAGCCCGGCGGTGAAGGTGGAGTCGATGCCGTTGCGGGCGAGCGCGGAGTCGATCTGCGGGCCGCCGCCGTGCACGACGACCGGCCGCAGGCCCGCGTAGCGCAGGAACACCACGTCCTCGGCGAAGGAGTGCCGCAGCGCCTCGTCGGACATCGCGTGCCCGCCGTACTTGATCACGATCGTCGCGCCGTGGAAGCGCTCCAGCCACGGCAGCGCCCTGATCAGGGTCTCCGCGCGGCGCTGCGGCTCGCCGCGCGGGCCGGTCCGCGTCTCGGTGGCCACGTCGCTCATGTCGAGTACGCCGAGTTCTCGTGGACGTACTCGGCCGTGAGGTCGGTCGTCCAGATGGTCGCGCTGGCCGAGCCCGCCGAGAGGTCGACGGTGATCGTCACGTCCCGGGGGCGCAGGTCGACCCGGTCGCGGTCGTCGCCGGACGAGCCGTTCCGGCACACCCACACGCCGTTGATCGCGACGTTGATCCGGTCGGGCTCGAAGACCGCGTCGGTGGTCCCGACGGCCGACAGGACCCGGCCCCAGTTCGGGTCCTCGCCGTGGATGGCGCACTTGAGCAGGTCGTTGCGGGCGATCGAGCGGCCGACGGTGACCGCGTCGTCCTCGGACGCGGCGCCGACGACCTCGATCGCGATGGCCTTGCTCGCGCCCTCGGCGTCCACGAGGAGCTGCCGGGTGAGGTCGGCGCACACGTCGGTGACCAGCGCGGTGAACTCCTCCTCGCCGGGGACGACCCCGGCGGCGCCGGAGGCCAGCAGCAGGACGGTGTCGTTGGTGGACATGCAGCCGTCGGTGTCGAGCCGGTCGAGGGTGACGGCGGTCGCGGCGCGCAGCGCCCGGTCCAGCGCCTCGGCGGGCAGGTCGGCGTCGGTGGTGATGACGCACAGCATCGTGGCCAGCGACGGGGCGAGCATGCCCGCGCCCTTGGCCATCGCGCCGATCCGGTAGCCGCCCTCGCCCTGCCGGAAGGCGATCTTGGCGACGGTGTCGGTGGTGCGGATCGCGTCGGCGGCGGCGAGCCCGCCGTCCCCGCGCGACAGCTCGGCGGCGGCCTTGCCGACGCCGGGCAGCAGGACCTCCATCGGGAGGCGCACGCCGATCAGCCCGGTGGAGCAGACGGCGACCTCGCCGGCCGAGTCCTCCAGCGCCTCGGCGACGGCCTCGGCGGTGGCGTGGGTGTCCTGGAAGCCGGGCGCGCCCGTGCAGGCGTTGGCGCCGCCGGAGTTCAGCACGACGGCGCGGAGGCGGCCGCCCTTGAGCACCTGCTCGGTCCACTCGACGGGAGCGGCCCTGACCCGGTTGCGGGTGAAGACGCCGGCCGCCGCGCGCGACGGCCCGTCGTTGACGACGAGGGCGACGTCGCGGCCGCCGTTGGCCTTCAGCCCCGCGACGACGCCTGCGGCGCGGAAACCCTGGGGGGCGGTGACGCTCAAGGGGACACTCCGATCGTGGTCAGCCCGAGTTCTTCCGGAAGGCCGAGGGCGAGGTTGGCGCTCTGCACGGCGGCGCCCCCCGTCCCCTTGGTCAGGTTGTCGATGGCGGCGACGGCGACGACGCGTCCGGCGTCCTCGTCCAGGGCGACCTGGACGAGCGCGGTGTTGGCGCCCAGCGTCATGGACGTGGCGGGCCAGCGCCCCTCCGGCAGCAGGCCGAGGAACGGCTCCCCCGCGTAGGCGGCCTCGTAGGCGGCGCGGAGCGTCGCGGCGGTGACGCCGGGGCGGGCCTTGGCGGTGCAGGTCGCGAGGATGCCCCGGCTCATCGGCGCGAGCGTCGGGGTGAAGGAGACCGTGACCGGCTCCCCCGCGACGGCGCTGAGGCCCTGGACCATCTCGGGCGTGTGGCGGTGCGCGCCGCCGGCGGCGTAGGCGCCGACCGAGCCCATGACCTCGCTGCCGAGCAGGTGCGGCTTGAGCGCCCGCCCGGCGCCCGAGGTGCCGGACGCGGCGACCACGACGACGTCGGGCTCGGCGAGACCGGCGGCGAACGCGGGGAACAGCGCGAGGTCGACTGCCGTCGGGTAGCAGCCGGGGACCGCGATCCGCCGGGCGCCGCGCAGCCGCGCGCGCTGGCCGGGCAGCTCGGGGAGGCCGTAGGGCCAGGTGCCGGCGTGGACCGTTCCGTAGAAGCGCTCCCAGGCGGCGGGGTCGGCGAGGCGGTGGTCGGCGCCGCAGTCGACGACCAGGACGTCGTCGCCCAGCTCGGCGGCCAGCGGCCCCGACCGCCCGTGCGGCAGGGCCAGGAACACGACGTCGTGCCCGGCGAGGACGTCCGGGGTGGTCTCGGCCAGGACGCGCCCGGCCAGGGATCGCAGGTGGGGCTGGTGCGCGCCCAGCTCGGTGCCCGCGTTGGAGCCCGCCGTCAGCGCGCCGATCTCGAACTCTGGATGTCCCGCCAGGAGGCGCAGCACCTCGCCGCCCGCGTACCCGCTGGCGCCGGCCACCGCCGTCCGGATTCCCATGTCGCACTCGCCCTTCCGAAGCAATGAGCAAGAGTATGCATGAGGGTGGATGTCTATTCAATGCCGTGACCGCCGGTCCGAGCCGTCTGAGACGAGGGACACACCAAGTACTTAGACACCTAATGATTTGACGCCTAAACATCAGGACCCTAATAATCCTGGGCATGGACACCCGCAAGCTCGGTTTCGGGGACCTCACGGGCCTCGGGCCGATCGAGCAGTGGCCCGTCGGCCGCCTGTTCGCCCTCGCGTCCCGCATGTCGGGCCCGGTCGTGTCGCGGATCATCGAGCGGCACGGCGTCAGCCCGGTCGGGTTCTTCACCCTGCGCATGCTCCTCGCCGAGGACGGGCTGCGGGCCGGGGAGATCGCCAAGCGGCTGCTCATCACCCCCGCGTCGGCGACCTCGGTCGTCGACACCCTGGAACGCAACGGACATGTGGAACGGCGCCGCTCGGAGACGGACCGGCGCGCCGTGCTCGTCTACATCACCGACGAGGGACGGCGGCTGCTCTCCGAGAAGGGCATGCCCATCGGCCGCGACCTGTGGCACCTCTACGACGTCGTCGACGAGGGCGACGCGCCCGCCGTCCGGCGGTTCCTGGTCAACCTGATCGAACGCTTCGAGGAATATCCGGAGGCGATCCCCGAGGATCCGCCGGAACCGAAGGGAGACGGCGCGTGAGCGCACCCCCCGAGTCCGCCGTGAGCACGACGGACCTGAAGAAGACCTATCCCGCCGCCGGCCCCCGGCCGGCGGTGCACGCCGTCCGCGGCATCGACCTGGACGTCCCGAAGGGCGAGTTCTTCGGGCTGCTCGGCCCGAACGGGGCCGGCAAGTCCACCACGATCGGCATGCTCACCACGCTGGTCGTCCCGACCGGCGGCAGCGCGCGGGTCTGCGGGCTCGACGTGGTCAGGCAGCCCGTCGAGATCAAGCGGCGCATCGGCGTCGTCTCGCAGAACAACACGCTCGACTCCGACCTGACCGCGGGCGAGAACCTGGAGTTCCGCGGCCGGTTCTTCGGGCTGGGCGCCCGCGACGCCCGCCGCCGCGCCGACGAGCTGATGGAGCTGTTCGGGCTCACCGAGCAGCGCGGCGGCAACCCGTTCGAGATCTCGGGCGGGCAGGCCAAGCGCTTCATGATCTGCCGCGCCCTCATGCACGGCCCCGAGGTGCTGTTCCTGGACGAGCCGACCGCCGGCCTCGACCCGCAGACCCGCACCAACCTGTGGGAGGTGCTGCGCGGCCTCCAGGAGAGCGGCCAGACGATCGTGCTCACCACCCACTACATGGAGGAGGCCGAGGCGCTCTGCGAGAAGGTCGCCGTCGTCGACCACGGCAAAATCCTCGCCAGCGGCACGGTGGACGAGCTGAAGGGCGCCGCCGGCGCCGACACCGTCATCACCGTCACCTACGACGCGCCGCCCCCGCGCGAGATCAAGGCGCTCGCCGACCGGGACGGCATCAGCAAGGTCGAGATTCACGACGGCCAGGTGCGGGTGTTCGCCGCCGAGGCCGAGGGCATCCTCGGCGAACTCGTCGCGGTCGGCGCCGCGGCGGGCGTCGGCGTCACCGACGCGACCCAGCTCCGCCCCAGCCTGGAGACCGTCTTCCTCACCATCACCGGAAGGGACTACCGAGAATGAGCTCCCAGGTCCTCCCCCCGCCGCCCCCCGCCAGGGCGACGGTCCCGCGCACCTTCGCCGCGATGATGGCGCGCGAGGCGCGGGTGATGCGCAAGAACTTCCTGTCGACGTTCCTGCGGGTGCTGGTGCAGCCGGTGATGTTCGTGTTCGTGTTCGCCTACGTGCTGCCCAAGCTCGGCGGCGGCGCGATGGCGGGCGGGCCCGGCGGGCCGACGTTCTCCACGATCCTGCTGCCCGGCCTCGTCGGCTCGTCCATCATCATGCAGGCGATGATGGCGGTGATCTTCCCGCTGATGATGGAGCTGAACTGGCAGAAGTCGATCACCGACCGGGCGCTGGCGCCGGTGCCGGTGCCGCTGCTGGCCGTCCAGAAGATCATCGCGGCGGCGCTGCAGGGCCTGATCGGCGGCCTGCTGGTCTTCCCCGCGGTGCTGTTCATCCACGCCGACGGGCAGGCCCCGAGCGTCCACGTCGGGAACTGGCCGGTGCTGATCGTCGTGATGGTGGCCGGGTCGCTGCTGTCGGCCGCCGGCGGGCTGCTGCTCGGCACGCTGCTGAACCCGCAGAAGGTCCAGATGCTGTTCGCGCTCGTCCTGCTCCCGATGACCATGCTCGGCTGCGTGTACTATCCGTGGTCGGCGCTGGCGGACATCCGCTGGCTCCAGATCCTCAGCCTCGTGAACCCGCTGGTGTACGTCAGCGAGGGCCTGCGCACCGCGCTGACCCCCGGCATCGACCACATGCCGGTCTGGGCGTTCCTGCTGGCCATCGTCGGCGGGACCGTCGTCCTGTCCTGGGCGGCGACCCGCACCTTCACCAAGCGCGTCCTGACCTGACCGGATCCGGCCCGGCCCCGCGGGGCCGGGCACGGAACCCCGGTGCCCGCCAGGTCGTCACACCAGGAAGCGGAGAGTGGTCGTCTCCCCACTCCGACCGGCGACCAGGCCCCGGGACCGCACCGGGCCGGAGGCGCGAATGGCGAACCCGCTCAGGAACTGGGTCCAGTTGCTCGGCGTCGCCGCGCCCGTCGCGGGCGGGCTGGCCGCCGCCGACCAGCCGAGGCGCTTCCCGTTCTACCTCGCCGGAGTCTTCTGCCTGGTCTACGTCGTGGCGTGGTGGCTGGAGGACACCGACCGGCTCGGCCACCTCAAGAAGCGCATGTCGTGGACCGTCGTCAAATGCGGGGGCGCCGCGCTGGGCGGGGCGGCCGTCGTCGCCGCCGGGTGGATCGTCGTCCTGCAGGCCCGGTCCTTCGGGGCCGAGGGCTGCGAGCCGCCGCCCGACGTGCGCGTCATGGCCGCGCCGGAGAACATGGCCCTGGCCCAGGCCGAGGCCGCCAGGTTCGTCCAGGCCGAGAGCGACGCGGACGGCTGCCTGGCCGTCCGCGTGACCGTGTTCGAGGCGCCGCCGCCCGGCAACGTCCTCGGCGGCGTCTTCAAGGACATGGGCATCCTCACCGAGCTGCCGCGCCCCGACGTCTGGCTCCCGGCGACCAGCGCCTCGGTCGAGGAGGTCGTGCGGAACCTCGCCCCGGAGGCCCGGCTGACCTGGGGCGGGCGGTACGCCGGGCCGGCGTCGCCGCTGGTGCTCGTGCTGTCCGAGCCGGACGCGGGCGAGCTGGGCCTCACCGGCTCGGAGTCCCTGACCTGGAGGCGGCTCGCGGAGAAGGTCCGCGGCACCCGGTTGCTCATGCCCAGCCCGCAGACGACCGAGACCGGGCTGGTCGGCCTCGCCGCCCTCCTGTCCGGCGACACCTCCGACGCCTTCCAGCAGCGGCGCAGGGTCCTCGCCGGGCAGGTCGAGGCCGGCGGGGCGGCGGCGGACGACCCCGGCGAGGTGCTCTGCCGGCTGCGGACGGCGCGCGACGGCGGCCCGGCCACCGCCGCGATCGTGCCGCTGGACACCGTCAAGGGGGACCGGCCCGGCACCCGCTGCGACGCCCCCGGCGCGGAGGCCCGGCAGCTGGTGACCGTGCAGCCCGAGGGCGGGGCGATGGCGGTCGACCGGCCGGTGGTCCAGGTCCGCTGGCAGGACGGCGACCCGGACGGGATCACCTTCGCCGAGCGGTTCGGGGACTGGCTGGCGCGCTCGCTGCCCCGGGGCGCGGCGCCCGCCGCCCGCCCCCGGTTCGGGCTGGACGACCTGAGGAACGCCCGCGCCCTGATGACCAACGCGTGGAAGCCGCGCTCGGTGGGCTTCATGCTCGACCTCTCCCGGACGATGAACACGCCCGTGAACGGCGGGACGCTGCTGACGGACGCCCGGAACACCGTCTACCGCACGCTCGGCTGGCTCGGCCCGAACGACCGGGTGGGCCTGTGGCGGTTCCCCGACGGCCCGGGGGGCCGCGAACCGCGCCGGCTCGTCCCCATGGCGCCCGCGAACGATCCCGCCAAGACGCGGATCGAGCGGTGGCTGGCGCAGGCGCACGAGGCGGACGCCGAGACGACGCCGCTTTACCACGCGATCGCGGGCGCGGCGCGGCACGCGGCCGGGGAGGCCGCCGACCGGCGCGCCAGGGGGCACCGGGACGGCCGCCAGGCGCTGGTCGTGCTCACCGACGGCGTCGACGACGACCCCGGCCACGGCGACCGCGCCACCCGCGCGGAACTCCAGGACGCGCTGAAGGGCGCGGACGCCCCGGACGTCTACGTCCTCGCGCTCACCGGGGCGGGATGCCCGAAGGAGCTGGCCGATCTGCGGCGGGCGGAGCAGCGGTTCCACTGCCTCCCCGCGAACGCGGACGGCGACCCGCTGTTCGACGCGCTCTTCGGCTCGTCCTAGCCGCCCTCCGCCCGCCCCAGCCGCCGGACCCTCGCACAGAAACGGAGCCGAAGCAGGTGAACCCCTCCGCCGTGCAGGTCAGCGCCGTCGCCGGAGCGCTGGCGGCCCTGGTCGCCCTGGTCGCGTACCCGAGGGTGGCGTCCGGGCCGTCCGGGGCGGGCTGCGCGCCGGGCGCCCCGCTCGTCGTGGTCGGCGGCAAGGACCCGATCGGCGTGCGGCAGGCGCTCGTCGGCGAGTGGGCCGGCCGGCGCGGGCTCCGGGCGCGGTTCCGCCACCTGCCGCTGAACAGCGACATGGAGCACAGCGAGCTGGTGTCGACCGCGCGCTCGGGCGGCTGCGACGGCGACGTCTACATCCTCGACACGCCCTGGACCCCGGAGTTCGCGAGGGCCGGCTACATCCGGCCGCTCGACGACCTCCCGCAGGCGGGCCTGCGGCCGATCATCCCGGACCTGCTGCGCACCGGACGCTACCGCGGCAGGCTGTGGACGGTGCCGCTGAACACCGACGCGCCCCTGCTGATCTACCGCACCGACCTCGTCCGCCGCGTCCCGGCCACCCAGGCGGAGCTCAGGGAGCAGGCGCGCGCGGTCATGGGCCCCGGCACCCGCCTCAAGGCCGGGCTCATGCTCCAGCTCGACCGCTACGAGGGCTTCACCGTCGACATGCTCGAACTGGTCCGCGACCAGGGCGGGGACATCACCGTCGGCGAGGACGGGAAGGTCGCGATGGACCGCGCGGCGGTCCGCGCCGCGCTGCGCGACCTCGCCAACGCCATGCGGGGAGAGCGCCCGGTGATCTCCCCGGCGTCGCTGGAGGCCGACGAGACGGCGGGCGTCACGGCCTTCAAGAACGGCGAGGTGGCCTTCCTGCGCGACTGGCCCGCGTTCTACACCCTGCTCCTCAACAGCGGGAGCGAGGCCGCGAAGCACCTCGACGCCGTCCCCTACCCGGGCGAGCGGGTGCTGGGCGGCCAGAGCCTCGCCCTGGCCGCCTCGCTCACCGGCGAACGGGCCCGCGCGGCGCGCGAGCTGGTCGAGTACCTCACCGACCGGGAGCGGCAGCGGCGGCTGTTCGCCTGCGGCGGGTGGGCGCCCGTGCGCGAGGACGCCTACCAGGGCCCCCGGGCCTGCGGGTCCCAGGGGGCCCCGAACGAGGAGGTCGTCCTGCACGCCGAGGCGCCCGTGATCCGCCGGGCCGTGGCCTCCGCGCGCCCGCGGCCCTCCTCGGTCTACTACCCCGAGGTCAGCCGTGTCCTCCGCGACCGGCTCCGCGACCGGCTGCGGTGCATGACCGGGACGGCGGACTGCTCGGCGCAGGGCGGCGACGGGCAGTTCCTCGACGACCTCGAAGAGGCCCTGGGGCGGGCGGCGCGCGGACGCGTGCGCTGACCCGCCGCGATCACATCGGGTCCACCTCCGACAGGCCGGCGCGGCGGTCCATCGCCAGCCAGCGGGTGATCCCGATCGTCCGCAGGAACGGCAGGTCGTGGCTGACCACCAGCAGCGCGCCCCGGTACCCCGACAGGGCCTGGCCGAGCTGCCGGACGCTCGCCATGTCGAGGTTGTTGGTCGGCTCGTCCAGCAGCAGGAGCCGCGGCGCGGGCTCGGCGAGCAGCAGCGAGGCCAGCACGGCGCGGAACCGCTCGCCGCCCGACAGCGTCCCCGCCGGCTGCTCGGCCCGCGCGCCCCGGAACAGGAACCGCGCCAGCCCGGCCCTGACCTGGTTCACCGGCACCGACGGCGCGACCGCGCGGACGTTGTCGATGACGCTGAGGTCCGGGTCGAGGACGTCGAGCCGCTGCGGCAGATAGCGGACGCCCTCCACGCCGAGCCGTACCTCCACCCCCTCCGGGACGGACTCGCCGGTCAGGGCCCGCAGGAACGTCGTCTTGCCCGACCCGTTCGGGCCGACCAGCGCGATCCGCTCCGGGCCCCGGACGATCAGCTCCTCCAGCGACCCGGTCTCCGGCTCGGGCGGCGCGAGCCCGGTCACGGTCGCGACCGTCCGCCCGGCGGGCACCTCGGTCGCGGGCAGCGTCACCCGGATCTCGGCGTCCCCGCGCACCGCCTCCTCGGCCTCGGTGAGCCGGTCGCGGGCCCCGGCGAGCCGCTCCTCGTGCATGATGCGGTGCTTGCCCGCCGCGACCTGCGCCTGCCGCTTGCGCTCGCCCATCACGATCTTGGGTTCGCGCTTGGTCTCCTGCATCTTCTTGCCGTAGCGCAGCCGCCGCGCCAGCTTGACGTGCGCCTCCTCCAGCTCGCGCTTCTGGCGGCGCATGTCGGTCTCGGCCGCCCGGACGGTGCGCTCGGCGGCCTCCCGCTCGACCGCGAGCAGCTCCTCGTAGGCCGTGAGGTTGCCGCCGAACGTCCGGACGGCGCCCTCGCGCAGGTCGGTGATCTCCTGCACCCGGTCGAGCAGCTCCCGGTCGTGGCTGACGACGACGAGCACGCCCGTCCAGGACTCGACCGCCTCGTACAGGCGGCGGCGCGCGTCCAGGTCGAGGTTGTTGGTCGGCTCGTCCAGCAGCAGGACGTCGGGGCGGGCCAGGAACAGCGCCGCGAGCGCGACCATGACGGCCTCGCCGCCCGACAGCGTCGGGACGGTGCGGTCCAGCCCCACCTCGCCGAGACCGAGCCGGTCGAGTTCGGCGCGGGCGCGCTCCTCGACGTCCCAGTCGTCGCCGACGGCGGCGAAGTTCTCCTCGGTGGCCTCACCGCGCTCGATGGCGTGCAGCGCCGCCCGCGCGGCGCTGATGCCGAGCAGGTCCGAGACGGTGCCGGCGCCGTCGAGCGGGAGGGACTGCGGCAGGTAGCCGACCTCCCCCGCCACGTTGATCTTTCCCGCGGCGGGGGCCAGCTCTCCCGCGATCAGCCTCAGCAGCGTGGACTTGCCGGAGCCGTTGACGCCGATCAGCCCGGTGCGGGTGGCGCCGAACGCGACGTCCAGGCCGTTCAGGACTCGCGTGCCGTCGGGCCAGGCGAACGACACGCCGGAGCACACGATGGCGAATGACATGAGGGGGCCTCCATGATGGCGAGCGATTGGCGGAACACATGGAGACACCGCGTGGGGCGCGCGACGCGGCCGGCGGGCGGGAGGCCATGGCGGCGGGCGAGGCCGTCATGACATGCGAAAGCCCGGCGGGGACGAAGGTCCACGGCTGAGGTCACGTGCGCGGGCCGGTGAACGGCCGTCGCGCGGTGTCGGACCTCAGATCCTCAATGGACTCCCCTGCCGGGCGGCAATGTGACGCGGTCACCTTACCCGAACCATCACCGGGACGCAAATCGCGTCAGCGGAGACGAAAGGGCGGCCCCGCGCGGGGCCGCCCTCCTCAGCCGTCAGGCGCCGCGGAGCGTGGCGCCGGTCCCAGAAGCCGCGGCGGCGACAGCCGCGTCGCGGGCCCGGGTCGCCTCCTCCGCCGTCAGCGTGCGGTCGGGCGCGCGGAACCGCAGCGTGTAGGCCAGCGACTTGCGCCCCTCGCCCACCTGCTCGCCGGTGTAGACGTCGAACAGCCGGATCGCCTCCAGCAGCTCCCCCGCGCCCTCGCGCAGCGCCGCCGCGACACGCGCGGCGGGGACGTCCGCGTCGACGACGAGCGCGACGTCCTGGGTGGCGACCGGGTAGGTCGACACGTGCGGCGCGCGGGGCGCCGCGGGCTCGCCCAGGCGGCGCAGCTCCAGCTCCATCGCGCAGGTGCGCGGCGGCAGCCCGTAGGCCTTGGTGACGCGCGGGTGCAGCTCACCGGCGTGGCCGACGAGGACGTCGCCCGCGTACAGCGCGGCGCAGCGCCCCGGATGCCACGGCGCGTGCCGGTCGGCCCGCACCTCCAGCTCGACCCCGGCCTCGCGGGCCACGGTGCGGGCCGCCTCGACGGCGTCCGCCCACAGCGCGGGGCGGCCCGGGCCCCACCAGCCCGACGGCTCCCGGTCGCCCGACAGCACGACGGCCACCCGGTGCGGCTGGTCGGGCAGCGCCGCCTCGACGGAGGCGACCTCCTCCGCCGTCGGCCCGCGGTCGACCGCGAGGCGCGGCGCCCGGCCCGGCGCGTCGGGGCGGGGGCGGAACACCAGGCCCATCTCGAACAGCGCCGCGTCGCCGAAGCCGCGCCCCACGTTGTGGACGAGGGCGCGCAGCAGTCCGGGCAGCAGCGTCGTGCGCAGGAGCGGCTCGTCCTCGGAGAGGGGGTTGGCGAGCCGCAGCGCCGTGCGCCGCTCGTCGCCGGACGGGAGCTGGAGGTCGTCCCAGTCCTTCTCGGCGGCGAACGGGAACGACAGCACCTCGACGTACCCGGCGCCCGCGAGCGCGCGGCCCACCCGGCGCCGCAGCCGCTGCTGGAGCGTCAGCCCCCGCCCGTTCGAGGGGCGCGGCGCGCGGACCGGGATGTCCTCATACCCCTCCAGCCGGATGACCTCCTCGGCGAGGTCGTTGGGGTCGACGAGGTCGGGGCGCCACGACGGCGGGGTCACCGTCAGCACCTCCCCCTCGCCGGTGCCGCCCGCCACGGAGCAGCCGACGTCCTCCAGCCGCCGGACGACCGCGTCCGGCGGGTAGGCCACGCCCGCGACCCGCCCGGGGTGGCCCGCCGACATCGTGACCGTGACCGGCTCCACCGGTGCCTGCGCGTGCGTCACGCCGGGCACGATCTCGGCGCCGCCCAGCTCGGCCAGCATCCGCGCCGCCCGGTAGGAGGCGTACAGCGGCAGCTCGCGGTCGACACCGCGCTCGAACCGGTAGGACGCCTCGCTGTGCAGCCGGTGCCGGCGGGCCATCCGGGCGATGCCGACGGCGTCGAAGTGCGCCGCCTCGATCACCATGTCCGCCGACCGGTCGTCGATCTCGGTGGCGAGGCCGCCCATCGTGCCCGCCATCGAGATCGGCCCCGACGCGTCGGTGATGAGGACGTCCTCGGGGTCGAGGGTCCGCTTGGCGTGGTCGAGGGTCTCCAGCGCCTCGCCCGGCGCGGCGCGCCGCACCACGATCGGGCCGGTGAGCTTGGACCGGTCGAAGGCGTGCAGCGGCTGCCCGAGCTCCAGCATCAGGTAGTTGGTGACGTCCACGGCCAGCGACACCGGCCGCATCCCGGCCCGGTGCAGGCGGACCTGCATCCGGATCGGGGTCGTGGCGTCCGGGTCGAACCCGCGCACCTCGCGCAGCACGAACCGGTCGCACGCCGACGGGTCGCCGATGCTCGCCGGGTAGGACTCGCCGGTGTCGGCGGGCAACTCCACCTCGGCCGGGTCCTTGAACGGCACCCCGTAGGCCGTGGCGGCCTCGCGGGCGATGCCGCGGATCGACAGCGCGTAGCCGCGGTCGGGCGTGACGGCGATGTCGAGGACGTCGTCGCGCAGGCCGAGCAGCTCCACCGCGTCCGTGCCCGGCGGCGTGCCGGGCGGCAGCACGAGGATGCCGGCGTGGTCGTCGCCGATGCCCAGCTCGTCGACCGCGCAGATCATCCCCTCCGACAGCCTGCCGTAGGTCTTGCGCGCCCCGATCTCGAACCCGCCCGGCAGCACCCCGCCCGGCAGGATGACCACGACGTGGTCGCCGACGGCGAAGTTCGTCGCGCCGCAGATGATGTTCTGCGGCTCGCCGGTGCCGTTCGCCTGGCCGACGTCCACCTGGCAGTAGCGGATCGGCTTCTTGAACCCGGTGAGCTCCTCGATCGCCAGGACCCGGCCGACGACCAGCGGGCCGGTCAGGTCGGCACCCGCCCGCTCGACGGTCTCGACCTCAAGGCCCGCCGCGATCAGCTTCGCGGCCAGGTCGCGGCCGGTGACCCCGGCGGGCAGCTCGACGTACTCGCGCACCCAGGAAAGCGGCGCCCGCATCAGATCTCCATCCCGAACGGGAGGGTGAACCGGACGTCGCCCTCCACCATGTCGTGCATGTCCTCCACACCGTGCCGGAACATCAGCGTCCGCTCGACGCCTAGGCCGAACGCCCAGCCGCTGTAGCGCTCCGGGTCGACGCCGCAGGCCACCAGCACCCGGGGGTTGACCATCCCGCAGCCGCCCAGCTCGATCCAGCCCTCCGAACTGCACGTCCGGCAGGGGTCGCCGCCCGGCTCGGCCGAGGCGCCCCGGCACACGAAGCACTGCATGTCGACCTCGGCCGACGGCTCGGTGAACGGGAAGTAGGACGGGCGGAAGCGCGTCTTCAGCCCCTCGCCGAACATGCCCTCCACGAACACGCCGATCCCGCCGCGCAGGTCGGCCATCGTCAGGCCCTCGTCGACGGCGAGGCCCTCCAGCTGGTGGAAGACGGGGCTGTGCGTGGCGTCCAGCTCGTCGGTGCGGAACGTCTTGCCCGGCATCACCACATACACCGGCAGCGGGCGCGACAGCAGCGACCTGACCTGCACCGGCGAGGTGTGGGTGCGCATCACCAGGCCCGTCTCCTCCGAGCCGACGAAGAAGGTGTCCTGCATGGTGCGGGCGGGGTGGTCGGGCGTGAAGTTCAGGGCGTCGAAGTTGAACCACTCCGCCTCGACCTCGGGGCCCTCGGCGACCTCGAAGCCCATGGAGACGAAGACGTCGGCCATCCGCTCCTGGGTGGTGGTCAGCGGGTGCCGGGCGCCCCGGGGCGCGCGGTCCCAGGGCAGCGTGACATCGACGGTCTCCTCGACGAGGACGCGCTGGTCGCGCTCGTCCTCCAGCTCGGCCTGGCGCGCCTTGAGCGCCTGCCCGACCGCGCCCCGGGCGGCGCCGATGCGCTTGCCGGCCTCGGCGCGGCCCGCGGGCGGCAGCGCGCCGATCTCGCGGTTGGCGAGCGCCAGTGGGGAACGGTCGCCGGCGTGCGCCAGGCGGACCTGCTTGAGGTCGTCGAGGGTGCCGGCCGCGGCGATGGCGGCGAGCGCCTCGTCACGGGCCCGCTCCAGCTCCTGCGGGCTCAACGCGGTCACCTCGACGGGATCGTAGGACTTGTTGGGTGCAGACATGGTGGTGTGATAACTCCGGTCGGCGTGGGACGCCCGCAGTCTAGTGCGCGGGCGGAAAGGATCCGGAAAGCTCGTGCGCGCTCAGCGCGGCCCCCCGGGGGCCCGGTACCGCGGCTCCGGCCGTCGGCCGGATCAGCTCGCGTAGTCGGGGGCCCCGGCGGGCACGGTAAATCGGAACTCGGCGCCGCCGCCGGGCGCGCGCCGCACCGTGATCACGCCGCCGTGCGCCTCGACGAGGCCCTTCACGATGTAGAGGCCGAGGCCGGTGCCGCCGCGGCGGTTGCCGCCGGGGCCGCGCCAGAACTGCCGGAACACGCGCTGGACGGCCTCGGGCGGTATGCCCTCGCCCTCGTCGCGCACCGACACGGCGGCCCCCTCCTTGTGCGCGTCCGGCTCCACCACGATCGTCACGGTGCCGGCTCCGTGCCGCACCGCGTTCTCGACCAGGTTACCGAGGATCTGGTCGACCTTGTCGGGGTCGAGCCACATCTCGGGGAGCTCGCCGCGCGTCTCGAAGCGGAACCGGTCCTCGGGCTCGCCGGCCGCGACGCGCCCGGCGATGACCTTGCGGACCTCCTCGGGCAGGTCGACGACCTGGCGGTGCATCTCCAGGCGGCCCGCCTCGATGCGCGAGACGTCCAGCAGCTCGGTGATGAGCCGGGTGACGCGGTCGGCGTCGGCGTTGACGGTCTCCAGCATGACGCGCTTCTGGTCGTCGTTGAAGCGGTGCCACTTGGCGAGCAGCGTCGCCGTGAAGCCCTTCACGCTGGTCAGCGGGGAGCGCAGCTCGTGCGCCACGGTGGAGACGAGGTCGGCGCGGTCGCGTTCCTGGCGGGCGCGGTGCGCGGCGTCGCGCAGCGAGACGGTGAAGCGCTCGACCCGGCCGCGCTGGTCGCGGCGGTAGGCGGCGGTCACCAGCAGCTCGGTGCCGCCGGGCAGGAACAGCACCCGCTCGGGGTGCCGGGTGCGGGTGGCCAGGCCCTCGTAGGGCGCCAGGCACTTCCACCAGTCGCGCCCCTCGGCGTCGTGCAGGGGGAGGACGTCGCGGAAGTCGGCGCCGAGCGCGGCGCCGGCCTCGACCCCGGTCATCCGGACGGCGGCGGCGTTGAACACCACGACGCGGGCGTCCCGGTCGGCCACGAGCAGGCCGTCGGGCAGGTCGTCGGCCGGATCGCCCGCCGGCGCGCGCGCGGCCACGCGGGGAGGTCGATCTCCGCCCACTGCGGCCTCCAGAAACACCGGTCGGGACGTGGCCTGTCGAGAAGAGACTCTATCTGGACTCGGGCCCCTCGCGGGACCCGGAAAACGCCCTGCGGCAAGGCTTTTGTAGCCACCGGGCGGGGTGCGCGCCCCGCCGTGGACGTCCTCACCAGGAAGTACGCGGGCCGCCCCCGCGACGGTTCGACCGCGTCCCCGCCGATCGAGATCGTTTCGCGGCGCGGCCGCGGAGCAGGGCGGCGGCCCGAGGACGGGAACCGCCGGTGCCGGACGGACGGGATCAGCTCGCGCGCCTGGGCGGGCCCTCGGTCAGCGCGCGGTCGGCGTCCGGGTGCAGGGCGAACAGCCGGTGCAGGCCGGTGATGCGCAGCAGCCGCAGCTGCGCGGGGCGGACACCGGCGAGGACGATCTCGCCGCCGGACGCGGAGACCTGGTTGTGCGCGGCGACGAGCGCGCCGAGCCCGGCCGCGTCGCAGAACGGCACGGCGGCGAAGTCGACGACGAGGCGGCGGAAGCCCGCGCCGTACATCTCGATGAGGCGGGCGCGCAGCGTGTCGGCGGTGTGCAGGTCGATCTCGCCGGTCACGGCGGCGACGGCGGTGTCGCCGCGGACCTGGGCGGTCTCGATGGTCAGGCCGGTGCCCACCGCGGCGGTCACGGCGGGGCCCGCCGCGCCGGGCCGCGCCGCGGGCGCGCCTTCGGCGGACACGGCGGACGCGGCGGGCACGGTGGAGGCGGCGGCCCCGGCGGGCACGCCCGCACGGCACCTGAACTCCGGCCCCCGCCGGCCCGGCCTCCTGGCCGCCCTGGTCTCCTCGGTCATCACGTTCGCCCCCACTCTGCGCGGCATCGTCGCCGCCCCTGGTCAACCACGGTAAGCACCCGTTGGAACGTGCAAATCCCTCGCCGGGCCGGTATCCCGCTCCTACCTGGGGACGAGGGCCCGCCGCGCCGGCCGGACCCCCGCCCCGCCGTCGCGAGGCACCATCTTCGCAGGTCACACCCGGAGAAATCAGTTCGGAGGCGACCGCTTGCGGCCATCCGAACACGGAACGCAGTGAATCCAGCGCAAGCGTCCGCGTAACGCTCGTCACATGCCGTCAGCTGCGGGAACGCTCCCGTTGCGACCGCTGCGCCCGCGCCGAGGCGTACAGGCATACGGCGGCGGCCGTCGCGAGGTTCAGGCTCTCGGCGCGGCCGTGGATCGGCACCCGGACGACCTCGTCCACGTGCCGGAGGATCTCCTCGGGCAGCCCCCACGCCTCGTTGCCGAACACCCAGGCGGTGGGCCGGGCGAGGAGGCCGTCGTCGATGCCCTCGTCCAGCGTGCGCTCGCCCGCGCCGTCGGCGGCGAGGATCGTCAGCCCGGCGCCGCGCAGCTCGGGGACGAGGGTGTCGAAGCGCGGGCCGACCACGACCGGCAGGTGGAACAGGCTGCCCGCCGAGGCGCGCACGCACTTGCCGTTGTAGGGGTCGACGGAGGCGTCGGTGAACACGACCGCCTCCGAGCCCGCCGCGTCGGCGGTGCGCAGCACCGTCCCGGCGTTGCCGGGGTCGCGGACGTGCGCCAGCACGGTCACGAGCTCGGGCCCGGTCTCCAGCGCCGTGCCGAGCGGGACGTCGAGGAACCCGCAGACGGCCAGCAGCCCCTGGGGCGTGACCGTCTGCGCCAGCTCGGCCATGACCTCGCCGCTGACGCGCAGCACCGGCGCGCCGGCCTGCTCGGCGGCCGCCACCAGCTCGGGGTGGCGCGCCTCGGCCTCGGCCGTGGTGAACAGCTCGGCGAGCCCGCCGGGGATCCGCAGCGCCTCCCGCACCGCCTGCGGGCCCTCGGCGAGGAACCGGCCCTCGCGGCGCCGGAAGGCGCGCTTGGCGAGCCGGCGAGCGGCCTTCACCCGTGGTGATCGGAGGGAGGTCAGCTCGCGGCCCGCCATGTCACTGTGATCGCCTGGATGCCGGTCGCCCGGCTCAGGCGGCCTCCGAACCCTCGGCCGGGAGCGCGTCCTTGGCGACCTTGACGAGGGCGGCGAACGCGGCGGCGTCGTTCACGGCCAGCTCGGCGAGCATGCGCCGGTCGACCTCGACCTCGGCCGCCTTCAGGCCCTGGATGAACCGGTTGTAGGTGATGCCGTTCGCGCGGGCGGCGGCGTTGATCCGCTGGATCCACAGCCGGCGGAACTGGCCCTTGCGGTCCTTGCGGTCCCGGAAGGCGTAGGTCATGGAGTGGAGCTGCTGCTCCTTGGCCTTGCGGTACAGGCGCGACCGCTGGCCGCGGTAGCCGCTCGACCGCTCCAGGACGACCCGACGCTTCTTGGCGGCGTTGACCGCCCGCTTCACGCGTGCCACGTGATGGACTCCTTCGTGGGGGCCGGGGCCATCCGGGCCTCGGCCGGTCGCTGATGTTGCCGGTCGGGTGCTACTTGCGCAGCAGCTTCTTGATGTTCTTCGCGTCCGCGGGGGCCACCACGGCGGGGCCGGACAGGCGGCGGGTCCGCTTGGTCGGCTTGTGCTCAAGCAGGTGGTTCTTGTTGGCGCGGCGGCGCATCACCTTGCCGGAGCCGGTCAGCTTGAACCGCTTCTTGGCACCGCTGTGGGTCTTGGTCTTCGGCATGGTCGCCGTCGTCTCCCTCGCTGTGTGGCCCCGCGCGGCGGCACGGTGGCGCGCCTGAATCGGCGCATCGCACGGAACCCCGTGTGACGCGCCGGGTCAGGCTTCAATGTACGTGCGTCACGACCCCGCGAAACCGCGGGGGCGTGAGACGGACCCGCCCGGAGAGGCGGGCCCTGGTGGCCGGTTCGCCCCGCGTCGCCCCGGATCCCCGGGGTCGCCGCCGGTCTCCCGGTGCTCGGCTCCGCCGAAGCTCCCCGCGGGGGCGGGCCCCGGCCGGGCCGTCAGGCGGTGCCGGCGTCCTGCTCGCGGCTCGCCGCGCGCTCGGCCTTGGCCTCCGCCTTCTTCTTGTGCGGACCGATCACCATGATCATGTTCCGGCCGTCCTGCTTGGGCCGCGACTCGACGAAGCCGAGTTCCTCGACGTCGTCGGCGAGCCGCTGGAGCAGCCGGTAGCCGAGCTCGGGACGGGACTGCTCACGACCACGGAACATGATCGTGACCTTCACCTTGTCCCCTGCCTTCAGGAACCGCACCACGTGACCCTTCTTGGTCTCGTAGTCGTGCGGGTCGATCTTCGGGCGGAGCTTGATCTCCTTGATGACCGTGTGCGCCTGGTTCTTCCGCGCTTCACGCGCCTTCATCGCGGACTCGTACTTGAACTTGCCGTAGTCCATGAGCTTGGCGACGGGCGGGCGCGCGGTCGGCGCCACCTCGACGAGGTCGAGATCCGACTCGCGCGCGAGTTCAAGGGCCTTGGCGATGGGCACGATGCCCACCTGTTCGCCGTTCGGGCCGACGAGCCGGACCTCGGGCACGCGAATGCGGTCGTTGATACGCGGTTCGGCGCTGATGGGACCTCCTTGGGGCCGTTCTCAAGTTCGTAGACCGGTCGTACCCCGAGGCTCTCACGCGAAAAGCCCCGCACGACTCACGTACGGGGCCACCTTCGGTCTCCCCGTACGGTGGAACCGCCCGGGGACGACGGCGGGACGAGCGCGCGACGCTCGTTTCGCCGGACCGAGACCCACCGGCCGCACGGCCGGTCAGGTGGGAGGTGGCCTCCGCTTGAGCGCCCCGCACGATTGATCGCCTCGATCGCGCGCACAGGGCCGGTCGGCCTCCAAGACTACCACCTGCGAAGCCCCGGCGCGCCCCGCCGGTTCGCTCCTCGTTCGTCCGGTTCGTCCCTTGCTCGTCCGCCGTCTCGCGGGATCCCGCGCCTGTCGCGGTCCCGGGGTACGTCGCCGTCTACAACCGGCCGCGCGGGCGGACCATTCCCTCGTGGCGGTGCCCGGGCGGGTGAGGTTCTTCTGGCCCGGCAGGGCTCTCGGCGCGGGGGGCGGGGCTTGTTACGGTAGGGCGGATGACGGCCCGGTGGGGCCGGCACCAGGGAGGTTTCCCGCGATGCCCTCGGTCAAGGCCGGCGCCCCCGGCCCCCTCACCGCCGGGTCCCCGGTCAGGCTCCAGTTCGCGCAGAAGGCGTTCATCGAGGCCCACGGCAGGCTGCTGCTGGTCCGCAAGTCGGCGGACGACCCCTTCCACCCCGGCCGCTGGGAGGTGCCCGGAGGCCGGCTGGAGGTGGAGGACGACCTCGACCTGGACGACCACGTCCGCCGGGAGGTCTGGGAGGAGGTCGGCCTCAAGATCGACCCGGGGCCGCCCTTCCACCTGTGGCAGTGGTTCATGCCCGACCGCGGCGCGCGGGCCCGGAACGCGCGGATCCGCGTCGTGGCGACGGCCCGCCGCTGCCGCCCGCTGTCGCTGGACGCCGACCTCGGCAACCAGGAGCCGGGCGACCATCTGGCCGAGTGCGCCTGGGTGCCGCTGGCCGAGGTCGCCGGGTACGCGCTCATCCCGAGCCTGCGCCCGGTGATGCGGGCCTACCTGTCGCGGTCCGGCTGAGCCGCCGATGGACGCCCGGGACCCCTCGCCCGCCCGGTCGCCGGGCCTGGACGGCGCGCCGCGCCGCCGCTTCTCGCTGTTCGTCGTGGGCGAGGTGCGGATCGAGGCGCGGGCGTCCCTGCCGGACGCGCGGTTCGGCGAGCTGACCGCGGACCGGCTGTCCTACGCCCCCGCGCGGGCGCTGGTCGCGGGGACGGCCGTCAACCTGGCCCGGTGCGCGGTCGGCTACTTCCGCAGGGTGAGCGTCCTCGGCAAGGTCGGGGACGACGCGTTCACCCCGGTGATCCGGCGGGAGCTGCGGCGGCTGGGCGTCCGCGACCGGCTGCGCGTGGAGGAGGGCGCGCCGAACGGCGTGACCGTGATGGTGCGGGACCGCCCGGACGGCGAGGGCCCCGGGGTGCGGCTGCTCGTGGCGGCGGAGGACGCGCCGGGCCGGCGGCTGACCGAGTCGGAGGTGCGCGCCGCGTCCGCCGGGATCCGCCGCGCGGACGCGCTGTTCGTCGACGGGTACGCGCTGCTGTCGCCGGTGTCGCGGGCGGCGCTGCGCGCGGCCGCCCGCGTCGCGCGGGAGGCGGGGACGCTGGTCGCCCTCGACCTCGTCCCGCACGACATCGACGGGCGGCTGCCCGCGGCCGACGTGCTGCCGGCGCTCTCGCTCGCGGACGTGGTGTTCACCGAGGCGCCCACGGTGGCGCGGCTGCTCGGGGTCGCGCCGCCGACCGGGTCGGGCGGCATGCGGGACCTGCTGCCCGCGCTGGACCGGGCCGCGCCGGGCCGTCCGCTGTGGCTGCTGCGGTTCGGGGCGACGTCGCTGGAGTATGTGCTGGCCTACCAGCGGGAGCGGCTTCTGCTGGAGTATCCGTCCGGGTACGGGGCGGGGATGGAGCGCGCGGGTTTCGGCGACCGGCTGGCGTCGAGCGAGCTGTACTGGTGGCTGTCGCGGCGCTGACCCCGGCGCCGGTGGTCAGTGCCGCGCGGCCTGGACGGCGGCGGCCCGCCGCATGTCCCGGACCGTGCGCAGGAAGCGCCGCCTGCCGGCGGGCAGGCCGAACGTCTCCTGCCAGCGCCAGGGCCCGCCGGAGCCGGTGGCGGCGGTGAAGGCCCAGCGGAGGAACTGGCTCGGCACGCCGTCCCCCGCGTGGACGGTCGCGCGGCCCTCCTCCTCGACCAGCAGGTAGGAGCGGCCCGCCCGGAAGCGGGCGCGCAGGGCGGCGTGCCCGGCCGGCGCGCCGGGCAGACCGCGCTCCTCCAGCACCGCGCGGACGCCCGGCGTCCCCGGCAGGAGGTGCCAGTGCGCGTGGTCGACGCACGCGCCGCCGCCCTGGGACGTCGCCGGGCCGTGCTCGAACAGCACCAGGTCGCCGCTCCCGTAGGCGGCCTCGTAGAGGCGGGAGACGTGGTCGCGCCAGTGGAGGGCCGATCCCCACAGCGGGGCGCCGAACGCCCCGGCGCACTGGTGGTGGCGCCGGGTCACCAGGAGGAGGTGGCCGGCGGCGAGGGGCGCCACGTCCGGGATGAGCAGGAACCCGGGGTCGCGGGCGAGCACGGCGGAGTCTCCGGGCAGCCCGGCCGCGGCGTTGACGCGGAACCGCAGGGGCGGGCACAGGACGCAGTCGCGGACGGGCGGGCTCCAAGTCGATGGCTCGGCCAACCGTCCTCCTGCGCCGGGGGCCGCACGGGATCTGCCCTTCCCAGCGTGCCCGGTGGCCGGGCGACCCGATCTGTGCGGACACCGATACAGACATGGAACCCACGGGGTACAAAGCCTGGCCGGGCGGGCATAAAACATCCAGAAGGCGATACCGTGCACCAGTCTCCCCCAGAACCCCCGCTTCCGCAGGCCACCCGTGGCGCCCGTCCGGACGATCCGTTCCCGGTCACCGGGGCCGTCATCGACATGGCCGTCCTCGCGACGCGGCTGGAGGAGTCCCTCGACGTGCTGCGCGACACCTACGCGCCCGCGCTCGGCGCGGGCGGCGGCTGGTACCACGAGCTCACGCGGCCCGAGCCGGGGACGACCGCGACGGCCCTCGGCCTGCTGGCGTTCGTGGAGGCCGGAAGGCCCTTCGAGTACTTCCACGAGGGGCTGGCGCTGCTCGCCGCGCGGCAGGCCGCCTCCGACGACGCGCTGCGCGACGGCGGCTGGGCCACCCGCACGAGCCTCGGCATGCCCGTCGTGGAGGCCACCGGCTGGATCGCCAGGTTCCTCGCCCGCGCCCGCTGCGACCTGCGCGAGGACGCGCCCGACCTGCGGCGGGCCTACCGGTGGCTGCTGCGCAACCAGAACCCCGACGGCGGCTGGGGCTCGCTGCTCGGCTGCCCCTCGCGGGTGTGGCTGACATGCCTGGCGCTGCGGGCGCTGAGCCAGCTCAACCCGCACGACCCGGCGGTCGACCGGGGCGTGGAGTGGCTGACCGCCGACCGGACCGCGCACCGCCCCGGCTGGGGCCCGACCCCGCCCGCCGCGCCCACCGTCACCCACACGGCGTTCGTGCTGGTGACGCTGGCCGAGGCGCGTCCGGAGCTGGCGACCGAGCGGCTGCTGGACGCCCACGACTGGCTCGCGGCGCGGCTGGACGGCGCCGACGACCACATCTGGATCGAGACCTACGACGTCTCCCCGCCGGGCACCGGACCGGGGCCCGTCTGGCGGCTCGCGCTGTGGCACTACGGCCTGCCGATCGCGCTGGTCGCGCTGCTGCGCGACCCGCGGGGCCCGCGCGGGCCCGCCGTCGCCCGCGTGTTCCGCGCGCTCGCGCGCGGCGAGGTCACCGGCCCCCGCTGGAACAGCCATCCCGGCGGCGGGCGCACCTCGCTGTGGACGCTGTGGTGGCGGCTGGAAAGCCTGGTCGCACTCACCCGCATCCCGCTGGCGGGGCGCGCGGACGTGCTGCACTGGCTGCCGGACGCCACGATCGTGCAGCGCGCCCACGCGCGCGAGCTGCCCCTCGCCGCGCTGCTGCCGCACCACCGGCGGCTGGAGCCGGTGGCGCTCGTCCGGCGGCACTGGTCGGCGCTGCTGCTGGCGCTCATCTGCCTCGGCAGCGCGCTCGGCGTCACGGCCGGGGCATGGGGCTGGCGGGACTTCTGGCTGAGCGTGATCCTGCCGATCGTCCTGGCGATGGTGGACGAGTCGCTGAAGCGGCGGCGCGGCTCGCGCGACCCGCCGCTCGACCCGACCTGACCCGCGACCCGCGCGGGGATCAGGCGCGGCGGGCGAGTTCGGCCTCCCCGGCGGCGCGCATCGCCTCCACCGGGACGTCCTCGCACCCGGTCATCAGCGCCACCTGCCGGACCGCCTGGTGCAGCAGCATGCCGAAGCCGCCCGCGACCGTCCCGCCCGCCGCCGCGACGGCACCGGCGAGGGCGGTGGGCCACGGCGCGTAGACGACGTCGAACAGCGCCGCGCCCGAGGCCGCGACCGGCTCGGCGTAGGCGTCGGCGGCCCGTCCGGGCAGGGTCGAGACCACGAGCCCGGCCGGGAGGTGCTCGGCCAGCCGGTCCAGCGGGACGACCCGGACCGCGAGCCCGAACCGCTCCCCCACGGCGGCGGCCTCGGCGGCGCGCGCGGGGGCGCGGGCGGCGAGCACCGCCTCGTCCAGGCCGAGTCCGGCGAGCGCCGCCAGCGCCGAGGCGGCGGTCGCGCCGCCGCCGAGCACCAGCGCGGAGCCGGGCGCCGAGAGGCCCGCCTCGGCGAGCGCCGCCGTGATCCCGTGGACGTCGGTGTTGTCGGCGTACCGCCGCCCCTCCCGCAGGACGATCGTGTTGGCGCCGCCGACGCCGGCCGCGAGGTCGGACACCGAGTCCGCCAGCTCCAGCGCGACCCGTTTGAGCGGCATGGTCAGCGACAGGCCCGCCCACTGCGGTCCGAGCCCGTCCAGGAGTGCGGCGAGGCCGTCCTCGCCGCACTCGACCGCCTCGTAGGACCAGGCGTCCAGGCCCATCGCCGCGTACGCCGCCCGGTGCAGGACCGGCGAGAGCGAGTGGGCGACGGGCGAGCCCAGCACCGCCGCCCGCCGGACCGCGCCGTCCTCCCGCTCCGCCCGCGTCAGTTGCCCGGGTGCTTGCGCTGCCACTCGCGGAACTCCTGCTCCAGCTTCTGCCGGTCCGCCTCCGTCGAGGCGAACTTGGTGATCTTTCTGGTCGGGTCGGTGGCGACGAAGAACAACCAGTCGCCCTTCTCCGGCGTCACCGCCGCCTCGATCGCCTCCGGCCCCGGGTTGGAGATCGGCCCCGGCGGCAGCCCCTTGTGCTTGTAGGTGTTGTAGGGCGAGTCGACCTGCAGGTCGCGGTTGCGCACGTCCAGCGTGCGCTTGTTGAGCGCGTACAGGACCGTGGTGTCGAACTGGAGCGGCATGCCCGTCTTGATCCGGTTGTAGATCACCCGCGAGATCTTCGGGAAGTCCGACGGTCGGCCGCCCTCGGCCTGCACGAGGCTCGCGAGCGTCAGCACCGTCCCCGGGCTCAGGTCCGCCGCCTTCGCCTTCTCCTCCAGGCCGACCGACTCCGCCTCCTTGCGGAAGCGGTCCACCATGAGCTTGAGGGCCTGCTTCGCCGAGCCGTTCGGGTCGAGGTCGTAGCGCCCCGGGTAGAGGTAGCCCTCGACGTTCCCCTTGGCGTAGGCGGGGAGGCCGAGGCCCGCCCCGTCCTTGGCCGCCGTCTGGAACTCCTTCACCGGGATGCCGGTCTTCTTCGACAGGAACTGGTAGACCTCGATGGCGCGGCGGCCCTCGGGGACCGTGACCTGGTTGCCCGCGCGGGACTTCGCGTCCAGCAGCAGCGCCATCGCCGCCGACGAGGACATCTTCAGCCGCATCTGGTAGAAGCCCGGCTGGATCGAGGACGCCTTGGTCTCCTTGCCGTAGGCCTTCACGAACGCGCGGACGCTCTTGACGACGCGGTGCTCCTGGAGCGTCGTGCCGATCGCCGAGCCGCTGTCGCCGTCCTTGATCTGGACGGTGACCTTGCCGCTCCCGGCGCCCTTGTAGTCCGGCGGGTGGAGCTTGTTGTCGAGCCAGGCGGCGCCGAGGACGCCGCCGGTGCCGAACACGGCCACGATGAACGCCATCGCGAACAGCGCGGCGGCCCGGCCGCTGCCCTTGCGCCTGCGCTGCTTCTTGCGCACGCGTCGCTGGGCCCGCCGGCCGGGCTGCTGGCGCTCCGGCTGCGGGCCGTCCCCGTGGGGATCGGAGAAAAGGTCCAAATCGTTCATGAGCTCCCCCGGACGATCTCGCCTGGGGGGCGCCCAGTCAACCGTTCCCCGTCAAGAGCCGCTTGAAGCAGGACGGCGGCCGCGGCCTGATCGACGACGCGGCGGCGCGCCTGACCGTGCACGCCGCCCGCGCGCAGGCCCGCCTCGGCCGTGACCGTGGTGAGCCGCTCGTCGTAAAGGCGGACCTCCGCGTCCGGGAGGCGGCCCGCGAGCCGCGCCGCGAACCTGCGCGCCGCCTGCGCCGCCGGGCCCTCCCGGCCCGACAGCGACGTCGGCAGGCCGACGACGACCTCGATCGCCTCGTGCTCGGCGGCGAGCCGGACGAGCCGGTCCACGTCCCCCTTGCCGCTCTTCACCGTCTCCAGCGGCGAGGCGAGGATCCCGCCCGGGTCACAGCGGGCGACGCCCACGCGGACGGTCCCCACGTCCACCCCGAGCCGGACGCCCGGCCTCATCGCTCCGCCCGCCCCGGCCGGGGCGGGCACGCGCTCGTTCCCCCGAACGCGGGCCTCACGCGGCCCCTACGGCGTTCTCGACGGCGGCGAGCGCCTCACCGAGGGCGGCCGCGTTCGCGCCGCCTCCCTGGGCGAGGTCGTCCTTCCCGCCGCCCCCGCCCCCGAGGGTCCTGGCGGCCACGCCGACGAGCGCCCCGGCCTTCAGGCCGCGCTCGCGGGCCCCCTCGGTGACGGCGACCACGACGACCGGGCGGTCCTTCGGGACGCCGCCGACCATGACCACGGCGGGCCGGCCGGTCAGCCGCCCGCGGACGTCGACGGCGAGCTTGCGCAGGTCGTCGGCGCCGGTGCCGTCCGGGGCGCGGTGCCCGACGAACGCGGTGCCGCGCACGTCGCGGGCCCCCTCGGCCAGCGACCCGGCGACCGCGAGGACCTGCTGCGAGCGCAGCCGCTCCAGCTCCTTCTCGGCGTCGCGGAGCCGGGAGACGACGCCGGAGATCCGCTCGGGGAGCTCCTCCTTGCGCGCCTTCATCTGCTCGGCGAGCTGCGCGACCAGAACGCTCTCGCGGGCCAGGAAGCGGAACGCGTCGATGCCGACGAGCGCCTCGACGCGGCGCACCCCGGCCCCGATCGAGGACTCGCCGAGCACCTTGACCAGGCCGAGCTGCCCCGAGCTGGCGACATGGGTGCCGCCGCACAGCTCGCGGGAGTAGTCGCCGACCTCCACGACCCGGACGTCGTCGCCGTACTTCTCGCCGAACAGCGCCAGCGCGCCCATCGCGCGCGCCTCGTCCAGCGAGGTGTGGAAGGCCCGCACGTCCAGGTCGTTGACCAGGACCTCGTTGACCTCGTCCTCGACGTCGCGCAGCACGCTGACCGGGACGGCGCCGGAGGCGGTGAAGTCGAACCGGAACCGGCCGGGCGAGTTCTCCGAGCCGGCCTGCGCGGCGGACTCGCCGAGCGCGCGGCGGAACCCGGCGTGGACCATGTGGGTCGCGGTGTGCGAGCGGGAGATCGCCCGCCGCCGCTCCACGTCGACCTCGGCGTGCGCGGTGTCGCCGGCCCGCGCCTCGCCGCTGCGCACGCGGCCCCGGTGCACGATGAGACCCGCGAGCGGCGCCTGCACGTCGGTCACCTCGATGACGGCGCCGTTGCCGAGCCTGATCAGCCCCTGGTCGGCGAGCTGGCCGCCGCCCTCGGCGTAGAAGGGGGTGCGGTCGAGGACGACCTCGACCTCGGTGCCCTCCCCCGCCGCGCCCGCGTTGGCGCCGTTGACCAGCAGGCCGACGACGCGGGCGTCGCCGAGCAGGCTGCTGTAGCCGATGAAGTCGACGGTCCCGCCCGCGCCGGTGAGCAGCTCGTCGAGGACCGAGACGTCGAGGTTGCCGGTCTTCTTGTCGCGGGCGTCCTTCTTGGCGCGCTCCCGCTGCTCCCGCATGAGCCTGCGGAAGCCCTCCTCGTCGACCTTGAGGCCCTGCTCGGAGGCCATCTCCAGGGTCAGGTCGATCGGGAAGCCGTAGGTGTCGTGGAGCTTGAACGCCTGCTCGCCCGCCAGCGCGCGGCCGCCGGACCTCCGGGTCTCCTCCACCGCCGTGTCGAAGATCGCGGTGCCGGTGCGCAGCGTCTGGAGGAAGGAGTCCTCCTCGGCGTCGATGACCGTGTGGATGTTCGGGGCGGTGCGGACGAGGTCGGGGTACTGCTCGCCCATCGCGGCGACCGCGACGGCGGTCAGCTCGTGCATCAGCCCGGCGTCCTGCCCGCCGAGCAGCCGCAGGTTGCGGATGGAGCGGCGCAGGATGCGGCGCAGCACGTAGCCGCGGCCCTCGTTGCCGGGGCGGATGCCGTCGGCGACCATCATCGTCCCGCTGCGGACGTGGTCGGCGACGACGCGCAGCGACACGTCCGCGCGCTGGTCGCGGCCGTACTTCGCGCCGGTCAGCTCGGCGGCACGGTCCAGGACGCGCCACAGCGTGTCGGTCTCGTAGATGTTGTCGACGCCCTGCAGGATCGCCGCCATGCGCTCCAGGCCCATGCCGGTGTCGATGTTCTTGGCGGGCAGGTCACCGAGGATCGGGAAGTCGGTCTTGCTGTCGCCGGGACCCCGCTCGAACTGCATGAACACGAGGTTCCACACCTCAAGGTAGCGGTCCTCGTCGGCGACGGGGCCGCCCTCGCGCCCGTACTCGGGGCCGCGGTCGTAGTAGATCTCCGAGCAGGGCCCGCAGGGGCCCGGGACGCCCATCGACCAGAAGTTGTCCTCCATGCCGCGCCGCTGGATGCGCTCCAGCGGCACCCCGACCTTGCGGTGCCAGATGTCCTGGGCCTCGTCGTCGTCGGTGAAGACGGTCACCCACAGCTTCTCCTCGGGGAACCCGAAGCCGCCCTCTTCACGCGGCCGGGTCAGCAGGTCCCACGCGAAGGGGATCGCCTGCTCCTTGAAGTAGTCGCCGATGGAGAAGTTGCCCAGCATCTGGAAGAAGGTGGCGTGCCGGGTGGTCCGGCCGACCTCCTCGATGTCGGGGGTCCGGACGCACTTCTGGGCGCTGGTCATCCGCTGCGACGGCGGCGTGCGCTGGCCGAGGAAGTACGGCTTGAAGGGGACCATGCCGGCGTTCACCAGCAGCAGGGTGGGGTCCTCGGCGATCAGGCTGGCCGACGGCACCACCGTGTGGCCGCGCTCCTCGTAGAACCGAAGGAAGCGGCGCGCTACCTCTGCCGACTCCATGATCAGTGGCCATCCTTGTCGTCGTCGATGATCGTGTACCTGGCCCGCAGGACCCGGCGGGGCCGGGAGCCGTCGGGCTCGGGAGGAGCCTGGTCCATGCGGACGGCCTCGCGCAGCTCCTCCTCGCGGGCCCGCATCTCGGTACGCACGTCCGCGGCGAAATCCCTCAACCGCTCGCCCGCGCCCTGCCCGGTCGAGACCGCGCGGGCCGCGACGCCCTCGGGCGACCAGGTGCGCGCGATGCGCTCCACCCGCCGCTTGACGCGGTGCGTGGCGTAGATGCCGGCGCCCGCCCCGACCGAGAGCCAGAAGAGCCTTCTCATCCGCGTCCCTTCCCGTCGGAGCGGGTCTGAAGCTCGCGCCGGCCGGACCCGGCGGACCGGCCCCTGCCCTTCCCCGCGCGCCTGCCGGAGCGCTTGCGCGGGGCGGGGGCCGGGGCGGCGTCCTCCTCCGCGCCCTTCGCCGAGCCGCCGAGCGCCTTGCGGACGCCGTAGGAGAACGCGGCGGCCTTCACCACCGGGCCGCCGACGACCGAGGTCATGACGGTCGTGACGGCCGAGACGTTCTGGGTGACGCCGGCGACCTGCTTGGTGATCACGTCGGTGCGGCCGAGCTGCTCGTTGGCGCGGCCGACCGTGCGGGCCATCTCGTCCATCAGCGGGCCCGCCTGGTCGCCGATCTCGCGTACGACCTCGCCGGCCTCGCCGAGCAGCCGCGCGAGCCGCAGCAACGTCAGCGCGACGAACGTGACGAGCACCGCCCAGAAGACGGCCACGATGAGACCTGCGAGCTGTCCACCAGTGAGCATCGGGGCTTTCCGTTCGACGTGTGTGCGGCTCGGGCCGGGTCAGCAGACCCTACCGTGGGCGCCGGCCCCGGCCGCTCGGGCGATCCAGGCTATCGGGCGAACGCCGCCGATGGCGCGAGCACCGCGTGATCACGGCGTGGGCGTGATCACGGCCTGGGACGGCGCCGGCCCGGCCGGCGGGCGGCGCCGCGTCAGGGCGTCCCGTTCGCGCGGGTGCCGCGCAGCACCGACCGGATCCGGGCGAGGACCTCGGTGAAGCGGGACTCGGCGCCGTGCCGGGTCGGGCGGTAGTACTCGCGGCCGTCCACGGCGTCGGGCGCGTACTGCTGCCGGACGACGCCGCCCGGGTGGTCGTGGGCGTACTTGTAGCCCTTCCCGTGCCCGAGCTGCTTCGCGCCCGTGTAGTGCGCCTCGCGCAGGTGCGTGGGGACGGCCCCGGCGAGGCCCTTGCGGACGTCGCCGAGCGCCTCGTCCACCGCCTTGACGACCGCGTTGGACTTGGGGGCTAGAGCCAGGTGGATGACCGCCTGCGCCAGGTTGATGCGGACCTCCGGCAGACCCACCAGCTCCACGGCCTGCGCCGCCGCGACCGCGGTCTGGAGCGCGGTCGGGTCGGCCATGCCGACGTCCTCGCTGGCGTGCACGACCAGCCGCCGCGCGATGAACCTCGGGTCCTCGCCGGCCTCGATCATCCGGGCGAGGTAGTGCAGCGCGGCGTCGACGTCGCTGCCCCGGATGCTCTTGATGAACGCGCTGATCACGTCGTAGTGCTGGTCGCCCTCGCGGTCGTAGCGGACGGCGGCGCGGTCGACGGCCCGCTCCAGCACGTCCACGTCGATGGTGCCGCCCTCCTCGACGACGAGGGACCCGGCCTCCAGGTAGGTGAGGGTGCGGCGGGCGTCGCCGCCCGCGAGCCTGATCAGGTGGTCCTCGGCGGCGGGGTCGAGGCCGACGGCGCCGCGCAGGCCGCGCTCGTCGGCGAGCGCGCGGCGGATCACCTCGCGCAGGTCGTCCTCGCCGAGGGGCTGGAGGGTGAGCAGCAGCGACCGCGACAGCAGCGGGCTGATCACCGAGAAGAAGGGGTTCTCGGTGGTGGCGCCGATGAAGGACACCCAGCGGTTCTCGACGGCGGGCAGCAGCGCGTCCTGCTGGGCCTTGTTGAAGCGGTGCACCTCGTCGACGAACAGCACCGTCTGGCGGCCGGTCATGCCGAGCTCGCGGCGGGCCAGGTCGATCTCGGCGCGGACGCGCTTGACGCCGTCGCTGACCGCCGAGACCTCCACGAACCGGCGGGAGGTGACGTGGCTCACGACGGTGGCGAGGGTGGTCTTGCCGGTGCCCGGCGGCCCCCACAGGACCAGCGACATCGGCGCGTCCCGGTCGACGAGCTGGCGGATCGGGGTGCCGGGGCCGAGCAGGTGCGCCTGGCCGACGACCTCGTCCAGCCCGCGGGGGCGCATCCGCACCGCGAGCGGCTGCCCGGCCTCGGTGCCGGTGCTCCTGGAGGCCGCCGCGGACTCCGGTGCCGGGGACTGCGCCGGGCCGCCGGCCGGATCGTCGAAAAGGCCCTCTGGTTGGCCCGATTCCGCCCTACTGGTCACGCTCCGACACTATCTCGCCGCGCCGACGCCCCGGCCCGGCCGCGGTCCCGGTCGTCCAGCGCCGGGATCCGGGACGTGGCCCACAGCGCGGCGACGACGATGGCCGATCCGGCGACGCCGTCCAGCCAGTAGTGGTTGGCCGTGAGCACCACGACCAGCAGCGTGACCACGGGATGGGCCGCGGCCAGCCAGCGCCACCGGCCGCGGGCGTAGCGGATCACGCCCCAGGCGATCAGCAGCGCCCAGCCGACGTGCAGCGAGGGCATCGCGGCGAACTGGTTGGTGATCCCCTGCCCCGGCTCGGTCGCGTAGGCGCTCGGCCCGTAGGCGGTCATCAGGTCCACGAACCCGTGGCCGGGCAGCATCCTGGGCGGCGCCAGCGGGTAGGCGAAGTGGACGAGCAGCGCCGCCGCCGCCGACCCGAGGATCACCGCGCGGACCCGCGGCCAGGCGCGGCGCCGCCAGAAGTACACCCAGACCATGAACGCGGTGATCGCGGGGAAGTGCACGCGGACGTAGTACTCGTTGGCGGCCCGGACCCAGCCGTCCCAGCGCAGCGCGCCCTTCTGCAGGGACGACTCGTCCGGCAGGAACAGGGAGCGCTCCAGCCCCCAGACGGCCCGCGCGTGCTCGTAGGCCCGCTCGGGGCGCCCGTCGGCGAGGTGGCGGCCGTAGGCGTAGGCGCCGAGCGCCGCCGCCATCAGCAGGAACTGCAGGACGGCGGCGAACGCCAGGCCCGTGACGCGCCTGTCGCCGCGCAGTGTCGCTCCCTCGCCCGCCCATCGCCGCATCCGTTCATCATCCAACTACCCGCGCTTCCGCGCGTGATACGTCAGGAGGGTTCGCCTGGTACGTCAGGAGGGGCCGCGCTCCATCCGAGGTCCCAGGCACGGGGAACCCCAGGGCGGGTTTTGGCGTTGGAACCGGCCGGAGGGTTGAATCAGGAGCGTGAAGGTGCCAGGGACGACCCAGCGTCGGCGGCACGGGCTGGCAGGGCTGCTCGTGGCGCTCTTCGTCGTGGGCGGGCTCGTCTTCAGCTACGGGCTGGGCCACGCCCCGCCCGCGCGCGCCTGCACCGAGCATGCGGTGACCGCCCCCGTGGGCGCCCCGACCGGGCACGCCACAGGGCAGACCACAGGGCAGACCACAGGGCACGCCACCGCCCGGCATGCCTTGCAGGGGGCCGTCGCCGACGCGGCGATGAGCGTCCCGAAGCCCCCGGCGCACGGCCCGGCCGAGGTCTGCCTGTGCCTGGCCGTGCTGTTCACCCTCCTGGCCCTCGGCCTGCTGGCGGCGGGCCTGCGGCGCCCCCTCCTGCGCCTGCCCGCCCGCTCCGGCTGGTCGCCGGCGCTGCCCCGGGGCGGCGTCCCGCCGCTCTCCCCCGTGTCCTCTCTCCAGGTGCTCCGGCTGTGACGGACCGGCCGTAAGGCCACCGGCACCCGTCGCCCGCGCCCGCCGCGGTGCGGCGCTGCCGCCGTTTCCGAACATCCAGCCAGAGCGGAGGGGACAGCCATGTCCAAGAGCAGTCGCAACAGGAACGCCAGGAACACCAGGAACACCAGCGCGAGAGGCTCCGGCGCCAGGAACAAGAACGTGCTGACCCAGCGGCAGGTGCCGTGGGGCGGCATCGCCTTCTTCACCGTGATCGGCCTGGTCGCGGTCGTCGCGATCACCTACGCGTTCATGCAGACCAGGTCGGCCTCGGCGGGGTCGGCGTCGATCTCCGGGCTCGTCCAGAAGGACGGCCTCGGCCGCGACCACACCACCGGCGCCGTCAAGTACGACGCCGAGCCGCCGATGGGCGGCGACCACGACCCCACGTGGCAGAACTGCGACGCGCACGTGTACGACCGGCCGCTGCGCAACGAGAACGCCGTCCACTCCCTGGAGCACGGCGCCGTGTGGATCACCTACCGCCCCGGCCTGCCCGCCGAGCAGCTCGACCGGCTCAAGGCCCGGGTCGCCTCCACCGACTACACGTTCCTGAGCCCCTACCCGTCCCTGGACGCCCCGCTCGCGCTCACCGCGTGGGGCCGCCAGGTCAAGCTCCAGGACGCGGGCGACGGGCGCGTAAACGCGTTCCTGCGCGCGTTCGTGAAGGGCCCGCAGACCCCTGAGCCCGGCGCCGCCTGCAACGGCGCCAAGGACGCCCCGTGAGCACGCCCGCCCCCGCGCGAGGACGGCGGGTCACCGTCGTCCTCGCGGCCCTCCTCGCGGCCGCCGCGCTCGCCACGCTGGCGATGACGCGCTCGGGCGGCCCGGGCGCGGACGGCCCCGAGGCGGGGTTCGCCCGGGACATGAGCACCCACCACGCGCAGGCGGTCCGGATGTCCTTCCTCGTCCGGGACCGCACGCGCGACCCCGCCGTCCGCCTGCTGGCCTACGACATCATCAACACCCAGTCGGCGCAGATCGGCATGATGACCGCCTGGCTGGACGAGTGGGGGGCGCCCAAGACCGACCCGGCGGGCCCGATGCGCTGGATGTCCGGCCATCCCGGCCACGGCGCGGCCTCCCCGGGCGGGACGGCTCCGGCGCGGATGCCGGGGATGGCGTCCCGCGAGCAGCTCGCGGAGCTGGAGAAGGCCGAGGGCCGGGACGCCGAGCTGCGCTTCCTGCGCCTGATGATCGCCCACCACCGCGGCGGCGTCGGCATGGCGGAGGCGGTCCTCGCCCGCACCGGCCGGGACCGCGTGCGGCGGCTGGCCCGCACGATGGTGGACGGCCAGAACGCGGAGATCACGCTGATGAACCGGATGCTCGCCGAGCGCGGCGGCGGCGCCGCGTGAGGGCCGCCGAGCGGGGGCGCTCACGCGGCGGACCGGTCCGGAGGTGACCCCGGCCACCTTCGTGATATCGCTTGACAGCGTCCCCCGATCGCGGGTCACTGACGACCATGGCTCAGAACCTCAGCGGCTACCACCGGGCCCTCGACCTGTTCGAGGGCCTGGTGGCCGGCGTCCCCCGGGACGGCTGGGACGCCCCCTCACCCTGCGCCCGCTGGACGGCGCGGGACGTCGCGGGCCATGTCACCGGCGGCCAGCACCTGGTCCGCGCGCTGGCGTGCGGCGGGCCCGTCCCGGACGTCACCGCCGACCCGGCGCGGTTCGTCCCCGGCGATGTGCGGGCGGCGTGGGACGCGGCGCGCGAGGAGTGCGCGGCGGCCCTCACCCCGGAGGCGCTGAGACGCCCCGTCCCGGTGGGGGCGCTGGGCGAGCTGCCGCTGGGCGACTACCTCGGCGGCTACGTCCTGGAGCCGCTGGCGCACGCGTGGGACCTGGCCGTGGCCACCGGCCAGCCGTCCCGGCTGGACCCGGGCCTCGTCCACCACGCCTTCGCGACCGCCCACCTGATCGCGGCGCCGCTGCGGGCGGCCGGGCACCTGGCCCCGGCGCTGCCGGTCCCGCGCGGCGCGGACGAGCAGACACGCCTGCTGGCCTTCCTCGGCCGCGCCTCCGACGGACCCGCCGACGGCCGCGGCTCCGACGGACATGCCACCGGACGGGCCACCGACGGACACGCCGACGCGCGGACCTACCGGGCGTGACCGGCGCGGGTCAGGGGAACGGCGCGGGTCAGGAGAACTCGGCGAGCGTGCGCTCGGCCTCCTCCAGCCACGCGCGGCGGGCCGACAGCGCCTCCTCGGCGTCCTTGATGTCCTTGTCGCGCCCCGCGCCGCGGGCCTTGTCGAGGCGCTTCTCCAGTTGCTCGATGGAGCTGCGCAGCTGGTTGACGGTCGCCTCGGCGCGGGCGCGGGCCTCGGGGTTGGTGCGCCGCCACTCGTTCTCCTCGGCGGAGCGCACGGCCTCCTCGATCTTGCGGAGCCGCCCCTCCAGCCGGTCGCGCTGCTCGCGCGGCACCATCCCGGCGGCCTCCCAGCGCTCCTGGACGGTCCGCAGCGCCTGCCTGGCGGCACGAACGTCCCGGACGGGCAGCAGCCGCTCGGCCTCGGCGAGGATCTTCTCCTTCTCCTCGGCGTTGCCGCGGAACTCGGCGTCCCGCTCGGCGAACGCCGATCCGCGCGCCTGGAAGAAGGTGTCCTGGGCGCCCTTGAAGCGGGCCCACAGGTCCTCCTCGGCCTCGCGGGACGCGCGGCCCGCCATCTTCCAGCGGCGCATCAGGTCGCGGTAGGCGGCGGCGGTGTCGCCCCAGTCGGTGGACCCGGCCATCGCCTCGGCCTCGGCGACCAGCCGCTCCTTCTCGCGGCGGGCCTCCTCGCGCTGGTCGTCCAGCGTCGCGAAGTAGACCTTGCGGCGCTTGGTGAAGGCGTTGCGGGCGGCCGACAGCCGCTTCCACAGCGCGGTCTCGGTCGGCCGGTCGATGCGGTCGGCGGCCTTCCACTCCTCGACCAGCTTGCGCAGCCGCTCCCCGCCGTTCTTCCAGTGGGTCTCCTCGGCGGCGATCCGCTCGGCCTCGGCGACGATGCGCTCCTTGACCTCGCGGGCCTCGTGCCGGTGCTGCTCGCGCTGGGCCTTGACCTCCTCGCGGCGGCGCCCGACCTGCTCGGTCAGCCCGTCCAGCCGGCGCGCGAGGGCGTCGAGGTCGCCGACCGCGTGCGCGTCGACGACCGCCTCGCGCAGCCGCTCGATGCTCTGCTGCGCCTGCGCGGGCTGCAGGTCGGTGGTGCGGACGCGCTGCTCCAGCAGCCCGATCTCGGTGGCGAGCGCATCGTACTTGCGCTTGAAGTAGGCGAGCGCCTCCTCCGGCGCGCCCGCCTGCCAGGACCCCACGACCCGCTCACCGTCCGACGTTCTCACGTAGACGGTGCCGTCCTCGTCCACCCGGCCCCAGGGATCGGTAGCGCTGGACACCCTTGCCTCCTGAATCGCAGGTCCGATCGAGCTCTCGGCCACCGGACCCTCCACACCTTAGTATCCCGTTCGGCTATTTCCCGACGATCGTTACGTCCTGGATCGTGACCTTCTCCTTGGGCGCGCCGTCGAAGCCGGGCTGCCCCTTCTCCTGCTTGTTGTCCGCCACGCCCGCCTTCGCCGCCTTCTCCAGCACCTCGACACCCTTGGTGATCTTCCCGAACACGGTGTAGTCGGGCGGGAGCTGCGAATCGGCGTACACCATGAAGAACTGGCTGCCGTTGGTGTCGGGGCCGGAGTTCGCCATCGCGAGCGTCCCCTTGGGGTACTTCGCGCCGGTGGTGTTCTCGTTGGCGTACTGGTAGCCGGGCCCGCCGCGTCCGGTCCCCTTGGGGTCGCCGCACTGGAGCACGTTGAGGGAGCCCCCGCCGGTGATCCGGTGGCACGGGGTGTTGTCGAAGTAGTTCTTCTGCGCCAGGAACCCGAAGGAGTTCACCGTGCAGGGCGCCTTGGACGCGTCCAGCGACATGACGATGTCGCCCTGGCCGGTCTTGACGGTCGCCTGGACCATCCCCGTGTAGGCGGGGTTCCCGGGCGGCGTGCCGACCTTCTTGGAGTCGGCGGCCTGCGCGGCGTCGACCGCCTTGTAGGCGCAGCCCGAGGCCACGGGCGCGGGCTTGGCCTTGGGCTTGTCGTCGTCCTTCATGACCACGGCGGTCGCGGTGCCGCCGCCCGCGAGGACGACCACCCCCGCGACGGACCCTATGATCTTGACCCGGCGGGCCCTGGCGGCCTCGGCCTGCCGGCGCTGCTCCTGGCGCTCGTAGCGCTGCCGAGCGAGCTGCTTCTTGCGATCCTTCCCCGCCACGGGCCTGCCTCTCCACGGTGATCAGGTGAACGTGCAGCGCATAGTAGCGGTACCGCGCGCGGGGCGCCCCTCCCCCTGAACGAACATGGAGGAACCCTCCTGCTCCCCCGCCGCGAGCCCGCGCGGCAGGCCGCGCGACACGGCGGCCGGGGCATCTCGTTCGCGGTGGCCTCGGCCGCGCCGGTACCCTCGGACACGCCCATCCGAGATGGTTCGAAGGAAGGACGGCCGTGCTCGTCGCCGGGTTCCCCGCTGGATCGCTCGCCGCGAACTGCTACGTCGTGGCGCCCGCCGCGGGCGAGGAATGCGTCATCGTCGACCCGGGCCAGGACGCCGGGGGCGGGATCGAGGAGATCCTCCGCGAGCACCGGCTGAAGCCGGTCGCGGTGCTGATCACGCACGGCCATTTCGACCACGTCATGTCGGTCGCCCCCGTCTGCGGCGCCCGGGACGTCCCCGCCTACATCCATCCGGACGACCGGGCCCTGCTCAGCGACCCCGGCCGCGGGCTGAGCCTCGCCGCCGCCCAGCAGCTGCTCGGCGGCCTGGAGATGAGCGAGCCCGACGACGTGCGCGAGCTCACCGACGGGACGACGCTGGAGCTGGCGGGGCTGACCCTCACCGTCGACCACGCCCCCGGCCACTCCCCGGGCTCGGTGACGTTCCGGACGCCCGCGACCGCCGAGATCCCCGAGGTGATGTTCTCGGGCGACCTGCTGTTCGCCGGGTCGATCGGCCGCACCGACCTGCCCGGCGGGTCGGACGAGGAGATGACCGAGAGCCTGCGGCGTGTGTGCCTGGCGCGTCCCGACGACACCGCCGTCCTGCCCGGCCACGGCGTGCAGACCACAATCGGCCGCGAGCGGGCGACCAACCCCTACCTCACGCGGCTCGCGCCGGGCGGCGCTCCGGGTTCGCCGGGCGAGGCACCGCTGAACGCGCCCACCAAGGGAATCTGAGCCAAGAAGATCATGAGTTCGAGCTTTCAGGCCCCCAAGGGGGTCAGTGAATACGTCCCGCCGCGCGCGGACCTCTTCTACGCCATCCGGGAGGCGTTCGCCGAGCAGGCCCGCCTCGCCGGCTACGGCTACCTGGAGCTGGCCGTCTTCGAGGACACCAACCTGTTCCGGCGGGGCGTCGGCGAGTCGACCGACGTGGTGTCCAAGGAGATGTACACCTTCGAGGACCGCGGCGGCAGGTCGCTGACGCTGCGCCCGGAGTTCACCGCGACCGTGCTGCGCTCGGTCCTGGAGAACAACCTGCACAAGCAGGGCGCGCTGCCGGTCAAGGTGTGGACGAGTGGGCCCGCGTTCCGCGCCGAGCGCCCGCAGCAGGGCCGCTACCGGCAGTTCTACCAGCTCGACCTGGAGGCGATCGGCAGCGAGGACCCGCAGGTCGACGCCGAGACGATCGCGATCGCCGCGAACTGGTACCGCTCGCTCGGCCTGACGCGGGTGCGGCTGCTGCTGAACTCGCTCGGCTGCCGGGAGTGCCGCCCGGCCTACCGGGCCCTGCTCCAGGACTTCCTGCGCCGCCTCGACCTGGACGAGGCGACCCGCGCCCGCATCGAGATCAACCCGCTGCGCGTCCTGGACGACAAGCGCCCCCGGGTGCGCGAGCAGCTCGCGGGCGCGCCGCTGATGGCCGACCACCTGTGCGCGGCCTGCAAGGACCACCACGACCGCGTCCGCGGCCTGCTGGCCGACCTCGGCATCGGCTGGGAGGACACCCCCACCCTCGTCCGCGGCCTGGACTACTACACCCGCACCACCTACGAGTTCGACCACCCGATGCTCGGCGCGCAGTCGGGCATCGGCGGCGGCGGGCGCTACGACGGCCTGTCGGAGGACATCGGCGGCCCGCCGCTGCCCGGCATCGGGTTCGGCCTCGGCCTCGACCGGACCGTGCTCGCGCTGGAGGCCGAGGGCGCCGCGTTCGCCGCCAAGCCGCGCTGCGAGGTGTTCGGGGTGCCGCTCGGCGACGCGGCCGAGCGCGCGATGTTCGCGCTCGTGGCGGAACTGCGCGGCGCGGGCGTCGCCGCCGACATGGCGTTCGGGGGCAAGCGGCTCAAGGGCGCGATGAAGGACGCGGACCGGTCGGGCGCCCGGTACGCCGTGATCCTCGGCGAGCGAGATATCTCGGACGGCGTCGCCCAGGTCAAGGATCTGACCGAGGGCGAGCAGACCGCCGTCCCCCTCGCCGACATCACCCCGACGTTGAAGGAAAGGCTTTCGAGATGATCCGCACGCACGAGGCGGGGACGCTCCGCAAGGAGCACGCCGGGCAGCAGGTCACGCTGGCCGGCTGGGTGGGCCGCCGCCGCGACCACGGCGGCGTCACGTTCATCGACCTGCGCGACGCGTCCGGCACCGCGCAGGTGGTGTTCCGCGAGGAGGGCGGCCCGGACGCCGCGGGGGCCGCCCCCGAGGGCGGCGCGGGCGCCGTGGTGAGCGGCGTCGCGCACGACCTGCGCGCCGAGTTCTGCGTCCGGGTCACCGGCGAGGTCCGGGTGCGGCCCGCCGGCAACGAGAACCCGGAGCTGCCCACCGGCGGCATCGAGGTCGCCGCCACCGAGATCGAGGTCCTGTCGGACTCGGCGCCGCTGCCGTTCCCCATCGAGGGCGACGTCAACGTCAACGAGGAGATCCGGCTCCGGTACCGCTACCTGGACCTGCGCCGCGACGCGGTCGCACGGACGATGCGGATCCGCTCGGAGGCGACCTTCATCACCCATGAGGTGATGCGCGAGCACGGCTTCGTCAACGTCGAGACCCCCACCCTCACCCGGTCCACGCCCGAGGGCGCCCGCGACTTCCTCGTGCCCGTCCGGCTCCGCCCGGGCCACTGGTACGCGCTGCCGCAGTCGCCGCAGCTGTTCAAGCAGCTCCTCATGGTCGCCGGGATGGAGCGCTACTACCAGATCGCGCGCTGCTACCGCGACGAGGACTTCCGCGCCGACCGGCAGCCCGAGTTCACCCAGATCGACATCGAGATGTCCTTCGCCGAGCAGGACGACGTCCTGCGGGTCGGCGAGGACCTCGTCGCCCGGCTCTGGAAGGACGTCGCGGGATACGAGATCCCCCGCCCGATCCCCCACATCACCTACGCCGACGCCATGGCCCGCTACGGCTCCGACAAGCCCGACCTGCGGTTCGGCAACGAGCTGACCGACCTGACCGAGTACTTCGCCGGCACCTCGTTCCGGGTGTTCCAGGCGCCCTACGTCGGCGCGGTGGTCATGCCGGGCGGCGCGTCCCAGACCCGCAAGGAGCTGGACGGTTGGCAGGACTGGGCGAAGGCGCGCGGCGCCCGCGGCCTCGCCTACGTGCTCGTCGGCGAGGACGGCACGCTCGGCGGCCCGGTCGCCAAGAACCTCTCCGACTCCGAGAAGTCAGGGCTCGCCGCCGCGACCGGCGCGGCCGCCGGTGACGCGATCTTCTTCGGCGCCGGCAAGCGGCACGCCACGCAGGAGCTGCTCGGCGCGGCCCGCCTGGAGATCGGCCGGCGCGGGAACCTGATCGACGAGTCGGCCTGGGAGTTCGTCTGGGTCGTGGACGCGCCGATCTTCGAGCCCGTCGAGGACGAGAAGGGCGAGCAGATCGGCTGGACGTCGGTCCACCACCCCTTCACCGCGCCCAAGCCGGAGTTCGCCGACTCCTTCGCGGACGACCCGGGCACCGCGCTCGCCGACGCCTACGACCTCGTCCTGAACGGCACGGAGATCGGCGGCGGGTCGCTGCGTATCCACCGCGCCGAGACGCAGCAGCAGGTGTTCGACGTGCTCGGGCTGTCCAAGCAGGAGGCCGAGTCGCAGTTCGGGCACCTGCTGGAGGCGTTCAAGTTCGGCCCGCCGCCGCACGGCGGCATCGCCTTCGGCTGGGACCGGACCGTCATGCTCCTCTCCCGCCAGGACACGATCCGCGACGTGATCGCCTTCCCCAAGGCGGCGTCCGGCACCGACCCGCTGACCGACGCGCCCACCACGATCACCGCGCGGCAGCGCGAGGAGGCGGGCGTGGACGTGGTCCCCGACGAGGACGAGGCCCAGGCCGAGGGCTAGGGACGGTTCAGGGCGACCGCTCAGCGCGGTCGCCCTGGAGGACCCGCCCCGGATCCGCCCCGGGGCCCGCCGCCGGCGTTACCGGGTGGCGCCGCTGGTCACCCGGTAGACGTCGTAGACGCCGTCTATCGACCGGACGGCCTTCAGGACATGGCCGAGGTGCTTCGGATCGCCCATCTCGAAGGTGAAGCGCGACACCGCGACCCGGTCGCGGGTGGTGGTGACCGACGCCGACAGGATGTTGACGTGCTGGTCGGACAGAACGCGCGTCACGTCCGACAGCAGCCGGGGGCGGTCGAGGGCCTCGACCTGGATCGCCACGAGGAAGACCGAGTCCTCGCCCGGGGACCACTTCACGTCGATCAGCCGGTCGGGCTGGGACTTCAGGCTCGCGATGTTCGAGCAGTCGGCGCGGTGCACCGACACGCCGTGCCCGCGCGTGACGAACCCGACGATGTCGTCGCCGGGGACGGGCGTGCAGCAGCGCGACAGCCGCACCCACACGTCGGGGTCGTCGGCGACGACGACACCCGGGTCGCCGGCGGGACGGTTCCGCTTGCGCCGCGTCGGGAAGGCGATCTCGGCGAGGTCCTCCTCGGCGCTCTCCACACCGCCGAGGGCCTCCACGAGCCGCTGGACGACGGTCTGCGCGGACACGTGCCCCTCGCCGACCGCCGCGTACAGCGACGAGACGTCGGTGTAGCGCATGTCGCGGGCGAGGGCGAGCAGCGCCTCACCGGACATCATGCGCTGGAGCGGCATGTTCTGCTTGCGCATCGCGCGGGCGATGGAGTCCTTGCCGGACTCGATCGCGGTGTCGCGGCGCTCCTTGGAGAACCAGTGCTTGATCTTGTTGCGGGCGCGGGCGCTCTTGATGAAGCCCAGCCAGTCGCGGCTCGGGCCCGCGTCCTGCGACTTGGAGGTGAACACCTCGACGGTGTCGCCGTTGTCGAGGGTCGATTCGAGGGGGACGAGGCGGCCGTTGACGCGGGCGCCGATACATCGGTGCCCGACCTCGGTGTGGATCGCGTACGCGAAGTCGACCGGGGTCGCGCCCTGCGGGAGCGCGATCACGTCGCCCTTCGGGGTGAAGACGAATACCTCCGACACCGACAGGTCGAACCGCAGCGACTCCAGGAACTCGGCGGGGTCGGCGGTCTCCTTCTGCCAGTCCAGGAGCTGGCGGAGCCACTGCATGTCGCCGGCCTTGCGGCCGCCGACCGTCTCCTCCTTGTACTTCCAGTGCGCGGCGACGCCGTACTCGGCGCGGCGGTGCATGCCCCAGGTGCGGATCTGGAGCTCGACGGGCTTGCCCTCGGGGCCGATGACCGTCGTGTGCAGCGACTGGTACATGTTGAACTTCGGCATCGCGATGTAGTCCTTGAACCGGCCGGGGACCGGGTTCCACCGCGCGTGGATCGAGCCGAGGGCGGCGTAGCAGTCGCGGACGCTGTCCACCAGGACCCGGATGCCGACCAGGTCGTAGATGTCGTCGAAGCTGACGTCCCGCGCGATCATCTTCTGGTAGATCGAGTAGTAGTGCTTGGGGCGCCCGGTGACGGTCGCCTTGATCCGCGCCTCGCGCAGGTCGGTCGAGACGTTCTCGATCACTTCCTGGAGGTAGACGTCGCGGCGGGGGGCGCGCTCGGACACCAGGCGGGCGATCTCGTCGAACCGCTTGGGGTACATCGTCGCGAACGCGAGGTCCTCCAGCTCCCACTTGAGGGTGTTCATGCCGAGGCGGTGCGCGAGCGGCGCGAACACCTCCAGCGTCTCGCGGGCCTTCTTCTCCTGCTTGTGCCGGGGCATGTAGCGCAGCGTGCGCATGTTGTGCAGCCGGTCACCGAGCTTGATCACCAGGACGCGGATGTCGCGCGACATCGCCACGACCATCTTGCGGACGGTCTCGGCCTCCGCCGCCTCGCCGTACTTGACCTTGTCGAGCTTGGTGACGCCGTCGACCAGCGCGGCGATCTCGTCGCCGAAGTCGGTGGCGAGCTCCTCCAGCGTGTAGGGGGTGTCCTCGACGGTGTCGTGCAGCAGCGCCGCGCACAGGGTCTCGGTGTTCATGCCGAGCTCGGCGAGGATCGTCGCGACCGCGAGCGGGTGGGTGATGTAGGGGTCGCCGCTCTTGCGCTTCTGGTGCCGGTGGTAGTGCGCGGCGACGTCGTAGGCGCGCTCGATCAGCCGGAGGTCCGCCTTCGGATGGGTGTTGCGGACCGTCTTGATGAGTGGTTCGAGTACCGGGTTCATAGTGGGACCGCGCTGGGCGCCCAGCCTGGCGAGCCTGCGGCGCACCCGGGCGGCGGACGGCGGGATGGTGGTGGACGTGGCGGACGGGCCCCCGCCGGCGGGGCCGTCGGCGGTGGCGGCGCTCCCGGGCGTCGCGGCGGGCCCTGCGGGCCGGTCGGACGGTGCTCTCTCGGGAGCCCTCTCGGAGGCCGCCGTGCCCGGCGGCGGCGTGCTGTCGGACGCCGCCCTGCCGGCGGAGGACCGGTCGGACGATGTCGCGGCGGTCGGCAGGGCGGGCGGGCCCGGGGGCGACGCCCCCGCGGGCGGGGAGCCCGCGGATGGCGACCGGGCGGGCGGCGACTGGGCGGATGGCCTGGCGGGCGGTCTGGCCGGCGGCATGGCGGAGGGCGGCGTTCCCGCCGCCTCGGCGGTCTCGTCCACGGCGCCGCCCCGGTCCGGGCGGGACTCGGCCGCGAGATCCACCGCGGCGTCGGTCACCGCGTCGGTCGATACCACCTCACCTGGCACTCAGCCTCCCTGGTCAGAGCGGGCCCGGTGCACCGACCGGTCCCGCGGGCCGCGACCGGCCCGGATCTCGCCAGTGTATCCGGCCCCTTTTTGGTGCTAGACCGTAACCAGCGAATGGACGTCCACATTCCCGAGCCTCTGGCGTCCCTGGAGGAACGAAAGCTCGATCAGGACGCTGATCCCGGCGACCTCCCCGCCGCCTCGGCGGACGAGATCGACGGCCGCCCTGGCCGTCCCACCGGTGGCCAGCACGTCGTCGACGATCAGCACCCGGTCGCCGGGGCCGAAGGCGTCGACGTGCATCTCGATCGTCTCGGTCCCGTATTCGAGATCATAGGTCTCCTCGTGGGTCCGCGAGGGCAGCTTTCCCTTTTTGCGCACCGGAACGAAGCCCGCGCCGAAGTGGTAGGCGACGGGCGCGGCGATGATGAAGCCGCGCGCCTCGATCCCGACGATCTTGTCGATGGTGCCGCGGCCGTGGTGGTTGACGATCGCGTCGACCACGCCCGCGAACGCGACATGGTCGGCCAGCAGCGGGGTGATGTCCTTGAAGAGCACACCCGGCTTCGGATAGTCGTCCACGTCGCGGATCCGCTCCTGGATCAGCTTGTCGAGGTCCACGCTCGTCTCCCTGCGCTCGGTACCGCCGTGCTGGATGCCGCTGGTCCCCTTGAGGATGGACTCCACCGCTCAAGGAACGGCCGTGCGCGCGTCCCCTCCCGGTCGGGAGGGGCGCGGCACGGCCGCCGGTGTCTATCCGATCTTCGCTACTTGCCTCGGCGCTGCTGGCGGCTGCCGCGTTTGGGCTGCTGGCGCGGCCCCTGCTGCACCACCTTGCGGACGGTCACGCTCGCCTTCACGTCCTCGGCACCGCCGTCGTCGTCATCGTCGTCGGCATCCTCGTCGGAGGACCCCGTCGCCCGCGTGACCTTGGCGGCCTTGGCCTGCCGCTTCGCGCTGTGCTCGCGGCGCGCGATGTTGGCGCGGATCTGCTTGTACTTCGGCTCGCGCTCCTTGAGCTGGACGAGCAGCGGCGTCGCCACGCACAGCGAGGAGTACGTACCGATGATCATGCCGACGAACAGGGCGAGCGACAGGTCCTTCAGCGTTCCCGCGCCGAACAGCGTGGTGCCGATGAACAGGATCGCCCCGACCGGCAGGATCGCGACCAGCGAGGTGTTCAGCGAGCGGACGAGGGTGCTGCTGAGCGCCTGGTTCGCCGCCTCGCTGTAGGTCGTCCTGGAGGCCGCCGTGAGCGGTTTGGTGACCTCCTTGATCATGTCGAAGACGACCACCGCGTCGTACAGCGAGTACCCGAGGATCGTCAGGAAGCCCAGCAGGGTCGCGGGGGTGACCTCGAAGCCCGACCAGGCGTAGACGCCCGCCGTGATCACCAGGTCGTGGACGAGCGCGACCACCGCGGCCAGCGCCATCCGCCACTCGAACGCCACCGACAGGTAGCCGATGATCAAGATCATGAAGACGACCAGCGCCTGCCAGGCCTTCTTCTGGATCTCACCGCCCCACGAGGCGCCGACGACCTGGGTGCTGACCTTGCTCTCCGGCACGTCCAGCCGCTGGGTGACGCTCTTCTTGACCTCGGTGACCTGCGCGGAGGACAGGCTCTCGGTGGTCACCCGCCAGTCGCCGCCGGCCTTCTGCACGATCGCCTGGTGGGCGCCGCCGCCGGTGACGGCGCCGCGCACGTCCTCGATCGAGTGGCCGGAGGCCTTGAAGGTGAAGACCGAGCCGCCCTTGAACTCCACGCCGATGTTGAGGCCCTGGACGAGCAGGCCCGCGATCGACAGCACGAGCAGGAACCCGGAGATCGAGTACCAGATCTTCGGCTTTCCGACGATGTCGGCGCTGATCTCGCCCCGGTAGATCCGGGAGATCGCCGCACGCAGCCCCATTTCGCTCAGACCTCCTGGCTCGTCGTGCGCGCGGCCTTGGTGGCCGCCGCGTTCTGCGCGGACTTGCGCAGCCGCTTGGCGTCCAACCCGGACAGCGGATGGCCGCGGCCGAAGAAGTCGGTGCGCGACAGCAGCGCCACCATCGGCTTGGTGAAGAAGAACACCACGACGACGTCGATCAGCGTCGTGAGACCCATCGCGAACGCGAAGCCCCGCACGCCGCCGACGGCGAGGAAGTACAGGACCAGCGCGGCGAGGAAGGTGACGGCGTCGGCGACCAGGATGGTGCGCCGGGCCCGCTTCCACGCGTTCTCCACCGACGAGCGCAGCTTGCGGCCGGCGCGCAGTTCGTCGCGCAATCGCTCGAAGTAGACGATGAACGAGTCGGCGGTGATGCCGATGGAGACGATCAGGCCGATGATGTGCGGCAGCGAGAGCCGGAAGCCCATGCCCTCACCGAGGATCACCACCGAGATGTAGGTGATCGCCGAGGCCACCACGAGGCTGGACACGGCCACCAGGCCGAGGCCCCGGTAGTAGAGCATGCAGTACAGCACCACCAGGCCGAGGCCGATCGCGCCGGCGATCAGGCCGCCCTCCAGCTGGTCGGCGCCGAGCGTGGAGGACACCTCGTCGATGGAGCTCTGCGTGAACTCCAGCGGCAGCGCGCCGTACTTGAGCACGTTGGCGAGGTCGGTGGCGTACTGGCGGTTGAAGCTGTCGGGCGGGCCGTCGATGCTGGCGGTGCCGCCGTTGATCGCGCCCCGGTTGATGCTGGGCGCCGAGACGACCTGGCCGTCCAGGACGATCGCGATCTGCGCCTGCGGGGAGCTGGGGTTCTGCTGGTAGGCGCGGTAGGCCTCGGTGGTCACCTGGCCGAACTGGCGGCCGCCCTTGCCGTCGAACTTCAGCGAGACCGACCAGCTCGCCTGGCCCTGCTGGGAGTCCGGCGGCATCGCGTTGGCGCCGTCGACGTTCTCGCCGAGGACCCGCACCGGCCCGAGGATGTACTTGGTGACCTGGCCGTTCTCTTCCTTCTGGTCACAGGCGGCGACCCACTTGCGGTTCGGGTCGTTGGACCCGGGCGCCCGCCGGTCGCCGGTGTAGCAGTTGAGGGCCTCGAACTGCTTGATGACGTTCTTGTCGTCGATGCCCGTGTAGTCCTGCTGGGGCTGCTGGGGCTGCTGTGGCTGCTGCGGAATGCCCGACGGGACGCCCGTCGGCGTCCCCGAGGGAGTGCCGGACGGGGTGGCCGAGCCGGACGGATTCGGGGTGGGCGCGGTGAGCGCACCCGACAGCGCCCGCCCCCGCGGGGTGGCGGACGCCGAGCCGGACGGCGAGGCCGAGGCCGACGCGGACGGCGAGGGGCTGGCCTTGTCGTCCTTCTTCTTGCCGTCGTCCTTGCCCGACGGGCTGGCCGAGGGCGCGGGCGAGGCGGGCGCCCCGGTGGTCGGCTTGCCGTCGGCGATCGCGAAGGCCTGCCGGAACTGGAGCTTGGCCGTCGTCCCGATCAGCGAGACGACGCGCCCCTGGCCCTCGCCGGGCACGTTCACGACGATGTTGTTGTTGCCCTGCTTGGCGACCTCCGCGTCGGAGACGCCCAGGCCGTTGACGCGCTGCGTCATGATCTTGACGGCCTGGTTCATCTGCGAGGACGGGGGATTCTTCCCCGACTCGGTCTTGGCCGTGAGGGTGACGGTGGTCCCGCCCGCGAGGTCCAGTCCCAGCTTGGGCGTGGTCCGCCCCTGCAGGACGGCCACGCAGGCCAGCACCACCATGATCGCGAAGAGCGCTAGGAGCGTGCGCCCTGGCTTGGGAACATTGCTAGGCGGAGCCACTGGTCGTTTTTCCCGTCTTGTATCGGTGCCGGAGGGGGCGTCAGGCCGTGGGCTTCTCCGCGGCCTTCGCCTTCACGCGCACCCTCGACCTGGACCCGGACTTGGCGGCCGGGGCATCGGTGTCCGCGACGTCCGCGGCCGTCGCCCCCGCCCCTTCGGCGACCTCGACGGACTCGGCGCCCTTGGAGCGCCCCGAGCCCTTGGCGTCGTCGTCGTCGCCGTCCTCGTCCGCGGTGTCATCGGCGGAGGCGGTCTCGTCGGCGGCGTCCGTGTCGTCGGACTTGTCGGCCGCACCGGACTTGGTCAGCTCGACACGCCCCGCGTCCTCGGCCTCGTCCTGGTCGTCGTCGTCCTCGTCGAGCTCGTCGTCGAGGTCCTCGGGCTCGTCGTTCTTGAGGACCTGCATGACGGCCTGCTTGAGGAAGCGGACCTCGACGCCGGGGGCGATCTCCAGGAGAAGACCGTCGTCGTCGACCTCCACGACCGTGGCGCGCATGCCGCTGGTCGTCAGCACCGTGGCGCCGGGTTCCATGCGGGCCTGCATCTGCGCCTGCTCCTTGCGGCGCCGGCTCTGCGGCCGGATCAGCAAGAAGTAGAAGACCAGGGGTACGGCGAGGAGCAGCAGCAGGTTGAAACCCCCGCCGCCGCCCGAACCCGCCGCGATAATCATGTCGCTGCCGCCCATTACTGGGGCATCCTTCCGATGTGGTTTGCCCAGCCTGTGACCGAAGCGGTCACTCCCGCGAAACCGTCGGCTGGGGACGGTGAACCAAGTCCCGGAGTCTAGAGAGTACGCGAGACCCCGGCAACGACGTGACGATCGGTCACGCCGGGAAGTTCCCAAGCCGTTATCCGATGATCACTACTCCGTGCCTTCGGCGTCCCCGTCCACGTCGAAGAGCGTGCCGGTCAGCGGCGCGGCGGGCGGCGGCGTGAGGCCGAGGTGGGCCCAGGCGGCGCCGGTGGCGACGCGGCCGCGCGGCGTGCGGGCGAGCAGCCCCTGCCGGACGAGGAAGGGCTCGGCGACGACCTCGACGGTCTCGGGCTCCTCCCCCACCGACACCGCGAGCGTCGACAGCCCCACCGGCCCCCCGCCGAACTTGCGCAGCAGCGACCCGAGGACGGCGCGGTCGAGCCGGTCGAGGCCCCGCTCGTCCACCTCGTAGAGCTTCAGCGCGACCCGGGCCAGCTCCCGGTCGATCACGCCGTCGGCGCGGACCTCGGCGTAGTCGCGGACGCGGCGCAGCAGCCGGTTGGCGATCCGGGGCGTGCCCCGGGACCGCCCGGCGATCTCGGCGGCGCCGTCGTCGGTGATCTCCACGTCCAGCAGCCGGGCCGACCTGCGGACGATCACCTCCAGCTCGGCGGGGCCGTAGAAGTCCATGTGCGCGACGAACCCGAACCGGTCGCGCAGCGGGCCGGGCAGCATCCCGGCACGGGTCGTGGCCCCCACCAGCGTGAACGGCGCGATGTCGAGCGGGATGGCGGTCGCGCCCGGGCCCTTGCCGACGACGACGTCGACCCGGAAGTCCTCCATCGCCATGTAGAGCATCTCCTCGGCGGGCCGCGCCAGCCGGTGGATCTCGTCCAGGAACAGCACCTCGCCCTCGGCGAGCGTGGACAGGACCGCCGCGAGGTCCCCCGCCCGCTCGATCGCGGGCCCGGAGGAGATCCGCAGCGGCTGCCCCAGCTCCGCGGCGATGATCATGGCGAGGGTGGTCTTGCCGAGGCCGGGGCCGCCCGACAGCAGGACGTGGTCGGGGGTGCGGCCGCGCCGCAGGGCGCCGTGCAGGACGAGCGAGAGCTGCTCGCGGACCCGCTCCTGCCCGACGAAGTCGTCGAGCTTCTTCGGCCGCAGCGCCGCCTCGATCACCTGCTCGTCGACGTTCTCGGCGTCCGCGGAGACGAGCCGCTCCTCCTCGCTCATCCGCTGAGCTTCCGCAGCGCGGACTTGAGCAGGGCGGCGACCGGGGGCGTCTCGCCGCCGTCCAGGTCGGCGGCGACGGCCTCCACGGCGGCGTCGGCGTCCTTGGCCGACCAGCCGAGGTTGATCAGCCCGGCCTGAACCTGGGCGCGCCACGCCTGGGCGGGGCCCGCCGCGCGGGTGGCGGGCGCGCCGTCCCCGACGGGGCCGCCGAGCCGGTCCTTCAGTTCCAGGACGATGCGCTGGGCCCCCTTCTTCCCGATCCCGGGGACGCGCGTGAGCGCGGCCAGGTCCTCGGCGGCCACGGCGTGCCGCAGCGCGTCGGGGGTGTGGACGGCGAGCATCGCCAGCGCCAGCCGGGGGCCGACCCCGCTGGCGGTCTGGAGCAGCTCGAACACCGTGCGCTCGTCGTCGTCGGCGAATCCGAACAGCGTGAGGGAGTCCTCCCGGACGACCAGGGACGTGGGCACCCGGGCCTGGTCGCCGACCCGCAGGCCGGCCAGGGTGGCGGGGGTGCACTGCACCGCGTACCCGACGCCCCGCACGTCGATCACCGCCCCGTCGGGCCCGGCGGCGGCCACCTGGCCGCTGACGAAGGCGATCACTGGCTGGTTCCTCCTCTGGTCGGGGCGGTCCGCACCGCCGGGGCCGTCCGGGCGGCGAGCCGCTCGCGTTCGGCGCGCGCCGCGTCCTCGATCCGGCTCCGCTGCTCGCGCGCGAGCCGCTGCTGGGCGCCGCCGCGCCACACGTGGCAGATGGCGAGCGCCAGCGCGTCGGCGGCGTCGGCGGGCCTGGGGGCCGTCTCCAGGTTCAGCAGGCGCGTCACCATCCGGGTCACCTGCGCCTTGTCGGCGCGGCCGTTGCCGGTGACGGCGGCCTTGGCCTCGCTCGGGGTGTGCAGCGCGACCGGCAGCCCGCGGCGGGCGGCGGCGAGCATGGCGATCCCGGCGGCCTGGGCCGTGCCCATCACGGTGCGGACGTTGTGCTGGGAGAACACGCGCTCGACGGCGACGGCCTCGGGGGCCAGCTCGTCCATCAGCGCCTCGACGCCGCGCTCGATGCCGAGCAGCCGGAGGGCGTGGTCCTCGCCCGGGTCGGTGCGGACGACCGACACGTGCACCAGATGGAGCCGCCGCCCCGGGGCGCCCTCGACGACGCCCACCCCGCACCGGGTGAGCCCGGGGTCCACCCCCATCACCCGCACGGCCACTCCTTCGATCATCTGTTCGGCCGAACACGCTACCAAGCCAGCATCCCACCCGTTCAGCGGCGGCGGACGTGTCGCGGAAGTAATCCGCTTCCGGAAGGCCCTCAGAAGTAGTCCAGGGAGAAGGGGGCGGCGGCGAAGGGCGCCGTGAGCGCGCTCGCGTCGCCGCCCCGGAGCAGCCCGGAGCGGCGCAGGGTGGCGACCGGGACGCCCGCGTAGAGCGCGGCGAGGCCCCGCGGCCCGAGCCGGACGGCGTCCGGGTGTTCGGCGGAGCGTTCCAGCCGGCCGCGCCCGTCCGCGACCTCGAACAGCCAGTGGCCGGAGTTCGACGGGCGCTGCGGATCGTCGACCAGCAGGGGCACCCGGGCGCCCACCCCGGCCGGGTAGCCGCGCGCCTCGATCGCGGCGGGCGCGTCGACCACGCGCAGCATCCACTGGTTGCGGCGGACGTGGTCGACCTCGCGCTCGGCGGGCAGCCACAGCGCCGCGTCCATGGGTCCGACGCACGCGTGGACGGTGGGCGCGACCGACGACCCGGACCCCACGATCGCCCACAGCGCCCGCAGGGTGCGCTCCGACGCCGCGACGAGCCGGACGACCTCCAGCGCCGTCTTGCCGCCCGTCCAGCGGTAGGTGAGGAACCCGTCGTCGGCCAGGTAGGAGAAGTCGTTCTCCTCGGCGAGTTGGACGCGCCAGTCCGCGTCCGCCCATCCGACCGGACCGCAGTCGCCCGCGCCCCGGTGGACGCGGCGGATGACGGCCGCGACCTCGGCGGCGTCCTCCGGCCCGGCGCGGCGGACCGGGACGCGCTCGGCCGCGATCCCCCGCAGCGCCTCGGCCGAAAAGTCGATCTTGTGCTGGGCGCCCGCGTGCTCCCAGCCGAGCGAGCGGTACAGCCGCGTCGTCGCCGGATACAGCATGGACAGCGGGTGCCCGAGCGCCGCGCAGCGCTCCAGCAGGTCGGCCATCAGCGCGCGGCCGAGCCCGCGGCCGCGCTCCTCGGGCGCGACCGCGACGCCGCCGACGCCCGCCAGCGACACCGCCCGCCCGTGCCACCACTGCGTCATGTCGTGCAGCCGTCCGGCGGCGACGACGCGTCCGCCGTCGAAGCCCGCGAACTGCCGTTCGGCGGCGAGCGTGGCGGCGTTGTAGCGCAGCGACCGCTCCCACTCCGCGTCCGAGTAGGGCCCGAAGGCGCGGGCCCGGACGTCGCGGGCGGCCTCGGGCTCATCGGGTTCGAGGGCGCGGATCTCCATGATCCAGACCGTACCCGCCGCCGGTGACCGGCGGCGGGCCGGGCCGGGCTAACCCGCCGAGACCGTGCTCAGGCGTCGATCGAGGCCATGATCTCGTCGGAGACGTCGAAGTTGGCGTAGACGTCCTGGACGTCGTCGGAGTCCTCCAGGGCGTCCAGGAGCCGGAAGACCTTCTTGGCGTTGTCCTCGTCGAGCGGGACGGTGACGCTCGGCAGGAACTTGCTCTCGGCCGACTCGTAGTCGATGCCGGCCTCCTGCAGCGCGCTGCGGACGGCGACCAGGTCGCCGGCCTCGCTGACGACCTCGAAGTTCTCCTCGTCCAGTTCGGCCACCTCCTCGGCGCCGGCGTCCAGCACGGCCATCATGAGGTCGTCCTCGCTGGTGCCCGCCTTGGGGACGATCACGACGCCCTTGCGGTTGAACATGTAGGACACCGAGCCGGGGTCGGCGAGCGAGCCGCCGTTGCGGGTGAGGGCCACCCGGACCTCGGACGCGGCGCGGTTGCGGTTGTCGGTGAGGCACTCGATGAGCACGGCGACACCGCCGGGGGCGTAGCCCTCATAGGTGATGTTCTGCCAGTCGGCGCCGCCCGCCTCCTCACCGGCGCCGCGCTTGCGCGCGCGCTCGATGTTGTCGTTGGGGACGGAGTTCTTCTTCGCCTTGTAGATGGCGTCGTACAGGGTGGGGTTCGCGTCGGGGTCGCCGCCGCCGGTGCGGGCCGCCACCTCGATGTTCTTGATCAGCTTGGCGAAGAGCTTGCCCCGCTTGGCGTCGAGGGCCGCCTTCTTGTGCTTGGTCGTCGCCCACTTGGAATGGCCGGACATCTGTCAATCCTCCTCGGTCGCCCGGCGCACCAGATCGGCGAAGTAGTGGTGCACGCGGAAGTCGCCCGTCAGCTCCGGATGGAAGGCGGTCGCCAGCAGGCGGCCCTGACGGACGGCGACGATCCTACCGGCGTTCGGACCGCCCTCGGCGCGTCCGAGGACGTCGACGGCCTCCCCGACCGACTCCACCCAGGGCGCGCGGATGAAGACGGCGTGGTACGGCGTGTCCCCCATGCCGGTGAGCGGCACCTCGGCCTCGAAGGAGTCCACCTGGCGGCCGAAGGCGTTGCGCCGCACGGTCATGTCGATCCCGCCGACGGTCTCCTGGTCCGCCACGCCGTCGCGGATCCGGTCCGCCAGCATGATCATGCCGGCGCAGGAGCCGTAGGCGGGCATCCCGCCCTCGACGCGCTTGCGCAGCGGCTCCAGCAGCTCGAAGGAGCGGGCCAGCCGCCACATCGTGGTGGACTCCCCGCCGGGGAGGACGAGCCCGTCCACCCGCTCCAGCTCGTCGGGGCGGCGGACGTCCAGCGTCCGCACCCCGGCGGCCTCCAGCGCGCGGGCGTGCTCGCGCACGTCTCCCTGCAGGGCGAGGACACCGATCGTCGGCACAGCAGTCACGTAGGAACCTTCCGGGGGTACGCGGGGGTTTGGCCGGTATCAGACGTCTCGTACAACGTTCCAGGACGTGCGGGATCTTCCCGGGGGACCGAGGGTCAGGCGTGCTTGAACCGGCGGAGCGGCAGCTCCAGCGGGAGGAAGCCGTCCTGGCCCCGGCTGGCGATGCCGCGCCCGAACATGTGGGCCTCGGCGAGCGCCAGGCCGAACTCCTCGGGGTCGAAGGGCAGCGGCACGTCGGCGGCGCCCGCGTCGATCGCGCTCCAAAAGGGGCGCTCGGCGGGCAGCCGGTCGCCCTGGTCGACGACGACGCCGTCCTCGGCGGTCACGAAGACCTCGCGGAGCAGCGCGCCGGACTCGTACCAGCGGAACCAGCAGCCGTGGATGACGGTGTGCAGGACGAGGACGCCGCAGCGCGAGCCCGGCAGCGCGGCGGCGGCGGTGTCGGCGATGCGGCGGGCGTCGTCGTCGAGGCTGAACAGCCGCCGGTCGCACAGCAGCAGCGCCCGCTCGAACGCGCCGACGAACAGCTCGTCCTCGTAGGGCCAGAGCGCGAAGTCCAGGACCGTGTCACCGGTCTCGGTGAGGGTGGCCGCCGGATAGAGACCGCGCGCGATCTCCGCGGCCGCGCCCGGATCGGACACCAGGCCCGGCCGGAACACCTCGGTGGGTTCACCCGCGCTCGCGCATGCCAGCGCGACCGACCAAGCCATGCTCGTCCCTCCCGCGGCCGGGCACCGCCCGGGAGGCCTCGCGCCTGCCCACCGGCCGCGCGGCCAGCGTAATCCCTCGACCTGCGCGTTGTGGAGGGGGGTCCCCCGGTTGCCGCCCGGCCGCCGCGCCCGTGCCGGCGGGCTCGGACGGGCGGCGGGCGCCGGGGTCGGTCAGCGCGGGGTCACCAGCCGCGGCCGGCGAACTTCTGGTCCTCGCCGAGGGAGGCGGCGCTGATCCCGACCATGGCCTCGCCGAGGCCGCGGGAGACCTTGGCGATCACCTCGGGGTCGTCGTGGAAGGTGGTGGCCTTCACGATGGCCTCGGCGCGCTGGGCGGGGTTGCCGGACTTGAAAATGCCCGATCCGACGAACACGCCCTCGGCGCCGAGCTGCATCATCATCGCGGCGTCGGCGGGGGTGGCGATGCCGCCGGCGGTGAACAGCACGACGGGCAGCTTGCCGGCCCGCGCGACCTCCTTGACCAGCTCGTACGGCGCCTGCAGCTCCTTGGCGGCCACATACAGCTCGTCGTCGGCGAGCGACCCGAGCCGGCTGATCTCCCGCCGGATCTGGCGCATGTGGGTGGTGGCGTTGGAGACGTCGCCGGTGCCGGCCTCGCCCTTGGAGCGGATCATCGCCGCGCCCTCGGTGATGCGGCGCAGCGCCTCGCCGAGGTTGGTGGCGCCGCACACGAACGGGACGGTGAAGGCCCACTTGTCGATGTGGTTGTCGTAGTCGGCCGGGGTGAGCACCTCGGACTCGTCGACGTAGTCGACGCCGAGCGCCTGGAGCACCCGGGCCTCGACGAAGTGGCCGATGCGCGCCTTGGCCATCACCGGGATGGACACCGCCGAGATGATCCCGTCGATCATGTCGGGGTCGCTCATCCGGGAGATGCCGCCCTCGGCGCGGATGTCGGCGGGAACCCGCTCCAGGGCCATGACGGCCACCGCGCCCGCGTCCTCGGCGATCTTCGCCTGGTCGGGCGTGACGACGTCCATGATCACGCCGCCCTTGAGCATCTCCGCCATGCCGCGCTTGACGCGGGCGGTCCCCGTCTCGGGCGCGGTGTTCTCGGGGGCGGGACTGGAAGTGGACACGGGCATTCCTCACCTCGCGGACGACAGGTCACTTCCATGATATTGCCTGCTAGCGGGACATCTCGACCGGGCAGAGTGTCAGAACCGCGACTTTTTGGCTTACGAAGTGACCGCAGAACGCCCCCGACTCACTGGTCCGTAAGGGTTCGTCACGGAATGCGAGGCTTGCCGTCGTTGAGCAGAACGACCCAGACCTGGCCCGGCGCGAAGGTCATCGGCCTGCCGTCGGGGGTGGTGTAGGCGGTGCCCTTGTCCTCGCTGGGCCGGGTCCACCGGGCCTGGTAGGACTTCCCGTCGCGCAGGACGAGCGCGCGTCCCGAGCCGGTGGTGCGGATCAGCGGCGTGTAGCTGCCCAGGAAGTCGTGGAACCGGGACCTGGTCGTCCGGGCGTACTGGACGACGATCGTCCGGCCGCCGAGCCGCCCGCCCTCGGCGGCGAGGTCGGGCCGCCCGCCCCAGGACGCCAGCCAGCGCTTCTGCCGGGCCGACCAGGTGAAGCCCATCGTCGTCGCGGGCCACCGGGCGGTGAAGGACGCGGTGGGCCTGCCGCCCTCGGGCGCCGGGCCGAAGCGGAACCCGATGTCGCGGGGCGGCTCGGCCTTCGGCGCCTGCTTCAGCAGGTTCCTCGGGTCGGCGTAGAGGTTGTACGGGATGGGCTTGGGCCCGGCGCGGAAGTAGGCGGACCCCGCGTTGTCCTGGGAGATGTCGTAGACCGGCGCCTGGCGGATGTAGGGCTTCATCTTGCTCTGGACGCCGCTGAAGGCGAACGCGGGACGGCCGAACTGCGGGAGGATGTGCAGGTCGGAGATGCGGGCGCTGCGGACCGGTCCAACGCGGCCCGGCAGCCGGGAGGAGTAGACCGCCATCAGCCGGGTCTCGCCGCCCTCGACCTGCTCGACGTAGACGATGTCGGCGGAGGAGACCCCCGCCTGCGGCAGCGCGGGCCGGGTGTTCTCGATCTTGACGGCGAGGACGGGGTTGCGCCGGCCCGTCGCGCCGCCGGTGAAGGGGTGCGCCGTCGGCTCGGGCGTGCCGGATCCGGAGGGGCCCGGCGCGCCGGGGGGACTCGCGGTCCCGCCGTCCGAGCCGTCCGAGCACGCGGCCCCCGCGGCGCCGAGCAGCGCGAGCGCCGCGAGCGCCGCGGCCGTCCGCCCGTGCGTGACGAACCGGCCGCGACGGGGTGTTTCCCACGCGTATCGCACGATATGACCCTCCCTTGAGCGATCTGCCCGAGGGTAGCGAACCCACCCAGATGGGAACCCCCGTATGCGAACCCCGGGGATGCGCGGCCCCCGGAAGGGGAGTCGGAAGGGTGCCCGCTCAGATGCCCGGGGGGTCGTCGTCGATCTCGAAGAAGCCGGGCAGCGGCGCGCGCCCGTGCAGCGGCAGCACCCGGACGAGCAGCTTGCGGCGGGCGATGCGGGCCTGGGAGACGGCGTCGTTGTAGAACCGGCGGGCGTAGGCGACCTTCGCGGCGGCCGAGGACAGCTCCTCCAGGACGGCCTTCCCCTCGCCGTCCGCCCGCTCGGCGAGCGTGCTGGCGAACTCGGGCTGGTCGACGACCGCGCGCAGCGCGCGGGACAGGTCGCTCTCGGCGAACTCCCGGTTGTCGGCGTCGGCGGTGCGGGCCTCGTGCGCGGCGGTGGCGAGGACGAGGCTGGTCGCCGGGTCCAGCAGGCGGGAGGCGGCCAGCTCCAGCGCGGCGGCGGCCCGCCGGACCAGCGCGGCGTCCAGCGCGGCGCGGGCGGTCTCGACGCGGACGTGCAGCCGGTCCAGGCGGGTGGCGCGCCACGAGACGTACCCGGCGGCGAGGAAGACGACCGCGATCCAGAACAGGACGTCGATGATCCAGTCGTAGGACATGGGGTCCCCTAGGCGCCGACGCCGGACTCGACGACGCCCGCGCTGTCGAGGGACACCGTCTCGTACACGCGCACCACGTCCCGCGCCACCGACGACCAGTCGTAGGCGCGGACGGCCGCGCGCGCCTCGGCCGAGAGCTGCTTGCGCCGCGCGGCGTCGGCGAGGAGGTCGTCGGCGGCGGCGGCCAGGGCCTCGTGGTCGCCGACCGGGAACAGCACGCCCGCCCGGCCGCCGAGCAGCACCCGGTCGAACGCCTCGATGTCGCTGGCCACGATCGGCGCGCCCGCCGCCATCGCCTCGGCGAGCACGATCCCGAAGCTCTCGCCGCCGGTGTTGGGCGCGACGAACACGTCCACCGAGTGGTAGGCGCGGATCTTGTCCTCCTCGCTGACCATGCCGAGCACGACGACGCGGTCGCGCAGCTCGGGCGAGACCCGGGCCACGACGTCGTCGGCGTCGCCGGGGCCGGCGAGCAGCAGCCGCAGCCCCGGGCGGCGGCGGCCGAGCACCTCGAAGGCGCGCAGCAGGACCTGGAGGCCCTTGCGCGGCTCGTCCATGCGGCCGAGGAAGCCGAGGGCGCCGCCCTCCCCCTCGCCGCCGGAGCCGCCGGAGCGCGGGCCGCCGCGCCCGGGCCAGCCGGGCAGCGGCTCGCCCATCGCGAACCGCTCGGTCGCGACGCCGTTGGGGATCAGCACGGCGTCGCCGCCGAGGTGCTCGACGAGCGTGGTACGGGCGGCCTCCGACACCGCGATCCGCCCGGTGATCTTCTCCAGGGCGCTCTGCAGGATCGGGGCGGTGACCGACACCACGCGGGACTTCTCGTAGGAGGCGTGGAAGGTGCCGACGATCGGCCCGTCGGCGGCCCAGCAGGCCAGCAGGCCGAGCGAGGGCGCGGCGGGCTCGTGGACGTGCAGCACGTCGAAGCGCCCCTCGTTGATCCAGCGCCGGACCCGCGCCGCCGACAGGAACCCGAACGCCAGCCGGGCCACCGAGCCGTTGTAGGGGACGGGGACGGCGCGCCCGGCCGAGACCACGTAGGGCGGCGGCTCGGCGTCCTCGTCGGCGGGCGCGATCACCGACACGCGGTGGCCGAGGCCGATCAGCGTCTCGGCGAGGTCGGCGATGTGCCGCTGGACGCCGCCCGGGACGTTCCAGGTGTACGGGCAGACGAGGCCGACCCTCACCGGGGTGCCTCCGCGAGGTCCTCGACCCAGACCTTCTGGAGCATGTGCCAGTCCTCCGGGTGGGCGGCGATGCCCTCCTGGAAGACGCGCGCCATCTCCTGCGTCATGGCCTGGATCTTCTCCTGCCGGGAGCCCTGCCCGGGGACGGGGATCTCCTCGTGGACCCGCGCCCCCCAGTACTCCCCCTCGTACCAGAGTGTCACGGGGATCAGCGCGGCGCCCGTCTGGAGGGCCAGCGCGGCGGCCACGGCGGGCATCCGGGCGGTGGCGCCGAAGAACTCGACGTCCACGCCGGTGGCGGTGAGGTCGCGGTCGACGACCAGGCACACCGGGCGCCCGGCGCGCAGCCGCCGCGCCATCCGCCCGAAGGCCGAGGCGCCCTTGTGGGCCAGCACCTCCATGCCGAGGCCCTCGCGGAACTCGACGAAACGGTCGTAGAGCGACTCCGGCCTCAACCGCTCGGCGACGGTGGTGAACGGGTAGCCGCTGTGGACGAGCCAGGCCCCGGCGTGCTCGTAGTTGCCCATGTGCGGCAGCGCCAGCACGACGCCGCGTCCCGCGTCGAGGTTGCTGAAGATCTTCTTCTCGCCGGTGACGCGCATGCCGCCGAGGATCCGCTCCCGGTCGTACTCGGGGAGCCGGAACACCTCCAGCCAGTAGCGGAAGTAGGAGCGCAGCACCTTCTTGCTGAGGACGCGGACCTCGTCGTCCACGGCGTCCTTGCCGAGGACCCGGCACAGGTTGCGTTCGAGCTGGCGCACCCCGGACCCGTGGCCGTGCCAGGTGCGGTCGGCCAGCGCGGCGAAGGCCAGCCGCGCGGCGCGCTCGGGCATCTTGCGGACGACCGTCCAGCCGAGCGCGTACGCGGCGTCCATGACCTCGTCGCGGACCGAGGCCGGGGCGGCGCCGCGCGGCCGGGTCACGGCCTGCGCTCCGCTTTGGGTCTGGCGGGTTCGGCGGGTTCGGCGGGTTCGGCGGGTTCGGCGGGGCGGCCCGGCGCGGGCCTCGGCGCGGGGTCGGCCTTGGCCTGCGCGTAGACGGTCGCGAACCGCTGGCCGACCGTGACCGTGCTGAGCGCGGCGAGCACCCACAGGGCCAGGGCCAGGATGTAGGGGACGCCGAGGCCGTCGAACCCGGCCGCCACCAGCGCGACGATCAGCCGTTCCGCGCGTTCCGCGATGCCCACGTTGCAGGTGTACCCGAGCCCCTCGGCGCGGGCCTTGGCGTAGGACACCACGACGCCGGACACCAGGCAGTACAGGGCGACGCCGGCGAGCATCTCCCGGTCGTCCCGGTACAGGCCGATCATCAGGCCGGAGAAGATCGCGGCGTCGGCGACCCGGTCCATCGTGGAGTCCAGGAACGCGCCGAACTTGGAGATCTTGCCGGTGACCCGGGCGACGGCGCCGTCCAGCATGTCGAACAGCACGAACGCGGTGATGACCATCGTGCCCCAGAAGAACTCCCCGCGCGGGAACAGCACGAGCGCGCCCGCGGCGACGCCGACCGTCCCGATGACGGTGATGGCGTTGGGCGAGACCCCGGTCCGCGCGACCGCCCCGCCGATCGGGGTCAGCACACGCCCCAGCGCGGGCCTGATTCTGTTGAGCATCGCCGTCCGTTCTCGTGATTGCGGGGCCGAGGGGCGGCAGGGGGCACCCGAGGGCGCCGCGGGCCGCGCGGCGCGCCCAATCGTAGTGCGCGAGCCGGCCCCCGAGGGTCGGACCGGCCGGAGCAGGGGGTTCGCCGGGCGCGCCGCGCACCGGAGGGAAGGCCGGAGGAGAGATGACGGATGTTTGGCGTTCACCCCTTGTGATCCTGGCCGTCACGGGAAAAGGTGTTGACACGGGTGTGACGTCGGTCACGCACGTTGGACGAGGTCGGACGCCGCACTCGGACGTCAGGGCCGGGCCCGCCGGGCCGTGGCCCCAGCCGCACGCGGGCCTCCGCGGCGAGGCCCGTCCGAGGAGGTAGTCATGGCGGACAAGGGAGGCCACCCGGGAGCCCCCGGCAGGGCACCGGAGGCCGGCGGGTGCGACAGGGTGCGCAACGTCGCGCTGGTCGGCCATTCGGGGGCGGGCAAGACCACGCTGGTGGAGGCGCTGCTGGCCGCGGCGGGGACGGTCCAGCGCGCGGGGAGGGTCGAGGACGGCACCACCGTCAGCGACTTCGACGAGGTCGAGGTGCGCCAGCAGCGCTCGGTCAACCTCGCGCTCGCCCCCCTCCAGTACGGCGACATCAAGGTCAACCTGATCGACACCCCCGGGTACGCCGACTTCACCGGCGACCTGCGGGCCGGGCTGCGCGCCGCCGACGCGGCGCTGTTCGTGATCTCGGCGGTGGACGGCGTCGACGGGCTGACCCGGATGCTGTGGGAGGAGTGCGCGGCCGTCCAGATGCCGCGCGCGGTCGTCATCACCAAGATCGACCAGCAGCGCGGCGACTTCGACGACGTCGTGCTCAACTGCCAGGACGCCTTCGGTGAGGGCGTGCTGCCGCTGTACTTCCCGGCGGCGGGCGAGCAGGGGCTGAGCGGCCTGGTCGGGCTGCTGACGCGCCGCTGCCTGGACTACTCCACCGGCGAGCGCGTCGAGTGCGACCCCGACCCCCGCTACCTGGACCAGATCGCCGAGCAGCGCGCGTCGCTGATCGAGGGGATCATCCAGGAGAGCGAGGACGAGACCCTCATGGACCGGTACCTGTCCGGTGAGGAGATCGACGTCAAGGCCCTCATCGAGGACCTGGAGACCGCGGTCGCGCGGGGCAGCTTCTACCCCGTCCTCGCCACGTCGGTGCCGCACGGCGACCACCCCGGCCCGGTGATCGGGATGCGGGAGGTGCTGGAGCTGATGGCGCAGGCGTTCCCGTCCCCGCTGGAGCACGGCATCCCGCCCGTGACGCCGGTGAAGGGCGGGCCGCCCAGGGAGCTCGGCTGCGACCCCGACGGGCCCCTGGTCGCCGAGGTCGTCAAGACCACCTCCGACCCCTACGTCGGCCGGATCTCGCTCGTCCGCGTGTTCTCCGGGACGCTGCGCCCCGACACCGTCGTCCACGTCTCCGGGCACGGCATGGCGGACCGGGGCCACGAGGACCACGATGTCGACGAGCGCGTCGGCGCCCTCACCTCGCCGCTGGGCAAGACCCAGCGGACCGTCTCCTCCTGCGGGGCGGGCGACATCTGCGCGGTCGCCAAGCTGGCGCGCGCCGAGACCGGCGACACCCTCTCCGACCCGTCGGCGCCGGCGCTGATGGCCCCCTGGTCGATGCCCGACCCGCTGCTGCCGGTGGCGATCCGGGCCCACTCCAAGGCGGACGAGGACAAGCTCAGCCAGGCCCTCGCCCGGCTCGTCGCCGAGGACCCGACGCTGCGCCTGGAGAACAACCCCGAGACCCGCCAGCTCGTCCTGTGGTGCATGGGCGAGGCGCACGCGGACGTGCTGATCGACCGGCTGCGCGCCCGCTACGGCGTCGAGGTGGAGCGGATCGACCTGCGGGTCCCGCTGCGCGAGACGTTCGGCGGGACGGCCAAGGGCCTCGGCCGGCACGTCAAGCAGAGCGGCGGGCACGGCCAGTACGGCATCTGCCACATCGACGTGGAGCCGCTGCCGTCCGGCGGGGGCTTCGAGTTCGTCGACAAGATCGTCGGAGGCGTGGTGCCCCGGCAGTTCATCCCGTCGGTGGAGAAGGGCGTCCGGCAGCAGATGGGACGCGGCGTGTCGGCGGGCTACCCGCTCGTGGACATCAAGGTCACCCTGCACGACGGCAAGGCCCACTCGGTCGACTCCTCCGACATGGCCTTCCAGGCCGCCGGGGCGCTCGCCCTGAAGGACGCGGCGGGCGCGGTGCCGATCCTGCTGCTGGAGCCGGTGGACGAGGTCGCCGTGCTGATCGCCGACGAGTACGTCGGCGCGGTCATGTCCGACCTCACCTCCCGGCGCGGCCGGGTCCTCGGCTCCGAGGCGGTCCCGGGCGGCCGCACGATGATCAAAGCGGAGGTCCCCCAGCTGGAGATCATCCGCTACGCGATCGACCTGCGGTCCATGTCCCAGGGCACGGGCACCTTCAACCGCGGCTTCCTGCGCTACGAACCGCTCCCCTCGCACCTCGCCGAGAAGGTGGCCGCGGGCTCCCGGGACGGCTGAGCCCCGCCCGCGAAGGGCTGGGGGCGCCCCGGGCCGGCCGGGCCGCCCCCACCTGGGGATCTCACCCTGGAGTTCATCCTCGCGCCACCCCCTTCTCATCCCACAGGGTGACGAGCGGTTCAGCCGCCCGGTCGATCAACTCGATCTTCCGGCGTGGAACAGTGGATCATGCTATGGACGCTACGGGGATGGAACGGCGGCCGGGGCGGCGCCGGGTGCTCAAGGGGCTCGGGCTGGCCGCCGGGGGGCTGCTGGTGGGCGGCGCGGGCGTCGCCGCCGAGCAGGAGTGGAAGCGCGACGCGGCGCCGCTGTCGGCGTCGTCGGTGGACTCCTGGCGGCCCGAGGGCCGCCAGGTCGACGTCGTGTGGGCCGTCGACACCACGCGCCGCCTGGCCGCGCTCACCTTCGACGACGGCCCGATGAACCACTGGACGCCGCAGACCCTCGACATCCTGGACGCCGAGCGGGTCACCGCCACGTTCTTCGTCGTCGGCAGCCGGCTCGTCCGCAACGCCGGGCTGGTCAGGGGGCGGCTCGGCCGCCACGAGGTGGGCAACCACACCTGGAACCACGACGACCTGTCGAAGATGAGCCACGCCCGCGCCTACCGCTCCATCCACCGCACCCACGAGGCGATCACGGAGGTCACCGGCCGGGCCCCGACGCTGCTGCGGCCGCCCTGGGGACGGCTCGGCGGGACGACCCTGCACGTGGCCGCCCAGCACGGCTACGACATCGCGCTGTGGTCGCTGCTGGTGCAGGACCGCCGGTTCGGCGACGAGCCGGCCGAACTGGTGCGGGCCGTCGTCGACAACACCCGTCCCGGCACCATCCTGCTCGCCCACGACGTCGGCGCCCGCAGCCGCGAGACCGCCGTGCGGCAGCTTCCCGCCATGATCCGGGGCCTGCGCGCCAAGGGCTTCGAGTTCGTCACGGTCTCCGAGCTGCGGCGGAACGCCGCCCCTTCGAACAAGGGCGGCACGGGCCGCACCGGCGCGCCGGGCGGGCGCGGCACGGGCGAGCCGGTGTCCGTCCCCGGGCGGTCCGGGCGGCCCTAGGGTAGGACGATGCACATCCCGGCCCTCCGCCTCGGCGCGCGCGCCAGGTTCTGGCGGTCCGCCGTCGCGGCGGCCGGCATCGCCGCGTTGTTCTACACCAGCGCCTACGGCGCCGACGACGACTTCCCGTTCGGGCCCATGACGCAGTTCGCGTTCTCGGTCAAGAACGACGGCGGCGAGATCGTCTCCCACTGGCTGGAGGCCGACACCGCGACGGGCGCCCACGTGAAGCTGTCCATGGACGCGGTCGGGTCGGGCATGAAGCGCGCCGAGATCGAGGGGCAGATGACCCGGCTCGGGCGCGACCCGTCCCTGCTCCAGGGCATCGCGGAGGGGCAGCACCGGCTGCACCCGAAGGAGCCCCGGCTCACCAGGATCTACATCGTGAAACAGGTCCAGACGTTGAAACACGGGAAGGTCGTGTCGACGACCAGGGCGAACGCCGTCGTCTGGGGGGTGCGGTGACGGCCGCCGCCGCGCCGGAGACGCCCGCCCCGGCGCAGCAGGACGCGGCGCCCCGCCGGGGCCCCTGGGACCGCTGGTGGTTCGGGCCCGTGCCGCGCGCCAGGATCGCCTGGCTGCGGATCCTCGGGTACGGGTTCCTGCCGTTCGACATGCTGCTGCTGACCAGCAGCTCGATGGCGCACGCGCGGCTGCCCGCCGACCTGTACCAGCCGGTGCGGCTGGCCCGCTGGCTGCACCTGCCCGCGCCCACGCCGGGCGCCATGACCGCGCTGCTGGTGGTGACGATCGCCGCCGGGCTGGCCGCCGCGACCGGGCGCGTCCTGCCCCGGCTCACCGGGTACGTCGCGGCCTGCGGCTACCTGTGGTGGGTCACGATCAGCATGTCCTACGGCAAGGTCGACCACGACCACCTGGCGCTGGTCATCGCGCTGTTCGTGCTGCCGGGCGTCGGCCGCGCCGGGATCGGCGACCGGCGCCGCTGCGAGTCCTCCGCCTGGTCGATCCGGTGCGTCCAGGTCTCGGTGGTCGCGGCCTACTTCCTGTCGGCCTGGGCCAAGGTCCGCATCGGCGGGTTCCCCGACTGGCCGAACGGCGCCACCGTGCAGTGGGCGCTGAGCAGGCGCGGGACGCCGTTCGGGCGGAGCCTCATCGACTACCCGCTGCTGCTGAAGATCAGCCAGTGGTTCATGTTCACGGCGGAGGCGACCTCGCCGCTGCTGCTGTTCCTGCGCGGGCGGCCGCTCTACCTGCTGGTGCTGTTCTTCGCGGGCTTCCACGCCGTCACCTACGCGCTGATGACGATCCACTTCCTGCCGCACGCGATCTGGCTGGCGGCGTTCCTGCCGCTGGAGCGGCTCACCGGCCTGCTGCCCGAGCGGCTGCGCGGCGCCGCCGCGCCCGCGGGCGCGGCGGCGGAGCCGGCGCGGACCTGATCGGCCGGACGTCCGGGCCCGATCAGCCGGAGGCCCCGGGCCGCCGCGCGGCGGGCAGCGCGCACGCGGCGGTGCCGCCCGGCATCCGCTGCCGGTTGTTCGCCATCAGCCGGTAGACGACGTGCGCCGCCCAGCTCACCGGCGGGACCCGCATGAGGACGCCGAGCGCGCGCCAGGGGCCGCCCGCGGCGGTCAGCAGCCGTCCGATGGCCTCCGCGCCGCCGCTGACCCGCCCGGCCCGGTCGATCCACAGGACCTCGTGCTCGGCCCGCTCCGCCGTGGTGCCGAGCGCGTCCAGGTCGGCGAACTGGAACGCCACGACGGTCGCGTCGACGGGCACGCGCCGCTCCAGGAACCGCACCGAGGACGTGCAGAACCCGCAGTCGCCGTCGTACACGAGGACGGGCCGCTCCCTCATCGCACCTCCCGATCGCACGGAGCCTCCGGCCGCCGCCGCGCCCCTCACGGGCGCGGCCACGCGTCGGCGAGCATCTGCCGGGTGTCGCGCAGCAGCTGCGGGAGCACCTTGGTGTGCCCGACGACGGGCATGAAGTTGGTGTCGCCGCCCCAGCGGGGCACGACGTGCTGGTGCAGGTGCGCCGCGATGCCCGCGCCCGCGACCAGGCCGAGGTTCATGCCGACGTTGAACCCCTGAGCGCCGCTCGCCTTGCGCAGCGCCGCGAGCGCGCGCTGGGTGAAGACGGCCAGCTCGCGGTACTCCGGCTCGTCGAGGTCGCCGTAGTCGGCGACGTGCCGGTACGGGACGACCATGAGGTGCCCGGAGTTGTAGGGGTAGAGGTTCAGCACCGCGTACACCGCCGCGCCGCGCGCGACGACGAGGCCGTCCTCGTCGGTCATCGCGGGGATCTCGCAGAACGGGCAGCCCTCGTCGCCGCCGGTGCCGGTGGGCTTGTTCTCGCCCTTGATGTAGGCCATGCGGTGAGGGGTCCACAGCCGCTGGAAGTTGTCGGGCGTGCCCGCGCCGCCCCTCTCCTCCTCGATGCGGGGGCTGCGTTCGGTCCCGGGGCCGGCGCCGGGCGCGTCGTCGCGTCCCGTCCGGTCCACGGGCTTGTCCGGCTCTGCGCTCAAGGCGGCGGTCTCCTTTTGTTCACGGCCTGACCAGCAGCATAGAGAGGGACGCGGCGGGCCCTGTAGCCGGGCTCCCCCGCCGCGGGGGCTCCGCTGGTGACGCGCCCGCGAACCCGTCGTTGCGTGACGTCCGGCGGCCCGCTCCGACACCATGGTCACCTAGCCGACCACAGGGAGCGATCATGACCGACCCCGACCAGGGCCGCGCCGGGACCGGCGGGGAGCCGCGCGCCGAGGCCGGGTCGCTGCCCTTCTATCCCGGCCCGCCGGGGCGGCCGGGGCCGCTGCCGCCGGGGGCCCCGCTGCCCGCGCCGCCGGCCTCGCTCATCCCGCACATGCCCGCTCCCTCGTCCGCCCACACCCCCCTGACCCTGCACGGCGGCGCCCCGGCGCCCGGCGCGGCGCCGCCGGTCCCCCGCCCGGCTCCGGACGCGCAGCCGGACGCGCGGCCGGACGCCGGTGACGCCGCGCCGGTGGACGGCCGCATCACGATCGACGACGAGGTGGTCGAGAAGCTCGTGGCGATGGCCGCGCTGGAGGTGCGGGGCGTCGCCGGGCTGGTCGCGCACCCGGGGCAGGACGGCGGGCGCGGCGCGGGCGGCGTCCGGGTCCGGATGCACGACGACGAGGTGACCCTCGACCTCGGCATCGCGGTCGGCTACGGCAGCGTGATCATGGAGGTGGCGCGGGTCGTGAAGGCCAACGTGGCGCGGGTCGCGGGGCTGATGCTCGGGATGCGGGTCGCGGCGGTCAACGTCGCGGTCGAGGACGTCCGGATGCCCGCCGGGGCCGCGCCCCCGGCGGCCCCGCCCTCTCCGCACCCGCCGTCCGTCTAGGCGCGCCGGGCGGCTAGGCGGCGACGCGTGCATAGCAGGTCTGCATGGCCACGCCGACCGAGACCGTGGTGACCTTGACCCGCTCGACGAGCGCCGGGGGGACGCCGGTGAAGCGGAACGTGTGCGGCGCGCCGCCCCGGACGGCCGCCTGCTGCGACCGGGGCGCGTACCCGCGCAGCGCCATCTCCGCGCGGATCGCGCCGCTGGCCGACACCGTGATCACGACCTCGACGGCGTCGCGGACCGCGCGGTAGTACGCCGTGCCCCGCGGGCACCACGTCAGCGAGGTCCCGGGGCCGTTCCTGCCCGGCATCGGAGGACCGCCGCCCTCTCCCCCGCCGCCGCCTCGGCGCGGGCCGTCCGCGTCGACCGTGCCCTTGGGGCCGGGTAGGGACGGGGCGGCCAGCGGCGGCGACGCCTCCGGCACCGCGGCCGAGGGGGTTCGGCCGGGCCGCGGGGCGGCCTGGGCCCCGGCGGCCCTCGTCCCGCCCTCATCCTCGTCGAGCAGCGGCAGCACCAGCACCACGACGGCGGCCACCACGAGCAGCACGGCCGTCCCGTAGCCGGCGACCCGGACGGGCAGGCCGCCGAGCCCGCGGGGCCCGCGAAGCCCCCGGGGCCCGCGCGCCGCGCCGCGCGGCCCGCGGCGCGGCCTCGTGGACTTCATCGGTGCGCCCTCCCCGGTCGTGGCACGTGACCGTCGAGGTTAACGGGTCAGATCTGCACGCGGGCCTCAACGGCCTTGACGATCTCCTCGACGGCCTCGTCGATCGGGACGGCGTTGCGCTGCTCGCCGTCGCGGTAGCGGAACGACACCGCGTCCTTGGCGACGTCGTCGTCGCCCGCGAGCAGCATGTAGGGGATCTTCTGCTTCTGCGCGTTGCGGATCTTCTTCTGCATCCGGTCGGACGAGGCGTCCACCTCGACGCGGATGCCGCGCTCGCGCAGCCGCTCGGCGACCCGCTCCAGGTGCGGGACGTGGGCGTCGCCGATCGGGATGCCGACGGCCTGCACGGGCGACAGCCACGGCGGCATCGCGCCCGCGTAGTGCTCCAGCAGCACGCCGAAGAACCGCTCGATCGACCCGAACAGCGCCCGGTGGATCATGACGGGCTGCCGCCGGGTGCCGTCGGCCGCCTGGTACTCCAGGCCGAACCGCTTGGGCTGGTTGAAGTCGACCTGGATGGTGGACAGCTGCCAGGTCCGGCCGATCGCGTCCTTGGCCTGCACGGAGATCTTCGGGCCGTAGAACGCGGCGCCGCCGGGGTCGGCGACGAGGTCGAGCCCGGACTCCTCGGCGGCCAGCCGCAGCGCCTCGGTCGCCTCCTCCCAGTCGGCGTCCTCGCCGATGAACTTCGGCGAGTCGTCGCGGGTGGACAGCTCCAGGTAGAACTCGCTCAGGCCGTAGTCGCGCAGCAGGTCCAGGACGAAGGTGAGCAGGTCCTTCAGCTCGCCGCCCATCTGCTCCTTGGTGCAGTAGATGTGCGCGTCGTCCTGGGTCATGCCCCGGACGCGGGTGAGGCCGTGCACGACGCCCGACTTCTCGAACCGGTACACCGACCCGAACTCGAACAGCCGCAGCGGCAGCTCCCGGTAGGACCGCCCGCGCGCGCGGAAGACCAGGTTGTGCATCGGGCAGTTCATCGGCTTGAGGTAGTAGTCGCCGCCGTCCACCTCCATGGGCGGGAAGATGTCGTCCTTGTACCAGCCGAGGTGGCCGGACACCTCGAACAGGTCGCCCTTGGTGATGTGCGGGGTGTTGACGAACTCGTAACCCGCCGCCTCGTGCCGCCGGCGCGAGTAGTCCTCCATGACGCGGCGGACGACGCCGCCCCTGGGGTGGAAGACGGGCAGGCCGCTGCCGATCTCGGGCGGGAAGGAGAACAGGTCGAGCTCGGCGCCGAGCCTGCGGTGGTCGCGCTTCTCGGCCTCCTCCAGCATCCTGAGGTACTCGTCCTGCTTCTCGCGGGACTCCCACGCGGTGCCGTAGATGCGCTGGAGCTGCGGGTTCTTCTCGCTGCCGCGCCAGTAGGCGCCGCCGGTCCGCATCAGCTTGAACGCCGGGATGACGCGGGTGGTGGGCAGGTGCGGCCCGCGGCACAGGTCCTTCCAGCGCAGGTCGCCGGACTTGGCGTCGAGGTTGTCGTAGATGGTCAGCTCGCCGCCGCCGACCTCGACGTCGGCGCCGTCGGCCGCGTCCCGCACCGGGCCAGCGCCCTTCAGGCCGATCAGCTCCAGCTTGTAGGGCTCGGCGGCCAGCTCCGCGCGCGCCTCCTCGTCGGAGACGGGGCGCCGGGAGAACCGCTGCCCCTGCTTGACGATCTCGCGCATCCGCTTCTCGATGCGCTTGAGGTCGTCGGGGGTGAAGGGCTCGGCGACGTCGAAGTCGTAGTAGAAGCCGTTCTCGACCGGCGGCCCGATGCCCAGCCTGGCCTCGGGGAACAGCTCCTGGACGGCCTGCGCCATCACGTGCGCGGCCGAGTGCCGCATGATGGCCCGGCCGTCCGGCGAGCCGACCTCCACGGGCTCCACGACGTCGCCGTCGCTCAGCACGCCGGCCAGGTCGCGCAGCTCGCCGTTGACGCGGGCGGCGACGACCGAGCGGCCGTCGGCCTCCAGCGCCTCCCCCGCGGTGGTGCCGGCGGGCACCACCCGCTCGCCGCCTTCCAGGGTGACGCGCAGATCGGACACGGTGGACACGGGAACTCCTCATGATCGGGCGGCTGGTCGTCGGGAGCGGATCGGGGTCGCAAAGCCGTGAGGCCCCGGGATCGCTCCCGGGGCCTCACCGCGTGCAATGTCAGGACATGCGGCCGTCGCGCCGGGGTGGACCCGGCGTCGTCGTCTCCGGTACGGCGCGCATTCCCTTACTGTAGCCGACCGCCGCCCGCGCGCGCATTCGTCCCGGACGGGCCCACACGGCCCTCAGAAGGCCGCAGGGGCCTCGCGCGCACGCGTGCCGCACTCAGGCGGGGGCGCGCCCCTCGGGCGCCCTGGTGCGGGCACGGGGGACGGCGATCGCGTCCATGTCCTCCAGCTCGCGGCCGCGGGTCTCGGGGACGCCGCGGACCACGAACAGGAACGCCAGGATCGCGAACAGCGTGTAGATCCCGTAGGCGAGCCCGAGGGAGAAGCCGGAGACGCCGGGGAACGTCGTGGTGATCATCCAGTTCGCGATCCACTGCGCCGCCGCGGCGACGGCGAGCGCCGAGGCGCGGATGACGTTGTTGAACATCTCCCCGAGCATCACCCACACGACCGGCCCCCAGGTCGCGGCGAACGCGAACACGTAGACGTTGGCGGCGACGAGCGCGACGGGCCCGGCGACGGAGCCGAGGTGCGGGTCGCCGTCCACGACCGGCGCGGTGGCGAAGCAGACGGTCAGCGTCGCGAGCGTGACCGCCATGCCGACCGCGCCCGCCAGCAGCAGCGGACGGCGCCCGACCCGGTCGACCAGCGCGATCGCCACCAGCGTGGACACGACGTTCACCACCGAGTTGATCACGGAGGTGAGCATGGCGTCGTCCTCGCTCATCCCCGCCGCCTGCCACAGCGAGGACGAGTAGTAGAAGATCACGTTGATCCCCACGAACTGCTGGAACACCGACAGCAGGATGCCCGTCCAGACGATCGGCATCAGCCCGAAGCGGCGGCCGCGCAGGTCGCCCAGCCGGACCGGGCGGTCGCCGGCGAGCGACCGGACGATCTCGCTGATCTTCATGTCGACGTCGCCGCGGCCCATGACCCGCGCGAGGACCTGCCGGGCGCGGGCCGTCTCGTGCTTCTTGACGAGGTAGCGCGGCGACTCGGGGATCGTCGTGGCGATCACCCCGTACATGAGGGCGGGCACGACCGCGCTGGCGAACATCCAGCGCCAGGCGCCGCCGCCCCAGGGGAACGTCCCGGTCGCGCCGCCGTCGGAGGCGGTCGCGATGACGTAGTCGACGACCAGCGCGGCGAAGATGCCGAGCACGATCGCCATCTGCTGGAGCGAGCCGAGCCGCCCGCGCAGCTCGGCGGGCGCGATCTCGGCGATGTAGGCCGGCGCGATCACCGAGGCGGCGCCGATGGCGAGGCCGCCCACCAGCCTCCAGAACGTCAGGTCGACGGCGTTGAAGGCCAGCGCCGACCCGAGCGAGCTCACGACGAACAGCACCGAGGCGATCAGCATCACCCGGACCCGCCCGATCCGGTCGCTGAGCGGCCCGGCGAACCAGGCGCCCGCGGCGCACCCGAGCAGGGCCGAGGACACCACGAAGCCCACGGCGAACGAGCTGAGGTGGAACTGCTGCTTCAGCGCGTCCACGGTTCCGTTGATAACCGATGAGTCATAGCCGAACAGGAAACCGCCGAGCGCCGCGGCGCCCGCCAGCAGAATGGCGGTGGACGCCGAGTTGGACGGCTCGGCGCGTCCCCGCCGGGGCACCGATCGCGATCCACTGGTCATGCGCCGGATCTTCCCCGGAGCGGGGACCTTATGCGGACGAACCGCGACGACCCGCGACGACTCAGTCGCGCACCGCGATCCCGAGGACGTGGGGCGAGGCCGGATTGGGCATGGCGGTGGGCGGGAACTCGAAGCGCCGCTGGCCGCGCACGGTGAATCCGCTGCCCGCGATCCACTCGTCCGTCGGGCGGGACACGCGGCAGCCGGCGGCGATGAGCGGCCAGGCGAGGTCGGCGTAGCGCTGGAAGCGGATCTTGCCGGGCGTCCGGCCGCGGACGTGCTCGTAGTAGCGCAGCTCCCCGCCGGGCCGCAGCACCCGCCTGATCTCGGCCAGGGCGCGGATCGGGTCGCGCACCGAGCACAGCACGAGCGAGGCGACGACGACGTCGACGGACGCGTCGTCGAGGTCGAGGTCCTCGGCGCGGCCGGGGCGGACCGTCACCGGGACGGGCGCACGGGACGCCGCCTCGGCGGCCAGCGCCCGCAGCCGGGGCTCCGGCTCCAGCGCGACGACCTCGGCGACCGCCTCCGGGTAGTGCGGGAAGTTCGCGCCGTACCCGGCGCCGATCTCCAGGACCCGGCCGGACGCCCCGTCCAGCAGCTCGGCGCGGTGCTCGTCCCCGCCCGCCTTCGCGCTGGCGGCGTCCAGCCTCGGGTAGAGCCGGGCGAAGATCGGGTGCCTGAGATCATCGGTCATTCCCGCAGTCTCCGTCGCCCCGGCGATCACCGCAAGATCACCGGGGCGGCGGAGTGCCGGACGGCGCCGCGGGAGCGGGGGACGGTGCCCCCGGAGCGCCGCCGACGGCGGCGGTGCCGTCCGGGCTCACCAGTCCTCGGCGGACTCGGCCGCGAGCTCGACCAGCTCCCCGGTGGAGTCCACGTCGTAGCGCCGCATGGACGACAGCGGCGGCGAGTACACGTGGACGCTGACGGCCGGGGCGTCGGAGGTGTTGCGGACGTCGTGGACGTAGTCGGGGCCGAACGCGTGCGTCTCCCCCGCCCCCACGTCCCGCGCGGAGCGGACGTGGTGCTCCTGCAGCGTCCCGAGGGCGACGGCGAACGCGCCGGACGAGCCGCCGTGGTCGTGGAAGCCGGTGGACTGGCCGGGCAGCCAGCTGATCACCCAGACCTCGTGGTCGGCGTCCTGGTGGATCCGCTCGTACCAGCGGCCCTGCGGGTCGAGGCGGACGCGGTGCAGCCAGTCCCCGGAGTCGCGGGCGAGGTCACGGGCCCGCTCGGCCAGCCGGGGCGGCGCGAGGGATCCCTTCCGGGGGGCGCGGGTGGTCGTCCCCCTGCCGGGGACCGGCCCGCCGGACTGTTTCGCGGGCGTGCTCGATTCGGTGGTGACGGTCATTGCGGTGTCGCTCCTCGCGGTGTGTCGTGGGTCCTTCCTGTTCAGCGGAACGGGTGCGGACACAGCGCGCTGGCCTGCCGGCGCAGGTCGACATGGAGGCGCTCGTGGAGGCTGGTGAACGTCACGACTCCCAGCGTGAACCACATTCCCTATAAAGTCAATCGGAAATAAGGAGATGAGGCGAACGCCGCAGCTCAGCGCTGATACCCAGGGAGCGGGTCGGATCTCCCTCCCCGGGGTCAGGCAGGTCCGGCGCGCCGCGTCCTAGGCTCACTCACAAATGAACGAACCATCGCGCTCCTACGGGGGCCGGCGGGCCCGGCTGGGCCGGGGCGTCCGCGCCGCCCTCGTGCCGGGTCCGGCCGACCCGGCCGTCACGCTGCTGCCCGAGCACCCCTTCCTGCGGATCCCGCTCCTGCTGTTCCTGACCGGCCTCACGATCGGGTTCACCGCCGGGTCCATCGCGATCCCGATCGCGGTCGACCAGCAGGCCGCCGGGCTCTCCTGGCCGCTCGGGGTGCTCCAGGCGACGCCGCTGGTGTTCGCGGCGCGCTGGCCACTGGCGGCGTGGCGGATCGCGCTGACAGGGCTCCTGCTGACGGTCGTCGTGCGGCACGGCGGCGGCTTCATGCCGTGGCCGGTCCCCGCGATCCTGGCGCTGATCGTGATCCTGTTCTTCGTCGGCGTCGGCTGCGACCGCGAGACCACGGTCGGCGCGGGCACCGTGACGATCGTCGGGGCACTGGTCCCGGCCGTGCTGTTCGGCATGCCGAGCTGGTTCGGGATGATCCTCGCCGGGCTCGTCGTGCTCGCCCTCACCTTCGGCGACGCGGTCGGCGGCCGGCACTCCGCCGAGGAGGAGCTGCGCAGGCGCGAGGCCCAGCACCGCGAGGACCTGGCCCGCCAGGCGGTGCTGGAGGAGCGGGCCCGCATCGCCCGCGAGCTGCACGACGTGGTCGCGCACCACATGTCGGTGATCGCGATGCAGGCGGAGGCGGCCCCCTACAAGATCCCGGACCTCCCGGACGCGGCGCGGCAGACGTTCGGCATCGTCCGCGACGCCGCCCGCGAGGCGCTGACCGAGACCCGCCGCGTCGTCGGCCTGCTGCGCTCCGACGACGACGGCGCCGAGCGCGCCCCGCAGCCCGGCCTCGACCGGCTGGACGACCTGGCCTCCTCCACGCGCCGCTACGGGCTGTCGGTCGCCACCGTGATCACCGGCGTGCCGCGCCCGCTGGACGCCGGGGTGGACCTGTCGGCGTACCGGATCGTCCAGGAGTCGCTGAGCAACGCCGCCCGCTACGCCCCGGGGTCGCGCGTGCACGTCGAGGTCAGGTACGGGGCGAAGACGCTCACGGTGACGGTCACCGACGACGGGGCCCGCAGCACGCCGGAGGAGTCGCACGGCGGCGGGCACGGGCTGGTCGGGATGCGCGAGCGCGTGACGATGCTCGGCGGCACGCTGTCGGCCGGCCCGAGCGAGCCCGCCGGCTGGGAGGTCGTGGCCGAGCTGCCCTACGGCGACTGACCGCCCGGACGGGGGAGACGACCGTTCCCGCGTGCCCATAGGGTTGCAGGCGTGACGATTCGGGTGCTGATCGCCGACGACCAGGTGATGATCCGCGACGGGCTCGCGGCGCTGCTGTCCTCCGACCCGGAGATCGAGGTGATCGGGCAGGCGGGCAACGGCCGCGAGGCGGTGGCGATGGCCCGCGAGCTCGACCCCGACGTGGTCGTGATGGACATCCGGATGCCGGAGATGGACGGGCTGGCCGCGACCGCCGAGCTGGTCGGCGAGCCGATCGCCGACGCCGACCCGGCCGCGACGCGGCCGAAGGTGCTCGTCCTCACGACCTTCGACCTCGACGAGTACGTCTACGAGGCGCTCGGCTCGGGGGCCAGCGGGTTCCTGCTGAAGGACGCCTCGGCCGCCGACCTCGTGAGCGGCGTGCGGGTGGTGGCGGCGGGCGACGCGCTGCTCGCGCCGTCGATCACCCGGCGGCTGATCGGCGACTTCGCGCGGCGGCGGCGCCACCAGCGGCCGAGCCCGAAGGCGACCGCCGGGCTGACCCCGCGCGAGCTGGACGTGCTGCGGCTGATCGCGCGGGGGCTGTCCAACGCCGAGATCGCCGGGGAGCTGGTGCTGGCCGAGCAGACGGTCAAGACGCACGTCGGGCACGTGCTGACCAAGCTCACGCTGCGCGACCGCACGCAGGCGGTCGTCTACGCCTACGAGAACGGCCTGGTGGGCTAGCCGCCCCCGGTCGGCTCCGGCGCCGCCGTCCCGCTCAGCGGGACGGGTCGAGGACGAGCTTGCCCGTGGTGCGGCGGGCCCGCAGGTCCTCGTGGGCGCGGCGGGCCTCGGTCAGCCCGTACTCGCCGCCCGCGACGACCCGCAGCAGCCCGGTGGAGGCGAGGCCGAACAGCTCGTCCAGGGCGGTGCCCATCACGTCGCCGGGCAGTTGGAAGACGTGCGGCAGCCACATGCCCGCGATCGTGGCGGAGTGCGCCAGCAGCGCGGCGGGCGGCACCGGCTCGGGCTCGCGCCGGGACGCCATGCCGTAGAAGGCGAGCCGCCCGAAGGGGGCGAGGGCGCGCAGGCTCTGGTCGGTGACGCTCCCGCCGGTCATCTCCAGCACGACGTCCACGCGGCGGCCGCCGTTGGCCTCGACGAGGGCGTCCCGCAGTTCGGGCTCGGCCGCGTCGACGGCGGCGTCGGCGCCGAGCTCCAGGGCCAGGGCGCGCTTCTGCGGGGAGGAGGCGGTGGCGATGATCCGTCCGGCGCCGAAGGCCCGCGCGAGCTGGACGGCGAGCGTCCCGACCCCGCCCGCCGCCGCGTGCACGACGACCGACTCGCCCGGCGCCAGGTGGACGCTGCGGCGCAGCAGCAGCCACGCGGACGCGCCCTGCACGAGCAGGCCGAGCGCGGTGACGTCGTCGATGGCCGCCGGGACGTCCCAGGCCAGCGGGACGGGCGCGACGGCCCGCTCGGCGTACCCGCCGGTGCCGACCAGCGCGACCACCCGGCGCCCGTCGCCGGTGGTGCCGACGACCTCGCCGCCGGGGACGAGCGGCAGCCGCGGCTCCCGCAGGTAGCTGTTCTCGGCCTGGTGGGTGTCGGCGTAGTTGACCCCCGCCCGCGCGACCTCCACGAGCAGGTGGCCGGGCCCGGCGACCGGGTCGGGCAGCTCGGCCGGCACCAGCACCTCGGGCCCGCCGAACTCGGTGATCTGGATCGCGCGCATGCCCACTCCAAGTGACTGACTGGTCAGTTACTGTAGCGGAATGGACTTCGGACTGAGCGGCCGGGCGCGCGAGCATCTCGACCGCCTCCAGTCCTTCATGGACGCCCATGTCTACCCGGCGGAGCCGGTGTACGCGGCGCAGCGGCGCGAGCTGGCGGCGCTCGGCCGCGAGCACCACGTCCCGCCGGTCGTGGAGGAGCTGAAGCGGGAGGCGCGCGGGCTCGGCCTGTGGAACCTGTTCCTGCCGGACTCCGACGACCCGGCGCACGGGCTGTCGGTCACCGACTACGCCCCGCTCGCCGAGCTGACGGGCCGCTCCCCCGTCCTCGCGCCCGAGGCCATCAACTGCGCGGCGCCCGACACCGGCAACATGGAGGTGCTGCACCTGTTCGGGACGCCCGAGCAGAAGCGGCGGTGGCTCCGCCCGCTGCTGGACGGCGAGATCCGCAGCGCGTTCGCGATGACCGAGCCGGACGTGGCGAGCTCCGACGCCACCAACATCGCCACCCGGATCGAGCGCGACGGCGACCACTACGTCGTCAACGGCCGCAAGTGGTGGATCACCGGGGCCGCCGACCCGCGCTGCGCGGTCATGATCGTGATGGGCCGGACGGACCCGGAGGCCGCCGCGCACCGGCGGTGGTCGATGGTGCTGGTGCCGATGGACGCGCCCGGCGTGGAGGTCGTCCGCGCGCTGCCCGTGTTCGGCTACCAGGACCAGCACGGCCACTGCGAGATCACCTTCACCGACGTCCGCGTCCCGGTGGGCGACCTCGTCGGCGAGGAGGGCGGCGGCTTCGCGATCGCGCAGGCGCGGCTCGGGCCCGGCCGCGTCCACCACTGCATGCGCGCCCTCGGCACGGCCGAGCGGGCGCTGGAGCTGATGTGCCGCAGGGCGCTGGCGCGGGAGGCGTTCGGCGGGCCGCTGGCCGCGCAGGGCGTGGTGCGCGAGCGCATCGCCGAGTCGCGGATGGCGATCGAGCAGGCGCGGCTGCTCACGCTCAAGACCGCCTGGCTGATCGACGAGCACGGCGTGGCGGCGGCGCGGTCGGAGGTCGCGGCGATCAAGGTGGTCGCGCCCCGGGTCGCGCTGGAGGTCGTGGACCGGGCGATCCAGCTGCACGGCGGCGCGGGCGTCGGCGACGGCACCCCGCTCGCCGAGATGTGGGCGGGGCTGCGCGCGCTGCGGCTGGCCGACGGCCCCGACGAGGTGCACGTCCGCTCCGTCGCCCGCGCCGAACTGGCCGGGTACACCGGCGGCTGACGGGCGCGTCGCGGCGGGGCCGGCGCGCGGGGGGCTCAGCCGAAGACGTCGTCGCGGGTGAGGTCGAGCGCGGTCAGCACCGCGCCGCGCAGGACGGCGTCCCCGGCGACCAGGCTCGGCCGCACCTCGGTCGGCGCGAACGACAGGTCGCCGAGCCGGGCCGCGACCAGCGCGGCGAGCCGGTCGCCGCCCCCGCCGCCGACCGCGCCGCCGAGCACGACGAGCCCCGGGTCCAGGACGGCGACGAGGGCGAACACGCCCTCGACGATCCGGTCGGCGAGCGCCTCGGGCCCGAGCCCCTGCGCGAGGCCGGTCTCCATCAGGTCGCAGAAGTCGGTGCCCCCGAACTTGAGCAGCCCCACCTCGCCCGCGCCGCCGGACGCGCCGCGCCGCAGCCGCCCGTCCAGGACGACCGCCGCGCCGATCCCGTCGTCCAGCCACAGCAGCACGAAGTCGTCGTGCCCGACGGCGGCGCCCTCGCGGTGCTCGGCGATCGCGGCCAGGTTGACCTCGTTCTCCAGCACCACCGGCACGCCGAGCCGGTCGGCGATCACCGTGCGCAGGTCGGCCCGCCCGCCGGGGAGCTTCCCGAAGGACGCCGCGCCGGTGCGGGGGTGGATCAGCCCGGGGGCGCCGACGACGACCGTGTGCGGGGTGACGCCGCCCGCCGCGTCCACGACGGCGTCGGCGACGAGCGCGCCGAGGTCGGGGCCGGGCAGGACCGCGCGGGTGGCCGTGCCGCGGACCGACCCGGCGATGTCGGCGACGCTCACGTGCACGGAGCCGCGCCGCAGGTCGACCCCGGCGACGTGGGCGCGCCCGGCCACCACCCCGTAGAGCCGCGCGTTCGGGCCGCGCCGGTCGGCGCCGGACTCGCCGGTCACCTCGATCAGCCCGTCCGCGCGGAGCCGCTCGATCAGGTCGGACACGGTCGGCCGGGACAGCCCGGTCAGCGCGCGCAGCTGCGGCGCCGTCAGCGGGCCGCGGTCGAGCAGCAGGTCGAGCGCGAGGCGGTCGTTGATCGCGCGCGCCATCGTCGGGGTCGCCGTCTTCACACCGACCATATTAGTCAGGGAGCCTGCCGGTTAATCTCTTTTCATCAGGAAGCCTGCCTGTTAGTTTCTGTGGGCATGAGCAACCGCAGCGCCATCAGCGCCGTCTTCGCCGTTCACGGGGCCGTGGCCGGCACCTTCGCGACCCGCGTCCCCTGGATCGAGCACCGTCTCGGGCTCGGCCCCACCCTTCTCGGGCTCGCCCTGCTGTGCCCGTCGATCGGCGCGTTCGCGGGGATGCCGATGGCGAGCCGGCTCGCCCACCGCGTCGGCGGGCGCACCGCGACGCGCGGGCTCCTGGCGGCCTGGTGCGCCGTCCTCGCGCTCCCCGCGCTGGCCCCCGCGCCCGGCTGGCTGTTCCCGGCGATGCTGCTCTTCGGAGTCACCTCGGGCATGTGCGACGTCGTCATGAACGCGCACGCGCTGACGCTGGAGCGGAGGCTGCGGCGCTCGATCATCTCGGGGCTGCACGGGTTGTGGTGCGTCGGCAGCCTCGCCGCGGGCGGCGTCGGCATCCTCGCCGCGCACGCCGGCGTCGACGCCAGGCTGCACCTCGGGACCGTCGCGCTGGCGCTGCTGGGGGCGGGGGTGCTCGCGGGACGGCAGCTCTTCCCCGACCGGGCCGCCCCCGGCGCCCCGGCGCCGCGCCGCTTCGCGCTCCCGGGCCGCGCCATCCTCGCGATCGGCGCGGTCGGCTTCTGCGGCACCTTCGCCGAGGGCGCCAGCGCCGACTGGGCCGCCGTCTACCTCACCAAGGTCGCCGACGCCGGGCCCGGCCTCGCCGCCGCCAGCTTCACGATCTTCATGTCGTGCATGGCGGCCACCCGCCTCGCCGCCGACCGGCTGGTGGGGCGGATCGGCCCGGTGACGCTCGTCCGCTGCGGCGGCGCCGTCGCCGTGCTCGGCGGCGTGCTCGTGGTGACGGCCCGCACGCCGTGGCAGGGCATCACCGGGTTCGCGCTGCTCGGCGTCGGCGTCGCGACCGTCGTCCCGATGGTCTTCGCGGCGGCGGCCGCCACCGAGGCGAACGCGGGCGAGGGCGTGGCGGGCGTCGCGACGATCACCTACCTGTCCGGCCTGACCGCCCCGGCCGTCACCGGCTGGACGGCGGGCGCGTTCTCCTACCCGGCCGCGTTCACCATGATCACCTGCATCGTGGCAATGATCACGGTGACCGCCGGAGCCCTCCGTCCCCGGACGGGGACGGCCGGCGCGGGCGCGCCCTCGGAGGCCGCGTCGGTTCCGGCCTCGTCCCAGGGGGCCGGGCGCTCATGACTTCTGCCGGAAATGCCGGTGATGGTGGAGCGCGCACGAATGGACAGGACAGCGGCGAATTTCTGACCGTAACGATTTCGGCACGGCAGGTTCCGCCGGGGGCCACCTCGGCGCAACGATTACGGTGTGGCTACTGGCGGGAGTGGCACGGATTCCAACGCCGGACGCGTCGTCGCCCGGCTCAGAAAATGGTCCGGGGTCTCGGTGGGCCGGGCCGACTGCGGTGTGGGCGTCGCGCTCTGCGCGGGACACGGCCAGTTCATGCACCTGCACACCGGTGACGAGGCGGAGCTGTGCCTGACCCGGCCGGTCGTGGACCGCCTCGGCGGCGCGCTCGCCGACTCGGGGCGGGTGCTGGTCCGGCCGGGGGGCGACTGGGTCGCCGTCCGGCTCGACACCGACTCCGACATGGCGATGGCCGTGTCGCTGGCCAGCGTGGCGATCAAGGCGCACACCCGGCCCGCGGCGCGGGGGACGCCGATCACGCCGTGCCCGGCCGCGACGCCGCCCCGCCCCGGCGGCTCGGGGGCGTCCGGCGGTCCGTCCGGCGAGCCGTCTGATGGACCGTCCGGCGGGCGGGACGCCGAGGGTGAGCCGGATCACAGGGGCGGGCACCGTCCGGCCGACTCGGACGGGCGGGCGGAGGCCCCGGATGGTTCGGGCGTGGAAGCCGAACGCCCCGGCATCCGCGATGCGGTGCCGGGGCGACGGTCCGGATAGTCCGGAAGGCCGACGGGTGGGCCTCCGGTGGGGGCGCCCCCACCGGAAGGCCCGGAGCCCTGCGATCGGCCGGGAGCCTCAGAGCGGGTAGACGCCCTCGGCCTGCGGGCCCTTCTGGCCCTGGGTGATCTCGAACCCGACGCGCTGGTTCTCCTCCAGGCTGCGGTAGCCGCTGGTGGTGATCGCCGAGTAGTGGACGAACACGTCGGGGCCGCCGCCGTCAGGCGCGATGAACCCGAAGCCCTTTTCGGCGTTGAACCACTTCACGGTGCCTTCGGCCATGCTTCCTTCTCCTCTGGTGACGCTTCACCGGCCGCCGGGCGACGACCGGGCTGCAATGCGGACAAATCTCACGTCCGCCGGATCACCCGGGGAAACGGAGAACGCCCGTTGTCTAGAACTTCTGCGGGCGTTTCATTAGCAAACGTTCGAGACTGCTGGCCAACTGCCTGCCTAACTGCAACGCCTCGAACCTACCCCATGCGGGCCCCTCAGGGACACCGACACACCGGGCGCGCCAAGGGCACGCGCGGCCGCGCTCAGGACGGGCCCGGGGCCAGATCGGCGAGGGCCTCGGCGGCGCGGTGGCAGTCGTGGAACGTACAGTACAGCGGGGCGGGCGCCAGCCGGACGACGTCGGGTTCGCGCGCGTCGGCGATCACTCCGTGCCGGGCGGCGAGGGCCCTGACCAGGGCGCCCGCGTCCGCGACCCGCAGCGAGAGCTGGGCGCCGCGCGCCGCCGGATCCCTCGGCGTGATCAGTTCGGCGCCGCGCGCGGCGCCGAGCCGGGAGGCGAGGTATCCGGTGAGCCGCTCGCTCCTGGCCCGCAGCGCGTCCATCCCGATCCGGTCGAAGATCTCCAGTGCGGTGAGCACCGGCGCGAGCGCCAGGATCGGCGGGTTGGAGAGCTGCCAGGCGTCGGCGGAGGCGGGCGGCGCGATGGCGGGGTCCATCCGGAACCGGACGGCCGGGTCGGTGCCCCACCAGCCCGCGAGCCTGGGCAGCGACGGGTCCCCGACGTGCCGCTCGTGCACGAAGCACCCCGCGACCGCGCCCGGCCCGGAGTTCAGGTACTTGTAGGTGCACCAGGCGGCGAAGTCCACGTCCCAGTCGTGCAGCCGGAGGGGGACGTTCCCGGCGGCGTGGGCGAGGTCCCAGCCGACGACGGCGCCGGCGGCGCGCCCCGCCTTGGTGATCGCGGCCATGTCCATGAGCTGGCCGGTCAGGTAGTTGACACCGCCGAGCATGAGCAGCGCGACCGTGCCGCCCTCGCGTTCGAGGAAGGTCAGGACGTCCTCGGTGCGCAGCACGTCCTCGCCCGGACGCGGCGTGAGCCGCACGACGGCCCGCTCGGGGTCGAGCCCGTGGTGGACGGCCTGGCTGGCGACGGCGTAGGAGTCGGACGGGAACGCCGAGTCCTCGATGACGATGCGCACGCGCTCGCCTGCGGGCCGGTAGAAGGTCGCCATCATCAGGTGCAGGTTGACGGTCAGCGAGTTCATCGCGACGACCTCGTGGGGCAGGGCGCCGACGAGGCGGGCGGCCGGGTCGCGGAGCAGCTCGTGGTAGTCGACCCACGGGCGGCGGGCCCGGGTGTGGCCCTCGACCGCGAGCCGCGCCCAGTCGTCCAGCTCCTCGCGCAGGACGCCCGCGACGGCCCTCGGCTGGAGGCCGAGGGAGTTGCCCGCGAAGTAGGCGGCCTCCGCGTGCGGGCCGCCCGGCGCGGGCGGGACGAGGAACTCCGCGCGCGGCGGGGGCAGCGGGTCGCAGGCGTCGAGGCGCAGCGCCTCGTTTTCGGAGCCCGCGGCTTCGTCGAGGCTCACAGCGCGCCTCCTTCCGAGGCCACCAGGCCGGCGGCGGGGGCCTCGGCGGGCGCGAGGAAGTCGCGCGCGTTGCCGCCGAGGAGCCGGGCGCGCGCCGCGTCGTCCAGGCCCGGGCAGGCGCGGATCGTCGAGCCCGGCTCCCGCTCGCCCAGCGGGAACGGGTAGTCGGTGCCGAGCAGCACCCGCTCGGGGCCCATCACGTCCACGAGCAGGCGGAGCGCGCGCGGGTCGAACACGGCCGAGTCGACGCTGAACCGGTCGAGGTACCCCGACGGCGGGAGCGGCGAGTCGGCGCGGACGATGTCGCGGTTGTGCCAGGCGTTGTCCGCGCGTCCGAGCAGGAACGCGAAGCTGCCGCCGCCGTGGCAGAAGCACAGCCGCAGCGTCCGGGGGATCCGCTCGAACGCGCCGGAGAGCATCAGCCCGAGGATGCTGAGCTGCGTCTCGGCGGGCATCCCCGACAGCCACGGCAGCATGTGGCCGCGCATCCGGTCGGCGCCGAGCATGTCCCACGGGTGCGCGAGCACGGGCAGGCCGATGCCGGCGCAGTGCGCGAGGAACGCGGTGATGCCGGGGTCGGCGAGGTCGCGGTCGCCGACGTGGTTGCCGATGTGCACGCCGCGGTGCCCGGCCGCCGCCGCCCGGCTGGCGACCTCGCAGGCGAGGACCGGGTCCTGGAGCGGGACCTGGCACAGCGGCAGCAGCCGGTCGGGCGCGTCCGCGCAGAAGGCGAGGATCCGCTCGTTCACCAGCTCGCACCAGTCGGCGGCGCGGGCCGGGTCGGCGGCGTACCCGAACATCAGCGGGGTGGAGGAGACGGCCTGCGCGTCGACGCCCGCGGCGTCCATGTCGGCGAGGCGGCGCTCGGGGTCCCACAGCCCGGCGTGGACGGGCCGGTACTCGGCGTCGCCGCTCATCATCATGCCGGTGCCGTCGGCGGCGACGCGCAGCCACGGCTCGTCCGCGTCCGCGAGCACGCGGCCCTGGGCCCGGGTGAGGTGCGGGAAGACGTGCGAGTGGACGTCGACGACGGGCTCAGCCACGGGGCGCCGTCACCGGGACCATGGACTCGGGCCACTGCTTGCCCGGGTGGACCGCGCCGCAGTGCGGGCACTTGCGGTCGCTGTCGTAGAAGCTCTGGAAGACCGGCGGCAGGTCGGCCACGATCGAGCGCACCTGGAGCTCGGCGCGGTGCACCAACCGGTGGCACTCGACGCAGTACCACTCGAACGACTCCAGCGTCCCCTCCGGGCGCGGGATCTCGACGACGAGGCCGATCGAGCCCTCCTCGGGCCGCTGCGGCGAGTGCCGGACGTGCGGCGGCAGCAGGAACACCTCGCCCTCGTTGATCTGGACGTCGACCGGCGGGCGGCCGACCTCCTCCATGACGCGCAGGACCATGTTGCCCTTGAGCTGGTAGAAGAACTCCTCCTTCGGGTCGTCGTGGAAGTCGGTGCGGCGGTTGGGGCCGCCGATGACCATCACGATCAGGCCCGCGTCCTCGAACACCTGGACGTTGCCGACCGGCGGCCTGAGCAGGTCGCGGTGCTCCTCGATCCACGCCTCGAAGTTGAAGGGCCGTCCGAAGGTGAGCTGCGGAAGGGTCATGCTCCGGCCTCCTTACCGGTGGTGCGGTCGGCCGGGACGTGGGCCACGCACGAGATCTCGACGAGCAGGTGGGGGTGCGGGAGCTGGTGGACGGCGACGGTGGTGCGGGCGGGCCCGGTCTCGTCGAAGTACTCGGCGTAGACCTCGTTGTAGCCGCCGAAGTCGTTCATGCTCACCAGGTAGGCGGTGACGTTGACGACGTCGGCGAGCCCTCCCCCGGCGGCCGCCAGCAGGTCCCGGATGTTCTCGATGACGGCGCGCGTCTGGACGCGGATGTCGAGGTCGGTGACGCCCATCGCGTCGGCGCTCGCCCCGGCGAAGGTCCCGTCGGGACGGCGGGAGCTCGTGCCGGACACGAACACGAGGTCGCCGGCGCGGCGCAGGTGCGGGAACCGGCCGCGCGGGGCGGCCTTGCCCTCGACGAGGATCGCGTCGCTCATGTCGTCACCTCGACGGCGCCGAGGCCCGCGCAGGTGACGCGGACGTGCGCGTCCTTGGGCAGCGGGACGGCGGCGGTCGCGGCCCCGGCGAGCACCACCCAGCCGGGTTCGAGCGTGATCCCGGCGCCGAGCGCGAGCCGCGCCGCCGCGCGCAGCGACCGCGCGGGGTCGCCGAGGATCGCGGCGGACGACCCGGTCTGCGCGACCCGCCCGTCGATCTCCAGGACCATCCCGGCGTTGGCGAGGTCGCGCGGCGGGTGCCAGGCGCCGACCCCGAACCGGGCGGCCGAGGCGTTGTCGGCGACCACGTCGGGGAGCGTGAACCTGAAGTCGGCGAAGCGGGAGTCGAGCACCTCGAACCCGACGGCGACGCCCGCGACGGCGGACTCGACGTCGGCGACGGAGCGGACCTCGCGGCCGATGAGGTAGGCGATCTCCGGCTCGACGCGCGGATGGATGAGCCCGGACACCTCCACCGACGGCCCGGCCACCATCGCGTCGGTCAGCAGGCCCCAGATGACGTCGTCCACACCCATCTGGGCCATCTTCGCGCGACTGGTGAAGCCCATCTTCACGCCCGCGAGGCGCTCGCCGCGCCGCTCGCGCCGCTCGATCACCGCGCGCTGCACGGCGTAGGCGGTCGCGACGTCGAACGGCTCGGCCTCGGTCAGTCTCGGGATCGCCCGGACGTCGCGCGCGGCGCCGTCCAGCGTCGCCGCCAGGGCCTCGACGTCGATGCTCATGACTCCTCCTTCGCGAACGCGGCGCGCACGTCGCCGAGCCCCTCGACGCGGGCCTCGAACACGTCGCCGGGCGCGGCGGCCACCACGGGCCCGAGCGCGCCGGTCAGCACGGTGTCGCCCGCGCGCAGCGGGCGCCCGACGCGCACGAGCGTGTCGGCGAGCCACAGCGCGGCGTTGAGCGGGTTGCCGAGGCAGGCGGCGCCCGTCCCGGTGGACAACTGCTCGCCGCGCCGCTCCAGCACCATCCCGCACAGCCGCAGGTCGAGGTCCCGCAGCGGCACGGGCCGCGTGCCCAGCACGTACAGGCCGGAGGAGGCGTTGTCGGCGACGGTGTCGACGAGCGTGATGTCCCAGTCCGCGATCCGGCTGCCGACGACCTCGATCGCGGGCAGCGCGAACGCGGTCGCGCGGAGCAGGTCGGCGACGGTGTGCCGCTCGTGGGTGAGGTCGGCGTCCAGCACGAGCGCGATCTCGGCCTCGGCGCGCGGCTGCAGGACGGCGCCCGCCGGGATCTCCGCGCCGTCCGGGACGGCCATGTCGGCGAACAGCATCCCGAAGTCGGGGCTGTCCACGCCGAGCTGCGCCTGCACGGCCGCGGACGTGAGGCCGATCTTGCGGCCGGTGAGGCGGCGCCCGCCCGCCAGGGCGTGCTCGGTGAGGCGGTCCTGGACCGCGTACGCCTCGTCCGCGGTCGTGATCAGGTCGCGGACGGGCGCGCACGGCACGCCGGAGGCCCGCGCCGCGAGCAGGCGCTCCGCGGCCGCGCGTACCGGGTCGGGACTGGTCGGATCGGTCACTGGGCTCGCTTTCAGATCTGGATGCAGACGTTGACGGGCTCGGAGAAGAAGTCCAGGGAGTACTCGCCGCCCTCGCGCCCGATGCCGGACGCCTTGACGCCGCCGAACGGGGTTCGCAGGTCGCGCAGGTTCCAGCAGTTCACCCAGACGATCCCGGCCTCGACGCGCGGCGCGACGCGGTGGGCGCGCGAGACGTCCCGCGTCCACACGGTCGCGGCGAGGCCGTAGTCGCTGTCGTTGGCGAGCCGGAGCGCCTCGTCCTCGGTGTCGAAGGGCGCGACGTGGCAGACCGGGCCGAAGATCTCCTCGCGGACGGTCCGCGCGGTCTCCGGGAGCCCGGTGAGCACGGTCGGCTCGACGTGGTAGCCGCCGTCGCGCGCGTCGCCGAACTCGGGCGTGCCGCCGCCCGCGACGACCGTCGCGCCCTCCTCGCGGGCGAGCCGGTAGTACGACAGCACCTTGTCGCGGTGCTCGGCGGAGATCATGGGGCCGTAGCCGGTCAGCGCCCGCGCCCGCGCGCCGAGCCGCTCGACGAACTCCTCGTACAGGGGCCGCTCGACGTAGACGCGCTCGGTGCACAGGCAGATCTGCCCGGAGTGGGTGAAGGACGAGCGGACCGTCCCCTCCACGGCGGCGTCGAGGTCGGCGTCGGCGAACACCAGCGCGGGGTTCTTGCCGCCGAGCTCGAACGACACGGGCGTGACGTGGTCGGCGGCGTTGCGCATGATCGCCGCGCCGGTGGCCGACTCGCCGGTGAAGGCGATCGCGTCCACGCCCGGGTGCGCGGTGAGGAACTCCCCCGCCGCGCCCGCGCCGTGCCCGTGGACGAGGTTGAACACGCCGTCCGGCAGCCCGGCCTCGGCGATGACGCGGGCGAGCAGGGTGGCGGTGGAGGGCGTCTCCTCCGAGGGCTTGGCGACGACCGCGTTCCCGGCGGCGAGGGCGGGGGCGACCTTCCAGGTGAGCAGCAGCAGCGGCAGGTTCCAGGGCGAGATGACCGCGACCACGCCGAGCGGCCGCCGGACGCTGTAGTTCAGCGCCTGCCCGCTCCCGCCGCTCCACCCGGGCACCTGGGTCGTGTACGCGCGCTCGGGGCGCCCGTAGAGCAGGTCGGCGTAGGCGCGGAAGTTGCCGACGGCCCGGGGGACGTCGATCGTCGCGGCCAGCTCGCGGGGCTTGCCGGTGTCGGCGACCTCGGCGTCCACGAACTCCTCGAACCGGGCCTGCACCCCGTCGGCGATCCGGCGCAGCGCGGCGGCGCGCTCCTCCGTGCTCGTCCGGCCCCAGGGACCGGCGAGCGCGGCCCGCGCGGCGGTGACCGCGTCGTCGACGACCTCCCGGGTGGCCTCGGGGACCTCGCCCAGCTCGGTGCCGTCGGCCGGGGCGATGAGGGGGAAGGCCGGGCCGTCCGAACGGAAGACCCCGCCGACGTAGTGCTCAGCCTTCATCCCGCTTCCTCCACCCTGGTGATCTGCCCGGACACCTGTGATCCTGCGCCACCCGAGCTATGCCTGGCAAATACCAAAAGGCTGTCGAGCTATAACAAGCATGTGATATCAAGGGCGCATGCGCGCGATCGACCTGCTCAACGGGCGGCTCAAGCTCCGCCACCTCGTCCTGGTCGTGGCCGTCGCCGACCAGGGCAGCGTGCTGCGGGCCGCCGAGCAGCTGCGGCTGGCGCAGCCGGCGGTGACCCGCAGCCTGCGCGAGGTGGAGGGGATCCTCGGCGTCGAGCTGTTCACCCGGGGCCCGCGCGGCGTCACACCGACGATGTTCGGCGACGCGTTCGTCGAGCACGCCCGCGCCGTGCTGGCCGAGCTGCGCCGCGCGGGCGAGCGGATCACCGGGCTGGCCGACGGGGAGGTCGGCACGGTCACGATCGGGACCCTGCTCGCCGGCTCCAACGTGCTGCTCCCCCGCGCCATCGCCGCGCTGAAGCGCGACCGCCCCGGCATCACCGTGATCGTCCAGGAGGCGACGTTCGACGCGCAGGTCCCCCGGCTGCTGGACGGCGAGATCGACCTGATCCTCGGCCGCCTCAACCCGATCGGCGACCTGCGCGGCCTGCGGCAGGTCACCCTGTACGGCGAGCCCGTGCGGCTGGTCGCGCGGCTCGGGCACCCGGCCCGGTCGCGGCACCCGCTCGGCCTCGCCGACCTGCTCGACTACCCGTGGGTGCTGCCGCTGGAGCAGACGGCGCTGCGCGCGGAGCTGGAGCAGGTGTTCCGCGCCGAGGGGCTGGTCCCGCCCGGGAACCTGGTGGAGTGCACGTCGGTGCTGACCGTCCGCACGCTCGTCCGCGACACCGACATGATCGCCGCGCTGCCCGAGCTGGTCGCCGAGACCGACGCGGGGATCGCGCCGCTGCCCGTCCCGCTGGAGACCGTCCGCCGCCAGGTCGGGGTGACGCTGCCCGCGCAGCGCGCGCCCACGCCGTCCGCGCGGCTGATGCTCGACCACCTGCAGCGCCAGGCCGCCGAGATCACCGGCGTCGAGGCCGGCTGACCGGGCCCCTCCCGGACGGCCCGCGCGGTCCCGGGACATCCTTGTCCTCCCGCTCCCAGGATCACCGCGCTCTGCCTGCGCGGCGCCGTCCGGCGAAGCATGGGCTCATCGCGCGGACGACCACCGCGCCACTGAGGAAGGGCACGCCATGACTTCGTCCACCACGCTCCCCGGCGGAACGTTCACCCTGCCCGGCGGGCTGACGCTCACCCGCATGGGCTACGGCGCCATGCAGCTCGCCGGCCCGCACGTCTTCGGCCCGCCCACCGACCGGGACGGCGCCGTGGCGGTGCTGCGGGAGGCCGTGCGGCTGGGCGTCCGGCACATCGACACCAGCGACTACTACGGCCCGCACGTCACCAACGAGATCATCAGGGAGGCGCTGCACCCCTACCCGGACGACCTGCGCATCGTGACCAAGGTCGGGGCGCTGCGGGACGCGGAGGGCAACTGGCCGCCGGCGCTGCGGCCCGATCAGCTGCGCCAGGCCGTCCACGACAACCTCGACCGCCTCGGGCTGGACGCGCTCGACGTCGTCAACCTGCGCGTCGGCGGGTTCGACACCCCCGAGCCGGGTTCGATCGCCGAGCCGTTCTCCGTGCTCGCCGAGCTGCGGGACCAGGGGCTGATCCGGCACCTCGGGCTCAGCACCGTCACCGCCGACCAGATCGCGGAGGCCGAGGCGATCGCGCCGGTCGTGTGCGTCCAGAACCGCTACAACCTCGCCCACCGCGCCGACGACGACCTGATCGACGCGCTCGCCGCGCGGGGCGTCGCCTACGTGCCCTACTTCCCGCTCGGCGGCTTCACCCCGCTCCAGTCCGGCGAGCTGGACGCGGTCGCGGGACGTCTCGGCGCCTCCCCGATGGCCGTGGCGCTGGCGTGGCTGCTGCGGCGCTCGCCGAACATCCTGCTGATCCCCGGCACCTCGTCCATCGCCCACCTGCGGGAGAACATCGCGGGCGCGGCGCTGCGCCTGCCCGAGGACGAACTGGCCAGGCTCGACGCCATCGCCTCCTGAATCCGTCTCCCCGACCGGCGGTTCAGCGGGCGCCCGTCCAGTCGGGGACGTCCGACTCGGTGACCCGGCCGCCGGCGCCGAAGACCAGGTAGCGGTCGAAGTCCTCGGCGAACCAGCGGTCGTGGGTGACGGCGAGGACCGTCCCCGCGTAGGAGGCGAGGCCCTCCTGGAGGGCCTCGGCGCTGGCGAGGTCGAGGTTGTCGGTCGGCTCGTCCAGCAGCAGGAGCGTCGCGCCCGACAGCTCCAGCAGCAGGATCTGCAGGCGCGCCTGCTGGCCGCCCGACAGCGTCTCGAAGGGGCGGGAACCGGCCGGGGCCAGCTCGTAGCGGGCGAGGGCGGCCATCGCGTCGTTGCGGGTCAGCGCGTACCTGGACATGACGATGTCGGCGGGGGTCCGGCCGCGCAGGTCGGGGCGCGCGTGGGTCTGGACGAACAGGCCGGGCACGACCCGGGCGCCGAGGCGGAACGCGCCGCGATGCGCGACGTCGTGCCCGGCCAGGACCCGCAGGAAGGTCGACTTGCCCGCGCCGTTCGGGCCCAGGAGCGCGACGCGCTCGCCGTACCAGACCTCGGTGCCGAAGGGCTCGGTCAGGCCGGTCAGCTCCAGTGACTCGCAGGTCAGGGCGCGTTTGCCGGTGCGCCCGCCCCGCAGCCGCATGCGCACGTTCTGCTCTTTGGGGGCGCTGCGGGGCGGGCCCGCCTCCTCGAAGCGCTGGAGGCGGGTGCGCGCCGCCTGGTAGGACGAGGCGACCGCGTCGTTGTGCGTCGCGCGCTGCCGGAGCGTGTGGACGAGGCGCCGGAGCCGCGCGTGCTCCTCATCCCACCGGCGGCGGCGCTCATGGAGGCGGTCCACGCGCTCGCGCCGGGCCTGGGCGTAGCCCGCGAACCCGCCGCCGTGCACCCACACGTCCCGGGACTCGACGGTGACGATCCGGTCGGCGGCGTCGGCGAGCAGCCGCCGGTCGTGCGACACCAGCAGCACGGTCTTGCCCGTCGCGCGCAGCCGCTCGGCCAGCCATTCCTTGCCGGGCACGTCGAGGTGGTTGTCGGGCTCGTCGAGCAGCAGGACCTCGTCGGGCCCCCTGAGCAGTGCCTCCAGCACGAGGCGCTTGCGCTCCCCGCCCGACAGCGTGGACACCGGCCTGTCCCTCGCCTCGTCGAAGGACAGGCCGAGCGCGATCGTCGCGCAGGTGTCCCAGACGACCTCGATGTCGTAGCCGCCCGCGTCGGTGTAGTCGGTGATGGCCCGCGCGTAGGCGAACTGGGTGCGCTCGCCGTCGTCCAGGGCGGCCTCCGCGCGTTCCAGGGCGTCCGCCGCCGCCCGGACCCGCGCGGGGGCGACCGACAGCAGCAGGTCGCGGACGGTGCGCCCGGTGACGAACTGCCGCATCACCCCGAGGCCGCCGCCGGTGGCGACGGTGCCCGAGGCGGGCCGCAGGTCGGCGGCGATCAGCCGCAGCAGCGTGGTCTTGCCCGCGCCGTTCGGGCCGACCAGCGCGGCCTTCGCGCCCGCGCCGACGCGGAAGGAGACCTCGTCCAGCAGCAGCCGGCCGTCGGGCAGGGCGTAGCTGAGGCCGCTGACCTCGATGTGTCCCAAGAAGAGCACTCCTCGTACAGTGTTCGAGTACCTGGACCAACGGTCCAGTGCTCGCCCAATGTACTAGGGTGGCGGGCATGAGCGAGAGCGTGTGGCTGCGCGAGGAGCGCCCCCGGCGGGACGCGCCGCCGCTGACGCGGGAGCGGATCGTGGCCGAGGCCGTGGCCCTGCTGGACGAGGAGGGTGCCGCCCGGCTGACCATGCGCCGCCTCGCCGAGCGCCTGGGCACCGGCTCCACGACGCTGTACTGGCACGTCAGGACCAAGGACGACGTGCTGGAACTGGCCCTCGACGCGATCTTCGGCGACGTGCCGGTACCGCCGCCCGGACCGGGCCGGGCCGGAGTGGTCGCGCTGATGTCGGGGTGGCGGGCCGCGATGCTCGCCCACCCGTGGTCGGCGGCGGTGCTCGGCGGGCGCCCGCTGCTCGGGCCGAACGTCCTCGCCCGCACCGACCGCCTCTACGGCGCGCTGGCCGCGACGGGCCTGAGCGGCACGGAGCTGGCGGGCGCCGCGTACGCGGTCGCGAACTACGTCATCGGCTCGGCGCTGATGGAGGTCGGCGCCCGGAGCGCCCCGGACGAGCGCGGCGCGGGCGAGTACCTGGAGCGCACCCGCGACCGGTACCCGCACCTCGCCGAGCACGGCCGCCTGCGCGGCGACGGCTGGGACACGGCGTTCGCCCAGGGGCTGGGGTACCTCCTGGACGGGATCGAGCGCCCCGCGTCAGCGGCTCAGGAGTTGAGGTAGGCCAGCACCGCGAGGACGCGGCGGTGCCCGCTGTCGCTCGGCGGGAGGCCGAGCTTGGCGAACACGGCGCCGATGTGCTTGCTGACCGACCGCTCGGTGATGACGAGCGTGGTGGCGATCGTGGCGTTGTCGAGGCCCTGCGCCATCAGCCCGAGCACCTCGCGCTCGCGGGGCGTGAGCGCCTGCAGCGGGTCGCTGCGCGTCGTCATGAGCTGCGAGACGACCTCGGGGTCGAGCGCGGTGCCGCCGCCCGCGACCCGCGCCAGCGCCTCCAGGAACTCGTCGACGCGGCTCACCCGGTCCTTGAGCAGGTAGCCGACGCCGCCGGCGCCGCCCGCGAGCAGCTCCGCGGCGTAGGTCTCCTCCACGTACTGCGACAGCACGAGCAGCGGCAGGCCCGGCAGCCGCTTGCGGGCCTCGATCGCGGCGCGCAGCCCCTCGTCGCGGAAGCCGGGCGGCAGCCGGACGTCCAGGACCGCGACGTCGGGACGGTGCTCCAGCAGCGCGGGCAGCACGTCCGGGCCGGTGTCGGCGACGGCGACGACCTCGTGCCCGTCGGAGGTCAGCAGCAGCACCAGGCCCTCGCTCAGCAGGACGTTGTCCTCGGCGATCACGATCCGCACGGCAGGTCCACCTCCAGCGTCGTCCCCTGTCCGTCGGGGCTGTCGATACGGGTACTGCCGTCGAGCGCCGCCACCCGGCGGCGGATGCCCGCGAGGCCGCTGCCCCGGCCGGGGTCGGCCCCGCCCTTGCCATCATCGCGCACCACGAGCCGCAGCACCGGCCCGTGGCGGCCGACCGTCACCCACGCGTGCCCGGCGCCGCTGTGCTTGGCGATGTTGGTGAGGGCCTCGGCGACGACGAAGTAGGCCGCGGCCTCGACGGCGGCGGGGACGCGGCCCTCCGCGACGTCCATCTCGACGGGGATCTGGTGCCCGGCGGCCAGCGCCCGCAGCGCCCCCGCGAGTCCCCGGTCGGACAGGATCGGCGGGTAGATCCCGCGGATCACCGTCCGGAGCTGGGTGAGCGCCTCCTCCACCCCCTCCCTGGCCTCCAGGAACAGCGCGCGCGAGGCGGCCGGGTCGGTGTCGAAGCGGCGGTCGGCGAGGCCGAGCCGCAGCGCCGCCGCGACGAGCTGCGCCTGCGTCCCGTCGTGCAGGTCGCGCTCGATCCGGCGCAGCTCCGCGCCGTGCGCCTCCAGCGCCTCCGCGCGGGTCTCGGTCAGCACCTCGACGCGCTCGGTGAGGCTGGTGCGGCGGGTGGGGCGCAGCAGCAGCTCCGACAGCCGCGCCTGCCAGTGGGCGAGCCTCGGCACCAGCCACAGCAGGAGGAAGCCGTCCAGCGCCACCTGGAGGAACGGCAGCGTGAGCGCCTTGGGCCAGCTGTCGAGCGTGACGAACGCCGACTGCGAGCCCTCCGGCGCCGCCCACCACCACAGCGGCAGCGACGCCGAGAACGGGATCGCGGGCCACAGCGCGACCGCGAGCACCGCCGCCACGAGGCCGAGGAGCCCGTGGGCCGCCATCCAGCCCACGTCCCGCCACAGCACGGGCGAGCGGACGAGCGTGACCCCCTGCCGCAGCGACGAACCCTCCAGCCGCCGGTAGGGGCTCGGGATCTCGCGGCCCAGCAGCCTCCCGGCGCGGCGCCGCTCGGCGTCGGCGAGGGCGCGCAGCGGCCTGACGGCCTCGGGCAGCCACGGCAGCGCGACGAGCAGCAGCACGGCGCAGAACGCCAGCGGCATCAGCCCGGCCAGCGCGGGCCCGGCCGTGCGAAGGGCCGCGACCAGGGTCCAGGTCGCGCCCGCACTCCGTCTCAACGCCTTGGTCATGTCACCTCCCAGCCCACCGTAGGCGACACCGCCGCGGCGCGCCCCGGGGCCGGCACCCCGGCCGTTGGTGTAGCCCGCTACACCACGGTTTCGGGGGCGCGCGCCAATGTGGCGGCCCCCCTCCGGATTCTAGATTCGACCAGGTGAGCGGCGATCTGACGGAGGGACCATGACGACGATGACGGCCGAGGCGACCGCGGTGGCGGTGAGCCTGGAGTCGGTCACCAAGGACTACGGTGACGTGCGGGCGCTGGACGGCGTGAGCTGGGCGTTCCCACGCGGCGGGTTCACCGCCGTCATGGGGCCCTCGGGCTCGGGCAAGAGCACGTTCCTGCACTGCGCGTCCGGGCTCGACCGGCCGAGCGCGGGCGCGGTCCGGATCGGCGGGACCGACATCGGCCGCCTCAGCGAGACCAGGCGGACGCGGCTGCGCCGCGAGCGGATCGGGTTCGTCTTCCAGGCGTTCAACCTGATCCCCTCGATGGACGTCGAGCAGAACATCACGCTCCCGCTCCAGCTGGCGGGGACGAAGGCCGACCCGGGCCGGGTCGCCGAGGTCGCCCGCCGCGTCGGGCTGGCCGACCGGCTGCGGCACCGGCCCTCGGAGCTGTCGGGCGGGCAGCAGCAGCGCGTCGCGCTCGCCCGCGCCCTGGTGACCCGCCCCGAGGTGGTGTTCGCGGACGAGCCGACCGGCGCGCTCGACCCCCGCACGGCCCGCGACGTCCTGCGGCTGCTGCGCGAGGCGGTCGACCTGGCCGGGCAGACGCTCGTGCTGGTCACCCACGACCCGATGGCGGCCGCCTGGGCCGACTCGGTGCTGTTCCTGAGCCGGGGGCGGATCGTCGACGAGATGACCTCCCCCACCGTCCAGGGCGTCATGAGCCGCTGGGAGTCGCTGTGAGCGCGGGCGGAAGGCGGATCGGGGGCGCGTTCGCGGGGGTGTTCGCGGCCCTGCTGTTCGCGGCGGCCCTGGTCGGGTCCTGCGGGGTGCTGCTGGAGTCGGCGCTGCGCGCGCACGCGCCGGTCGAGCGCTACGGCGCCGCGGCGGCCGTCGTCAGCGGGCCGGAGAAGGTCGAGGACATGCTGCGGCGGCCCGGGGACTCCCCCGAGCACCAGACCCGGCCGGTGGCCGAGCGCCCCCGGGTGCCGGTCGCCGCCGCCGCGAGGCTGCGGGCCGTCCCCGGTGTCCGGGGCGTGGTGGCGGACGTGTCGTTCCCCGTCCTGACGTCCACGGGGGCGTCGGTCAGCGGGCACGGATGGGACTCGGCCGCCCTCCGCCCCTACCGGCTGAGCGCCGGCCGGGCCCCGCGGGCGGCGGACGAGGTCGTCCTCAGCGAGTCCGCCGGGGTCCCCGCCGGCAAGGGCGTGTCCTTGCAGGCGGACGGGACGCCGCGTCCGTACCGGGTCACCGGGACGGTCGCGTCCGGACCCGGCGCGGCGTTCTTCACCCCCGCCGCGGCCGCGGCGCTCTACGGGCGCCCCGGCATGGCCGACGCCCTCGTGGTGACGGCCGACGGGAAGCTCGACGAGGGCGCGCTGCGCGCCGCCGTCCCCGGGCTGGCGGTCGCGACCGGGGCCGCGCGCGGCGACGTCGAGGACCGCGCGGTCCTGGCCGCCCGCCCCGACATCGTGGACCTGGCGCTGTCGATCGGCGGCGTCGCGGTGATGACCGCGCTCGTGGTCGTCGGCGGGCTCATCGCCCTGGCGACGCGGGAGCGGGCGCGCGAGTTCGCGCTGCTGCGCGCGGTCGGCGCGACGCCCTGGCAGGTGCGCGGCAAGCTGCTGCGCGAGACGCTGTGGACCGGCGTCCCCGCCGCGCTGGTCGGCGGCGTCCTGTCGCTCGGGCTCGGCGCCGCGATGCACTCGCTCATGATCGGCGAGGACGCGCTGCCGCACGGGTTCGGGCTGTCGCTCAGCCCCCTCCCCGCGCTCGCCGCGTTCGCGATCACGATCGTCGCCGCCCTGCTCACGGCGCTGGTGGCATCGCTGCGCGTCTCCCGGATCCGTCCGGTCGAGGCGCTGGGCGAGTCCGCCGCCGAGCCCGCGCGGCTGCCCCGCTGGCGCCTGGTCACGGGTGTGGTGTTCGTCGTCGTCGGGCTGAACGCGCTCGGGGTGTCCACCGCCACCAGCGGTCCGACCGCCGCCGCGTCGGTCGGCGGGCTGGTGATCTCCCTGATCGTCGCGACCGCCCTGCTCGGGCCGCTGCTGGCCCGGCTCGGCAGCCGCCGGCTCGGCCGCCTGGCCGCACTCGCCTCCCCCGTGTCCGGACGGCTCGGCCGGCACGCGAGCGGCGCCGCCGCGCTGCGCGCCGGGTCGGTGCTCACCCCGGTCGCGCTGGCGATCGCGTTCGGCTGCACGCAGCTGTTCGCCCAGTCCACGATCGCCCACGCGACGCGGGAGCAGGCCGCCGACGGCAACCGCGCCGACCAGGTGATCGTCTCGGCCGGTCCGGGGCTCCCGGCCGGCGCCGCCGAGGCCGCGCGGCGCGTGCCCGGCGTCACCGCCGCGACCCCCGTCAAGCGGACCACGGTCGTGATGGCGGTCAAGGAACTCGGCGAGAAGGACCTCAGGACGCTGAACGCCCAGGGCGTCGGCGCGGGCGCCGAGGCGACCATGGACCCGAAGGTCCGCTCCGGGCGCCTCGCCGACCTGCGCGGCGGCACGGTCGCGCTCAGCCGCGACGTCGCCGCCGGGCTGCACGTCGGGTCGACCGCCCGGTTCTGGCTCGGCGACGGGACGCGCGTCCAGGCGCGCGTGGTCGCGATCTACGACCGGGGCCTCGGCTTCGGCGACGTGCTCCTCCCCCACGCGACGGCCGCCGCGCACTCCACCACGGCGCTGGACGACCACGTCCTCGTCCGGGGGAAGGCCGACCTGCGCCCGGTCGCCGCCGCCTACGCGGGGGCCCGGGTGGTCGACCGGGACGCCTACGGCGACGCGCTGTCGCGGGAGCTGCGGCTCCAGGGCCTGGTCAGCCTGATCGTCGTCGCGGCGATCGGCGGGTTCATCGTCATCGGCGTCGTCACCACGCTCGCGCTCGCGACCGGCGCCAGGCGGCGCGAGTTCGCGCTGCTGCGGCTGGTCGGCGCGACCCGGCGGCAGGTCCTCGCGGCGCTGCGCTGGGAGGCCGCGATCGTCCTCGGCACCGGGCTGCTCACCGGCGCGGCCATCGCCCTGGTCACACTGCTGGCGCTCGCCATGGCCGTCACCGGGGCGCCGCTGCCCGCGATCTCCCCGGTCGCCGCCGCGGCGATCCTCGCGGGCGTCGCGGGCCCGGCCGCCGCCGCGATGCTCCTGCCGGCCCGCGCGATGCTGCGCCGCCGCTCGTCCCCCCGACTCCCCTGACCCACCGGAAGGAAGAACACGATGACCAACAACGGGCGCTGGACCATCTTCGGCGTGCTGCTCACCGTCAACGTCATGAGCAGCGTCATGCTGCGGGGCACCTGGTACCAGACCGTCATCAGCGTCGTCACCGGGCTGGGCGTGCTCGCCGTGGTGATCGACTACCTGGTCCGCGGGCGCGGCGGCGCGCGCTGACCCGGGGCCCCCCGCTCCGCCGGGTTACCGAAGACGGCCGCTCCGGCCACGGCGGGTGCCCGACGCCGTTACCATCTCGGAGTGCCAAGATCCCGTTGGCATGCTCTGTACCGGAACGGCGTGAAATGGATGACGTAGAGGTCCGGCGGCACCTGCCGGGCAACCTGCCCCAGCTGTTCGCCGGCGGCGCGGAGGACGCCGCCGGGCGGACGCTGTCGGTGCCGCTGCCCGAAGGGGACGTGGTCTGGCCCGACCCCGGGTACCCGCAGCGGCAGCTGCTGCCGCGCCCCGCGTTCTGGCTCAGCGACGAGCCGGTCCACGGGGAGCTGTGGGGGCGGCTGCGGGCCGAGCACGAGCGGTCGGGGCTGTGGCCCCTGCTCATGGACGAGACCGACCAGCCGTGGGCCTCCGGGCAGATCGCGCCCGAGCCGGTCGAGGAGGTCGGCAACTACGTCCCCCACGCGTTCATGTACGAGGTGTGGGGCGACTGGGCGGCGCAGGCCGCCGACGGCGACCACGACGACCTCGCGCCCTTCGGGCGGCACTGCCCCGGCCCCGCCCCGGAGGGCCATCCGCTGGACGACCCGGACGCCGTGGCCGACCGCTACGCCCGCTCCCTGTCGGCCCGCGGCCTGTCGCTCGGGCTCGTCGCCGTCGAGCGGGGCGCGGACGCCCTGGCCGCCGTCGGCTGGCAGGGCGCGCTCAACCACAACGAGTGGACGGCGCCGCTCGCCGCCGTCGTGCGGAGCTGGGAGGAGCGGTTCGGCGCCCGCGTCGTCGGGCTCGGCTTCAACACGCTGGAGCTGAGCGTCGCCGCGCCGCCGGTGACGACCCGGCACGCCGTCCATGTCGCGGCCGAGCACTGGGCGTTCTGCCCCGACATCCTGTTCCAGGGCCCCGGCACCCTCGCCGGGTACGCCGAGGAGATCCGCGGCAAGACGTGGTGGTCGTTCTGGTGGGACTGAGGCCGGGCCGGCGGCGCCGAGGGCGGGTCAGGACGTCCGCTGCTCGCACCAGACGACCTTGCCGCCGCTGGTGTGCCGGACGCCCCACCGCTCGGCGAGCCGCCCCACGACGTGCAGGCCGCGCCCCGAGTCGAGCATGTCGCCCTCGTCGTCGAGGCGGATGCGGGGACGGCCGTCGGAGTGGTCGAACACCTCGCACACGAGGCCGCCCTCGCGGACGAGCCGCAGCGTCACCCGGCCGCCCGCGTGTCGGATCGCGTTGGTGACCAGCTCCGACACCAGCAGCGCGGTGGTGTCGGCCAGCTCCCCGAGGTCCCAGCGGTCGAGCCGGTCGCGGACGAGCCCGCGCGCCCGCCGCACCGCAGCGGGCTCGGCGGGCAGCTCCCAGGACGCGTGGTGGTCGGAGGGGATGCGCCGCAGCCGCGCCACCAGCATCGCGATGTCGTCGCGGTGCTGGTCGTCGTAGACGCCGTCCAGCGCGGCCTGGCACAGCTCCTCCAGCGGCCGGGCGGTGGCGTCGCGGCCGAAGGTCTGCTGGAGCCGGGCGAGGCCGTCGTCGATGTCGCGGGCCCGGTTCTCCACGAGCCCGTCGGTGTAGAGGAACAGCAGCGTGCCGTCGTCGACGGTGAACTCGCGGCTGACGATCGGGCCGTCGCCGACGCCGAGCGGCGGGGCGGGCGGCACCGCGAGGTAGTCCGACTCGGCGCCGGGCGGGGCGATCAGCGGCGGCAGGTGCCCGGCGCTGGCGACCTCGCACCGGCCGCTGACCGCGTCGTAGACGACGTAGGCGCAGGTGGCGAAGTGCGGTTCGCGCTCGCCGAGCGTCCGCATCAGCGAGTCGAGCCGCTCCAGCGCCTCGGCGGGCGGCAGTTCGAGGCCGGCGAGGGTGTGGATGGCCGTGCGCAGCCGTCCCATCGTGACCGCGGCCTTCACACCGTGCCCGGCCACGTCCCCGACGACGAGCGCGACCCGCGCGCCGGGCAGCGCGATCGACTCGTACCAGTCGCCGCCGACCTCGATGAGCCGGCTGCCGGGCAGGTAGCGGTGGTGGACCTCGACCGTGGAGGGCGCCGACAGGCCGGTGGGCAGCAGGCTGCGCTGGAGGGTGAGCGCGGTGGCACGCTCCCGCGAGTAGCGGCGCGCGGTCTCGACGAAGATGGACGCGCGGCCCGCGAACTCCATCCCGATCTCGACGTCGTAGGCGTCGAAGGGGCGGTGCGCGACGCTGCGGGTGCAGACGAAGAAGCCGAGCACGCCGGTCGGCGTGGTGATCGGCAGCAGCAGCATCGAGGCGCCCTTGAGCAGGTCGGCGACCGGCGGGCGGCGCCAGGTCGCGGCGATCCGCGCGGCGCCGTCGCCGCCGAGCCCCACCAGCACCGGCTCGGCCGTCTCCATGCACCGCGAGTAGGGGGTCCCGGCCGGGTAGGTGAGCGTCTCGCCGGTGGGGAACGTCGCGTCCCAGGCCGGGTCGCCGTCGTCGAAGCCGAGCGCCATCCGGCGCAGCAGCAGCGACCCGTCGGTGCCCGCCGGGGGCTCGTCGGCGTCGACGAGGCTCTCCAGCAGCAGCAGCGCGCCGGAGTTGCAGAAGTGCGGGACCAGCACGTCCATCAGGCCGCGCGCGAGCAGGTCGAGGTCGAGGGTGGAGCCGATGCGCGGGAGCGCGTCGTCCAGCAGCGCCCGGCGGATCACGGCGGGGTCGACGAACCGGTCGGCGAGCGGCACCGGCACCCGGACGACGGCGAGCGCCGCGAGGTCGGGCGAGCCGCCGCTCATCGGGTGCACGGTGACGACGGCGTCCAGCGTGCCGCCCGCCGGCGTCTCCACGGCGAGCATGGCCGTGCGCTCCCGCCCGGCCCGCAGCGCCTCCAGCAGCGGCCTGCGCGCTCCGGCGATCACCTCGTCGAGGTGGGCGCCGCGCAGTCCGCCCGGTATGCCGGACAGCACGCCGGCGGCGTTACGGTCGAACTGGAGTATTCTCCCCGACGAATCCATGCCGAGAATAAGAATTCGGGTGGACGACTCCATCGCTCGATTATGGGACATCGCGCGCCCCCGTGAGGCCGATACGGCGGGGGAAACCCGCACAGAACCCCGATCCCGTGGGCTTGGCGGGCCGTCCGCCTCCGTCGTCGACGGTGCGCGAAATTGGAATCCGCGGACACGTGGGCGCCTTTCACCCGCCGCTGATTTCGCGTATATGCGCCGCTATCTGGGAAAAGACGCGTCGAGGAACTCCTGCCATGTCCGGCGGCCCGTGGCGCCGCCCGGGGCGAGGTGCAGGCCGGCCCGGAACCCGCGCATCGCCCGGCCCGGAACCGGCAGCGGCAGCCGCGTGCGGCGCCGCCCGCGGGCCAGCAGGTAGGTGCGCGCCATCTCCTCCAGCGTCAGCACCTCCGGGCCGCCCATGTCGTCGGCGCGGCGGACGGGCCCGGCGCCGAGCGCGAACCCGGCGAGCCGGTCGGCGACCTCGGCGACCTCGACCGGCTGGCAGCGCAGCCCGGTCGGCAGCGGCATGACGCCCGGGGCCCGGGAGAGGTAGTCCAGGACGGCGGCGGGCAGCGAGTGGAACTGCGTGGCGCGCAGGATCGTGTAGGGCAGCCCCGACTTCTCGATCATCCGCTCGACCGTGTGCTTGATCGTGTAGTAGCGGTAGGGGATCCGGTCGACGCCGACGATCGAGACGTAGACGAGGTGGGGCGCGCCCTGCTCCCGCGCGGCCTCGATGAGGTTGCGGGCGGCGGGCAGGTCGCTCTTGGGGTGCCGGGGGTCGCTGGCGCAGTGCACGATCGTCTCGGCGCCCTCCAGCGCGGCGCGGACGCCCTCCCCGGTCGCCAGGTCGCCCCTGGCCCAGGCCATGCCGTCCGCGGGCTCCCCGGCGCCTCGGCTGAGCCCGCGCACGTCCGCGCCGGCGGCCCGCAGGGCCCGGGTGAGCGGGCGGCCGAGCGTGCCGCTCGCCCCGGTCACGATGATCATGTGCTCCCCTCCATGCCGGCGCCGGGCGGCGCCGGCGGACGTCAGGACTTGCCGAAGGTCCGCGGCGGCGGGACGGGCGCGGTGACCTCCTCGCCGTCGCGCAGCGGCGCGACGCCGGCGCAGAAGCCGGCCAGGTCGTGGCCCTCCACGACGCGGGCCCGGGTGATGCCGCCCGCCGCGCGGCGGGTCAGCACGTCCACCGGCAGCGGCGCCCGGGACGCGGCGACGATCAGGTTGCCGAACCGGCGCCCCCGCAGCACGCCCGGGTCGCCCATCAGCAGCGCGTGCGGGAACACCGAGCGGACCGTCGCGGCGACCCGGCGGGCGAACGGCAGCCGGAACCCGTCGGCGACGTTGACCAGGTACGCGCCGCCGGGGCGCAGCACCCGCGCGACGTCCTCGACGAACTCGCGGGTGGCCAGCTCGACCGGCATCGACGCCTCGGCGAACGCGTCCATCACGACCAGGTCGTCGGCGGCGTCGGGCAGCGCGGCGATCCCGGCGCGCCCGTCGGTGACGCGGATCCTCAGCCCCGGCACGCCCTTGACGGGGAGCCGCTCGCGGACGACCGCCACGAGTTCGCCGTCCGGCTCCAGCACGACCTGCCGCGAGCCGGGGCGGGTCGCGGCGACGTAGCGCGGCAGCGTGCATCCGGCGCCGCCGATGTGCACCGCGTCGAGCGCGTCGCCCTCCGGGGCGATCGCGTCGACGCAGTCGCCCATGAGCCGCATGTACTCGAAGTCGAGGTAGGTCGGGTCGGACAGGTCCACATACGACTGCGGGACCCCGCCCACCAGCAGCATCCAGCCGCCGTCCCGGTCGGTGTCGCGCAGGAACTCGGCCTCTCCCCCGGCGATCGGGTACCGGTCGGGCCAGGGACCCCGCCTGCCCTTGCGTGCCATGACCCCACCCTACGGAACCGCCTCGGGGCGCTCGTCCGGGGTGGCGTCCGGGGCGCTCCCCGGGGCGTGGTCCTCGGCGGCGAAGTGGCAGGCGCTCGGGTGCGCGGAGCCGTCGCGCGCCGCGAGCGCGGGCTCGTCGGCGGCGCAGACGTCGCGCGCCTTCCAGCAGCGGGTGCGGAACCGGCACCCGGACGGCGGGTCCAGCGGCGAGGGCGGCTCCCCCTCCAGCCGGAACCCCTCGGCGAAGCCCGGCGCGTCCGGGTCGGGGACGGGGACGGCCGACAGCAGCGCCTGCGTGTAGGGGTGGGTCGGGTGCTCGTAGATCTGCGCGCCGTCGCCGGTCTCCACGACCTTGCCGAGGTACATGACCGCGACGCGGTCGGAGATGTGGCGGACCGCCGCCAGGTCGTGCGCGATGAACACATACGCCACGCCCAGCTCGCGCTGGAGGCTCGCGAGCAGGTTCATGACCTGCGCCTGCACGGACACGTCCAGCGCCGACACCGGCTCGTCGCAGACGATCACGTCGGGGCGCAGCGCGAGGGCGCGGGCGATCCCGACGCGCTGGCGCTGCCCGCCGGAGAACTGGTGCGGGTAGCGGTTGACGTGGTCCGGGTCGAGGCCGACCAGCTCCAGCAGCTCCTGGACGCGGGCGCGCCGCTCCCCCTTGGGCGCCGCGTCGGGGTGGATCGCGAACGGCTCCCCCACGATGTCGCCGACCGTCATCCGGGGGTTGAGGGAGGAGTACGGGTCCTGCATCACCATCTGGACGCGGCGCCGCAGCGCGCGCAGCTCGCCCCGCGGCAGCGCGAAGACGTCGCGCCCCTCGAAGCGGACGGTCCCGGCGGTGGGGCGCTCGGCCGCGAGCAGCAGCTTGGCGAGCGTCGACTTCCCGCACCCCGACTCCCCGACGACGCCGAGCGTCTCGCCGCGCGCCAGCTCCAGGTCGACGCCGTCCACGGCCCGGACCTGCCCGACGGCCCGCTTCAGCAGCACCCCGCGGGTCACCGGGTAGTGCTTGACCAGGCCCTCCACCCGCAGGATGGGGTCCTCACTCGGCTGCGGCACCGTGCACCTCCGGGGCGAAGTGGCAGGCGGACTCGTGGCCGGGCGCGACGGTCACCAGCGGCGGCGGCTCCGCCGAGCACAGCGCCTCGGCGCGCGGGCAGCGCGGCGCGAACGCGCAGCCGGGCGGCAGCGCCGCCGGGTTCGGCGGCGCCCCCTTGATCGGGACGAGCGGCGCGCCGCGCCGGTCCAGGCGCGGCACCGAGGCCAGCAGCCCCCGCGTGTAGGGGTGGGCGGGCCGCGCGTACAGCTCCCGCGCGGGCGCCCGCTCGGCGACCGACCCCGCGTACATCACGACGATCCGGTCCGCGACGCCCGCGACGACCCCGAGGTCGTGGGTGATCAGCACCATGCCCATCCGCAGCTCGTCCTGGAGCGCCGCGAGCAGCCGCATGATCTGCGCCTGGACGGTCACGTCCAGCGCCGTGGTGGGCTCGTCGGCGATCAGCACGTCCGGCTCCAGCGCCAGCGCCATCGCGATCATGATGCGCTGGCGCATGCCGCCGGAGAACTGGTGCGGGTGGTCGCCGAGCCGCCTGGCCGCCGACGGGATCCGCACCCGCTCCATCAGCTCCACGGCCTTCGCCGTCGCCTCCTTGCGCCGCATGCCCCGGTGCACCTGGTACATCTCGCGGATCTGGTCGCCGACCGTGAACACCGGGTTCAACGCGGTCAGCGCGTCCTGGAAGATCATCGAGATGCGCTCGCCCCGGTAGGCGCGGCGGCGGCGCTCGGGCAGGCCGAGCAGCTCCTCGCCGCGCAGCCGCACCGACCCGCGCGCGATCCGCGCGGGCGGGGTGTCGAGGAGGCCCATGACGGCCTGCGCCGCCACGCTCTTGCCCGACCCCGACTCGCCGAGGATCGCGACCGTCTCGCCCTCGGCGAGGGTGTAGGACAGGCCGTTCACCGCCCGCACGTCCTGGCCCCGGACGTCGAACCGCACGTGCAGGTCGTCCACCGCGAGGAGCGGCGCGCCGTCTTTCCCCAGGTCCGTCGTCATCTCCGCCGTCATCTCCTGCTCACCGCAGCTTCGGGTCGAGGGCGTCGCGGACGGCGTCGCCGAGCATCAGGAAGCTCAGCACCGTGGCCGACAGCAGCACCGCGGGGAACACCAGCAGGTGGGGGTGGTCGACGAAGGCGTCCTTGGCCTGGTTGAGCTGGAGGCCCCACGACACCTGCGGGTACTGGAGGCCGACGCCGAGGAAGTCCAGCGTCGCCTCCCCGGCGATCACGTTCCCGACGTTGAGGGTCGCGACGACGACCACCGGGGCGAGCGCGTTCGGCAGGATGTGCCGGGCCATGATCCGCGCGTCGGACGCGCCGAGCAGCCGCGCGGCCTGCACGTAGTCGGCGTCCCTGACCGAGATGACCTGGCCGCGCATGATCCGGATCATCGTCGTCCAGCCGAGCAGCACCAGCACCAGCGTCATCGCGCCGACGCCGTGGCTCGGGAAGGCCACCAGGATCACGGTGGCGCCGAGCACGAACGGCAGCCCGAAGAACACGTCGGTGATCCTGGCGACCAGCGCGTCCAGCAGCCCGCCGTAATAGCCCGCGAGCATCCCGAACACCAGCGCGATCGCGAACGCGAACAACGTGACCGCGACGCCGATCAGCAGCGTCGGCCGGGCGCCGTGCACGACGTGCGCGTAGTAGTCGCAGCCCGCGAGGTCGGTGCCGAACCAGTGGCCGCCGGACGGGCCGAGCTTCGCGCTGTTCGGGTCGCAGCCCTCGTTGACTCCCTTGGAGGTGAACAGCCTCGGGACGGCCGCCATCACCGCGACCAGCGCGAGGAACACCGCCGACGCCCAGAACACCCAGCGGCGCCGCAGGTCGCGCCACGCGTCGTCCCACAGCGACGCCCGGCCGATCTCGCCGCCCGCGACGGCGAGCGCCGCCGCCGCGGGCTCGGCGGCCGCCACCGCCGGTTCGGGGCCCGGCACGCCCGGTTCATCGGTCTTCATCGCCCACGCCTCACCGCGCCCGCGCGCGCTCCGTCGGTCGCCCTCACCCGTGCCCTCACCCGTGCGGCCGCCCTCACTCGTACCTGATCCGGGGGTCCAGGAACCCGTACAGCAGGTCCACCAGCAGGTTGACGAGCAGGAAGATCAGCACCAGCACGGTGACCGCGCCGACCACGACCGGCCCCTCCTTGAGCTGGATCGACTGGAAAACCTGCTGCCCGATGCCGGGGAGGTTGAAGATCCCCTCGGTGACGACCGCGCCGCCCATCAGCGACCCGAAGTCCACGCCGAGGTAGGTCACGACGGGGATCAGCGAGTTGCGCAGCGCGTGCCGCCCGACGACCCGCGCCCGCGACAGCCCCTTGGCGTTCGCGGTCCGCACGTAGTCGGCGCGCAGGTTCTCGGCGAGGCTGGTGCGGGTGAGCCGCGCGACGTAGGAGAGCCCGAGCGAGCCGAGCACCATCCCGGGCAGCAGGTAGCTCATCGGCCAGCCGTCGTCGGTCCCGGCCGTGGGGAAGACCTTCCAGTGCAGGCCCAGCAGGATCTGCGCGGTGTAGCCGAGCACGAACACCGGCACCGCGATCAGCAGCGTCGTCCCGCCGAGGACGAGGGTGTCGGCGAGCCTCCCGCGCCGCAGGCCCGCCCACACGCCGAGCAGGAGCCCGAGGGCCAGCTCGAACAGCCAGGCGGTGACGGCGAGCTGCGCGGTCACCGTCCAGCGCCCCGAGAGCATCTCCGACACCTTCTGGCCCGTGTAGTTCTCGCCGAGGTTGCCCTGGAGCAGGCCCCACATGTACTTGCCGTACTGCACCAGCAGCGGGTCGTTGAGGTTGTAGCGCTCCCGCAGCGTCTGGAGGACGTTCTCCGGGATGGGCTTGTCCCCCGCGAGGGCCTGGATCGGGTCGCCCGGCAGGGCGAACACCATCGCGTAGATGAGCAGCGTCGTGCCGATGAAGACGGGGACCGCCTGGAGCAGCCGCCTGAGGACGTAGCGCCACATCGCCGGCTACTTCACGGTCACTTCGTAGGCGAGGAGACCCGTCGCGTACGGGGTGATGGTGACGTTGCCGACCCGGTCGGAGCGCCCGCCCTGGCCCGCCCACGTCCACAGCGGGATCATCGGCATCTCGCGGATCGCGACGTCCTCGGCCTGGTTGTAGAACCTGAGCGCCTCCTGCGGGTCGGCCGTCCGGTTCGCCTTGCCGACGAGGTCGTCGAACTCCTTGCTCGTCCACCCCATGCGGTTGGCGCTCGACAGCCACATGTTCTCCAGGTAGTTCTGGGCGCTCGGGTAGTCGGCCTCCCAGTTCTGCCGGTAGGGGCCCTTCTCGGTGCGCTTGTTCAGCATCCCGAAGTAGTCGGACGCGGGGACCTGCCGGAACTGGATGTCCTGGATGCCGAGGTTCTGGCGCAGCGAGTTCGCGACGATCTGCATCCACTGGTAGTAGGTCGGCTGTGCGTTGGAGAAGTACAGCTCCAGCGTCCCCTTGAACCCGCCCGACCTGGCGTACAGCTCCTTGGCCTTCGCCGGGTTGAAGGTGCACAGCTCGCCGCACGCGTTCGGCCGGTGCCCGGCGATGATCGCGGGGAGCAGCGAGTCGGCGGGGATGTAGTCGCCGTTGTAGACCGCCTTGTTGATGCCCTGCCGGTCGATCGCCATTGAGATCGCGCGCCGCAGGTCGGGGTTCGCGAACCGCTTGTCGAAGACCGGGAAGCCCAGGTAGTCGATCGTGCCCATCTTGCGCGGCAGGAACTTGTCGCCCAGCAGCCGCTTGGCCTCGGGCACCTTCCCGGCCGGGATCGTCTGGTAGACGTCGATGCGGCCCGCCCGCAGGTCGGTGTAGGCGGTGTCGGCGCTGGAGTAGCTCTTCCAGGTCACGCCCTTGTTCTTCGGCTTGCGCGGCCCGGTGTAACCGGGGTAGGCGACGAGTTTGATCTGCTTGTTGCGCTCCCACTTCCCGCTCATCATGTACGGGCCGTTGCCGATGGGGTGCTCCTCGAACGCGCGGAGGTCCTTCAGCCCGGCCTTCGGCATCGGCGCGAACGCCGGGTAGGTCAGCAGCAGCGGGAACTGGTTGAACGGGTCGTTGAGCGTGACCTTCAGCGTGTTCTGGTCGACCACCCGCACGCCCGACAGCGTGTCGGCCTCCGGCTTGGCGTTCTCGTCCTCGGGGTTCATCTCCGCGTACCCCTTGATGTGCGAGAAGTAGTCGTTGGCGTTGTAGGCGTGCGGACCGTAGGCGGCGTTGTTCCAGCCATCGGCGAAGCTGGCGGCGGTGACCGGCTCGCCGTTGTGGAACCTCCGGCCCGGTCTGACCTTGATCGTCCAGACCTTCTGGTCGTCGCTGGTGACCGACTCGGCCGCGAGGTTGTAGCCCTTGCCGTCCGGGGTGAGCCCCACGAGGTTGTCGAACAGGTTGCCGAGGACGTCGAAGGCGTAGCTGCTGGTGGTGTTGCCCGGCACGAGGTGGTCGGGCTCGGGGTGGCCGGCGGTGAACGTGCCGTCGCCCGCCTCCGCCCCGCCGCCGCCGCAGGCCGACAACCCGAGCGTGGCCGCCAGCGCCGCCGCGCCCAGCGCCGCCGTCGCGCGCCGGCCGCGCCTGCGCCGGTGGACGTCACGGCTCGCACCCCTGAGGCTGGTCATGCTCCTCCTCGTGCCCTGTCGCGTACGCGGCGTGGCATCCGCCCGCGCTCTTCAGATTGGTGGCAGCGTCGTACCGGCGGGATGATTTGGGTACGGCGCTGAACGATTCGAAACCGGATCGATACGTTCTTGATCATTGGTTGACAGAGGTCAGCGCGGGGGGAAAATGAAGGTTTGTTGCGAAAGGTGGGTATCGGCGTGACGGAACCGAAGGTGCGCGAGGACGTCGGGGCCGCTCCGGCGCCCAGGGCCGCCGAGGCGGCCGGGGCTGAGGCGGCCGGGGCTGAGGCGGCGGAGATCTGCTCCGCGCTGATCCGCATCGACACCACCAACCGGGGCGAGGGCGTGGCCCGTCCGGAGCGTCCGGCCGCCGAGTACGTCGCCGCGCTGCTGGACGAGGTGGGCGTCGCCGGCACGATCGTGGAGTCCGCCCCCGGCCGCGCCAGCCTGCTGGCGCGGATCCCGGGCACCGACCCCTCGCACCCGCCGTTCCTGATCCACGGGCATCTCGACGTGGTGCCCGCCGAGGCGTCGGAGTGGAGCGTTCCGCCCTTCTCGGGCGAGGTGCGGGACGGATGCGTGTGGGGGCGCGGCGCGGTCGACATGAAGGGCACGCTCGCGATGACGCTCGCGACCGTCCGGCGGCGGCTGCGCGAGGGCCGCCGCACCCGGGGCGACCTGGTGCTGGCCTTCCTCGCCGACGAGGAGTGCACGGGCGACCTCGGCTCCCGGTTCGTGGCCCGCGAGCACCCGGAGGTCTTCGAGGGGTGCACCGAGGCGATCAGCGAGTCGGGCGGCTTCAGCGTCCACGCGGGCGGCGCCCGGATCTATCCGATCGCGACCGGCGAGCGCGGCACGACCTGGATGCGGCTGACCGCGCACGGCACCGCGGGGCACGGCTCCAAGCCCGCGCCCGACAACCCGGTCGCCGAGATCGCGCACGCGGTCTCGCGCATCGCCTCCCACGAGTGGCCCGTCCGCCTGACGCCGGGCGTCCGGGCGCTGCTGGACGGCCTGGCCGCCGCGCTCGGCACCACGATCGACCACGACCGCCTCGACGAGGAGGCGCGGCGGCTCGGGCCGGCGGGGCGGCTGTTCGCGGGGACGATCCGCAACTCGGCCAACCCGACCCGGCTGGACGCCGGATACAAGATCAACGTCGTGCCGGGGACCGCGACCGCGCAGGTCGACGGCCGGTACCTGCCGGGCACCGGCGAGGAGTTCCTGGCCACGATCGACCGGCTGCTCGGCCCGAAGGTGACGCGCGAGTTCGTCAACTACGAGGAGGCGCCCGCCGCCGATCCGGCGGGCGCCACCTTCGCCGATCTCGCCGCCGCGCTCCGCGCCGAGGACCCGGCGGCGCGTCCCGTCCCGTATGTGATGCCGGGCGGTACCGACGCCAAGTCCTTCCACGGGCTCGGCATCGCGAGCTTCGGGTTCGCGCCGCTGTTCCTCGGCCCGGACCTGGACTACTTCGGCATGTTCCACGGGGTCGACGAGCGCGTCCCGCTGGACGGCCTGGCCTTCGGCACCCGCGTCCTGGACCGGTTCCTCGACACCCGCTGACCGGGCGCCCCCGCCGTCACTGCGACCTCTGGTAGCTGCGGAAGGAGAAGACCGCGAGCCCCACCGTCGCCGCCGCCAGCGCCAGCAGCGGGGCGGCGTGCCCCGCGACCGCGCCCCAGTCCGGGTCGTCGGCGAGCGCCGCGCGTCCGGCGTCCAGGGCCCAGCTCACCGGGTTCCCGGACGCGACGTGCCGCATCCAGCCCGGCATCAGGCCCTTGGCCATGAACGCCGAGGACAGGAACGTCAGCGGGAGCAGCAGCATCACGTTCAGCATGATGATGGTGTTCCGGTCGCGCACCAGCAGCGCGAGCGTGGTGGACAGCTCGGCGAGCACGACGCCGATCAGCACCGACGCCGCGACGAGGATCGGCAGCCCGGCGGCGGCGCCCGGGTAGTGCGCGCCGCCGGCCCAGCCGAGCGCGATGATGACCAGCGACTGGAACGCGGTGCTGAGCGCCTGCTCGATCACGCCCGCGTTGGCGAGCGCGCTCCGCCGCACCGGGGTGACCAGGAACCGGTTGAGGGTGCCGCGCTCGATCTCGTCGAGCGTGGCCATCCCGGCGAAGGAGTTCAGCGACACCGCGTTCATGATCACGACGCCGGGGACGAGGTAGTCCAGGTAGGACCCGGCGCCGAAGCCGGGCAGCTCCACGACCCGCTTGAAGAGCTGGCCGAACAGGAACAGCCAGATGACCGGCTGGGCGAGCGACATGATCAGCATCGCGGGGTTGCGGACGAGCGCGGACAGCCGGCGGTGCGTCATCCACCAGGTCCCGGCGATCAGGGCGGTCATCGGGCGCCTCCCGTGGCGGCGGGCTCGGTGGCCGCGTCGGCGGTGCCCGCGGTGTCGGCCTGGGCGAAGCGGCGGCCCGCGTAGCGCAGGTAGACGTCGTCCAGGGACGGCCGCGCGACGGTCACCGCGGCGGCCGGCACCCCGGCCTGGTCGAGCGCGGCGAGGACGGCGGGCACGGCGGCGGCGCCGTCGTCGGCGCGCGCGCTGAGCCGCGGGCCGTCCAGGACCACGTCGCGGAGGCCGGGCAGCCGGCCGAGCGCGGCCCGCACCGGCGCCTCCTCGGGGGTCTCGCCCCACTCCAGGTGGACGGCGTCGCCGCGCAGCTCGCCCTTCAGCGCGTCCGGCGTGCCCTCGGCGACGACACCGCCCCGGTCGACGATGGCCAGCCGCCGCGCGAGCCGGTCGGCCTCGTCCAGGTAGTGGGTGGTGAGCAGGATCGCCAGGGCCTCGTCCCCGGCGAGGGCGGCGATCTCCGCCCACATCGACGCGCGCGCCTCCGGGTCGAGGCCGGTGGTGGGCTCGTCCAGGAACAGCACGCGCGGCCGGTGGACGAGGCCGAGCGCCACGTCCAGCCGCCGCCGCGTCCCCCCGGAATAGGTCTTCACCTTGCGGGAGGCCACCTCCCCCAGCCCGAACCGCTCCAGCAGCTCCTCGGCGCGGCGGCGGGCCTGCGCGCCGCCCGTCCCGTACAGCCGGGCCTGCAGGACGAGGTTCTCGCGGCCGGTGGCCTCGGGGTCGGCGCCCGAGCGCTGCGACACGACGCCGATGACGCGGCGGACCCGGTCGGGGCGGCGGAGCACGTCGTGCCCGGCCACCGCCGCCGTGCCGGCGTCCGGCCTGACCAGCGTGGTGAGGATCTTGACGGTGGTGGACTTGCCGGCGCCGTTCGGGCCGAGCAGCCCGAGGATCTCGCCCTGCCCGAGGGTGATCGACAGTCCGTCCAGGGCCCGGACGTCGCCGGGGTAGTTCTTCACGAGGCCGTCGGCCTCGATGGCGTGAGCCATGGTCTCCTCCGTTGTCCGCGGAGGGCCCCGGGCTAGGCTGTGACTGCGGTCTCGCCGCCGGGGCCCGCTCCGCGAGCGGGTCGGGTGGTGGGTTCCCGGCCCCGGCGGAGGTGTTGCCGCACCTCCGCCGGGGCCCTTCTTCGGCTACTCCTCGGCGCCCCTCTCCGCCAGCTCCGCCATCTCGGGCGGTATCTCGCCGGTCTCGTGGAAGGCGCGCCACAGGTCCAGGCCCTGCAACGTGCCCGCGGCGATGTCGGCCAGCAGGGCGCGCACCCAGGCGGCCTCCGCCCTGCGCATGGCCAGCTCGTACTCGGACTCGATGAGGAAGACGCGGGGGACGTCCGCCGCGTCCGCGAGCGCCGCGTCCTGCTCGGCGATCTCCCGCTCCAGCGTGCCGAGCCGGCGCCGCATCAGCTCCGACGCCTCGTCCGGGCCGAGCGCGCCGAGCACCGAGAGCGCGGCGACGAAGCGCGGGGACTCGCGCTCGGGGACCGCGACCAGCTCGCGGACCCAGTCGGCGAGCTCCTCGCGCCCGGCGTCGGTGATGCGGTAGACGGTCCGCTCCGGCCGCGCCCCCTCGCGCACGCTCCCCTCGACGGCGAGGAAGCCGTGCTTCTCCAGGTTGCGGACGACGGTGTAGAGCGTCCCCCACTTGATGTCGATGTCGCGGTCCTTGCCCCGGGCGCGCATCAGCGAGGCCATCTCGTACGGGTGCATCGGCCTGGCGGTGACCGTCGAGAGCACGGCGAGGGCGAGGAGGTTGCCCACCTTGCGCCGCTTGGCCATCTCAGCTCCTCGGATACGAATACTCGTTGGCGAGTATAGGCACGGCGCCCGGTCCTCGTCCAGCGGGCGCGGAGCGGGTAGAGACCGGTCGTGGACTTCTCCAGCGCCGCCGGGGAGCTGTACGGCGTCACCCCGGACGAGTTCGTGGCGGTCAGGACCCGGCTGTCGCGGCGGGCCAGGGACGAGGGCGACGCCGCGCTCGCCAAGCGCCTCGGCGCGCTGCGCCGCCCGACGCTCCCGGCGTGGGCGGTCAACCAGCTCGCCCGCTCCGCCGCGGACGACCTCGGCCGCCTGCTGGACGTCGGCGGGGAGATCCGGGCGGCGTGGGGGTCGGGCGGCCTCGGCGACCTGGAGCGGCGCCGGGCGGGGCTCGTCCGCGACCTGGTGCGGACGGCGGGCGAGCTGGCCTCGGCGGCGGGCCGTCCGCTGCGCGACCAGGCCGTCCGGGAGGTCGAGGACACGCTCCAGGCCGCGACCGTCGACCCGGACGTCGCGGACGAGGTCCGCGAGGGCCGCCTCGCGCAGCCGCGCAGCCACAGCGGCTTCGGCCCGGTGGGCTTCCCCACGCCCGCCGAGAGGGCGGCGCGGCCCCGGAAGGCGCCCGCGAAGGACGAGCGCGCCGGGACGCGGCGGAAGCGGGCCGAGGCCGAGAAGCCCAAGCCGAGGCCCGAACCGAAACCCGAGCCCAAGCCGGAGCCCAAGCCGAGTGCGGCGCGGGTGCGGCGGGCGGAGACGCTGCGCAGGCGCGCCGACGAGGCGGAGGCCGCGCTCGCCGGGCACCGGGAGCGGGCCGCGGAGGCGAGGGCGGCGGCCGGGTCGGCGGCCGGCGAGGTGGGGCGGCTGCGGCACGAGCTGGAGCGGGCCGTCGCCGACCGCGACGCGGCGGAGCACCGGGCCGAGCGGGCCGAGCGGGCCCTCTCCCGCGCCGAGGACGCGGCGCGGGAGGCGCGCGCGGCGGCCGACGCGGCCGGCTCCGCCGCCGGGGGCCGAGGTCAGCCGGGGCGGCCCGCCGGGTCCCGCCCGAGGTAGGCGAGCAGCCGCTCGCCCGCCCCGGCCGTGCCGGGCACCGGGACGGGCGGGGCGAACAGCCCGTGCCGGGTGGCGCCGGAGACCAGCGTCGGCGCGAGTTCCAGCAGGGCCCCGGCGAGCGCGGGCGGGACGGGGCGGGGCCGGCCGGCGGCCTGCGCGACGTCCCAGCCGTGCACGGCGATCTCGATGGCGCCCGTCCCGGCGACGAGGTCCGCGCAGAGGGCGGATCCGCCGACGGTGACCGGGCCGGGGGCCTCCGTCCAGGCGCCGAGGAGCCGCTCCGCGCCCTCGCGGAACACCGCGATCGGCTCCTTCCCCTCCTCCGGCCCCGCCTCCGGGCGCGGGACGAGGCGGACGCGGCCGGTGTCGACGGCCTCCAGCAGCGCCGCCAGCGACTCGCCGGTGTGCCGCAGCAGCGTTTCGAGGTCCCAGCCCCGGCAGGGCGTCGGACGGCCCAGGGCCGCGGGCGTCACGTCCTCCAGCGCGCGCAGCGCGTACCCGATCGCCTCCTCCAGGAGTGCGGGTCCCCGCCCCTCCGGCGGCCTCGTCGACGCCGCCGTGTCCACCGAGCCCATACGCCCTCATCTCCTCGGGGTTTCCGTCCCTCACAGGAACCGACCGTCCGGAGGCCCGGAAGTCACCGCCGCCGGACCGATGAGTTCGCGAGCGCCCCCGAGTCTGTATCCGATGACGGCGCAAGGAACCCGATTCCGGACGGAGGACCAGGCATGACTCTCCCCGACGTGGTGTCCCGCGAGGAGTGGACCGCCGCGCGCAAGGCGCTGCTCGCGAAGGAGAAGGAGCTCACCCGGGCCCGCGACGCGCTCAACACCGAGCGCCGCCGCATGCCGATGGTCCGGATCGAGGAGGACTACGCCTTCGAGGGGCCGGACGGCCGGGCGAGCCTGCTCGACCTCTTCGAGGGGCGGTCCCAGCTCATCGTGGGCCACGTCATGTGGGACCCGTCGTGGGAGCGCGCCTGCCGGAGCTGCTCGTCGGGGCTGGCGGAGATCTCCGTCGGGCACCTGCGCCACCTGCACGACCGCGACACCACCTACGCCGCGGTGTCGCGCGCCCCGCAGGCGAAGATCGGGCCGTTCCGGGCCGGGATGGGCTGGGTGTTCCCCTGGTACTCCTCGTTCGGAAGCCGGTTCAACCACGACTTCCACGTGACGATCGACGGGTCGGTCGCGCCGGAGGAGTACAACTACCGCTCGATCGAGGAGTTCGAGCGGGCGGGGACGTCCTTCGGGGACGAGCGCCCGCTGGAGATGCCCGGCACGAGCTGCTTCCTGCGCGACGGCGACACCGTCTACCACACGTATTCCATGTACGCGCGCGGCGCCGAGCAGGTCGGCGGCTCCTACTACTTCCTCGATCTGACGGCCCTCGGCCGCCAGGAGCCGTGGGAGAGGCCCGAGGGACGCGGCTCGGGCGGCGTCGCGGCGGGCGGCAGGCTCCCCTACCCCGACGAGTACGACGACGAGTACTCCTGACGCCTCGTCGGGCACCGACCTGACCCGGGCACCGCCGCGCCTTCCCACCGGCGCCCGCCCCCGGCGGGGCGCCGAACGCGGCGGCCGGCGGCCGTGTGGTGGCCCGCACGGGGGAGCCACCACACGGCCGCCGATCACCTCAGGCGGAGCCGCCGGTCACCGCGCGCAGAGCGCGTCGCGGACGACCACCCCGGCCGCCAGGTCCTCGCGGTCCCCGGCGTCGCCGTCGAGCTGCGTCGAGACGTTGACCGTGACGGCGCGGCGCCCGTCCGGGGTGACGCCGCCGCGGGTCATGTAGCCGGGCGTGTCGCCGCCGTGCCCCCAGTACCCGGCCTTGGAGCAGCCCAGCGGGAACCACATCAGGCCGAGGCCGTACCGGCTGCCGGCGAGGGACCCGTCCAGGTCGTCCGGGACGGTCCGGCGCATCTCGGCGAACTCGGCGGGCCGCAGCAGCCGCCCGCCGAACAGCGCCCGGAGGAACCGGTTGTGGTCGGCGGCGGTCGTGACCAGGTTGCCCGCCGAGGACGCCCAGCTGTAGTCCATCGCGGTGGCGTCCAGCAGCGGGCCGCCGTCCTCGAACTGCTGGTAGCCGCGCGGGTGCCGGCCGGGGAACTCCACGCCGTGCGCGAACGCGGTGTGCGTGAGGCCGAGCGGCCGGACGATCCGCCGCATGACCTCCTCGTCCCACCGGTGCCCCGTGACCCGCTCCACGATCATCCCGGCGAGGACGTAGCCGGTGTTGCAGTACGACCACCTGGGGTTCCCGTCCGGCCCGGTCTCGCCCGGCTCGAACTCCGGGCGGTGCCGCAGCGCCAGCCCCACCAGCCGCTCGGAGGTGTAGTGGTCGAACCGGTGGGCGTCGAGGTCCTCCCGCGTCTCGAACGGGAGGTCGTGGGTGTAGTTGTAGAGCCCGCTCGTGTGCTGGAGCAGGTTCCGGACCGTGATCTTCCGCCCGTCGTTGCCGTTGCCCCGGACGAGGCTGGGCAGCCACCGGTCGACGGTGTCCTCCAGGCTCATCCGCCCCTCCCCGACGAGCTGGAGGACGACGGTGGCCACGTACGTCTTGGTGTTGCTGCCGCCCCGGAACGACGCGCCCCGGGGGATCGGGCGCCCGGTGCGGACGTCCATGACGCCGGCGCGGGCCTCCTCCGTCCCGCCCGGCGTGCTCGTCTCCGCCAGGACGCCGGTCACCCCGGCGGCCCTGACCGCGTCCACGTCCCGCTGGAGCGTCGTCCCACCGGGCGACGCGGCGGCCACTCCCGTTCCCGCGAGGAGCGCCACGGCCCCGACTCCCGCGGCGACGCCCCGGCGGGCCCTGCTGAGCGTGCTCAATGTCTTCTCCCTCTGGTGCTCCACGCCGCCCGGAGATCACGCTAGGCAGGCGCCCGCGCCCGCACGACGGGGCCAGCCGGTGTCCGCAAGGTGGGGTGTGCACCCTGGACCCCGCCCCCCGGATCCCGGACCGCGCGAAGTTACGCTGAGACTCCGGCCCCCGGCGGAAGGATCGGCCATGACGCTCGCCACGGAGTCAACCGAGCCCACCAAGCCCACCGAGCCCGCGAGGTTCACGGAGATCACCTCGGCGGAGGAGCTGCGCGCCCTGCTCGGCACCCCGCTCCGGCGCGCGCTCGACAAGGAGCGCGCCACCCTGCACGCGTGGGACCGGGAGTGGCTGCGCCTGTCGCCGTTCTGCCTCATCTCGACCAGCGACGCCGACGGCAACTGCGACGTCTCCCCCAAGGGCGACCCGCCCGGGTTCACGCTCGTCCTGGACGACACGACGATCGTGATCCCCGAGCGTCCGGGCAACCGCCGCGCCGACGGCTACATGAACGTCCTCGGCAACCCGCACGTCGGGCTCGTCTACCTGATCCCCGGCCGCCGCGAGACGCTGCGGATCAACGGCCGCGCCCGGATCCTGCGCGACGCGCCGTTCTTCGACGAGATGGTCGTCAAGGGGCACCGGCCGGAGCTGGCCCTGCTCGTGGAGATCGAGCAGATCTTCTTCCACTGCGCGAAGGCGCTGATGCGCTCCAAACTGTGGATGCCGGAGTCATGGGAGCCGGACGCGCTGCCCTCGCAGGCCCGGATCGTCAAGGACGTCCAGTACACCGAGGAGACCCTGGAGCAGATGGAGCAGCGCTACGGCCCCGCCTACGCCGACGCGCTCTACAAGGGCAGCTACGAAGGCGGCCGGCCCTCCAGCTGAGCACGGCGCGCCCGGCGCGCCGGGCATGGCGGGCACGGCGGAACAGGCCGACGGGCCCCGCGCCTGGCGTGCGCGGGGCCCGTCGGCCTGGCGGCCTGTCCCGGCCGCTCCCTCGTGTCCGCGGGCGGGTGGCCCCGGGCGCGCTCAGCCGCTCTTGCGGCGGAACTGGCGCTGGTGGTCGGCGCGGTCGTGGGTGCCACGCACCTTCGACCCGTTCCGGCCGTCCCCGCCCGCGTTCTTCTCGGCCGCCGCTCCGCGCTTGCGCTCCAGGGCCTCCCGGAACCTGCGCTTCACGTCGTCCTCGTTGCCGTCCTTCTCTCCTGAGTCGGCCATGCGGACCTCCAGCCGTTCGTAGGGGCACCCCCTAGCCTCACATACCCGGACGGGAAGCGCGCGACGGACCCGCCCCGAAGATCATTCCGGCCTTTTCCCCGACGAACGCGAGCGAAAAGGACGAACTCCCCTAGGGTGTGGGGCGTGGAGCCCCAGACGCCGCAGGCCGAGCCCGCGCCCTCGCATCCGCCGCTGGAGTCGCTCGCCGTCCAGCCGCTGGTGAACCGGGACCACGAGTCCCGCCCCGCGCTCTTCTACGAGCGGCTCCGCGCCGAGTACGGCCCGGTCGCGCCGGTGGACGTCCTGGGCGTCCCGGCGTGGCTCGTGATCGGCTACCCGCAGACGCTCGACATCCTGCGCGACACGCGCGGCATCTGGAGCCGCCGCCTGGACTCCTGGCGGGCGCGCCGGGAGGGCCGCGTCCCGGCGGACTGGCCGCTGCTGCCCGCCTACGGGTTCGACATGTCGGTCTACTCCGACGGCGCGGACCTGTCCCGGCTGCGCGGCGCCTGGGCCGAGGGGCTGCGCCCGTTCCAGGACCGCACCCGCCCGCAGGCCAAGGAGCTGGAGCAGGCCATCCGGCGGTACGCCGACGAGCTGATCACCGTCCTGTCGGAGGGCGGCCGCACCGGCTGGGCCGACCTGTCGGCGCAGTACGCGCGGCCGCTGCCGATGATGGTGATGGGACGGCTGCTCGGCGCCGGCACCGGGTACGGCGACGAGGTCGTCATGGACGTCTGGCGGGTGCTGGACGGCGGCCCGGACGCCGCCGAGGCCGCGGGGCGGCTGCTGGCCGACCTCACCCGGGTCTGCGCCGACAAGAAGACCGCGCCGGGCGAGGACCTGCCGTCCTACATGCTCGCCGCCACGCCGGACCTGACGGTCGACGAGCTGGCCCGCGAGATGGTGCTGTTGGCGGGGCTGATCGGCGACTTCACCGGGACGCTGGTCTGCAACACGATCGCCGAGGTGATCATCGGGGAGACCGGCGCCCGCGACAGCCTGTCCGCCGGGATGATCCAGGAGGCGGTGAACCGGGCGGCGATCTCCAGCCCGCCGATGTCCAACCTGACGTTCCGCTGGCCGAAGGTCGACGTGCGGGTCGGCCGGTTCCAGATCGCGGCCGGCGACCCGGTGATGCTCTCGCCCGCCGCCGCGCACCTGGACCCGGCGTTCAGCGACGGCGCGGCGGCCGACTCGATCTACAGCTCCCGCGCGCACCTGACGTGGGGCGCGGGCCCGCACGCCTGCCTCGGCCGCGACCTCGCCACGACCATCACCACGATCGCGGTGGAGCGGCTGTTCGACCGGTTCAGCGGGGTGCGGCTCGCGCTGCCCGCCGACCAGCTGCCGTGGCGGTCGTCCCCGATGATGCGGGGGCTGCGCTCGCTGCCGGTGAACTACGAGCTGGCGGCGCCGCCGCCCGAGCCGCCCGCCGGCCCGTCCGACACCGGCGCGGCGGAGGTCCCCGCCGAGCCGGAATCGGAGTCGCTGGTCAGGCGGCTGCTCCGGGCGATGCGCCTCGCCCAGGGCTGACCCCCGCCCCGGGCCTCAGCCCGCCAGGGCCTCCTCGCGGACGCGGCGCCAGGCCGCCTCGATGTGCTCGGGCCCGGTCGCGGGGGCGCCGACCGCCATGCGCAGCAGCACCCGCCCGCCGGCCCTGGTGTGGGTGAGGTAGAGGTCGCCGGAGGCGTTGAGCCGCTCCATCAGCCGCATCGTCGCGGCGTCGGCCTCGTCGGCGGGCAGGCCGTCCCAGCGCGGCCGGAAGCAGACGAGCCCGAACGGGTGGTGCTCCAGCAGCTCGAAGCCGGGATCGGCGCCGATCCGGGCGGCGAGGTCGGCCGCGAGCCGGACGCCCGTCCGGACGTGCTCGCGCAGCCCCTCCGCGCCGTACCAGCGGATCACCGACCACAGCTTCAGCGCGCGGAACCGGCGGCCGAGCGGGATCTGCCAGTCCCGGTAGTCGATGACCTCCCCCGACGTCGTCGCCTGGTTGCGCAGGTACTCGGGCAGGATCGACAGCGCGCCGGTGAGCGGCGCCCGGTCGGCCACCCACATCGCGGTGCAGTCGAAGTTGGTGAGCAGCCACTTGTGCGGGTTCGTGGAGTAGGAGTCGGCGTACTCGGCGAGTCCGTCGTTGACCCAGCGCAGCTCCGGGCACACGGCGGCGACGCCCGCGTACGCGGCGTCCACGTGCAGCCAGACGCCGTGGCGGCGGCACACCGCGCCGATCGCGGGCACGGGGTCGACCGCCGTCGTGGACGTGGTGCCGACGGTCGCGCAGACCAGCACCGGCAGCGCGCCGGCGGCGGCGTCCTCGGTGAGCAGCGCGTCCAGGTGGGCGGGGTCCATGGCGAGCGTGGCGGGGTCGACGTCCACCACGCGGACGTTCGCGGCGCCGATCCCGGCGATCCGCGCGGCCTTCTCCAGCGACGAGTGCGTCTGCGAGCTGATGTAGAGGGTGTGGCGCCGGGTGATGCCGTCGCGTCCGGACGTCCCGCCGTCGGCGCGGTGCAGCGCGGCGAGGATCGCGACCAGCGCGGCGCTGGACGCCGAGTCCTGGATGACGCCGCCGCCGGTGCCCTCGCTGCGGAACCCGGCGGGCAGGCCGAGCAGCTCGGCGAGCCAGTCCAGCACCCGCGTCTCCAGCTCCGTGCAGGCGGGGCTGGTCGCCCACAGCATGCCCTGGACGCCGAGCCCCGCCGACAGCAGGTCGCCCAGGATCGCGGGCCCGCTCGTGTTGGAGGGGAAGTAGGCGAAGAAGGCGGGGTGCTGCCAGTGGGTGATGCCGGGCATCACGACGCGGTCGAGGTCGGCGAGGACGGCCTCGAAGCCCTCGCCCCGCTCCGGCGGGTGCGCGGGCAGGTCCGCGAGGACGTCGCCCGGCTCGGCCCGCGACAGCACGGGGTAGGACTCGACCTTCTCCTGGTAGTCGGCGATCCAGTCGACCACCTGCCTGCCGTACCGGCGGAACTCCTCCGGCGTCATGTGACCCGCCACCGCGTCCCTCCCTGCCGCGCCGCTCCCGGACCCTCGGATCCTACGGCGCCGGACGGCGCGCCCGCCCTCCCCCAACGGCGTGCGGCGCACCGCAGGACGGTCGCGGCTGTTTAGGCGCGTCCGCCCGGGAACGTTCACCCCCGTTGAAGAAGGGACGGACGATGCCAGACAAGAGCGACAAGCACTCCCCCAGGGTCGACGACGAGATCGGCGCCGAGACGCAGGGCATGGTCAGCGGCGGCCATCCCACCCGCGCCGAGGAGTTCAAGGAGACCGAGCCGTTCTCCGATGAGGACCCGACGGACCCCGTCGTGGCGTCCGGGTTCGCGGCCGAGGGGACGCCGCCGGGGATGAGCGCGCGGGACGTGGAGAGCCGCAGCGCCCTCGCCCGGCTGCTCACCGGCGTCCGGTACCCGGCGCGGCCGAACGAGCTCGTGCGGCACGCCGCCGACGGCGGCGCGCCCGACGAGACGGTCGAGGCGCTGCGGGCCCTGCCGAAGCGCGAGTACGAGAACGTCGCCGACATCGCGGAGGAACTCGGCTACGGACGGGAGGAGCGCCGCTACTAGCCCCTCGCGCCGCTCGCGCGCGAGCCGGACCGCCGGTCGCCGCGCAGCAGGGGGATCTGCCCGCCCGCCGCGACGAGCTCGCGCTGGCGGGAGGACAGGCGGTGCCGCGTCCGGTACGTCTCGCCCTTGGTGGCGTTGCGGACCTCGACGTCGCCGCCGGACGCCAGCGCGCCGCGCACGTCCGGGATCTTGAGGGCGTCCCCCCGCTCGACGCGGTCGTAGTCGGCCTCGTCGGCGAACTCCAGCGGCAGGATCCCGAAGTTGACGAGGTTCTGCCGGTGGATGCGGGCGTAGCCGCACGCGAGGACGAGGCGCAGCCCGAGGTGCCGGGGCGCGATCGCGGCGTGCTCGCGGGAGGAGCCCTGCCCGTAGTTGCGCCCGCCCACGACGGCGTGCGGCCCGGCCGCGCGGGCCCGCTCCGGGTAGTCCTCGTCGATCCGGACGAACGCGAAGTCGGCGAGGCGCGCGATGTCGCTGCGGAACGGCAGCGCACGTGCGCCCGCCTGGAGGATCTCGTCGGTGGACACGTCGTCGCCCACCTTGATGGCGACGGGGACGTCCAGGTCGTCGGGCAGCGGGTCGAGCTCCGGGAGGGCGCCGATGCTCGGCGCCTTCTCAAGCTCCACGCGCCGCGCCTCGTCCGGGGGGAGCGGCGGTTCGAGCAGGTCGGCGGCGCTCGCGGCGGCCCCGGGGAGCCGGAGGGCGGGCGGGTCCACCGGCAGGTCGCGGGGGTCGGTGATCACACCGGTGAGCGCGGCCGCGGCGGCGGTCTCGGGCGAGCAGAGCCACACCCGGTCGTCCTCGGTGCCCGACCGCCCGCGGAAGTTGCGCGGGAACGTCCGCAGGCTGTTGCGGCCGATCGCGGGCGCCTGGCCCATCCCGATGCAGCCGAGGCACCCCGCCTGGTGGATGCGGGCGCCCGCCTGGAGGAGGTCGGTGGCGGCGCCCATCCGCGTCAGGTCGAGCAGGATCGACCGGGACGCCGGGTTGACGTCCAGCGAGACCCCCGGGTGCACCCGCCGGCCCCGCACGATCGCCGCGACGGACGCGAGGTCGCGCAGCCCCGGGTTCGCCGAGGACCCGATGACCACCTGGTGGACCTCCTCCCCCGCGACGTCCCGCACCGGCACCACGTCGCCGGGCGAGCCCGGACGCGCGATGAGCGGCTCCAGCGCGGACAGGTCGATCTCCTCCTCGACCTCGTAGGCGGCGCCGGGGTCGGCCAGTAGCTCGGCGAAGTCGTCCGCGCGCCCCTCGGCGCGCAGGAACTCCCGGACGCGCCCGTCGGCGGGGAACACCGTCGCCGTGGCGCCCAGCTCGGCGCCCATGTTGGCGATGACGTGCCGGTCCATCGCCGTCAGTGACGCGAGCCCGGGGCCGTGGTATTCGATGATCCGGTTCACGCCGCCGCGCACGCCGTGCCGGCGGAGCATCTCCAGGATCACGTCCTTCGCGCTCACCCAGGGCGGCGGCGCCCCGGTCAGCCGCACCCCCCACACGTCCGGCATCGTGAGGTGCAGCGGCTCCCCCGCCATCGCCATCGCGGTCTCCAGCCCGCCCGCGCCGATCGCGAGCATGCCGAGCGCCCCGGCCGCGCACGTGTGGGAGTCCGACCCGGCGAGCGTGGCGCCGGGCACGCCGAACCGCTGCATGTGGGTGGGGTGCGACACGCCGTTGCCCGGCCCGGAGTACCAGAGGCCGTAGCGGCGGCACGCCGACCGCAGGAAAAGGTGGTCGGCCATGTTGCGCTCGTCGGCCTGGAGCAGGTTGTGGTCGACGTACTGGACGGAGACGTCGGTGCGGACGCGGTCCAGCCCGAGCGCCTCCAGCTCCAGCATGACCATCGTGCCCGTCGCGTCCTGGGTGAGGGTCTGGTCGACGCGCAGCGCGATCTCGCCGCCCGGCGCCATCTCCCCGTCCACCAGGTGCGAGGCGATCAGCTTCCGCGCCACGTTCAGCGCCCCCGTGCCGTTCCGCTCGCTCGTGCCGTCCCGCTCCCCCGTGGCGTGCGGCATGTCAGGCCCTCCCCTCCTCCCGGACGTCGCCGGGGACCCGCCGGCCCTGGCGCCGTTCGTGCGCGGGCGGCCCGCACCAGTGGGCGAGCGCGTCGCGGATCGCGGTGGCCCGGCGGTCGGGCGCGGTCTCGTCGGTCGCCCACGCCACGTACCCGTCCGGCCGGACGAGCGCGGTGGTGCGCGTCGCGCGGCCCGCGAGCGCGTAGTGGACGCGGTCGGCCCACATCTTCGCCGCCAGGTAGGTGACCGCCGGGTCGTTCGCGGCGACGACCAGCACGAAACGCCCGTCGCCGAGCAGCCCGTACAGGTGCCCGGGGGTCCCCGAGAGCGGGACGTCGGGCGCGCGCCTGCCGGTGAGCCGGTGCGCGCCGCGCGGCGCGGGATAGGCGATGGCGACGCCCGACACCGCGCCCGCCAGCCGCCGCGCGACCGGCGGGACGCGCGTGAGCGCCCACGCCGCCGCGTCGCGCGCCGCCCGCAGCGGCGCCCGCTCCACCAGCGCGAGCCGCAGCAGCGCCCCGCTGCCGCGCAGGACGAACCGCCCGACCGGGTAGCGCTCCGCGTGGTAGGAGTCGAGCAGCCAGGGCGGCGCCCACCCGCGCACCTGCGCCGCGAGCTTCCAGCCGAGGTTCGCCGCGTCCTGCAGCCCGGTGTTCATGCCCTGCCCGCCGAGCGGCGAGTGGACGTGCGCGGCGTCGCCCGCGAGGAACACCCTCCCGACGCGGTACGCCGGGACCTGCCGCTCGTCGCTGTGGAACCGCGACGTCCAGCGCGGGTCGCGCATACCGTGGTCGCCGCCGAGGACCCGCCGCGTCACCTCCCGCAGCTCGTCCATGTCGACGGGCTCGGAGTCGGGGGCCCGGTGCCGCCGGTTCCAGGCGATCACCCGGTACCAGCCGTCGCCGAACGGGGCGAGGAAGGCGAATCCGGCGGCCCCGGCGCCGACGGTGAGGACCTCGCCCGGCGGGGCGTCCAGCCGGACGTCGGCCAGCATCACCGACCGGACGGCGGAGCGGCCGGGGAACGGCAGCCCGAGCGCCCGCCGGACGGTGCTGCCGACCCCGTCGGCGCCCACCAGGTAGGAGACCCGATGCGTGAAGCTCTCGCCCGCGCGGGTGCGCACGTCGACCTCGACGCCCGCCGCGTCCTGCCGGAGGGCGGTCACCTCGGCGCCCCGCACGATCCGCGCGCCCGCCGCGAGGGCCCGCTCCCGCAGCAGTCGCTCGGTCTCGTACTGCGGCGTGACCAGCACGTACGGGAACCGGCCCGGCACGCGGAACAGCTCCAGGCGGGACCGGCCGACCAGCCGCAGCGCGCCCACCCGCTGACCGGTCAGGGCCAGCTCGGCGGCGACGCCGCGCGCGTCGAGCAGCTCCATCGTGCGCGCGTGCACGGCGAACGCGCGGGTCTCGCCGGTGGTCCGCGCCTCGCGGCGCTCGAACACGGTGCAGCCGATCCCGGCGGCGGCGAGGTCCCCGGCCAGCATGAGCCCGGTGGGGCCCGCGCCCACGACCGCCACGTCCCCGGTCGTCGTCCCGCTGGGCGCCATCGGTTCCCCCTCTCGCCGCTGCGGCCGGCTCGTCCCGTCGCCCCCGTCCCCTTCCCCCGCTGCGAACCCTCACGCGCCGTGACGCAGACCGGCCCCGGACAGCGGCGGCCCCGCTGATCCGGGGGATCAGCCCTGGACGCGCCGGTCGTGCCCGGCCCACTCCTTCTCGCGGAGCTGGAACTTCTGGATCTTCCCGGTGGAGGTCTTCGGCAGCGCCGCGACGAACTCGACGCGGTCGGGCGCCTTGAACCGCGCGAGGGTCAACCGGACGTGGTCGGCCAGTTCCTCCCCGGTGGCCGCACACCCCTCGCGCAGCACGACGAACGCCTTCGGCCGCTCCCCCCACCGCTCGTCGGGGACGGCGACGACCGCGACCTCCAGCACCGCCGGATGCGAGTCGATCGCGCGCTCGACCTCCACGGTCGAGATGTTCTCGCCGCCGGAGATGATGATGTCCTTGGACCGGTCGCGCAGCTCGACGTAGCCGTCGGGGTGGCGGACGCCGAGGTCGCCGGAGTGGAACCAGCCGCCCCGGAACGCGGTCGCGGTCGCCTCCGCGTCGCGGTGGTAGCCCTTCATGACGTTGTTGCCGCGCATGACGATCTCGCCGAGGGTCTCCCCGTCGGCCGGGACGTCGTTCATGTCGTCGTCGACGACGCGCAGCCCGTCGGTCTGGATCATGCCGACGCCCTGCCGGGCCAGCAGCCGCGCCCGCTCGGGCGCCGCCAGCCCCGCCCAGCCGGGCTGCGGCTCGCACACCGAGTAGGGACCGTAGGTCTCCGTCAGCCCGTACACGTGGACGATCCGCGCGCCGAGCGCCTCCATCTGCCCGATGATCGTGGGGCTCGGCGGCGCGCCCGCCGTGGTGACGACGAGCGGGCGCTCCAGCGGATGCGCCTCGGGCGCGTTGGCGATGCCCACCAGGACGGTCGGGGCGCCGTTGAGGTGCGTGACGCCCTCGGCGTCGACGATCCGCCAGATCTCCGCCGGGACGACGGCGCGCAGGCACACCTGCGTCCCGCCGATCGCGACGAGGCCCCAGGGCGTGCACCAGCCGTTGCAGTGGAACATCGGCAGCGTCCACAGGTAGACGCTGTCGGGCGTGTGCCGCGAGTGCAGGACCTCGCCGAGCCCGTTCAGGTACGCGCCGCGATGGGTGTAGACGACGCCCTTCGGACGTCCCGTGGTGCCGGAGGTGTAGTTGATGGAGATGGCCGCGTTCTCGTCGTCCACCTCCCAGGGCAGCGGGTCGTCGGAGCCGCCCGCGAGGAACTCCTCGTAGCCGGGCCCGCCGACGGACGGGTCGGGTTCCGCGCCGGCCGCGGGCACCGTGACCACCCGCGGCAGGCCGCCCGCCAGGGGAGCGACGACCGGGTGCAGCGCCGCGTCCACGACCAGCGCCTTCGCGCCCGAGTGGGCGAGGATGTGGCGGACCTCCTCCGCCGCCAGCCGCGTGTTGACCGCCACCAGCACGCCGCCCGCCAGCGGCACCGCGAAGTGCGCGACGAGCAGTTCCGGGATGTTCGGCGCGAGGTAGGCGACCCGGTCGCCCGGCCCGACGCCGAGGGCCCGCAGGGCGTGCGCGGCCCGCGTGACCTGCCGCGCGAACTCCGCGTAGCCGACGCGGAGGTCGCCGTGGATATAGGCGGTCTTGCCGGGGAACACCTCCGCCGACCTTCCGAGGAAGGCGAGCGGGGTGAGCGAGGTGTGACCCGGGCCGTTGTCCATGTGCGGTCCTCCGGTGCCGTCGGCCGGGGACGTCCGCCGCCCCGGCCCGAATGTGATCTACGTCTCCAGGCTCTCACGCGGGGCGGGGCGGCGTCCCGGGTCCTCAGCGGAGCCCGGAGGCGGGCCTGCGCGGCGGCTCCAGGCCGAGATGGATGCGGTACCGGTCGGCCCGGTAGGTGGCCAGCGCGACCTCGACGCACAGGCCCCGGCTGAACGTCCGCTGCCGCAGGAGGAACACCGTCGCGCCCGGCGGGATCGCCAGCAGGCGCGCGTCGGCGGCGCCCGCCGGGCCCGCCTCGATGGTCTGCTCCCCCGCGTCCATCACGATGCCGTATCCGCGTTCCAGCGCGTCGAACAGGGACGTGTCGGGCGGGCGGCGCTCGAACAGGCCCGGCGCGACCGACGCCAGGATGTGGGAGCGCTCCACCGCCATCGGCTCGCCGTCGGCCAGCCGCAGCCGCTCCAGGACGTGCACGCTCACCCCCGGCGCGGCGCCGAAGAACCGCGCGAGCCGCGCGTCGGCCTCGACCGTGCGGGACGCGAGGTCCACCGACCCGGGCCGCATGCCGCGCGAGCGCATGTCCTCGGTGAAGGAGACCAGCTCCTTCGGCATCTGCACCTTGGGGCGCGCGACGAACGTGCCCTTGCCGGGGATGCGGCGGAGCCGGTCCTCGGCGACGAGCTGGTCGACCGCCTGCCGCACCGTCATCCGCGACACCCCGAACCGGCGGCACAGCTCCCGCTCGGACGGGACGGCGGCGTCGACCGGCAACCGGTTCTGCTCGATCAGGTCGACCAGGATGGCCCGAAGCTGGAGGTACTTCGGCAACGGCCCGGAGGGATCGATCACACCCCATACATACCGGATCCGCCCGCGCGCGTCCGCCGCTCACCGCCGAATCACCGGTGCCGGACGCGGCGTCATCCAATCGTATGACCGGCCATCGGACCGAAGGCTGACGATCGGCGGAGGCCCGCTGGATTAGCGTCGGCCGCATGATGAGATCACGGTGGATGGCGCGCGGGGTCGCGGGACTGGCGGCGGTGGCCGCGGGCGCGGGCGCGCTCGGGGGGAGCGTCGCGGCGGCGGCGCCGCCCGGCGGGGCTCCCTGGGCGGCGGCAGCGCCGCAATGGGGCGAGTGCGCCTACGGGGAGCCAAGCCCGGCGGAGTGCGCCGACATCCAGGTGCCGCTGTCGTGGGCCGATCCGGACGGCCCGAAGATCTCCCTGCGCCTGTCGCGGCTGCCCGCGCAGGACCGCGAGCACCGGCTCGGGTCGATGCTGTTCAACCCCGGCGGCCCCGGCGGGCCGGGCGCCGCGGTGATCGCCCTCAGGGGGCGCCAGCAGATGCCCGCCGACCTCCAGCGGCGTTTCGACATCGTCGGCTTCGACCCGCGCGGCGTGGGCGACAGCACCCCGGTGACGTGCGCGGGCGCGGCCCTGTCCCCCGACGTCGCGGTGTTCCCCCGCTCCAAAGCGCAGTTCACCGCGATCAAGCGGCAGAGCGCCGCCTACGGCGCCTCGTGCGCCGCGGGGTCCCGGCCCGATCTGCTCGCGCACGTCGACACCGTGAGCGCGGCCCGCGACATGGACGCGATCCGCACCGCGCTCGGAGAACAGCGGATCAGCTTCCTCGGCCTGTCCTACGGAGCTTCCTCGGCCAGACCTACGCCCGCCTGTACCCGCGCCGCGTCCGGACGATGGTGCTCGACGGCGCGGTGGACCACGCGGTCGGCCCGTACGCGTTCCTCGACCAGGAGTCCTCGGCGCTGTCGAAGGTGTTCGGCCAGTTCGCCCGCTGGTGCGGCACGACGGCGTCGTGCGCGCTGCACGGCCAGGACGTGACCGCCGTCTGGGACGGCCTGCTGGCCCGGGCCGCGCGCACGCCGATCCCGGCGCCGCACGCCGCCGGCGGCCCGACCACGGTGAACGCCGACGCGATCCGGATGGTCCTGCCCAACCTGCTGCTGCTCGGGCCGACCAGCTCCCTGCTGCCGTCGACCTGGCCGGAGCTGGGCAGAGCGCTCGCCGAGGCACGGGCGGGCGACGCGTCCCTGCTGGCCGACAACTCCTCCGTCGGCCAGCCCCAGGACGCCTACGCCGCGGTGGGCTGCCACGACTTCCCGCCGCGACTGCGCGGCTACGGCGATGCCGCCGCCCGGCTGAGGAAGGCGCGCGCCCTGGCCCCGCACACCGGCGGCGCCTCGGAGGCATGGCTGATGACGCTCCTGTGCGCGGACTGGCCGGTGCCCCCGGCCAACCCGTGGACCCGGGAGCGGGTCGTGGGCGCGCCGCCGATCCTGGTGGCCAGCACCCGGGACGACCCGTCCACGCCGCTGGTCTGGGCGCAGGGCATGCACCGCCAGATCGACGGCAGCGGACTGCTCGTCGCCGACCTCACCGGCCACACCGCGTACTTCAACTCCGCCTGCGCCCGCCGGGCGGAGACCGACTACCTCATCACCGGCAGGCTCCCCGCGTCCGGCCACTGCGGAGCCTGAGGCACCCGCCCCGGAAAACCGGGTGCGTCCGGCGGGGGCGCCCGCCTAGCCTGCCGCCATGGACGTGAGCTTCGAACGGACCGGGGAGCGCGGCTACGCGACCGTCGTCACCCTGCCCGGCCGGGCGCCACGCCGCATGGACCCGGCCCCCGGCTACGACGAGGACATCCCGCACGACCTCGTCCACTACATGGTCGAGGCGGAGCTGGGGCTGGCGCACGCCGTGTACGGGCGGGCGCTGGCGGGCGGCGGGAGCTTCCGCGAGACGGTCGAGGCCCCCGGCGACCGGCGCCGCCGCGCCCGCGCGCAGCGCAGGCTGAACAGGCGCGAGGCGGCGCTGCGCCGGGGCCACCACGCCGACATGGCCACCTCCGAGCACTTCGCGAGCATCTGCGACATCGCCTGGAGGCGCCGCGCGGGCGCCCGTCCCCCCGAAGGGGCCGAGCGCAGGCACATCCCGGAGGAGGACATCGCCAAGGTCGGCCGCGTCCTCGACCGCCTCGACGCGGCCGCGCCGCTCTGGCGCGCCGTCCCCGTCGGCGGCTCCCTCACCTTCACCTGGCCCCGGACGACCGCGAACCCGCCCCGCTGAGCCGCCGCCCGCGCGGCCCTATCCGGCGCGCAGGGCCAGGCCCAGGGCCTGGAACTGCTCCACCGGACGGTGGTAGCCGCGCTCGATGTGGTGCACGCCGCGCAGCGTGGACGGTCCTTCCGCCACCGCCGCCGCGAGCACCGCCGAGAACCCCGCCCGGATGTCGGGCATGGTCACATCGCCGCCGCGCAGCTTGCTCACGCCGCGCACCACGGCCGAGTGGACCGCCGCCGTGTCGTGGTAGCGGCACGCCGGGCCGCCGAGGCAGGTGTCGTACACCTCGATCTCCGCGCCCATGCTCTGTAGCGCCGGGACGTAGGCGAGCCGGTTCTCGTACACGGTCTCGTGCAGCACCGACATGCCGTCCGCCTGCGTGAACAGCACCATGAGCGGTGTCTGCCAGTCCGTCGCGAACCCGGGGTGGGTGTCGGTCTGGACGGCGGCGGGGCTCAGCCCGTCCGGCGCCGACGCCATGATCCAGTCGTCGGTGATCTCGAACCGGGCGCCCATCCCGGTCAGCGTGGTGATCGCGGTGACGAGCCGGTCCTGCGGGCAGCCGTGCACCCGCACCTCCCCGCCCGTGACCAGACCCGCGACCAGGTAGGAGAACGCCTCGATACGGTCGCCCGCCAGCCGCGTCTGCGCGCCGCCGAGCCGCTCGACGCCCTCGACCACGATCCGCCGGTCGGGCGCGAAGGAGATCCGCGCGCCCATCCGCTGGAGGAACAGCGCCAGCTCGATGATCTCCGGCTCGGTCGCGGCGTTGCGGATGACCGTCTTGCCCTCGGCGCGCACCGCCGCCAGCAGCACCGTCTCGGTGGCGCCGACGCTCGGGTAGGGCAGGTCGACGCGCGTCCCGACGAGCCGCGACGCCCGCGCGCGGATCCCGTCGCCGTCGATCGTCACCTCGGCGCCGAACGCCCGCAGCGCCTCCACGTGGAAGTCGACCGGGCGGCGGCCGATCGGGTCGCCGCCGACCAGCGGGACGAACGCCTCCCCCGACAGGTGCAGGAGCGGGCCGAGCATCAGGATCGGGATGCGGTTCAGACCGGTGAACGCCTTGCCGACGCTCGGGTCCGCCACGGGCCCCGGCACGATCACGACCTCGCCGCCGGAACGCTCCACGCCCATCCCGACGTGCTCCAGCATCCCCGCGGTGATGCCGACCTCGCCGACGTCCGGCGCGTTGCGGATCGTGCTCTGCTCCGCGCCCAGCATCGCCGCGACCATGTGCTTGCTGACCGCGTTCTTGGCCCCCCGCACGGTCACATCGCCGCGCAGCGGACCCGACGGCTCGATCTCCCACCACTTGTCGGTCATCCGGAAAGCCTACGGCCGGGCCGGGGGTGGACGAACCCGATCCACCGAAAGGACATCTCCGGGCGGCCCCGGCGTCGCCCTCCGGCCCCCCGCGCGTCCTACTTGACGGTCAGCACGGGGAGGCGGCCCCTGCTCACGGCCCGCGCCCCGGCCGCTTTCGCCCTCGGCGGGCTCCAGGGCGACAGCAGGTAGGCGCCCGGCGCCAGCGAGACCGTGAACGTGTAGGTGCTGTGGACGATCGTCGTCCGCTCGCACCCCTTGGCCGACACCCGGGGCTGCGAGCGCCGCACGTCCGCCTTCACCGGCGTGCCGACCCGGGTCGCCGGAAGGAGCCCCGCGGAGCGCGGATAGGACCACAGCGCGCTCTGCCCGTCCCCGATCCGCCACTTCAGGACGGGCGGGCAGCCCGCGCGCCGCCGCTCCGCCATCTTCACGGTGACGGTGTTGCCCGCGTGAACGACGGCGGGCGTCACGGTCAGCGCCACGTCCAGCCTCTGCTTGCCGACCGCGTACGCGAGCCTGCCGCGCGCGAGCCCCGTCCCCTGCGGGACGGCCTTGTGCGTGGCCGGGGGCGCCGCGTGCTTCGGCTCGTCCTCGCCGACCGCCTTCCCGACACCGAACCCGCCGCCCGCGCAGACCACCCCGAGCGCCACGGCCAGGGCCATCGGACGCGCGAGCCCCGGCCTGCCCTCGGGCACCGGTACCGAGGACACCGGCTGCGGGGGGCTCGGCCGCGACCACTGGTTCCGCGCGACGGCCTCCACCAGCGCCGCGTACGCCTGCGCGGAACCCGGCCGCGCCATCGGGTTCTGCGCCAGCCCCCGCGCGACGAGTCCGCGCGCCGGCTCCGGCACCAGATCGAGCTGGACGACACCGGGCGCCTGCCCGGTCAGGCACGCGTAGAAGATCGCTGCCGCCGAGTACAGGTCGCCGGCGGGCGTGAACTCCCCCGCCCTCCGCTCGGGCGCCGTGAAGGCGTCCGTCCCGGGAGCCTCGATCCCGAACCCGGTGAGCTTGCAGGTACCGCCCACCAGCAGGACGTTCGCCGGGGACAGGTCCCGGTGCACGAGGCCGGCGTCATGGGCGGCGGCGAGCCCGAGCAGGCACCCCCGCAGCACCCGGAACGCCGCGCCCGGCGCCATCGGCCCCCCGGCGAGCTGCCGAGCCAGCGATTCGCCCTCGACGAACTCCATGACCAGCGCCCGCCGGGCCTCGACGTACTCGTGGACGCGCACCACATGCGGGTCGCGCAGCCGCGTCAGGGCCCACGCCTCGTCCTGGACGACCGGGGCGCCGTCCAGGACCAGGACCCGCTCCCCGAACCCGTCCCGCACCGCCTCCGCGACACGTCCCGCCGGCCCCTCCCTCAGGACTCGCACCACGGAATAGCCCGGAACGTCCCAAGTCATGGCCTGTACCCTGCCGTTCACCCAGGTCCGGCCGCAACCACGCATAGGTCACAATGCCAGGACGACACGTCCGCCGAGGACATGCCGTCCCGGCGCGGAGCGGGAGCGCGGCCCGCGAACGTGCCCGACGCCGGATCCCCAGGGACTCTACGAGATCGAACCGCGTCGGGCGACTTAGACCGCGCAACGGACCAACGCCGCGATAATGCTCCGATGGCGACGCTCGTGGCATTTCACGCCCATCCCGACGATGAGGTACTGCTGACCGGCGGCACCCTCGCCCGCGCCGCGGCCGAGGGGCACCGGGTCGTGGTGGTCGTGGCGACCGACGGCATGATGGGGCCCGTCCCCGAGAAGGGCGCGCCACGGCTGGACGAGCTGCGCGCCAGCGCGGCCATCCTGGGCGTCCACCGCGTGGAACACCTCGGCTACGCGGACAGCGGGCACGGCCCGCTCCTCTACCCCGACCCTCCGGACCGGACGCGCTTCGCCCGCGCCGACCCCGAGGAGGCCGCCGCCCGCCTGGCCGCGCTGCTGCGCGAGGAGAAGGCCGACATGCTGCTCAGCTACGACCCCAACGGCGGGTACGGCCACCGCGACCATGTCAGGGTGCACGAGGTCGGAAAGCGCGCCGCCGAGATGGCCGACGTGAAACGCGTGCGGGAGGCGACGATGCCGCACGACAACGTCATGCGCCTGGTGCGGCTGATCCGCCTGCTGCGGATCCCTCTCCGCTTCGATGACGCCGCACTGCGCGCGGTCGGCAGCCCGTCGTCCGCCATCACCCACCGGGTGGACGTCCGGCGCTTCGCCGAGCAGAAGCAGGCGGCGCTGGCCGCGCACCGCAGCGAGGTGCGGGGGGACGGAAGGACCGCGGCCGTCATGCGGGTCCTGGTGCGGCTCCCGACCCCGCTGTTCGGGCTGCTCCTGGGCCGCGAGTGGTACATCGAGGGCCCCCGCGAATAGCGGGCGGTCCGGACGGTGCGGACCGGGTGGCCGCGCCGGTACATGTTTCGTGTGGGTGGCACCGGCGCGACCATGGTTACCAGCCCTATCTCTAGGACCAATTCTTGCACATGGAACGTTGCATCAACGTTGCTTCGGAGACACGAGTCGCAGAAATGAGAAAGGGCCCCGCCATAAGGCGGGGCCCTTCCCAACAATGAGTCCGGCGGCGTCCTACTCTCCCACACAGTCCCCCATGCAGTACCATCGGCGCTGAGAGGCTTAACTTCCGGGTTCGGGATGGGACCGGGTGTTTCCCTCTC
>NZ_JAHFZY010000014.1:0-61968 GCF_018603865.1 Actinomadura sp. NEAU-AAG7
ACTGGGTGATCGAACGAACCCTGGCCTGGCTGCTGGGCTACCGGCGGCTGACAGTCCGCTACGAACGCCACGGCCACCTGTTCACCGCCTTCCTCACCCTCGCCGCCGCCATCACCTGCTACAAGAACCTCGCCCAACCCCCCACATGAGACACGCTCTTAGTCACTTTAAGTTGCTCTCCAGTCCGGTTATCGCCTTCTCGGCCTCGTCTCGTTGGCCCGCGACAATCATGATCGCGAATCGGCTGATCGGAGAAGGGCGTCCAGCGTGTCGGCCCGCAGGGCGCAGAGGGCGTGAGCAGACGATGCCACGGATAAGAGAGCCTTATCTGTGGACGCGCAATGCACTGAACCCGGCCCCTGACCTGCGGCCAGTAGGTCAACGGCGGCGGCGAGTTCGGCGAGGGCTTTGGCGGTTTCGGGCCGATATGCGGGAGGATGCCCGAGACTGTGCAGTCCTTGGTGTTCGGACGGGGGCCTGGAGACGCGAGTGTTCGCGAAGCCGCACGCCCGCTGAACAGCCGGCCGTTCAGCGGGCGACGAGGATGTCCTCGCGATCCGGTCAGGCTCTCACGGGCACAGCGCGGCGTTGAGCGCGGTGCCTAGCGTGGTAACGAGTCCCTGCACGGCTTGCGGCCCGTTGAGGGTTGCCGAGGCGGCGAACCAGCGGCGTCCATCCTTGGAGGCGGCGGTCAGCGTGAAGTATCCGGGGACGCCGCCCGCGTGGCCGTAGAAGGTGCCGCACTTCAGCGGGATGTTCTCCACTCCGGCGCCGTAGCTGCCGCCGGGTGTGGGGGTGCGCATTTCGTTCAGCTGCGCGGGGGCCAGTATCCGCGTCAGGCCGCGCTGGAAGGTCGCCAGATCACGGGTGTCGGAGACGATCCGCCCGGCCGCGTCCATGATCGAAGGATTCAGGGCGGTGACGTCGACGTACCGGCCGTTGTCCAGTACGTAGCCCCGGTTGTGCCTTCCCTTCAAAAAGGTTTCCGTGCCCGGCACATAGGTGTGGGTCAGGTTCAGGGGGCGAAGGATGCGTTGCCTGACCGCCGTCGCGTAGCGCGTCCCCGTGACCTTCTCGATGATCATGCCGAGCAGCACGTAGTTGGTCTGCGCGTAGTGGAAGGTGCCGAGCGGCTCGCGTGGTCGGCCCTTGATCGCGGATAGGAGCGCGCGCGGCGTCCAGGTACGGAACGGGTCCTTCAGCGCCCCGCTACCGTCGAACGCGGACTCGTCGGGATACTCCGGCAGCCCCGAGGTGTGCCGCAGCAGGTGCCGCACAGTGATTCCCGACGCCCCGCCGGGGACGGCGCCCGGCAGCAGCCGTTCCACATCATCGGTCAGCGAGAGCCGTCCCTCTCCCACCATCTGAAGGATCACCGTGGCCGTGAAGGTCTTGGTGACGCTGCCGATGCGGAAGACACCCTGCACAGGCGGGGCGTGCCCACCAGCCCTGCGGACCCCGTACCGGAATTCATAGGACCTGCCGTCCACGCCCCACCGGGCGATGACCGAGGGCGCCTTCGCCTCGGTCACCACCTTGGTCAGCGCGTCCCCTGCCGTGGGCGTCTGCGCTACAGCCGTCGCGGGCACGGCCGCGACCATTACGACGGCCAGCGCCGTGGCTCTCATCACTGTCATGCGGGCCAGCCTCCCCAATGATCACCCCCGCCTGGCATCGGGGAAGGACCCCCAGATCCCCCCTAGGCCGCTAGGAGGACGCGAATTGCCTATACGGCCGATTGCGCTGGTCGCCGTACCACGACCTGACCCCCGCTCCCAGAGCGTGATCTTGGTGTCGGCGGTCTCAGGGGCCTATTGGGGGTGTCGCTCGTCCTTCGTCGGGGGCATCGGGGTCGCGGAGCTCACGGACGGCGCCGTGCAAGATCGACCCAGCCGAACGAGTACGTCCCGTGCACGCGCGGGTGTTTGCGTACGAACAAGGACCGCCGAGCGGCGTCGTCCTCGAACACGGATAGCGCCCATCTGGCTCATGTCCGGCGAGGGCCTACGCGCCGACGGAGTCTGCCGGGCGAAAACGGCCAGGTCGCAACGGCGGCCGCCCTCCGGGCTTGGACCCCACCCCCTACAAGCGCCGCAACCTCGTCGAACGCCGCATCAACCGGCTCAAGCAATGGCGCGGCATCGCGACCCGAGACGACAAGCCACCCCTACCAGGAGCCATCACCCTGATCAGTGCACTTCTCTTGAGCAACACATGATCTACCGGACACGCCCTAGGAGTCAGTGTCGCCGTGTCGCCGCCGTGAGGTGCCGGCCAAGCCGGCCTCGCGGCGTTCTTCCTCGCTGAACCCGCGAGTGTCGCGGAACTGCACATACGGTTCGCGGTCGGCCGGCTGTCCGGCGGCGATCGCCCGGCCGCGCTCCAGTTCGGCGTTCATCTCCGCGCCCAGCAGGATCGCCAGATTGGTGATCCACAACCAGACCAGAAAGATGATCACAGCGGCGAGGCTGCCGTAGGTCTTGTTGTAGTTGGCGAAGTTCGCCACATAGAGCGCGAACAGCCCGGACGCCGCCAGCCACACCACCAGCGCTAGCACCCCACCCGGGGTGACCCAGCGGAAGGAGCGCTTGGCGTTGGGTGCCGCCCAGTACAGCAGCGCGAACAGGAAGCTGACCACGAACAGCATGACCGGCCATTTGGCGATGTTCCAGATGGTGACGGCGGTCGAGCCGACGCCGAGCATGTCGCCGAACTTGCGGGCGACCGGTCCCGACACGACCACCGCGATCGCCGACGCCGACAGGAGCACCAATGTCACCACCGTCGTGGCCAACCGGGTCGGCAGCGTCTTCCAGAACGGGCGGCCTTCGGGGATGTCGTAGATGGCGTTGGCGGCGCGCATGAACGCCCCGACGTATCCCGACGCCGACCAGATCGCGGCGAGCAGGCCGATCAGCGCGATGAACCCGGCGCCGCCGCGACCGCCCTGCAGTTGAGTGAGTGCGCTGGTCAGCAGGTTCTTCACCGCGCCGGGCGCGATGGAGCCGAGGTTGTCGATCAGGTCGTTGCTGACGGAGGTGCCGGCCAGCCCGATCACCGAGACCACCACCAGCATCGCCGGGAAGATCGACAACACCGAGTAGTAGGTGAGGGCGGCGGCCCAGTCCGAGAGGTTGTCGCGCTTGTACTCACCGGCGGCCCGTTTGGCCGCCTGCCCCCACGAGCGGGCCGATAGGTCGGAGGGTGCCGCGACTTTGCCCATGATGTCCCTTCTTGAACCTCAGCGGTGTGTCAAAAGCTGACCCGTCTGCGCCGCCCGATCGCCGCGCCGAACTGCGCCGCTCTGGACTTGGCCTGCGGGGCGGTAACGGGCCCGCTTCACCCGCTCGACGCCTTCACCGGCTGCGCCGCAGACCTGCTTGACCTTCTGCGGGGACAACACCTTCCCAACGGCCTTGGCCACCAACGCCTCGATGGTCTCCACGAGCTCGCACCGGGCTCGTCCGCCCTGGCGCTGGCCCTGTGCATGGCTGCTCTGCCACGTGTACTGCATCTTCCGCAGGGGCATCCGTGCGTCGCCCTTTCCGGTGGGGCCAGGCGGTAGGGCCATAGGCTGACGGTCCCTACCCGCTCGGTTCCCTAGCTCTCCCTGGTTGCGACGGCTGACCTTCCATCCGCACAATTCCCCCCTTACTGGCCCTAAACGTGCGGACCAACGGAGTGATCAAGGCAGGAGGGACCAGGTTTCAGTAGATCGTCACGGGTCCGCCCGGACGCAGTCGAGGGAGCCCGGTTGGCTTCAGGGATGACGACCATCGGGATCAGGTCATCCCAAGAAGCGGTTCCGGTTGGAGTTGCGAGGAGGGGCGCGGGCGAGACCCGCACGGCCATCTACCCTGAACCTGATCAACAGCTCGATCAGCGGGGAGCCGAGCCGCAAGGGCACCAGTTCCCCGCCAGAGGCACCATCTCGCTTCCATAGCCGGATCCACCGCCTTGAGCCCGGCGAATCACCAAAGGCCGCCTGTGCCATCTCCGACACGAGACGCCGCACGGCGCGCCCGCCAGGAGGCCGAGCGGGCCGTGTCCGCTGAGGCGCGGCGCACCGCCCTAATGCCAGGCGGGCCACGGAGCGCACCAAGAGCGACACAGGATGCTCCTTGCAGAAGTCTGCGGAGGACGCCACACGTCGGCAGCGCCGAGGAGACCGTCCTACATAGGATCGGCCGGACCACCGGGCCATGCGCCTGGTTCCCCGTCAAGATCGCCGGACGCGCCGCCGTCGGACACTTCAGGAACGCCACGGACGAGTCCGCGCCGCCTTCCGTCCGCGCCGCCTTCCGTCCGCGCTGCCTTCCGTCCGCGCCGTCCCCGGACGGCAGCCGAACGAGCCGACCACGAGATCGAGCACACCGCCTACTGGCAGCCGACTCTTGCCGCAGCCCAGACCGCCGCCGAGCAGGCCCTCGCGTCCACCCTCGCCGTAATACAGACCCGCATCCGACCTGTCTGACCGGCTGATCAGCGTCTGAAGCGACCAACAATGCCGGTACCACTCGGGGACCCTGATTTTGCTCCCGACGCCTGACCTCCTGCAGAGCGCCTTGTACTCGCCGGCTTTGGCCACCTCGTGACCCTCTTCCGGCAGCCGCAACGCTGGCCACGCTTGGTGGACCCGTCATCGCGTGTGCAAGGCACGCTGGGCGCAACGTGGAAGGCGGGCGGCGGGGCGGCCGGGCACTACGGGTGCTGGTTGATGGCCTCCCACTCACGCAACGCCGGTGGTACCGAGCTGGATGCTGCCGGATGGTGCGCGGTCTGGTCGAGCGTGTCTGGGATCGGGGTCCGCGATGCTGTGCCGGGTCGGTTGCCGGACGTCCGGTTCGGTGGAGGGCGCGCCTCGGTGGCCGTCCTTCCAGGATCTATCGAGGGTGGCCGGGACGACGGTCATCAGGGCGCAGCGGATCGAGATCGCCCCGACCACATACAGCAGGACCAGCAGGATCAACGGCGGCGCCAGCACCCCGATCTTGGAGACCGCCGCGACCACGATCCGCTCCAGGCCCTCCCGCTGGACGACCCGGTGGCGGCGTGGGCGAGGGCCTGGCGCAGCATCGCCAGGTCCGCCTCGTCCAGGGTGGCGTCCTCGGCGGGCGGGGGCGGCGGTGCTGGTCGCGCTGGCTGCGGGTGGAGGCGCTCTGTCGACCGCGCAACGACGTCGCCCTGCGCTGGAGCAGAGACGCATTGAAAAGGCCGTCCGGAAGCACCTGAAGGGCTCGAACGTGGTGATAACGACGGTGACCGGACGCGAAGGCACCGAACTGGTCCGTGTCCGTCGAGATGTCCCCGGTGACCGAGGTGATTGAGGATGAGATCGCCGACCGCATTGGTGATGACGGACGGCGTCGACCATCGCGGCTGCATCCCTGCCGATGGTGGGAATCACTCGATCTGGCCTCCGGAGGAAAGGCGGACAGCCGATCAGCTTGGCACTGGCTCCCCCCGGACTTCATCGCTCGCGCTCTTCGATCTTGGTTCGGCCATGCCTGACAATTTCGCGGGTCGGGAAAGTTGGTGGAGGCTCGCCAGCCTGGAGTGGGCTTCGATCCTCGTCGATGGCGGAAGTGCTGGGAACAACCGTCAAGGCGGTCGGGTGGTTGGGGTGGCGACCGGGTGGGCTGCTCGCTGGCCTCATGCTCGGCAGCGGGCTGCTCCGAGCGCAACGGCTGCTGTTCTGTTGCCAACCTGATCGGCGGGACGGCCCTCGGGTGGTGGGGTCAGGCGGCCTGGGGGAAGGGAGGATCGGCGGGGGAGCTCAGGACGTCGTGCAGGCTCGTTGGGAGGGTGTCGCCCCACAGCCAGTCGTTGGTGGTTCCGTCGAAGGTGGGCGGTGGGGCGACGGACCAGAGGCGAGGGGTGATCGGGGTGAGGTGGGCTTCGAAGGCGCTGGGGTGTGTGCGGGGCTCGCGGGTGGAGCCCCAGAAGTCGTTGAAGTCGCTTTCGGTGAGGTGGCGGGCGGCGGTGATGGTGCGGGTCTGGTCGGCGGGGCCGGTCGCCAGCCAGTGCCAGTGGTCGGTCAGCAGGTGGCGGGCCGTGGTGCGGAGGACGTTGAGGGCGACCAGGTCGTGAGGGCAGGCGACATCGGTGATCTGGAGTTCGGGAAGGCCGAAGCGGCGCAGGCCGCAGGTGCGCAGGCGGACGCAGGAGCAGCCGTTCACCCCTTCGGGGTCATGCTCGGGGTCGGCGGCCGTGCAGCGGCCGTTGGCGCGAAACGGGGGCAGGGCGTCGCCGAGCCACTGGTCCGCCAGCACGAAGCTCGTCCTTTCGGTGCGGGGAGGGCTCAGGATGTGGCCGGTGACCAGGTCGGCGACCACTCCGCCGGTGGCGTCGGCGAGGGCGTGGGCGGCGGCTCGGGCGACCTGGGCGCCGCGGGGCTGGTCGGTGACCGGTGCGGTCGATGTGACGACGGCGAATTCTGCCGCCTGGTGGAACGCCCACTGCGCTCGTCGCTGACCGGGATGGACGGCCGTGATCCGTGCGGGGTCCCAGCGGAGGTCGGCGAGGGTCTCGCGCTGGAGGGTCAGTTGCGGTGTGCCGAGCCGTCCGGCCAGGTGGGGGCTGAAGGCCACGATGCGGCTGCGGGCGGCGCCGGCGAGGTCGTGCGGAATGTGGTCTGCCGCCACGGCGAACCGGGACGTCGTGCTGGAGGGGACGGGGAACATGATGCTGGTCATCGGGCTGATCCTTTCGGGACGAGGTCTTCGGCAAGCATGCGTCCCCGCCCGGCGGCGCGGCACTAGAACGCCATTCTGGGGATAACCCGGCTGGGTGGAGCCGGGGTCGGGAGGTGACGAGCAGGTGGTGCTTGGGGGAGGCGGCGGAAAATTCTGTGCGCGAGCCAAGGGGCAGCGGCCAGACTTGGCCCCATGAAGATCGAAGGCGAGCGGGTCGTCCTGCGAGCGGTGAAGGACGAGGATTCCGGGGTGCTGGAGGAGATCCTCCGGGAGCCGGAGGTCGCGGCGTGGTGGGGTCCGACCGACGACTTCGAGGACATGCTCGCGATCGTGCTGGACGGCCAGGTGGTGGGTGCCATCCAGTACGACGAGGAGGACGACGAGGACTACCGGCACGCCAGCATCGACATCTTCCTGAGCGCCCGCCACCACGGCAGGGGGCTCGGCACCGACTCCGTGCGCACGTTGGCGCGGTGGCTGATCCGGGACCGTGGACACCACCGGATCACCATCGACCCGGCGGTCGCCAACACGGTCGCGATCCGCTGCTACACCAAGGTGGGGTTCAAGCCGGTCGGCGCGATGCGCGAGTACGAGCGCGACCCGGTGTCGGGGGAGTGGCGTGACGGGCTGCTGATGGACCTTCTGGCGCGTGAACTCCTCGACTGAGGCCGGATCGGGCCAGTAGGGCCTGGACACGCCGCCGTCGTAACGCTCAGGTACGGCCGTGAGCCCCCGAGGAACCCTCGCCTAGGGGGCCCGGAGGCCGCCAGTCCAGCTTCGACACGCCGTTGACCACGGAAAAGACCAGCTTCGGCCGAATTCGCGTCGTTTCGCACGGCATCGAGAGCGGATTCAGGGGGAATGTGTACGTTGGGTAGATCAATGCAGCTGTGAGCTGCGGGGACGACCCCGCCGCCCAGCTCGGAACAGGAGGTCTCCGTGACCCGAACGCTGTCGAGGGGCACCCGTGTCACCGGTGCCGAGCGGACGCGGCTTGCCGCGGAGCTCGCCCCGCGCTACGTGGCCGGCGAGAGCATCCGCGATCTGGCCGCCGAGACCGGCCGCTCGTACGGATTCATCTACAACGTCCTGAAGGAAGCGGGTATCCAGTTGCGCGGGCGGGGTGGCAACACCCGCCGCAAGAAGGACTGAACCGCTCCCGAGAGAAGAGAAGCAAGCAAGATGGCCGGATGTCCCCCTCGCCCCCCGGGGGGACCCCGTGCGCTAGGAACGGCGGAAGGCTCCGGTGACCTCGGAGCGGCCGTTCAGGCTGGCGAGATCGGCGGCAGCCCGTCCCGCCACCCATCCCTCGTAGTTGGAGACCGAACCCGCCCGGCTCTTGGCCAGGTTGGGGAACATCTTCTCGACGGCCAGTTCGACGGCCTGGTCACGTGCGGCGAGGACGGGAAGCAGATCCTCTCCGTCCGTGCCCGCCGCCGCCCGGCTCGTCGCCTCGTCGGCCGCCCCACGCAGCCGCTCCCCGATGCGGGCCGCATAGGCGTTGAGGAAGGCGTGACGGAACGAACGGGTTCGTGACCGGCCACGCGCGTCCCGTCTGGGGCCCGCGTGGACCATGGCCGCCGTCGCCTGCACCAGCAGCGATGTGAACAGCATCTCCACCGCGGCCAGATCGGCCGGGAACCCCAGAACGGTGGAGAAACCCAGCTCCCTGTGCCAGACCGCGCGGCATCTGTTGGCGTCCGCCACCACGGTGAGCAGGACGGCCTTGGGCGCGTCATAGGGATTGTCCACGGCGATGCGCCGTCCGGCGGGCCCGCCCGGGTTTCCGGTCTCCGCGGCCAGCAAAGCGTGGTCGATGCTGTGCCGGGCTATGAGCTCCTGAGCGCGCGCGCTCAGCGCCTCCGCCTCCTCTGGGAACTCCGTGGATTCGGCCTTGGCGAGCAGGGCCCGTACCTTGGCGAGCATCCGCTGGTCGACGTCGCGGACGCGGTCCCGTGAGGGCGCGTGCGTGCGGGGTGTGCCCGGCGGAGGGCCGATGCTCGCCAGACGAGGCAGGCCCTCCAGCAGGTGGACGAGTTCGATGGCGCTGGTGACGAAGGCCGTGCGGTCGACGCCTTCGCGTTCGCACCAGGACTCGGGGTAGGCGTCGTCGTGCTCCCACCACACCTCGGCTCCGAGGACGGCGAGCTGTTCGCGCCACTGCTCGTCCACCGTCGTGGCGGCGTAGGAGCGCATCTGGGCGGCGATCGCGTCGGTCGCCAGGCGCGCGTGCCGGGCCGTGCGGCGGCGTCCTACGTACCGGACCACGTCGGCCGGCTGCCAGCCCCGCTCCCACGCGGTGGCGACCGACCGCAGCAGCCGCGCGGCCAGGCACCGGTCGGCGACACGGGGCCAGCCGGGTGGGTCCGCGCGTTGCGCGAGCGCCTGGATGAGGCCGGTGAACAGGGTCTCGTCGGCGCGGGGGAGGGCGCGCAGCGCCTCGGCCACCAGCTCCCCGATCTCCTCGGTGGGGGACGGCGGGTCCTCGACGAAGCCCGCGGCGTCGGGGAGACCCGCCGCATCACCCGATCGTGGCTTCCACCACGCCTTCCGCACCCGGCGCTCCCGTCTTCTCGTGACTCGTCAGTAGGCCACGACGATCCTGCCATGCGGAGTACACCGCCGTCGCTGGTGGACGGAACTGTTCGTGGACGGTTCGAGGCGAAAGTCAGCGCCCCTGGCCGATCGGCCAGGGGCGCTCTGGTGAAGGGGTTCCGCGGGCAGGGCTCTACTCGGCGTGGTGCTCCTGGCCGCGCATCTCCTCGACGACCACGCTCTGGTAGGCGCGGGAGGTGTCCGGGACGTAGCTGAGCCGTGCCAGGGGCTTGCCGTCCTGGCCCCGGATCTCGAAGTGGTAACCCTCCCCGGCCTCTCCGACGTGCGCGACGGCCTGGTCGTGCCTGAGCCGGCACATCGTGTCCACCTTCTCTAGAGCGACCTCCAGGCTGCCCGCGTCGCTGATGAGCCGCGCCGGCTCACTCGTCTCCCAGATCTCGAACATCGTCATGTCCTGTCGGCGGTCGGTCGGAGGAACGGGCGGGGCATTCCCTACGTCGGAGCAAGCTTGCGCCGGTTCGGTGGATCTTTCAATCAGCATAGATATCGGATTGATCACTATTCGAAGTTTTGTACGTCCGCAGCTTCATAACGGTGCGTGACGGAGCGGAATCTCGGCCAGGTCAGGATAGGGGGACGGCCGTCGAGACGCGAAATCGAGAGTTGCACGGAGCGTCGCGGAGATGGTCCTGTGGACCACCCCGGAACTCACGGAATCAGAGGACCGCCATGGGTGGGTCAGTCCTCCGCCACCGCCACCACGGTTTCCTTGGCGTCGGGTTCGGTGAAGCGGAGCAGCGAGTGCCCTTCGGTTGTGAGGCTCTCGACGGCTCCGGAAGGCAGAGGTTCGAACGGGCGCAGTGTCATTGTGGCGACCTTGCGCTTATACACCATGTCCCAGATGCCGTGCGCGAAGCCGTCCCACAGGAACACGGAACGGACGCGGAGGTTCTTCGACGTGAGGGACGGGCGGTCCCTGTCGGAGATCACGCGCCTGCGGTCGGCGTGGGCGAGGACGAGATTGTCGAACTCCGGGAGGAAGCGCGCCGGGGCGGGGGCGTCCTCGGGCGGACGAGGCGCATCGGGGAGGTCGAACAGTTCCCGACCCTTGTCATCAGCGAAGACGCGGAGGTCGGGGCGAAGGCGTTCGAAGACCTCGCCGAGCGCGGTCAGCCCGGACCAGGCCTGCGCGTCCGCCGCAGAGGCCGGGCCGAACGCCGCCAGATAGCGCAGCATCAACGCGTCGACTTCCGGCGCGGCGGCCGGCGGCGTATCCAGCCAGGTGTCGGCGAGGGCGAATTCCGATGTACGGGGGAAGGCCCATCTGTCCTGTGTCGGAACCATCACCAACGGTACGCACATCCGGACCGCGTAGCCGAGAGCGCGGTCGTTGACGTCCGGGAATTCGGCCTGGAGCAGCGCACGCACGTCGTTGAAGGTGCGAGGCCGCTTTTCGAGGAGGGCCCTCGCCGCGGGGACGACCTGCTCCAGATCGAGTCCTTCCGCCCGATCGCCCAGGACGCGCATGGCCCCGTCCAGCATCGGCTGTATCGCACTGCGGAACGCTGTGTAATCGGTCGCTGTCACCAAGTGCAGAGTGGCGCGCATCATGGTCGCTCGGACAAGTGTTCGGTCGTGCACCGCGGCATGCAGATCGGCAGCCTGGAAGTCGCTTATGCGGGTCCACAGACCGAGGAAAGGCGGCTTGGGTTCCTGCGCCTGCATTCCGCACAGCCGTGCCACAGCCTCGGCGACCGGCGCGGATTCCCGCGCGAGCAGGAGCTGCCGTGCGAGCGTGGCCCGGTTCAACGCCCGGACGCTCAGAGTCTCCGTCATCGTGACCGTCCTCCCGCAGACCCGGACGCCGCCGGGACACCTCGTTGGCTGCCCGACCCTATCCGCGCCGACCGACATCGCCGCAGGAGCGCGACGCCTTGACCTGGGTCGCTGGCCATCGTGTGTCCGTCGTGCATCACGGAGTCACCGGCGAACGGGCGCCCTTCGCTGGAGGAGCGCGCCCCGATGGCCATGTCGTGTCGTCGGCATCGGGCGCCGCCCTAAGCCGGCGGTGGCGTGCCGGTGTCGTCGGCGATGCCGTGCACCACCTCGCGTACGCAGCCCCGTAGCCATGCGTGCGCGGGATCGGCGTCGTAGCGCGCATGCCATCCCATGGACAGGTGCAGGGGCGGCAGCTCGAACGGGACGGGCACCCATACGAGCCCGAGGCGGTCCACCAGGCGCCGGTGCAACCGCTCCGCGGCGAAGCCCATCAGGTCCGTCTCCTGGACGATCAACAGGGCCGTGCTCACCGTGGGCACCGTCCCCGCCAGATGCCGTTCCCGGCCAGTCTCCGCCAGCAGTTCGTCCATCGGGCCTTGGAGGCGCCCACGCCGGGTGTTGGTGAGCTGGGGTACGGCGGCCCACTCGTCCAGTGTCACCTCGCGGCCCAGGAGGGGGTGCCCAGGCCGGACCACCGATTTGAAGCGGTCCTCCAGGAGCGGCTCGGTACGTGTCTGCGCCGCTTCGCTGATGACGCCGATCTCCAGGTCGACGGTGTCGCGCCTGAGGTCGTGGGTGTCGCGCGGGCCTTCCCCCAGGAACCGCAGGGTCAGGTCCGGAGCCTCACGTCCGACGCGCTCCAGCAAGGGACCGGCCAGGACGGCGACGGTGCCCTCCTCCGCCTGGAGGCTGAAGGTGCCGGACAGTTCCGCAGGGTCGAGGTCGTCTTCCGCTGCGAAGAGCGTCCGAGCGCGCTGGACGAGCTCGTGGACCTCACCTCGGATGGCCAGGGCACGCGGCGTCGGCGCCATCGCCCGGCCGGCTCGGACGAGCACGGGATCGCCCAGGGCTTTCCGAATGCGTCCTAGCGTCCGGCTCATCGCCGGACCCGACAGGTGGAGCCGCTCGGCCGCACCGCTGACGCTGCCCTCTTCCAGCAGGGCGTCCAGCGCCACAAGCAGGTTCAGGTCCAGTCTGGATTGCACAGAACGCATTCCTCATCTGCAAAAGATGCATTTGAAAGCAAGTCAGCCCCACCTTACGTTGGGGGCACGGAGGCGGCGCGCGCGGCCTGGATATCCCCTCCGCCCCTATGGACGCGGCTCCACGCGTCCTCCGATCGACCCGCAAGGAATCCCCATGACACTGGATGCTGCCCGCATCGCCTCGCCACCCGAACGTGGCCGGGCCTCCGCGCGCGGGATGACACCCCTGATGTCCGCGTGCGTCGTCCTGGTCGTGGCGACGGTCGCCGCCATCAACCTGGCCATCCCCAAACTGTCGGCGAGTTCCCTCGCGCCCGGCTCCACCGGCCTCCTCTGGATCGTCGACTCCTACGTGCTGGTCTTCGGCTGTTTGCTGATCCCCGCCGGGGCTCTCGGTGACCGGTACGGGCGCAAGGGGGTCCTGCTCGCGGGCCTCGGCGTCTTCACCGCGGGCTGCCTGCTGTCGGCCGCCGCTCCCGGCGTCGGCGTCCTGGTGGCCGGACGGCTCGTCACCGGCATGGGCGCCGCCCTGATCATGCCCGCGACCCTGTCCCTACTGCTCCAGGTGACAGAGTCCCCACGCAGGCCGCAGGCCATCGCGACCTGGACGGCGGCCACGGGCATCGCGGGAGCCGTCGGAAACCTTGGCGGGGGAGCGGTCCTCCAGTGGCTGCCCTGGCAGGCGCTGTTCCTGTTCAGCGCTCCCCTCGCGGCCGTCCTCGGTGTCCTCGTCGCGCGGCTCGCGCCTCGCGGCGACAGGCATCCGGCCGACCTCGACCTGGTGGGCACCGTGCTCCTCACCGCCGCCCTGTTCACGCTGCTGTTCGGGATCATCGAGGGTCCTGAGCGCGGCTGGACGTCCGCGCCGGTGCTCGGAGGCTTCTGCTCCGCCGCCCTCCTGCTCGCGGGATTCATCCTGCATGCGCTGCGTGCCGAGCATCCTCTGCTCGATCCTCGCGTCTTCGCGATCGCGCCCCTGCGCAGTGGGGTACTCGGAATCGCCCTGGCGTTCTTCGGCCTCTTCGCTCTGTTCTTCGTCAACGCCCAGTACTTGCAGTACGCGAAGGGCTACTCCCCGCTGGTGACCGGCGTGGCGATCGCGCCTCTCGTCGTCGGGATGATCGTGATGTCCAAGCGGAGCGTCGGTCTGGCGCGGCGGTTCGGCGCCCGCCCGGTGGTGGCGTTCGGCCTCCTGACCCTGGCGGCAGGGCTGGGGCTACTCTCCCTGGCGGACGCGTCCACCCCCTACGCGCTCTACGCGGCGGACCTGGCCGTCATGTCCCTGGGCATGGGCCTGTGCGTGCCCTCACTCTCGGTGGGGGTGATGGGCGCGCTCCCGCCGAGCCGTGCCGGGCTCGGCTCCGGGCTGAACGGGGCGGCGCGGGAGATCGGGAGCGCGCTCGGTGTCGCCGTCCTCGGGACGGTCCTCACCGGCCGTTTCGCGGACGAACTGCCGCCCGCCCTGTCGGGGCACGCGCACTCGGCGGGCGAGGCGCTCGCGGCCGCCGACGCGGCGGGGGCCGGACCGTCCACCCATGCGCAGGTCGTCGATGCCTTTACCGAGGCCATGGCCACGGGCTACCGGCTGGTCGCGATGGTCGTGTGCGTCGCCGCCGTGGTCGTCGCTCTGGGCACGCCGCCCCGCGAACGTGAGCCTCGGACGCCCTGACGGGGCGGGCGTCCCACCGGCTTTTCCACAGAATTCCGTTCTAGTGCGCGGCGACCGCCAGGCGTTCGAGCATGGGCGATGGCAGCCTCCGGCGGGCGGATGAACGCCGGAAGTGACGGCTGGGAGTCAAGATGTGTCGCGATCAAGGGAGGGTGAGATGAGCGTCGAGGCGAGGCCGTCCAGGCGTGGCGTGCGGCGGCGGCTGCTCGACCTGGTGTTCGCGCGCGGTCGGGTGAGAGAGGTGCGGCGCGCCGAGGGGCGGGGGCGATGGATCGGGATCCGGATCGGGGACGTGCCGGGCCTGGACTGGACGCCCGGCCAGCAAGTCCGCGTGCATGTGGCGGACATCACCGCCACCCGAACCTGGGTCAGCGGCGCCGTCCGCCACGCCCTGCGGACCTACTCCGTGTGGGACTACGACGCCTCGGCCGGGGTGCTGGAGCTGTACGTCCTCGACCACGAGGGGGACGGACCGGGCGCGCGCTGGGCGAGGGCGCTCCGGCCCGGTCAGGCGGTCGTGTTCGGCAAGCCGGAGGGCGGGTTCATCCTGCGGCCCGCCGCCTACCACCTGCTCGTGGGCGAGGAGACCGCGTCCGTCCCGTTCGGCGCCATGCTGCGGGCCGCCCGCGAACCCGTCCACGGTGTGATCGAGGTTGCGGGGCCCGAGGACCGGCTTCCGCTGCCGAGGGCTGAGAGCCTGACGTGGCGGTATCGCGGGGAGGCGCCCGCGGCCTCGTCCACGAGTCTGGTGGAGGCCGTGCGCGGGCTGGAGTTGCCCGATGAGCCGGGTTTCGCGTACGTGGCGGGGGAGGCCCGCACCGTGCGGGACGTCCGCGCTCACCTGGTGGACGAACGGGGCTGGCCGCGCAGATCGGTGCTGGTCAAGCCGTTCTGGGCGCCCGGCAAGCGGGGGATGGAATGATCGTTAACGAGCGTCGGCGGGAGGGGTTACGGCAAGATTATTCGTCGAAATGCACGTGCATCAGCTCTTGCACCTGCACGGCATTCCTAGCAGGATTACCCCGGACCCCCCCGCACCCCCGCACGTGAACTCCCCGGAGATCGCGATGACCGCACACTTGAACGACAGTGACCGACAGGCGCTGCGGCTGGCCCAGGATCTCCGCGAGGAGATGCGGGCGGCCCTGCCGCAACAGGCCGCCGCGCCCTCGGTCTCTCCCTTCGTCGACCAGACCGGGACGCCTAGCGTCCTGCTCCGGATGGACGCCGACACCGCCCGCGCGCTCATGGCCGTCCTGGCCGAGCGGCGCGTCGAGCGGGCCGCCGCGCCCCCGGTGGAGCCGCGCCGCGCCGACGGCTCCCACGTGCCGCCACCGGTACAGCCACCGTCGCCGCCGACGGCTCAGGCCGCCGGTGCGACAGGCCCGATGGTGGCCGCGGTCTCCCCCTTCGGAGGACCGGCGTTCACGGAGTCGCCCTTCGGGGGACCGGCGTACGCCGATTCGCCTTTCGTTGAGCCGCCTCCCGGCGGTCCGACGTTCCCGGGGCCCACTCCGCTGGTGCCGTCGGTCTACCCGACCTACTGACCGGCCGGCCCCCGGCTTCGCAACCGACCGGTCAGTCGCCCGCCGTGCCCGGCCGGCCGGTCGCTCATCGCCGCCGATCGCCCGTTCCCCGCGTCCTTCCACCCGAACGCCGAACGCTGCCGGTGGTCGCAGGACGCTAGCGTTCGCCACTGGTCGTAGAGCGCCCCCAGCCGCCGAGCGCGGGTCGCCGAGTGCGAGACGTGGAGCGCGGGACGTCGAACGCCGGTCGCCGAACGCCAAGCGCTGCCGGTGGTCGCAGGACGTCGGCGGTCTCCCTTGGTCGTAGGACGCCGCCAGCCGCCGAGCACGGGGCGCGGGACGCAGGTCGCCGCTGGTCGCAGCGCGCCGTTGCTTGCCGGTCGCCGCTGGTTGCAGGGCGCTCCCGAACGCCGAACGTGGCATGCCGGTCGCCGAACGCCGAGCGCCGCCGGTGGTCGCAGGACGTTGGCGCTCGTCACTGGTCGTAGAGCGCCACTGAACACCGAACGTGGTATGCCGACCGCCGACCGCCGACCGCCGCCGTGGTCGCAGGACGTTGGCGGTCGCCACTGGTCGTAGGACGCCGTCAGCCGCCGAACACGGGTCACCGCACGCCAGTGCTGCCTGTGGTCGCAGGACGCTAGGGGGCGTTACTGGTCGTAGACGCCGCCAGCTGCCGAGCGCGGGTCGCGGGACGCAGGACGGCGTTGGTTGCCGGTCGCCGCTGGTTGCAGGGCGCTCCCGAACGCCGAACGTGGCATGCCGGTTGCCGAACGTCGAGCGCCGCCGTGGTTGCAGGACGTTAGCGGCCGCTACTGGTCGTAGCGCGCCGTTGGGTTGCCGGTCGGCACTGGTTGCGGGGCGCCGTTGGTTGCCTGGCGGGCGGTGGCTCATCGTTGGTCAGGCGCTCGCCGGGTCCACTCGTTTGCCGGGGCTGCTTGCTCGCTGTGTCTGCCTGGTCGGTGTGTCTGCTCTCTTGGCGTTTCTGGTTGGTCGCCGTGGTCGTTCGATCTACGGGTGCTGGGGGGTTGGGTCCAGGTCATCGCGCGGTGGTGCCGTCGAGCAGTGCGATCTCAGGTCGGCGGGCCATCGCGGCGGAGCTTGGGAACGGTCGTTGCGTGGGCGGACGGGCGGCAGTTGACCTCCTGGTCTCGGTGCTGGTGGGGCCTTCCGTGTCGTTCGAAGGGCGCAAGGCGGGCTTGGCATGTGAGCTCGACTGCCTAAGACCCGGCTGTGGCGCTCTCAGGGGAAGCTCAGACTCCGCCCTCGGTCCCGGAGTCTCCCTGCCTGGCTGGCTCTTGTGCCTGGCGGTAGACGGGTCTCCGGCGAATCGGGACAGGGTTGCAACGTCCGCCGCTCTCTGGGCCGGCCCGTGAGTTTGGCGCTGCGGCGAGGTCGCCGCTCAGGCGCTTCTGGGCGTCTCGGTTGTGGGCTTCCGGGGCTGCCCGTCGGGTGAGCTCGTGGTTCGCCTGCGGTAGGAACGGGCCTTCGGTGCTTCGGGGCTCCGTTTGGCGTTCGTTCGCGTGCCCAGGGGCGGTCGCGGGGCCGCTGTTCGGGGGTTTGGCGGCGCGGCGAGGATGGCGCTCTGGCGCGTCTAGGCAAGGTCTTGGAGTTCTCGACGACGGCCTCGGGGCTGCCTGCCTGGCTCGTGGGTTCGAGGCTGATCGGTAGGGCCTGGCCCAGCGTGCGCTTCGGCGGGGTTCCGGAGGCTGCCCTTGTATCGCCCGCTGAGCGGCTCATCAGTCCCACTGGTCTTGTCGGCCTCACTCGTCCCATGGGCCCGGGTGGGGGCTCTGGGGGCTGGTGTGGTTGGTGGGGTGGTTGGGGGTGTTGGGGTGGGGGCCGGGGGTGGGGGTTGGCCTTGGCTTGGGTCGGGTGGGTGCAGGGTTGAGCGTTCTCAATCGCCTGTGGGAAAGGCGGATCGGGCGGGTGGCGATTAAATGATCTACCTTTCGAAAGGTAAAGAAATCGCCCGTTGGTAGAAATCTCGGTAATGCCGTATATAGTCGACGCCAGGTCAGGGTCATGAACCGTTGACCTGGCCAAACGCATAACCGTCGCTTCCCGCCCGCCAGGCGGGATCACTTCGCCGAACCGCGGCCGCACCATGCACGGCCGCATCCGTGTGGGGCCCATGAGCCCCCGGTCGGCATTCTTCCCGCTTCATTCGAAGCCCGCGCCGGCGCGCACGCCCAAGGACGGGGTACGCGCCGTTCCCCGCGCACGCCCAAGGACGGGCGCGCGCCCCAGGGCGCGGGTGCGGTCCGCCATGCCCGCGGGCCATCCTCCGCAGTCTTCCTGCGGGCGGGTTCTTCGCGACGGCATCTCCCGAGTCCCGAGTCTCGGACCCGTTCTCCTGCCCGGACCAGCCCCTGTGCTCCGGCGTGCGGAACGGCAGCCCTGTACCCCGAACGAAGGATCTTCATGCAGAAGCGAGCGATCAACGTCGTCCTTACCGGCATCACCAGCGCGGCCATGGCCGGGATGCTGGTGGCCGGCGTGGCAGCGGCCAGCGACGACTCCGCTCCCAGCGGCGACAAGCGACTGCTGTCGCAGCAGGCCATGAACACCCAGGAGCACAAGACCGCCCACAAGGGCGGGAAGAAGGACTCCGCCGAGTCCCGCTCCACGTCCAAGGACTCCGCCAAGCGCGCCAAGAAGTCCTCGAAGGCGCTCCTGTCCGGCAAGACGATCGCGTCCTACTTCTGGGACGACGGTTCCGGCGTGAACGGTGACACCGGCGCGCCCGCGGGCGGCAAGCCCATGCAGAAGGGCCTGTTCGCCAGCCCGAGCTGGCCCCTGCACACCAAGGTCCGCGTGACCTACGACGGCCGCAGCGTGACCGGGTTCGTGGGCGACCGCGGCCCCGGCAGCCCGTCCCACCGGGGCGTCATGCTGGACCTGGACACCTACACCTTCCGCTACCTGCTGGACGGCAAGAAGCCGAGCAGCAAGTACAACGCCGGCACCGGCGAGGGCCACATCAAGGGCGTCAAGTGGGAGGTCCTCAAGTGGGGCTCGGGCGCAGGCAAGCGCGGCGCCCCGCGCCCCCTCGGCTGACCTGCCGAGCGCGACGAATCCGGCAGGGCTGCCGGCGTACGAACGGGAATGTCCCGCCGATCACCATGATCGGCGGGACATTCCCGTTTCCGGTGCCTGGGAGGTCAGCGGCGCGGGAGAAGGGGGAAGGGCGCCGCCGCCGGTTCGCGGGACAGCTCGCGGGACAGCGCCAGCGCCGCCGTGCGGACGGCCGGGGCGAGCCGGTCCAGGTCCAGGCGGCAGACGTTGCCGGTGATCGAGATCGCGGCGATCACGCGGCGGCGGTGGTCCAGGATGGGGGCCGCCACGGCGGAGACCCCGGCCTCGGACTCCTCGCGGTTGACGGCGTAGCCGCGGGTGAGCGTCCGGGACAGCTCCCGCTGGAGCAGGCCCGGCATGACGATCGTGTGCGGGGTGTAGTGGACGAGGCCCGCCGCCAGCACCCGCTCCAGCCGGTCGGGCGGGCCCAGGGCGAGGAAGAGCTTGCCGGTCGCGGTGCAGTAGGCGGGCAGCCGCCCGCCCACCCGGGACACGATGGGCATGGACCGCCGCCCGCTGACCTTCTCCAGGAACAGGGTGTCGTTCCCGTCCAGGACGGCCAGGTGGATGTTCTCGTGCGTCGCCTCGTAGAGGTCCTCCAGGTAGGGGAGGGCGGCCTCGCGGAGCCCGCGGGGGCGGGGGGCGCGCTGGCCGAGTACGAACAGGCGCATGCTCAGCCGGTAGCCCGACTCGGTGCGCTCGACACCGCCCCAGCGCACCAGCTCGCCGAGCAGCCGGTGCGCGGTGGGCTTGGGCAGCCCCGTCCGCGCGGCCAGCTCGGTGAGGTTCAGCTCGGTGTCGGCGGAGCCGAAGGCGTCCAGCAGGCTGAGGCCCCTGGCCAGCACCGACCTCGGCGGCTCGTCGCCGTCGACGCGCGTGTCCATCTTCCGATCGTTCACGTGATCGGGCCTGCCCGCAAGGGGCGGGAACCGGGCGGCGGCCCTCGTCATCGGCCGTGCCCGGTGATGCGCGCCTCGATCAGCAGGGGACGGGTGAGGTCCTTGACGGAGGCGACCGCGTCCCGCAGCGCGTCGGCGGACTCCGGGCGCACCGTGTCGATGTCGAACAGGCGCCCGGCGGCCTGCCAGTCCAGCGCGGGGCCGGTGAGGTCCATGCCGACGTAGCGGCCGTGTTCGGCGGACGCGCCGCCGCCCTGGTCCAGGGTGTCCTTCAACGTGCGGTACTCGCCGTTGTTCATGACGACGAACGCTACCGGGACCTCGTAGCGGGCGGCGCTCCAAAGGCCCTGGAGGCCGAACATGGCGCAGCCGTCGCCGAGCACCGCGACGACGGGGCGGTCCGGGTCGGCCAGCCGGGTGCCGACGGCGGCGCCGATGCCCCAGCCGAGGCCGCCGCCGACCGTGTGGACGTAGGAGCCGGGCCGGTCCTGCCGCAGGACGGCGCGCAGCCGCAGCCCGGTGGTGATCGCCTCCTCGACGACGACCGCGTCGGCGGGCAGCCCGGCCGCGACCGCGTGCGCGGCGGCCCCCGGGTCCATCGGGACGGGCCCGTAGGCGTCGCGGGCGGCGGACTCGACGGCGGCGCGGGCCTGGTCGGTGGCGGCGCCGATCCGCTGCGCGCGGTCCGGTGCGGACGGCACGTCCAGCCGGTCGGCGAGGGCCCGGAGCGTGGCGGCCAGGTCGCCGGTGAGGCCGTGCCGGACGGGGAAGTTGCGGCCGATCTCGGCCGGGTCCTCGTCGATCTGGACGATGTCCAGGCCGTCCGGGACGGCCGAGCCCGGCGTGTAGTGGTGCGGCATGAACGCGTGGCAGCCGACGATGAGCGCCGCGTCGTGCTCGGCGAGGGTCTCGCGGATCGCCGTGTTGCGGGGCGCCAGCATGCCCGCGTAGAGGGGGTGGCCGCCGGGGAAGTCGATGCCGTCGTTCATCGGCTGGTGGTAGACGGTCGCGCCGAGGCCCTCGGCGACGGCGACCAGCGCCTGGACGGCTCCGGCGCGTCCGACGCCGTCGCCCGCGATCACCACGGGACGCTCGGCGGCGGCCAGCAGCGCGGCGGCCTCGGCGACGCCCGCCACGGCCGGGCCCGGCCCCGACACGGGGGAGCGGGCCGGGACGGCGACGTCGACGTCCTCCTCCAGGAGGTCCATCGGCACCGATATCAGCACCGGGCCCGCGGGCGGACGCGCCGCGAGCGCGAACGCGCGCCGCAGCACGAGCGGCAGGTCGCGGGCGTGCTGGACCTCGAAGGCGAACTTGGTCGCCGCCGACGCCAGCCCCACGAGGTCGCCCGAGAGCATCGGGTCCTGGAGGAGGTGGCGGCGGTCCTGCTGGCCCGCCACGATCACCATCGGGGTGCGCGAGCGCAGCGCGTTCAGCATCCCGATCATCCCGTTGGCGACGCCCGCCGCCACGTGCAGGCTGACGAAGGCCGTGCGGCGCGACGCGCGCGCGTACCCGTCGGCCATGGCGACGACGGAGCCCTCCTGGAGCCCGAGGACGTACTCCAGGTCGGGTGCCTCCACCAGGGCGTCCATCAGCGGGAGCTCGGTCGTGCCGGGGTTGCCGAAGATCCGGGTCACGCCCTCGTCCCGGATGATCTCCAGCAGTGCCTCGATCGGCCTCATGGTCTCGTCTTCCTGCCCTTCGTTCTGCTGATCGCGGCCGGGTCCGGCGTCGCCGGGTCGCCCTGCCGTCGTGCTGCCGGCTCGGCGCCCGGGCCGGTCGGCTCACTCGGTGTCGGCTCACTCAGTGTCGGTCCGCTCAGTGCATGGCCGAGCCGCCGTCGACGTTGATCGTCTGGCCGGTGAGGAAGCCGCTGCCCTCGTCGCACACGTACAGGAGCGTGGAGATGAGGTCGGCCGGGTCCCCGACCCTCGGGACGACCTGGAGGTCGCGGACCCGCTCGAACCCGCCGTCCGCGCCGGTGGTGCGGGCGGCGGTCTCGGTGCGGACCAGGCCCGGGGAGATCGCGTTCACCGTGATGCCGTCGCCCCCGACCGCGCTCGCGAGGGCCCGGGTGAACCCGACGAGCCCCGACTTGGACGTGGTGTAGGCGACCAGGTCGGGCGGGCCGAGGAACACCACGGCCGAGACCATGTTGACGATCCGGCCCCAGCCCGCCGCCTTCAGGTGGGGGAGGGCGGCGCGCGAGACGAGGAAGGGCCCGTCCAGGTTCACGCGCATGATGCGCCGCCAGTCCTCCAGGGTGGTCTTCTCGAACGGCAGCGGCGGGTAGATCCCGGCGTTGTTGACCACGATGTGCAGGCCGCCGAAGCGGGCGGCGGCCTCCTCGACGGCGGACTCGACCTCGTCCGGGTCCGTCACGTCCGCGCGGACCGGGTGGAACCGTCCACCGCCGATCAGCTCGGCCGTGCCCGACATGTCGGCGAGGTCGAGCCCCGCGACCAGGTGCCCTCGTGCGGCGAGGGCGATCGCGAACTCGCGCCCCAGCCCTCCCGCGGCACCGGTCACCAGGGCGACCCGCTGCGCTCCGTCTCCCGAAGGCGTCTCACTCATGGACGTCAGAGTGAGGCCGCGCCCGGGAAAGCGACAAGGCGCCGTTTTCACTCACTGAAACGCGCGACTTGTGGTCGAGTGGCGCAGGTCACATGCTCGGCCGCATGTCCGCACCACAGCCGTCGGCCGCGTCGGCCGCCGCAAGCGACCGGGACGGGCCTCCGGCGCCGCGCCGCGCCCGGTTAGGCCGCCCGGTCCCCGACGAGGCCGGAGTCGTCGGGGTACTGGTCCTCCTCGTCCTCGGAGTGGGGCTGTTACAGCCCGACTTCCTCCAGACGGGGAACCTGCTGACCACGGCGCACAACTCCGTCTATGTCGGGCTGATGGCGTGCGGGATGGTGTTCGCGCTCGCGATGCGCGAGGTGGACCTGTCGGTCGGCGGGGTCTACGCGATGGGCGTCGTCGTCGGGGCGCTGCTGATCAGGGACGGCATGAGCACCTGGTTGGCGGTGCTGGTGGTGCTGGCGCTGTCGGCGTTCGTCGGCGCGGTGAACGGCGCCGTCACCACCTACCTGCGGCTGCCCTCGTTCATCGTGACGCTCGCCACGTCCATGCTGCTGCGCGGCGTGGGGCTGGCGCTGGCCGAGGGCAAGCAGATCACCGACCTGCCGCAGGACGACGCGTTCTTCCGGGTGCTCGGCGGCGAGGAGTTCCTCGGCGCCCCGAACGCGGTGTGGGTGTTCGGCGCCGCCGTCGTCGCGCTGACCGTGCTGTTCACGCGGACGCGGTTCGGCGCGCGGGTGCGGGCGATCGGCTCCAACCCCGAGGCCGCCGAGTTCGGCGGGCTGCCCGTCACCCGCACGCGCATCGCCGCGCTGGCGCTGTCGGGGCTGATGGCGGGCCTGGCGGCGGTGCTGGCCCTGGCGTTCTTCATCGCCGGGGACCCCACGATCGGCCAGGGCTACGAGCTGACCGCGATCGCCGCCGCGATCATCGGCGGGACGCCGCTGAAGGGCGGCAGCGGCTCGGTCATCGGCGCGGCGGCGGGCACGCTCATCCTCGGCGTCGTCACCGCGGCGCTGGTGTTCTTCGAGGTCCCGATCAACTGGACCACCTTCGCGACCGGCGGCGTGATCCTGGTCGCCGTCGGCGCCGCGCCGCTGGTGCGCCGCGTCCGTGACCTGCGTGCGACGCGCGACCCGCGCGCCGTGCGGGATCCCCGCCCCGTCGACGGCGACGGGCGCTCCCCTGGGAGGAAACCATGATGCCGCACCTGCGCGGGCCGCTCGCCCTGGCCGTCGCCCTCACCCTCGGCACCGGCCTGGCGGCCTCCTGCGGCGACGACGACGGCGGCGGGTCGGGGAAGGGCAAGAAGCTCAAGATGGGCATCGCCGTCGCCAACTACAGCCTGAACTTCGCCCGCGAGATGTACGAGGGCGCGACCGAGGCGTCCAAGCAGGCCGGCGGCGTCGACTTCAAGGTCGTCGGCCCGCCCAACACCGACGGGCCCGCCGAGCAGCAGCTCTTCCAGAACCTCACCGTCACCCACCCGGACGGGATCGTGCTGGAGAACCTCGACCCGCCGATCTTCACCCGCCCGGCGGCGCAGGCGGTCGGCAAGGGCATCCCGATCGTCGCGCTCGACACCGCGCCGACCGACGGCAGCAAGGTCGACTTCTACGTGGGCAACGACAACTACGAGCTCGGCGGGCTGCTCGCCCAGGAGACGGTGAAGAAGCTCGGCGCGGACGCGAAGGGGACGGTCGTCGTCGGCGTCCCGAACCCCGGCGCGCCCGTGCTGGACAGCCGCGCCAAGGGGATCAAGGACACGCTCGCCAAGCAGGCGCCGGGCATCCGCGTCCTCGGGCCGTTCCAGACCTACAGCGACCCGGCGCAGAACTACGGCGCCTGGCAGTCGCAGGTCAACGCCAACCCGGGCGCGCTGGCCTTCCTCGGCGTGGGCGACGCCGACAGCTACAACCTGGCGCGGCTGAAGGAGCAGCGCAAGGGCAGGTACCTCACCGCCGGCTTCGACGTCGACCCCAAGACCATCGAGGCGATCAAGAAGGGGACGAACTTCACCGGGATCGACCCCGAGCACTACCTCAAGGGCTACGTCTCCACCGCCGTCCTGATCAAGTCGGTGCGCGAGAACGACGGGAAGCTGCCGAAGGGCTGGTTCAAGACGCCCGGACTCGTGATGGACCAGCGCAACATCGACGAGATCATCAAGCGGCAGCAGAACGTCCAGAACGCCTACACCTGGTACAGGCCGCAGCTCGACAGGCTGCTGGCGAACACCGGCGCGAGCATCCGGCCGCTCAAGGAGGCGCGCTGACATGCTGGTGGCCTCCGGCCTGGTGAAGCACTACGGCGGGGTCACGGCGCTGGACGGCGTCGGGATCGCGCTGGCGGCGGGGGAGGTGCACGCCCTCGTCGGCGAGAACGGCGCGGGCAAGTCCACGCTCGTGAAGATCATCTCCGGGGTGGTGCGGCCCGGCGGTGGCACGATCGAGCTGGACGGCCGCCCGGTGCGCTTCGCCGACGCCCGCCAGGCCGCCCGGCAGGGCGTCGCGATCGTCTCGCAGGAGCTGATGATCTACGACGACCTCACCGTGCTGGAGAACCTGTTCCCCTACGGGGCGCCGCGCCGGGGCGGCCTCGTCAGCGCACGGGAGACGCGCAGGCTCGCGCAGCCCGTCCTGGACGAGCTGGGCCTCGACCTGGACCCGCGCGTGAAGGCGGGCGCGCTGCCGCTGGCCGACCGGCAGCTGCTGGAGATCTGCCGGGCGCTGCTCCAGGACCCGCGCGTGCTGATCCTGGACGAGCCGACCTCGGCGCTGCCCCGCGCCGCCGCCGACCGGCTCGCGGGCGTCACCCGGCGGCTCGCCGGGCGCGGCCTCGCCGTCCTGTACATCTCGCACTTCCTGGAGGAGGTCATGCGCGTCGCGACGCGGGTGACCGTCCTTCGGGACGGGCGGGTCGTCCTGCCGGGCGCGCCCGTCGCCGACGTCGGGCTCGACTCGCTGGTCACCGCGATGCTCGGGCAGCCCGCCCGTGAGGCCATCCCCCCGGCCGCCGCCCCGCCCCGCCCCGGCGGGGCGGCGGTCTCCCTCACCGGCGTCACCGTGCCGGGCCGGCTGCGGGAGGTGTCGGTCAGGGCGGCCGCCGGGGAGATCGTCGGGCTGGCGGGCCTCCAGGGCTCGGGGCACCTCGCCGTGCTGGACGCGGTGTGCGGGCGGGCGCGGCCGTCCGCCGGAACCGTCCGGCTGCCGGACGGGCGCTCGCCCCGCTCGGCGCGGCAGGCGGTCACCTCCGGCGTCGCGTTCATCACCGGGGACCGCAAGGGGCGCGGGCTGATGCTCGACAAGCCGCTGTGGGAGAACGTCACGTCGGTGAGCTGGCTCGGCCAGGGGCGCGGCGGGCCCATGCCCCGGCGGTCGCGGCTGGTCGAGCGATCCCGCGGCCACCTGGACCGCCTCCGGGTCCGGGGCGAGGTGCGCGCGAAGGCGAGCGACCTGTCGGGCGGGAACCAGCAGAAGGTCGTGCTGGCCAAGTGGCTGGACGCGGCGCCCGCCGTCCTCGCGCTGGACGACCCGACCCGCGGCGTGGACGTCGGCGCCCGCACCGAGCTGCACGACATCGTCCGCGGCCTCGCCGCCGACGGGAAGGTCGTGCTGATCGCCTCCACCGACCTCGCCGAGCTGGTCGAGCTGTGCCACCGCGTCCTGGTCTTCCAGCGCGGCCGGGTCGTCGACGAGCTGGCGGGGGACCGGCTCACCGAGGCCGAGCTCAGCCTGGCCATGAACGCCGGTTTCGCCGCCACATGAGCCGTGACCGCCGAATGGCGCGTACCACCGGGTGAAGGACGGCGCCGGGGCCGCGGGCCCCGGCGCGCACGGGTTCCGCGGGCCCACGGGGAGCGGCCCCCGAGGGCCCGCGGGCACGCCCGGCAGGCACGCCCCGGCCCGCGTCAGGCTCCGAGCAGGGCGACGACCGGCGCGAACCGCTCCATGTCCGCGTCGGAGACCAGGTAGTAGCCGAACCCGTACCGGTCGCGGCGCGCGGCCATCTGCTCGGCGATGTGCTCGGGCGGGCCGACGAACTGGGACGGCATGTCCAGCACGAGCTCCATCGAGGACGCCCCCCATCCCCGCAGCACCGCGACCTTCGCGGCGGCGGCGCGGGGGTCGGCGCCGAACGTCGGCGACACGAGCATGCTCAGCTCGACGTCGCGGTCCCCGGCGGCCTCGCGGACGAGGTCCACCTTGCGGGCGATGGTCTCGGGCAGCCGCTCGGAGATCTCGTCGGAGATCGTCCCGTCGGGGAGGGCACGGGGGAGGATCCCGACGGTGTCGGCGAGCCGTCCGCCGATGCCGAGCATGCGGGCGCTGCCCGCGCCGACCAGGATCGGCGGCCGCCGCGCGGGTGCGGGGAAGACCGTCAGCCCGTCGACCCGGTAGTGCTCCCCGGCGAAGTCGGCCTTCTCGCCCGCCAGCAGGCTCCGCAGGATCCGGAGGGACTCCTCCAGCCGCCCGACCCGCGTCCCGGCCGCGTCGAAGGCCATGCCGGCCCGCTCGTACTCCGAGCGCAGCCACCCCGCGCCCATCCCCAGCTCGAAGCGCCCGCCGGACAGGTGGTCCAGCGTCGCGGCCTCCTTCGCGAGCATCACCGGGTGCCGGAAGTCGTTGGAGGCGACCATCGTGCCCAGCCCCAGCGTCCGCGTCGCGCCCGCCGCGGCGGCCAGCGCGACCATCGGCGCGAGCTGGTCGCCGAACGGCTCGGCCACGAAGTGGTCGCGCAGCGTCAGCGTGGCGTATCCGAGCTCCTCGGCGCGGCGCGCCGTCGACAGCAGCGCGTCCGCCGAGCGGACCGACTCCCCGACGACGCCGAAGCGGAAGGGGCGCCGGTGCCGGTCCCCGCGGTGTTCGTCCATGCGCCCGAGCATGCCGCCCGGCCGGACGGCCGCGCTGGCAGGAATTCGACACCTGGTTCGGGTTCGGCGAACCGATGCGCCGCGGGGGCTGGTTTCCGCCGGTCGAGGATCGCAGTATTTGCCGAGGGCGGATTCGCCCTGGCCGTTCGTTCCCCCGGCCCTGGAGGTCAGCACGTGAGTGACACGTCCCCCGCCCGCGTCACGGCTGCGAGGAAGGCGGCGGCCGGTGTGCTGCTCGCCGCCCCGTTCCTCGTGTACCTGGCGGTGCCGAGTTACGCCAAGGAGAGCCCGCGCCTCGCGGGCTTCCCGTTCTTCTACTGGTGGCAGCTCCTGTGGGTGCTGCTCACCGCCGTCTGCATCGGCGGAGCCCACCTGCTCACCCGGCGCCGGGGCGGTGCGCGGTGAAGGACGTCGAGGGCGTCGAACTCGCCATCTTCATCGCCGTCTTCGCGGTGGTGACCGTGGTCGGCTTCGCCGCCGCGCGGTGGCGGCGCGGCCAGACCCTCATGCACCTGGACGAGTGGGGCCTCGGGGGACGCAGCTTCGGCACGTTCGTCACCTGGTTCCTGCTGGGCGGCGACCTGTACACCGCCTACACTTTTGTCGCCGTCCCGTCGGCGGTGTTCGCGGGCGGCGCGATGGGCTTCTGGGCCGTCCCCTACGGGGCGATCGCCTATCCGATCGTGTTCCTGGTCGGCCCGCGCCTGTGGTCGGTCGCGCATCGGCACGGGTACGTCACCGCCGCCGACTTCGTCCGCGGGCGGTTCGGGTCGAAGTCGCTCGGGCTCGCCGTCGCGCTCACCGGGATCCTGGCGATGATGCCCTACATCGCCCTCCAGCTCGTCGGCATCCAGGCGGTCCTCACCGTCATGGGCGTCACCGGCTCCGGCTGGGCGAAGGACCTGCCGCTGTTCATCGCGTTCGGCCTGCTGGCGGCCTACACCTACACCTCGGGCCTGCGGGCGCCCGCGCTGATCTCCTTCGTCAAGGACGCGCTGATCTACCTGGTGATCATCGTCGCGGTCGTGTACATCCCGACGAGGCTCGGCGGCTGGGACTCGATCTTCGGGACGGCGGAGACGGCGCTGGCCAGGCCCAACCCGGCTACAGGCAAGCCCGCCGGGTCGCTGTTCACCAACGACATGACGCACTGGGCGTACGGGACGCTGGCGCTCGGCTCGTCGCTGGCGCTGTTCATCTACCCGCACACGGTGACCGGCGCGCTCGCCGCCGGGCGCCGCGACGTCATCCGGCGCAACGCGGCGCTGCTGCCCGCCTACTCGCTGCTGCTCGGCCTGCTCGCGCTGCTCGGCTACATGGCCCTCGCCCACCCGGGCACCGTCGCCGCCGTGAAGGCGGCGGGCAACCCGCAGCTCGCGGTGCCCGAGCTGTTCGAGCAGGTGTTCCCGAGCTGGTTCGCCGGGCTCGCGTTCGCCGCGATCGGGGTGGGGGCGCTGGTGCCCGCCGCGATCATGTCGATCGCCGCGTCCAACCTGTTCACCCGCAACGTCTACGCCGCGTTCCTGCGGCCGGACGCGACGCCCGCGGAGGAGACACGGGTGTCGCAGCTGGTGTCGCTGCTGGTCAAGCTCGGCGCGTTGGTGTTCGTCCTCGGGTTCGACAAGTCGCTGGCGATCAATTTGCAGCTGCTCGGCGGCATCTGGGTCGTGCAGACGTTCCCGGCGATCGCGATCGGCCTGTTCACCCGGTGGCCGCACCGGTGGGCGCTGCTCGCGGGCTGGGCCGCCGGCATGGCCTACGGGACGATCACCGCCTACGGCACGTCCTCGCCCACGCAGAGGCACTTCGGGTCGCCGCTCGACGACATCCCGTTCGTCGGCCACACCGGCTACATCGCGCTGACCGCGTTCGCGCTGAACATGGTCGTGGTGGTGGCGGTCACGCTGCTGCTCCGGGCGGTGAGGGCGCCGGAGGGCCAGGACGAGACGAACCCGGACGACTACCTCGCCGACGCGGACCCCGCCCCGGCGGCGCCGGAGGACCCGGGCCGCTCCCTTACGGGCCGGCCCGTCTGACCTGGGTTCTGGGCCGGTGGAACGGGGCGAGCGGCTCGGTCGCCGTCCGTGCGGCGTAAGGGCGTCACCGACTGCCCGGTTCCACCGGCCTTGCCGGGTTATGTTCCACGATCGCGCCATCCGAACACCCGGCCGACCGCGCGGTCGGCCTCCCCGGGGGGGCCGGCCGGTGTCGCTAGAGGAGGCCCTGGTCCTTGGCGTAGAGGGCGGCCTGGGTCCGGTCGCGCAGGTTGAGGCGCTGCAGGATGCGGGAGATGTGGTTCTTCACCGTTCCCTCGCTGACGTACAGGCGGGAGGCGATCTCCTTGTTGGTGGCGCCGGCCGCGATCAGCCGGAGGACGTCGGTCTCGCGCGGGGTGAGCGACCCGGGGCCGGGGAGGGCGGCGGCGAGGCGACGGGCGACGGCGGAGTCGAGTTGCGTGACGCCGGAGTGGGCCAGCCGCACCGCGGCCGCGAGTTCGGCCGCCGGCAGGTTCTTCAGCAGGTACCCGGAGGCGCCCGCGCGCAGGGCCTGGACGACGTACTCGTCGTCGTCGAACGTCGTGAGCATCACGACCCCGCAGGACGGGGTCCTGCGGCGGACCTCCGCGGTGGCCGCGACGCCGTCCATGCCGGGCATGCGCACGTCCATCAGGATCACGTCGGCGGACGGGGCGGCCTCGACGGCCTCCGCGCCGTCGCGGGCCGTGCCGACCACGTCGATGCCCGGCTGGAGACCGAGGAGCGAGGCGATTCCCTCACGGACGAGTTCCTGGTCGTCCGCCACAAGGACCCGGATGCCGTTCACCAGGGGACCGTGACCGAGACCGTGGTGCCGGTGGACGCGCTCGCGAGCTCGAAGCGGCCGCCGAGGCGGCCGATCCGCTCGCGCATCCCGCGTATGCCGAATCCCTCCCGCATGTCGAAGCCCCGGCCGTCGTCGGTGACGACCAGGCTGGCCCCGGAGTCCTCATAGGACAGGGAGAGCTTGATGCGGGTGGCGCCTGAGTGGCGGCACGCGTTGGTCAGCGCCTCCTGGGCGGCCCGGTAGACGGCGGTGAGCGCCGCCTGGGGGCGTTCCCCCTCGTCGCCGACCACTTCCAGGGTGACGGCGAGGCGGTCGTCGTTGAGGCGGGCGATCAGATCGGTCAGCGCGCCGGTCAGCCGGAACCGGTCCGGCCCGAGCGCGCGCACCGACCGGCGCACCTCGGTGAGGGCGCGGTCGGCCGACCAGCGGGCGTCGGACACCGCGGACCGGGACGCCGCGGGGTCGAGCTCGGCGAAGGCGGCGGCCTTCTCCAACTGGATGCCGATGGCGGTCAGGTGATGGCCCAGGCTGTCGTGGATCTCCCGGGCGAGCCGGTTGCGCTCGTCGGCGGCGGACAGGTCCCGCACCTCGCGCATGGTCCGCTCCAGCCGCACGCGGGCCTCCCGCTCGCGGACGGCGACGGCGGCCATCGTCACGGCCAGGACGATGCCGAGGGCGAACATCACCAGGTCGGAGATGTAGGCGGCGCGGACCTGCCAGTCCGGAACCCAGAGCGTGTACGCGGCCACGATCGCCGCGACGCATCCGGCGCCGAGCGCGACCGCGGCGCGGCGTCCGAACGCGAAGTAGGCCGTGAAGGGGATGAGGACGAACAGCACGCGCGCGACCCCCGAGGCGTCCAGCGCGTTGACCGCCGCGTAGAGGGCCGTCCGGATCGCCAGGAGCGCGGGCGCGGGGACGCGCCGGTCGAGGGCGTCCACCCCCATCACCACCAGGACGCAGGCCGCGAAGCCGGCGGTGCGCAGCGTTGGGCCCGCGTCCACGAGGGCGTAGTAGACGCCGCCGAGCAGTACCGCGAGGCAGAGGAGGGGTGGCACCCAGGGCACGGGGCGCGTCGTCGCCATGCGCGCAGGCTACGCGTGAGGGCGCCGCGCGGGCTACGGGCGCGCGGAGGGTCTGGCCATAGGTCATGTGCCGTCCGGCCGGCGAGGGTCTGGCCACCTCTCACTTATCCGGTGGGGGCGTCGCTTCCTACGTTGCGGGGTGTCCCTACCGAAGGAGTCCCCCCATGGTGTCGCGTACCGCCCTGCTCGTTCCCGTCCTGCTCGCATCCACGCTGAGCCCTACCGCCGTCGCTGACGCGGGCTGCGGTGAACGGGGGCTCGGCGTCCCCGGCGCGGAGCGCTCCGTCGTCGCGTGCCTCCCCGACCTCACGACGGCCGGGACGGTTCCGAGCGGGCACACCGACCCCGCCGACTGGGCCGGGCTGGTGGCGCCCGGGGCGGTCAACCCGTCGGGTGTGCCGGGAATCCAGATCGACGGCTACTTCCCTGACACGTCCGCCACCAACCCGACGCACGGCTGGAACCACGACGCGCAGTTCGTCATCCGGCTCCCCGAGCGCTGGAACGGCGGGCTGGTGGTGAGCGGCCCGCCCGGCGTACGCGAGCAGTACGCCAACGACCGGATCATCGGCGACCACGTCCTGGCCAGGGGCTACGCGTTCGCGGCGACCGACAAGGGCAACACCGGGCCCGCCATCTACCAGGACGGGCGCAGGCCGGGCGAGGCGATCCAGGAGTGGCACACGCGCCTGGCCCAGCTGACCATCGCGGCCAAACAGGTCGCGGCGCGGCGGTACGGCCGGGCCCCGCGCCACACCTACGCCGCCGGCCTGTCGGCCGGGGGATATCTCGTCCGCGCGCAGCTTGAGCGCTACCCGCGCCTCTACACAGGGGGCGTCGACTGGAACGCGCTGACGTTCGCGTCGAAGGGGCCGAGCCTGCTGACCACGCTTCCGCCCGCGCTCCGCACCTACCCCCGGTACAAGGCGGGCAGGCCGGGCGCGCATGAGGAGATGCTCGCCGCCGGATATCCGGCGGGATCGGAGCCGCTCTGGGACTACCACCACAAGAACCAGTGGGACTTCTTCCAGCGGGTCATCCGGGAGGAGCTCGACCCCTCCTACGACGGGGCCGCCCAGGCGGGGACGCCGTTCTGCCCGGAGGGCACCGGCTCCGGATGCGACACCGACTACCGGCTCCGGTCGCGTCCGAAGGCGGTGCGGAAGGCGGTGGAACGCGTTTCCCTGACGGGACGCATCGGACGGCCGCTCATCAGCATCCAGGGCACGCTGGACGTGCTGACGCCGATCAGCAGGAACGGCGACGTGTACGACGAGATGGTGCGCGGGGCGGGCCGGGGGGCGCTGCACCGCTACCACCGCGTGCCCGGCGGGAGCCACACCGATGGACTCGCGGCCGCCTTCCCCACGCTCGTCCGGCCGATGCAGTCCGACTTCCTGAATGCGTTCGACCGGCTGGCCGCCTGGACGCAGGGGGAGGACGAGCCGTCGGCTGAGGGGCCCGCGACCGCCCGGCCTCTTGCGGCCAGGCGGACCGTCTGGACAATGCCGCTCGGCCGCGCGTAGTACTGGCGATGACGGGCCGCGGACCGGCGCCGGCCGACCGCCTGAGGGCGGCGCGGCCGGTATGACCGGCGATCGCCCGGCACCACCAGCTCCCGGCACCACCAGGCAGCCCCGGGGAGAGCCCGATGCGCACCTCCGACGACGACGGTCCGTTCGTCATCGACCCCACCGGCCGTGACGTGCAGGGCGACGCGGCGCGGATCCGCGCGCGAGGCCCGGTGGCGCGCGTGGTGCTGCCCGGCGGCGTGGAGGCGTGGGCGGTGAGCGGTCCGGAACCGCTGCGGCGGCTGCTGACCGACGACCGGGTCTCCAAGGACGCCTACCTGCACTGGCCGCCCCTGACCAACCGGGAGGTCGGGCCGGGATGGCCGCTGTTCGCCTGGGTCGCGGTGCGCAACATGCTCACCGCCTACGGCGACGACCACCGGCGGCTGCGGCGGCTGGCGTCCAGCGCGTTCACCGCGCGCCGCACCGCCGCGCTGCGTCCCCGCGTCGAGGCGATCGTCGCCGCGCTGCTCGACGGGCTCGACGAGCTCGACGGCGCGGCGCCCGGCGAGCCGGTGGACCTGCGCGACCGCTACGCCTATCCGCTGCCGATCAGGGTGATCTGCGAGCTGTTCGGAGTCGAGGACGCGGGCGTGCGCGAGGAGATACGCCGCTGCGTCGACGTGTTCTTCCGCACCACGGCCGCGCCGGAGGAGGCCGCCGCGGCGCTGCCGCGGATGCGGGAGGTCCTGCGCGGGCTCATCCGGGAGAAGCGGGCGCGCCCCACCGACGACCTGTCGTCGGCCCTGATCGCCGCCCGCGACGAGGGCTCGCCCCTGTCGGAGGAGGAACTGGTCGACACGCTCACGCTGTTCCTGAGCGCGGGCCACGAGACCACCGTCAACCTCCTCGACAACGCGATCCACGCCCTGCTGACCCGTCCCACCCAGCTCGCCCTGGTCCGGGCAGGGCGGGCGACCTGGGACGACGTCGTCGAGGAGACCCTGCGGGCGGAGCCTCCGGTGGCCAACCTGCCGCTGCGCTTCGCCGTCGAGGACATCCCGCTGGAGGACGGTGTCACGCTCGCCAAGGGCGAGGCGATCCTCGCCTGCTACGCCGCCGCCGGACGCGACCCGGACGCGTACGGCGCCGACGCCGACCTGTTCGACGTCACCCGGGCCGACAAGGAGCACATGGCGTTCGGCCACGGCGTCCACTACTGCCTCGGCGCGCCCTTGGCCAGGCTGGAGGCGTCGCTGGCGCTGCCCGCCCTTTTCGAGCGGTTCCCGGAAATGGAGCCGGCCGTGGAGCCGGGTGAACTCCTGCCGCTCGATTCCTTCATCTCCAACGGCCACCGCGCCCTGCCCGTCCGCCTCAGGCCCACCGCCTGACGCCCCTCGGACCGGGTCCACCGGTCGGCTGGGAGGGGGCCAGGGTGTGCCCTGCATGGAGGGGTGGGCGAGACTGAGGCCGGGACGGAAGGAACGTCATGAGCCTCAACAGACCCATCGGCGACCAGCCCGCCGCGGAGATCGCCGCCTCGGCCGTGCTCCTCGGCGACGTGCACGTGGGGGCGGGCGCCGTCCTGGCGCAGGGCCTGGTGGTCCGGTCGGAGGACGAGGCGGTGCGGATCGGCGACCATTCGGCCGTCCTGGAGAACGGGGTGATCATCGGCACGCCCGACCACCCCGTCCGGATCGGCCGGCGGACCGTCTTCGGGCATCGGGCGACGATCGTCGGGGCCGCCGTCGGAGACCTGTGCGAGATCGGCAACGGCGCCATCCTGATGCCGGGGTCGCGGCTCGGCGACGGCTGCATCCTCGGTGAGGGCACCCTCGTGCCCGCCGGCACGGTCGTCCCGTCCCAGACCGTGCTCGTCGGCCGCCCGCCGCACGTCCTGCGGACCGCGAACGACACCGACCGCGAACGCGTCGCCGCGCTTCGCGACCACCAGACCGGCCTGACCGACCACCCCGGCAGCGTGCTGCACGGGCCGCTGACCGCGGGAGAGCACATGGGAAGCCTGTACGCCTACCGCGACAAGACCCCGCAGATCGGCGCGGGAACCGTCCTGTTCGACTCGGCCGAGATCACCGGCGACGTCACCATCGGCACCGACTCCCTGATCGGCGCCGGCGTGAAGATCATCGGTGACTCGCACGGCCCGGTGACCATCGGCTCCCGGGTGCAGATCCTGGAGAACACCGTCCTGCACCTGCTGCCCGACAACCGGCTGACCATCGAGGACGACACCGTCATCGGCCCGGGGGCGATGATCCACGGCTGCCATATCGGCCGCGGCGTCGTCGTCGAGCCCGGCGCCATCGTCTGCGACGGCAGCGCGGTCGGCGCCGAGTCGATCGTGCGCGCCGGCGCCTGCGTCAAGCAGCGCGACGCCTTCGGCCCGCGCTCCGACCTGGACGGCTTCCCCGCCCGCCTGACCGCCACCCTGACCGCCGCGCCGCCGCGCCCGACCTGGGCCTTCCCGCCCGGTGCCGCCGCCAGCATCCGCAGGGTCCGCTAGGCGGGCGGTGCCCTTCGCCCGGCCGGTGCCGCCACGGGGATGCGGCTGCACCGGCCGGTCGCGTCGGAGCGTCAGGTGGTGATGGTGGCCACCGGCTCCAGGCCGTAGGTGCGGGCGTAGCCGTTCTCGGTGCCCACGAGCAGGTCCACGACGGTGAAGTAGCGGTCCCAGAAGGGGGTCTCGCGCAACGCGTCGATCAGCAGCCGGTAGGCGTCGTGGTCGTCGGCCTCCCAGACCCAGATGTCGGTGACCCGCGCCGAGTAGAACTCGGTGTCGTAGAAGCGGGAGCGGACGCCGCGGGCGCGGGCCTCGATCACCGGGACGACCTCGGCGGTGAAGGCGCGGACGCGTTCGGCCACGGTCATCGCCAGCCACTCGGGCGTGGTCTTGACCAGCATGAACGCGGTGACCGGCGGCTCGGTGCGGTCAGCGGGCATCGGCTGCCTCCGGCGCGGCGAGGACGGCGGGCCTGAGCGTCCGCGCGCACCACCGCGCGAACCCGGTGGCCGGACCCGTCCGCGAGGAGCGGTCGAAGCCGGAGTCCAGGCCCAGGTCCTTGGCGCGCTTCATGGCGACCATGCCCTCGACGAACGCCTCGTTGAGGCCGTGGGCGAGCATGGCGGACCGCAAGTCCTCCAGCGGCTGCCGGCGGTAGCGGACCGGACGGCCCAGCTCCTCGGTCATGATGCGGGCCATGTCGTTCGGCGACAGGTCCTGCGGGCCGGGCACCGGAACGCTGCCGACGCCGGTCCAGGAGCGGTCCAGCAGCAGGTCCGCCGCCCTCGCGGCGATGTCGGCGGCGGCCACCAGCGGGGCCGGGCGGTCCGCGGCGACGGTGTCGGTGAACACGCCCCGCTCGCGGATCGAGTCGACCTCCTCCAGCAGGTTCTCGAAGAAGGACGGGGCTGCCAGGGCGCGGTAGGCCGCGCCGGAGCCGGCGATCAGGTCGTCCATGGCCAGGGACGCGGTGACCAGACCGGCGTGGGCGGCCTGCGGGGTGCCGCGGCCGAGCGCCGAGACCCCGACGACGTGGCCGACGCGGTGGACGGCGAGCGCCCGCGCGGCCGGGCGGGTGAAGCCGCTGTAGGCCTCCTCGGGCGTGGTCGAGGCGTCCGGCGGCACCAGCCAGAAGACGGCGTCGGCCCCGGCGAAGGCGCGCTCGACGGTCGCGGCGTCGCCGTGCGAGCCGGTGACCACCTCGACCCGTCCGCGGACGGTCGCGGGGAGCCGGGCGGGGTCGCGGACGACGACCCGCACCTCCTCGCCGCGCGCGGGCGCGGCCTCGACCAGGAGCGGCAGCAGCCGGCGGCCGATGTTCCCGGTGGGCGCGGTAATGACGATCATGAAGACCTCGTGGGTTGTGTCGGATCGGTACGGCCCCCTCAGGGTGCGGATCCGGACCGCGTTGCCACAATGGGAACTTCAGCATCCAATCATTGCCTGAAACGGAATAATGCCCTTGAGCAGCCAAGTTCCGCACCTCGACGCCAATCTCGCGATCGCCCTCGATGCCCTGCTGGCCGAGCAGAGCGTCACGCGTGCCGCCGCGCGGCTGCGCACCTCGCCCGCGGCGATGAGCCGCACCCTGGCCCGGCTGCGCCGGGTGCTCCAGGACCCGCTGCTGGTGCGGGCGGGGCAGGCGATGGTGCCCACGCCCCGCGCCGAGGCGCTGCGGGACGAGGCCGCCGCGGTGGTGCGCCGGCTGGAGGCGCTGCTCACCCCGAGCGGCGGGATCGACCCCGCCGCGCTGCGGCGCACCTTCACCGTGCAGACCTCGGACCTGGTCGGCGTGGCCCTCGCGCCGGGCCTGCTCGGGCTGGCCCGGCGCGAGGCGCCGGGCGTCTCGCTGCGGATGCCGCCCGAGGAGTGGGAGGCCGGGCCCGCGCTGCGCGAGGGCCGCGTCGACCTGGAGATCGGGGCGATCGACCACGTCGACCCGGAGACCCGGGTCGAGAAGCTGACCACGGTGCGGATGGCGGCCGGGGTCAGGGCGGGGCACCCCCTCGCCGAGGGACCCCTGACGCCCGCCGGGCTCGCCGCGGCCGAGCATGTGGTGGTCAGCCGCCGGGGGCGCTTCACCGGTCCGCTGGACGCGGCCCTGCGCGAGCGGGGGCTCAGCCGGAGGGTCAGCGTCGTGCTGCCCGGGCATCTGGCGGCGATGGCGCTGGCCGCGGCCGGAGACGTCGTCTGCCTGGTGCCGGCCGCGTTGCCGGGCGAGCCCCCCTCGCCGCTCGGCGACGCGGCGCGCGCGCTGGGGCTGCGCCTGCTGGAGATCCCGGTACCGCTGCCGCCGGTGACGATCGGCATGGCCTGGCACCCGCGCCATACCGCCGACGGGGCCCACCGGTGGCTGCGGGACGGTGTGCGGCGGGTACTGCGCCCGGCCCGGGAGGAATAGCCCCCCGGCCCGGAGATCGTCCCGTGCCGACCCGGCCGGTACCAGAGGGTTCAGGCGAGCAGGGCGGCGACGCCCCCGGTGACCAGGCCGACGACGGCGATCAGCGGGCTGCCCTTGATCGCGGCGGTGAGATGGAAGCGCAGGTCCCGGTACTCGGCCATGCCCTCGGTCCCGGGCAGGACCAGCAGGCGGGGACGCAGCCCGGCGAAGATGATCCAGTCGAGGACGACCAGGTCCCAGAGCGCCAGCGTGGCGAAGACCAGCGCCGCGCACAGGGCGGCGGGCAGGAAGGTCAGACCGCCGTCCAGCGCGCCGTCGAGCCCGACCATCGCCGCGGTCAGCAGCGGCAGCCCGGCCACGCCCCAGACGACCACGCCGAACCAGACCGCGACCCGGCGCCCGCGCGCGCTCTTGGGTCTGCCGTACCGCTCCTGGATCGCCGGCGGATAGTCGTTCAGCAGGAAGTCCCTGCTGAGGGCGGCCCCGGCGAACACCGCGGCGGTGAACACCACGCTGAGCGCCGCCCCGCAGCCCACCCCGTACCCGACGACCGCGGACCACTGCATGCCGACCTCCCGAACGGTTGCGATCACTTTGGTAAGGCTCACCTAAGCTCGGGTGGCCCTTAAAGTCAACACGTGTGAAGTTCAGTGATCGCTACGATGGCCGGGTGCCCCCATCCGACGACGCCGAGGACTCCGCGCGGGCGCGCGACGAGCCCGCCGCCGCGACCCGCAGACGGCCGGAGTTCCGCAAGGGCAGACCCACGTTGACCAGGGAGAGGATCGCCCGAGCGGCGCTGGGGATCCTGGCCGAGACGGGCCCGGCCGAGGTGACGATGCGCGCCGTCGGCGCCCGTCTGCGGGTCTCGCCGCGCGCGCTCTACAACTACGTCGCCGACCGCCGGGACCTGCTCGCGGAGATGGTGGCCGTGTGCCAGTCCGACCGGCCGCGGCCGCGGTTGGACCCTCACCGGTGGCCCGAGAGCCTGCGGGCCTACTGCCGGGAGCTGCGCTCGTGGTACCGCGCCCATCCGGGCATGCCGGCGCTCGCGCGCGCCGAGGACCTCACCCCGTTCGCCTCGTCCGACCTCCTGCGGGCCGACGACGCCCTGGTGGGCTTCTTCCTCGAACTGGGGCTCTCGCCGCGGGACGCCTACCGGGCCTGGTCGGTCACCGTGCTCCAGGTGGCCGGGTTCGCCGAGATCTGGGACGCCGTCCACGACCGGCCGCCCCCCGGCCTGGACCCGGCCGGCTGGACCGGCGTGCCGCCCGGCACGCCGGCCGCGGCGCTCCCGCATCTGCGGCTCCTGGCGGCCGAGTCCGCGGGGGAGCCCCCCGACGCGCTGTTCGAGTCGGTCCTGACCATGCTCGTCGCCGGGGTGCGGGCCATGCTGTGACGCCGCCGGCGCCCCAGGACGGACCTCAACCGGTGATGCGCTGGGAGAGCACCTGGACCGGGGCCTCCTTGACCTTGACCGTGCGGACGGGCTCGAACCCGTGCCGCCGGTAGTAGTCGACCAGCGGACCGCCCCCGCCCGCGTAGCAGTCCACGCGCATCAGCCCGACGCCCCAGGCGCGGGCCTCCTCGCCGGCCTTGGCGATCAGCGCGCCGCCCACCCCGCGCCCGGTGAAGTCGCGGTCGGTGAGCAGCAGGTTGATGTACAGCTCCGGCTCGTCGGCCGCGTCGACGTAGGACGGCGGCTCCTTCCCGACGGCGATGACCCCGGCGGGCCGCCCGTCCAGCTCCGCCATCCAGACGTCGTTGGTGCGGACGATGCCGGTGATCCGCTCCACCTTCGCCGGGTCGGCGGACCAGGGCTCGGTGCCCCACTGGTCCGGCCGCCCGTTCGCCACGAGCCACGCCACGGCGGCGTCGAACATCACCATGATCGTCGGCACGTCCCGCATGCCGCCCTTGCGGATCTCCATGTCGCCTCCTTCGCGCGCCGATCCTCGCAGAACCATGATCGTTGCCGCGAGGCGGCCGTCCTCGGAGGCGGTCAGGAGGCGATGATGGCCTGGGCGCGGCGGAAGAACCCGAGCGTGAGGCCGTGCAGCATGTCACCGGTCCGTCTCGGTGCCTGCCCCGCGCACGCGCGGGCGTGGGTACCCTCCAGGACGATGCCGAGCTTGAAGCAGGCGAGCACCGCGTACCAGGGCATGGCCGACAGCTCGCGCCCGGCGACGGCGTCGGGCCGTCCGGCGTAGGCGTCGACCAGCTCGCCCGGGGCGGGCAGCCCGCCCGCGGCGCCGAGCGGCCCGGCGAGCGCGTCGCCGTCACCCTCTCCGTCGCCGGACGGCCAGGTGGCCAGCAGCCAGCCGAGGTCCAGCAGCGGGTCGCCGATCGTGCACATCTCCCAGTCGACGATCGCGGCGACCTCGGGGCCGTGCGGGGAGTACATGAGGTTGGCGAGGTGGTAGTCGCCGTGCATGATCCCCGGGCGCCACGTCGCGGGACGGTGCGCGTCGAGCCAGGCGGCGACCTCGTCCAGACCGGGGATGTCGGGGCCGGGGTAGCCGGGCAGCGCGCCGTAGGACGCCAGCTCCGACATCCAGCGGCTCACCTGCCGCTCCAGGAACCCCTCCGGCCTGCCGAAGCCGGCGAGGCCGACGGCGCGGTGGTCCACCGCCCCGAGCGCGGCCAGGGCGCGCGCGGCGTTGAGCCCCATCTCGCGCCGGACGGCTGCGTCGCGGGCGTGCGGGCGGGGGAGGGTCACCGTGGCGTTGAAGCCCTCGACCGGCGTCATCAGGTAGAAGACGGCGCCGCCCATGACGCTCTCGTCGGTGCAGGCGGCCAGCAGGCGCGGCGCCGGGACGTCGGTGCCCTCCAGCGCCGCCAGCACGCGGGCCTCGCGGCGCAGCACGTCGTTCGTCCGCGCGCGCAGGTGGGCCGGGCCGCGCCGCAGCACGTAGCCGCGCCCGCCCCGCCGGAAGCGGACCAGCGTGTTCTGCGTCCCGCCGGTCAGCGGCTCGACGTCCTCGAACGGGCCGGGCGGCAGTCCCCGCCCGTCCATCCACCGGGCCAGGACGGCGAAGTCCACCAGCGCGGGGTCGATCTGCTCAGGCTGCACGTCCGTCCCTCCGGCCCGTGTTCCGACTGGTCATGGGCGCCGCACGCGGCGTCGTTGAAGGTCTACCCCGTGTCCCGGCTCCACGCCGGGCGGACGCGCCCGCGCGCCCGGGAGGTCGCATTCGTCCAAGACGGGCGTGTCTCGCCGGGATCAGGATGGGAAGGGTCAGCCGAGGACGATCCACGGGGAGGACGAGATGACCAGCGAGAGCCGCCGGACCATCTACCCACTGATCAATTGCGCCGATCCCGCCGCGTCGATGGAATTCCTGGAGAAGGCGTTCGGATTCACGACGCATTCGGTGCACAAGGACGACACCGGCAAGGTCGTCCACGCGGAGATGGTCTACGGCACCGGAATGTTCATGTTCGGCACCGGAAAGCCGGGCACGAGCGCCGTGTACGTCGCGGTCGAGGATCCCGACGCGCACCACGACGTGGCTCGGGCGGCGGGCGCCGAGATCTTCCGGGAACTGGCCGACCAGGACTACGGGTCCCGCGACTACGCGGCCCGCGACCTGGACGGCAACGAATGGTACTTCGGAACCTACCGCCCCTGAGGCGCGAAACCGGAGGGCCTCGCGGCTACGGTTCGGGAGCTGGCCGCGGGACTCCGGCGCGACTTCCGATACGCGCTCGTATGCGATGGTCTCGCCGTTCGCGCCCCCGATCGCGTGCGAGGACGCGCAGATGTTCGTCAACGCGGCGATCACCTCCACCGGCCAGCGGGAGTTCCACCATGACGAGGGCGACCAGCGCCTCTCGCCGGACCTCCTTCGCGGCTCATGGGGGAGGGGCGCCGCCGTCCTGGACGGCGACGGGATCTCCACCCTGGCCGACCCGCGCGCCGCCGCGACGCGGGCGGAGGAGGAGTGGGCCGGGTTCCACGACGAGGTCATGGCCGGGGGGCTCCGGCACGACGCGGACGCGCGCACCGTCCAGTACCTCGACGGGTTCGAGCTGACCCGCTTCCTGCCCTCTTCGACCCGCGCTCGGAGAACCACATCGGCGAGTGCGTCGCCGACCGGGACGGCCGGATCGCCTACCTGAAGACGTTCCGGCTCTCGGACGGGCCAGGTCAAGCGCGGCGACCTGCTCAAGCGGCTCGCGCGGTACGGCCGGCGGCTCGCCGCCGCCGCCTCGCTCGGGCGTCGGCGAGGACACCCTGGCGCTGCGGCTCGAACGCTCCGGGTTCGGCTACCCGCTGCGCCAGGACGTCCTGGACCACTACCGGGCGCGGGCCCGCCGGAAGGTCACCTGAGGCCGGCGAACAGGTCGTCCTCGTGGGCGGGCGCCTCGACGCGCGACCACTGCCGGACGAACGTCTCGGAGGAGAAGATCGTGGCCTGCACCTTCTCGGGCATCCGCAGGAAGAAGATGTTCTCGCCCTGGCTGGCGTGCGCCTGGAGCGCCTTGACCTTGGCCTCGACGTGCGCGGAGACGTCCACGACGCTGGTGATCAGCTCGTCGGGGGTGCCGAAGTCCTCCGGCGGCTCGAAGTCGATCTCGATGCCGGCCTCCTTGACGAACTCGAACATCCGCTTGATGCCGGAGCGGGGCATGGCCGTGTAGTACAGCTTGGCGGGCACGCCGGTCTTCTCCGCGGCGGCGACGGTGATGCGGTGCGCCTGGATGTGGTCGGGGTGGCCGTAGCCGCCGTCCTCGTCGTAGGTGACGACGACCTGGGGGCGGTAGCGCTCCATCAGCTCCGCCAGGCGCCCGGCGGACTCCTCCAGCGGGATGTTCGCGAAGGCCGCCGGGTCGTCGTTGGTGTCCCAGCCGACCATCCCGGAGTCGCGGTAGCCGAGCAGCTCCACCTCGTCGATGCGCAGGTGCGCGGCCGACTCGGCCAGCTCGGCGAGGCGCCGCCGCGCCACCCCGGCGGCGTCGTGGCCGGGGTCGCCGGGCTTGGCGCCGCCGGTGTCGTCGCCCTGCTCGCCGTTGGTGCAGGTGACCAGTACGGTGCGGATGCCCTCCGCGGCGCAGCGCGCCAGCAGCCCGCCGGTACCGAGGACCTCGTCGTCGGGATGGGCGTGCACCGCCATCAGTGTGAGTTCGTGCTCCATCGCTCCGGGACTCCTCGGGCCGCTCGTCCGGCCGTCCACTCTACGTGGTCCGGGTGGAGCCGATCAGGTTTGCGACGAGGACTCGGTCTCGGACAGATCCGCCACGGTGAGCGGGTGCGCGGGCGCCTCGAACGGGAAGTGCGAGGTCGCGGTGAGGCCGTCCACGACGAGCAGTTCGCCGGGGGAGAGGGCCCGCCAGCCGGGGTCGTCGTCGAGCCGCTCGCTGGCGAGGACGCACGCGGGCGTCGACTCGCGGTGCGCGGCCACCTCCATGCCGCCCTGCTCGCGGCCCGCGGCCAGGCGGCGGGCGGCGCCCGGCTCGCCGGGCCCGGCCAGCTCCGGCGTCAGCACCCAGAGCGGGTGGGTGGCCGGGTAGCGCAGTGCCCACAGCCGCCGCGACTCGGCCAGCAGCAGGTTGAGGGCGAAGACCGGCAGCTCGGCGGCGATCCGCCGGACGGCCGCGACCAGCCCCGCCGTCGTGTCGCCCCGGCGCCGGATCTCCGCGGTGACGTAGGCGCAGACCAGCTCGGAGTCGGTCTGCCCCTGGACGGGCGCGCGGTCCACGTCGGTGAGCCACGACCCGAGCGTGTCCAGCCCGCGGACCACGCCGTTGTGGGCGAACAGCCGGTCGTCCATCACGAACGGGTGCGAGTTGTGGACGTCGGCCCCGCCGGTCGAGGCGTACCGGACGTGGGAGACGAACGTGTGCGACACGACGCGCCGGGCCTCGGCGTTGAAGTCGGCGTCCCGGAACGCGGCGATCGGGGCGCGGTCGCGCACGGGCTCCTCGCCCAGCGAGAACCAGCCGAGGCCCGTGCCGTCGGGCATGCGGCGGCTCTGGGAGGAGAGGCTGTCCGGCGCGTCCAGCAGCCAGAACGTGGCGTGCACGCGGGGGCCGCCGGTGGTCATCCCGAAGAGTCGGCACATGCGGGGACGATGCCCGCTCCGGTGCCCCTCATCCCACCCGGTTCTCGCGGCACCCGGACCTTCGACGCCGGGGCCGCCGATGACGTACGGTCCCGGTATGGGGTCGCCGGTGGTTCTGCTGGACGTTGACGGTGTGCTCAATCCCTTCGAGAGGCCCCACCAGGGGTACGGGCGGCACGCGTGCTCGCCGAACGGGATCACGTTCCAGCTCTGGCTCGACCCGGGGCACGGCCCCTCACTGCTGGAGCTGGCCGAGTCGACCGGCGCCGAACTGGCGTGGGCGAGCTACTGGTGCGACAACGCCAACGAGTGGATCGCGCCGCGCGTGGGGCTGCCGAGGCTGCCGTTCGTCCCGATCCCGCGCTTCCCCGGCGCCGGGGAGGGGCGGACGCTCGGCGCGTGGAAGGCCCGGCACGTCGCCGCGTGGACGCGGGGGCGCCCGTTCGTCTGGTTCGAGGACGAGCCGGACGCCACCGCGTGCCTCGCCGGCGAGCCGGACGTGGCCGACCACCTCCTCGTGGAGGTCGACCCGCTGACCGGACTCACCGGCGAGCACATCTCCGCCGCCGCGGCCTGGCTGAGGGCCCTCGATCTCTGACCCCCGGCCGGCCGGGACGCGGCGGACGGATCAGCAGCTGCCGAGCATGCCGTTCAGCGCCGTCTTCTCCGCCGAGTCGATCGCGAGGTCGTACCGGTACTTCACGTCGATCCAGGACCGCGCGTACATGCAGCGGAACGAGGACAGCGGCGGCGACCACTTCGCCGGGTCCTTGTCGCCCTTGGCCTGGTTGACGTTGTCGGTGACCGCCCACAGCTGCGAGCTGGTCAGGTCGTTGGCGAACGCCTGGCGGCGCGAGGTCGTCCAGGCCGAGGCGCCCGAGCGCCACGCCTCGGCGAGCGGCACCATGTGGTCGATGTCGATGTCGGACGCCTGGGTCCAGGTCGCCCCGTCGTAGGGGCTCTTCCACGTCCCGGAGACCGCGGCGCAGGACGCGTCGGTCTGCACGTTCTCCCCGTCGCGCTTGAGGACGACCTCGCGGGTGTTGCAGGTCCCGGACTGCGTGATCCAGTGCGGGAACTTCTCGCGGCTGTAGCCGGTGAGCGAGCCCTCCGCCTTCACCGTGAGCCCCGCGAGGTGCTGGGCCGCCTCGCTCGCCCCGGGCGGGGGCGGCGGAGCGGCGAGTGCGGCGGACGCGAGCGGTGCCACCAGCGAGGCGGCCGCGCTGAGAGCGGAGATGGTGACGGCGGTGATTCCCGTGATTTTCACGGATAACTCCGTTTCGATCGGGAGCAGATACCGCCAGTCTCAAATAGTTAGATAAACCAGAAATGTCTATTTGGTTAGCGGAGATCACGATCAGGTCACGACATTCCCTTGGAGTAGGTGTCATTCGTCCAAGACGGCCGCCGAGAGGGCCACCTGGCGTCGGCGGCGGTGGGAGAAGCAGGCCGATGACGAGATCACCGCCGATGGACCCGGCCTTCGGTTCCATGCCGGCGTAGATCGTTTACGTGGCCGTCGAACTGGGGCCGGCGACGCCCTGGCGCCCGGCCCGCTGTCGAGCGCGGAGATGGCGAAGGAGGCCGGTGCTCACGCGCCGTCACTGCCGCGCCCGCTGCGGGCGCCGACCTGCCTCGGCGTCGTCGAGCAGCGCGGACCCGACCAGTTCGCGCTGACCGGGGACGGGCAGGTGCCGCGCGCGGACGCGCCGGACTCGATCCGCTCGCTGATCCTGCTGTTCTGCGGGCCGGACGATTGGCGGACCCGGGGCGATATGGCCGAGACGCTTCCCGCGGGCGAGTACGCGTGGCATCGGATGACCGGTATAAGGCTGTTTGAGTGCTTTGCCGCAAATGAATAATTCTCGGCCATTTTCAATCGGGCGATGGCCGAGCGCACCCGCGCCGTCGCGCCCGGCCTCGGCGCCGCGCACGACTTCGCCCGCTACGGGACGGTCGCCCACTTAGGCGGCGGCGACGGCTCGCTGCTCGCCGCGATCCTGCGGTCGGCCCCGGGGTCCAGCGGCATCCCGTACGACGTTCCCACCGGGCTGGAGGTGGCCGTCGGGCCGCTCGCCGAGGCGTGGCCGGCAATTGCAGACGAGGCGCGGCCGGGTATCGCAGACAGGGGAGGGTGCTTCCCCCTAGGCTTGGTTCGAACATATGAGCGAAGGAGGGGCCATGAGCGTCCAGGACCAGATGCTTCCCGCCGCCGAGGCCGCGGCGCGGATCATGCGCGAGACCCCGGCGGACCGGCTGGACGACCCGTCCCCCTGTCCCGGCTGGAGCGTCCGCGACCTGGTCAACCACCTGTGCCTGTGGAACGCGCGGGGCGAGACGGCCGCGCGCCGCCAGCCCCCGGGCGGGCCCGGGGAGGACCACGACTTCACCGCCGAGCCGGACTGGGCCGACCGGTTCGCCGAACAGGCGCGCGGCACCGCCGAGGCATGGGACGACCCGGCGGCCTGGGAGGGCAAGACCAGCCTCAGCGGTCTCTCGGAGGGCATGCCCGCGCCGTTCGTCGGCGGGCTCCTGCTCAGCGAACTCGTCCTGCACGGCTGGGACCTCGCCGCCGCCACCGGCCGCGAGCCGGGGTTCGCGCCCGAGACCGTCCAGGCGGAGTGGGACTACCTGGTCACGACGGTGGAGCTCGGCCGCCGGTACAAGGTGTTCGGGGAGGAGGTGCCGGTCGCCGCCGACGCGCCGCTGCTCGACCGCGTCGTCGGCCTCTCGGGCCGCGACCCGCGCTGGACGCCCTGAGCCCGCCGCCTCCATGACGCGCCGATAAGGGTGAAGCGCGTGGGGCCGGACGCGGGAGGGCCCCGCGCGCTCTACCCTTGAGGCATGTCTTCGAGTTCTTCGATCCGCGTACGCTTCGCTCCGTCACCGACCGGCATGTTCCATGTCGGGGGCGCCCGCTCGGCGCTGTTCAACTGGGTGATGGCCGTGCAGTCCGGCGGCACGCTCGTGCTGCGGATCGAGGACACCGACGCCTCGCGCAACAGCCCCGAGTGGACCGAGGGCATCATCCGCGCGCTGGCCTGGCTCGGCATGGACGGCGAGCAGTACGAGGGCCCCTACTTCCAGTCCGCCAACGCCGACCGGCACGCCGCCGCCGTCCAGACGCTGAAGGACCGGGGCCGCGCCTACTTCTGCGACTGCTCCCGCGAGGCCGTGACCGCCCGCACCGGCGACCAGCACAAGGGCTACGACGGGTTCTGCCGCGACCGCGGCCTGGAGCCCGGCCCCGGCCGCGCCCTGCGCTTCCGCACCCCCGACGAGGGCCAGACCACCGTCGTCGACCTGCTGCGCGGCAAGCCCGTCTTCGAGAACGCCGTCCTGGAGGACTTCGTCATCGCCCGCGCCGACGGGTCGGTGACCTTCCTGCTGGCCAACGTCGTCGACGACATGAGCCAGCAGATCACCCATGTCGTGCGCGCCGAGGAGCACCTGTCCAACGCGCCCAAGCAGCAGCTCCTGTGGGAGGCGCTCGGCGCCGAGCCGCCCGTCTGGGCGCATTTGCCGGTGGTCGTGAACGAGAAGCGGCAGAAGCTGTCCAAGCGGCGCGACAAGGTCGCCCTGGAGGACTACCGCGCCGAGGGCTACCTCGCCGAGGCGATGCGCAACTACCTGATGCTGCTCGGCTGGGCGCCCTCCGGCGACCGCGAGATCGTCCCGTGGGAGGTGGTCGTCGAGGAGTTCCGCGTCGAGGACGTCAACACCTCGCCCGCCTTCTTCGACGTCAAGAAGCTCCGCGCGATCAACGGCGAGTACATCCGCGCGCTGCCCGCCGAGAAGTTCGTCGCCGAGTGCCTGCCGTTCCTGCAGGGGGCCCCCTTCGACGTGGACGTGGCCGTCTTCGCCGAGCTGGCGCCGCTGGCCCAGACCCGGGTGGCGCTGCTGTCGGAGATCGTCCCGATGATCGACTTCGCGTTCCTGGACGAGCCGCCCGCCGACGAGCAGTCGTGGAACAAGGCCATGAAGGAGCCCGCCGAGCGGATCCTCGCCGCCGCCGAGGAGTCCTACCGCGACGCGCCCTGGAACGCCGAGGAGCTGAAGACCCGGCTGGAGCGGATCGGTACCGAGCACGGCCTGAAGCTCGGCAAGACGCAGGCGCCCGTCCGCGTCGCCGTCACCGGGCGCACCGTCGGCCTGCCGCTGTTCGAGTCCCTGGAGATCCTCGGCCGCGACCGCACGCTCGCCCGCATCGCCGCCGCCCGCGCCCGCCTCGCCGCGACCGCCGGCTAGCGGAAGGTGATCGCGCCGGGGTAGTGGCCGGACGCGCAGACGAAGCGCATCCGGCCCGCCCCGGGGACGCCCAGGTCGATCCGCGTCTCCCCGCGTTCGGGGAGGATCACGTCCTCGCCGCGCTGCGGGATCGTGAACGCCCGCGTGTGGCCGCGCGTGCCGTCCGTCCGCAGCACGAGGACGGTGTGCACGCCCGCCCGCGCGGTGACGCGCGAGGGCCGGTACCCCCGGTCGAGCGCCCACACGGTCACCAGCTGCGTGCCGGAGGTGTCGGTCCGGACGAACCGCGCCGAGCCGGCCGCCGTCGCCGTCCCGCCCCGCTCGGGCAGCCAGCCGCCGAGCCGCAGGCCCGACAGCAGCGTCCAGCCGGCGGCGGCGAGCAGCCCGGCGGCCAGCAGGACGGCGGCGCGCCCCCGCACCACCGCGAGGACCCGCCCGACCGTGACCCCGACCGCGCCGAACAGCGGCGCGGTGCCGAGCACGAACCCGCCCATCACCGCGGCGCCGCCCACCGCCGACCGGGACGTGACGGCCAGCAGCTCCGCCGACAGCGTCAGCCCGCACGGCACGACCACGGTGGCCGCGCCCAGCCCGGCGGCCCGCCGCCACCCGCCGCGCGCCGTCTCCGGCGCCCCGCGGTGCCGGTCGCGGCGCAGGAGGCGTCGGGCAGGGCGGAAGCCCAGCAGGTCGAGCGCGAACAGTGCGAGGGACAGCGCGGCGGCCGCGAGCAGGACGCCCCGCACACGCGGGCCCGGCTGGACGGCGCCGCCCGCCAACCCCAGCGAGGCTCCGAGCAGGACGTGCACGACGAGCTTCGCCGACAGGAACGTCACCACGGCCCGCGCGTCGGTGCCGGCGCGGGCGGGGGAGGCCGCGCAACCGGGGGGCGGGGGGCCGGTGGGGCGGGCGCCGGTGACCGCGCCCGTGAGGAGCCCGAGCTGCACGGCGGCGCAGGTCGTCCCTCCGGCCAGCAGCCCCGTTCCGGCGCCGGTCAGGAAGAGCGCGGTGACGTCCATGGCCCACCCCCGCAGCAGGACCGTCCCCGCGCCGGGATGCCGCGAAGCGTAACCGGACCGGCAGCTTCCGGTGGCTCCGCCTAGCCCTCGACGTCGCCTTCGAGCGAGGCGCGCAGGGCGTCCAGGCGGCGGTCGAGCTCGTCGAACTCGCCGCGCAGGCCGGCCGGCACCCGCTTGCCGAGCGTCTCCGCCTGCTCCCGCACCGCCGCGAGGTGCTCCGCCGGGTCCGGACCGGCCGCCGGGTCCCGCTCGTGCGCGGAGTCGGCCGGGCGCACCTGGAGCAGCGCCGACTGCTCGCGCAGCAGTGCGGCCTGCTCGCGCAGCAGCGTCGTCTGGTCGCGGAGCTGCTTGTTCTTGTTGTGCAGCTCCACGAACACCGACACCTTCGCCCGCAGCACCCACGGGTCGAACGGCTTGGAGATGAAGTCGACCGCCCCCGCCGCGTACCCGCGGAAGGCGTAGTCGGGGTCGCTGTTCACCGCGGTGAGGAAGATGATCGGCAGGTCGCGGGTCTTCTTGCGGCGCTTGATGTCGCGGGCCGTCTCGAACCCGTCCATCCCGGGCATCACGACGTCCAGCAGGATGACGGCGTACTCGTCGGTGAGCAGCGCCTTCAGCGCGTCCTCACCCGACCGCGCCCGGACCAGATCCTGATCGAGCGAGCTGAGGATGGCCTCCAGCGCGATGAGGTTCTCCTCGCGGTCGTCCACGAGCAGGATCTTCGCCTTGTCGTCCACGCGTCGTCTCTCTCCGGTTTCCGGTCGGGCCCGCCGCCGGCCGGGCGGGCGCCCAGAGCGACCCTACCCAGCCCGGCCGCACGTCAGCGGACGATGGAGGGTTGCAGCCAGTTCCGCATGACGTCAAGCAGATGATCGACGTCGACGGGTTTGGGCACGTAGTCCGAGGCGCCGGAGTCCAGGCTCTTCTCCCGGTCCCCCTTCATCACCTTCGCGGTGATCACGATGATCGGCAGCTCGGCGAACTGCGGCATCTCCCGGATCGCCGCCGTGGTCGCGTAGCCGTCCAGGCCGGGCATCATCACGTCCATCAGCACGATCGCGACGTCGGGGTTGCGGTGCAGGACGTCGATTCCGGCCTGCCCGTCCTCGGCGTACAGCACCTCCATCCCGTAGCCCTCCAGGACGCTGGTCAGCGCGAACACGTTGCGGACGTCGTCGTCGACGATCAGCACCTTGCGGCCCGACAGCACCGTGTCGAGGAAGTCGGCGGGCGGCCCCTCCATCAGGCCGCCCACGGCGGCCTCGCCCTCGCCCGGGCGGTCGCCGCCCGGGGAGCGCCGCTCGCCCCCCATCCCGTTCTCGTGCCCGGCCGCCACCACGGCTCCGCCTCCGGCGGCTCCCGCGCCGTCGCCGTCGCCCGCAGCCAGGCCGGGCACGACGCCGGACGCGGCGCCCGGCTCGTCCACCGCCGCCGAGCGGCGCCGCCCGTCGGGCTCGCTGTAGTGGGCCGGCAGGTACAGCGTGAACACGCTGCCGCGCCCCGGCTCGCTCTCGGCGTGGATCTCCCCGCCGAGCAGCCGCGCGATGTTCCGGCTGATCGACAGGCCGAGGCCGGTGCCGCCGTAGCGGCGGCTGGTCGTCCCGTCGCCCTGCTGGAACGGCTCGAAGATCTCCTGGAGCTTGTCGGCGCTGACCCCGATCCCGGTGTCGATCACCCGGAAGGCGATCACGTCGGGGGTGTTCCACAGGGCGGGCAGCGTGAAGTCGATGTCGCCGGCCCGCTCGATCAGCAGCCGCACCTCGCCCTCGGCGGTGAACTTCACCGCGTTGGACAGCAGGTTGCGCAGCACCTGCTGGAGCCGCTGCTCGTCGGTGTTCAGGATCGGTGGGACGTCGGCGGCGACCTCCACCCCGAAGTGCAGGCCCTTGTCGACCGACAGCGGCCGGAACGTCGCCTCCACGTAGTCGACCAGCGCCGACACCGACAGCCGCTGCGGATGCACCTCCATCTTGCCCGCCTCGACCTTGGCCAGGTCCAGGATGTCGTTGATCAGCTCCAGCAGGTCGGTGCCGGAGTCGTGGATGGTCTGGGAGAACTCCACCTGCTTGTCGGTGAGGTTGCCGCCCTGGTTCTCCGACAGCAGCTTGGCCAGCACGAGCAGGCTGTTCAGCGGCGTCCGCAGCTCGTGCGACATGTTCGCCAGGAACTCCGACTTGTACCGCGAGGAGATCGCGAGCTGCTCGGCGCGCTCCTCCAGCGTCCGCCTGGCCTGCTCGATCTGGAAGTTCTGGATCTCGATCGCGCGGTTCTGCTGGGCCAGCAGCGCCGCCTTCTCCTCCAGCTCGGTGTTGGAGTGGCGAAGCTCACCCTGCTGGCGCTGCAGCTCGTCCGAGCGCTCCTGCAGCTCCTGCGCGAGCCGCTGCGACTCGTCCAGCAGCGCCTCGGTGCGGGTGTTGGCGCGGATCGCGTTCAGCGTGACCCCGATCGTCTCGATCAGCTGGCTGAAGAAGGCCAGGTGGACGTCGGTGAACCGGCCGAAGGAGGCCAGCTCGATCGCGCCGAGCACCGCGTCCTCGAACACGATCGGCAGCACGATGATGTTGACCGGGGACGCCTCGCCCAGCCCCGAGCCGATCTTGACGTAGTCGGCGGGGGCGTCGGCGATCAGCAGCGTCCGGCGCTCCTGCGCGGCCTGCCCGACCAGGCCCTCGCCCAGCGCGAACCGGACGGCGCCCGTCCGGCCCCGCGGCGTCCCGTACCCGGCGATCAGCACCAGCTCGGTCTCCTCGCCGGTGTTCTCGGCCAGGTAGAACGCGCCGTACTGGGCGCTCGCGGTCGGGGTCAGCTCCCGCATGATCAGCTCGGCGACCTGGAGGAGGTCGCGGTGGCCCTGCATGAGGCCGCCGATCCGCGCCAGGTTGGTCTTGAGCCAGTCCTGCTCCTCGTTGGCGCGGGTCGTCTCGCGCAGGGTCGCGACCATCAGGTTCACGTTGTCCGACAGCTCGGCGACCTCGCCGCGCGCCTCCACCGTGATCGTCCGGGTCAGGTCGCCGGTGGCGACCGCGCTCGCCACCTCGCCGATCGCGCGGACCTGCGTGGTCAGGTTCCCGGCCAGCTCGTTGACGCTCTCGGTCAGCCGCTTCCAGGTGCCCGACACGCCCTCGACCTCGGCCTGCCCGCCGAGCCGCCCCTCGCTGCCGACCTCGCGGGCCACGCGGGTGACCTCCGAGGCGAACGAGGACAGCGTGTCGACCATCTTGTTCAGCGTCGTCTTCAGCTCCAGGATCTCGCCCTGGGCGTTCACGTCGATGCGGCGGGTCAGGTCACCGTGCGCGACCGCCGTCGCGACCTGCGCGATGTTGCGGACCTGGTAGGTCAGGTTCGACGCCATGCCGTTGACGTTGTCGGTCAGGTCCTTCCACATGCCGCCCGCGCCGGGCACGATCGCCTGGCCGCCGAGGCGCCCCTCGGTGCCGACCTCGCGGGCGACGCGGCTGACCTCGTCCGCGAACGCCGACAGCGTGTCGACCATCGTGTTGAGGGTGTCCTTCAGCTGGAGGATCTCGCCCTGCGCGTCCACCTCGATCTTGCGGGTGAGGTCGCCCTGCGCCACCGCCGTCGTCACGGTCGCGATGCCGCGGACCTGCGTGGTCAGGTTGTTGGCCATCGAGTTCACGTTGTTGGTGAGGTCCTTCCAGACCCCGCTGACCCCCGCCACCCGCGCCTGCCCGCCGAGCCGGCCCTCGGTGCCGACCTCGCGCGCCACGCGGGTGACCTCGTCGGCGAACCCCGACAGCGTGTCCACCATCGTGTTCACGGTGTCCTTGAGCTGGAGGATCTCGCCCTGCGCGTCCACCGTGATCTTCTTGGTCAGGTCGCCCTGCGCGACCGCGGTGGTGACCTGCGCGATGTTGCGGACCTGGTAGGTCAGGTTCGACGCCATCCCGTTGACGTTGTTGGTCAGGTCCTTCCAGACGCCGCTGCCGCCCGGCACGCGCGCCTGGCCGCCGAGCCGGCCCTCGGTGCCGACCTCGCGGGCGACGCGGGTGACCTCGTCGGCGAACGCCGACAGCGTGTCCACCATCTGGTTCACGGTCAGCTTGAGCTGGAGGATCTCGCCCTGCGCGTCCACCGTGATCTTCTTGCCGAGGTCGCCCTCCGCCACCGCCGTGGTGACCTGGGCGATGTTGCGGACCTGGTAGGTCAGGTTGTTCGCCATCGCGTTGACGTTGTCGGTGAGGTTCTTCCACACACCGCTGACGCCCCGCACGTTCGCCTGGCCGCCGAGCTGGCCCTCCGTGCCGACCTCGCGCGCCACCCGCGTCACCTCGTCGGCGAACGCCGACAGCTGGTCGACCATCGTGTTCACGGTGAGCTTGAGCTCCTGCAGCTCACCCGACGCCTCGACGGTGACCTTGCGGGTCAGGTCGCCCTTCGCGACCGCCGTGGTGACCTCCGCGATGTCGCGGACCTGCGCGGTCAGCCGGTTCGCCATCGCGTTCACCGACGCCGTCACGTCCCGCCAGCGGCCCGTCATCCCGCGCGAGGGGGCCTGCCCGCCGAGCCGCCCCTCGGTGCCGACCTCCCGCGCGAACTGGGTGACCTCCCAGGTGAACTGGTCGAGCAGCTCGACCATCCCGTTCACCGACCTGGCCATGCGCAGCAGCTCCCCGCGCATCGGACGGCCCCGGACCCGCAGCTCCACCCGCTGGGACAGGTCGCCCTTCGCGACGGCCTCCACCACCTGGTGCATCCCGGTGGCGAGGTCGGTCAGCTTCCCGATGATCGCGTTGGAGTCCTCGACGGCCGCCGCCCACGACCCCTTCAGCGTCCCGGGGGTCAGGCGGCCGTGCAGGTGCCCCTCCCGGCCGATCTCGCGCCGGACGCGGCTCAGCCCCGAGGTCAGCTCCTGGCCGTTCTGCCTGATCTCCTCCAGGATGCCCGCGGCCTCCGCCACGGCGCCCTCGCCCGGCACGTCCAGCTCCTGCGCGATCTTCCCGTCGCGGACGGCGGCGAGCGCCTTCAGCAGCGGTTCGAGGTCGGCGTCGCTGTAACGCGGAGTCCTGTCACGAGACCCGCCGGGGCGGGCACGGGACGCGGTACGCGGCATGCTCTTCATCCTCCTGGCCCGCGATCGTCGTGTTACCCGGATACCACGGATTCCTTCAGCGGGCCGCATCTGTACTCTACGTCCCCGAGCAGCCTGGAACCGGTTCCGCGCGAGCCCGGGTAAAGGTACGGTAACGGCCTGGGATCCGCGCCCGTAGTCTTCGTGTTACGGTCTGTCGTGTTGTGCGAGGGGCCGGTCGACCGAGGTCACGCGCGCGGCGCGGCCCAGATCACGGCTCTCCTGGCCGGGCGGTCGACCAGTCTGTCACGATAGCCACGCCCGGTAGAGACGCATCGAACGAGGGACGACATTGGATCGGCAGACGGCGTCGGCCACCTTCCCGTCCGCCGCCGCGGCGGTGGCGGACGCGCGCCGCTTCGTCCGGAAGGTGCTCGCCGACTGGGGCATGGAGGAGGCCGTCGACGACGCGGTCCTCGCGACCAGCGAGCTGGCGACCAACGCGATCGCCTACGCCGGGACGTCCTTCGAGGTGACCTGCCGCCTGGAGGACGGCGAGATCAAGGTCGAGGTCCGCGACCGGCACCCCACCCGCGGTATCGAGATGCCGGGCGTCACCGCCTCCAGCGGGCGCGGCCTGCCCTCCATCGCCCGGCTCGCCTCGTCCTGGGGCGTCTCCTACGACCGCCGCACCAAGGGCGTGTGGTTCACCCTGCCGCGTCCGGGCGCGGCCAACGGCTCGGGGCCCGCGCGGCCGTTCGGCGGGGAGAACCTCGGCCGCGGCCCCGGCGACGACAACGGGACGTCCGCCCGCGAGGCCGCCGCGGTCCGCGACACCCATCCGGCGCTGGAGCAGGGCGGCGCGTCCGGCGGCCCCTCCGCCCCGGCGCGCGACCCCCGGCTGAGCGGCGACGCGGTCGGCGAGGGGCCCGCCGCGGGCGACCGGCTGCTGCGCTCGCCCGCCGCCGTCGAGGCGCTGGAGGACGGCGTCGCCACCGTCCGGGAGGTCCTGGCGGCCGAGGGCGCCGCCGTCCTGCTCACCGAGCGCGACGGACGGCTGATCATGGGCGCGTCCGCCGGCACCGCCGCCGAGATCCCGCTCGGCGAGCTGTCGGTGCCCGCGCTCGGCCCCGACGCCCGCGCCGGATCGCCCTGGGTCGCCGCCGACTCCTCCGACCCCACCGCCGTGGCCCTGCGCGCCAGGTCGCTCGCCGCCGCGCCGCTGGAGTCCGGCGGCCGCCTCACCGGCCTCCTCGTCGCCGTCTCCTCGGTCTCGGGACGGTTCGCGGAGGCCGACGGCGCCCGGCTCGGACGGCTCGCCGACGAGATGTCGCTGTCGCTGGAGAAGGCCAGGGTCGGCGAACTGGAACGGTCCTGGCGCGGCTGGCTCAGCTTCGTCGCCGAAGCCAGCGACCTGCTCGCCGGCACCCTCGACCAGGAGCGGACGATGGCGCTGGTCGCCCAGCTCGTCGTCCCGCGCCTGGCGACCTGGTGCGCCGTCTACAACACCGACGGCTCCGAGCCGGCCAAGCTCGCCTACGTCTGGCACGCCGACGAGACCCGCGCCGACGGCCTGCGCGAGCTGCTCGACCACGCGGGCGCCACCCCGCCGGTCGACGTCTCCTCCCCCTGGAGCGGCCTCGCCACCGCCCCCGAGGAGGTCCGCGCCGCCGCCGGGGCCACCGCCGACGACCAGGTCTACGCCTTCCCGCTCGTCGCCCGGGGCCGGCGCATCGGCACGATCGTCATCGGCCGCCCGTCCGGCGACCGGTTCCCCCGCAGCGCGATCGAGCTGGCCGAGGAGCTGAGCCGCCGCGCCGCCCTCGCCGTCGACAACGCCCGGCTGTTCTCCGCCCAGACCGCCATGAGCAGCGCCCTGCAGCGCAGCCTCCTGCCGCCCGCCATCCCCGAGATCCCCGGCCTGGAGGTCGCCGTCGTCTACGAGCCGGCGGGGGAGGGCAGCGAGGTCGGCGGCGACTTCTACGACGTGTTCGAGAGCGGGCCGCGCCCCGGCGGGCCCGCCGCGCACTGGCGCTTCGCCATCGGCGACGTCTGCGGCACCGGCCCCGAGGCCGCCGCCGTCACCGGCCTCGCCCGGCACGCGCTGCGGATCCTCGCCGCCGAGGACCTGTCCGTTCCCGCCGTCCTCGCCCGCCTCAACCGGCTGATCCTCGGCGAGGGCGAGCGCGGACGGCTGCTCACCCTGCTGCACGGCGAGATCACCGCCCGGCGGCGGCGCGACGGCGTGACGATCAGGCTGACCAGCGCCGGCCACCCGCCGCCGCTGGTCCTGGACCCGGCCGGCGGCGTCCGCGAGGTCGCCACCCCCCAGCCGCTGCTCGGCGTGTTCGACGGCGTGGAGTTCCACACCGACACCGTCGAGCTGCGCCGGGGCGAGGTGCTGCTGTGCGTCACCGACGGCGTCACCGAGCGGCGCTCGGGCACCCGCCTCCTCGGTGACGGCCGCGGCCTGGAGCGGCTGCTGGCCGGGTGCACGGGGCTGAGTGCGGGCGCGGTCGCCGCCCGGATCCAGCGAGCGGTACGCGACTTCGGGCCCGAGCCGTCGAACGACGACGTTGCCCTCATCGTTCTACGGGCGTCATGATGAAGACCTACAATCGGTAAGGTGGGGTGGCGTGGGGCTTGCCTTGCACACGACGCGACAGGACGGCCGCGCGACGATCGCCGCGCGCGGCTCCATCGACCTGCATTCCTCCGACGAGCTGCGGTCGCGGCTGACCGAACTCGTCGACGCGGGGGAGCGGGTGGTCGTCGTCGACCTCACGGCGGTCGACTTCTGCGACTCCTCGGGTCTGAACGTTCTGGTCCGTGCCTACAAACACGCGCGCGCGCAGAACGCCGCGCTCACCGTCACCGGCGCCTACGGCCGGGTGGAGAACGTCCTGCGCACCACCGGCCTCGACCGGTTCCTCATCGCCGGCCCGGCGGAGGAGGCACCGGCCGATGGACGGTGACGGGCACGCGGGCGGGCACTCGGGCGGGCGCTCGCGCGTTCACAAGGGCACAGGCGCCCGCGGGGCCTCTCCCGCGGGCCGCGGCGGTGACCGGAAGGGGCGGGACACGATGAAGAACGGCGAGCGGGCGGAGTGACCGACCCGATGACCGAGACCACCCTGCGCGCGGCGCCCCAGACCGAGGCGGTCGAGTACGCGCGCCGACTCGCCGCCCGCACGATGCGCACCTGGGCCCTGATGGAGCGCGAGGAACTCGTCACCGCGATCGTCGCCGAGCTCGTCGCCAACGCCGTCCGGCACGCGGGCACGGCGCTGGAGCTGCGGCTGCTGCGCGGCACCGGCAGGGTCCGCGTCGAGGTCCGCGACCGCGCCGCGCAACTGCCCCGGCTGACCGTCCCCGGCCCCCTGGACGAGTCGCACCGCGGCCTGTTCATCGTCGACCGCTTCGCGACCTCCTGGGGCGCCGACCCCGTGACCGGCGGCAAGGTCGTCTGGGCCGAGGTCAACATCTGACCCGCCTCCGGCGCTGGACCGCGCCCTGCCCGGTGGCGGCCACGCGGCCGCACCGGGCGATCTCCCAGGACGGACGAGGCCCCGCGCACCGGATCGATGCGCGGGGCCCTTCGCGATCTCGCGTGGTCCGGACGGCGGTCAGGACGACTTGCGGTACAGCTCCGCGACCATGAACGCCAGGTCCAGCGACTGGCCGCGGTTGAGCCGGGGGTCGCAGGCCGTCTCGTAGCGCTGGTGGAGGTCGCCCTCGACGAGCCCCTGGCCGCCGCCCACGCACTCGGTGACGTCGTCGCCGGTGAACTCGATGTGGATGCCGCCCGGGTGCGTCCCGAGGGCGCGGTGCACCTCGAAGAACCCGGCCAGCTCGTCCAGCACGTCGTCCAGCCGCCGGGTCTTGTGCCCGCTCGGCGCCTCGAAGGTGTTGCCGTGCATCGGGTCGCAGATCCACGCGACGGGCGCGCCGCTCTGGTGCACCTTCTCGATCAGCGCCGGCAGCGCGTCCCGGACCTTGCCCGCGCCCATGCGGGTGATGAACGTCAGCCGGCCCGGCTCGCCCTCCGGGTTGAGCCGGTCGATCAGCGCGAGCGCGTCGTCGGCCGTCGTCGTCGGCCCCAGCTTCACCCCGATCGGGTTGCGGATGTGCCGCAGGAACTCCACGTGCGCCCCGTCGAGCTGCCGGGTGCGCTCACCGAGCCACAGGAAGTGCGCCGACACGTCGTAGGGGAGGCCGCTGAGGTGGTCGACGCGGGTCAGCGCCCGCTCGTACTCCAGCAGCAGCGCCTCGTGGCTGGAGTAGAACTCCACCCCGTGGAACTCCTCGGGGTTCACCCCGCACGCCTTCATGAACGTCAGCGCCCGGTCGATCTCGCCCGCGACCCGCTCGTAGCGGCGGCCCGCCGGGCTCTGCGCCACGAAGTCCTGGTTCCAGGCGTGCACCTGCCGCAGGTCGGCGTAGCCGCCCTTGGTGAACGCCCGGCACAGGTTCAGCGTCACCGCCGAGCAGTGGTAGGCCTTCAGTAGCCGGTGCGGGTCGTTGCGGCGGGACTCGGCGTCGAACCCGAGGCCGTTCACCGCGTCGCCCCGGTAGGCGGGAAGCTCCACGCCGTCGCGCACCTCGACGGGCTTGGAGCGCGGCTTGGCGTACTGCCCCGCCATCCGTCCGATCTTCACGACCGGCACGCTGGCGGCGTAGGTGAGCACGACCGCCATCTGCAGCAGGGTCTTCAACTTGTTCTTCACCGCGTCGGCGTTCGAGCCGTCGAACGTCTCCGCGCAGTCACCGCCCTGGAGGACGAACGCCTCGCCGCGCGCCACGTCGGCGAGCTGGGCCTTGAGCTGGTCGCACTCGCCGGCGAAGACGAGCGGGGGCTGCGCGGCGAGCTCGGCGGCGACCGCGCGAACCTCGTCCGGATCGTCCCAGTCGGGTTGCTGGAGGGCGGGGAGGCCGCGCCAGGCGTCGAGGTCTGCGGGGCCGCTGGAGATACTCACGCGAAAAGGCTATGACACGCCGCGCGCTACGGCACCAGGCGCCGGGCCGGAACCGGCCGGGCGGCCCCGGCACGGAGACGTCCCGGGGCCGCGGGGCGCACGGCCCCGCACCGTCAGGCCGCCGGTGTTCAGGCGGCCTGGCTCCGGGCCCCGGCCCGGACGGGCTCGCCCTGCCCCGACGTCGCGCCCGCGAGCGTCCTGCGGCCGCTCAGCTCCGCCTCGCCCGCGAGCTGGCGCAGGCGGCGCAGCGAGCGGTCGGTGATCTGCCGGACGCGGTTGTGGCTCAGCCCGTAGCGGGCGCCGATCTGGGCGTACGACAGCGGCTGCCCGCTGTCCATGCCGAACCGGGCGCGCAGGATCGCCGACTCGCGCTCGGGCAGGCGCTCCAGCAGCCGGGCGAGGCCCTCGATGTCGTCCAGCGCGAGGATCTCCGCCTCCGGCGTGACCGCGTCGGGATCCTCCAGCAGGTCGCCCATCGGCGTCTCGCCCGCGTCGTCGACGGTCGCGTCGAGGCTCGCGGGGTCGCGGCGCCAGCGCAGCAGCTCATCGACGTGCTCCGCGTCCGCGCCCAGCGACACCGCCAGCTCCTCGCGGGTCGGTTCGCGGCCGAGGTCGCGGCCGAGCTGCCGCTCCGCGCGGCGCAGCCGGGACAACTCCTCCTCGACATGGACGGGCAGCCGGATCGTGCGGGCCGTGTGACTCAGCCCACGCCCGATCGCCTGCCTGATCCACCATGTCGCGTACGTGGAGAACTTGAAGCCGCGGCGGTAGTCGAACTTCTCCACCGCGCGCATCAGCCCCAGGTTCCCCTCCTGGATGAGGTCGATGAGGGGCAACGAGTCGGTCGGGTACTTGCGGGCGATCGAGACCACGAGCCGGAGGTTGGCCTCGACGAAGCGCTGCTTGGCGCGCAGCCCCGCCGCGGTCAGCTCCTCCAACTCCTCGCGGGTCGCGCCCTCGGGCACGGTCCCCTCGTCGAGGAGTTGCTCGGCGTACAGGCCCCCTTCGATCGCCTTCGCCAGATCGACCTCCTCCTGCGCGTCGAGCAGGGGGGTGCGGCCGATCCGGTCGAGGTACGCTCCGACAAGGTCCTTGTCGGGCACGTCGACCCTGTCGCCCTTGGTACGGGTTGCAGCCATCCTGACCCTTCTCCGGTGCGATCTCCCTAAGGGGACAACGCTAATTACCGCTCTGTGATTCCCGGGTGGGGAATACTGCGGGGCTGTTAGCCGCTCTACCGTCCTGATACCCCGACTGAGGAGAAACCGACATGACGACCGTCACGCTCACCACCGAGAACTTCGACGAGGTGGCGCAAGGGGACGGCATCGTCCTGGTCGACTTCTGGGCCGACTGGTGCGGACCCTGCAAGCGGTTCGCGCCGGTGTTCGAGAAGTCGGCGGGCAAGCACGAGGACATCACCTTCGCCAAGGTCGACACCGAGGCCCAGCCGGAGCTGTCCGAGCGGTTCGGCATCAGCTCGATCCCGACCCTGATGGCGATCCGCGACGGCGTGATCGTCTTCGCCGAGCCGGGCGCGCTGCCCGAGCCGGTGCTGGAGAACGTGATCGAGCAGGTCCGCGGCCTCGACATGGAGGACGTCCGGCGGCGTGTGGAGTCCTGAACCCCTGGGCTAGGGCCGGGTCCTCAATCCTGGCCCTACGCCCCTCGCGCGGACGCTGGCCGGTTCCGGCCGGGGCGTTCGCGTTTCGCGTGCCGGTCCACGCCGCCCGCACCCTGGGTTGCGGGTATGGGACGCCCAGCCGTCCGCCGAGCGGCACGATGGCAAAGATGCGGGCCACCCCGCCCGTTCCGCGCCGTCCATGGACGATGATGGAGCGATGCTCGCCGATGTCGTCCAATACCTGGTGTGCCCCGTGTGCGGAGCGGACCTCGCGATGGCGGACCGCGGACTGCGCTGCCCGGCCGGGCACGCCTTCGACATCGCGCGGCAGGGATACGCGAACCTGCTGCCCGGCAACGCCCGCCCCGGCACGGCGGACACCCCCGAGATGGTCCGCGCCCGTGACGAGTTCCTCACCGCCGGGCACTTCACCGCTCCCGCCGAACGCCTCGCCAGAAGCGTCGCCCGCTGCCTGGACGGCGCGTCCCTCGTCCTGGACGCCGGCGCCGGGACGGGCCACTACCTCGGCCGCGTTCTGGACCGGTCCCCGCACGCGCTCGGCCTCGCGCTCGACATCTCCAAGCACGCCGCCCGCCGCGCCGCCAGGGCGCACCAGCGCGCCGGAGCCGTCGTCGCCGACCTGTGGCGGCCGCTTCCCGTGCGGGACGGCGCGGCCGGAACCGTCCTGAACGTCTTCGCGCCGCGCAACGCCGCCGAGTTCCACCGCGTCCTGCACGAGGACGGGCTGCTCTTCACCGTCACGCCGTCGTCCGCCCACCTCGGCCCGCTCGTGGAGGCGCTCGGCCTCGTCACGATCGACGAACGCAAGACCGAGCGCACCGACGCGGCACTCGCCGGCTACTTCAAGCTGGACACCCGGCAGAACATCGAGACCGAGGCGCTCCTGTCCCACCCCGAGGTCGCCACGCTCGTCGCCATGGGCCCCAGCGCCCACCATGTTCCGGCGGAGCAGCTCTGGCCAAGGCTGGAACGGCTACCGGATCCGGTGCCGGTGCCGCTGTCCTTCGTCCTGTCGGTCTATCGGCGGCTGGAGTAGCCGCCGACGGACTGTGACGGGTGCCACGCCAAGTGAGAAGCACGAGGTCACAAGGGCGGCGCGGCCCGCTCGCGGCGAACGGGAAGAAACCCTGGCCGATCTCGGTTTGACGATGGTGCCGGGCGACCCTAATGTTCCACCTGCCCCAAGGGGATGCGGGACGCCGGAAGGCGGTCGGCCCTGGGGAACGAGACCTGAGAAAAGCGGTTCGAGCCTCGCTCGGACTGAGGTACGATGGTCTGGTTGGCCCGGAACGGGATGCAGGACGCCGCAAGGTGGCCGGCCCGATGGGCACTCTCACTCGAAGCGATCATGACGGGTCTTCGGCTCGTCGTCGTCCGTGCGAGTGAATCCGGATGACCCTCTGCTCGTCGAAAAGATCTTCATCGGTCTTCTTGACAGCAGCGGCGAATCAGGTAAGTTGGAGAGGTTGCCCCGGAGCGGGGCTCGCGGAAGCGGGTTCGGCGCGGTGGGTGTCCGTTTCTTGAGAACTCAACAGCGTGTTAAAAGCCAGTGCCTTTATCGGCCCGGCCGTGATGCGGTCGGGTCGCCCCGTGGCCCTGTTCGTCCTTCTTCGGGAGGGTGGTCGGGGTCGGGGATTTCTTTGAGGCAATGCACCGGCCTCTTTCGGGGGGTTGGTGTTTGCTGGGATTTTCTTCTGAGGTTTGGCTGCTCGGGGTTCGCCCCCTGGGTGGTCGTGTGGCCTTGATGGAGAGTTTGATCCTGGCTCAGGACGAACGCTGGCGGCG
>NZ_JAHFZY010000015.1:0-1679 GCF_018603865.1 Actinomadura sp. NEAU-AAG7
ACTGGGTGATCGAACGAACCCTGGCCTGGCTGCTGGGCTACCGGCGGCTGACAGTCCGCTACGAACGCCACGGCCACCTGTTCACCGCCTTCCTCACCCTCGCCGCCGCCATCACCTGCTACAAGAAACTCGCCCAACCCCCCACATGAGACACACTCTAAATTTTAGATTAGCACTTTCGTCCATGCGGCGACAAGCAGAAGATCCACGCCCATCATTTTTGGCCTTTTGCTGCAATCTCGCCGCCGTCTCCTTTACTGTGCGCGTGCCCGCTCTATCGGGACGTGCGTGAAGAGGAGACTGTATGAAGGTACCGGCGATGTTACTGGTGTTGCCGGTCGCGGCATCGATACTGGCCAACGCAGGCTGTTCCACGAAGTCGCCGTCGCATGGCAAGAGGACACCGTCGTCGGCTGCGGCTTCGCCCGTCCGGTATTACGATCCGCCACGCCGGTTCTCGGCCAAGGAGGTGCAGGTAGGCACAGGTCCGGTCGCGGTCGTCAAAGACACCGCCTATTCCTACGTCGAAACCGAGGAAGGCAGTGCGCTGGTGGCGACCGGCCTCGCGACCGGGGCGCGTCGCTGGTCGGTCGGGCTGCCCGGCGCCACCAACCTCACCAGCGGGCCGATGACCGAGGAGGATCCGCCAGCTCCGGTGGCGGTGACCGACGGGCAGGGCCAAGTCCTGATCGTCGCCGCCTACGACACCATCACCGAGGGCACCGGCACACAGCAGGACACCGAACAGACCCAGGTCCTCGCGGTCGACCCTGCGGGCCGAACCCGCTGGCACCGGGCGGCCCCCGGACCCTCCACCGCGCTTCCACCCAAGATCGTGGGAGCGGGCCGCGACGGCAACGGCGTAAGCGTGATCTTGAACGTGGGCTACACCATGGCCGTGGACGCCCAATCGGGGGCGGTGCTCTGGAAGCGGGACGGGGTCATTCCACGCGGAGTCGATGGAGACAAGGTCGTGGGCTTCCGATCAGGAGACGACGACTGGACATCGAACCTGGTCGCGTTGCGCAGTCGCGACGGGACGTCCCTCTGGTCGGGTCCGGAGATCCGCACGGCCCTGGCCGGTCGGGTCCCGGAGCTGGTCATGGCGGGGTCCGGCCGGGTGGTGGTGCACACCTCGCAAGACGGCCGGGACACGCTGTTCGACACCGCCGACGGAAAGAAGGTCACCACGCTGACCCCGCTCGGCGGACTCGGCAACAAGGACTTCGTGTGCGAGTTCGATCAACGAGACACCATCGTGTGCACCGAGCCCGCCGTGATCAGCGGAGACTCCCCCGAGCAAACGCTGGCGTTCGACGCCCGTTCCGGCCGCCGTCTGTGGTCGCTGCCCGACAAGGCCGCCGGCCGCGTGGCCCTCGATGTGACCTGCGCGTTCCATGGTGCCGTCTACGGTCACGCCGAGAACGGCGATGTGGTGGTCGACGCACGTAGCGGCGCCGACGTCGTGACCGGGGACGCGGCTCTCGCCGTGACCGACGCCGTGCCCGGTTACGGCCTGGTGACCTCGGGAGGCACCCAGGCGCACCCGGCCATCGGGTAAGGCTCCGCGATCGCCCGGACGAGTTCGCGAATGGAAGCGGCCCAGTGGTGGGGGGCGGGGGGGGCGCCCCCCACGAAGGCCACCACAACCCCCCCCCCGGGGGCGGGAAAACCCGGGA
>NZ_JAHFZY010000015.1:1689-57756 GCF_018603865.1 Actinomadura sp. NEAU-AAG7
CTGCTCCTCTATCGCCCGCACTCGTTCTCGTAGGTTCGCGCCCCTGTGGTGGGCGCCTGGGAAGGCGCCCACCACGAAGGCCAGCAGACGCCACCGAACGGGCCGTCGAATCCCCTTGCAGGCGCGTTATGTCAATGTGGCCTTGCGCCGCGCAGCAACTGCGGCACACCCACACGACGAGCCCGGAAAGAACGCGAACGCCTATCGGTCTAGCGACCGACCGGCCTGCATAGAAGATTCGGTGCAGGAACCGAGGGGTCCGGGCTGAACTCCAAAGCAAGATGGGTGCGGTTCCTTTACGGGGAGGACGCGGCGGTCGGTCCCTGTTCCGAACCCGTGCGTCACCTGCGCGGAGCGGCAGGACGACGGGCCTAAGGTTTGCCGGTGCGCGATTTTCCGCATCCCAGCCCAGCAAAAGCGCGCAGAGGTACTGCACCCGAATGCGCTCGTGTCGCTGGTAGCGGGTAGTCAGGCTGACTTGCCGCGGTGGACGCACATGGCCTGGGCTTTGGTCTTGCCGTCCTCGCCGGTGTAGCTGCCGTAGACCACGGCGGGGGCGGTGGCGCTGTCGTGGCCGGGCATTTCGGTGCCTGCGGGGAATTTCTGGCGGTGCTTCAGACCGCCTGGGGCGTAGGTGGTGGCCCACATCAGTTTGTCCTTTTTGCTGCTGTCGTCACTGCGGTACACAAGGAGCAGCTCGTGGCCGGTGTTGTTGTCGGTGGAGACGTAGCCGATCGCCGGGGTGTGGTCGGTGGAGTGGGTGGCGTTGTTGTTGCCCGTGCAGGCCCACCCCCAGGTGGTCTTGCCGGGTGCCAGGTGGAATCCGGTGATGCAGTGGCCTCCGGCGCTGGCGTCGGCGAGGGTGATGAGGTTGGAGGCGTCCACGGCCATGGACACCCCGCTGCCACAGGAGACCTGGGACGGGATCCTCTGGGGTTTGCTCCAGGTGAGGTTGTGGCCTTTGGCCAGGTCCGCCTCGCTCCAGTACGGGGAGCACAGGTCGCTGTAGTCGTTGACCGAGACGCACACCAGCCGGTTGCCGGCCACGGCCACCGCCGGGATGCCCCGGCACAAGTCGGGGATCTCCTTGGGAGTACTCCAGTTGCCGCCGGTGCCGTGCCCGGAGCGGGCGGTCCAGCACTGCTTGCCGGCCTTGACGAACACCACGATCACCCCGAGCGTGGGGTGCCAGGTGACCGCGGGCGGATAGCTGGTGGTGCAGTCGGCGGGGAGTTGGCTGTCCAGAGTCCATTTGCCGTCGTGGTAGACGGTCAGGTAGAGCTTCTCATCGCCTTTGTCGCCGCGGTGTACGCAGTAGAAGGAGCCGTTGCGGTCGGTGGCCAACGCCGGGGCCAGCAGGCTTTTGTGGCCGGGGATGACGCGGTCCTCGCTCCACCCGCTCTGGCCGGGTTCCCACACCGTCCACCGCAGCGCGGTGTCGCCGGGGTCGGGCGGCTTGGGCGGCGGGTCCCCTTCCCCGTCGTACCAGACGGTGGGCACCAGCGCGCCCGGCACCAGCCAAGGGGAGGTGAACCGGATCCCGGATCCCGGTTCCCTTGTCGATCGCCTGGACCCACACCTTCCGGATCAGAATGTAGAGCTCGATCAGGTTGGCGGCCTTCTTGTTCTTCCCGGCGGCCTTCTTGGCGTCCTTGACGAACTCCTCGCTGTTGTCGAGGAGCTTTTTGACGGCGTGGCGGTTCAGCAGCAGGTGGAACCCCCACCACCGGGGGTCGAAGGTCACCTTCGATTCCCCGGACACCACCTGGGTGGCCTGCCCGGACTCCAGCGCCCGCTCCAACTCGGCGAGCTCGCGGTCGAAATCAGTGAGTTGCGTGGCCATGATGCGGCCTTCTCTCCTGTCGGTTCCGGTAGGGACCGGAAGCGCAGAACACGCGGCGGTGTCGCCCAGCGGTGTTTCTCGGTGTGACTCGGCGCCGCCACGGCCGTCCTCGCCAGGACGAGCGCCGGGGCGAATCCCGGAGGGGGCGGTGGAGCCGGGAGCGCCTGGCGTGTCCTGTGCTCCGGCACACCTCCCCTACCCGTCCTCACCAGGCGAAAGGTCACCCGAACGGTAAAACACCCACCAGGTCACGCCAATCGCGCGGACCTGAGGCCCCGTCCAGGACGTGGGTCCGGGCCGGAACGTCGGCCGGCCATCAGTCGGGCCGATGAGTGCACGTCCCTGCCGTCGCGGCGGATCGACGAACCAGCCGGTCACCGGCTTCCGCAGCGATAGGTGAAGACCGCCGTCGCATGGCCGACCGCGCACACGATCTGATACCCCCTTGCCCGGCGAGAGTTCCACGCTGGACACGAGCTGGCTGTGTCGGGGGTCACCAACCGCCAATCACCTCGGGTGCCGTTTAGGACGTGTCGTACGCAGCAAGTCCTTCCCGGCCGCGCGGAGTATCCAGAGTGCCGGCATTTCGACTTCATATAGACGACCTCGGCAAGGTTGTGCCGCCCTCTTCCCTTCGGATTTCTTCATTCGCTTTTTGCGGCCCCTGACGCGGTCGTCCCGGACGGTCGGTCGCCCCGCGCAGGCTGCCGTCCGCATGTCCGGAGGGAGATCCGGCAGCGCATTCCGGAGGATGCCGCACGCGCGGCGCCTCTGGAGGCTGGACGCATGGCGCGCGCCTGCGAGCGCTCGGCGTGCCCTATCCCTCGACCTTCGGGAGTGCCGATGAGAACCGCCCTCCGAACGTGCCCGATCTGCGACGCCGTCTGCGGTCTGCGCCTGACCCTGGACGACGGCGGACACGTGCTGTCGGTCAAGGGGGACGCCGACGATCCCTTCTCCGGTGGCTACGTGTGCCCCAAGGGCGCCAGCCTCGGGCGGTTGGACGAGGACCCCGACCGGCTCAGGGCGCCCATGATCCGCGAGGGGGAGCACTGGCGCGAAGCGAGCTGGGAGGAGGCGTTCCAGGCCGTCGAACGCGGCCTGACCGGCGTCATCGAGGCGCACGGCCGTGAGGCGGTGGCCGCCTATTTCGGCAACCCCACGTTCCACACCATGGGCGGGATCTTCTACCGCGGCCCGCTGGCCGAGGCGCTCGGCACCACCAACCTCTACAGCGCCAGCACGATCGACCAGATACCCAAGCACGTCGCGGTCGGCCTGATGTTCGGCAACTCGCTGGCGATCTCGGTGCCCGACCTGGACCGCACCGACTTCCTGCTCGTGATCGGCGCGAACCCGGTCGAGTCGCACGGGTCGCTGTGCGCGGCGCCCGACTTCCCGGGCCGCCTGCGCGCTCTGCGCAAGCGCGGAGGCAGGCTGGTGGTGGTCGACCCGCGGCGCACCCGCACCGCCGGACTCGCCGACGAGCACCTGTTCGTCCGGCCGGGCACCGACGCGAGCCTGCTGTTCGGCATCGTCCACACACTCCTGGCCGAGAACCTGAGCAAGGTCAGGGTTCCCGTGTCGGGCCTGGAGGAGCTGCGGGAGTTGGCGGCGCCGTTCGGGCCGGAGGCAGTGGCGCCGCTCTGCGGGGTGCCCGCCGAGACGATCGTCCGGCTGGCCCGGGACCTGGCCGCCGCCGAGACCGCCGCCGTCTACACCAGGGTCGGCACCTGCACCGCGGACTTCGGCACCGTGACCCAATGGCTGGTCGACGTCATCAACGTGCTGACCGGCAACATGGACCGGCCCGGCGGCGTGATGTTCACCCGGCCCGCCACCATGGGGGTCCCTTGGGGGCCCAAGCCCTTCACCTCGGGACGCTGGCACAGCCGGGTGCGCGGCCTGCCGGAGGTGCTCGGCGAGCTGCCGGTCGGCACGCTCGCCGACGAGATCGAGACGCCCGGGGAGGGGCAGGTCAAGGCGCTGGTGACGGTCGCGGGGAACCTGGTCCTGTCGGCGCCGAACGGGCCGCGGCTGGGCCGGGCGATGCGCGACCTGGAGTTCATGGTCTGCGTGGACCCCTACCTCAACGAGACGACCCGGCTGGCCGACGTCATCCTGCCGCCCCCGCGCATGCTCCAGATGCCGCACTACGACCTGCTCCTGCTGATGGTCACGGTGCGCAACTACACGCGGTTCTCCCCGCCGGTCCTGCCGCTGGAGCCCGGACAGCTCTCCGAGGCCGAGATCATGGCCAGGCTGATCCTCATCGCCTCGGGCAAGGGCGCGCACGCCGATCCCCGCGAGCTCGACGAAATGATCCTCGGGGAACTGCTGGGCGCGGGCGTCCAGATCCCCGGGTCGCCGTTCGAAGGCCAGGACGTCGCCACGGCGCGCGCCGCGCTGGAGGGCGACAGCGGGCCGGAGCTGATGCTGGACGCCCTGCTCAGGCTCGGCCCCTACGGCCTCACGCTGTCCGACCTGCGGGCCAACCCGCACGGCATCGACCTCGGTGCCCTCGAACCACGGCTGCCGGAGATCGTCTGCACCGACGACGGCCGGGTCCGGCTCGCGCCCGCCGAACTCGCGGACGAGGTCGGACGGCTGCGGCGCAAGCTGTCGGAGGCACCGGCCGACACCCTGCTCATCGGGCGGCGGCAGCTGCGCTCCAACAACAGCTGGCTGCACAACGTCCCGTCCCTGGTGGGCGGCAGCAACCAGTGCACGCTGCACGTCAACCCGGCCGATGTCGCCCGGCTCGACCTGCGCGGCACCGTCCTGGTCCGTTCGGCGGTCGGCGAGGTCGTGGTGCCGGTCGAGCCCACCGAGGCGATCATGCCGGGGGTCGTGAGCCTGCCGCACGGCTGGGGCCACGCCGGGTCGGCGCAGCGGGTCGCCTCACAGCACGCCGGAGCCAACGCGAACGCGCTGACCGACAACGCCGTGCTCGACGCGATGTCCGGCAACGCGGTCTTCAACGGCATCCCGGTCACGCTCGTGCCGGTCGAGGAGTGATTCGCCCGCTCGGGGTGGCCGCCGGTCAATCCCGCTGTGCTCACGAATCGCACGGCGCAGGCTGGAGGGGGCGTTGGCGGGTCGTCCGCGGTCTCTCGATCAGCGTCCCGCACTGGGCTCGCCGGGAAGCCGCACAGCGGTCGCTCCGGGCGATCGCGCTCGTCCGCGCGACAGCCCCCTGCCGTTCGTGACCTGCCTCCAAGCTCTGGGCAGGCGAAGCGCCGCCGATCGGTCAAGGTTTCCAGGGACCCGCTCTGCTCGCCCCGAGGGCAAGCGATCACCACAAGGGCTACCGAGATCGGGAGGCCGCGACGGAGAGGGCCGGCCAAGGGGCCACGACGGGCTGCGGTGCGGGCTGATGTGGGGCGAGGATCTCCAGCGCAGACGTGATCTACCTCCTTGCGGGCACCAGGCATGACGGCCGGCCTGGACGCCTGACAAGGGTCCAGGGGCAAGGAGCAGCGCGGACGCCTGGGAGTTTCAGGCGCCGGGGTCCGTCGGGCCTGCGAGGCCGTGGAGGAGCAGGTCGGTCAGGGTTTCGATGATCTCCTCGTCGGTGGCGTCAGGGCCGTCGGCGCCGGCGGTGAGGACGGAGTAGCCGAACATCGAGAGCATCGCGCCGATGGCGGCGGCCACCAGCGCGGGGTCGCCGGGGAGCGGGTGGCCCTCATCGCGGAGCCATTCGAGGTGGTCGCGGAAGACGTCGGTCTCGGCGACCAGAGTCGTCCAGGCGCGTCCGGACGAGGGGCCCTCGGCCATGAGCGCCTGGAGCCGGGCGGCGATCACCGGGAGGTGCTCCCGGTAGGCGCGCCAGGCGACCGCCAGGTGCCACCGCAGTTGGGCTCTGTCGGACAGGTCGTGGTCGCGGGGGTGTGCTGAGGCCGCGACCTCCGCGTCCGCCTGCTCCTCAAGGTCGGCCATGAGGGCCTGGAGCAGCTCCTCCTTGTCGGCGAAATGGTCGTAGAACGAGCCGGTGGCGCGGCCGGCCGCGGCCGTGATGTCGGTGATCTTGGTGTTCAGGTAGCCGCGCTCCATGAACAGCCGCCGCGCGGCCTCCTTGAGGGCGGCCCGGGTCTCGGCCGCCTTCGCCTTCCGTATGCCGCTCACGGGGCACCTTCCAGGTTCGGGTTGACAGCAGTCGCAGTATCCCAGAAGACTGAACCACCATTCGCCGAACACAAGTTCGGTGAACGTTGATTCAGGAGGGGCTTTGCGAGTCATCGTGATCGGTGGCGGGGTCGCCGGAGCGGCCGGCGCCCTCGCGCTGCGGCGTATCGGGGCCGAGGTGACGGTGTACGAGGCGTATGCCGACCCGGCGGGAGAGGTGGGTTCGTTCCTGAGCCTGGCGTCCAACGGACTGCGGGGCCTGGACGCGCTCGGCTGCCTGGAGGCGGTGCGGCGAGCGGGTTTCGCCGTGCCCCGCCAGCGGCTGTGGGCCGAAACGGGCAGGCTGCTGGGCGACACGCCGCGCGGACGGTTGGCCGACGACCCCCTCATGAGCGTCACGCTGATGCGCGGACGGCTGGTGGAGGCGCTGCGCGAGCGGGCCGTCCAGGCGGGTGCGCACCTCGTGACCGGGCAACGCCTGGTGGACGCGGTCACCGAAGGCACAGCGGTTCGGGCGGAGTTCGACAGCGGCCTCACCGCCGAGGCGGACCTGCTGGTGGGGGCGGACGGGATCTGGTCGGCGACCCGGCGGATCCTCGACCCCACGGCGCCGGAGCCCCGGTACGCGGGGCTCTACTCGGCATCCGGGGTCTCCCACGGCGTCGGCGTGGAGCCCGGCGCGTTCAACATGGTCTTCGGCCGCAACGGTGCCTTCATCTACCTCGCCGCGCCGGACGGCGCGGTCTGGTGGGCGGCGCAGCCCGCCTCTCCACGACAGCCGGACCCCGCCTCGATCGACCTGGACGTGATCAAACGGCTCTACCGCCGTGAGCGGATGCCCGCCGCCGTTCTCGCGGCGGCCACGCGATGGCACCGCCCCACCCTGATGCACGTACTCGACGAGGTCCCGGTCTGGCGCACCGACCGAGCCGTGCTCGCCGGCGACGCCGGCCACCCGGTCGGCGCCGGACAGGGCGCGTCCATGGCGATCGAGGACGCCATCGTCCTGGCCCGAGCGCTCCAGGAGACCGACGTCCCCGCCGCCCTGGCCGTCTACGAGCGGAAGCGGCGGGCACGCATCGCCAAGATGGTGAAATCAGCCAGCACCAACCGCGACGCCAAGACCGCCGGAGCCATCACCCGCCGAGCCCGCAACCTCATCATGCCCGTGGCGACGAGACTCTTCTACGAACGCGGCACCTCCTGGCTGTACACCCACGACGTGACCGAGGGCTGGCAGCAGGGTGTGCCGACCTGAACGTGAACGTCCAGGTACATCAAGCTGTGCGGCCCCCGACCCGGAGCTGCTCCGCGTCCGAAGACGGTGGCCGTGCTGGGCTGGCTGCGGAATCGACCGACGACCGTCGTGAACGAACGTGACGCCTGCCTGCCCGTTGCCGTCTCTGACGAAGATCTTGGCTTCGGGCCGGGTGAGTGTGGGTCCGCGGTCGCCCTCCTTCTCCCGGGGACGTGACCGGTTTGGGCTAGTTGGCGAGGGTATGGCGGAGCGCGCGGACGGAAGGTGACGGGATCACACGGCGAGCATCGGGGGAAGTCGTGCGAGTACGTTGGCGGCGGCGCGTGCGTGCGTTGCGCTGGCCCGCGGGGATGGGCATCGCGGTGTGGCGTTGGCTGCGGCGCTTTCGCCAGGTGAGGCGGCGGCGACTCCGCTCGGGGATACTGTCGGAGGCCGAGGGGATTCCGCATCGAGACGGAGCACGGACGCAGTCTGCGCGGCAGGGCGTCGGACTCACCTACCAGCGGCGTTACCTCGTCCAGATCTCCGGCAGTTCCATCACCGCCGCCCAGTTGGTCCAACGGCTGGGGAGTGACCTCAACGCCGCCTCGCCGGTGGAGATCGCCGTCTTCGACAAGACCTCGGGAACCCCCCAGCGGTTGGAAGTCGGAGACGAGTACGTGGTCCATATGCCGGGGCCTTGGGACTGCCCGGTCAGGGTGGTGGAGCAGACGCCGGTGTCGTTCCGGTTCGCCACGCTGCGCGGCCATATGGAGGCCGGTGAGATCGAGTTCCGGGTCGAGGAGACCGGCGAGGGCGACCTGGTGTTCACCATCGAGTCCTGGGCGCGTAGCGGCGACCGGCTGGCGGACCTCCTCTACGAGAAGGTGGGCATCGCGAAGGAAATGCAGTCACATATGTGGACGCATTTCTGCATGCGGGTCGCCGAGATCGCGGGAGGCCAGGTGGTCGGTGACGTCGAGGTCCAGACAGAACGAACCGACATGTTCAAGTCCAGGACGGGAAGACAGTCGATCACCCGCGCGGTGGACGTCGCGTTCGCACGGAGTTTCGCCTTGGCCGCGCGCTGGCGCAACCGGCCCCTGCACCCCAGGGGCCTGGTCTTCGATGCCCGTTTCTGCCTGCACGGCACCTCCCAGCACCGGGGAGTGCCATTCCTGGACGACCGCACCGAGATCCACGGGAGGGCCCGCCTTTCCCGCGCGGCGGGGCTGCCGTCCTCGCTGCCGGATGTGTTGGGCCTGGCGCTGCGATGGCCCCAGCCGCAGGACGACGCCGAAGCCCCTGCCCCCGCCGAGTTGCTGCTGGCTACGACCGGGCTCACCCTGCTCGGTCGCCACCTGCTACGGCCGACGACCAGATGGAGTCCCGCGTTCTACGGCTCGCTACTGGCGTACCGGGTCGGTGACCGTCGCGTTCTGCTGGGCGCGGTCGCCCGTCGGACGCGCACCGTCCCAGCCGATCTCGCGACCCTCGCGCGGGCCGTGGAGGAGCAGCCGCTGCTCCTGGACCTGGTGGTGGCGACCGAATTCGGGCCGTGGGAGCCATTCGGCGAACTATGGCTCTCGGGGCCGGCGCGCAGCGACGACCTCGAACCGATGCGATTCAATCCCGCTCGCCATCCGATACAGGAACTGCATCCGGAGGGACTGTTCCAGCGGGTGCGCGACTCCAGTTACGCCGCCGTCCAGCGCGTCGCCCACCGTGACTCCGATTCACACCCCAGTGCCGATCACCGGCCGGAAAGGCCATCCTCATGACACGAAAGGAGCGCGCCCGGCAGCGCATGAGCCGGCGTCACGCCGACCTGCACCGGTGCCGCCTCAACTTCGATCCTCGGGAACACGATATGAGGACCCCGGAACCGGGGTGGCACCTCGATGACTACCGGCAGCAGCTGCCCCCGGAGCCGCCAGGGCCCCCGATCCCCGAAGGAAGCTGGGAAATCGCCCGCCGCCTCGTACAGAACTACCAATACGCCGATCCCGGCATCATCCGGGAGATCTGCCGTTCAGGCCCGCCTGAGCCGGGCCGGGACATGCTGCTCCAGGCCCGGTTCTACGGACTGCGTTTCTACCTCGGTCTACGCGTCGGCGATGTCATCGACGCGACGATCGAGCGGGACGGACGGCAGGTACGAGTGTGGGGCTGGAACTACCAGACCCTGGAGGGGCACCTCGAACGGGGCCAGATGGACCAGGAGGTGCGCAAGTGGCTCGACACCGGGGAAGTGGAATTCCACATCCACGTGTTCTCGCAAGCCGCGTCCACCCCCCATCCGATCGTCCGTTTCGGGTTCTTGTTCTTCGGTCGGTATATGCAACTGAAGTTCTACAAGCGGGCATGCCGCCGTATGAAGGAGCTGACCATGGCCGCGCTCGCCGCCCGGCATCGGGCTCTGCGGGAGAACTCCGACCAGCGGGCGACGCGCGAGGGCGCCTGATCGTCCGGCGATCCGGTGCGGCCGCGGGTCGGCGCACGACGAGTTTGCCGTGGTGCCGTTTGCTCGGCTGCCTCCGGGTATCGCCCACGGATGGAAGAAACCCGCTCTCGGCAGCTTCTGGGCATCTATCTGAACGACCATCTGGCAGCGGCGGCGGGCGGTGTGGGCCTGGCCCGCAGGCTCGCGCGGGGACGTCGCGGCTCGGACGACGCCGACCGGCTCCGCCGGCTGGCCGACGACATCGCCGCGGACCGGGGCGCCCTACTGGCGATCCTCAAGGCGCTCGGGCTGCCGATCCGCGGCTACAAGAGCCTGGCGGTGTGGACCGCCGAGAAGGCTGGACGGCTCAAACTCAACGGCGGCCTGCTCCAGCGCTCCCCGCTGAGCGACGTTGTGGAGCTTGAAGCCCTGACCCTCGCGGTCCACGGCAAGCGGGCCGGATGGCGGACTCTGCTCGCCGTCGCCGAACAGGAACCGGCACTCGACACCGAGCATCTGCGAAAGCTGCAGGCGCGCGCGGACGAGCAGCTCGCCGTCCTGGAGCCGCTCCGGACCGCGGCGGCTGACAACGTGTTCCGCCAGGCGCGGTCCGCGGACTCCACCACCCCTCGACCGCAGGCCGACTGAGGACGGAGCAACCTCCGCCGCCTGCGCCTAGTTGGCGGGTGCGGGCGCTCCTGGGAGCAGGCCGACCGTGAAGACAATGGCTCCGGGGGGCAGCGGGCCTTCGGCGGTGCCATCGTCCAGGCGGTGGTCGTCGAGCTCGGTCGAGGTTCCCTAGGTCGCCTCACCGAACCGCTCGCAGGCCAGCACGATGCCCGCTAAGCCTTGATGGCTGCCGCATGAAGTGGGTCGACGGGCTCCCTGCCAGCCCCTCACTCCCTACGGCGCTCCGCCCGCGCTGGGGGCTCGTAGCTGGGCGGGGTGGCGGTATGTGGTGGCGCTCCTGCCCGCTGGCGCCCAGTTCCTCAACCTCCTGCATCCGGCAACCACCAGGGCTGGGACGTCGCGGTGGCCGCGATCGCTACCCTCACCGGCTGGCTGACCGCCGCGGGCTTCAGCGCCCTCGTGTGGGAGCCGCCCCACTCCGCCCATCCCCCGACACCAGCGAGGCGTAGTGGCCAGTGCCGTCACCGGTGCCACGGCCGCCGCGACCACGCCCGGTTTCCCGCGGCCTGCTCTACCGCTCCGGTGGCTTCCGCGGCGGCTCGGGTGGCCGGGCGCAGGTGCGCATCGCGCACGGATGGCAGTGCTGCTGCGTTGCGCCGGGCCAGCGCGGCTTGGCGGCAAGGGCGAATGCCGCTGCCGCGCACGGCGTGGACTCCGCATTCATCGACGACCAGAACGCTGAGTTGCAGGCCGCGACGCAGCGCGCGGCGGGCCTCCCCGAAGGCGTCAGCTTTCGGTCGTCTCCTGGTACGGCCACTCGCAGCACGCCGAATTGGTACTTCGACAGGTAGGCGACAAAGCCATCCAAGGCAATCCGATGGACTGCTTCGCGAGCGGAGAAGGCTGATCTTCAACCGCCACCGAACAGGCCGCTAGGCGAGAACGCAATGCGAAGATCGCTCCATCCGCGGCGCGAAGGGGCGATTCTAGTCGCAAATAGGATGGCACTACCCAAAATCAGGCCCCTGTCCACCACAGGCCAAACCGCCGTCAATCTTCGGCGGCGCCAACCAGCCGACCCGAGCGCACAGAACCCTGCGGACCTGCGAGAACAACGGGCGGAGCGGCCCACTTTCCCCAGTCGTTCAGCCAGGGCCTCGGCGTTGAGCTCGCCCGAAGCTCACGAACCGTAACCCGTGCCGCCAAATTGCGCGTCTCACCCCCAAACCGTTTATGTCAGGAGACGCGCATGTACCACCCCGGCCCTCCTCCGCAGGGAGGCCAGAAGTCGAAAGTCGGGCGCAACCTCGCCGGTTGCGGATGCGGTCTCATCCTCTGCCTCGTCCTCCTTGGAGGCTGTCTGGCGGCGCTGGACTCCGGTGACTCCACTACCGCGTCGTCCACATCCTCGACCTCGCCAAGCCCCACAACGCCCTCGACGGAGCCGGACGAAACCGGCACGAGTGCGACGCCTCTTCCCACGCCGAGCGTCACCCGATCGCCCAGAAGGACGAAGCGCCCGGCGGTGTCTCGTAAACCGACGCCGCGTCCCCGCAAGCGAACCGTTCGCAAGCCTCCGGAGCCGGCCCCGGTGTACTACAGGAACTGCGCTGCCGTCCGGGCGGCCGGAAAAGCCCCCATACATCAGGGCGAACCGGGCTATGCACGTCATCTCGACCGGGACGGCGACGGCGTCGGCTGCGAGTGATCCCTCAGGATCGCGTTGGATCGACTGTCACCATTGTTCAACGCTGCGTAGCCGAATTGACTACGATCGGCATTCTGACGGCGACCAACGCGATCCCCGGGGCGAAGATGAACCGTTTCCTGGCAGATCCCAGTCCCGCCGACGTGATCGGCGGCGTCCTCCGCGGCACATGCGGAGTGCTGGGTTGTACGGCGGTGGCCGGCGCCATCCTCCTCGGCGCCGCACCGTCGGCGGACGCGGCTCCGGCCGATCCGGATTCACGGCGCTCGATACCGACCATCTGCCGCCCCCCGACAGACATCACCGACTGGTATGCGGCACGGATGTGCAAGGAGAGATGGCTGCCAATGTACGAAGAACCCCGAAAAAGGAACCACGGGCGGAGGCGTGACGGCAACTCGACCAGGCGGACGAATCGCGCGAATCGGGAGCGGACTCCGAAACGCGACCGGCGTCCTCCCTCGTCGAAGACCCCGGACAAGCCGAGCCCCCGCCCGGCGACGCCGGAGCGTCCCCCCACCGCCTCCCCCTCACCGGCGACCGGCGGCACCCCGGAACTTCCCAGCTTCCATGAACAGGCCAGGAGCGAGGAGTCGCGGTCAAGGTCACTGCAACCGATCTTGCTGCTGGGCCTCCTCGTCCCGATCGCCGCGGCGTTCTGCTACCCGTTCCGGCATCGCATCTCCGCCGTTGCCGCCGGGACGCTGACGGCCGCCGTTCCGATGGACGGCGGCGAATCAGCGGAGGACGTCGTCCACCTCACCTACCGGCCGCCCCTCGACCCGTTCGCCGTGCCCGCCCTGGGGCTCTCGGGACCGGGCGCGGTCGCGACCGCGCGCGTCCTCGCCCTCACCGCGCTCGACCAGCACGGCGACACCTCCCTCACCGTGATCCCCCGCTCCGCCGCGACGGCTCTGTTCGGACTGGCCGAGGACGAGCTCCTGGACGAGTCCGCGGCGGGGCTGTTCATCCCCGGCAACCTCGACGCGGCGCTGGCCTATCTGGAGACGGAACTCTCCATTCGCCGCACCACCGGTGTCACGGACGCACGGCGCCTGCTCCTGGTGGCCGACTGCGAGGACGAGTGCGAGCGGATCAGCAGACTCCTCGCCCACTACCCGGGGGAGATCTCCACGATCCTCCTCGGCAACTGGGCGGGCGAGCGCATCGTCGTCGACGACGACGGCCTGTTCAGTCCGTCGCCCGGCCTCACGAACCACTTTCCGGACCGGCTGCCGGCCATGTCCCGGACCGAGGCACGCGACCGCCTTCTCGCCGCCCTTGAGAACCACGACCATGAGCGAAGGCGCCCGTCGGGACGCCGCAACGGACCCAAGCGCACCTGATCTCGATGCCCCCCATCGCCCTACGAGGTCCCCCCTGGAACCCCCACGATCCGATCGCCATTCGAACCGAGCACCACCAGGCAAGCGACCCACGACGCGACCCGGTCAAGGCGCGTTGCCCGGAAGCGCCGTCGGCGCGTCCCGCTCGTCCGTGCGGCCACGCTGGACAGCCCTGCTCGATGCCGTCTCCTCGTGAGCGAGCGCTGCGAACTTCAGGAGCCTGCGCCGGAACCGCACCCGCACCCCCGGCTCGATTGCAGGAGCCGGCCGATGCCGCGAGCCGTTGGTGATCGCCACTCTCGGTGCGGCGGCTGCGAGGGCGACGCTTCACCGGCTTCCCGGGCATCGCAGATCGTTCTCATGGCCGGGTACTGGCAGCGGGCGGGGTGTCTCAAGTGGCGCCGTACTCGTGTCCGGTGCTCGCTGCTCTGGCGGCGGCGAGGGCGCGGAGCGCCCGGCGGATGGCGGTGAGATCCGGTGGTTGATCGGCGGCACGGTCGACGTACGCGGTGCAGCGGAGAAGCCAACCGCGAACCACATCCTCGACTTTGATCTCCGCCCTCCGCGCTCTGGCGATCGCCATTTGATGCTTCTCTTCGAGGATCTGTTGGTTGAGATCTCCCTCCGAGGCGAGGGCGTGGATGTCGTCCAGGGCGTAGCGTCCGAGTTGGTCGACGGGCAGCCGCCGTTCGAAGGCGATCCGATCGAAGGACTTCTTGGGCCAGTCGAGGATCATCGCGGCGCCGCCGGCGTCGACGCTCTCGAACAGGGGCCCCTTTCTGGCCAGGACCACCGCGCGGACCGACTCCCGGTCGAGCCGGTCCAGGTCGCGCATGAGGTACACGGGGTGTCCGCGGAAGTTGCTGATGACGTCGAGTTCGCCCTGGGCGACCAGGACCTCGATGTCCCCCCGCTCCACGTCGAGGCTTACCCGGTGGGCCAGCCGGGCCGCCGCCCTGGTCGATCCGATGGGCGGCTCGCTTCCGAACATGGCGATGACCTTCTCCCCTCCGCCTCTCGCCTCCTCGGCGAGTCGGGCGGACCATCGCTCGCCTGCGACGTCCGGGGCGGGGACAAGGCCGTGTTCCCGTCCGAGCCGCAGTTGCCAGTGGCTGAGGCCCAGGTGGCGGGCGAACTGGTGGACCCCGAACTCGCGGCGAATGGTCTGTTCCGGCATCTTCTGCCTCCTTGTCTCGTGAATCGGCGACAAGGGGAAGCCTGGCCCAGGCCGGGGACCGAGAATAGTAGAATCCAATTCTGTGGATAACTCCCGGGAGCGAGCGGCGCCGGGCAATCACGTGTCCTGAATAGGGGCTTTGACTTCTTACACACCGATGCAGATGCCCGCTTGGGTGTGCCCCTGAGCACGGTCTGGCCACGAGATCACCGTGTCCCGATGGGGCAGGGCATGGGCCGGGCGTGGGCGCGATGGGAGGGGTCCGGTTCGAGCGGCGGCATGCTCGCGGGATCCGACAGGGAGGTGCCCGGCTTGGGTGGCTTCCCTCCGGGCGGCGGGGCGGTTCGTGGCACCATGAAGCGCGTCCACCATGATCGGAACTCGTGCCCATGCAGCCTGACCCCCCGCAGATGATCGGTCCCTACCGTGTGGTCGCACGGCTCGGCTCCGGCGGGATGGGAGAGGTCTTCCTCGCGACGTCGGCGAGCAGGCGACTGGTCGCGGTGAAGGTGATCAGGTCGGAGTTGCTGGGCGATCCCAAGTGGCGGGCCCGGTTCCGGCGCGAGGTGACCTCGGCCCGGTCGGTCAGCGGGTTCTATACGGCGCCCGTGGTCGACGCGGATCCGGACGCGGACCGTCCATGGCTCGCGACCCAGTTCATCCGCGGGGTGAGCCTCTCCGCGGCGGTGCGCGAGAAGGGGCCGCTACCGGAGCAGGCGGCGTGCAGGCTGGGCGCCGGGCTGGCGGAGGCCCTGATCGCGATCCATCGGGCGGGGATCGTCCACCGGGACTTGAAGCCGTCGAACGTCCTGCTCGCCTCGGACGGGCCGCGGGTCATCGACTTCGGCATCGCGCGGCCTCTGGACGCGCTCCCCCTCTCGCGCTCCGAGGTGCTGGGGACGCCCGCATACATGTCGCCCGAGCAGGCCCTCGGCGAACAGGTGACCGCGCAGAGCGACGTGTTCTCCCTTGGCGCGACGCTCGTGTTCGCCGCTGCGGGCGCCCCTCCCTTCGGCGGCGGCCACAAGGTGCGCGGACGCATCGTCCACGGAACGCCCGATCTCAGCCGGTTGCCCGACCCCATGCGCGGCCTCGTCACGCGATGCCTGGTGAAGGAGGCGCGGGAGCGGCCGTCGCCGGAGCAGGTCCTGGTCGCTCTGTCCACGCTGCTGGACGCGCACTACGGCGAGGAGTGGCTGCCCTCGGACGTCGAACAGCTCATCGGCGTCCAGGAACACACGCTGGTCGAGGGCACGGGCGAACTCCCGACGCTCCGCGAAGGGGCCTGGTAGGGGTTCGCCGAGGGCGGATCCCCCCAGGACGGAATCGTCCGACGAGCAGGCAGACGGTCAAAGGCCCTCGGCGAGGGCGTCCCAGAAGGCCGTCTCGTAGGCGTGCAGGAGACGCGCCGCGAGGGCGGTCTCCTCCGGGTCGTCGCCCGCGGCCAGTCCCGCGGCGACGACGGCCAGGGCCCGGTCCTCGAAGCCGGGTGGCGATTCCGCGAAGAAGCTGAAGAAGGCCACCGCCGCATCGTCCATGTCATAGGCGCCGCGCAGGGCGTCGGCGGCACGGGCGCAGTACGCGCCCCACTCCTCCAGGTTGGCGAGCATCGCCAGAGCGACCTCACCGGCCGTGCCGAAGGCGGCACGCTGAGCGAGAAAGGCGGGGTAGGTCTGGGCGAACGGGCGCGGCTCGTACGCTCTGAGATTCTTCTCACTTTCCCCCAGGGCCGAGGCGAGATCGTCCAGGAGACCGAGCGCCCGCGTCTCTCCCTGGGCGAGGCCGAGGAACAGCTCGCCGGACGGTGAATCCGGATAGCGCGCGGCCAACAGGGCGAAACTTCGCCGGTCGCTACGGACGATCCGATACTCCTCTCCAACCAGCCAGACCAGGCGTTCCTGGGGCACCCGACCGGTTTCGAGGAGATCGAGGAAGCGGTTCCGGGACGTCGCGGCCGCGATCTCCCGGCGGGCGCGCGCGAGAAGTTCGGCGGCGATGTGGTCGCTCATACGACCCACCGGAGCACCCGGCGGGGCCGCCCGTCAACGGGACAGGCCCGGATGAGGCCGTGTGATCACGTGGATACGATGAAGAACGGAGCGTCTGCGCAGGTGTGGACGGAGTTGGGAGCGAGCGAGTATGTCGGATTTCGAGCTCAACCACGTGAGCGGCCGCATGCCTCTGGAGGTGACGGAGGCGACCGAGGGTCCCTCCGGCCTGGGTGTGGGCAAGCTGCTCAAGGAGACGGGGCATGTCACGCTCGATCCGGGGTTCACCAACACCGCCTCCACGACGTCCTCGATCACCTATATCGACGGTGAGGCGGGGATCCTGCGGTACCGCGGCTACCCGATCGAGGAGCTGGCGGAGAAGTCGTCCTTCCTGGAGGTCGCGTACCTGCTGATCTACGGCGAGCTGCCGTCGGCCGACCGGCTGGAGGAGTTCACCCACAGCGTCCGCAACCACACGCTGCTGGACGAGAAGTTCCGCGCGTTCTTCTCCGCGTTCCCCCGGCGGGCGCATCCGATGGCGGTGCTGTCGTCCGCGGTCAGCGCGCTGTCGACCTTCTACCAGGACAGCCTCGACCCGTTCGACCCCGAGCAGGTCGACCTGTCCAGCATCCGGCTGATCGCCAAACTGCCCACGATCGCGGCGTACGCGTACAAGACCTCCATCGGGCAGCCGCTGCTCTACCCGGACAACTCCCTGGGCTACGTGGAGAACTTCCTCCGCATGACGTTCGGGCTGCCCACGCAGGCGTACGAGATCGACCCCGAGATCGTGCGCGTCCTGGACATGCTGTTCGTCCTGCACGCCGACCACGAGCAGAACTGTTCGACCTCGACCGTACGGTTGGTGGGCTCCAGCCAGGCGAACCTGTTCTCGTCGGTGTCCGCGGGCGTCGACGCGCTGTTCGGTCCGCTGCACGGCGGCGCCAACCAGGCCGTCCTGGAGATGCTGGAGCGGATCCACGAGAACGGCGACGACGTCGACTCGTTCGTCCGGCGCGTGAAGGACAAGGAGCCGGGCGTCAAGCTGATGGGCTTCGGGCACCGCGTCTACCGCAACTACGACCCGCGCGCGGCCGTGGTGAAACAGGCCACCGGCAAGGTCCTGGACGCGCTGGGCAAGTCCGACCCGCTGCTCGACCTGGCCATGCGCCTGGAGGAGGTCGCGCTGAGCGACGACTACTTCGTGGAGCGCAAGCTGTACCCGAACGTCGACTTCTACACCGGCGTCATCTACAAGGCGATGGGCTTCCCGACCAACGCGTTCACCGTGCTGTTCGCGCTCGGACGGCTCCCCGGCTGGATCGCCCAGTGGCGCGAGATGATGAATGACGCCTCGACGAAGATCGGGCGTCCGCGCCAGGTCTACGTGGGCCCGGGCGAGCGCCACTACGTGGACCTTCCCTCCCGCTGACGCGACACCGAGCTGACCTTGCGTGAGGGCGAACGCCCGCGCGCCCGCCGCACAGGCGACGCACGTGAATGACTCAAAGGCCGGGAGCCACGCTCCCGGCCTTGAGTTTTTCGCCCACGAGTGCGGATCGCGCGCGACGGGTCGCCGTGATGGTTACCGTCGGCGCATGGAGGATGAGGGAGAGCCAGGTTCGCTGGCGAGGGTGCTGACGGACGTCGCGGCGGAACGCGATGCCCAGGATCGGATGTGGGGCTTCCAGGAGTTTCCCGACGGGAGCGGACCGGAGTTCGCCGAGCGGGCGGAGCAGGCCAAGCGCGAATGCGCTGAAGCCTCGAAGCGCGGGCGCCTGACCTGGCGCCATGTGCTCACCGAGGAGTTCTACGAGGCCCTGGCCGAGTCGGCCCCCGAAAGGCTCCGGGAGGAACTCGTCCAGACGGCGGCGGTGGCCGTGAAGTGGGTCCAGTCGCTGGACCGGCGCCATGGCGGGCCGGCGCACCACACTGGGTCGGGCGAGGGGTCGGCGGAGAAGCTCGTACGCGACCGGATTCCAGAGATCATCCGGTCCGCGGGGCGGGGCGCCGACACGCGCGTCGCGGGGCCGGAGGAGTACCGGGCGTTGCTGCGCGCCAAGCTGTACGAGGAGGCCGGGGAGTACGTCGCGAGCGGTGAGCCCGAGGAGCTCGCCGACCTGCTGGAGGTCCTCCACGCGTTGGCCGCGGTCGACGGGATCACGCCGGACGACCTGGAGGCGCGGCGCGCGGCCAAGTGGGAGCGGCGGGGCGGCTTCGCCGAGCGCATCGTCCTGAATATGCCATCTGAATCTTAGGGCTGTTCGTCACGCGGCGCTGATCCGGCGCCGGGCCCAAATGCCGCGCGGGTCAGTCGGCGCCGATGCGCTGGGCCACCTCGGTGGGCAGCGGATAGGGACGCTCTGGTGGGAGCAGCTTCCTGGCCTTGGCCGCCTGGCCGTCCTGGACGAGGCGATGCAGCTTGTGGACGAGGGCCGTGCGGTCCTCGATCTCCATGATCCAGTCGTCGACGTAGCGGTCGACGACGTGGCGGCTGAGGCCGACCTGGATGCTTCGCGCCTCCAGCTTCTGGCCGCGCAGGGACCGTTCCGGGTCCCACTGGACGTGGACGACCGCGTCCGCGAAACGTCGGCGCCACTCGTCCGATCCCTGGAAGACGCGGCGGTCGGGCGCGGTGGGAACGGCGAGGCCGAGCGCCTCCTCCCAGCCCGCCCGGCTGATCCGGACGGCGAGCACGGACTGCTGGCCCGGTTTGCGCGCCCAGCCGCTGCGCGCCATCAGCCACAGGAAGGAGGGCTTGATCCACGTCATGCGGCCGCGGGAGAACGGGGGGACGAAGGTGCCGTGCCGCACCGCCGGTCCGGCGATCTCCGGGGAGAACGCCTGGTAGACCGTGATCGAGTCGCGGTCGAAATCCGCGCGGATCTCCCGTGTGGACGTCATCAAGGGACGGCTCCGATGTGAGGGCGAGGCCCCAGCGTCCCGTGGGCCGGGCCGGCCGATCAACCGGATTTCACCTCAGGAGACCGAGCGGCGGCGGTGGGCCTTCTGGCGGCACGCGGCACCGCAGTAGCGGGCGGGGCGGCCGGTCCGGGCGGCCACGAGCGGGGTGCCGCAGACCTCACACGTTTCGTTACGTGACGCCGGGCGAGTTTCGTTACGCGTGAGCGAGGACTCCGCGCACGCCGGACGGAGCGCGTCGCACGCGAGCGCCGTCATGCGTCCGGGCGGGCCGGTCGAGCGCCGCCGGCGTTCCATGACCAGGCATCCGGTGAGGAGGGCTCTGACGTCGGACACGTCCACGTCGTCCCGCACGCCGCCCGCGGCCTGGGCCCTTCCGAGCAGCACTCCCAGAGCGTCGGTGAACGCCTGGTCGAGGCCGCCGTCGTCGAAGGCGCTCATGCCCTCGTCCAGCGCGATCGCCTCGCAGAGCGCGTGGTTCAGCATGGCGCGCTCCACCACCCGCATAACGAAACCGTAGAACGTCTCCACCGGTTCCTCGGCGTCGGCGAGAGACCTCGCCTCCTCCACGACCTGTTCGAGGCGGTCGGCGATGGCGGCCTTGAACAGCGCCTCCTTGGTCGGGAAGTTGCGGTAGACGGTCCCGGCGCCGACCCCCGCGCGGCGTGCTATGTCATCGAGGGGGGCGAGCCTGCCGTCGGCGGCGAAGGCCTCCAGCGCGGCCCGCATGATCCGCTCCCGGTTGCGCAGCGCGTCCGAGCGCCGGGGGGCCGGCGGGTCGGCGGTCATCCGCGTCCTCCTTTGACAAACGGGGCGATCGTTCCGGTACTGTCCTAACCGGGCTACCGGTTCCGATTGTACGGCCGACCAAGGAGGCAGGATGGCGACCACCGCCGTTGACGAGGCGCGCAAGAGGCTCGGGCGGATCGGGGCCACGCTGATGACCCCGCTCGCGCCCGCCGACGAGTGGCGGGCGGCGGCCGCGCGCGTCGAGAAGGCGGGCTACGGATCGATCTGGGTGAACGAGGCCGTGGGAGGGCGTGAGGTGTTCACGCAGCTCGGCGTGATGCTCGCGGCGACCGACCGGATCGTCCTCGGTTCGGGCATCGCGAACCTGTGGGCGCGGCATCCGGCCGCGATGCAGGGGGCCGCGTCGGTGCTGGCCGACGCCTACCCGGGGCGGCTGGCGCTCGGGATCGGCGTCAGCATGGGGGCGATCGTCGAGCAGAGCGGGCAGGAGTGGACCAGCCCGCTGGCGAAGATGCGCGGCTACCTGGACGCCATGGACGCCGCCGTCGAGGCCGCTCCGGCGCCGTCCGTCCCCTTCCCAAGGTTGATCGCCGCCCTCGGGCCGAAGATGCAGGCGGTCGCCCGCGACCGCGCGGACGGCGCGATCCCCGCGCTGCTGCCCGCCGAGCACACGCGGCGCGTGCGGGAGACGCTCGGCCCCGACAAGCTGCTGATCAGCCTCCAGACCGTGGTCCCCGAGGCGGACCCCGCCAAGGCGCGCGCGATCGCGCGCCAGGCCCCGGGGCTTCTCATGCCCGGATCGCCCTATGCCCGGATGCTCAGGGAGATGGGCTACGGCGACGCCGACCTGGCGGACGGCGGGTCCGACGAGGTCGTCGACCTGTGCTTCAACTGGGGCGACGACGCCGCGATCGCCCGGCGGCTCCAGGGGCACCTCGACGCGGGGGCCGACCACGTCGTCGCCTCGGTGTTCGCCCCGGACCTCCCCTCGACGGCCGACCGGCTCGAACGACTCGCCCCCAGCCTGCTCTAGGCGGGGCGTCGGAATCCCTGCCCGCGCCTCCGGGTCCCCGCTCGGCGGCTGAGGACGTCGCGCGCGTGCGGGGGGCGGTCAGCGGGGGGTGACCAGACCCGTCTCGTAGGCGGCGATGACCAGTTGGGCGCGGTCGCGGGCCTGGAGTTTGGCCAGCAGGTGGCCGATGTGGGTCTTCACCGTCGCCGGGCTCAGGTGCAGGTGCGCGGCGAGTTCGGTGTTCGAGAGGCCGCGGGCGATGAGCGCCAGGACCTCGCGTTCGCGGTCGGTGACGCCGTCCAGCCCGGCGGGAGGGGGCTGGACGGGGCCCGGGCGGCGGACGAACTCGGCGATCAGGCGGCGGGTCACGGTCGGGGCCAGCAGGGATTCGCCCGAGGCGACGATCCGGATCGCCGACAGGAGGTCGGCGGGAGGGGTGTCCTTCAGCAGGAACCCGCTCGCCCCGGCGCGCAGCGCCGAGTAGACGTAGGTGTCCAGGTCGAACGTGGTGAGGATCAGGACGCGCACGTCCGGCAGCTCGCCGCAGATGCGACGGGTCGCCTCGATGCCGTCCATCTCGGGCATGCGGACGTCCATCAGGACGACGTCGGGGCTCTGGGAGGCGGCGAGCTCGACCGCCTCGGCCCCGGTGCCCGCCTCGCCCACCGTGAGCAGGCCGGGCGCGGTGTCGACCAGCACGCGGAAGCTGCCGCGCAGCAGCGCCTGGTCGTCGGCGACGAGGACGCGGACGGGATCGGTCATGGTCACGCCGGATCGTAGGGGAAGTCGGCCGAGACCGCGAAGCCGCCGTCGGGACGCGGGCCCGCGGCGAAGTCGCCGCCGTACATCATGACCCGCTCGCGCATGCCGACCAGGCCGTGCCCCTCCCCCGGCGCCGCGCCGCCGGGCAGGACGCGGACGCCGGGGCCGTCGTCGGCGACCTCGATGCGCATCCGGTGCCCGTCCGCCTCCACGCGGACGCTGCACCGGGCGGGGGCGGCGTGCTTGACGACGTTGGTGATCGCCTCCTGGACGATGCGGTAGGCGGACAGCGCCACGCCCTCGGGGAGGTCACCGGCGCGGACGTCCAACTCGACGCGGACACCGGCCATGGCGGCGCGCTCGGCCAGGGCCGTGAGTCCGTCGAGGCCGGGCGAGGGGGCGAGGTCCGGTGCGGAGACCGGGTCGGTGTCGGGGACGGATCCGGCGCGCAGGACGCCGAGAAGGTGGCGCATCTCGGCGAGGGAGCCGCGGCTGGTGGTCTCGATGACGCGGAGGGCGTCCAGCGCCTCCTCCGGCCGCGCCTCGGCGACGTGGACGGCGACGCCCGCCTTGACGGCGATCAGGCTCATGCTGTGCGCGACGACGTCGTGGAGTTCGCGGGCGATGCGCAGCCGCTCGTCGCCGACGGCGCGGTCGGCGAGTTGGCGGGCGGCGCGGTCGGCGTGGGCGCGGCGCTCGCGGACGGCGCGTCCGAGCGCCCAGGACGCGCCGAGGACGGCCAGGCCGAGCACGAACGCGGCGGCGCGCCGGGAGTGCCAGCCGTCGGGACCGGCGACGGCGCCGCCGAGGATGACCAGGGCGCTGAGGCCGCCGATCAGCGAGGTCGGGATCCAGCGGCGGCGGGGCTCGGTGAGCGCGACCGTGTACAGCGCGTACGCGGCGGCGGCGTAGGAGTCCCAGACCAGGTCGAGGCAGAGGGACAGGGTGGAGGTGGCGAAGACGACCGCGAACACCGGCACCGGCCACGGCCGCCGCGCCGCGAGCGGGAGCCCGGTGGCGACGGCGGCCGCGCACGCGGGCAGGGCCGGCGCGTCCCCACCCGACATCATCGTCGTCAGGAGCGCGTAGAGGACCGCCACGGCGGCGTCCAGGGCGATCAGCCGCCGCCGGCTCAGGCGCCGGACGAGCAGGGGGCGCTCGGATTCGTACACGTCACGACGGTAGCCGGGCCGCCGGCGTGATCGCGTCCGGCCGGTGGATGTCAGCCCTGGGTCCGATGCGGCGCGCCGTGCTCGGAACACGGGCGGAGCGGCGCCGGGCGTGCGGACCGGAGCCGGCTCCGATGTGCGGAGGGGCGCGTTCCGGCGAGGGTGGTCGGGTGATCGAGGTGCGTGAGTTGACGAAGCGGTACGGCCGGAAGGTGGCCGTGGACCGCCTGTCGTTCGTGGTCCGGCCGGGGACCGTCACCGGCTTCCTCGGCCCGAACGGGGCGGGCAAGTCGACGACCATGCGGGTGCTGCTGGGCCTGGACGCGGCGTCGTCGGGCGAGGCGCTGGTGAACGGCCGCCGCTACGCGTCCCTGCGGCGCCCCATGCTGGAGGTCGGCGCGCTGCTGGACGCGGGCGCCGTGCATGCCGGGCGGAAGGCGTTCGACCACCTCGGGTGGCTGGCGCGCGGCAACGGGATCGGGACGCGGCGGGTCGCCGAGGTGCTGGAGCGGGTGGGCCTGGCCGGGGTCGCGCGGAAGCGGGTCGGCGGGTTCTCACTGGGCATGCGGCAGCGGCTCGGGATCGCGGCGGCGCTGCTCGGCGACCCCGGGGTGCTGGTCTTCGACGAGCCGGTGAACGGCCTGGACCCGGACGGCGTCCGCTGGATCCGCGAGCTGATGCGCGCGCTGGCCGCCGAGGGGCGGACGGTGCTGATCTCCAGCCACCTGATGAGCGAGATGGAGCTGACCGCGGACCGGCTGGTCGTCATCGGGCGCGGCCGGTTGATCGCGGACACGTCGGTGCGGGAGCTGGCGGACCGCTTCGGACGCGGCGTGCGTGTGCGTTCGCCCCGTCCGGACGAGCTGACGCGCGTTCTCGTGACGGCCGGGGGCACCGTCGAAAGCGCGAACGGGACGGCGGGCGGAGGACGCGTGGCCGGGTCCCCGGAGAGCGGAGGGCTGGTCGTCAGCGGGTTGGAGGCGAAGGCCATCGGCGAGCACGCCGCCGCGCATGGGATCCCGCTGTACGAGGTGACGCCGCGCAACGCGTCCCTGGAGGAGGCCTACATGGAGTTGACCGCGCGCGGCGCCGAGTTCGGGGCGGCGTCGTGATCGACGCGGTGGCGGCGGAGTGGTGGAAGCTGCGCTCGGTCCGCTCGACCCGGTGGACGCTGTCGGCCGCGGGCGCGTTCGTGCTGGTGCTGATGCTGATCGCGGCGCAGGAGGCGCGGATCTGGGACGGGCTGACCGCCCGGGAGCGCGAGGACCTTCCCCTGCGTCCGCTCCAGGTGATGGGGCCGTGGGTCGCCTCGCTGTGCCTGGCGGTCCTCGGCGCCCTGTCCGCGACGTCGGAGTACCGGAGCGGGACGATCGCGACGAGCCTCACCGCCGTCCCGCACCGGGGGCGGTTGGTCGCCGCCAAGGCGGTGGTGGTCGCGGCGGTCGGGCTGGCCGCGGGCGAGGCGGTCGCGTTCGCCTCCTGCCTCGGGCCCCGGCTGGTGATCGGCGGGCGGTCCTTCGTCGACCAGGAGGGCTCGGTCCTCCACGACCTTCCGGCCTTTGCCGTGGAGGGCGCGGCGGTGGCGGTGTTCGCGCTGCTCGGGCTCGCGCTCGGGCTCCTGACGCGGTCGGCGGCGGGCGCGATCACGGCGGTCGTGCTGCTGTGGCACGTCCTGCCGCTGCTCGTCTTCCACCTGCCCGAGCCGTGGAACGCGCGCGCCGGCTCGGTGATGCTCAGCGGCCTGGCCTCCGAGATCTCCGGGGCGGGCGCGGGCGAGTCCATCTACGGCGGCGTGCTGCCCGCGCCGGCCGCGGCTGCGGTCATGCTGGCGTACGCGCTCGTGCCGCTCGCCGCGGCCGCGTTCGCCTTCACCCGCCGCGACGCCTGAGAGGGCCGAAACACCGAAAGCGCCGGCCCGGTCAATACGGCGGCGGAAATACCCGGCAGCTGTAACGATCACCCGGCCCGTCACCTGCGTCAACGCCGGAGACGGCGATTCGGGGAACGGCGGCGCCCGGCTCGCGGGCGCCGCCGTTCGGGCGTCACGAAGCGGCGGGCGCCCGCCGGTAGCCCATACCAGGACGAGCGGGACGACAACCCCCACCTCTCCGGGCGCGTCGCGGAGAACATTCTCCAAGTCGTCGGCCCTCCGTCATTCCCGTGTCATGGGAAGGGCCACGAAAAACGAGTGACATTGGTCATCATCAAACCGGAAGAACGCCGGGCAATTCGCACACCGGGGTTTGCGCGCCGTCCCCCGCGCCATCTCGAAAAGGCCGCCTGCGGACACGTTTCGGGCCACGTTCCGCACCCGTCCCGCCACCGACCGCACTGGTCACAGCCGATCAACGCGGTCCGACCGACCGGTCGGCGAGGTCCGCGGCCGCGAGCGCGGCGCCCGCACAACGCCGGCGGAGGTACGCTCGGGATGCGGCGAGCGGACGGCTCCCGCGACGCGGCGGCCCTTCTGCGCGGTGGGGCCGGGCGGCCGCGGACACGTAATTCGTCCTTCCCAAAAACAGGGGTTCATCCTCTAACATAGGGCGATGCCGTTCCGCCCCTGAGCAGACACGTCGACTGGCTGGTGACCCCTTTGCCCCAGGATTCAGCTGCACACTCGCCTTCGGCCGAGAGCGACCCGGCCGGACGGCTGATCGACTATCCCCGGCGCGGGGGGCCGACGGTGCTGCGCATCCTGCTGGGCGCGCAGCTGCGGAGGCTCCGGGAGGCGCGCGGCATCTCCACCGAGCAGGCCGGGTATGAGATCCGCGGCTCGCACTCCAAGATCAGCCGGATGGAGCTGGGCCGGGTCGGGTTCAAGGAGCGCGACGTCGCCGACCTGCTCACCCTCTACGGCGTGACCGACCCCGGCGACCGCGCCACCCTGCTGGAGCTGGCCAAGGAGGCCAACACCCCGGGCTGGTGGCACCGCTACGGCGACGTCCTGCCGAGCTGGTTCGAGGTCTACCTCGGGCTGGAGGAGGCGGCCTCGCTGCTGCGCACCTACGAGCTGCAGTTCGTCCCCGGGCTGCTGCAGACCGAGGACTACGCGCGCGCGGTCGTGCGCCTCGGCTTCTCCGACGCGTCCGAGGAGGAGGTCGAGCGGCGCGTTCAGGTCCGCACGACCCGCCAGGAGCGGTTCACCTCGCCCGGCGCCCCGACGCTGTGGGCCGTGCTGGACGAGGCGGTCGTGCGGCGCCCGCTCGGCGGGCGCGCGGTCATGCGGCGCCAGCTCCGCCACCTCATCGAGATGTCGGAGCTGCCGAACGTCACGCTCCAACTCGTCCCGTTCGGCGCGGGCGGGCACGCCGCCGCCGGCGGCCCGTTCACCATCCTGCGGTTCGCCGAGCCGGGCCTGTCGGACGTCGTGTACCTGGAGCAGCTCACCAGCGCGCTCTACCTCGACAAGCCCACCGACGTCGACACCTACATGCGCGCGATGAACAACCTGTGCATCACCGCCGCGCGGCCCGACGACACCACGCGCCACCTGCACACGATCCTGGGCCAGCTCTGACCGCACGCCCCGACGGCTGCGCGCGGGGAGCCTCGGGGGCGCGTCCGGCGGGGGTCAGGTGTCGTTCAGGACGCGTTCGTCGCGGCTGCGCCCGCCGCCGCGGAACTCCGCGATGACCTCGCCGTGCGGGACGCGGCGCACCGTCACGTCGTACACGCCGCTGCGGCCGTAGCGGACGCGCTCCTCGGCGGTCGCCTCCAGCAGGTCGCCCGCGCGCCCCGGGGCGACGAACACCACGTCCGCGGACGCGGCGACCGTCACCGCGTCGCGGGTGTTGCAGGCATAGGCGAACGCGGAGTCGGCGAGCAGGAAGATGTAACCGCCGTGGGCGATCCCGAAGCCGTTCACCATCGTGTCGGCGACCCTCATGCGCAGCCGGGCCGTCCCGGGCGCGACCTCGACGATCCGCATCCCCAGGTCCTGCGCCACCCGGTCCCGCGCGTACATCGTCTCGGCGCATCGCCGCGCCACCTCCGCCGCGTCGCTCATCCGCACAGGGTATTGATCGTACGAAGTCGGCGGACGTACGGCAGGGCGGAACACGGCGCCCACCAGCACGCAAGCCCGGCAAAGACCACCGGCGCGCGGCGGGAGCGCCCGCGGGACGGGCGTTTCCCTTTCGCGGTGGGCGCCCGGACGTGTAGCGTCAGCGTGGGAACATCCGTTCGACCGATGTCCCCACACCCGTCCGACCGCTCGTCCGAGAGCCCGTCCGATGTCCTGACCGATGTCCCGACCGACGACGCCGAGGTGCCGAGGTGCCGACATCACGCAGCGCTGACACCCAGGCCGACACGCAGGCCGACACGCAGGCCGGCGCCCGGGACGACACCGGGCCGCCGCCCCGGCTGCTGCGGCGCTGGGAGATCGGCGACCCGGACGCCGTGTCCCCCGGGCCGGGGCGCCGCTGCACGCGGGTCGACACCGCCCAGGGCTCGTACTTCCTGAAGGAGTACGAGCACCCCGACCGCAGGCGCGTGCTGTTCCAGCACGCGGTCACCGGGGCGCTGGACGCGGCGGGCCTGCCGGTCCTCGCGCCCGTCCCCGCGCGCGGCGGCCGGACGCTCGTCACCGCGTCCGGGCGGAGCTTCGTGCTGTACCCGTGGGTCGCCGGACGCGTGCGCGGCGGGCTGGAACTCACGTTCGGGCAGTGCGAGGCGCTCGGCGGGCTCCTCGGCCGGCTGCACGCCGAACTCGACCGGTCGACCCCGCCGGTCCAGCAGAGCATGCTGGTGCCGACCCCGCGCGCCGCCGACGCCGCCGCGGCGGTCGAGGCGATGCTGGAGGCGATCCCCGGGGACGGCACCGACTTCGACGCGCTGACCGGACGGCGGCTGCGGGAGCGGCACGCGCTGCTCACCGAGTTCGCCGGGCACCAGCCGCCGGAGATGGAGGTCAGCACGGTCGGCCACCTGCACGGCGCGTTCCAGGCGGAGAGCCTGCGCTACGGCGGCTCGGGGAACGTCAGCGCCGTCCTCGGCTGGGACGGGCTGACCACCGGGCCGGTCGCGGGCGAGGTCGTCCGGGCGGCGGCGCGGCTGTTCGCGTGCGAGGACGAGCGGGGCCTCGACCTCGACCGCGTCCAGGCGTTCGTGCGGGGGCACCGCGTGACGTTCCCGCTGGACGAGGGGCAGATCCAGGCGGCGGTCCACCGGGAGTGGTGGGAGCGGCTCTGCGACGTCGCGGCGCTGCGGCACCGCTACCTCGGCGCGGACGGCGCCGGCGAGCGCGGGCAGGCGGCGCTGGTCGCCTGGTGGTCGGCGCAGCTCGACCGCACGCTGGAGGTCTTCGCCGCGCCCTACACCGAGGCGTTCGAGGGCGCGGGCGAGCACCCCGCCTTCGGCTAGCACCATGGAACCAATTTGACCGACCGTTCCAGAACTGGCTAACGTCGGCGGCATGGCACGTGCCAGGGAGTTCGACACCGAGGCGGCCGTCGCCGCCGCCACCGAGGTCTTCCGCGGCCGCGGGTACGAGGCGACCTCGATCCAGGACCTCGTGGAGGCCACCGGGATCGGCCGGGGCTCGCTGTACGCGGCGTTCGGCAGCAAGGACGGCCTGTACGAGGCGGCGCTGCGGCACTACGCGAGCAGTTCGGGCGCGCTGATGGCGCGGCGGCTCGACCGGGACGAGCCCGTCCGCGAGGTGCTGCGCCACCTGCTGCTCGCGCTGGTCGACGACACGGTCGGGGACCCGGCCAGGCGCGGGTGCCTGATGACGAACACCGCGGTGGAGCGGCTGCCGGGCGACGCGGTCGCCGGGCGGATCGTCGGCGGCTCCTTCGACCGGGTCGCCGGACTCGTCGAGGCGGCGCTCCGCAGGGGCCGCGAGCGGGGCGAACTCCCGAAGGACGCCGACGTGACCGCGCTCGCCGACTTCGTCACCACGACGATCCAGGGCCTGCGCGTCCTCGGCAAGGCGGGCGCCGACCGGCGGCGCCTGGCCGCGGTGGTCGACGCCGCCCTGCGAGCCCTGCCGCTTCCTGGGTAGGGACGCCTCGGACCATGCACGCCATGGCGCGTGCCCTGAAAATGTAACGATCGGTCAAGAAAAGGGAGTGGGGACCATGAGTGACGTCGCGCTGCTCGGCACCGGGATCATGGGTGCCGCGATGGGCCGCAACCTGCTCAAGGCGGGGCACCGGCTCACCGTGTGGAACAGGACCCGTGCGCGGGCCGAGCCGCTCGCCGCGGACGGCGCCGCCATCGCCGCGACGCCCGCCGAGGCCGTCGCGGACGCCGAGGTCGTGATCACGATGCTGAGCGACGGCGAGGCCGTCCTCGCCGCGATGGCCGCCGCGGCTCCCTCGCTGCGCTCGGGGCAGGTCTGGGCGCAGATGAGCACGGTCGGCGTCGGCCCGCTGGACCGGCTCGCCGGGTTCGCCGCCGAGCACGGGATCACGTTCGTGGACGCGCCCGTCCAGGGCACCCGGCAGCCCGCCGAGCAGGGGACGCTGGTCGTCCTCGCCGCCGGACCGCAGGACGCCCGCGCCAAGCTGGCGCCGGTGTTCGACGCGGTCGGCTCGAAGACGCTGTGGCTGGACGAGGACGGCGCGGGCGGCGCGGCGTCCCGGCTCAAGCTCGCCGCGGTGAGCTACGGCATCTCGATGACCTCGATCGTCGCCGAGTCGCTCGCGCTCGCCCGGGGCCTCGGCCTCGACCCCGCGCTGTTCGGCGAGGTCGTGACCGGCGGTCCGATGGACAGCCCCTACCTCCAGGCCAAGCTGAAGTCCATCCTCTCCGACGACTTCACGACGAGCTTCGCCGTCCGCAACGCCGAGAAGGACACGCGGCTGATCCACGAGGCCGCCGCGTCCGGGAACGTGCGGGTGGACCTGAACGACGCGGCGGGCGAGCGGTTCCGCCGCGCGCTGGCACAGGGGCACGGCGACGAGGACATGTCCGCGACCTACCACGCGAGCTTCGGCGGCTGATTCCCCCCGTCCTCCTCCTCGGCGAGGATGGGGGCATGGAGGTACTCAGCATCCGGGTCCTGCTCCGCCCGCCCGATCCGCGCCGGACCCAGGCGTTCTACCGCGACGTCCTGGGTCTCGCGGTGTACCGCGAGTTCGGCCCGGCGGACGCGCCCGGCGTCGTGTTCTTCCTCGGCCCGGGGTTCCTTGAGGTGTCGGGGCACGGCGCGGGCGGCGCGGGCGCGGCGGCGATGCTCTGGCTCCAGGTCAGGGACGTGCGGGCCGAGCACGGGCGGCTCGCGGCGGCGGGCGCGCGGATCGTCCGGGAGCCGCGCGAGGAGCCGTGGGGCCTGGTCGAGATGTGGATCGAGGACCCGGACGGCGTGCGGATCGTCGTCGTCGAGGTTCCGGAGGCGCATCCGCTGCGCCGCGATACGCGCTCCTGACGGGCGGCGGACTCCGGACGCCTCGCCGTTCGACTGGAAAACACTGGAATTGTCTGGAAGCTGCTGTACTGTCGCCCGCATGCCCCGGTCCCCCGGTGTCCCGACCCCCGACGCGCTGGAGGCGCGCATCGCCGAGCTGCGCGCCGCCGTCCGGCGCGCGGTGGCGGCCGGCGACCGGCGGGCCGCCCGCGACCTGCGCGCCGACCTGCGGCTGGCCGAGCGGCAGTGGGACGAGGCCGTCCTCGGCGACGCGGGCACCGGGCACACCGGGAACACCGCCTCACCCGGCGGGCAGGACGCCCGCGAGAGTGAGGCCCGGGGGCTGCTGCCCGTCCGCGAGCAGGTCCACCAGGCGCTGACGCTGCTCGGCGCGCCCGCCGCGCCGAAGCTGATCGGGTCGGTGTACGCGGCGTTCTTCCCCGGCGAGATCGCCGGGAGCCGCCTGACCAGCCTGCGCCGCGACGAGGAGCGCTCGTTCCGCACCGCGCCCTACGCGCGGCCCTACTATCTGTGCGCGGCGCTGACCGCCGACCTGCTCGCGCCCGCCCGCGGCCTGCTGACCGTGAGCACCTGGCCGCTGGAGCAGCGGATCGTCGGGCCGCTGAGCCCGCGCACCGACTTCCTCACCAGCGCGGTCCGCCTCGCCGAGCACGCCGGTCGGGGGACGCCCTCCCCCGACGTGCGGCGGCTGCTGTGGCGGTTCGCGTCCAACATTCCCGGTGCGGTCACCGGTACGGTCGGTACAGTCGAGCCGGCCGATCTCGCGGAGGCCGCGCGGGCGGAGCTGCAGGTGCACCGCGAACCCGACCGGCGGCTGCGCGCGTCGGCCGCCGGGCGCGCCCGCACCCGGCTCGACGACGCGGAGCGGCTGTTCGGCAGCCGCCTGCGGGCCCTGCACGAATCCGGCGGACGACGCGCCGCACCTGGAGAACGAGGCCGATGACCGAGACCGCGCCGGACCTGGACCGGCTGCGCGGCGACGCTCCCCCGCGCAACCACGACGCCCGCACGATCGCCGCGCTGACCGCCAATCCCGGCTGCGCCCGCCGCGGTCTGATGGACGCGGCGGGCGTCGACAAGGACGCGGTGGCGCGGCACCTCGGGTTCCCCGCGCCGTTCGGCCAGTCGCAGTTCGCGATCACGCGCGGGAACGCGTTCGAGGCGCAGGTGAAGGCCGACGGGTGCGCCGAGCTGCTGACGCTGCTGCGCGAGCGCCTCGGCCTCGACGTCGCGGAGGTCGCCTACGACGACCTGGAGGTGGTCGCGGGCAACGAGGGGCGCGAGCTGCGGCACACCCGCACCCGGCGGCTGCTGGCCCGCGCGCTGGAGACCGGCGAGGGCACGCTGTTCGACCACCCGCTGCTCCGGCTGGAGATCGCCGGGCGGCTCGCCTACCTGGAGCCGGACGTGATCGCGTTCCAGGTGCGGGGGCGGCTGCACGTCATCGAGATCAAGTCGTTCGCGGTCGTGGACGGGCAGGCCGAGCCCGAGCAGGTCGCCGCGGCGGCGCGGCAGTCGGCGGTGTACGTGCTGGCGCTGCGGCGGCTGGCCGCCGAGCTGGGCCATGACCCCGGGCGCGTGTCGCACGAGGTGTTCCTCGTCTGCCCGGAGAACTTCTCCAACCGTCCGACGGCGACGCCGCTGGACGTGCGGCCGCAGCTCGCCGTCCTGGAGCGGCAGCTCGCGCGGCTCACCAGGGTCGACGCGATCCTGGAGGCGCTGCCCGGCGACCTGGTGTTCGAGCCGGGCGACGCGCTCGCGGAGTCGGTGCGCGCGGTCGAGGCCCGGTACGCGCCCGAGTGCATGGCGGGCTGCGAGATGGCGCTGTTCTGCCGCGACGAGGCGCGCGCGTGCGGGGCGACGGGCGCGCTCGGCCGCTCGATCCGCGACGACCTCGGCGGCGTCGACACGATCGCCACCGCGCTGGCGCTCGCCGACGGCTCGCTCCACCCCTCCGACGACCTGGCCGAGACCGCCGCGCAGCTGCGCGCCGCCGCCCGGCTCCGCGACGAGGCGCTGCTCGCGGCGCGGGGCGGCGCCGCGTGACCTCGGCTCCCCGCCGCACGCCCTCGGCTCCCCGCCGCATGCCCTCGGCTCTGCTCCGGGCCGGTGGCCGATGAGCGTGCTGTCCTCCCTCGCGCGGCTGCGGGCGGCCTCGACCGGGGCGGCCGAGCCGCTGGCCACCGTCCGGCACTGCCACCTCGTGGACGCGCCGCTGGTGCTCGTCCCGCTCAAGCTGTCCGGCGAGGCGGCGGCGCCGCTCGCGGTCATGCTCGGCGCCGCGCCCGACGACGCGACGCTGCTGGTCGTGCCGCAGCCGCGCAACCGGGACCTGCGGTTCGCGTTCGCCGCCGACCTGGCCAAGCTCGTCCTGAACCACATCGAGACGAGCCACGGCTCCGTCGAGGAGCTGCCGCCGGGCAAGGAGGGCGAGGAGCGGATCCGCTACGGGAACGCGCCGCAGCTCCTCGTCCCGAACCGGGGCGGCGTCGCGTTCCTGCGGCTGCTCGGACGCTCGACGCGGTTCCGCGGCACCGAGGGCCCCTACGCGGTCGACCCGGCGGTGCCGGTCCTCGGCCGCTGGCTGACCTGGTTCGCCGAGCGCCACGACCACCCGGGCTCCTCGCTGCTGCACGCGATGACGGAGCTGCTGCGGCTGCACTGGGCGACCGGGCAGTCCTCGCTGGAGGACGGCAACCTCGCCGCGCTGCTCGGCTGGATCGACCCGCCGGACGGGCTGGACGGCCCCTCCGCCGCCGCCCGCGCCGAGGACCCGGTGGCCTGCCCGCCCGCCGGGCCCACCACCGACCCCTCGTTCGACAACGAAATCCTCGCCCCCGCGATCGCGGCCTACCACGAGTCCCACGGCGACCCGCGCGCGCTGGAGCGGCTGCGGGCCGCCGTCCACGGGCAGGTCGCGCCGACATGGGAGCTGATGTGGCGGGCCGTCGGCGTCCTGCGCGCGCTGCCGGAGGGCGCGAGCGTGCCGGGGCGCTGGGAGCGCGACCGGGACGCCTTCACCTATTACCACCAGACGTTCGGCGAGGCGTATCCTCAGGCGCGCCGCGACCCGCCCGTCCGGGCGGCGCGGCGGCTGCACGACCTCGAACGGGCGCAGGACGCCTACGACGCGCAGCGGGCGTTCGACGACCCGCTGGTCATGGCCGAGCACCGGCTGTCCGGGCAGGCGTTCGGCGGCCTGGTCACCGAGTGCGAGCCCGACCGGCTGGACGAGACGGGCAAGCGCCCGAAGCTGCGCCCGCTGCTGCGGATCGGCACCGAGGACCCGGTCCGGCTCGACCCCGGCACCGTCGTCTGCAACGCCGCGCGGCCGGCGCTCAAGGGGAGGATCGTGGAGTTCGACGGCGGCGGCGTGCTGCTGGAGCTGACCGGCGGCATGGGCCGCAGGCTCACCGCCGAGCCGGGCACCGTCCCCGGGGTCGGTGAGCGGGTGTGCTTCACCTCGCTCTCGGAGGGGTCGTGGGGCGCGGCGCGGTTCCCCGACCGCGAGGACACCCCGTGGACGCACGGCGGGCCGCCCGCCGAGTACGTGCCGACCGACGAGGACGCCGAAGAGGACTGGTCATGACCGAACGCCACCTGGTCGCGCTGCCGCCGGAGCGCCCGCGGGACCCGTCGGAGGCGGCGACGCGGGTCGTCGAGGACGTCCTGGCCGACCTGGACGGCGCGCACCGCGGCGTGGTCGTCGACTCCCCGCCCGGGGCGGGCAAGTCCACGCTGGTGGTCCGCGCCGCCGCGCACCTGGCGGCGGCGGGCGAGCGGCTGATGATCGTGGCGCAGACCAACGAGCAGGTCGACGACCTCATCGACCGCATCGCGGGCCGCCACCCCGAGGTGACGCTCGGCCGCCTGTCGGCCTCCGGGTACGTGCCGTCGGAGCGGGTCCTGGCGCATCCGGCGGTGCGGGTCGCGCAGAAGGCGGGCGACCTCGCCGAGCACACCGTCGTGATCGCGACCGGCGCGAAGTGGGCGACGCTGGCCGAGGGGTCGTGGCCGTGGGCGATCGTGGACGAGGCGTACCAGATGCGCTCCGACCTGCTGCTGCGCATCGCCGGACGGTTCGAGCGGGCTTTGTTCGTCGGCGACCCGGGGCAGCTCGACCCGTTCTCGACCGTCGAGGTGGAGCGCTGGGCGGGCCTGTCGTGGGACCCGATGCGCAGTGCCGTGTCGGTGCTGCTCGCGCACAACCCGGAGCTGCCCGTCCACCGGCTGCCGGTGTCGTGGCGGCTGCCCGCGTCGGCCGCGCCCGTCGTGTCGGACGCGTTCTACCCCTTCACCGGGTTCCGCGCGGGAACGCGGGAGGGCGAGCGGCGCCTGGAGTTCCAGGCGCGCGGCATGGGCACCACCTACGACCTGGCGCTGGAGGAGGCGGCGGCGACCGGCTGGGCCCTGTACGAGCTGCCCGCCCGGCACACGCTGCGCACCGACGCCGAGGCGGTGCGGGCGACGGCGGCGCTGGCCGTCCGCCTGCTGCAACGCGGGCCGGTCGCGCACTCCGAGCAGGGATCGGCCCCCGTCGGCGCCGACCGGGTCGCGATCGGCGCGGCGCACCGCGACCAGGTCACCGCGATCCGCGCGGCGCTCGGCCCGCACGGCGCGGGCATCACCGTCGACACCGCCAACCGCCTCCAGGGCCGCGAGTACGACGTGACGGTCGTGCTGCACCCGCTGTCGGGGCGCCGCGACGCCACCGCGTTCCACCTGGAGTCGGGGCGGCTGTGCGTGCTGGCGTCACGGCACCGGCACGCGTGCGTGGTCGTGGCGCGGGCGGGCATCCCCGAGCTGCTGGACGCCCACCCGTCCACCGAGCCGGTGCGCCTCGGCGTCCCGGTGAAGTTCCCGGACGGCTGGGAGGCCAACCAGTCGGTGCTCGCGCACCTGGCGCGGCACCGCGTCCAGGCGGACTGAGGTCCTCAGGCGGGGCCCGCCGTGGCGGCCCAGCGGCCGTTGCTCCGGGTGATCGTGATCGGGTGGTCGAAGCACGCGCTGACCTGCCCGGTGGTGAGGACCTCGCCCGCAGGTCCGGAGGCGAGCACGCGCCCCTCCCGCAGCAGCAGCGCGTGGCTGGTGCTGGTGGGCAGCTCCTCCAGGTGGTGCGTGACCAGCACGGTCGTCAGGTCGGGACGGTCGGCGCGGAGCTGGTCGATGGCGGCCAGCAGCCGTTCGCGGGCCGCGACGTCCAGGCCGGTGGCGGGCTCGTCGAGCAGCAGCAGCGGCGGGTCCGGCATGAGCGCGCGGGCGATGAGCGTACGGCCCCGCTCCCCCTGCGACAGGTTCGGCCAGCGGGCGTCGGCGCGGTGCGTCAGCCCCAGCAGCCCGATCAGTTCATCGGCGCGCCGCAGGTCGTCCTCGGACGGTGTCCAGCGCGGCACCAGCTCGATGGTCCCGGTCACGCCGGTCAACACGACCTCCCGAACGGTCCGCGCCGACTCCAGCGGATGCCGCGGGTTGACCTGCCCGATCAGCCTGCGCAGCTCCTGGACGTCGACCCGGCCGAGCCTGCGCCCGAGGATCTCCGCCGCGCCGCGCGTCGGGTGGGTGTAGGCGCCGAGGATGCCGAGCAGCGTGCTCTTCCCGGCGCCGTTCGGGCCGATCAGCGCCCAGTGCTCGCCGCGCAGCACGGTCAGCGTGACCTGGTCGAGGAGCACGCGCCGCTGCCGGACGAGGTCGATCTTGTCGGCGTTGAGCACGACGTCGGACGGGGACAACGCGGACCTCCCTGCTCGTGGACGCGCCGAAGATCCGCAATGTACCCGAAGGTTCGCCGCGGCAGGCACGAGGGGCGGTCCGGGCGGATAATGTGAGAGCCGGTGCCTCAGCGATCAGGGGAGGGACATGGAGGACATCGGCTTCATGTGCGCCCGCTGCGGCGGCGAGGTGCACGACGTCACGCACAACCGCGAGGGCTCGCTGGACGGCGTGGGCTACCGCCACAACCGGCGGGTGGAGCCCTGGGACCACGAGCTGGAGCTCGCCGTGGGCGAGCCGGCCCCGCAGGACCAGTCGTGCGACTTCTGCGCCGTCCCGGGCCCGAGCTGGCTGTACTACCCCACGCTCGACCCCGAGGACACCGACATGTTCGAGGTCGAGCTCGACACCACGCACCTGTCCGACGACGACACCGCCGTGGCCGTCCTCAACATGCTCTATCCCTGGTACGCCTGCGACACGTGCTCGGTGCTGGTCGCCGACCGCAACATCGACCTGCTGATCGCGCGCGCCTTGGACCGTACCCCCGTCCCCGCCGGCGCCGCCGTGGACGAGGACACCGTCCGCGCCCGCCTCAAGGGGTCGCTGTCGGTGTTCTTCACGACGCGTCCGGGCCGTCCGCAGCCGTCCCGGGCGGTGTAGGCGCGGGGATCGCGGCGGGGCGCGCCGGGCACGCTCGCGCGGGGGCGCGGGCCTGGAACCGGGGTCGGCGCGGGAACGTCAGAGCCCATCATTAAGATCGGTCCCGTTTTGGGTGGCGGTTCGAGCACGGGGGAAACGCAAGGTGATCATTGAGAAGCGGTTCCATGGTCCGGACGGGTCCGGCCATGGCGGGTACGTGGCGGGGATGCTCGCGGCGCGGGCGGCCTCCGACACGGTGACGGTGACGCTGCGGCGCCCTCCCCCGCTGGACACCGACCTGACGGTGACGGTCGAGGACGAGCGCGGCCACGGGGTGCGGCTCTGGGACGGCGAGACACTGGTGGCGGAGGCGCTCGCGGGGGCGATCGTCGTGCCGCCGGTGCCGCCCGTCCCGTTCGAGAAGGCGCTGGAGGGCGCGGAGAAGTACCGGGCGGCGGAGAACCACCCGTTCCCGCGCTGCTTCGTGTGCGGCCCCGAGCGCGCCCCGGGGGACGGGCTGCGCCTGGAGCCGGGCCCGGTCGCCGAGGCGACCGTCGCCACGCCGTGGGTGCCCGCCGAGGCGCCGACGGCCGAGTTGGTGTGGGCCGCGATGGACTGCCCCGGCGGCTGGGCGTTCGACGTGGCGGGCCGTCCGGCCGTGCTCGGCACGATGACCGGGCGGGTCACGGGCCTCCCCGAGGCGGGCGAGCGGTGCGTGGTCATGGGCCTCGCGCGCAGCCGGGAGGACCGCAAGATGCACGCGGCGACGGCCCTGTACGGCGCCGACGGCCGGCTCCTCGGCCGCTCGGAGCAGATCTGGATCGAGATCGACCCGCAGCGGTTCGGCTAGTCCGGCGGGATCTCCGCGCCCGGCACCGCGCTGCGCTGCGCTGCGCACAGCACTGCACCGCACTGCACAGCACTGCACCGCGCCGGGGGCGGTATCGGCGTGTCCGGACGCGGGATTCGGCGGCGGGGGCCGCCGGACCGGTTCCGCATGGGTTCCCGGAATGTGTCGTCTGACGCTGCCCGGCAGGCCCGGTCCGCGTTCAATCTGAACCTCCGCGAATACGGAGGCGGGTCAGATGAGCGGAACCGGATTCCTGCTACTGGGGGTGGCCGCGCTCGCGGTCTACACCGGGATCCACTGGGAGCGCGCGCGGCGGGCGGTGTTCGACGTGCGGCTCGGCCGCAAGCGGGTCAGCTCGCTGCGGCACACGGCGCTGCGGGAGCGGGCGCACACCGCCCTGCTCGCCGGGGGGACGGTGGTGGTGTTCTTCATGATCGTCCGATACGGCTGAGCCGGGCCCGGGAGCGGGCCCGGCGGGCGGGGTCGTCAGGGGGGCAGCCGGTGACCGTCAGGGGCCGGTGAACAGGGGGTCCTCCCGGTCGGCGCCGTTGAGCGGCTGACCGGGGTTCTGCGGCCCGTGGTTCGACTGGCCGTGGTTCGACTGGCCGGGGTTCTGCGGCCCTTGGTTCGGGTGACCGTGGTTCGACTGGCCGGGGTTCTGCGGGCCGTGGCCTTGCGGGCCGTGGTGCGGGGGCCCGGCGGGGCCGGGGTGGTGCGGTGCGGCGCCGGGCGGGAGCGGGCCGTGCTGCGGGACCGGCGCGCCGTTGGGCGGCTGGCCGATCGGCGGCGGGCCCGGGGGCATGCCGGGCGCCTGGGGGTGGCTCGCGTTGTGCGAGATGCCCGCGGGCGGCGCCGGGGTGCCACCGCCCGGCATCCGGCCGCCGGGCGGGATGTTGGACGAGAGCGTGTTGTGCGTGAACTGGTCGATCTGGCGGCGGGCGCGGTCGGCCTCGGCGCGGGCCGCGTCGCGCTCCTCGGCGAGCGCGGTCAGCGCGGCCTGCTGCTCGGCGACCGACTGCGAGAGCTGGCGGAGCTGCACCGACTGGTCGTTGATCTTGGAGTTGAGCTCGTCGCGCTCGGACGTGGCGGCCTGCGCCCGCGCCTGGGCGGCGTCGCGGTCCTTGACGGCCTCCTCGACCCGGGCGGCGGCGCGCACGACCTCCGCCTCGGCCTCGGACTGGGCGCGCAGCGCGGTCGCGCGCTCGGCCTCGGCCTTGCTGGCGGCCTGCATGGCGCGCTGCCGCTGCGCCTCGGTGTCGCGCATGGCGTTGCGCAGGTCCTCGGCGCCCTGCTTGGCGACGGCGGCCTCCACCCGCTGCGCCTCGACGGCGCCCTCGGCCTCGGCCAGCTTGGAGTGCAGCGTGACCAGCTCGGCGCGCGCGGTCTCCAGCGCGGCCAGCAGCTCGGTCTCGCGGGCGGCGATGCGGTCGCGCTCGCTCTCGGCGGCGAGCTTGGCGCTCGTGGACTGCTGGGCGATCTGGTGCGCCTCCTCCCACGCCTCCTGCGCGGCGTCGCGCTTGGCGGTGGCGAGCTTGGCCTCCTCGCGGGCGGTCGCGGCCTCCCGCTCGCTCTCCTCGGCGCGGCCGCGGGCGGAGGTCGCCTCCTGCCACGCCTCCTCGGCCTTGCGCTGGGACGCGTCGCGCTCGCTCTGCGCGATGGCGAGCTCGCGGGCGGCCTCGGCGCGCACCTCGGCGACGCGCCGCTCGACCCCGGCGACGCTCAGCTCGGAGGTGAGCGAGTCGGCGAGCAGGTCGGCCGCCTTCTCCAGCCGCTCGACCATCTCCCACGTGGAGGCGACCTGGCCGGTCAGGCCCGGCGCGTCCCGGCCGCGCTCGCGGCGGTCGCGTGCCTCGCGGGCGCAGGCGCCGTCGTTGTCGCGGCAGTAGCGGACGCTGCGGACGGCGCCCATCGGCTGCGGGACGGGCCGTCCGCAGTTCGCGCACGGCCAGACCGTGACGGGCTCGCCCAGCCGGGCGACCGCCGTCTCGGCGGTCCGCTCCGGCTCCCGGCCCCGCCCGCCGGAGCCCTCCGTCCCCGCGCCGCCCGCGCCCCGCGCCCCGCTCCGCCTGTCGTCGTCCTGTCCACCGGCACTCTCGGAACCCGGGCCGCGTGCACCCGTGCCCTCCGTGCCGGCGCCCCCTGTGCCCGCGCCCTGCGCACCAGCGTCTTCCTGCGGCTTCTCGCCTTCGGAGACCGCGGCTTCGGGAGTCGCGGCCGTCTCCTCGGGGCCGCTATTGTCGCGCTCTTCGCTGTTAGGCATGGAATGAACCATACGCACTAGTCGGCGTGGCCGCAGTGACTTGCGGGGTTCGTGTGGGCACGCAGAGGTCGCTCCCGAGGGGGCCCGGAGGCGGTCCGCGACGTCCGCCGAACCGGGAAAACGGCACGCTCGCAGGGCTTCCCGCCTCCCCCGCCGAAGGTCCAAGGAGCGGGGTCCGGCCAGCCGAAAAATCGGCTCACCGGTCAGGGACGGAAGCGGTCGGTCGCCTCGACGAGCCGGTGCAGCGTCCCGGGTTCGGAGCCGCCGTGGCCCGCGTCCTCGACGATCGTGAACTCCGCCTCGGGCCACGCCAGGTGCAGGTCCCATGCCTGGTCGGGCGGCGTCTTGATGTCGTAGCGGCCGTTCACGATCACGGCGGGGATGTGCCGGACGCGGTCGACGCCCGCGAGCAGCCCCTCCTCGGGCAGGAACCCGCCGTTGGCGATGTAGTGGTGGAGGATGCGGGCGAACGCGTAGAGGAGCTCGGGGCCGACGTCGGGGGGCGGCACCGGGAGCAAGGTGTTGGCCGCCATCTCCCAGTCCATCCAGGCGCGGGAAGCGGGCCCGTGCACCGCCGGGTCGGGGTCGTGGATGCGGCGCCCGTAGGCGGCGAGCAGGTCGTCGCGCTCGGCGGCCGGGATCGCGTCGCGGAACGCGGCCCACTCGGCGGGGAACAGGTGCGCGGCGCCTCCCGGGGTGAGCGACCACGCCTCGTCCTCGGGGCGGATGAGCCAGATCCCGCGCAGCACCAGCTCGGTGACGCGCTCGGGATGGGCCTGCGCGTAGGAGAGGGACAGCGTGCTGCCCCAGCTCCCGCCGAACACCAGCCAGCGGTCGACGGACAGGTGCTCGCGCAGCCGCTCGATGTCGGCGACCAGGTGCGCGGTCGTGTTGTGCTCCAGCGACACCGCCGGGTCGCTCGCGCTCGGCAGGCTGCGCCCGCAGTTGCGCTGGTCGAACAGCACGATCCGGTAGGCGGCCGGGTCGAAGAAGCGCCGGTTGGCGGGCAGCACGCCGCCGCCGGGCCCGCCGTGCAGGAACACCGCCGGCTTGCCGTCGGGGTTCCCGCACACCTCCCAGTAGATCTCGTTGCCGTCGCCGACGTCGAGCAGCCCGGAGTCGTGCGGTTCCACTTCCGGGTAGAAGCCCCTCAGGTCCATGCATTAGTCATACCCGACAAACGATCATGCCGGGAACGCTAGAGCTGGGCGAGGGCCTTGCGGATCCGCTTGTCCGACACGGGGTAGCGCGTCCCGAGCTGCTGGGCGAACAGGCTGACCCGCAGCTCCTCCAGCATCCAGCGCACCTGCCGGGCGGCCTCGCCGTCGCGGCGGGCCGGGTGCAGCCGGCGGAGCGCCTGCTCGTACTCCTGCTCCAGCGTCTCGACCTGGTGCGCGAGCGCGCGGTCGCGCCCCGGGTTCTCGGGCAGCTTGTCGAGCCGAACCTGGAGGGCGCGCAGGTAGCGGGGCAGGTCGGGCAGCTGCGGCCACCCGGTCTCGGTGACGAACCCGGGCTTGACCAGCTGCGCGATATGGGCGCGGACGGCGGTCAGCGCGGGCACGAGCGTCAGGCTCGTCGTGCCGCGCAGCCGCCGGTCGATCTCGTGGGCCTCGGCGAGGATCCGCTCGACCAGCGCGACGATCGCGGCGGTCGCGTCGTGCAGGTCGGCGCGGACACGGTCGTAGAGGACGCGGAACCCCTCCTCGTCCCACGCGGGGCCGCCCGCCTCGGCGATGAGCCGGTCGGCGGCGGCGGTGACGCAGTCGTCGAACAGCGCGGCGACCGAGCCGTGCGGGTTGTGGCTGAGCGCCAGCTTCCCCTGGTTGGTCAGGCGGCCCTGGATGAGCTTCACCGGCGAGGGCGCGTTCAGCAGGATCAGCCTGCGGGTGCCGCGCCACATCGCGCGGCGCTGCTCGGCCTCCGTCTCATACATCCGGACGGCGACGCTGTCGCCCTCGTCGGTGAGCGCCGGGTACGCCTTGACGTCGTAGCCCGCCTGGTTCCGCTCGTAGGTGCGCGGCAGCTCGCCGATCGTCCACTCGCGCAGCCCGGACCGCTCGATCGTGGACGCCGCCTTGGACAGCGTCCCCCGGACCTTGCCCGCGAGGCGGCGCTTCAGCTCGTCCAGGTCGGTGCCCTCGCCGAGCGCCCGGCCCCGGTCGTCGACCACGCGGAACGTGATGCGCAGGTGCGCGGGCAGCCGGGAGGTGTCCCACGCCTCGCGCGCGACCGGGACGGAGGTCATCGCGGTCAGCTCGCGCTCCAGCGCGTCCAGCAGCGGCTCGGTGCGGGGGGCGACGCGGCCGAGGACCTTGCGGGCGTAGTCGGGCGCCGGGACGAAGTTGACGCGCAGCTGCTTGGGCAGCGACCGGATCAGCTCGGTGACCAGTTCGGCGCGCAGGCCGGGGACCTGCCAGTCGAAGCCGTCCGGCCGCACCTGGTTGAGGACCTGCACCGGGACGTGGACGGTCACGCCGTCGGCGTCGGTGCCCGGCTCGAACTGGTAGGTCAGCCGCAGGCCCAGCGGCCCCTGCCGCCACGCGTCGGGGTAGTCGGCCTCGCTGACGCCGTCGGCGGTGGCGTTGATGAGCATCGACTTCTCGAACCCGAGCAGGTCGGGGTCCTCGCGCCGGGCCTGCTTCCACCAGGCGTCGAAGTGCCGCCCGGACACGACGTCCTCCGGGACGCGCTCGTCGTAGAAGTCGAACAGGGTCTCGTCGTCGACGAGGATGTCGCGGCGCCGGGCGCGGTGCTCCAGCTCCTCCACCTCGTCCAGCAGGGCGCGGTTCTCGTGGAAGAACCGGTGGTGGGTCTCCCAGTCGCCCTCGACGAGCGCGTGCCGGATGAACAGCTCGCGGGACAGCGCCGGGTCAATCGAGCCGTAGTTGACGCGGCGGTCGGCGACGATCGGCACGCCGTAGAGCGTGACCTTCTCGTGCGCCATCACGGCCGCGCGCTTCTTCGACCAGTGCGGCTCGCTGTAGGAGCGCTTGACGAGGTGCCCGGCGAGCGGCTCGATCCACTCCGGCTCTATCTTCGCGTTGACCCGCGCCCACAGCCGGGACGTCTCGACCAACTCCGCCGACATCACCCAGCGGGGCGGCTTGCGGAACAGCGACGACCCGGGGAACACGGCGAACCGCGCGCCGCGCGCGCCGATGTACTCCTGGCCTCGGCGCTGCTTGGCGTCCTTCTTGTCGGCGTCCGCCAGGCCGACGTGGGAGAGCAGGCCCGACAGCAGCGAGACGTGGACGCGGTCGGGGGGCGCGTCGGCGGTGTTGACCGTGACGCCGAGGGTCTTGGCGACCTGTTTGAGCTGGCCGTGCAGGTCCTGCCACTCCCGCACGCGCAGGAAGTGCAGGAACTCGTTCTTGCACATCCGCCGGAACGCGCTGCCCGACAGCTCCTGCTGCTGTTCGCGCAGGTAGTTCCACAGGTTCAGGTAGGCGAGGAAGTCGGAGGTCGGGTCGGCGAACCGGCGGTGCCGCTCGTCGGCGGCCTGCTGGTCGTCGGCGGGGCGCTCGCGCGGGTCCTGGATGGACAGCGCGGCGGCGATGACGAGCACCTCGCGCACGCAGCCGTTGCGGTCGGCCTCCAGCACCATCCGCGCGAGCCTCGGGTCGACGGGGAGCTGCGCGAGGCGGCGGCCGAGCGGGGTGAGGCGCCTGCGCGGGTCCTTCTCGGCCGGGTCGATCGCGCCCAGCTCGTGCAGCAGGTCGACGCCCGCCTTCACGTTGCGGCGGTCCGGCGGCTCGACGAACGGGAACGCGGCGATGTCGCCGAGGCCGAGCGCCGTCATCTGCAGGATGACCGACGCCAGGTTCGTGCGGAGGATCTCCGGGTCGGTGAACTCGGGGCGGGACTCGAAGTCCTCCTCGGAGTACAGCCGGATGCACACGCCCTCGGACACGCGCCCGCAGCGCCCCTTGCGCTGGTTCGCCGACGCCTGCGACACGGGCTCGATCGGGAGCCGCTGCACCTTCAGCCGGTGGCTGTAGCGGGAGATCCGCGCGGTGCCGGGGTCGACGACGTACTTGATGCCGGGGACGGTCAGCGACGTCTCGGCGACGTTGGTCGCGAGGACGATCCGGCGCCCGCGGTGCGGCTGGAACACGCGGTGCTGCTCGGCCGCCGACAGCCGCGCGTACAGCGGGACGACCTCGGCCGTCCCCCGCTGCCGCTGGAAGTGCTTGGTGAGCGCGTCGGCGGTGTCGCGGATCTCGCGCTCGCCGCTGAGGAACACCAGCACGTCGCCGGGCGCCTCGCGGCCCAGCTCGTCCACCGCGTCGAGGATCGCCTGGACCTGGTCGCGGTCGGGGTCGGCGGACGGGTCGTCGGGGTCGGTGACGGGCCGGTAGCGGACCTCCACCGGGTAGGTCCGCCCGGACACCTCCACGATCGGCGCGTCGTCGAAGTGCGCCGAGAACCGCTCGGGGTCGATCGTCGCCGAGGTGATGATCACCTTCAGGTCGGGGCGCCTCGGCAGGATCTCCTTGACGTAGCCGAGCAGGAAGTCGATGTTGAGGCTGCGCTCGTGCGCCTCGTCGATGATCAGCGTGTCGTAGCGGCGCAGCAGCCGGTCGGTCTGGATCTCGGCGAGCAGGATGCCGTCGGTCATCAGCTTGACGAGCGTGTCGTCGCCGGAGCGGTCGGTGAAGCGGACCTTGTAGCCGACGGCGTCGCCCAGCCCGGTGCCGAGCTCCTCGGCGATCCGGTCGGCGACGGTGCGGGCGGCGAGGCGGCGCGGCTGGGTGTGCCCGATCGAGCCGAGCACGCCCCGGCCCAGCTCCAGGCAGATCTTGGGGATCTGCGTCGTCTTGCCCGACCCGGTCTCGCCCGCGACGATCACGACCTGGTGGTCGCGGACGGCGGCGAGGATGTCGTCCTTCTTGCGCGCGACGGGCAGCTCGGCCGGGTAGGTGATCGCGGGCACGGCCGCGCGCCGCCGCTCGACCCGCCGCTCGGCGGCCTCGATGTCGGCGGCGATCTCCTCGGCGACCCTGGTCCGGCGCGCGGCGTCGCGCGTCTTCTGCGCGCCGTCGATACGGCGGCGCAGGCGGTGCTGGTCGAGCAGCGTCAGCCCCGGCAGGCGCGCGCGCAGCCCGGCGAGCGGCGAGTTCACAGACGTCCTCATAATCCTCGACAAGGATAGGGTTCGGGCGCCCCCGGCCCGCTCCCCCCTCAAACCTTCGCACCGTAGCCGCAACGGCCCACGCGGGGCGATCGAATTTCCGGCGGTCCGGTGTACAACACCGCGCCCCCGGCCGCGATTCCCGCCGCCCGTACGCGGCGTACCGGATCCTTCACCTGGAGACACTGACCGTTCGGCCGGAGGATCCCTCATGATTGTGTGACATGGAGACCCCGAGGGCCGCCGGCCGCCACACGATCGTCCGCCTGCTCGGCTCGGGCGGGTTCGCGACCGTCTGGCTCGGCCACGACCCGGAGCTCGACGCGCCGGTGGCCGTCAAGATCCTCGGCGAGCACTGGACGCACCGCGCCGACGTCCGGGAGCGGTTCGTCCGGGAGGCGCGGCTCCTGCGGCGCGCCGACTCGCCCCGGCTCGTGCAGGTCTTCGACATCGGCGAGCTGCCCGACGGGCGCCCCTACTTCGTGATGACCTACGCCGACCGGGGCACGCTGGAGGACCGGCTCGCCGGGGGGCCGCTGCCGCTGAACGAGGCGCTGCGGATCGCGCGGGAGATCATCCTGGGCGTCGGGGAGCTGCACGGGCTCGGCGTCGTGCACCGCGACCTGAAGCCGTCCAACGTGCTGCTGCGGGCCGCGCCCGGCGACGCCGGTGCGAGCGGGGGCGAGGGCGGGGGCGAGGGCGAGCGGGTGCTCATCGCCGACCTCGGCATCGCGCGCACCGACGACCGGCTGTCGAGCCTGACGCTGCCCGCCGGGTCGCCCGGCTACATGGCGCCCGAGCAGGCGCAGATCGACGGCGCCCCCGACCGCCGCGCCGACGTGTACGGGCTCGGCGCGCTCACCTACCACCTGCTGACCGGTGAGCCGCCGCGCACGCCCCCCGTGCCGCCGAGCGGGCTGAACCCGGCCGTCCCGCCCCGGGTGGACGCGGCCGTGCTGCGCGCCCTGGAGCCCGACCGGGAGCGCCGCTGGCCGAGCGCGGAGGAGTTCGGCGCCGCGCTCGCCGACGCGACCAGCTCCGTCGACACCGACCCCCTGCCCGGCGCGCCGCCGGCCGCGGTGGCGCGCCGGACCCGGCTGCCGCGCCGCCGGACCGCCGTCGCCGGCGCCGCCCTCGCGGCCGCGGTCGCCATGGGCGGCGCGGCGTGGGCCGTCGCGGGCATGGGCGGCGACGGGTCCGCGGCGGAGGACGCGCACTCGCGCTACCTGCGCGCCGGGTCGGACGTGCCGCGCCCGTACAGGGACCTGATCGTCCGGGCGGGCACGTGGTGCGACATGCCGGGCCTGAGCCCGGCGCTGATCGCGGCGATGCTGAAGGCGGAGAGCGGCTTCGACCCGCACCTGTCCGACCCGGCGAAGGACGAGTACGGCATCGCGCGCTGGACGCCGAAGATCCTGGTGTTCTGGCAGCCGGGCGGCCTGAACAACCCCGAGCCCAGGCCCGCCCAGATCACCCCGGAGCTGTCGATCCCGGCGATGGGCCGCTACCTGTGCTTCTGGGGCAAGGACCTGAAGGGCGTCCCGGGCGACCCGGCCCTGAACCTCGCGGTCAGCTACCGCAGCTCGTCCAAGACCGTCGTCAAGGAGGGCGGCGTCCCGGCCCGGTTCATGCCGTACGCGGAGAAGGTCCGCCGCTACCTGGCCGACTACCGGCCGCGCTGAGCGGCGGCGTCAGTACCTCCCTCCGACGGCCGGGGGGACGGCGTCCAGCTCGGCGAGGTCCCCCTCGGTCAGCTCCAGGTCGGCGGCGCCCGCGTTGTCGCGCAGGTAGCGGACCTTCTTGGTGCCGGGGATGGGGATGACGTGGTCGCCCTGGGCGAGCGTCCAGGCGATGGCGACCTGCGCCGGGGTGGCGCCGTGCCGCTCCGCGACCGCCTTGACGACGTCCACGATGCGCTGGTTGGCCTTCAGCGCCTCCTCCTGGAAGCGCGGGTTGATGACCCGGAAGTCGTCGTCCTCGAAGTCGGTCGTGGTGACGGTCCCGGTGAGGAAGCCCCGGCCGAGCGGCGAGAACGGCACGAACGCCGCGCCGTTGGCCGCGCACCAGCCGACCACGTCCCCGGCGTCCCCGGTGCCGCCGACCACGCTGAGCATGCCGACCGGGCCGCTGGACTCGGCGGGCGGCGCGCCCAGGGCGTCCCGCGTCCACAGCGACAGCTCCGACTGGACGGCGGCGACCGGATGGACCGCGTGCGCCTCGGCGGCCTGCGCGACGCTCACCTCCGACAGCCCGAGGGCGCGCACCTTGCCCTCGGCGACCAGCTCGGCCATCGCGCCCCAGGTCTCGGTCAGCGGCACGTCCGGGTCGACGCGGTGCAGGTAGTACAGGTCGATCACGTCGGTGTCCAGGCGGCGCAGGCTCTCCTCGGCCGAGGTCTTCACGTGCTCGGGCGTGCCGCGCCGGACCATCTTGAACGTCGCCTCGTCCTCCACGACCAGGCCGGTCTTGGTCGCGAGGACGGCCTCGTCCCTGCGCCCGGCGAGCGCCCGGCCCACCAGCCCCTCGTTGTGGCCGTCGCCGTACGGCTGGGCGGTGTCCAGGAACGTCACGCCGAGGTCGAGCGCCTCGCGGATCAACGCGATCGACGCCGTGTCGTCGGACTCCCCGTAAGCCCAGCTCATCCCCATGCAGCCGAGCCCGATCGCGCCCACCGGCCTACCCGCGAAGTCACGATTTTTCATGCTCGCTACTCCTTCTTCTAGGTTGCGCGATCCGCTCACGTTACCGGCGTTGATCGTGGGGCGCCTTGGGAGGCGCGCGGGCGCGTCATAGGCTGAGCCGCGTGACCGGCCCAGGTGCGGCGACGCCGCGGTACGCGCGGGGCACGCGGTACGCGCGGGGCGCCTTCCTCGCCGCCGCGTGCACGGCCCTCGCGCTCGCCGGGCACGTCGCCGGCGGCCGCGGGGCCTGCTGCGTGCCGCCGCTCCCGGCCGTCCTCGGCACCGGGGCGGTGGTCGGCGCGCTGTGCGTCGGCCTCGCCGGGCGGATGATGTCGTTCCGGCGGATCCTGGCCGTCGTGGGCTGGGCGCAGGTCGCCTTCCACTTCGCCTTCACGTTCGCCGCGTCCGGTGCCGGCCCCGCGCACCACATGGAGGCGGGCGGCCCGCCCATCGCGCCTCCGCCCGCCCCCGGCCCCGGTGCCGGGATGGCGCACGGCCTCGGGCTCGGGCCCTCGATGCTGGCGGGGCACGCCCTCGCCGCGCTCGCCGCCGCGCTGCTGCTCTCCGGCGCCGAGCGCGCCCTGGACTGGCTGTACGGGGCGGTCTTCGCGGCGGTCGCGCGGCCGCTCCCGATCGCGCCCGCGCGGACGATCCGTCCGCCGCGTCCGGTCGTGGTCGTGGTCGCGGGCGACCCGGCGCCGCGGCTCGGCGTCCTGCTGGCCCGCGCCGTCCGGCGCCGCGGCCCTCCGGTGGCCCCGCCGCGCGCCGCCTGACCCCGCCCGACCCGGCGGGGCGGTGCGGCGTGCCACGCATGCCATCACCCCACCGGAATAAGGGACCCCCCATGTTCAATCGCAAGGCAGCGCTGTCCGCGCTCACCGCCTGCGCACTGCTCGGCGCCGCCGCGTGCGCCGGAGACTCCGGCGGCGAGGCGACCGCCGTCAAGCTCGACGGCGCCCCCGGCGCCACGTCCTACCCGCTCTCCTTCGACAACTGCGGGCAGAAGGTGTCCTTCACCCGCCCGCCGGGCCGCGTCCTGATCCTGAACGGGACGTCGGTCGCCGAGTCGGAGAGCTTCGTCATGCTCGGCCTGCAACGGCACGTCCTCGCCAACGCCCAGTCCTACGGGGTGTCGGACGACCCGTCGATGGTCGCGGCGATCAAGGCCATGCCCAACGGCGGCCTCACGATGAACAAGAACTTCGAGGTGCCCGCCGAGCAGGTCCTCGCCGCCAAGCCCGACCTGGTGATATCGACCTGGTCGGGCGGGTTCGACGCCAAACGCGGTCTCGCCACCCGCGAGCAGCTCGCCGCCGCCGGGATCACCACGCTCGTCAACCCCGTGAACTGCGCCTACGGCAAGACGGGCGCGTCGCGGGCGGAGAAGCGCGCCTACGAGGGGATCTCGATCGACTCCTCGCACGAGTTCCTGCGGCTGCTCGGCCTGGTGTTCGACGTCCAGCGCAGGGCCGCCGAGGTGACCGCCGACCTGCGGCGCAGGGTCCAGGCCGTGCGGACGCGGGTCGCCGGCAGGCCGCCGCGCAAGGTGCTGATCGTCTATCCCGGCATGTCGATGATGAACGCCTCCGGGCTGCCCGCCGTGATGACCGGGCGGATCACCGACGAGGTGATCTCCGCGGCGGGCGGCGTCAACGCGTTCGCCGGCCGCTCCCGGGACGTGACCAGCACGCTCACCAAGGAGCAGCTCGCCGTGGCCGACGTGGACGTCGTCGCCGTCGGCGTGTTCACCCCCTCGGAGAAGCCGGCGGAGGAGGCGAAGCGGCTGTTCGCCGAGTACCCGCAGTGGCGGGCGTCCAAGACCGGGACGTACACGACGCTCGCGGACGGCGCGTTCCTCGGCCCGCTCAACGCCTGGGCCGTGGAGCGGCTCGCCAAGGTGGTGCACCCCGATGGCTGACCTCGCCCGCCGGGGGCCGCACATGGTCTCCGGCCGCATGACCGGCGTGCTCATCGCGGGCCTGGTGGTCGCGCTCGCGCTCGCCGCCATCGCCGCTATCTCGATCGGGTCGGTGAACCTGCCGGTCGGCTCGGTGTGGCGGGTGGTCGGCGCGCACCTCACCGGGTCCGCGTCGGGCGACCCGCTGCGCGAGCAGGTCGTGTGGGAGATCCGCACGCCGCGCGTGCTGGTCGCGGCGCTGGTCGGCGCGGGGCTGAGCGCGGCGGGCGTGGCGCTCCAGGCGCTGGTCCGCAACCCGCTCGCCGACCCCTACGTGCTCGGGATCTCCTCCGGGGCCTCGCTGGGCGCGGTGCTGGTCGTCTCGTCGGGCGTGACGCTGGTCGGCGGGCTCGGGGTGACCGGCGCGGCGTTCGCGACGGCGGTCCTCAGCGTCCTGGTCGTGTACCTGCTCGCCCAGCGCGGCGGGCGGCTGCTGGACTCGCGGCTCGTCCTCGCGGGCGTCGCGGTCGGCTACCTGTGCTCGGCCGCGACCAGCTACATCCAGCTCCAGGTGGACCCGACCGAGCTGCACGGGCTGATGTTCTGGCTGATGGGCAGCGTCGCGGGCGTGACCTGGTCCGACCTCGGCCTGCCCGCCGCCGTCATCGCCGTGTGCACGCTGTTCCTGCTGGCGCAGGGGCGCGGCCTCAACGCGCTGGCGGCGGGGGACGACGCGGCGGCGGGGCTCGGCGCGTCCGTGCGGACGCTGCGGATCGCGCTGCTGGTCGTCGCGTCGCTGCTGACCGCGACGTCGGTCAGCGTGGTCGGCGGCATCGGGTTCGTCGGGCTGATGGTGCCGCACACCGCGCGGTTCCTCGTCGGCGGCGACCACCGGCGGGTGCTGCCGGTGGCGACGCTGGGCGGCGCGGTGTTCCTCGTCGCGGTGGACATCGCCGCCCGCACCGTCGACCGGCCGAACGAGCTGCCCATCGGGATCTTCACGACCGGTCTCGGCGTCCCGTTCTTCCTGTGGCTGCTGCGGCGCCGGTCCGGAGGCGAGCACTGATGCGGCTGGTCATCGCGGGCGTCACCGCCGAGATCGAGGGCACGCCGATCGTGTCCGAGGTCGACCTCGTCGCCGAGCCCGGCATGTTCGTCGGGCTGATCGGCCCGAACGGGAGCGGGAAGTCGACGCTGCTGCGCACCGTCTACCGCTCGCTGCGCCCCGCCGCCGGGGCCGTGTCGCTGGACGGCGACGACCTGTGGCGGATGCGCGCCCGGCACGCGGCGCGCCGCCGCGCCGTCGTCACCCAGCACGGCGACCTGGCCGGGGAGTTCTCCGTCGCCGAGGTCGTCGCGATGGGGCGCGCCCCGCACAAGGGCCTGCTCGACCGCGAGGACGCGGCCGACCGGGCGGTCGTCGCCGAGTCGCTGGAGCGGGTCGGGCTCGCGCACGCGTCCGACCGGCTGTTCTCGACGCTGTCGGGCGGCGAGCGGCAGCGCGCCCTCGTCGCGCGGGCGCTCGCGCAGGAGGCGCCGCTGCTGGTGCTGGACGAGCCGACCAACCACCTGGACGTCCGGGCCCAACTCGGCCTGCTCGACCTCGTCAGGTCGCTCGGGCTGACGCTGCTCACCGCGCTGCACGACCTCGACCACGCGGCGGCCTACTGCGACCGCATTGTCGTGCTGGAACACGGGAGGGTGCGGGCGTCCGGGCCGCCGCTGGAGGTGCTGACGCCGGAGTTCGTCGCCGAGGTGTTCGGCGTGCGCGCCCACATCGGCGCCCACCCCATCACCGGCCGCCCCCACATCGCGATCGCGAGCCTTGTCGATTAAGACCGGCCACACCCCTCGCCTGGCGGCTCGGGGCGTGACCGTGCCTTCGGCGAGTGCGGCATCGCTTCGCGATCTTCCCGGTGGGGCTCGCCTCCGGCGTCGCCCCACCGGTCAGGTCACGCACTCGCGTGGTGGCTGTCGCCTTGGCGCCGGCGGGTGTCAGCGGCCCTCGAAGCGGGGGGTGCGGCGTTCGGTGAACGCCGCACGCCCCTCGGCGAAGTCGGCGGTGCCGAACAGGGCCGCCTGCTCCTCGCACTCGGCCTCCAGCAGGGCGTCCAGGCTCCGGTCGGCGAGGGTGAGCATGCGTTTGGCGGCGGCGACCGCCAGCGGGGCGAGGGCGGCGGCCTCGGCGGCGCGCTCCAGGGCCGCCTCCAGCGCGCCGCCGGACGGGGCGAGGGAGTCGGCGAGGCCGATCTCGTGGGCGCGGGAGGCGGGCACCGCCCTGCCGAACAGCAGCATGTCGGCGGCGCGGCCGCTGCCGACGCGTCTCGGGAGCGTCCAGAGGAGCCCGCCGTCGGCGACGAGGCCGACCCGGCCGAACGAGGCGACGAACCGGGCGTCCTCGGCGGCGACCACGTGGTCGCAGACGGCGGCGAGCGAGACGCCGAGACCGGCGGCGACGCCCTCGACCGCCGCGACCACGGGCGTCCCGCCGGTGGCGATGAGCCGGACCGCCTCGTGCAGCGGCGCCAGCCGCGCGCGGACGGCCTCCGGGCGGGCGCCCTCCATCGAGCGGACGTCGCCGCCCGCCGAGAACGTGCCGCCCGCGCCGGTCAGCACGACCGCGCGCACGGCCGGGTCGTCCATGGCGCGGCGCGTCTCGTCCCTGAGGAGTTCGCGGGTCGGGACGTCGATCGCGTTGCGGACCTCGGGGCGGTCGATCGTGAGCACCCGGGTCGGGCCGTGGTCGGTCGCGGTGATCAAGCGGGTTCCCTCCTCGGGGTCGGCTAGCGGTCGGCGGGGTCGCCGTCCTCGGCGCGGATCCAGCCGAACGTGCGCTCCACGGCGCGCCGCCAGTTGTCGTACTCGGCGGCGCGGCGCCCCGGGTCCATCGCCGGGACCCACCGCGCCGCGCGGTGCCAGTTGCGCCGCAGCCCTTCCAGGCCCGCCCAGTAGCCGACCGCGAGCCCGGCGGCGTAGGCGGCGCCGAGCGAGACGGTCTCCACGACCATCGGCCGCGCGACCGGCACGTTCAGCACGTCCGCGACGATCTGCATGAGCAGGTTGTCGGAGGTCATGCCGCCGTCGGCCTTCAACTCCCGCAGGCCGAGCCCGGAGTCGCGGTTCATCGCGTCCACGACCTCGCGGGTCTGCCAGCCGGTCGCCTCCAGCACCGCCCGCGCCAGGTGGTGCTTGGTGATGTAGGAGGTCAGCCCGACGATGACGCCGCGAGCCTCGCCGCGCCAGTGCGGCGCGAACAGCCCGGAGAACGCCGGGACGATGTAGCAGCCGCCGTTGTCGTCGACCGCGCGGGCCAGCGTCTCGATCTCCGGCGCGGTGGTGATCAGCCCGAGCCCGTCGCGGAACCACTGGACGAGCGCGCCGGTGATCGCGATCGAGCCCTCCAGCGCGTACACGGCGGGCTCGTCGCCGATCTTGTAGCCGACGGTGGTGAGCAGCCCGTTGGCCGAGCGCACCGGCGCCGTCCCGGTGTTCATCAGCAGGAACGCGCCGGTGCCGTAGGTGCACTTGGTCTCGCCGGGCGCGAAGCAGGTCTGCCCGAACAGCGCGGCCTGCTGGTCGCCGAGCGCCGCGCCGATCCGCACGCCGGGGAACACTTTGCGCGCCGTCCCGTAGGTCTCGCTGGACGAGCGGATCTCCGGCAGCATCGCCCTCGGCACGCCGAAGAACGCCAGCAGGTCGTCGTCCCAGGCCAGTGTGCGCAGGTCCATGAGCAGGGTGCGGCTCGCGTTGGTCACGTCGGTGACGTGGACGCCGCCGTCGACGCCGCCGCTGAGGTTCCAGATCAGCCAGCTCTCCATGGTGCCGAACAGCACCTCGCCGCGCTCGGCGCGCTCGCGCAGGCCGGGCGTGTGGTCGAGCCGCCAGCGCACGCGCGGCGCCGAGAAGTAGGTGGCGAGCGGCAGGCCGCTGCGCCCGGGGACCGCCGCGGCGCCCGGCGCGCGGGCCAACTCGTCGACGAGCGCGGCGGTGCGGGTGTCCTGCCAGACGATCGCGCGGCCGACCGGGACGCCGGTGAGCCGGTCCCACAGGACGGTCGTCTCCCGCTGGTTGGCGATGCCGACGGCGACGACCTGGTCCGCCGTCGCGCCCGCCTGCGCCAGCGCCTCCGGGGCGATCCGCTCCAGGTTCCGCCAGATCTCCAGCGGGTCGTGCTCGACCCAGCCGGGTTTCGGGAAGTGCTGGCGGTGCTCGCGCTGCGCCACCGACACCAGCCGGCCGCCGTGGTCGAACAGGATGCACCGCGTGGACGTCGTGCCCTGGTCGATCGACATCACGTAGCGTTCGGTCACCGGCCGCCCCTCCCCTGGGTCATGCCCTACCAGCGTGAACCGCCGAGGTCGCGGGAGACGGCGCGCGCCGCGTCCCGGACGAACGCCACGAGCCGCGGCTCGGGCACCCGGCTCGCGTCGCAGACCCGCTCGACCGCGCCGGAGATCCCGATGGCGCCGACGACGAGCCCCCCGTGGCCGCGGATCGGCGCGGCGATGCCCGCCTCGCCGATCGACAGCTCCTCCACCTCCGCCGCCCACCCGCTCTCCCGGACGCGGGTGGCGGCGCGGGCGAGCGCGCGCGGCTCGGTGATCGTCCGCCGGCAGTACGGCTCCAGGACGGTGTCGCGGATCGAGGCCGCCGCGTTGGCGTCGTGCGCGAGCAGCGCCTTGCCGAGCGCGGTGGCGTGCAGCGGCAGCAGCGTCCCGACGTCCATCGCCTGGAGCGTGTCGTCGGGCCGGAAGACGTGGTGGACGACCAGGACCCGCCCCTCCAGCAGCGTCCCGATCCGGACGGCCTCGCCGCTGCGCGAGGCGAGCGCGTCCGCCCAGTTGATCGCCCGCGAGCGCAGCTCGTTGACGTCCAGGTAGCTGGTGCCGAGGTGCAGCAGCGCCGCGCCGAGCTGGTACTTGCCGGAGCCGTCGTCTCGCTCGACGAACCCGACGCGCTCCAGCGTCCGCAGGATGCCGTGCGCGGTGCCTCGGGCCAGGCCCAGGGACCCGGCGATCTCGCCGGCCCCGAGCCGGCCCTGGCTCGCGGCGAGCAGCCGCAGGATCGCGGCGGCCCGCTCGATCGACTGCACAGGTCCGGGCATGGGGCGGATGCTAGTTCTGCGGACGCGGTGCCGACAATGTCGGCACCCGCCGTCATCACCGCCTCCCGCCCCGTGAACTGCCCGGACTCTGTGATCTTGTGCACGGGGCCGAGGTTAACCGCCGCCGGACGGCGGCGAAAGTGTTCGACAATGTCGGCACTGACCTGTTGTAAGCCGTTCCGCCGCCATCTAGCGTCCAGGCCACCGCGACCGCCCCCGCGCGCCGAGGAGAGCAGACATGGCGGAACGAACCAAGACCGGGGTGCCGGCCGGTGAGCTCGCCGCCGAGTTCGCCGGCACCCTGATCCTCATCCTGTTCGGCATCGGCGTCGTCGCCCAGGTGGCGGCCGCCGAGATCGGCGACCACGACAGCATCGCCTGGGCCTGGGGCCTCGGCGTCACGCTGGGCGTCTACGTCGCGGCGCGGATCAGCGGCGCGCACCTCAACCCGGCGGTGACGCTCTCGCTCGCGGTGTTCCGGGAGTTCCCCTGGCGGAAGGTGGCGCCCTACGCCGCCGCGCAGACGCTCGGGGCGTTCGTCGCGGCGCTGATCGTCCGGTGGAACTACAGCGAGGTGCTCGCCAAGGCCGACCCCGGCCACACCATCAAGACGCAGGGCGTCTTCTCGACGCTGCCCGGCAACGGGTCGCTTCCGGTGGGCACCTGGGGCGCGTTCCGCGACCAGGTGATCGGCACCGCGATCCTGCTGTTCGTGATCAAGGCCGTCACCGACGTGCGCAACGCGCCGCCGCTGGCGAACCTGGCGCCGTTCATCATCGGCCTGCTGGTCGTCGCGATCGGCATGGCCTTCGGCACGGACGCCGGTTACGCGATCAACCCGGCGCGCGACTTCGGGCCCCGGCTCGCCTCCTACCTCACCGGATACGGGAGCGCGTGGCGCGACCAGCACGGCGACCTCTACTTCTGGGTGCCGATCGTCGGCCCGCTGATCGGCGGCGTGCTCGGCGCCGGCCTCTACAAGGTCCTGATCGGACGGTTCCTGCCCGCCGAGGCACCCCCCTCGTCCCAACCCGAGCCCGAATACGAGACGGCAGGAGACCCCACCCATGGCTGAGTTCGTCGGTGCGTTGGACCAGGGCACGACCAGTACCCGGTTCATGGTGTTCGACCATGGCGGCGGCGAGGTCGCGCGGCATCAGTTGGAGCATGAGCAGATCCTGCCGCGGGCGGGGTGGGTGGAGCACAACCCGACCGAGATCTGGGAGCGGACCCGGGCGGTGATCCAGACCACGCTGAACAAGGCGCACCTGTCCCACACCGATCTGGCGGCGCTGGGGATCAC
>NZ_JAHFZY010000016.1:0-33923 GCF_018603865.1 Actinomadura sp. NEAU-AAG7
CGGCCGACGAGGTCGAGTCCTCGGACTTCTCCATCGGTCGTCCGATCGGCAACACGCAGGTCTATGTGCTCGACGCGGGCCTGTCGCCGGTCGCCCCCGGTGTCGCGGGCGAGCTGTACATCGCGGGTGATGGTCTGGCGCACGGCTACCTCAACCGTCCGGCGCTGAGCGCTGAGCGGTTCGTGGCGCGCCCGTTCGGGGCCGCCGGGACGCGCATGTATCGCACCGGTGACCTGGCGCGGTGGAGCGCTGACGGTGAGCTGGAGTACCTCGGTCGCCTCGACCACCAGGTCAAGATCCGCGGGTTCCGGATCGAGCTCGGCGAGATCGAAACCGTCCTGGCGTCGCACCCGCAGGTCTCGCGCGTCGTCGTGGTCGCGCGGGACGCGCGCCTCGTCGCCTATGTCGTGCCCGGCGGCGAGGTCGAGGCGGGTGAGCTGCGCGAGCATGTCGCGTCGGCGCTTCCCGCCTACATGGTGCCGTCGGCGTTCGTCATGCTGGACGAGCTGCCCCTGACCCCCAACGGCAAGATCGACCGCAAGGCGCTGCCCGAGCCCGAACTCGGAACGGTCAACGCGGGGCGCGAGCCCCGCTCCCCGCGCGAGGAGATCCTCTGCCGGCTGGTCGCGGACATCGTCGGCGTCCCCCACGTCGGCATCGACGACGGCTTCTTCGAAATCGGCGGGGACAGCGTCCAAGCCCTGCGCTTGGTCGCCCGCGCCCGGCACGCCGGAGTCGAGTTCAGCGCCCGTGACGTGTTCGAAGGCAGGACCGTGGCCGCCCTGGCGGGACGCGCGCGTGCCTCGTCGTCCCCGGGCCCGATCGCGGAACTGCCCGATCCGCTCCCGGCCGGGGAGCTTCAGGCGTTGCGCGACCGCGAGCCGGAGCTGCTGGACGTGCTGCCGCTGTCGCCGCTCCAGGAAGGGCTGCTCTTCCACGGCCTCTACGACCGGACGGCGGGCGAGGTCTACACGATCCAGGTCGTCCTCGACCTCGACGGACGTGTCGATGAGGCGGAGCTCCGCGCCGCAGCCGCAGCGCTGCTGGCCCGCCACCCCGGCCTGCGGACGAGCTTCCGCTACGAGGGCCTGACCAACCCCGTCCAGGTCGTCGCCCCCGACGTCCCCCTCGACTTCACCACCGTGGACGACCCGGCCGAGGACGTCCTGGCGGCCGACCGGGCGCGGGGCTTCGACCTCACCCGCCCCCCGCTCATCCGCTTCACCCTGGTCCGGCTCGGCGGTGACCGGCACCGGCTCGTCCTCACCATGAACCACACGCTGGTGGACGGCTGGTCGGTCCCGATCCTGATCCGCGAGCTGCTCGCGCTGTACTCCGGCTCCGCGCCGCTGCCCGAGGTCCGCCCCTACCGCGACCACCTCGCCTGGCTCGCGGGTCAGGACCACGACGCCGCCCGGCGCGCCTGGACCGAGGCCCTTTCCGGATTGGACGAGCCGACCCGCGTCGTCCCCGTCGACCAGGCGCGGGCGCCGATCGCGCCCGTACACCACGAGTTCACGCTGCCCGAGCCGGTCACGGCCGCGCTCGCCCGGTACGGCCGCGCACGCGGGCTCACCTCGAACACCATGGTCCAGGCGGCCTGGGCCCTGCTGCTCGGCAAGCTGACCGGGCGGACCGACGTCGTCTTCGGCACGACGACGTCCGGACGCTCCCCCGAACTCGACGGCGTCGAGAACATGGTCGGGCTGTTCATCAACACGCTGCCGCTGCGCGTCCGGCTGGACGCGGGCGAGTCGCTGGGCGACCTCCTCGCCCGCGTCCAGCGCGAGCAGGTCCGGCTGCTCGACCACCAGCACCTCGGGCTCCCCGAGGTGCAGCGGCTGGCCGGGCACGGCGAGCTGTTCGACACCTCCACGGTCTTCGAGAACTTCCCCCTGGACGCCGCCGAGCTGGGCGGCGCCGCCGAGGCGTGCGGCTTCGACCTGGTCGACGGGCGGGTGGGCGACGCGATCCACTATCCGCTGGCGCTGGTGGCCGTGCCCGGCGAGACCTCCCTGTCCTTCCGGATGGACTACCAGCCGGACCTGTTCGACCTCGACGCCGTGAGCACGATCGCGGAGCGCCTCGTCCGGGTGCTGGAGGCGATGGCGCAGGAGCCGGACATGCCGGTGGGGCGCGTCAACGTCCTGGACGCGGCTGAGCGCGAGCAAGTCCTGTCTACCTGGAACGCGACGGCTTTGGATGTTGCGCCCGGTTCGGTGCCGTCCTTGTTGGCGGGAGGCGGCGATGGTGTGGCGTTGGTGTGCGATGGCGTGGAGCTGTCGTATGCCGAACTGAACGCGCGCGTGGACGCCCTGGCTCGTGTCCTGGTGGGTCGGGGGGTCGGTGCTGGCGACCTGGTGGCGGTGGCGTTGCCGCGTTCGGTCGAGTTGGTCGTCGGGTTGTTGGCGGTGATGCGGTCGGGTGCGGCGTTCGTTCCGATCGACACCTCGTATCCGGCGGACCGGATCGCGTTCATGATCGAGGACGCCTCTCCGGTTCTGGCCCTGGTGGACGACTCGACCCGCGACGCGGTCCCCGGTGTTGCGCATTTGCTGGTGGGTGCAACTCCAGAGCCTGAAGAAGTCGCGCTGCCGGAGATTCACGCATCGCAGCCCGCCTACGTGATTTTCACGTCGGGTTCGACGGGTCGCCCTAAGGGTGTGGTGATCCCCCATGGGGCGTTGACGAACTTCCTTGCCTCGATGCAGGACCGGTTCGGTCTGGACGCCAAGGACCGACTCCTCGCCGTGACAACGGTCGGGTTCGACATCGCGGGCCTGGAGTTGTTCCTGCCGCTGGTCACGGGTGCGGGTGTGGTGTTGGCGACCGGCGATCAGGCCGCCGACCCCGGCGAGCTGGTGGAGCTGATCGCCCGCCACGGTGTGACGGCGTTGCAGGCGACGCCGGGGTTGTGGCGTGCGCTGGTCGAGCATGACGCTGCGGCCTTCTCCGGCGTGCGCGTCATGGTCGGCGGCGAGGCGCTCCCGCAGGACTTGGCCAGTGAGCTGGCGAAGGCCGGGCGTTCGGTGACCAACCTGTACGGCCCGACGGAGACGACGATCTGGTCGACGGCCGACGAGGTCGAGTCCTCGGACTTCTCGATCGGTCGTCCGATCGGCAACACCCAGGTATATGTCCTGGACGCGGGCCTGTCGCCGGTCGCGCCCGGTGTCGCGGGTGAGCTGTACATCGCGGGTGATGGTCTGGCGCACGGCTATCTGAATCGTCCGGCGCTGAGCGCTGAGCGGTTCGTGGCCTGCCCGTTCGGTTCGTCCGGCAAGCGGATGTACCGCACCGGCGACCTCGCCCGCTGGACCAGCGACGGCGAACTGGAATACCTGGGTCGCCTCGACCACCAGGTGAAGATCCGCGGGTTCCGGATCGAACTCGGTGAGATCGAAACCGTCCTCGCCCCCCACCCGCAGGTCTCCCGCGTCGTCGTGGTCGCGCGCGACGCGCGCCTCGTCGCCTACGTCGTCCCCAACACGAACGGCGAGGTCACCGGGCTGCGGGAGCATGTCGCCTCGGCGCTCCCCGACTACATGGTGCCGTCGGCGTTCGTCGAGTTGGACGAACTGCCGCTCACCCCCAACGGCAAGATCGATCGCAAGGCCCTGCCCGAGCCGGAGCTCAACGCGGGCGGCCAGGGACGGACGCCGCGCACCCCGCGCGAGGAGATCCTCTGCGACCTGGCCGCGGACATCCTCGACGTCCCCCGGATCAGCATCGACGACGACTTCTTCGAGTTCGGCGGGGACAGCGTCCTGGCCCTGCGCCTGGTCGCCCGCGCCCGGCACGCCGGGATCGGCCTCGGCGCCCGCGACGTCTTCGAGGGCAGGACCGTGGCCGCCCTCGCGGAACGGGCACGCGCTTCGACGTCCACCCGCGAGGAAGTCGAACTCCAGGACCCGCTCCCCGCAGAGGAAATCGAATCGCTGCGCGCGAACGAGCCGGGCCTGGAGGACGTCCTCCCGCTTTCGCCGCTGCAAGAAGGGCTGCTCTTCCACGCTCTCTACGGCGACGCGAACGACGACTACACGATGCAGTTCGTCGTGGACCTGGAAGGAAGGCTCGACGTCCCGGCCTTGAGGGCCGCCGCCGGAGAGCTGCTGGAACGGCACACCAGCCTGCGCGCCGGATTCGCCTACGAGGGCCTGTCCGCGCCGGTGCAGCTCATCTTCCGCGAGGTCCCGACGGAATGGCGGGAGATCGTCCTCGACGGGCCGGACGAGGAAGCGGCCCTGCGCGAGGTGATGGCCGCCGACCGTGAGCGCCCGTTCGACCTGACACGTCCGCCGCTGATCCGTTTCACGCTCGTGGAACGAGGTGGGGACCGGTACCGGCTGGTGCTGACCAACCACCACATCGTCGCGGACGGCTGGTCGCGGCCGGTGCTGCTGCGCGAGCTGCTCGCCCTCTACGCGGGGAGCACGCCGCCGCCCGTCCGGCGGCGGTACCGCGACTTCCTCGCCTGGACGGCCGCGCAGGACCGGGACGCCGCGCACGACGCCTGGCAGGACGTCCTCGCCGATCTTGAGGAGCCCACGCTCGTCGCCCCCGGCGCCGCGCGCTGGACGCGGCCCGAGAGGCTGGCCGAGGCCGGGCTGTCCGAGGAGGCGACGAAACGGCTGGCCGACCGGGCGCGGAGCCTCGGCCTGACGCTGAACACCGTGGTCGAGGCGGCGTGGGGGCTGCTGCTGAGCCGCCTCACCGGACGGGACGACATCGTGTTCGGCGTCACCACGTCCACCCGTCCGGCGGAGCTGGACGGGTCGCAGGACATGGTCGGCGTCTTCGTCAACACGCTGCCGTTCCGCGTCCGCACGGACCCGGCGCAGACGCTCGCGGGGCTGCTCGACACGGTCCGGCGGGACCGGCTGCGGCTCCTCGACCACCAGCACGCGGGCCTCGCCGAGATCCAGCGGCGGACGGGCATGAGCGCCCTGTTCGACACCGCGATGATGTTCGAGAACTACCCGCTCGACGAGGCGGCGCTGGCCTCGCTCGCGGCCGGCGCGCGGCTCCGCGTCACCGCCGCCCACGGCCACGACGCGACGCACTTCCCGCTCGGCCTGATCGCCGTGCCGGGCTCCGTGCTGCGCCTGCGCCTGCGCTACCGCCCCGAGGTCTACGACGCCGCGGAAGCGAAGACGATCACCGACCGCCTGCTGCTCATCCTGGAGGCGATCGCCGACGACCCGGCGCTGCCCGTCGGACGCCTGGACGTCCGCACGGCGGCCGAGCGCGCCGAGCCGCCGGCCACGACCGCGAGGCCGGCGCCGCCGGTCACGCTGGCCGAGCTGTTCAAGGCGCAGGCCGCCCGCACCCCCGACGCGGTCGCGGTGACCTGCGAGGGCGACACGCTCACCTACGCCGAACTGGACGAGGCGGCCGGGCGGCTCGCGCGGCTGCTCGCCGAGCGCGGCGCCGGGCCCGAGCGGCGGGTGGCGCTGGCGCTGCCGCGCACGTCCGACCTGGTCGTGGCGGTGCTGGCGGTGCTGAAGGCCGGGAGCGCCTATGTCCCGATCGACCCGCGCTACCCGGCCGAGCGCATCGCCCACATGGTCACCGACTCACGGCCGGAGCTGCTGGTCACGACCACGTCCGCCGGTGTCGAGGCCCCCGGGCCGCGGCTGCTGCTGGACGACCCGGACACGCGCCGCGAGCTGGCCGCCGCCGTCCCCGTCGAGGCGCCGGGCGCGCACCCCGACCACCCCGCCTACGTGATCTACACGTCGGGGTCGACGGGCGCGCCGAAGGGCGTCGCCGTGACCAACCGGAACGTGGTGCGGCTGTTCGAGGCCACCCGCGACGACTTCGGGTTCGCGCCCGACGACGTGTGGACGCTGTTCCACTCCTACTCGTTCGACTTCTCGGTCTGGGAGCTGTGGGGGCCGCTGCTGCACGGCGGACGGCTCGTCGTCGTCCCCTACGGGGTGAGCCGGTCGCCCGAGGAGTTCCACGCGCTGCTCGTCCGCGAGGGCGTAACGGTCCTGAACCAGACGCCGTCGGCGTTCTACCAGCTCATGGCGGTGGACGCGGAGGCGCCCGCGGGGGCGGGCGGGCTCGCGCTGCGGACGGTCGTGTTCGGCGGCGAGGCCCTGGACCCCGGCCGCCTGGCCGACTGGTACCGGCGCCACGACGACACCGCGCCGCTGCTGGTCAACATGTACGGGATCACCGAGACGACCGTCCACGTGACCTACCGGGAGCTGCGGAGCGCCGACGAGCGGGCCGGGAGCGTGATCGGCGACGGCATCCCCGACCTGCGCGTGTACGTCCTGCAATCCGGGCTGCGCCCGGCTCCGGACGGCGCGGTCGGCGAACTGTACGTCGCGGGCCCCGGCCTGGCGCGCGGCTACCTGAACCGTCCGGGCCTGACGGCGGAGCGGTTCGTCGCGGACCCGTTCGGCCCGCCCGGGACGCGGATGTACCGCACCGGCGACCTGGCGCGGCGCACCCCCGGCGGCGAGCTGGAGTACCTCGGACGCGCCGACCACCAGGTCAAGGTGCGGGGGTTCCGGATCGAGCCGGGCGAGATCGAGGCGGCGCTGGCCGCGCTGCCGCAGGTCGCGCAGTGCGCCGTGGTCGCGCGGGAGGACGGCCCGGGAGGCAGGCGCCTGGTCGCCTACGCCGTCACCGAGGCCGACGGCGCGACGCTCCGGGACGCCCTGAACGACGTGCTCCCCGCCTACATGGTGCCGGCCGCGTTCGTCCGGATGGACGCGCTGCCGCTGACCCCGAACGGCAAGCTCGACCGCCGGGCCCTGCCCGCGCCCGCGCCGGACGCGCCGTCCGCCGGGCGCGCCCCGAGCGGCGACCGCGAACAGGTCCTCTGCCAGATCTTCGCCGAGCTGCTCGGCCGCGCCGAGGCCGGCCCGGACGACGGCTTCTTCGAGCTGGGCGGTGACAGCATCCTCGCGATCCACCTGGTCAGCCGGGCCCGCGCGGCGGGCATGGCGGTCGCGGTGCGGGACGTCTTCGAGCACCAGACCCCCGCCGAACTGGCCCGGGTCGCCGGGGAGGCCGGCACGGAGCGGGAGGACGACACCCCCGACACCGGTGTCGGCCCCCTGACGCCGACGCCGATCGTCCGGTGGCTGGCCGCGCACCGGGGCCCGATCGACGGCTACGCGCAGTCGATCGTGGTGCGCGTCCCGGCGGACCTGCGCGCCGGACGCCTGCGCGCGGCGCTGCGGGCGGTCATCGACCGCCACGACGTGCTGCGGACCCGGCTGACCGGCGACTGGAAGCTGGAGGTGCCGCCGCGCGGGACGGTCGAGGCGTCGGTGCGGGAGGTCGACGCGTCCGGCCTGGACGCCGCGGCGCTCGGCACCCGGATCGACGAGCTGGCCGAGCGGGCGCGCTGCGAGCTGGCGCCCGCCGAGGGCGAGATGGTGCGGGCCGTCCACCTCGGCCGGGGCCCCGCCGAACCCGGATACCTGATCCTGATGCTGCACCACCTGGTGGTCGACGGCGTCTCCTGGCGGACGATCGTCGAGGACCTGGCCGCCGCGTGCGCCGACCCCGCCGCCGAACCGCCCGCGAGCACCTCGTTCCGTCGCTGGGCCGAGCGCCTGGACGAGGCCGCGAACACGCCGGAGCGCGAGGCCGAGCTGCCGCTGTGGACGCGCGTCCTCGCCGGCCCCGACCCCCTGCTCGGCGACCGCCCGCTCGACCCGGCGCGCGACACCTTCGGCACCGCGCGGGAGCTGACGCTGCGCCTGGCGCCCGAGGTGACCCGGCCCCTGCTCGACACGGTCACGGGCGCCTACCACGCCGAGATCAACGACGTGCTGCTGGCGGCGCTCGCGCGCGCCGTCCGCGCCTGGCGCGGGCCGGGCGGCCCGGACGGCGTGCTGGTCGACATCGAGGGCCACGGGCGCGAGGCGCACGTGGCCGCCGGGAACCTCGACCTGTCGCGGACGGTCGGCTGGTTCACCAGCGTGTACCCCGTCCGCCTGGACCCCGGCCCCGCCGGGGACGCCCCGGGCGCCGCGCTGAAGAGGGTCAAGGAGCAGCTCCGCGAGATCCCCGACAAGGGCATCGGCTACGGGATGCTCCGCCACCTCAACGAGCGCACGGCGGCGGTGCTCGTGGCGTCCGCCGCGCCGCAGATCGGCTTCAACTACCTCGGCCAGGTCGACGCGCCCTCGGACGAGCCGTGGACGGTCGCCGCGACCGGCGCCGGCGGCCGCGCCGACGCGGGCCTGTCGCTGCCGCACGTCATCGAGGTGAACGCCCACACGGCCCGCACCTCCGGCGGCCCCGAGCTGGTCGCCACCTGGACGTGGGCGGGCGACCTGCTCCCCGAGAGCGGGGCGCGGGCGCTCGCGGAGGCGTGGTTCGCGGCGCTGCGCGACCTCGCGGACGACGCCGAACGCCCCGACGCGGGCGGGCTGACCCCGTCGGACGTGGCCTTGGCCCTGCTCAGCCAGGACGAGATCGAACTCCTCGAAGCAGAGTTGGAGTAGTGCACCGGTGACCCGTCGAGCACGCAATATCGAGGACATCCTCCCGCTGTCCCCCCTCCAGGAGGGGCTGCTGTTCCACAACGTCTACGACGAGCAGGCGCCGGACGTCTACAGCACCCAGCTCGCGGTGGAGTTCGAGGGGCGCTTCGACGCGGCCGCCATGCGGGAGGCCGCGTCGGCGCTGCTGCGCCGCCACGCGAACCTGCGCGCCGGGTTCCGGCACGAGGGCCTCAGCCGCGCCGTCCAGGTGATCATGCGCGAGGTCGAGCTGCCCTGGCGGGAGGTCGACCTCTCCGGTCTTGACGAGGACGGGCGCCGCGCCGAGCTGGCCCGGATCGAGGAGGAGGACCGCTGGCGCCGCTTCGACCTGCGCACGCCGCCGCTGCTGCGGTTCACGCTCGCCGGGCTCGGCGGCGACCGGCACCGGCTGGTCCTCACCAGCCACCACATCCTGTGGGACGGCTGGTCCACCGCGATCTTCCTGCGCGAGCTGCTCGCCCTCTACACCGGCGGCGGGGACGCGCTGCCGAAGGTCCGCCCCTACCGCGACTACCTGGCCTGGCTCGCCGCGCGTGACGCGGACGCGGCCAAGGCCGCCTGGAGCAGGGCGCTCGACGGCCTGGAGGAGCCGACGCTGCTCGCCGGGCCGGACGCCGCGACGGACACGAGCGCGCCGGACCACCTGGAGTTCACGCTCCCCGCCCCGGCCGTCACCGCGCTGACCGAGGCGGCCCGCGCCGCCGGGGTGACCGTCAACACCGCCGTCCAGATCGCCTACGCGCTGGTCGTCGGCGCGCTCACCGGGCGCCGCGACATCGTCGTCGGCGTCACGGTGTCGGGCCGGTCGCCGGAGCTGCCCGGTGTCGAGTCGATGGTCGGGCTGTTCATCAACACGCTCCCGCTCCGCGTGCGGACGAGCCCCGGCGAGCCCGTGGGCGAACTGCTGGCGCGGGTGCAGCGGGAGCAGGCGGCGCTGCTCGCCCACCAGCACCTCAGCCTCCACGAGATCCAGCGGCAGGCGGGGCTCGGCGCGCTGTTCGACGCGTCGATGGTGTTCGAGAACTACCCGCTGGACAGCGCCGAGCTGAGCGGCATGGCCGCCGCCGGGGGAGCGCGGGTGCTGGACGTCGAGCACCGCGACGACACCCACTACCCGCTCGGGATGCTCGTGACCCCGGGCGAGGAGTACCGGTTCCGGCTCGACCACCGTTGCGAGACCGTCGGCGCCGCCGCCGCGCGGGGCGTCGCCGACCGGCTCGTCCGGCTGCTGGAGGTCTTCGCCGCCGCCCCCGGGACCCCGGTCGGGCGGCTCGACCTGCTCACCCCGTCCGAGCGGGCGGCGCTGGACGGCTGGAACGACACCGCGCGCGACGTGCCGTCCGGCCACCTCCCCGCGCTGTTCGAGCGGCAGGCCGCCGCGACCCCGGACGCCGTCGCGGTCGTGTCCGGTACGACCGAGCTGACCTACGCCGACCTCAACGCGCGCGCGAACCGGCTCGCGCGGCTGCTGGTCGAGCGCGGCGCCCGGCCCGAGACGCGCGTCGCCGTCCGCGCGCCGCGCTCGGTGGGGCAGGCCGTGGCGCTGCTCGCGGTGCTGAAGTCGGGCGCCGCGTACCTGCCGGTCGATCCCGGGTACCCGGCCGACCGCGTCGCGTTCATGCTGGAGGACGCCGCGCCGCTGCTCATGCTCGGCACCGGCGAGCCGCACCCGGGCATCGACTTCCTGTCCCTGGACGACCCCGCCCTGACCGGCGACGGCCTCACCGGATACGGCGCGGACGACGTCACCGACGCCGACCGCCTCGCGCCGCTCGACGTCGCCGGCCCCGCCTACGTCATCTACACCTCGGGCTCCACGGGACGCCCCAAGGGCGTCGTGGTCACCCATCGGGGCATCGCGAGCCTGGCCGCCGGGCAGATCGAGCGGTTCGGCGTCCGCCCCGGCGACCGGGTGCTCCAGTTCGCGTCGCCGAGCTTCGACGCCGCCGTCTCCGAGGTGTGCATGGCGCTGCTCGCGGGCGCCCGCGTCGTCCTCGAACCCGCCGAGCGGCTGCTGCCCGGGCCCGCGCTGATCGACACGCTCGCCGCGCACGCGGTGACGCATGTGACGCTGCCGCCGTCCGCGCTCGCCGTCCTGCCCGAGGACGCGCTGCCGCCGGAGACCGTGCTGGTCGTGGCGGGCGAGGCGTGCCCGGCCGACCTCGTGGCCCGCTGGGCGCCCGGCCGCCGGATGATCAACGCGTACGGGCCGACGGAGTCGACCGTCTGCGCGACGATGAGCGGGCCGTTGCGGGGCCCCGGTGCCCCGCCGATCGGCCGTCCCATCGTCAACACGCGCGTGTTCGTGCTGGACGAGGGCCTGCGTCCGGTGGCGCCGGGCGTCGCCGGTGAGCTGTACATCGCGGGCGCGGGCCTGGCGCGCGGCTACCTGAACCGCGCGGCGCTGTCGGCCGAGCGGTTCGTGGCCTGCCCGTTCGGCGGTGCCGGGGAGCGGATGTACCGGACGGGCGACCTGGCGCGCTGGACGTCCGCCGGCGAGCTGGAGTTCCTCGGCCGCGCCGACCAGCAGGTGAAGCTGCGCGGGTTCCGGATCGAGCCGGGTGAGATCGAGGCGGCGCTGACCTCCCACCCCGGGGTCGAGCGCGCCGCCGTGCTCGTCCGCGAGGACCGCCTCGTCGCGTACGTGGTGCCGTCCGCGCCGGAGGGGCTGCGCGACCACCTGGCGGCGACGCTGCCGGACTACATGGTCCCGTCGGTCTTCGTGGCGCTGGACGACCTGCCGCTGACCCCCAACGGCAAGCTCGACCGCCGCGCCCTGCCCGCCCCCGAACTCGGCGCGGGCGCGCGCGGACGCCGCCCCCGCACGCCCCACGAGGAGATCCTCTGCGGGATCTTCGCCGACGTCCTCGGCGTCGCGCACGTCTCCCTCGACGACGACTTCTTCGCGCTGGGCGGCCACTCGCTGCTGGCGACGCGGCTGGTCAGCCGGGTGCGGTCGGTGCTGGGCGTGGAGCTGGCGGTCCGCGAGGTGTTCCGGTCGCCGACGGTCGCGGGCCTGTCGAGCGTGCTGACCTCGGCGAGCGGCGCTCGCGCGGGCGTCGCGGCCGTCGCTCGTCCGGAGCGGGTGCCGCTGTCGTTCGCGCAGCGCCGCCTGTGGTTCCTGCACCAGATGGAAGGGCCGAGCCCGACCTACAACCTGCCCGTGGCCGTCCGGCTGGAGGGCGACCTCGACCGCGCGGCGCTGAAGGCGGCTCTGGCCGACGTCGTCGCCCGGCATGAAGTACTCCGGACGGTCTTCGCCGAGGACGCCGAGGGCGCCTACCAGGTGATCCTCCCCGCCGACTCGGAGCAGGCCCGGCCGCCGCTGACCGTCCTGGACGATCCGGCCGCGTTCGAGGCCGCCGCGAGGCACGGGTTCGACCTCGCGAACGAGATCCCGATGCGCGCGTGGCTGCTGGAGGAAGGGCCCCGCAAGCACGTCCTGCTGCTACTGGTCCACCACATCGCGGGGGACGGGTGGTCGCTGCCCGTCCTCGCCCGCGACGTCGCCACCGCCTACGCGGCGCGCGCCGCCGGGACGGCGCCGCGGTGGACGCCGCTGCCCGTCCAGTACGCCGACTACACGCTCTGGCAGCACGAGGCGCTCGGGACCGAGGACGACCCCGAGAGCATCCAGGCGCGCCAGCTCGACCACTGGAAGCGGGCGCTCGCCGGGCTGCCCGAGGAACTGGACCTGCCGACCGACCGGCCGCGTCCGGCGGTCGCGTCCCATCGCGGCGGGACGGTCGCGTTCGAGGTCCCCGCCGAGGTGCACGCGCGGCTGGCGGGCCTGGCCCGCGAGACCCAGTCCAGCATGTTCATGGTCGTGCGGGCGGCGCTCGCCGCGCTGCTGTCGCGGCTCGGCGCGGGCACCGACATCCCGCTCGGCACGCCGATCGCGGGACGCGACGACCGCGCCCTGGAGGGCCTCGTCGGGTTCTTCGTCAACACGCTCGTGCTGCGGACGGACCTGTCCGGCGACCCCGCCTTCCGCGACCTGGTGACCCGCGTCCGCGAGGGCGACCTCGCCGCCTACGCCAACCAGGACGTGCCGTTCGAGCGGCTGGTCGAGGTGCTGAACCCGGCCCGGTTCATGGCCCGGCACCCGCTGTTCCAGGTGGCCGTGACCGTCGACCCCGGGACGGCGCCCGCCGCGCTCGACGGCTGCCCCGGGCTGGAGCTGTCGGTCGCGCCCCGCGAGTCCGGCGCGGCGAAGTTCGACCTGCTGTTCGCGCTGGTCGAGCGGCACGACGTCACGGGCGCCCCGATCGGGCTGCGCGGTGAGGTCGAGTACGCCGCCGAGCTGTACGACGCGGAGACCGTCGCCGCGATGGCCGGACGGCTCGTCCGCCTGCTGGGCGCCGCCGCCGAGGACCCCGCAGCGCCCATCGGGAGCCTGGACATCCTCGACGAGGCCGAGCGGGAGGCCGCGACCGCGCCGTGGGAGCGGCTCGACACGGCCGACACACTCGTCGGCCTGTTCGAGACCCGGGCCGCCCAGGCCCCGGACGCCGTCGCCGTGTCGGCGCCGGGCCACGACGCCCTCACCTACGGGGAGCTGAACGCGCGCGCCAACCGCCTCGCCCGGCACCTGGTCGGGCGCGGCGCGGGCCCGGAGCGCTTCGTCGCCGTCGCGCTGCCCCGCACGCCCGACCTGGTCGTCGCGCTGCTGGCGGTGCTGAAGTCGGGCGCGGCCTACATCCCGATCGACCCCGGCTACCCGGCCGCGCGCATCGCGTTCATGCTCGACGACGCGGCGCCCGAACTGGTGATCACCAGCGGCGGCACCGAGACGGACGTGCCGCGCGTCCTCGTCGACGATCCCGCGCTCGCCGCCCACGACCCCGCCGACCTCACCGGCGTCGCGCGCGACCCCGACCACCCGGCCTACGTCATCTACACCTCCGGGTCGACGGGCCGTCCGAAGGGCGTGCCGGTCACCCACCGCAACGTGGTGCGGCTGATGGCCGCCACCGACGGCGACTTCGGGTTCGGCCCGGACGACGCCTGGACGCTCTTCCACTCCTACGCCTTCGACTTCTCGGTCTGGGAGCTGTGGGGCGCGCTCGCCCACGGCGGGAGGCTCGTCGTCGTCCCGCAGTCGGTGACCCGCGCGCCCGAGGAGTTCCTCGACCTGCTGGCCCGCGAGCGCGTCACGGTGCTGAACCAGACGCCGTCGGCGTTCTACCAGCTCATCTCCGCCGACGCGGCCGAGGGCGCCGGCCTGCCCGCGCTGCGGTACGTGGTGTTCGGCGGGGAGGCGCTCGACCCGTCCCGGCTCTCGGGCTGGTACGCGCGGCACGGCGAGCGCACCCGCCTGGTGAACATGTACGGGATCACCGAGACGACCGTCCACGTCACCTACCGGCCGCTGGACGCCGCGTCCGCCGGGCGGTCCCGCAGCCTGATCGGCCGCCCGCTCCGCGACCTCGCCGCCTACGTGCTGGACGCGGCGCTCCAGCCGGTCCCGCCGGGCGTCGCCGGGGAGCTGTACGTCGCGGGCGGCGGCCTGGCGCGCGGCTACCTGAACCGGCTCGGCCTGACGGCGGAGCGGTTCGTCGCCGACCCCTACGGCCCCGCCGGGACGCGGATGTACCGCACCGGCGACGTCGCCCGCTGGACGGCGGACGGCGAGCTGGAGTACCTCGGCCGCGCCGACGACCAGGTGAAGATCCGCGGGTTCCGGATCGAGCTGGGCGAGGTCGAGTCCGCGCTGGTCGGCTGCCCCGGGGTCGGCGAGGCCGCCGTGGTCGTCCGCGACGACGCGCACGGCGACCTCCGCATGGACGCCTACCTCGTCCCGGACGGAGCGGCGGAGGGCCTGGTGGAGGCGGTCCGCGAGCGGCTCGCCGCCGACCTGCCCGGCTACATGGTCCCCGCCGCGTTCGTCGTGCTGGACGCGCTGCCGCTGACCGCCAACGGCAAGCTCGACCGGCGGGCGCTGCCCGTCCCCGAGCGCGCCGCGCGGCCCGCCGGGCGCGCCCCGCGCACCCCGCGCGAGGAGGCGCTCTGCGCGATCTACGCCGACGTGCTCGGCGTCCCCGAGGTCGGCATCGACGACGACTTCTTCGAGCTGGGCGGGCACTCGCTGCTCGCCACGCGCCTGGCGGGGCGGATCCGCTCCGCGCTCGGCGTCGACCTGCCCGTCCGGCGCCTGTTCGAGGCGCCCCGGATCGCGGACCTGGTCGACCTGCTCGAACCGGCCGCGCCCGCCACCGGAACGCTCACCGCCGGGCCGCGTCCCGACCGGATCCCGCTGTCGTTCGCGCAGCGGCGGCTGTGGTTCCTCGACCGGTTCGAGGGCCCGAGCCCGACCTACAACCTGCCCGCCGCGCTCCGCCTCACCGGCGGGCTGGACGCGGCGGCGCTCCAGGCCGCCCTGCACGACCTGGTCGCGCGGCACGAGGTGCTCCGCACGGTGATCGCCGACGAGGACGGCACCCCCTACCAGCGGGTCCTGGACGAGGCGCGCCCCGAACTGGTCCGCGTCCGCACCAGCGAGGGGCGGCTGCCCGGCGAGCTGAGCGCCGCCGCGCGGCACGCGTTCGACATCGGCGCCGAGATCCCGCTGCGCGCCTGGCTGTTCGAGCTGGGCGGCGACCGGCACGTGCTGCTGCTGCTCGTCCACCACATCGCGGGGGACGGCTGGTCGCTGCCCGTCCTCGCCCGCGACCTCGCCGCCGCCTACACCGCGCGCCGCGCCGGCGCGGCCCCGGGCTGGGAGCCGCTGCCGGTCCAGTACGCCGACTACACGCTCTGGCAGCGCGACACCCTCGGCTCCGAGGACGACCCGGGCAGCGTCGTCTCCCGCCAGCTCGCCTACTGGGAGGACGCGCTCGCGGGCCTGCCCGAGGAGCTGGAGCTGCCGACCGACCGCCCGCGTCCCGCGACCGCGTCGCAGCGCGGCGACACGATCGCCTTCGACGTCCCGGCCGACGTCCACGCCCGCCTCGCGGGCCTCGCGCGGCGGCACCGGGCCAGCACGTTCATGGTCGTGCAGGCCGCGCTGGGCCTGCTGCTGACCCGGCTCGGCGCGGGCACCGACGTCCCGATCGGCACGCCCGTCGCCGGACGCGGCGACCGCGCGCTCGAAGACCTCGCGGGGTTCTTCGTCAACACGCTCGTGCTGCGCACCGACACCTCGGGGGACCCGACGTTCGCCGAGCTGGTCGAGCGCGTTCGGGAACGGAACCTGGAGGTCTACACCCACCAAGACGTCCCGTTCGAGCGGCTGGTGGAGCTGCTTAACCCAGCCCGCTCCACCGCCCGGCACCCGCTGTTCCAGGTCGTGCTGGCCTTCGACAACGACGGGACGGGCGGCGCCCCCGAGCGGTTCGGCGACCTCGCCGCCGAGCGGGAGCCCACCGACCTCGACGTCGCCAAGTTCGACCTGGTGTTCTCCTTCAGCGAGGGGCCGGGCGGGCTCGCGGGTTCCGTGCAGTTCGCGACCGACCTGTACGACGCGGCGACGGCCGGGTCGATGGCGGCCCGGCTGGTCGCGCTGCTGGCGGCGGCCGTGCGGGACCCGTCCGCGCCGGTCGGGACGCTGGACGTGCTGACCCCGGCCGAGCGCGAGAAGGCGCTCGTGACCTGGAACGACACCGCCACGCCCGTCCCGGCGGCGACGCTGCCCGAGCTGCTGGAGGCCCGGGTCGCGTCGGCGCCCGATGACCTGGCGGTCATCTCCGCGTCCGGGACGCTGACCTACGCGGAGCTGAACGCGCGGGCGAACCGGGTCGCGCGGCGGCTGATCGGGCTCGGCGTCGGGCCCGAGCGGATCGTCGCGCTCGTCCTGCCCCGCTCGGTCGAGCAGGTCGTGACCGCGCTCGCCGCGGTCAAGGCGGGCGGCGCGTACCTGCCGGTCGACCCCGCCTACCCGGCCGACCGGATCGCGTTCATGCTGGAGGACTCCGCGCCCGCGCTGGTCGTCGCGGACCGCGACGTCCCGTCCGGCGCCGCCCCGGTTCTGCGCCCGGAGGAGCTTGATGTCCCCGGTGACGAAACCGACGTCACCGACGCCGAGCGGCTCGCGCCGCTGCGGGCCGCGCACCCCGCCTACGTCATCTACACCTCCGGGTCGACGGGGCGTCCGAAGGGCGTCGTGCTCTCGCACGCGGGCATCCCGAGCCTCACCGCCGCCGAGGCGGACACGCTCGGCGCGGGGCCGGGCGACCGCGTCCTCCAGCTCGCCTCGCCGAGCTTCGACGCGTCGGTGATGGAGCTGCTGATGGCGCTCCCGAACGGCGCCGCGCTCGTGATCGCGCCCGACGGACCGGTCGTCGGCGACGACCTCGCCGACGTGCTGGCCACCCACGGGGTGACGCACGCGCTGATCCCGCCGACCGTGCTCGGCAGCGTCCCCGCCACCGACCTGCCCGACTTCCGCGTGCTGGTGGTCGGCGGCGAGGCGTGCTCGGCCGAGCTGGTCGCCCGCTGGTCCGCCGGCCGGACGATGATCAACGCCTACGGCCCGACCGAGGTCACGGTCGCCGCGACGATGAGCGGCCGGCTGACCGGCGAGGGCCTGCCGCCGATCGGCCGCCCGATCGCCAACACCCGCCTCTACGTGCTGGACGAGGGGCTGCGGCCCGTCCCGCCCGGCGTCCCCGGCGAGCTGTACGTCGCGGGGCCCGGCCTGGCGCGCGGCTACCTGAACCGGCCGGGCCTGACGGCGGAGCGGTTCGTCGCCGACCCGTTCGGCGGCCCCGGCGCGCGCATGTACCGGACGGGCGACCTCGTCCGCCACCGCCCCGACGGCACGCTCGACTACGGCGGCCGGGCCGACGACCAGGTCAAGATCCGGGGCCTGCGGATCGAGACCGGCGAGATCGAGACCGCGCTCGCCGCGCACCCCGCCGTCGCCCAGTGCGCCGTGCTCGCCCGCGAGGGGCGCCTCGTCGCCTACGTCGTCCCGGGCGTCCCGGCCGACGAGCTGCGCGAGCACCTCGGGCGGACGCTGCCCGACTACATGGTGCCCGCCGCGTTCGTCCCGCTGGAGGCGCTGCCGCGCACCGCCAACGGCAAGCTCGACCGGCGCGCGCTGCCCGCGCCCCCGCCGCCCGAGCGGACGGCCGCCGCCGAGCCCGGCACGCCCCGCGAGGAGCTGCTGTGCGGGCTGTTCGCCGAGGTGCTGGGGCTGGAGCGGGTCGGCGTCGACCAGGGGTTCTTCGACCTCGGCGGCGACAGCATCTCCTCGATCCAGCTCGTCAGCCGGGCGCGCCGGGCCGGGCTGGTGATGTCGCCCAGGGACGTGTTCGAGCACAAGACCGTCGCCGCGCTCGCGCGGACCGTCACCACGGCGGACGGCGCCGGGGGCGAGGCGCCCGGCGCGGGCGTCGGCCCGCTGCCCGCCACCCCGATCATGCGCTGGCTCGCCCGGCGCGGCGGGCCCATCGACGGGTTCCACCAGTCGATGGTGCTGCGGACGCCCGCCGGGCTCCGGCACGAGCACCTCCTCGCCGCCGTGCAGGCGCTGCTCGACCACCACGACGTCCTGCGCCTGCGCCTCGGCGCCGACGGCGACCCCGTCATCGAGGGGCCGGGCGCGGTCAAGGCCGCCGACTGCCTGCGCCGCGTCGAGGCCACGACGACCGGCACCGAGGCGATGCGGCCGCACGCGCTCGCCGCCCGCGACCGGCTCGACCCGGGCTCCGGCTCGGTCGTCCAGGCGGTCTGGTTCGACCAGGGTCCCGACGTGCAGGGGCGGCTGCTGCTGACCGTCCACCACCTCGCCGTGGACGGCGTCTCCTGGCGGATCCTCGGCCCCGACCTCGCCGAGGCGTGCCGGGCCGCCGCGAACGGGGACGTCCCGGCGCTGGAGCCGGTCGGCACGTCGTTCCGCACGTGGGCGCGCCGGCTGGCCGAGGCCGCGCTGGAGCCGTCGCGGGCCGCCGAGGCCGCGCTGTGGAGGCGCGTGCTGGAGCCGCCCGCGCCGCCGCTCGGCGACCGCCCGCTCGACCCGGAACGCGACACCCACGCGACCGCCGGGCACCTGTCGCTGACGCTGCCCGCCGACGTCACCGAGGCCGTGCTCACCCGCGTCCCGGCCGCCTACAACGCGGGCGTCAACGACGTCCTGCTGACCGCGTTCGCGCTCGCCATGCCCGGCGGGCCGGACGGGGTGCTCCTCGACCTGGAGGGCCACGGGCGGCAGGAGCAGGTGGCGGGCGCCGACCTGTCCCGCACCGCGGGATGGTTCACCAGCATGTACCCGGTGCGGCTGGACCCCGGCGGCACCGACCCGGACGCGGCGCTCAAACGGATCAAGGAGCGCCTCCGGGAGATCCCCGACCAGGGGATCGGCTACGGGATGCTGCGCTACCTCAACCCCGGCACGGCCGAGGCCCTCGCCGGCCTGCCCGAGCCGCCCGTGGGGTTCAACTACCTCGGCCGGTTCGCGGTCGGCGCGGAGGAGACCGACTGGTCGGTGGTGCCGGAGGCGGCCGGGCTCGCGCCCGCCGAGGACGGCGCCGCGCCCCTCGCGCACGTCGTGGAGGTCAACGCGCTCACTCAGGACGGCGCGCACGGCCCCGAGCTGGTCGCCGGCTGGACGTGGGCGACCGGGGTGATCGGCGAGGCCCGCGTCCGCGCGATGGCCGAGGGCTGGTTCGCCGCCCTGCGGGGCCTGGCCGGGGCGGCGGCGCGGTCGGGCGCGGGCGGGCTGACGCCGTCCGACGTGGTGCTGGACACCATCAGCCAGAGCGAGATCGAAGAGTTCGAAGAGAGTCTGGAAGCCGAGTGGGGGACGTGGGAGTGAGTCAGCAGCAGCGGATCATCGAGGACATCCTGCCCCTCTCCCCGTTGCAGGAGGGGCTGCTGTTCCACAGCTTCTACGACGAGGACGCCACCGACGTCTACACCGTCCAGCTCTCCTTCGACCTGACCGGCGAGCTGGACGTCGAGACCGCCAAGGACGCGGCGCGCAGGCTGCTGGAGCGGCACGCGACGCTGCGGGTCGCGTTCCGGCAGCGCAAGTCGGGCGAGTGGGCGCAGCTCGTCGCGCGCAAGGTCGCGCTGCCCTGGACCGACGTGGACCTGTCGGGCCTGCCCGCCGCCGAGCGCGACGCCGAGGCCGAGCGGCTCGCCGCCGACGACCGCGCGAAGCGCTTCGACATCTCCCGCCCGCCGCTGGTGCGGTTCACGATGCTGAGGCTGGAGGACGAGCGGCACCGGCTGATGGTCTCCATCCACCACACGGTGATGGACGGCTGGTCGCTGCCGATCGTGATCCGCGAGCTGCTGGCGTTCTACCTCGGGCGTGGCGACACGCTGCCGCCCGTCCGCCCCTACCGGGACTACCTGCGCTGGCTGACCGCGCAGGACACCGCCGCCGCCGAGAACGTGTGGCGGCAGGCCCTCGCCGGGCTGGAGGGCCCGACGCTCGCCGCCTCGCCCGGCCCCGGCTACGCGCCCGTCACCCCCGAGCGGCTGGAGTTCGGGCTGTCCGAGCGCGCGTCGGCCGCGCTGTCGGAGCGGGCCCGCGCCCTCGGGCTGACGCTGAACACCCTCGTCCAGGGCGCCTGGGCGATCGTGCTGAGCCGGATGACCGGGCGCTCCGACGTCGTGTTCGGCGCGACGGTGTCGGGCCGCCCGCCGGAGGTGCCCGGCGTCGAGTCGATGGTCGGGCTGTTCATCAACACGCTGCCGCAGCGGCTGCGGCTGGAGGAGTCCGAGACGCTGCCGCAGATGCTGATGCGGCTCCAGAAGGAGCAGCACCCGCTGCGCGACCACCCCTACCTGGGCCTCGCCGACATCCAGCGCGCGTCCGGGCACGGCGAGCTGTTCGACACCTCGGTGGTCTTCGAGAACTTCCCGCTCGAACGCTTCGAGGACGCGAGCGAGCAGGCCGAGGACGGCCCGCGCTTCGCCAGCCCGAAGGCCGTGTCCGCCAACCACTTCGCGCTGAGCCTGTGCGCGCTGCCGCAGGAGGCGCTGCGCTTCCGGCTGTTCTACCAGCCGGAGCTGTTCGACCGCGCGCAGGCCGAGGCCGTCGCCGACCGGGTGCTGCGCGTCCTGGACACGATGGTCGCCGAGCCGAACCTGCGGGTCGGCGCCGTCGACGTCCTCGCGCCGGACGAGCGGGCGCGGCTGCTGCGTCCGGCCGAGCGCGAGGAGGAGAGCGGCGCGACGCTGGTCGAGCTGTTCCAGGAGCAGGCCGCCCGCACGCCGGACGCGCCCGCGCTGACGGCCGGGGACACGACGCTCACCTACGCGGAGCTGAACGCCCGCGCCAACCGCCTCGCCCGGCGGCTGGTCGGGCTGGGCGCCGGGCCGGAGCGGTTCGTCGCGCTGGCCATGCCGCGCTCCGCCGACCTGGTCGTGGCGATGCTCGCGACCGTCAAGGCCGGCGCCGCGTACCTGCCGGTCGACCCGGCCTACCCGTCCGACCGCATCGGCTACATGCTCGCGGACGCCGCGCCCGCGCTGGTGCTCACCACCCGTGGGCTCGCCGGCGAGCTGCCGCCGGTGGACGCGCCCGTCCTGCACGCCGAGGACCTGATCACCGATGACGGCGACGCCGCCGACCTCAGCGAGGCCGACCGGGAAGCACCGCCCTCCGACCGGCACCCGGCCTACCTGATCTACACCTCGGGCTCGACCGGCCGTCCCAAGGGCGTCGTGGTCGAGCACCGGTCCGTCGGCGCGTACCTGCGGCGGGCCCGCGACACCTACCCGAGCACGCGGGAGTCGACGCTGGTCCACTCGCCGGTCGCGTTCGACCTGACCGTGACCGCGCTGTACACGCCGCTCGTCGGCGGCGGCCACGTCCACCTCGCCGAGCTGGACGAGAACGCCCCGGCCGGGACGGCGTTCATGAAGGCCACCCCGAGCCACCTGACGATCCTCGGCTCGCTGCCCGACGAGATCTCCCCGACCGGGACGCTGATCCTCGGCGGCGAGGCGCTGTCGGGCGAGGTGCTGGAGGGCTGGCGGTCCCGGCACCCCGGCGCCACCGTCTACAACGCCTACGGGCCGACCGAGGCGACCGTGAACTGCCTCGACCACCGGCTCGACCCGGGCGCCCCGACCCCGGACGGCGCGGTCCCGATCGGGCGGCCGTTCTCCTACGTCCGCGCCTACGTGCTGGACGCCGGGCTGCGGCCCGTCCCGCCCGGCGTCGCGGGCGAGCTGTACATCGGCGGCGCCGCCCTCGCGCGCGGCTACCTGAACCGGGCGGCGCTGACCGCCGAGCGGTTCACCGCCGACCCCTACGGCCCGCCCGGCGCCCGCATGTACCGGACCGGCGACCTCGCCCGCGTCCGCGCGGACGGCGACCTGGAGTTCGCCGGACGCGCCGACCACCAGGTCAAGGTGCGCGGCCACCGGATCGAGCCCGGCGAGATCGAGGCGGCGCTCGCCGCGCACCCCGGCGTCGCGCGCGCCGTCGTGGTCGTCCGCGAGGACGAGCCCGGCGACCCGCGCCTGGCCGCCTACGTCGTGCCCGCCGGGGACGCCCGCCCCGACGCGGCGGAGCTGCGCGAGCACGCGGCCCGGTCGCTGCCCGAGCCGATGGTCCCCTCGGCGGTCGTCACGCTCGACGAGCTGCCGCTGACCCCGAACGGCAAGCTCGACCGCGCGGCGCTGCCCGCCCCCGAGGACGACGCGCCCCGCGCCACCGGACGTCCCCCGCGCACCCCGCAGGAGGAGATCCTGTGCGGGCTGTTCGCCGACGTGCTCGGCCTCGCCCGGATCGGCGTGGACGACGACTTCTTCGAGGTCGGCGGGCACTCGCTGCTGGCGATCCGGCTGGTCAGCCGCGTCCGCTCGACGCTGAACGTCGAGCTGGCGATCCGCCAGGTGTTCGAGACGCCGACGGTGGCGTCGCTGGCGGCGGCCATCGGCGGTGTCGACGGCGGCGGCCGCGAGCCGCTGACCCGGGCCGAGCGTCCCGAGCGGGTGCCGCTGTCGTTCGCGCAGCGGCGGCTGTGGTTCCTCAACCAGCTCGACGGCCCCAGCCCGACCTACAACATCCCGGCGGCGCTCCGCCTCGGCGGGCCGCTGGACCACGCGGCGTTCCGCGCCGCGCTCGCCGACGTCACCGACCGGCACGAGAGCCTCCGGACGGTCTTCGCCGAGGACGCCGACGGCCCCCGCCAGGTGATCCTCCCCGCCGGTTCCGGCCCGGAGCCCGTCATCGAGGACGTCCCGGAGGAGCGCCTCCAGGAGCGGCTCGGCGAGGCCGTCCGCTCCGGGTTCGACCTGTCGGCGGAGCCGCCGCTGCGCGTGTGGCTGCTGCGCACGGCCCCCGACGAACACGTACTGCTGTTCGTCGTCCACCACATCGCGGGTGACGGCTGGTCGATGCCGCTGCTCGTCCGCGACCTGACCCTCGCCTACGAGGCGCGGGTCGCGGGCCGCCTGCCGAACTGGGCGCCGCTGCCGGTGCAGTACGCCGACTACGCGCTCTGGCAGCGCCGCGTCCTCGGCTCCGAGGACGACCCCGACAGCCCCATCTCCCGGCAGCTCGCGTTCTGGGAGGAGTCCCTCGCCGGGCTGCCCGAGGAGCTGGCGCTGCCGTTCGACCGGCCGCGCCCGGCCGTCTCGTCCCACGAGGGCGGCACGGTCTCCTTCGACGTCCCCGGCGACCTGCACCGCGCGCTGCTCGGCCTCGCCCGGGAGAGCCAGGCCAGCCTGTTCATGGTGGTGCGCGCCGCGCTCGCGACGCTGCTGTCGCGCATGGGCGCCGGGACGGACGTGCCGATCGGCACGCCCATCGCGGGCCGCACCGACGAGGCCGTCGAGGACCTCGTCGGGTTCTTCCTCAACAACCTGGTGCTGCGCGCGGACCTGTCGGGCGACCCGACGTTCCGCGAGCTGGTCGCGCGGGTCCGCGAGAACGACCTCGCCGCCTACGCCAACCAGGACGTCCCGTTCGAGCGCATGGTCGAGGTGCTCAACCCGGCGCGCTCGATGTCGCGGCACCCGCTCTACCAGGTCGCGCTCGCCTTCAACAACAACGACTGGCGCTCGGCGTCGGACTCGGTCGCGCGGCTCGCCGGGCTGACCGTCACCGGCAACCCGGTCGGCACCGGCATCGCCCGGTTCGACCTGTCGCTGGCCGTCGAGGAGCGGCACGCCGAGGACGGCGCGCCCGACGGCCTGTCGGCCGCGCTCGTCTACAGCACCGACCTGTTCGACCGGGAGACCGTCGAGGCGCTCGCGCGGCGCTTCGTCCAGGTGCTCGCGGCGGTGACCGCCGACCCGGGCCTGAAGGTGGGCCGTGTCGACGTGCTCACCCCCGACGAGCGCCACCGCCTCCTGCCCGCGCCCCTCCCGGTGCCGGACGACGACTCCGTCGTGGCGCCGTCGGTCGTGACGATGTTCGAGGAGCAGGTCCGCCGCACCCCGGACGCGCCCGCCGTCATGGACGCGTCGGTCACGCTCACCTACGCCGAGCTGAACGCGCTCGCCAACCGGCTCGCCCGCCTCCTCGCCGACCGCGGCGCCGGGCCGGAGCGGTTCGTGGCCTTGGCCATGCGGCGCTCGGTGGGCCTCGTCGTCGCGCAGCTCGCGGTGATGAAGGCCGGGGCCGCGTACCTGCCGGTCGACCCCGGCTATCCGGCCGACCGGGTCGCGTTCATGCTGGAGGACGCGCGCCCCGGGCTGGTGATCACCACCGGCGAGGACGCCCCGGCCGGGGTCGAGGTGCTGCGCCTCGACACCCCCGAGACCACCGCGCTGCTCGACGCGCTGCCCGACACCGACCTCGGGCGGGACGTCCCGCCCGGCCAGGCCGCCTACACGATCTACACCTCCGGCTCGACCGGCCGCCCCAAGGGCGTCGTCGTCGAGCACCGGGCGCTCGGCGCCTACCTGCGCCGCGCCCGCGACGCCTACCCGAGCGCGGCGGGCACCGTGCTCGTCCACTCGCCGGTCGCGTTCGACATGACGGTCGCGGCCGTCTACACCCCGCTCGTCGGCGGCGGCCTCGCCCGCCTCGCCGAGCTGGACGAGGACGCCGCGGCCGGCCCGCGCCCCACGTTCATGAAGGCTACGCCGAGCCACCTGACGATCCTCGGCGCGCTGCCGGACACCGCCGGGCCGTCCGGCACGCTGGTGCTCGGCGGCGAGGCGCTGATCGGCGAGGCGCTGGCGGACTGGCGCGCCCGCAACCCAGGCGTCGCGGTCGTCAACGCCTACGGGCCGACCGAGGCGACCGTCAACTGCCTTGAGCACCGGATCGAGCCGGGCGCGCCGGTCCCGGCCGGGCCCGTCCCGATCGGCCGCCCGTTCGAGAACGTCCGCGCCTACGTCCTGGACGCGGCGCTCCGCCCGGTGCCGCCCGGCGTGCGCGGCGAGCTGTACGTCGCGGGCGCGTCGCTGGCGCGCGGCTACCTGAACCGGCCCGGCCTGTCGGCGGAGCGGTTCGTCGCCGACCCGTTCGGCGCGCCCGGCACCCGCATGTACCGCACCGGCGACCTCGCGCGGTTCCGCGCCGACGGGGACATCGATTTCCTCGGCCGCGCCGACGACCAGGTCCAGCTCCGCGGCTTCCGCATCGAGCTCGGCGAGATCGAGGCCGCGCTGACCGGGCACCCGGACGTGGCCCGCGCCGCCGCCGTCGTCCGCGAGCCCGAGCACGGCGACCAGCGCCTCGTCGGCTACGTCGTGCCCGCCTCCGGCGCGCGGCTCGACCCGGCGGCGGTGCGCGCGCACGCCGCCGCGTTCCTGCCCGACTACATGACGCCCGCCGTCGTCGCCGCGGTCGCCGACCTGCCGCTGAACGCGAGCGGCAAGCTCGACCGCGCCGCGCTGCCCGCCCCCGAGGACCTCGCGGGCGAGGCGGGGCGGCGGCCGCGCAGCCCGCGCGAGGAGATCCTGTGCGGGCTGTTCGCCGACGTCCTCGGCGTCCCGCAGGTCGGCCCCGACGACGACTTCTTCGCGCTCGGCGGGCACTCGCTGCTGGCGATCCGGCTGGTCAGCCGCGTCCGGAAGGCGTTCGGCGGGGACCTCGCGATCCGCCAGGTGTTCCAGACGCCGACGGTGTCCGGCCTCGCCGCCGCGCTGGACGGCGCGGGCGAGGACCGGCCGCGCCTGGTCGCCGGGCCGCGCCCGGACCGCGTCCCGCTCTCCTACGCGCAGCGGCGGCTGTGGTTCCTCGGCAAGCTGGAGGGGCCGAGCCCCGCCTACAACATCCCGGCGGCGCTGCGGCTGACCGGCGACCTCGACCGCGACGCGCTGTTCGCCGCGCTCGACGACGTCGCCGTCCGGCACGAGAGCCTCCGGACCGTCTTCGCCGAGGACGACGACGGCCCCTACCAGAAGGTGCTGTCGCCCGAGCGGGCCCGGCTCCGGCCGGTCGTCCGGAAGGTCACCGAGGACGAGCTGGACGACGCGCTCGGACGCGCCGCCCGGCACCCCTTCGACCTCGCCGCCGAGATCCCCGCACGGGTGTGGCTGTTCGAGCTCGGCCCGCGGGAGCACGTGCTGCTCGTCCTCGTGCACCACATCTCCAGCGACGGCTGGTCGATGCCGCTGCTGGCCCGCGACCTGACCACCGCGTTCGCGGCCCGCCGCGCCGGCGCCGCGCCGGTGTGGACGCCGCTGCCCGTCCAGTACGCCGACTACACCCTCTGGCAGGGCGAGAGCCTCGGCTCCGAGACCGACCCCGGCAGCCCGATCTCCCGGCAGCTCGCCTTCTGGGGCGAGAACCTCGCCGGGATCCCCGAGGAGCTGGCGCTGCCCGCCGACCGGCCGCGCCCCGCCGAGGCGTCCCACCGGGGCGGCCGGGTGCGCTTCGACGTCCCCGCCGAGGTGCACGCCCGGCTCGCCGCGCTCGCCAGGGAGCGCAACGCCAGCGTGTTCATGGTCGTGCACGCCGCCGTCGCGGCGCTGCTCACCAGGATGGGCGCGGGCACCGACCTGCCGATCGGCACGCCCGTCGCCGGACGCGCCGACGAGGCCCTCGACGACCTCGTCGGGTTCTTCGTCAACACGCTCGTGCTGCGCACCGACACGGCGGGCGACCCGAGCTTCGCCGACCTCCTCGACCGCGTCCGCGAGGCCGACCTGGCCGCCTACGCGCACCAGGACGTCCCGTTCGAGCGGCTCGTGGAGGTGCTCAACCCCGCCCGGTCGATGGCGCGGCACCCGCTGTTCCAGGTCATGCTGGCCTTCAACAACAACGACCAGAGCGCCGCGCCGCAGGGCGCCACCGAGCTGCCCGGGCTGAGCATCGCCGGGACGCCGGTCGGCGCGGGCGTGGCCCGCTTCGACCTGATGTTCGCGCTGGTCGACCTGCACGACGAGGCCGGGGCCCCGGCCGGGCTGACCGGCGCCGTCGAGTACAGCGCCGACCTGTTCGAGCACGGCACGGCCGAGGCGCTCACCGGCCGCCTGCTGCGGCTGCTCGCCGCCGTCGCGGACGACCCGTCCCGCCGGATCGGCGACCTCGACGTGCTGGCCGAGGACGAGCGGCGCCGCGTCCTGCTCGACTGGAACGACACCGCCGGCGCGGTGCCCGCCGGTTCGCCCGCAGGCTCGCTCGCCGGGCTGGTCGAGCGGCACGCCGCCGCCACCCCGGACGCCGTCGCCGTCGAGGACGGCGACTCCTCGCTGACCTACGCCGAGCTGGACGCGCGCGCCGACCGGCTCGCGCACCTGCTGATCGGACGCGGCGCCGGGCCGGAGCGCTACGTCGCGGTCGCGCTGCCGCGCTCTCCGGAGCTGGCCGTCGCGCTGCTCGCGGTGCTGAAGGCCGGCGCCGCGTACCTGCCGGTCGATCCCGGGTACCCGGCCGACCGGATCGCGTTCATGCTGGAGGACGCCGCGCCCGCGCTGGTCGTGACGTCCGGGGACGTGCCGCTGCCCGGCACCGCCGCGCCCGTCCTGCGGCTGGACGAGCAGGACCTCGCGGCCTACCCGGCCACCGCGCCCGAGGGCGTGTCGCGGGCGCCCGGGCACCCGGCGTATGTGATCTACACGTCCGGGTCCACGGGGCGTCCGAAGGGCATCGTCATGCCCGCCGGTTCGCTGCTGAACCTGCTGGCCTGGCACGGCGGCGCGGTGCCCGCCGGGACGACCGCGCAGTTCACGGCCGTGAGCTTCGACGTCTCCGTGCAGGAGATCCTCGGCACGCTGGCGGGCGGCGGGCGCCTGGTCGTCTGCCCCGAGGACACCCGCCGCAGCCCCGAGGACCTGGCCGCCTGGATCCGCGACCGGCGGATCGAGGAGCTGTTCGCGCCGAACCTCGTCATCGACGCGCTCGCCGAGGTGGGCGAGGCCCTGCCGACGCTGGCGCACATCGCGCAGGCGGGCGAGGCGCTCACGCTCAACGCGCCGCTGCGCGAGCTGTTCGCGCGGGCGCCGGGCCGCAGGCTGCACAACCACTACGGCCCCGCCGAGACCCACGTGGTCACCGCGACCACGCTGCCCGAGGACCCGGCGGACTGGCCGTCCACCCCGCCGATCGGCCGCCCCATCGCCAACACGCGCGTCTACGTGCTGGACGAGGGGCTCCGCCCGGTGGCGCCGGGCGTCACGGGTGAGCTGTACATCGCGGGCGCGTCGCTGGCGCGCGGCTACCTGAACCGTCCGGGGCTGTCGGCCGAGCGGTTCGTCGCGTGCCCGTTCGGCGGTGCCGGTGAGCGCATGTACCGGACGGGCGACCTCGCCCGCTGGAACGCCGAAGGCGAGCTGGAGTACCTCGGCCGCGCCGACCAGCAGGTGAAGCTCCGCGGGTTCCGGATCGAGCCGGGCGAGATCGAGAACGTCCTCGCCGCGCACCCGGGGGTCGCGCGGGCGGCGGTGCTCGTCCACGAGCAGCGGCTCGTCGCGTACGTGGTGCCGTCCGCGCCGGAGGGGCTGCGCGACCACCTGGCGGCGACGCTGCCGGACTACATGGTCCCGTCGGTCTTCGTGGCGCTGGACGAGCTGCCGCTGACCCCCAACGGCAAGCTCGACCGGGCCGCGCTGCCCGTCCCCGTCCCGGCCGGCTCCCGCGACGGGCGCCGTCCGCGCTCCCCGCAGGAGGAGATCCTCTGCGGCGTCTTCGCCGAACTGCTCGGCGTGCCCGCCGTCTCCGTCGACGACGACTTCTTCGCGCTGGGCGGCCACTCGCTGCTGGCGACGCGGCTGGTCAGCCGGGTGCGGTCGGTGCTGGGCGTGGAGCTGGCGGTCCGCGAGGTGTTCCGGTCGCCGACGGTCGCGGGCCTGTCGAGCGTGCTGACCTCGGCGAGCGGCGCTCGCGCGGGCGTCGCGGCCGTCGCTCGTCCGGAGCGGGTGCCGCTGTCGTTCGCGCAGCGCCGCCTGTGGTTCCTGCACCAGATGGAAGGGCCGAGCCCGACCTACAACCTGCCCGTGGCCGTCCGGCTGGAGGGCGACCTCGACCGCGCGGCGCTGAAGGCGGCTCTGGCCGACGTCGTCGCCCGGCATGAAGTACTCCGGACGGTCTTCGCCGAGGACGCCGAGGGCGCCTACCAGGTGATCCTCCCCGCCGACTCGGAGCAGGCCCGGCCGCCGCTGACCGTCCTGGACGATCCGGCCGCGTTCGAGGCCGCCGCGAGGCACGGGTTCGACCTCGCGGCCGAGATCCCGTTCCGCGCGTGGCTGTGCGAGGCGGCGCCCGGCGAGAACGTCCTGCTCCTGCTCGTCCACCACATCGCGGGGGACGGCTGGTCCATGCGGCTGCTGTCGCGCGACCTGACCGCCGCCTACACGGCCCGCCGCGCCGGGACGGAGCCGGACTGGGCGCCGCTGCCCGTCCAGTACGCCGACTACACGCTCTGGCAGCACGACCTGCTCGGGGAGGACGACGCGCTCGTCTCCCGGCAGCTCGACCACTGGCGGACGGCCCTCGCCGGGCTCCCGGAGGAACTGGCGGTCCCCACCGACCGGCCGCGTCCGGCGGCGGCGTCCTACCGGGGCGAGGCGATCCCGTTCGATGTCCCCGCCGACGTCCACGCGCGGCTGACCGACCTCGCCCGCGACGACCGGGCCAGCGTGTTCATGGTCGTGCAGGCGGCGCTGTCGGTGCTGCTGAACCGGCTCGGCGCGGGCGAGGACGTCCCGATCGGCACGCCGGTCGCGGGCCGCACCGACGCGGCCGTCGAGGACCTGATCGGGTTCTTCGTGAACACGCTCGTGCTGCGCGGCGACCTGTCCGGCGACCCGACGTTCCGCGAGCTGGTCCGCCGGACGCGGGAGGTCGACCTCGCCGCCTACGCCAACCAGGACGTGCCGTTCGAGCGCCTCGTCGAGGAGCTGAACCCGGCGCGGTCCATGGCCCGGCACCCGCTGTTCCAGACCATGCTGACCTGGAGCAGCGACGCCCAGGCGGAGGAGGACGCGCTCTCCGGGCTGTCCGCCGCCCGCGAGGGCACCCGGACCGGCGCCGCCAAGGTCGACCTGTCGTTCAGCCTGGAGGAGCGCTTCGACGCCTCCGGCAAGCCGATGGGCCTCGCTGGAGCGTGCGTCTACAGCACCGACCTGTTCGACCGGGCGTCCGTCGAGACGCTGGTGGAGCGGTTCCGGCGCGTCCTGGTCGCGGTCGCCGAGACCCCCGAGCTGCGCGTGTCGGACGTCGACGTCCTCGACGCGGCCGAGCGCGAGCGGGTCGTGTCGGGCTGGAACGCCACGGCGGCGGCCGTCCCGCCCGGCTCGGTGCCCGCCTGGTTCGAGGAGCGCGTCACCGACGCCCCCGGCGAGACGGCGCTGGTGTGCGGCGGCGAGGAGCTGTCCTACGCCGACCTCGACGCCCGGGCCGACGCGCTGGCCCGGGTCCTGGCCGGACGCGGCGTCGGCCCCGGCGACCTGGTCGCGGTGGCGCTGCCGCGCTCGGTCGAGCTGGTGGTGGCGCTGCTCGCGGTGATGCGGTCCGGGGCGGCGTTCGTCCCGCTCGACACCGCCTACCCCGCCGACCGGATCGCGTTCATGGTCCGGGACGCGGCGCCGGTGCTGGCCCTGGTCGGCGCCCGGACCCGCGACGCGGTGCCCGGCGTCCCGGCGCTGGTGGTCGGCGAGGCCCCCGAGGCCCCCGAGGTCGCGCTGCCCGAGGTGGCCGACCTGGACCCGGCCTACGTGATCTACACCTCCGGGTCGACCGGCCGTCCCAAGGGCGTGGTGGTCCCGCACCGGGCGCTGGCGAACTTCCTGTCCTCGATGCGGGACCGCCTCGGCCTGGACGCGGGCGACCGGCTCCTCGCGGTCACGACCGTCGGGTTCGACATCGCGGGCCTGGAGTTGTTCCTGCCGCTGGTCACGGGTGCGGGCGTCGTGCTGGCGACCGGCGACCAGGCCGCCGACCCCGCCGAGCTGACCGCGCTGGTCGCCCGCCACCACGTGACGGCGTTGCAGGCGACGCCGGGGCTGTGGCGTGCGCTGGTCGAGCACGACGCGGCGGCGTTCGCCGCCGTCCGGGTGCTGGTCGGCGGCGAGGCGCTGCCGCCCGACCTCGCCGGTGAGCTGGCGAAGGCAGGACGCTCGGTGACGAACCTGTACGGGCCGACCGAGACGACGATCTGGTCGACGGCCGCCGACGTGACGTCCCCGGACGCGCGGATCGGCCGTCCGATCGGCAACACGCAGGTCTACGTCCTGGACGCGGGCCTGTCGCCGGTCGCCCCCGGCGTCGCGGGCGAGCTGTACATCGCGGGCGACGGGCTGGCGCGCGGCTACCTGAACCGTCCGGCGCTGTCGGCGGAGCGGTTCGTGGCCTGCCCGTTCGGCGCCGAGGGGGAGCGGATGTACCGCACCGGCGACCTCGTCCGCTGGACGGCCGGGGGCGAGCTGGAGTACCTCGGCCGCGTCGACCACCAGGTCAAGATCCGCGGGTTCCGGATCGAGCTGGGCGAGATCGAGTCGGTCCTCGCCGGGCACCCCGGGGTGTCGCGGGTCGTGGTGGTCGCCCGGGACGACGGCGCGGGCACCGCCCGCCTCGTCGCCTACCTCGTCCCCTCGGACGGCCCCGTGGACGTGCAGGACCTCCGCCGCCACCTCGGCGGCGCACTCCCCGCCTACATGGTGCCGTCGGCGTTCGTCGAGCTGGACGAGCTGCCGCTCACCCCCAACGGAAAGATCGACCGCAAGGCGCTGCCCGAACCGGAACTCGGCACCGCCGGGCAGGGCCGCGCGCCCCGCACCGAGCGCGAGGAGATCCTCTGCGGGCTGGTCGCCGACATCCTCGGCCTGCCCAAGGTCTCCATCGACGACGACTTCTTCGTACTCGGCGGACACTCCCTGCTCGCACTGCGGCTGGTGAGCCGGATCCGCTCCACATTGGGCCAGGAGATCAGCGTTCGCGGCTTCTTCGAGGCCCCGACCGTGGCCGGGCTCGCGGGACGGCTCGACCGTCCCGCCAAGGCCCGTCCGGCGCTCCGGCGGATGCCCAGGAACAAGGAGAGCTGATGATCCCCCTTTCCTACGCCCAGGAGCGGCTCTGGTTCCTCCACCAGTTGGAGGGGCCCAGCCCGCTGTACAACCTCCCGACCGCGATGCGGCTGACCGGCGCGCTGGACCGCGCCGCGCTCCGGGCCGCCCTCGGCGACCTCGCCGAACGGCACGAGAGCCTGCGGACCCTCGTCGCCGACAAGGGCGAGGGCCCCGAACAGGTCATCCTGGACGGCGTCCAGCCGGAACTGGCCGAGGTCCGCAGCACGCCCGACCGGATCGACGCCGACCTCGGCCGGGCCGCCCGGCACGGCTTCGACCTCACAGCGGAGATCCCGCTGCGCGCGACGCTGTTCGAGACCGGGCCGGGCGAGCACGTGCTGCTCGTCCTCGTGCACCACATCGCCGGGGACGGCTGGTCGATGCCGCTGCTGGCCCGCGACCTGATGACCGCGTACGCGGCCCGGCTGTCGGGCGGCGCGCCCGGCTGGGAGCCGCTGCCGGTGCAGTACGCCGACTACACGCTCTGGCAGCGGGAGGTCCTCGGATCCCCCGACGACCCCGAGAGCGAGATCTCCGGGCAGCTCGCCTTCTGGACCCGGGCGCTCGCCGGGCTCCCCGAGGAACTCGACCTGCCCTACGACCGCCCGCGCCCGGCCGAGCCATCCCACCGGGGCGACGTGCTCGCCTTCCAGGTCCCGGCCGAGGTGCACGTCCGGCTGCACGACCTGGCGCGCGAGCGGCGCTCCAGCGTCTACATGGTCGTGCAGGCCGCGCTCGCGGTGCTGCTCAACCGGCTCGGCGGAGGCGAGGACGTCCCGATCGGCACGCCCGTCGCGGGCCGCACCGACGAGGCCATGGAGGACCTCGTCGGCCTGTTCGTCAACACGCTCGTCATGCGCACCGACCTCTCGGGCGACCCGGCGTTCCTGGACCTCCTCGACCGCGTCCGCGACTACAGCCTGGACGCCTACGCCAACCAGGAGACCCCGTTCGAGCGGCTCGTCGAGGAGCTGAACCCGACCCGCTCCATGGGCCGGCACCCGCTGTTCCAGACGATGCTGACCTGGAACAACAACGACCGCTCGGCCGCCGAGAACGCCGCGTCCCGGCTCGGCGGGCTCACCGTCGCCGCGCACGCCGCCGAGACCGGCACCGCGCGCTTCGACCTGTCGTTCAGCCTGGAGGAGCGCTTCGACGCCTCCGGCAAGCCCCTCGGGCTCGCGGGCGCCTGCGTGTACAGCACCGACCTGTTCGAGCGGTCGTCCGCCGAGACGCTGGTGGAGCGGTTCCGCCGCGTCCTCGCGGCGGTCGCCGAGGCGCCCGAACTCCGCGTGTCGAAGATCGACGTCCTGGGCGCGGCTGAGCGCGAGCAAGTCCTGTCTACCTGGAACGCGACGGCTTTGGATGTTGCGCCCGGTTCGGTGCCGTCCTTGTTGGCCGGACGCGGTGAGGGTGTGGCGTTGGTGTGCGACGGCGTGGAGCTGTCGTATGCCGAACTGAACGCGCGCGTGGACGCGCTGGCTTGCGTCCTGGTGGGTCGGGGGGTCGGTGCTGGCGACCTGGTCGCGGTGGCACTGCCGCGCTCGGCCGAATTGGTCGTCGCATTGCTGGCCGTGATGCGGTCGGGTGCGGCGTTCGTTCCGATCGACACCTCGTATCCGGCGGACCGGATCGCGTTCATGATCGAGGACGCCTCGCCCGTACTCGCCTTGGTAGACGACTCGACCCGCGACGCGGTCCCGGGCGTTGCGCATCTGTCGATGGCGGAGTCCCACGAGGCGGCCGACGTCGCGCTGCCGGAGATCAACGCGTCGCAGCCCGCCTACGTGATCTTCACGTCGGGTTCGACGGGTCGCCCTAAGGGTGTGGTGATCCCCCATGGGGCGTTGACGAACTTCCTTGCCTCGATGCAGGACCGGTTCGGTCTGGACGCTGGCGACCGGCTCCTTGCCGTGACGACGGTCGGGTTCGACATCGCGGGCTTGGAGTTGTTCCTGCCGCTGGTCACGGGTGCGGGTGTGGTGTTGGCGACCGGCGACCAGGCTGCTGACCCTGGTGAGTTGGTGGAGTTGGTCGCCC
>NZ_JAHFZY010000017.1:0-3169 GCF_018603865.1 Actinomadura sp. NEAU-AAG7
GGGTGTTGTTGTTTATCTGCGATTTGTTTTGATCGTTTTGTGTGTTCAAGTTTTTAAGGGCATACGGTGGATGCCTTGGCATCAGGAGCCGATGAAGGACGTGGGAGCCTGCGATATGCCTCGGGGAGTCGGCAACCAGACTTTGATCCGGGGATTTCCGAATGGGGAAACCTGGCACCCGTCATGGGGTGTCGCCGCCGTCTGAATGTATAGGGCGGTTGGTGGGAACGCGGGGAAGTGAAACATCTCAGTACCCGCAGGAAGAGAAAACAATTGTGATTCCGTGAGTAGTGGTGAGCGAAAGCGGAGGAGCCTAAACCGTGCGCGTGTGATAGCCGGCAGGCGTTGCGTGTGCGGGGTTGTGGGACCATCCTGGTCCAGCTGCCGCTGGGTCGAGAAGTTACAAACTGCTCGGATAGTTGAACGGCATGGGAAGGCCGACCGTAGACGGTGAGAGTCCGGTAGACGAAATTCGAGTGGCTTCTGGGTGTGTTCCCGAGTAGCACGGGGCCCGTGAAATCCTGTGTGAATCTGCCACGACCACGTGGTAAGGCTGAATACTTCCTGGTGACCGATAGCGGACTAGTACCGTGAGGGAAAGGTGAAAAGTGCCCCGGTGAGGGGTCGTGAAATAGTACCTGAAACCGTGTGCCTACAAGCCGTCAGAGCGTCCTCACAGGGAATCTTTGGTTTTCTGTGTTCGTGATGGCGTGCCTTTTGAAGAATGAGCCTGCGAGTTATGGTGTGTGGCGAGGTTAACCGGTGTCGGGTAGCCGTAGCGAAAGCGAGTCTGAATAGGGCGCATGAGTCGCATGCTGTAGACCCGAAGCGGGGTGATCTAGCCATGGGCAGGGTGAAGCGCCGGTAAGACGGTGTGGAGGCCCGAACCCACCAGGGTTGAAAACCTGGGGGATGACCTGTGGTTAGGGGTGAAAGGCCAATCAAACTCCGTGATAGCTGGTTCTCCCCGAAATGCATTTAGGTGCAGCGTTGCGTGTTTCTTGCCGGAGGTAGAGCTACTGGATGGCTGAGGGGCCCTACAAGGTTACTGACGTCAGCCAAACTCCGAATGCCGGTAAGTGAGAGCGTGGCAGTGAGACTGCGGGGGATAAGCTTCGTAGTCGAGAGGGAAACAGCCCAGATCATCGGTTAAGGCCCCTAAGCGTGTGCTAAGTGGGAAAGGATGTGGAGTTGCTGTGACAACCAGGAGGTTGGCTTAGAAGCAGCCACCCTTGAAAGAGTGCGTAATAGCTCACTGGTCAAGTGATTCCGCGCCGACAATGTAGCGGGGCTCAAGCACACCGCCGAAGCCGTGGCATTGCACCTTTGTGGTGTGATGGGTAGGGGAGCGTCCTGCGACCGGTGAAGCCTCGGGGTGACCCAGGGGTGGAGGTTGTGGGAGTGAGAATGCAGGCATGAGTAGCGAATCACACGTGAGAAACGTGTGCGCCGGATGACCAAGGGTTCCTGGGGCAGGCTAATCCGCCCAGGGTAAGTCGGGACCTAAGGCGAGGCCGACAGGCGTAGTCGATGGACAACGGGTTGATATTCCCGTACCCGCTGGTATGCGCCAACGCTGAACCCTCTGATGCTAACCACCCGAACCGCTGCCGTGACCTTCGGGTTGTGGTGGTGGGGAGCGTGGGACCCGAGGGGGTAGTAGGTGAGTGATGGGGTGACGCAGGAGGGTAGCTCAGCCCAGGCGATGGTTGTTCCTGGGGTAAGCATGTAGCCCGCGCCATAGGTAAATCCGTGGTGCATGAAGGGTGAGGTGTGATGCCGAGCCGTTTTAGGTGAAGTGAGTGATCCCATGCTGTCGAGAAAAGCCTCTAGCGAGTGTACTGGCGGCCCGTACCCTAAACCGACTCAGGTGGTCAGGTAGAGAATACCAAGGCGATCGGGTGAACTGTGGTTAAGGAACTCGGCAAATTGCCCCCGTAACTTTGGGAGAAGGGGGGCCTTGTCTGGTGATGGAACTTGCTTCTTGAGCTGGGTGGGGTCGCAGAGGCCAGGGGGAAGCGACTGTTTACTAAAAACACAGGTCCGTGCGAAGTCGTAAGACGCGGTATACGGACTGACGCCTGCCCGGTGCCGGAACGTTAAGAGGACCGGTTACACCTCACGGTGGACGCTGAGAATCTAAGCGCCGGTAAACGGCGGTGGTAACTATAACCATCCTAAGGTAGCGAAATTCCTTGTCGGGTAAGTTCCGACCTGCACGAATGGCGTAACGACTTCCCCGCTGTCTCAACCACAGGCCCGGTGAAATTGCAGTACGAGTAAAGATGCTCGTTTCGCGCAGCAGGACGGAAAGACCCCGGGACCTTCACTATAGCTTGGCATTGGCGCTTGAGGCGGCTTGTGTAGGATAGGTGGGAGACTGTGAAGCTCGGACGCTAGTTCGGGTGGAGTCGTTGGTGAAATACCACTCTGGTTGTTTTGTGTGTCTAACCCGCGCCCGTGTATCCGGGTGGGGGACAGTGCCTGGTGGGTAGTTTAACTGGGGCGGTTGCCTCCTAAAGTGTAACGGAGGCGCCCAAAGGTTCCCTCAGCCTGGTTGGTCATCAGGTGGTGAGTGCAAGGGCACAAGGGAGCTTGACTGTGAGACGGACGTGTCGAGCAGGTGCGAAAGCAGGGCCTAGTGATCCGGCATCTACGTGTGGAAGTGGTGTCGCTCAACGGCTAAAAGGTACCCCGGGGATAACAGGCTGATCTTCCCCAAGAGTCCATATCGACGGGATGGTTTGGCACCTCGATGTCGGCTCGTCGCATCCTGGGGCTGGAGTAGGTCCCAAGGGTTGGGCTGTTCGCCCATTAAAGCGGCACGCGAGCTGGGTTTAGAACGTCGCGAGACAGTTCGGTCCCTATCCGCTGCGCGCGTAGGAGAATTGAAAGGGTCTGTCCCTAGTACGAGAGGACCGGGACGGACGAACCTCTGGTGTGCCAGTTGTTCCGCCAGGAGCATGGCTGGTTGGCTACGTTCGGTAGGGATAACCGCTGAAAGCATCTAAGCGGGAAGCCTTCCTTGAGATGAGTTCTCCCTCCCACTTTGGTGGGGTAAGGCCCCCGGTTGATGATCGGGTTGATAGGTCGGAGATGGAAGCGCGGTAACGTGTGGAGTCGACCGGTACTAATAGGCCGAGTGGCTTGACCACACAATACGTTCAAG
>NZ_JAHFZY010000019.1:0-1440 GCF_018603865.1 Actinomadura sp. NEAU-AAG7
CCGCATTGGTTCAAGACGGCGGTGTTCTATGAGGTGTCGGTCCGGGGCTACGCCGATTCCAACGGCGACGGCTACGGCGACCTGCGCGGCCTGATCAACAAACTCGACCACCTGCAATGGCTGGGCATCGACTGCCTGTGGCTGCTGCCCATCTACCAATCACCCCTGCGCGACGGCGGCTACGACATCGCCGACTACACCACCATCCTCCCCGACTTCGGCGACCTCGGCGACTTCGTCGACCTCATCGACCAAGCCCACACCCGCGGCATCCGCGTCATCGCCGACCTGGTCATGAACCACACCTCCGACGCCCACCCCTGGTTCCACGCCTCCCGCACCGACCCCCAAGGCCCCTACGGCGACTTCTACACCTGGAGCGACACCGACACCGGCTACCCCGACGCCCGCATCATCTTCATCGACACCGAAACCTCCAACTGGACCTACGACCCCATCCGCCGCCAGTACTACTGGCACCGCTTCTTCTCCCACCAACCCGACCTCAACTACGACAACCCCGCCGTCCAAGACGCCATGCTGGAGGTCCTGCGGTTCTGGCTCGACCTGGGCATCGACGGATTCCGCCTGGACGCCGTCCCCTACCTGTACGCCCGCGAGGGCACCAACTGCGAAAACCTCCCCGAAACCCACACCTACCTCAAACGCGTCCGCGCCGAGATCGACCGCCTCTACCCCGACCGCGTCCTACTCGCCGAGGCCAACCAATGGCCCGCCGACGTCGTCGCCTACTTCGGCGACCCCGCCCGCGGCGGCGACGAATGCCACATGGCCTTCCACTTCCCCGTCATGCCCCGCATCTACATGGCCGTCCGCCGCGAACAGCGCTACCCCATCTCCGAGATCATGGCCCAGACCCCCACCATCCCCACCAACTGCCAATGGGGCATCTTCCTCCGCAACCACGACGAACTCACCCTGGAGATGGTCACCGACGACGAACGCGACTACATGTACACCGAATACGCCAAAGACCCCCGCATGAAAGCCAACATCGGCATCCGCCGACGCCTGGCCCCCCTCCTGGACAACGACCGCAACCAACTCGAACTGTTCACCGCCCTCCTGCTCTCCCTCCCCGGCTCCCCCGTCCTGTACTACGGCGACGAGATCGGCATGGGCGACAACATCTGGCTCGGCGACCGCGACGCTGTGCGCACCCCCATGCAATGGACCCCCGACCGCAACGCCGGCTTCTCCCGCGCCGACCCCGCCCGCCTCTACCTCCCCGTCATCATGGACCCCATCTACGGCTACCAGGCCGTCAACGTCGAAGCCCAGGCCGACAACCCCGGATCCCTCCTGCACTGGACCCGCACCATGATCGAAATCCGCCAACGCCACCCCGTCTTCGGCGTCGGCACCTACAACGAACTCTCCGCCTCCAACCCCTCCGTCCTCGCCTTCACCCGCGAGATC
>NZ_JAHFZY010000002.1:0-1150629 GCF_018603865.1 Actinomadura sp. NEAU-AAG7
ACCATCCCCACCAACTGCCAATGGGGCATCTTCCTCCGCAACCACGACGAACTCACCCTGGAGATGGTCACCGACGACGAACGCGACTACATGTACACCGAATACGCCAAAGACCCCCGCATGAAAGCCAACATCGGCATCCGCCGACGCCTGGCCCCCCTCCTGGACAACGACCGCAACCAACTCGAACTGTTCACCGCCCTCCTGCTCTCCCTCCCCGGCTCCCCCGTCCTGTACTACGGCGACGAGATCGGCATGGGCGACAACATCTGGCTCGGCGACCGCGACGCCGTCCGCACCCCCATGCAATGGACCCCCGACCGCAACGCCGGCTTCTCCCGCGCCGACCCCGCCCGCCTCTACCTCCCCGTCATCATGGACCCCATCTACGGCTACCAGGCCGTCAACGTCGAAGCCCAGGCCGACAACCCCGGATCCCTCCTGCACTGGACCCGCACCATGATCGAAATCCGCCAACGCCACCCCGTCTTCGGCGTCGGCACCTACAACGAACTCTCCGCCTCCAACCCCTCCGTCCTCGCCTTCACCCGCGAGATCGACGGCGGGGACAGCAACCAGTGGGGCGGCGCCGACACCGTCCTCTGCGTGAACAACCTCTCGCGTTTTCCGCAGCCGGTGGAACTGGATCTCCGACGCTTCCGGAACTCCACTCCGATCGAATGCATGGGCGGGGTGCAGTTCCCCGCGATCGGTGAGCTCCCGTATCTGCTGACCCTTCCGGGCCACGGCTTCTACTGGTTCGTCCTGCCCCCGCCGCCAGGCGACGCGGACGGCCCGGAATTCCCCTACTCCCCGAACGGAAAGGCGGTGTAGCCGTGCAGCCGCCCGGCCACTCCGTGGTACGGCTCCTGGAGGGATGGCTGCCCCGGCAGCGCTGGTTCGGTGGCAAGCACATCCCCATCGACGGCATCACGATCGGCACGGCCACCGAACTCCACCCCGGCGACCCGGCCCTGCACCACCTCGTGCTCGACGTCCGCCAGCAGACCTCCACCGACCACTACCAACTCCTCCTCGGCACCCGCCGGAACCTGCCCGACCGGCTGCGGCCCCACGCGATCGGACGGCTGCCCGGTCTCGGCCACCTCTACGACGCCGCGCACGACCCGGAGCTGACCCGTCCGCTGCTGGAGCACCTCGCCGGGCAGACCACGATCGGCCCGCTGCGGTTCCGCGCCGCGCCCGGCGTCGAGATCCAGGCGGACCTGGACGGCGTCCCGGTGTCGGCCGAGCAGAGCAACACCTCCCTCATCTACGGCGGTACCTACATCTGCAAGCTGTTCCGCCGCCTGTCCCCCGGCGTGAACCCCGACCTGGAGGTCAACCTCGCGCTGACGCGCGCGGGCTGCGTCCACGTCCCGGCGGTGCGCGGCTGGATCGAGCTGGAGCCCGACCACGGCGTGAACGCGGACGGCGAGCCGGCCACGCTCGCGCTGCTGTCGGAGTTCATGCCCACCGCGACCGACGGCTGGAGCCTCGCGCTCACCAGCGTCCGCGACTGGTACGCCCAGCCCGCCGGCGCGTCCGAGCCGGTGCCCGGCGCCGCCGGGGGCGACTTCGCCGGGGAGGCGGAGCGGCTCGGCGCCGCCACCGCGCAGGTGCACCGCGACCTGGCGGCGGCGTTCGGCGTGACGCCCGCGCCCGCCGGGCAGATGCGGGCGCTCGTCCAGGGGATGGCGGAGCAGCTCGACCAGGTCGGCGCCGCCGTCCCCGCGCTGCGCCCGCACGCCCCGGCGATCCGCGCGGCGTTCGAGCGGGCCGGTGCCGCCGCGACCGGTGCGGCGGACGCGCCGCCGCTGCCCCTCCAGCGCGTCCACGGCGACTACCACCTCGGCCAGGTGCTGCGCACCGGGGCGGGCTGGGTGGTGCTGGACTTCGAGGGCGAACCGGCCCGTCCCCCGGCCGAGCGGCGCGCCCTCGCCCACCCCCTCCGCGACGTCGCCGGGATGCTGCGCTCCTTCGACTACGCGGCGCGGTTCCTGCTCGCGGGCGAGGACGCGGGGCCTCCCGAGGCGGCGGACGCGCTGGAGCGGCGCGCTCAGGCGTGGGCGGAGCGCAACCGGGACGCGTTCTGCGCCGGCTACGTCGGGAACGGCGGCGCCGACCCCGCGGCCCACGCCGCGCTGCTGCGGGCGTTCGAGCTGGACAAGGCCGTCTACGAGGTCCGCTACGAGGCGCGCAACCGGCCGTCGTGGGTGAGCGTGCCGCTCCGGTCGCTGGCCTACCTCGCGGGCTGACCCGCCCCGGGTCCGGTCACAGGTCGATGGAGTAGTCGAGGACGACGCGGTCGGCGGGCAGCACGATGTCGCGGCACACCTCCATGACCGAGGCGCGCGACAGCATCCGCCGGGTGATCGCCAGGACCGGGACGCCGCCGGTCAGCCGCAGCGTCTCGGCCTCCTCCGGCGTCGGCATCCGGGACCGCACCGACTCCTCCACCCGCGTCGGCGGATGCCCCAGATACGCCAGCTGCGCCAGCGTCCCGCCCGGCCACGGCTCCCGCTCCGGATCACTGACCGGCGTGTCCCCCACCAGGTCCCACGGCAGGAAGTTCACCGAGATCTGCTGCGGCTCACCGCGGGCGTGGAACACGAACCGGCGCCGCAGCAGCTCGGTCCCCGGCGGCAGCTCGAACAGCGCGCCCAACTCCTCGTCCGCGCGCACCCGCGTGAACTCCTTGTCGAGCCGGTACTCCTCCCACGAGATCCGCTGATCCCGGGTGAACGTCGTCTCCGGCACCGCCAGCGGCCGGGTGAACGCCCGGTACCGGTCCATGGCCACCCGGCGCGCCGGCGGGACGACCCGCACGACGGTGCCGCCGCCGCGCCGGGTCTCGACGAGCCCCTCCTGGCGCAGCAGCGCGACGGCCTGCCGCACGACGATCTCCGAGACCCCGTGGGACGAGCACAGCTCCGCCATGGTCGGCAGCCGCGTTCCTTGCGGAAGGCTGCCGTCGCGGATGCCCTCGCGCAGCATGTCGGCGATGCGCAGGTAGGCGGGACGGTCCGACACCGGCGTCACCTCCCCTTCGTTCGACGCGGCGTTCGATCCTGACCGGCCTCCCACACTCATCCATACCTTCCTCGCGCTATCTCGGGGGAGACGGTCCGCTTACGGACAGCTTGACACCTCTTTAACCGAGTAAGACTTTTGTATACAGAAGAGCCACCTCGGGGAAAGGACGACCTTGATGGGCGACTTCGAGGATCGGAAGGCGGCCATCGAGAGCGACTTCCCCGGCTGGCAGGTCTGGCGCAGCGACGCCGGGCGCTGGTACGCCACCCGAAGCACCGACCTGACGGACGCCCAACTCCAGGCGGGATACGCGATGACCGTGGCCGCCGACGACGCGGCGGGGCTGCGCGAGCTCCTGCTCGACCAGAAGCGCGGGGAGGGATGAGTCCTCCGCGGACGACCGCGGCGACCGTGGAGGACCGGTCCGGCCCGGCCTGCGAGCGGGAGCGGGCCGGGCCGGGACGAACCGGCACGGAAGGTACCTATGGCGCTGAGGTGACACCGGAACCGATGACCGGGGCGGTGGGGTCGATGTCACCGCCGGGCCCGACAGACGTGGCCGCACGGACGGCACATTCGGCGCGACCCCAAAACAATGAGTGGTGGCGCCCGTGCGGCCGCAATATTCTCCGCTGAGATTCTCATCCGCCCGCAAGGGTTGCGCCCGCCGCCCCGGCCGGGCCGCTCCCGTCCCCGGCCGTGACCGGGGATGTTCCGTCCGTCATGCGGTGCCGGTGCTCCGCGCCCGCCGGCCGGACCGCAATCTCCTGGAAACAGGTCGCCGCGCCGCGTGAGAGAGGCCGATCTACGGGCACCCCCTACTGAGGACATCAGCATCAGTGACGGGAGGCCATGACGCCATGGCACGGGTGACGCGCGCGGAGATCGAGCGGCTCGTCGGAGGCGACCACCATGATCCGCACGGCGTCCTCGGGGCGCATCCCGGGCGCGACGGGGTCACCGTCCGGGCGCTGCGGCCGCTCGCCGAGCGCGTCGAGGCCGTGCTGCCGAACGGCGACCGGCATCCGCTCCGGCACGTCCACGAGGGCGTCTTCGCCGGGACGCTGCCGGAGAGCGCCTCGCTCGCGGGCGACGACCCCGGCCGCGCGCCGCTCGCGGTCCCCGACTACCGGCTCGCGGTCACCTACCGGGACGGCGCCGAGACCCTCCAGGACGACCCGTACCGGCACGCGCCCACGCTCGGCGAACTCGACCTGCACCTGATCGGCGAGGGACGGCACGAGGAGCTGTGGCGGGCGCTCGGCGCGCGGGTGCGCGGCTACGCCTCCGCGTTCGGGCCGGTCGAGGGCACCGGGTTCGCGGTGTGGGCGCCGACCGCGCGCGGTGTCCGCGTCGTCGGCGACTTCAACCACTGGGACGGCCGCGCGCACCCGATGCGCTCGCTCGGCGCCACCGGCGTCTGGGAGCTGTTCGTGCCCGGCGTCGGCGACGGTGACCGCTACAAGTTCGAGATCCTCGGCGCGGACGGCGTCTGGCGCGCCAAGGCCGACCCGATGGCGCGCTCCACCGAGCAGCCCCCGGCGACCGCGTCCCGCGTGTTCACCTCGTCCTACGAGTGGCGCGACGCGGAGTGGATGGACGCCCGCAAGGAGCGCGACTGGCTGCACGAGCCGATGAGCGTGTACGAGGTGCACCTGGGCTCGTGGCGGCCCGGCCTCGGCTACCGCGACCTCGCCGTGGAGCTGACCGCCTACGTGCGGGACATGGGCTTCACGCACGTGGAGCTGCTGCCCGTCGCGGAGCACCCCTACGGGCCGTCCTGGGGCTACCAGGTGACGTCCTACTACGCGCCGACCTCGCGGTTCGGCTCACCGGACGACTTCCGCCACCTGGTCGACGAGCTGCACCGCGCCGGCATCGGCGTCATCGTCGACTGGGTGCCCGCGCACTTCCCCAAGGACGAGTGGGCCCTGGCGCGCTTCGACGGCACCGCCCTGTACGAGCACGACGACCCGAAGCGGGGCGAACACCCCGACTGGGGCACGCTCGTGTTCAACTACGGCCGCGCCGAGGTCCGCAACTTCCTGGTGGCCAACGCCTCGTACTGGCTGGAGGAGTTCCACGTCGACGGCCTGCGCGTGGACGCCGTCGCCTCCATGCTCTACCTCGACTACTCGCGCGAGGACGGCCAGTGGACGCCGAACGTCTACGGCGGCCGCGAGAACCTGGAGGCCATCTCGTTCCTCCAGGAGATGAACGCGACGGTCTACAAGCGCGACCCGGGCGTGATGACGATCGCCGAGGAGTCGACGGCGTGGCCGGGCGTGACCCGCCCCACCCACCTGGGCGGGCTCGGGTTCGGGTTCAAGTGGAACATGGGCTGGATGCACGACACCCTCGAATACCTGCGGCGCGAGCCGGTGTTCCGCTCCTACCACCACAACGAGATCACGTTCTCGCTGGTGTACGCGTTCTCGGAGAACTACGTCCTGCCGCTGTCGCACGACGAGGTCGTCCACGGCAAGGGGTCGCTGCTGGGCAAGGCGCCGGGCGACACCTGGCAGCGGTTCGCCGGGCTGCGCGCCCTCCTCGCCTACATGTGGTCGCACCCCGGCAAGCAGTTGCTGTTCATGGGCCAGGAGTTCGGCCAGGGCTCGGAGTGGGCCGAGGAGCGCCCGCTGGACTGGTGGCTGCTCGACAACGCCGCCGAGGGCGCCCACCACCTCGGGCTGCAGCGGTTCGTCCGCGCGCTGAACAGCGTCTACCGGGCCGAGCCCGCGCTGTGGACGAGCGACAGCGACCACGAGGGCTTCCGCTGGATCGACGGCAACGACGCGGACGGCAACACCTTGTCCTTCCTGCGGTACGGGACGTCCGGGAGCGACGGGCCGCCGGTGCTCGCCTGCGTCGTCAACTTCGCGGGCAGCCCGCACGAGGGCTACCGGCTGGGCCTGCCCCGCGAGGGCGGCTGGCGCGAGGTCCTCAACACCGACGCCTACGAGTACGGCGGCAGCGGCGTCGGCAACCTCGGCCGCGTCGAGGCGGAGGCGGTGCCCTGGCACGGGCTGCCCGCCTCGGCCGTCCTGCGCGTCCCGCCGCTCGGCGCGGTCTGGCTCGCCCCGGAGGACGGCCCGACCGGCCGCTAGGGTGATCCGCATGACCCTCGCGCAGCGCCTCCATGCCGTCCCGTCCCAGTTCCTGGTGGAGCACCTGCCGAACGCGACGCTGCCCGAGGACGACGAGTGGATCGCGCTGGTGCGCGCCCCCGAGGGCCTCACCGTGATCCGGGACGCCTCGCCGTACGCGGAGGCGGAGCGCTGGGTCGGCTTCTACAGCGGCGCCGACCCGCACGGCGTCGACGTCCCGGGCATGCTGGCGGCGCTCGTCGGGCCGCTGGCCGAGGCGGGCGTCCCGGTCTTCGTCGCCTCCACCTTCCACGCCGACCTGGTGCTGGTGCCCGAGCACCGCCGGAAGGACGCCGTCGAGGCCCTCACCGCGGCCGGGCACCGCGTCGACCCCTAGCGCAGGCGGTCGAGGAGCCAGCGGGGGCCGACGACGGAGGCGCCCGCGGCCTCGCAGCGGGCGCGCAGCCCGCGGTCGGCGGTCACGACCAGATGCACGGTGTCCGGACGCGGGTCCGCGAGCAGCCCCACGATGTGGTCGTCGCCGCTGCCCGGCGCCGCCACCACCCGCACGCCGCCGGGCCCGGCCGGCTCGCCCGCGACCCCGCGCGCCGCGCCCTCGACCACCAGCACGACCTCCGGGAACGTCCGGTCGAACGGGACGCCCGGCACGCCCTCCACGCCCCGCTCCAGCACCGCCAGGTCGTCGCGGAGGCGGGCGTTGGCGCCCGCGCGGTCCTTCCACCAGCCGTCCGCGCGGGCGCCGACGACGTTCGCCGCGTCCACGATCAGGACGAGGCCCTTCATCGCGTCCCGCAGCCACGACCAGGAGCGCTCGAACGGGGCGAACAGCTCGCGGTCCCCGACCTCCTCGGCGCGCACCCACTCCGCGCCCTGCGTCTCCCGCGACGCGGGACGCACCTCCACCCGCTCCGGCACGGCGGCGATCACCGAGGTGAACGCCCACCCGCCGTGGTCCTCGACGCTGGTGCCCCGCACGACCACGTCGTCGGGCGAGAGCGTGCTCTCCTCGGACGTCTCGCGGAGCGCGCCGCCCACGGGGTCCTCGTGGCTGTGCAGGGCTCCGCCGAACATGCCCCACGTCCCGCCGCCGAGACCCCACAGGGCGCGGTGCTGCAACAGCACCCAGACCTGCCCGCCGGGGTCGCGGTGGTAGGCGAGCAGCCCGGAGGCGCCGAACCTGCCCCAGTGCGTATGCCCCTGCCCGCATTCCGCCCAGCCGTCCCCGTCGCCGCCGCCGACTTCCCTAGGGCCTCCCATACGGCGACGATAGCGGGGGCGCCGACCCGGACCGGGCCGCCGCCCCCCAGCGCATAGGCTGGTGCCATGGTGGATCCCGGTACGGTCGTCAACGTCATCAAGCAGGCCCGGGACCGGCGGACGGCCCCGCTGATCCTGGAGCTGGACCTCACCGAGGGGGTCGTGGAGCACGCGCCCGCGGACCCGATCTCGGCGATCATGTCCATGCGCCGCACCGGCCTGCGCGACGTCCTGGACGGGCTGCGCCGCGCCCGCTCCGACACCCGGGTGCGCGCGCTCGTCGTGAAGGTGACCGGCGGGGTCGGGCTGGCGCTCGCGCAGGAGCTGCGGGAGGCCGTCCAGGCGTTCCGCGAGGCGGGCAAGCTGACCGTGGCGTGGGCGGAGACGTTCGGCGAGAGCGGGCGCGGCACCGTCCCGTACTACCTGGCGACCGGGTTCGAGAAGGTGTACCTCCAGCCCACCGGCGAGGTCGGGCTGACCGGCGTCGCGCTGGAGGAGCCGTTCTTCGCGGGCGCGCTGGACAAGCTCGGCGTCCAGCCCCGGTTCGCCAAGCGGCACGAGTACAAGACGATGGCCAACACCTTCGTGGAGCGCGCCTACACGCCCGAGCACGAGGAGTCCTCCAGGCGGCTCGTCGCCTCGATCGGCGAGCAGATCACCGCGGGCGTCGCCGCCGCGCGGAACCTGCCCGAGGAGCGCGTCCGCGAGCTGACCGACCGGGGCCCGCTGCTGGCCGACGAGGCGCTGGAGGAGGGCCTGGTCGACCGGCTCGGCTACCGCGACGAGGTCTACGCCGACCTGCGCGAGGAGTTCGGCGAGTCGGCGCAGCTCCGCTACGTGGCGCGCTACGGCCGCTCGCACGGCCTCGCCCGCCGCATCCCGCAGCCGGGCAAGCAGGACGTCGTCGCGCTCATCAACGGGCACGGCCCGATCCGGCTCGGCCGCAGCGGGCGCGGCGGGCCGCTGCCGAACTCCGGCCCCGCGATGGGCTCGGACACGGTCGGCGCCGCGTTCCGCGCCGCCGCCAAGGACGACCGGGTCAAGGCGATCGTGTTCCGCGTCAACAGCCCCGGCGGCTCCGCCGTCGCCTCCGACGCGATCTGGCGCGAGGTGACGCTGGCCCGCCGCGCGGGCAAGCCGGTGGTCGTCTCGATGGGCGACGTCGCCGCGTCCGGCGGGTACTACGTCGCGATGGGCGCCGACGCGATCGTCGCGCAGCCCGGCACGATCACCGGCTCGATCGGCGTGGTCGTCGGCAAGGCGGTCGTGAACGACCTGCTCGGCCGGGTCGGCGTCGGGCTCGGCTCGGTCGCCGTCGGCGAGCACGCCCGGATCTTCAGCGCGACCAAGGACTTCAGCGAATCGGAGTGGGAGCGGATCAACGCCTCGCTCGACCGGATCTACGACGACTTCACCCGGAAGGTCGCCGAGGGGCGCGACCTGTCCCGCGAGCGCGTGCACGAGCTGGCGCGGGGCCGCGTCTGGACCGGCGCCGACGCCCGCGACCACGGCCTGGTGGACGAGCTCGGCGGCCTCGACCTCGCGCTCGGACTGGCCCGCAAGCGGGCGGGGCTGCCCGCCGACGCGCCCGTCCGCTCCTACCCGCACACCTCGCCGCTGGAGCGGCTCCGCCCTCCCGAGTCCAGCGAGGACCGCACCGCCGCGTCGGCGCGGCTGGACGGCTGGGGGTCGCTGGGCGGCCTCGCGGCGCGGCTCGGGCTGCCCTCGGCCGGCCCGCTGACGCTGCCGGGGTCCTGGGAGATCCGCTGAGCGGCGAGGCCGGCGCGGACTTCGTCGAGGCCGTCGCGGGGTTCGCGACGGGCGTGGTCGTGCTGACCGTCCGGGACGGCCGCGACGACCTCGGCACGACCGTCACCTCGTTCATGTCGGTGTCGCTGGAGCCGCCGATGGTGGTGGCGGGCGTCGCGTCCGCGTCCTACCTCGCCGAGGTGCTGCGCCGCCGCGACCGCTGGGCGGCGACCGTGCTGGCGGCGGGGCAGCGCGCGCTGGCGGGGCGGTTCGCCGCCGAGGGCCGCCCGAGCGCGCGGCTGCTGCTGGCCGCCGCCCCGCACCATCGCGGCCCGCGTTCGGACGCGCTGATCCCGGGCGGCGGCCTCGCCGCGCTCGAATGCGAGACCCGCCGGAGCGTCGAGGCGGGCGACCACACGCTGTTCGTCGCCGAGGTCCTCGCGGCCGACTACGTCGCGCGCGGCGAGCGTCCCCTGATCAGGGTCAACCGCCGCTACGCGACCTGAACACCCGCCACCTGGACACCGGCCTTCCAGACCGCGGCGACCTGCGGGACGCCGGGCCGGTAGGCGAGGTGGATGTGGGACGCGGCGTCCAGCGCGAGCACGTCGGCGCGCGCCCCGACCGCCAGGTGGCCGACGTCGGTGCGGCGCAGCGCGCGGGCGCCGCCCGCCGTCGCCGACCACACCGCCTCGGCCGGGGTCATGCCCATGTCGCGGACCGCCACCGCGATGCAGAACGCCATGCTGGAGCTGTAGCAGGAGCCCGGGTTGCAGTCGCAGGCGAGCGCGACGGTGGCGCCCGCGTCCAGGAGGCGGCGGGCGTCGGGGTAGGGCTGGCGGGTGGAGAACTCGACCCCGGGCAGCAGCGTCGCGACCGTCCGGGACGAGGCGAGCGCGTCCACGTCGGCGTCGCTGAGGAACGTGCAGTGGTCGGCGGACGCGGCGTCCAGCTCCACCGCGAGCCGCACCCCCGGCCCCTCGGTGAGCTGGTTGGCGTGCACGCGCGGCGCGAGCCCGGCCGCGATCCCGGCCTCCAGCACCTCGCGGGCCTGGTCGGCGTCGAACGCGCCCCGCTCGCAGAACACGTCGATCCAGCGGGCGTGCGGGGCGCAGGCGGCGAGCATGTCGGTCGCGACGTGGCGCGCGTAGCCGGAGGCGTCGCCGTCGTACTCGACGGGGACGACGTGGGCGCCGAGGAAGGTGACCTCGTCGGCCTGCTCGGCGGCGAGGCGCAGCGCGCGCTCCTCCTGCTCGACCGTGAGCCCGTACCCGGACTTGCACTCCACCGTCGTCGTGCCCTGCCGCGCCATCTCCCCCAGCAGGCGGCGCAGGTTCGCGCGCAGGTCGTCGTCGGAGGCCCCCCGCGTGCGCTCCACCGTGGTGCGGATGCCGCCGCCGGTGTACTTCTGGCCGCTCATGCGCGCGGCGAACTCCTCGGCCCGCTCCCCGGCGAACACCAGGTGCGCGTGCGAGTCGACGAAACCGGGCAGGACGGCGCGTCCGGCGGCGTCGAACGCCGCGTCGGCGGCGGGGGCCTCGGACGCGGGACCGGTCCACGCGACCACGCCGTCCTCGATCACCAGCGCGGCGCCGCGGCGGACGCCCAGCGGCCCCTCGCCCGCGCCGGGCTCGTTGGTGACCAGTTCCCCGATGTTGGTGATCACCGTGCTGGTACCGGTGGTGGAGGTGCTCATCCGCGAAAGCATGTCACGCGCCGATCCGTCGTCCTTCACCCGGTCACCGCCGCGATCGACTCGGCGAGCGCGGCGGGCACGTCGTCGACCAGCAGGTGCCGGCCGTCCTCCACGACCTGGCGGCCGGAGACCACCACGTGCCGGACGTCGGCGGCGGTCGCGGCGAACACGGCCGCCTCGGCGGCGTGCGCGGGCCCGGCGCCCGCCGTCCGGACCGAGCCGAGGTCCACGGTGACGAGGTCGGCGTAGGCGCCGGGCTCCAGCCGTCCCGCCTCGGGCCAGCCGAGCGCGGAGTGCCCGGCGGACGTGGCGGTGGTGATCAGCTCCCCCGCCGTCCAGTGGCCCCGGGCGCGGGTGCGCAGCCGCTCGTCCAGCTCGACGGCGCGTGCCTCCTCGAACAGGTCGATCACCGCGTGCTGGTCGGAGCCGAGGCAGATCGGGGACCCGGCGCCCGCGAGCGCGCGGGCCGGGCCGATGCCGTCGGCGAGGTCGCGCTCGGTGGTCGGGCACATGCACACGCCGGTCATCGTGGCGCCGAGCAGGCCGATGTCGTCCTCGGTGAGGTGGGTGGCGTGGACGGCGGTGGTCAGCGCGCCGAGCGCGCCCGCCTCGGCGAGGAGCCGGGTGGGCGTCATGCCGTAGGCGTCCAGGCACGCGCTGTTCTCGGCGGGCTGCTCGGACAGGTGGACGTGCAGCGGCGCCCGGCGCTCGGCGGCCCACGCCGCGACGGCGCGGAGCTGCTCGCGCGGCACCGCGCGGACCGAGTGGATCGCGGCGCCGACCCGGGCGTGCCGGCGGCCCTCCTTGCCGACCTGGTCGTGCAGGCTGCCGACCCGGCGCGCCCAGTTGCCCGCCGTGCCGTCGCCGAACCGCAGCTGCGGGCCCGTGAGCGGCTCCCCGATGCCGCCCGCCAGGTAGCAGGTGTCCAGCAGCGTGATGCGGACGCCCGCGTCGGCGGCGGCGGCGATCAGCGCCTCGCCCATCGCGTTGGGGTCGCCGTAGGGGGCGCCGCCCGGCCGGTGGTGCAGGTAGTGGAACTCGCCGACGCAGCTGATCCCCGCGAGCGCCATCTCGGCGAACGCGGCGGTGGCGAGCGCGCGGTAGGACTCGGGGGTCAGCCGGTCGGCGATCCGGTACATCTGGTCGCGCCACGTCCAGAACGTCCCCCGGTCCGCCTGGACGCGGGAGCGCAGCGCGCGGTGGAAGGCGTGGGAGTGGGCGTTCGCCAGGCCGGGCAGCGTGAGCCCCGGCAGGCGGCGGGCGCCCTCCGGCGGCGGGACGTCGCGGGTGACGCCGGTGATCCGCTCCCCGTCGGTCTCGATGAGCACGTCGGAGGCGACGCCGTCACCGAGCCAGGCGAGCTGCGCATGCCATCGCATATCAGGACCCATACCCGCCCGCCAGGTCGGCCAGTACGGTCGCGAGCGCCTCGACGCCCGCCAGGCAGTCGCCGGTCTCGGCGGACTCGGCCGGGGCGTGCGAGATCCCGGTCGGGTTCCGCACGAACAGCATCGCCGCCGGGATCCGCGCCGACAGGACGCCCGCGTCGTGCCCGGCCCCCGTCGGCAGGACGGGCACGCCGCCGAGCGCCTTGCCGAGCCGGTCGCGCAGCGCGTGGTCGAAGTCGACGACCGCGCTGTAGGACTCCTCGGCGAGGTCCACGCCCACCCGGTGCGCGACGGCGGCGGCGCGGGCGGCCGCGTCGATCTCGGCGACCGTCCGGCGGACGTCGGCGTCGGAGGGGCCGCGCGCGTCCAGCCACGCGGTGACCGCCGAGGCGATCGCGTTCACCCCGCCGGGCTCGACCCTGACCTTGCCGACCGTCGCGACCGTGCCGTTGCGCTGGGCGGCCTCGCGCGCGGCGAGGACCATGCCCGCGAACGGCAGCATCGGGTCGCGGCGGTCGGTGAGCAGCGTCGTCCCCGCGTGGTTGCCCTCGCCCGCGAAGTCGAACCGCCACCGCCCGTGCGGGACGATCGCGCTCGCCACCCCGACGGGCTCGTGGAGCGCGCGTCCCTGCTCGACGTGCAGCTCGACGTAGCAGCCGATGCGGGCGAGCAGGCCCTCGTCCGGGCCGATCGCCTGCGGGTCGAGCCCCGCCGCGTGCATGACCTCGGCGAACGTGCGCCCCTCCGCGTCGGTGAGGCCGCGCGCCCGCTCCGGGTCGATCGCCCCGGCCAGCAGCCGCGAGCCGAGGCAGGCCACCCCGAACCGGGCGCCCTCCTCCTCCACGAACACGCCGATCCCGATCGGCCGCGCGGGCGTGACGCCCCGCCGGCGCAGCAGGTCGACGGCCGCGAACGCCGACACGACGCCGAGCGGCCCGTCGAACGCGCCGCCGCCGGGCACCGAGTCGAGGTGGCTCCCGGTCAGCACGGCCTCGCGGCCCTCCGTGCCGTCCGGGCGCCACCAGGCGATCATGTTGCCGTTGGGGTCGTGCTCGACGGCGAGGGCGCGGCGGCGCGCCTCGTCCAGGAACCAGGCACGGCACTCCAGCTCGGGCGGCGTCCACGCGAACCGGTGGTAGCCGCCGGTCGCCGCGTCCCGCCCCACGGGCAGCAGGTCCGCCCACATCGACTCGAAGCTCACTGGCGCGCGTCCCCTATCGGTCCAGCATCGGGATGCGGACGCCACGCTCGGCGGCGACCTCGGCGGCGCGGTCGTAGCCCGCGTCGACGTGCCGCATGACGCCGGTGCCCGGGTCGTTGGTCAGGACGCGGCGGAGCTTCTCCCCCGCGAGCTCCGTCCCGTCGGCGACGCAGACCTGCCCGGCGTGGATCGAGCGCCCGATGCCGACGCCGCCGCCGTGGTGGATCGACACCCACGTCGCGCCGGAGGCGGTGTTGAGCATGGCGTTCAGCAGCGGCCAGTCGGCGATCGCGTCCGAGCCGTCGAGCATGCCCTCGGTCTCGCGGTAGGGGCTCGCGACCGAACCGCAGTCGAGGTGGTCGCGGCCGAGGACGAGCGGCGCGCTGATCTCACCGCGCGCCACGAGGTCGTTGAACAGCTCCCCGGCCCGGTCGCGCTCGCCGTAGCCGAGCCAGCAGATCCGGGACGGCAGCCCCTGGAAGTGGACGCGCTCGCCCGCCATCCTGATCCAGCGGTTCAGCGGCTCGTTGTCGGGGAACAGGTCGAGGATCGCCTGGTCGGTGCGGGCGATGTCCTTCGGGTCGCCCGACAGCGCCGCCCACCGGAACGGGCCCTTGCCCTCGGCGAACAGCGGACGGATGTAGGCGGGCACGAACCCCGGGAAGTCGAACGCCCGCTCGTACCCGTGGAGCTGCGCCTCGCCGCGGATCGAGTTGCCGTAGTCGAACACCTCGGCGCCCGCGTCCTGGAAGCCGACCATCGCCTCCACGTGCGCGGCCATCGACGCGCGCGCCCGGTCGGTGAACGCGGCGGGGTCCTTCTCGCGCTCGGCGGCCATGTCGTCGAACTCGACGCCGGTCGGCAGGTACATCAGCGGGTCGTGCGCGCTGGTCTGGTCGGTGACGATGTCGATCGGCGCGCCGCGCCGCAGCAGTTCGGGGACGATGTCGGCGGCGTTCCCGAGCAGCCCGATCGACAGCGGCCGCCGCGCCGCCTTGGCCTCCTCCGCCAGGCGGAGCGCCTCGTCCAGCGAGTCGGCCCGCACGTCGCAGTACCGGTGCTCGACGCGCCGGTCGATCCGGGACGGGTCGCACTCGACGCAGATCGCGACGCCGCCGTTCATCGTGACCGCGAGGGGCTGCGCGCCGCCCATCCCGCCGAGCCCGGCGGTCAGCGTGATCGTCCCGGCGAGCGAGCCGCCGAACCGCTTCTCGGCGACGGCCGCGAACGTCTCGTAGGTGCCCTGGAGGATGCCCTGCGTCCCGATGTAGATCCACGAGCCGGCGGTCATCTGCCCGAACATCGTCAGGCCGAGCGACTCCAGGCGGCGGAACTCCTCCCAGGTCGCCCACTGCGGAACCAGGTTGGAGTTGGCGATCAGGACGCGCGGCGCCCACTCGTGCGTCCGGAAGATCCCGACCGGCTTGCCCGACTGGACGAGCAGGGTCTCGTCCCCCTCAAGGTCGGTCAGGGAGCGGATGATGCCGTCGTAGGACTCCCAGTTCCGGGCGGCCTTCCCCGACCCGCCGTAGACGACCAGCTCCTCGGGGTGCTCGGCCACCTCCGGGTCGAGGTTGTTCTGGATCATGCGGAGCGCGGCCTCCTGCGGCCAGCCCTTCGCGGCGGTCAGCGACGTGCCGCGCGGCGCGCGGACGGTACGGGACATGTGCGGTGCTCCTTCAGGAGAGGGGGCCGGTGACGGCCTCGGCGGCGGCGACGAGCGAGCCGTCCCGGACGAGCCGGGTGGCGGCGGCGATCTCGGGCGCGAGGTAGCGGTCGGGGCCGGGCGGCGGGACGGCCTCGCGCAGCCGGGCCACGACCGCGCCGGTGGCGGGGCCGGGACGCAGCGGGCTGCGCAGGTCGAGGGCCCGCGCGGCGGTGAGGATCTCGATCGCGACGACCTGGGTGAGGCCGTCCACGGCCTTGCGCAGCTTGCGCGCCGCGCTCCAGCCCATCGAGACGTGGTCCTCCTGCATCGCCGAGCTCGGGATCGAGTCGGCGCTCGACGGCACGGCGAGCCGCTTGAGGTCCGAGACGATCGCGGCCTGGGTGTACTGGGCGATCATGTGGCCGGAGTCCACGCCCGGGTCGTCGGCGAGGAAGGCGGGCAGCCCGTCGGAGCGGGCCCGGTCGAGCATCCGGTCGGTGCGGCGCTCGGACATCGAGGCGACGTCGGCGGCGGGCACGGCGAGGAAGTCCAGCACGTACGCGACGGGCGCGCCGTGGAAGTTGCCGTTGGACTCGACCCGCCCGTCCGGCAGGACGACGGGGTTGTCGACGGCGGAGACCAGCTCCCGCCCGGCGACCATCTCGGCGTGGGCGAGGGTGTCGCGCGCGGCGCCGTTCACCTGGGGGGCGCAGCGCAGGGAGTAGGCGTCCTGGACGCGGGTGCAGTCGGGCCCCCGGTGCGACTCCATGATCTCCGACTCGGCCAGCAGCGCCCGCAGGTTCGCGGCGGACGTGGCCTGCCCCGGGTGCGGCCGCAGCTCCTGCAGGTCGGCGGCGAACACGCGGTCGGTGCCGAGCAGCGCCTCCACGCTCATCGCCGCCGCCACGTCGGCGGCGGTCAGCAGCCGGTGCAGGTCGCGGATGGCGAGGACGAGCATGCCGAGCATGCCGTCCGTCCCGTTCAGCAGGGCGAGGCCCTCCTTGGCGCCGAGCGTCACCGGCTCGATCCCGGCCTCGGCGAGCGCCTCGGCGGCCGGGCGCAGCTCGCCCCCGGCGTCGCGCACCGAGCCCTCGCCGATCAGCGCCAGCGCCACGTGCGCGAGCGGGGCGAGGTCGCCGGAGCAGCCGAGGCTGCCGTGCTCGAACACCTGCGGGGTGATGCCCGCGTTGAGCAGCGCGGCGAGCGTCCGCGCGGTCACCGGCTGGACGCCCGTCCGGCCGGTGGCGAGCGTCCGCAGCCGCAGCAGCATCAGTGCCCGCACGACCTCCCGCTCGACCTCGGGCCCCGACCCGGCCGCGTGCGACCGGACGATGTTGAGCTGGAGCCGCGCCCGCAGTTCGGGGGCGATGTGCCGGGTGGCGAGCGCCCCGAAGCCGGTCGAGACGCCGTAGACGGGCGTGGGCCTGGCCGACAGCTCCTCGATGTGCTCCCGGGCCGCCGCGACGAGCGCGAGCGACTCCTCGGTCAGCGCGACCCGCGCGCCGTCCCGGGCCACGGCCTCGACCTGCGCGAAGCTCAGCGGCTCCGGCCCGACCCGGACATCAACGTCCCCCATAGCGAATCCCTACCCGGCGGGCCCGCGCCCGCCTAATGCCGTGCCCGGCGGGCTCGCGCCCGCCGATCCAAACCGGGCGGGCAGACGCCCGCCGATCCCATGTCCACCATTGGAACGCCCCGACCGCCGCCACAGGCAGACCCGGACCGCCCCATCTGTCTCACATACGAGACTATGGGACGATGAGCCAGGTCCCCGCCGCCCGACGGGCCCTCGCCGTGCTGCGCCTGCTCGCGGGCGCGCCCGGCCCGCTGCCCGCCTCCGCGATCGCCCGCGCCCTCGAACTGCCGCGCTCCAGCGCCTACCACCTGCTGACCGCGATGGCCGAGGACGGCTTCGTCTCCTACCTGCCCGAGGAGCGCCGCTGGGGCCTCGGCGTCGGCGCGTTCGAGGTCGGCTCCGCCTACCTGCGCCACGAGCCCCTCGAACGCCTCGCCCGCCCCCTGCTGCGCCGCCTGGTGGACCGGCTCGGCGAGATCGCGCAGCTCGGCGTCCTGCACGGGGCCGAGACCCTCTACCTGCTCAAGGAGCAGCCGCCCCGGCACGCGACGCTGGTCACCGACGTCGGCGTCCGGATGCCCGCCCAGCTCACCGCGAGCGGCCTCTCGCTGCTCGCCCACCTCCCCCCGGCGCAGGTCAGGGCCCTGTTCCCGCACCCCTTCATCGACCGGACGGGACGCGGCCCGGCCACCCTGCGCGAGCTGCGCCAGGTCCTGGCGCGCGACGCCCAGCGCGGCTGGTCGGCCGAAGACGGCCACATCACCGAGGGCTTCGCCAGCATCGCCGCCTGCTCCTTCGACCACACCGGCCACCCCACCGCCGCGATCACGGTCACCTTCCGCCGGGAGGGGCACCCGCCGGAGACCTGGCCCGCGCTCGCGGGCGTCGTCCGGGCGACCGCGACGTCCCTCACCACGCGCCTTACCGGCCGTCCGCCCGGCCGCTGACCGCCCGGCCACCTTCCCGCGCCCGCTTTATTGGTCCGGCGATAACGGGGCATAAGCAGCGGGGAAAATCACCGCCCGCCCCGCCGCCGGTAAATCACACGAGCCCCACCGGCACCAATTCGAAGGTTTTCTATCCCCTTTCGGATAGCGCGCCGACCGTTGACACGCCTCCGGGGCGGTCTTACGCTCGATCCGTTCCCCTGATCTGCTTGAGAACGGCTGGCGATACGCGGGTCTTTTCGCCTTTAGGCGCCGAGACCGTACGCGATAGCTCCTTTTGCTCGCATCGTTCACAGCACTGCCCGCCACTCCGCCCGCCGGCGGAGAACCCGCGATTCCCGCGTCCCTTACGCATTTCCATGGCCGGTGCCCGGTAGGCCGACGGGTGCTCCGGCTGGACCGCTCCCGCGCCCACAACGGAAGGGAAAGCAATGACGACCGAACTGCCCGACGTCGACGTCGCCCGGGTCTTCGAGGACTCGGCGCTGCCCGCCCTGGTCACCCCCCGCGACCCCGGCACCGACCTCGTGGCCTGGGCCGCCGCGAACAACGAGGCGGTGCGCGACCTGGTCCTGAGCGCCGGCGGGGTGCTGTTCCGCGGCTTCGAGGGGACCGCCGACGTCGAGGTCTTCCGCAAGTTCTGCGCGAGCTTCCCGCACCCGCTGCTGGACTACACCGAGCAGTCCTCCCCGCGCGACCCGCTGGGCGACCAAGTCTACACCTCCACGACCTACCCCGCCGACCAGTACATCCCGTTCCACAACGCGAACTCCTTCGGGCACGAGTTCCCGCTCAACATCTGGTTCTCCTGCATCCGGACCGCGACCAAGGGCGGCCGCACCCCGATCGCCGACACCCGGCGCGTGCTGGCCGCGCTCAGCGACGACACCAGGGAGCAATTCGAGAGCAAGGGAATCCTGTACGTCCGCAACTACTACGACGGAATGGGGGTGCCCTGGCAGGAGACGTTCGACACCGACTCGCGCGAGGAGGCCGAGAAGTTCATGCGGGACGGGCGCATCGCGTTCCGCTGGCATTCGGAAGGCCCGCTGATCCTGGAGACCCGCCAGGTCAGGCACGCGATCCTGGAGCACCCGAAGACCGGGGACAAGGTGTGGTTCAACCAGGGCCACCTGTTCCACAAGGCGTCGCTCGACGAGCGCATCAGGCCGCTCACCCGCCAGTTCAACGACTGGCAGCTCCCCCGCAACGCCTTCTTCGGCGACGGCACCCCGATCCCGGACGAGACCGTCCAGGAGATCTTCGACGCCTACACCGAGGCCGAGCTCAGCTTCGACTGGCAGGCGGGCGACTACCTGATGCTGGACAACCTCCTGACCTCGCACGCCAGGACCCCCTTCGAGGGGAGCCAGCGGCTGATCTCGGTGGCGTTCTCGGAGATGTTCACCGACTACGAACCGCAGTTCGCCAAGTACGGCGTCGCCTCCCTGACCGCCTAGGCCGCCCCCGATGGCAGCAACCGCCACGGTCGCGGCCCTGGTCGAGGGCCGGTGCGCGGCCCGGCCCTCGGCCGTCGCGGTCGAGTCGCCGGACGGCGCCACCGCCACCTACGCCGACCTGCGCGACCGGATCGCCCGCATCGCCGCCGCGCTCGGGCCGCCGCCCGCCGCGTCCCCGGACGGGCCCTTCCCGCACGGGACGGTCGCGGTCGACCTTCCGAGCGGCCTGGACTTCTGCGCCGCCGTGATCGCGGTCCTCGCGCGCGGCGCCGCGCTGTTCGCCGTCGACCGGACCCAGCCGCGGGCCCGCCTCGCCGCCATGCTGGGCATCGTCGCGCCGGAGATCGTGATCACCGGCGGCCCCGGCGGGACGGCGGCGGACCTGGCGCCCGGCGCGCGGACGGTCGACGTCGCGGCGCTCCCCGACGCCCCGCCGGGGCCCGGTCCGTCCTTCGCAACGCCCGCCCCCGGCGGCGACGCCCCCGCTTACGTGGTCTTCACGTCCGGGAGCACCGGGGTGCCCAAGGCCACGGTCAACACCCACGCGGGCCTGCTGAACCACCTGGTCTTCATGGGGGTCGTCTGCCCCCTGCCGGAGGACGGCCGCGTCCTGCTGAAGTCGGCGCGCTCCTTCGACGCGTGGCTGCTGGAGTTCTTCTGGGCCCTCACCCAGGGGCGCACGCTGGTGCTGGCCGACGAGGAACGCGCCACCGACGCCCAATACCTCGCCGACGCGCTCGCCACGAGGTCGATCCACGGCTTCGTGTGCGTGCCGTCGCTGCTCCGGCGGGTGTTCTCGGTGCTGGAGCGGACGGCGGGGCGCACCGACCTGCGCGTGGTCGTCTCGGCGGGCGAGGCGCTGCGGGCCGACCTCGCCACCACGGTCCTGACGGCCACGAACGCGCGGCTGTTCAACTTCTACGGCCCGGCGGAGGCGGCGATCGACGTCGCCTTCCACGAGGTCACCGGCCCGCCGGTGGACGATCCCGTCCCGGTCGGGCGGCCGATCCCGGGCAACCGGCTGACGGTCCGGGACGCCGCCGGCGCCGACGTCACCGGCTCCGGGCGGACCGGCGAGCTGGTGGTGACCGGCGACCACGTCGGCCTCGGCTACGCCGGCGACGCGGCCGCCACGTCCGCCGCGTTCACCACGGGCCCGGACGGCGTCCGGAGCTACGCCACCGGCGACCTCGCCTTCCTGGGCCCCGACAGGAACTTCTACCTCGGAGGAAGAATGGACACCCAGGTCAAGATCAACGGAGTGCGGATCGAGACGGCCGAGATCGAGGCGTGCCTGCTGCGGCACAAGACCGTCGCGGACTGCACGGTCCAGGTCACCACGTCCGGCGACGTGCCGGTGCTGGTCGCGTTCATCAAGCCCGAAGGCGACGCCGAGCCGCTGAGCGAGTACATCAACTACCTGCGCGAGAAGCTGCCGCCGGTGATGGTGCCGCCCGCGTATGTGTTCCTGAACGAGTTCGAGTACCTGCCGAGCGGCAAGAAGGACACCTCCAAGCTGGTCTTCCCGCGCGGCCTGCCGACCGTCACCGCCGCCGACTTCGAGGAGCCGGCCGAGGGGACCGAGCGCGCGCTCGCGGACATCTGGGAGGCGGTGCTCGGCGTGGCGCCGGTCGGCGCCACCGACGAGTTCGCGCTGATCGGCGGCGACTCGCTGAAGCTCATCGACACGCTCGTGAAGGTGTCGGACTCCCTGTACCCCGACGTCTTCGCCCTCGGCATCACCCGGCTGTCGACGGTGCGCGACCTGGCGCGGAAGATCGAGCAGGCCCAGGGGCGCTAGCGGTGGCCGCCGTCTCCCTGCGCGCCCACGAGGACGTGGACGCGGCGCGCCTGGCCGACCTGCTGCGCGAGGCGGGCCGGGCCGAGCACGACCACCTGCCCGAGGAGCGGGTCGCCGGCTACCTGGCCCGGCTGCGCGGCGGCGAGCTGCGCTGCATCGCGGCCGTCGACGGCGAGGTGGTCGGCGCCGCGGTGCTCTACTCGCGGTTCGGGCCGCTCCATCCGATCCCCGGCGGGTTCCTCCGCCTGGAGGGACTGTACGTGGACGAGGTCGTGGTGACCGGGGCGTGGCGGCGGCACGGCTGGTCGCGGACGCTACTGGCCGGGATCCGGGAGGTCGAGGGGCATGGGCCCGACATCTACATCGACTGCGACGCGGCGAACCTCGCCTCGGTCGCCATGATGGGCTCCGCGGGGTTCGGGCACCTCGCCGACTACGACGACCCGGCCCGCGCCGCGTCGCCGTCCCGGCCCCGGACGACCAGCCTGTTCCGGCACCCCGGCCGCCCGGTGGGCGCGTCCGGGGCCCCGGCGAAGGGGGCGGTGGGCGTTGAGTAGCGCGCACCTGGACGTCCGGGCGGACGCGGCCCCCGGCCTGCCCTGGGTCGTGGTCTGCAACACCGTCGGCGTCCCGCACACCGTGTTCGACCGGCTGGCCGCGACGCTCGCGGGGCGGTTCTCGGTGCTGCGCTGGTCCACCGGCCTCACCGAGCGGGACGCGCCCCACGGGCGGCCCCTCGACCTGACGGTGGACGCCCATGCCGAGGAGGCCGCGCGGCTCCTGCGCAAGCACGGCGTGACGGAGTTCGTGGGGGTGTCGTGGTGTTCGGGGACGGAGATCCTGCATCGCCTGTCACGCGGCGGCGACGCCGCGGTGCGCGGGTTCTGCTGCGTCAACGGGGCGTTCGACCTCGGCCCGGACGGCCCGTCCTCGGGCTGGGAGGGCACCGTGGAGCCGCTGTTCCAGGTGATCCGCTCCCGGCCGGAGTCGGTCGAGGGCGTCTCGGCGCTGCTGCGGACCGCCGCCGACACCGCCGCCGAGGGCGGGGACCCGGCCCTGCGCTTCCCCTACTCCACCCCCGAACGGCTGATCGGATACGCGGGCCAATGCCTGGAGATGAAGCGCTCGCGCACCGCCATGGGATTCGTCCGGTCCCTCGCCCCCGGGCTGTACCTGTCCGGTTCGGCGGACGGCGTGCAGCCGCCCGCCGTCACCGAGGCGGCGGCGCGGCTGTCGGGGTCCCCGTTCGAGCTGGTGGAGGGCGGCGGGCATGCCATGATGGCCGGCAGCCAGGCGGTGTGCGACCGGATCCGCGCGTACTGCGAGACCGTGCCGCCCGGTCCGGGCGCGTCCTGAGTCCCCGGGAGGTGGACAGCGATCGCGGACGGGAACCCCTACCTGGTCTTCGCCGGGCTGGCCCTCACCGTCGTGCTGATGCCCGGCGCCGACACCATCCTCGTCTTCCGCACGAGCCGCGCCTACGGCGTCCGCACGGGCCTGACGACGGCGGTCGGCGTGGTGACCGGGCCCGTCATCTGGGGCGCGCTGTCGGGGATCGGCGTGGCGCTGCTGATCGCCCGCAACCACGCCGTGTACACGCTGCTGGCGCTGGCCGGGGCGGCCTACCTGCTGTACCTGGCGGCGGGCTGCTTCCGGGCGGCGGTGACGGGCTCCACCGCGCTGGCCGACGCGCAGCCGGCGGGCACGGACCCGGCCGGCACGGACCCGGTCGGCACGGACGGCGCGCCGCCGGAACGCGCCGGGGCGGGGCCGTCCAGCCCCTACGTCACCGGCCTGCTGACCAACCTGCTCAACCCGAAGATCGGCGTCTTCTACGTGTCGGTCATGCCGGGGCTGTTCCAGAAGCGGCCCGACCTCTGGGTGGGCGGCTCGCTCGGCCTGATCCAGTCGTCGATGGGTCTGCTGTTCCTCGGCGGCGTCGCGCTGGCGGCCGGCCGGGCCCGCCGCTACCTCGCCAGCCGCAGGGCGAGCCGGGTGGTGGAGGTCCTCGCCGGAGGATGCCTGCTGGTCTTCGCGCTCTACGTCGTCTGGTCGGTCCTGCACTCGACGCCCGCGGTGGACGCCACGGGGCCGTGACACACCCACGGGGGTGACCGTGATTTTCGAAAAGGGCTCCGAACTGATCCTCGACGACGTCTTCCTCACGCTGCCGGACCTGGCGCCGGGACGGGAGGTCCTGCTGAAGATCGAGTGCATGAACCCGGCCGGCTCCATCAAGATGAAGACGGCGCTGGCCCTGATCGAGGACGTGGAGGCCGCGGGCGCCCTCGGCCCCGGAAAGCGGGTCATCGAGTCCTCCTCGGGCAACCTCGGCATCGCGCTCGCCGCGGTCTGCACCGAGCGGGGCTACGACCTCACGATCGTGACCGACCCCAACGCCACCTCCGACGCCGTCGCGATGATGCGGGCGTTCGGCGCGGACGTGCGGACCGTGACCGCCACCGACGCCAACGGCGGCTACCTCGGCTCCCGCCTGGAGTACATCAGGGCGGCGCTGGCCGCCGACCCCGCCCTCGTCTGGCCGAACCAGTACGCCAACCCGGCGAACGCGCGGGCGCACGAGCGGACGACCGCGCCCGCCATCCTCAAGGAGCTGGGGCACCTCGACGCGCTGTTCGTCGGCGTCGGCACCGCGGGCACGCTGCGCGGCTGCCTCGACCACCTCCGGGCGATGAACGCCAGGACGCGGGTCTTCGCGGTCGACACCGTCGGCTCGGTCACCTTCGGCGGCGAGGCGCGGCCCCGGTTCGTCCCGGGGATCGGCTCCAGCCGCCGCCCCGAGCTGTTCGAGGACACCGGGGAATTCGACAAGGTGCTGGTGCACGAGCGGGACGCCGTCCGCGAGTGCCGCCTCATGGCCCGCCGGCACGGCCTGCTCGTCGGGGGCTCCACGGGCTCGGTGCTCGCCGCCGCGCGGCGGCTGTGCGGGGGCCTCGCGGAGGGCGCGCGGTGCGTCGTCATCTCCCCGGACTCGGGCGCGAAGTACCTGAAGAGCGTCTTCTCCGACCCGTGGGTGGCCGAGCGCCACCTCGGCTAGCGACCGTCCGGAACCCGGGGGAACCTTGACACCGCACGCCCAGTCCGCCGCGCCCGCCGTCGTACGGGCCACCGCAGAGGCCACCGCGGAGGGCATCGCGCGGGCCACCGCCGCGCACGCCGCCGAGAGCACCGTCGGAACCGTCCTCATCGACCTCGCGCTGATCCTGCTCGCCGCGTCCGTGTTCGCCGCGCTCGCCGGGCGGGTGCGGCAGCCCGCGGTGATGGGCGAGATCGTCGCGGGCGTCGCGCTCGGGCCGAGCGTCCTCGGGGCCTTCCCCGGCGACCCGGTCGGCGCGCTGTTCCCCGCCTCGGCCCGCCCCCACCTGAACGTCCTCGCCCAGTTGAGCCTCGTCCTGTTCATGTTCGGCGTCGGCTACCGGTTCAGCCCCTCGCACCTGCGGGGCGGCGCCGGGCGGCTGACGGCGGTGTCGCTGAGCTCGGTGGCCCTCCCGTTCGCGCTCGGCGCGGGGCTCGCGGTGCTGCTGCGCCCGTGGTTCGACACCTCCCAGTTACGGGACGGCGGGACGCTCGGGCCCGTGCTGTTCCTCGGCGCCGCCATGTCGATCACCGCCTTCCCCGTCCTCGCGCGGATCATCGACGAGCGGGACATGCGCCGCGACCCGCTCGGGACCATGGCGCTGGCCAGCGCGGCGCTCCAGGACTTCCTCGCGTGGTGCGTGCTCGCCGTGGTCGTCGCGGTGGTCACCTCGGGCGACCCCTGGGACGTCGGCCGGACGGTCGTCGGCGGCCTGGGGTTCGCCGCCGTCCTGGTCGGCGTCGTGCGTCCCCTGCTCTCCTGGCTGCTGGCGCCGGGCCGCCTCGCGGGCGACGGCGCCCGGGTCATCCACGCCGTGCTCGGCATCGGCCTGCTCGTCTCGGCGTGGACCACGCAGGAGATCGGCCTGCACGCGGTCTTCGGCGCGTTCCTGTTCGGCGCGGTGGTGCCCGGGGACCACATCGACGCGCGGGCCCCGGCCGTGCCCGAGCGCATCGAGCAGACGAGCCTGCTGCTGCTCCCGGTGTTCTTCACCGTGACCGGCCTGTCGGTGGACCTCGGCGGCCTCGGCCGGCAGGGGCTCGTGATGGTGCTCGCGGTCGTCGCGGTGGCCTGCGCCGGGAAGATCGGCGGCGGCGCGGGCGCGGCCCGGCTCACCGGCGCGAGCGGCCACGACTCGCTCGTCCTCGGGATCCTGCTCAACACCCGGGGGCTCACCGAGCTGGTGATCTTGAACGTGGGCCTCAGCCTCGGCGTCCTGGACTCGCGGCTGTTCACCGCGATGGTGGTGATGGCCCTGGTCAGCACGCTCATGACCGGCCCGCTGCTGGACCGCCTCCACGAGCGGACCCGAGCCGCCAGCCCCGCGCCCGACCCGCTGCACCAGTAGCACCCGCCCCCGACGGAACGGGCCCCGCTCCGGATGCGGAGCGGGGCCCGTGGACGTCCGGGACGCGGGTCAGGCCAGGCCGGCCTTCTTCAGCCAGTCCTTGGCGACCTTCTCCTGGTCCTCCTTGTCGATGGCGACGCGCTTCATCATGTCCAGGAGGTCCTGGGTGGTGAGCTTGGCCGAGACGGCGTTGAGCGCGGCCCTGGCCTCGGCGTTCACCGCGGACTTGTTCACCAGCGGCGTCACGTTCTGCGCGGTGAAGACGTGCTCGGGGTCCTCCAGGACCACCAGCTTCTTCTGCGGGATCGTGGGGTCGGTGGTGAACAGGTCGGCGGCCTGGATCTTGTCCTCGGTGAGCAGCTTGACCAGCGTGGCCTGGGCGCCCGCGTCGAACGGCTGGAACTTCTTGAACTCCAGGCCGTACTTGGCCTTGAGGCCGACGAGGCCCTGCTGGCGGGTCTTGAACTCCGACGGCCCCGCGATCACGAGCTGCTTCGCCACCGGCTTGAGGTCGGTGATGCTCTTCAGCTTGTACTTCGCGGCGGTCTGCGGGTTGACGGTGACCGAGTCCTTGTCCTCCGCCTTGGCCGAGTCGAGGATCTCCACGCTCGCCGGCAGCTTGGCCTTGAGCGCCGCGTTGACCTCCTCGGTGGTGGTCGCGGTGCTGGACTTGTCGACCGAGGTGGACAGCAGCGCGCCGTTGTACTCGGGCATCACGCTGATGCCGCCCTTGACGACCTGGTCGTAGTAGATCTCGCGGGCGCCGATGTTGAGCTTGCGCTCGACCTTGAGGCCCTTGGCCTCCAGCGCCTGCGCGTAGAGCTCGCCGATGAGGCCGCTCTCGGGGAAGTTGGCGCCGCCGACCGTGATCGTGCCCTTCTTGCCGCCCCCGGCCAGCGGGTTGCCGTCGTCGCCGTCGTCACCACCACCGCAGGCCGACAGCGCGAGTGCGGCCACCAGGCCGACGGCGGCGGCGCGGATCATATTCTTCATTGTCGGTTTTCCTTCTCTTCTGACCGTTCAGGAGGAACGGGCGGTGCCGAGCAGGCCCGGCGAGACGACGATGCGGCGCAGTGCCGCGAAGATCAGCTGGACGATCACCGCGAGCGCCACGACCAGCACGGTCCCGCCGACGACGAGCTGGTAGTCGTTGCGGGCCAGGCCGTCGATGATGTAGCGGCCGAGCCCGCCGAAGCCGGGGTAGGCGGCGATCGTCGCGGTCGCCACGACCTGGATCGCGGACGTGCGGAGCCCGAGCAGGATCAGCGGCAGCGCCATCGGCACCTCGGCCCGCCACAGTACGCCCCACTCCGACATGCCCATGCCGCGCGCCGCGTCCTTGGCCTCGGGATCGACGCCGCGCAGGCCCTCGTAGGTGTTCACCAGGATCGGCGGGACGGCGAGGGCGACGAGCGCGATCAGCACCGGGACGATGCTGTACTCGATGACGACGACGAACAGCACCAGGCCGAACGTCGGGATCGCGCGGGCGATGTTGGCGACGCTGATCGCGAGGAAGCCGCCGCGCCCGGTGTGCCCGACCAGCAGCCCGAGCGCCAGCCCGATCAGCGCCGCGAACAGCAGCGACACCCCGCTGTAGTACAGGTGCTGGACGAGCCGGTGCGGGATGCCGTCCTCACCGTGCCACTGCGCGGACGCGGTCAGCCACGACCAGGACAGGTCGATCTGGTTCCACAGGTCGTTCACGACGCCCTCCCGCGCGCTCGCGCCCACGGGGTGAGCAGCCGCTGGACGATCACCAGGACCGCGTCGGTGACCAGGGCCAGCACGATGATCAGCACCGAGGCGGCGATGATCTGGGTTTGGAACTGCAGCTGGTAGCCGCGGATGATGTCGTAGCCGAGCCCGCCCTGCCCGACGAGCTGGCCGATCGCGACGAGGCTGATCGAGGACACCGCCGCGACCCTGACCCCGGCGATCACGATGGGCACCGCGATCGGCAGCTCGACCCGCAGCAGGCGGCGCAGCGTCCCGAAGCCCATCGCGGTCGCCGCCTGCCGGACCGGCTCGGAGACCGAGGCGAGGCCGTCCACCACGTTCGGGACGAGCACCGACAGGCTGTAGAGGGTCAGCGGGATCATGACCGTCGCGGGCTCCAGCCCGGTGTACTGGATGAAGACCATGAACAGCGCGAGCGAGGGGATCGCGTAGAGGATGTTCGAGGCCGTCAGCACCGGCGGGTACAGCCAGCCCCAGCGGCGGCACAGCACGCCGAGCGGCAGCGAGATCAGCAGCCCGAACAGCACCGGCAGCAGCGCGAGGCGCAGGTGGATGAGGGCGTGATCGGTGAGCGTGTCGGTGTGGTCGCCGATCCAGCCCCAGTCGATGTCCATCAGTCGGAGGCACCGTCCCGCACGGCGGACGCGGAGTCGGCGCCGGCCGTGTCGACGGGATGCTCCTTGCCGGGGCGCCGGTGGTGTTCGCCATGGGTGGGGACGGCGAGCAGCTCCGCGCCGCCGGTCACGCCGACCACGGCGCCGCCGCCGTCGACGCCGACCGCGAGCCCGGCCGGGGACAGCACGGCCGCGTCCAGCGCGCCGCGCACCGAGTCGGCGCCGACCTGGAACGTCCCGCCGACCGGGGCGAGCGCCGCGTCGGCGAGCGGGCCGGTGACCTCCGGGCCGCGGACCCAGCCGAGCGGGTGCCGGGCCTCGTCGACCACCAGCACCCAGTCGAGCCCCGCGGTGTCGGCGGGCGCGGCGGTCACCGGGCGGACCAGGTCGTCGCGCAGGCTCAGCTCGGCGGTGTCGGCGAAGGACAGGCTGCGGATGCCGCGGTTCTGGCCGACGAAGCCCGCCACGAAGTCGTCGGCGGGGTGGGCCAGCAGGTCCTCGGGGGCGGCGACCTGGACCAGCTCGCCGCCGGTGCGGAACACCGCGATCCGGTCGCCGAGCTTGATCGCCTCGTCGATGTCGTGGGTGACGAACACGATGGTCTTGTGCAGCTCGTCCTGGAGGCGGAGGAACTCGTCCTGCAGTTCGGCGCGGACGACCGGGTCGACGGCGCTGAACGGCTCGTCCATCAGCATGATCGGCGGGTCGGCGGCCAGGGCGCGGGCGACGCCGACGCGCTGCTGCTGGCCGCCCGAGAGCTGGAAGGGGTAGCGCTTGGCCATCCCGGCGTCGAGCCCGACGCGCTCCATCAACTGGCGGGCGGTGTCGCGGGCCTTCTTCTTGTTCCAGCGCAGCAGGTAGGGGACGGTGGCGATGTTGTCCTCGATCGTGCGGTGCGGGAACAGCCCGGCGTGCTGGATGACGTAGCCGATGCCGCGCCGCAGCTCGGCGGGTTTGCGCTCGCGGACGTCCTGCCCGTCGATCAGCACCCGCCCGCCGGTCGGCTCCACCATCCGGTTGATGGTGCGCAGCGCCGTCGTCTTGCCCCCGCCGGACGTGCCGACGAACACCGTGATCTGCCCGGTGGGGCACTCCAGGCTCACATCGTCCAAGGCGACGGTGCCGTCGGGGTAGCGCTTGGTCACGCCCTCAAAGGTGATCAAACGGTTCACGTCCTCGTCGGGCGCCGCAACGCCGGTCATCGATTTCGGCCTTCTACCCAACCGTAGCCAATGGGTACCGTCGACCCCGTGCCCCGGTATGTCCGGAACCACGCATGTTAAGCGTATCTACCGGAAATCAGGGGAAAGTAGCGTAGCACCGTGGAACACCGCCGAATCGTTATCAACCCCTTCATCCCCGCCCGCTCCCGGCCGACACGGAAGGACGCGGAAGGGCGCATAAAGAAGTGACGATCGCCATACCGCCGCGAGGTCGCGAGAGCGCGGACACGCGAAGGCGCGGCACGGGCCGCGACGTGACCTAATCGACACGGCCGGTCGAGGCCCGCACCCGCAGCGACGGTTCGCGGACGACGCGGCGTTTGCGCGGCTTTCCGTCGATGACGTCGACGACCAGGCGGACGGCGGCGTGCACGATTCCCTCGATGTCCCAGTCGACGCTGGTGAGCGGCGGCGTCAGCAGCGCCGACATCGGGTGGTTGTCATAGCCGCAGACCGCGACGTCGCCGGGGACGTCCAGGCCCAGCTCGCGCGTCGCCGCGTACACGCCGTAGGCGATCGAGTCGGCGAAGCAGAAGACCGCCGAAGGACGGTTCGGGCCGCCGAGCACCCGGATGGCGACGTCGGTGGCCTCGGCGAGCGACTGCGGGACGACCACGACGTCCACGCGCAGGCCGAGCCGCTCGGCCTCGGCGTCGACGTGGACGTCGGCCGGCCGGTCGGGGGTGCTCGCCAGCGTCGAGGTGAACACGGTGAGCCGCTGGTGGCCGAGGTCGCGCAGGTGCTCCAGCGCGAGCGTGACGCCGCGCCGGTTGTCGAACACGACCTCGCCCTGCGCCCGGCCGCCGCGCAGCGCGTCGCCGATGGACACCACCGGGATCGTGTCGGCCAGTTCCGGCCAGAGCGCGGCGGACGGGTCGAGCGGCTGCACGATCAGCCCGTCGACCCGCTGGTCGCGCAGCCGCCGGGCGAGGGCGAGCTCGCGCTCGGGGTCGCCGCCCGCGTCCACGATGAGGGCGTAGCGGTCGCGGGCGAGCAGCGCCCGGCCGATGCCCACCGCCAGGGACTGCTGCCAGTAGTCCTCCAGGGAACCGCAGAGCAGGCCAACCTGGCCGGTGCGTCCGCTGGCCAGGGCGCGGGCGATCGGGTGCGCCTCGTAGCCGAGCGCCTCCGCCGCCGCGCGGACCCGCTCCTGGGTCTCCTCCGACGTCTGGATGCCCCGCAGCGCGTAGGACACGGCCGCAGGCGACAACCCCGTCGCCTGCGCCACCTCGCGTATGGTCGCGCGCTTGCGCCTGTCTGGCACGCCTCAACCCTAGATGCCCGCACCGACGAAAACCGCGACCGGAGTTGGCGACCGGTCTGCTGAATCGGTTCACTGAAACGGTTAACTGATGCGGTTCAGGGTGGCCGCGAGCAGGAGAATTCCACGGTGGCCGCCATTTCGGCACGTGACGAAACACACGTCGGCGCCCATATCAGCGGCCCTATCCAGGTGCGCGAACAGCTCTGGTCCGCCTCCCTGATCGGAGCGCTCCGGCGCCGGGACATGCCGCCTTACCCGAAGGGTTGGAAACTCCATCCGGTAGGAGAGCCGCCCTCCGGCGTCACCCGGCACGGGAACCAACAGGCGGGTTCCGAAGCGGCCTCGGCCACCGCGCGGGCGCGTAACTGAGCGGCGGGGCCGACGCCGGAGGCGAGGCCCCGCCGGGAAGATCGCGAAGCGATGCCGCGCCCGCCAAGGCGCGGTCACGCCCCGAGCCGCCAGGCGAGGGGCGTGGGCCGGGACTTCACGAGCACAGCCGCCAGGCGAGGGGCGTGGGCCGGGACTTCATGAACACAGCCGCCAGGCGAGGGGCGTGGGCCGGGTCTTATCAGACAGTCCTCCGGCGGGTCCGACCGGGGGAGGCGGACCCGCCGGAGGCGAGTGGCAGTCCGGCGCCCGCTCACACCGGTCGACCACCCTCACCTCGTTCAGCGCGCCCCCGCGCGAAAACGTCACACCTCAGGTGTCGATCCAGGTGCGCGCCCACTCGCGCAGCTCGGCGAACGCCTCGACGGGGTCGTCGCGGTAGGCGTCCCAGGGGCGCTCGGTGACGCGGTCGCCGATCACCTCGAACTGCTTGGCGGCCCAGCGGACCTCGCCCGCCATCACGAAGGCGAACGCGAACGCGTTGTGGATCGCGGGCCAGCCGGGGCGGGCCTCGTAGGCGGAGCTGCGGATCGAGTCCCCGGCGGCGGCGACCAGGTCGGCGCGGACGGCGTCACCCGACATGTAGGCGCCGCGCCGCGCCGTCGGCAGCGACCGCCAGCGCCCGATGTGGGCCTCGGCGACGAGGACGCCCAGCGGGCTCCCCTTGGGCGCCGTGGCCACGGCCTCGTGCGCGAACGCGAGCGCGTCGTCGTGGGCGTCCCGCGCCTGGAGGTAGGCGAGCATCTGGGTGTGCGCGTGCAGGTGCCCCGGGTGGACGCGGACCGCCTCGTCGAACCGCTCCCTCGCCTCCGCCTCGTCGAGATCCCCCGCGATCGCGGCGGCGACGAGTAGAGCCCGGGCGGGGGCGTCCTTCTCGTCGCGGGCGACGACCTCGGCCAGGCACTCCTCGGCCAGCGCCGCGGCGTCGCGGGTGAGCGCGTGCGCGGCGCGGATCGTCAGCGGCAGCGTCGCCTTCGGCTGCGTCCGGCACCACTCGGTGATCCAGTCCTGGACGCCGGGCGCGCCCGCGCAGACGCCGATGTAGAACGACCGGTCGTCGGGGTCCTCGATCCCGGCGAAGAAGCCCCGCACCGCCCTCCAGTCGTGGCGGCGCATGGACTCGCGCAACCGCCGCGCCCCGTCGTCGTCCATACAAGGGTCGACCGCCGACGGCGTGACCATCTCCGACCCGTGCCGGCTGAACGACCGCATCTGTCCCATCCTCGCCCCGAAACCCCCGGGACGGCAGAGCCCGGGTCATCAGAATCAACGACGATGATCGAGGAAGTGTTACCGGGTTCGCCCAGGTACCGGCCCCGGCGTCCCGATCCGGCCACCACCGTACCGTTCCGCCGGTGCCGAGATCGGCGCCGGATCAGTGCCGGATCAGTGCCGGATCAGCTCCGCGTCGGCCGGACGCGCCGCCGGCACGGCGGCCGCGCCGGCACCTCCCGGCGCCGCCTCCGCCGCCGGGCGCATCGGCGCCAGCGAGGCGAGCAGCTTCGCCCGCAGCCAGGCCGCGCCGGGCCGCTCGACCAGCCGGTGCACCGCGTAGGCCAGCACCAGCGACGCCGCGGTCACGGCCGCGAGCGCCGCCCACCGGTTCAGCTCGGGGTAGGCCGCGTCCAGCAGCGGCAGCGCGAGCTGCGAGTGGACGAGGTACAGCGGGTAGGTGAGCGCGCCGAGCAGGGTGAGGCCGCTCCAGCGGATCCGGCCGAGCCTCCCGGTCGCGACGAGGATCATCACCGCGAAGATCGCGGTCACGACCACGCCGACCACCGTGTCGTCGGCGCCCTTGAAGGCGGTCCCGGCGCGCCAGGTGCCCCAGTGCAGCGCCAGCAGCCACGACACCGCCACATAGCCCCACAGCAGCAGCGTCGGCCCGAACCGGTGGATCATGAACAGCGCCATGCCCGCGATGAAGTACGGGCTCCACGTCGGCACCAGCATGATCTGGAGCAGCTCGTTGCCCGCCTCGTCCGCGAAGACGCCGCCGAACATCCACGCCGCCATGAAGATCAGGCACGACCGGTAGGTGATGCCGACGGCCGCGAGGATCGCGGCGAGGACGTAGAAGTGCATCTCGACCCAGAGCGTCCAGTACACGGCGTCCACGTTGCGGATGCCGAGCCCGCCCTGGAGCATCGTCATGTTCGGGACGACCAGCCCGGGGACGCCGTTGCCCTCCCGGAACAGCGCGTAGACGACCGCGCCGAGCAGCACGCTCGCCCAGTACGCGGGCATCAGCCTGACCAGCCGCGAGATCCCGAACTCGCCGGGGCCGCGCCCCCACGCGCTCATCAGGATCACGAACCCGCTGATGACGAAGAACAGGTCGACGCCGAGGTAGCCGTACCTGGTGACCCCCGCCAGCTCGGGGAAGACCTCCCGCGCGGGTTCCGGCCACGCGCCGTCCCCGCCGAAGCCGGTGAAGTGGTACAGCACCACCGCCATGGCCGCCAGGAAGCGGAGCAGGTCGAGTTCGCGCAGCCGCGCACGCCGGGTCACCGCGGAACCCTCTCGGTGCCCGGTTGCGGGGGACGAGCCTGCGGGTGAGGACGCGGTAAACGGCGGGTGTAGGAAACGATGAGGTCTCGATCGGCGGTCGCCACGGCGAGTCGGCGCGGACCGGCCCGGCCGCGGTGCGGGGATCAGTAAGATGCGGTGCGATTCCCCGGAACATTTGGTGGTCCTCCATGACATCTCGCCGCGCCCGCCGCGGCGCGGCGATCCTCGCGCTGTGCCTCGGCCTGGGCCTGCCGTCGGTGGCGGGCTGCGGGGGGTCGGCGCACCGCTCCGCCGCGGCGGACGAGCCGTCCAAGCGCCCGGCGCCGCCCGTGGTGATGTTCCTCGGCGACAGCTACACGGTCGGCGAGCGGGGCGCGCTGCCCGAGACGACGTACGCGCCCGCGACCGCGCGGCTGCTGGGCTGGCAGGTCATCGTCGGCGGCCGGGCGGGCACCGGCTTCGTCGCGCACAGCGCGGTCGGCGACGCCTACCTCAACCTGTTCGAGGGCCAGCTCGGCTGGCGGCCCGCGCCCGACCTGCTCATCGTGTCCGGCGGGCACAACGACTGGCGGTTCCCGCCCGCGCAGGTCGCGGCCGCGGCGAACGCGGTGCTGGAGCGCGCCCGCCAGCGCTGGCCGGGCACCCGCGTCGTGCTGATGGGCCCGCTGTGGGGCAGCGCGCCGCCGCCGCAGAAGGCGGTCGACATCCGCGACGCGCTGAAGCCGCTCGCCGCGCGGCTCCAGATCCCGTTCATCGACCCGATCGCCGAGCAGTGGATCACCGGGAACCGGCGGAACGGCACCGGCAACGCCACCCTCTACATCCGCAAGGACGGCACGCACCCGAACCCGGCGGGCCACCGCTACGTGGCGGCCCGCCTGGCCGAGGACATCAAGCGCCTCGGCCTCGCGCACCCCGTACGAGGCCAGGGCTGATCCCGTCTCCTCCCGGGATGCTCAGTCGAGCGCGGGGCGGGCGAGGACCAGGCAGAAGTCGTCCGCCGCGTCCGTCCAGAACGCGGCGGTCTCCAGCCCGGCCGCGCCGAGTTCGGCCTCCATGCGCTCGCGGCGGAACTTCGAGGAGATCTCGGTGCGCATCTCCTCCCCCTCCGCGAACGACACCGCGAGGTCGAGGCCGGGGACGCTGACGTCCTGGTCGCGGGTCGAGCGCAGCCGCATCTCGATCCACTCCTCGGCCGCGTCCCAGCGCGCGACGTGCTCGAACGCGTCCGGGTCGAAGTCGGCGCCGAGCTCGCGGTTGATGACGCGCAGGACGTTGCGGTTGAAGTCGGCGGTCACGCCCGCCGCGTCGTCGTAGGCGCGGACGAGGCGCCCGGTGTCCTTGACGAGGTCGGCGCCGAGCAGCAGGAAGTCGCCCTCGCCCATGGTGGCGCGCAGGCCGCCGAGGAAGCCGACGCGGGTCGCGGGCGGCATGTTGCCGATCGTGCCGCCGAGGAAGGCGACCAGCCGACGCTCGCCGGTGGGCAGCAGGTGCAGGTGCTGCTCGTAGTCGGCGACGACGGCGTGGACGGTGAGGTCCGGGTGGTCGGCCGCGATCCCGGCGGCGGCCTCTTCGAGGAAGTCCCCGCTCACGTCCACCGGGACGTAGGAGCGGAGCGTGCCGTTCAGCGCGTCCAGCAGCACGCGGGTCTTCTCGCCGGAGCCCGCGCCGAGTTCGAGCAGCGTGCGGGCGCCGGTGGCGGCGGCGATGTCGGGCGCGCGGGTGACCAGGATCTCCCGCTCGCGCCGGGTCGGGTAGTACTCCTCCAGTTTCGTGATCTCCTCGAAGAGCGCGCTGCCGCGCTCGTCGTAGAACCACTTGGACGGCAGTGTCTTGGGGGTGCCGGCGAGCCCCTCCCTGACGTCCAGGCGGAGCGTCTTGGCGAGGTCGTCGGCGGTCAGGAACCTGTCCACGTGGTTCTCCTTCGGAAGGACCCGGCCCGGAGCTGGCCCGGGCTGGGAGCGGCACGGCTTGAACGTGTCGGAACGGGGAATCAGAGCGGGTCGACGCGGACGCCGGACGTGAGCCCGGCGGTGACGAGCGACCGGTCGGGGACGGGCCGCCAGGCGGGATCGCCGTCCAGCGGCTCGGAGGCGAGCTGGATCTCCTCCTCCCCCTCGCGGACGAACAGCGAGTCGCCCCAGGTGGTGGCGGCGAGGGACGTGCCGTCCGAGGCGAGCAGGTTGTAGCGGCCGTGGGCGAGCGCGGCGACGGCCTCGACGGCGCCGGCGAGGCCCGCGCCGAGCGGCGCGCCCTCCCGCCACAGCCGCGCGGCCAGCGCGAACAGCGGCGCGGAGTCGAGTGGCGCGCGGGCGTCGGGGACCTCCGCGATGTCCCCCGCCAGCTCGCGGAGCTTGCCCTCCACCCCCGCGTAGCCCTCGATCTTGCCGTTGTGGCTGAACAGCCGGGTCCCGGCGCGGAGCGGCTGGGCGCACGACTCGTCCACGGGGAACCCGGTGGTCGCCGAGCGGACCGCCGCGACCGCGCACGGCGTGCGGACGGCGCCGGCGATCTCGCGGAAGGAGGCGTCGGTCCAGATCGGCTGCGCGCGCCGGAACCGGACGGGCGCCGCGTCGCCCGGCCCGTACCAGCCGATGCCGTACCCGTCGGCGTTGAGCAGGTTGCCCTGCGTCATGCGCGGCGCGTACGCCTGGTGCTCCAGCGAGTGCTCGCCGTCGTAGACGAGCGAGTGCAGGGTCCGGCCGGGACCCAGGTATCCGAGGTGGCGGCACATCAGGCGGCCTCCCCTGCCGAGCGCGCGCAGCGGAACCCGGAGAAGATCTGGCGCCTGATGGGGTAGTCCCAGTTGCGGAACGATCCGCGGACCGCGAGCGGGTGCGTCGCCCACGAGCCGCCCCGCAGCACCTTGTACTCGGGGCCGAAGAACACCTCGGAGTACTCCTTGTAGGGGAAGGAGCGGAAGCCGGGGTAGCCGTGGAAGTCCGACGACGTCCACTCCCACACGTCGCCGATGAGCCTCCGCACGCCGTAGGCCGACGCGCCGGACGCGTAGTCCCCCGCCTCGGACGGGCGCAGCGAGCGCTGCCCGAGGTTCGCGCGGCCCTCCTCGTAGACCTCGCCCCAGGGGTAGCGGCGCGAGTGCTGGACGGCGGGGTCCCAGCGGGCGGCCTTCTCCCACTCGGCCTCGGTCGGCAGGCGCTTCCCCGCCCAGCGGGCGTAGGCGTCCGCCTCGTACCAGCACACGTGCTGGACGGCCTCGCCCGGCGGCACCGGCTCCGTCCGCCCGAACCGGCGCCGCAGCCACCGGCCGTCCTCGCGCGTCCAGAAGGCGGGGGCCCGCTTCCCGGACGAGTTGCGCCACTCCCACCCCGCCGGGGTCCACCAGCGCGGCTCGTCGTACCCGCCCGCCTCGATGAACGCGGTGTAGGCGGCGTTGGTCACGGGCTCGACGTCGATGTAGTACGCGGGGACGTCCACCAGGTGCACCGGGCGCTCGTTGTCGTAGGCCCAGGGGTCGTCGGACGTGCCCATCTGGAACGGGCCCGCCTCGATGAGCACCTCGTCCGCGCCGGAGGGACGGCTCGCGACGGGCTCGGGCGGCGGGTCGAGCAGGGCGGGCGCGCCCTTGCGGAGCTGGTGGGTGGCCAGCATCGTCTCGTCGTGCATGTGCTCGTGCTGGACGACCATCCCGTACACGAACCCGCCGGACGTGAGCGGGTTCCCCGGGTCGAACCGGACGGACGACAGCGAGTCGAGCACCTTGGCGCGGACGGTGGCGATGTAGGACCGCGCCTCGTCCGGCGGCAGCAGCGGCAGGGACGGGCGCTCCGCGCGCGGGTGCTCGAAGGCGTCGTACAGCCCGTCGATCTCCGGGCGCATCGGCTCGATCCCGGCCGCCCCGCGCAGCAGCCACAGCTCCTCGTAGTTGCCGATGTGGGCGAGGTCCCACACGAACGGCGACATCAGCGGCGAGACCTGCGCGGTGAGGTCGGCATCGGCGAGGGCGTCGGTGGTCAGGCCGAAGCTGCGGTTCCGGGCGGCGCCGAGCTCGCCGGCGATCAGCTCCTTCAGCGCCTCCTCGTCGTACTCGGCGGTCGAGCCCGGGGGGCTCATCGGTGCCATGTCTGATCCTCCAGGGACGGGAAGGCGGTCGGGGTCGGGGCCTGGGGCGGTGCGGCCGGCTCGTCGTCGGCGGGGCTGCGCCCCCGCTCGACGTAGCGCTCGGCGTACTCCGCCACCAGCGGGACGAGGCCGGATCCGCCGAGCCGGGGCAGCGCGTCCAGCGCCGCGCGGAAGCAGGCCCGCGCGGCGTCGGCGAGCGCTGCGTCGGCGAGGGCGCAGCGCGCGGCCCGCTCCCACCGGCCCGCGACCGGTTCGGTCGCGGCCTCGGCGGCGCGGGCGGCGGCCGGGTCGTCCAGCAGCGCGGCGGCGACGGCGACCGGCACCGGCCAGTACCGCTCGGGCAGCGCGTCGATCATCCGCAGCTCCAGCCAGCCGCGCGGGCGGACGGGCGGGAACAGCGTGGACAGGTGGTACTCCAGGTCCTCGGCGCACGGCTCGCCCTCGGCCAGCCACTCGCCGAACGACAGTCCGGGCGCGGACACCCACTCGCCCTTCGCGGTGTGGACGAGCATGACCCGCGCGTCGAGCGCGTACCGCGTCCACGCCTCGGCGGGGTCGGCGTCCGCGCCGTCGCGCAGGACGGGCCGGGTGCGGCACGGGTCGAGCCGCGTCCAGATGCCCTGCCGGGACGAGCGGAACCCGGTGCGGCGGCCGGCGTGCCGCGGCGAGTTCGCGAACGCGGCGACGAGCACCGGGCCGAGCGCGTGCGCGAGCCGCCAGCGCCGGGCCGCGTCGGCGGCGTCGGCGCCGATGTCCAGGCACACCTGGACGGACGCGGTCGAGCACATCATCGCGAGGCCCACGTCCGCGAACCCGCCCGAGTCGAAGTAGTCGCGCATGCACTGGTAGCGCGGATGGTCGGCCTGGAAGCGCGGGCGCCTGACCGGGTCGACGCCGTGCCCGGCGAGCGTGAGGCCCGCGGGCTCCAGCGCGTCCCGGATGTGCGCGATGTCACCGGTGAGCGCCGCGTGCAGTGGGGCGAGGCCGGGGAAGGGCGCCGAGCTGAGCTCCAGCTGGCCGCCGGGCTCGTAGGTGACGCTGCTCCCGCCGCCCGGCGCGCCCGCCGCCGAGACCAGCTCGCGCACCCGGGGGGCGGGGACGTGCGCGGCCGGATCGGCGGCGTCGACGACGAACCACTCGGTCTCGGCGCCGACCGTCCCGGGCGGGCCCGTCTTGAAACAGACACCGCGAATGTACTGGTAGACGTCGTCCACGGTCAGCCGGGTCACCCGGTCCCCCTCCGAAATTCGATAACGGGTTCGAATCCTTCCCTGCTGAACCGCATCAGGTATCCGGTGATTTTCGGGAACTTCCTTAAATCTCCATGAACGTCACTCTCCGCCGACCTCCCCGATACCTTGCGTGCCTTCCGGGCCGGCCCGTTCGCGTCGCGTTCCGTCCCTGGTTTCTCACGCGTCGGCAGGAGCCGCTAGAGTCCCGATACCCGCCGGTTTGTCCCTGTTGCTCCGACGTCGTGACGACCGGCACCGGCAGAGCCCCCACCGGGAGGTCACATGCGCGGGGACCTGGGTTCCCTCTACGACGCGCACGCCGCCCGCCTCTACGCCTACTGCTGGTCGCTGGTCGGCGACGAGCGGGCGGCGGCAGCGGTCCGCGACACCTTCGTCGCGGCGGTGCACCAGCCGCCGCGCGGCGACACCGTCCTCTGGCTGTACTCGCTCGCGCGCACCACGTGCACCGGCCCCGGCGCCGTGCCCGCCGGACGGGCCGCGCCCCTGTTCAGCGGGTCCGACCCGCTGCTGCGGGCCGCCGCCGGGCTGCGCTCGGACCACCGCGAGGTGCTGCTGCTGTGGGCGGGCGAGTGGCTCGAACCGCACGACATCGCGCGCGTGCTCGGCATCGCGCCCGACACGCTCGCGCAGCTGCTGGACGTCGCGCGGGCGCGGCTGGAGCGCGCCGTCCTCGACACGCTCATGCGCGGGACGGCCTATCTCGACCTCATCACCGCGTTCGAGAAGGGCAGGCTGCCGCGGCTGCTCGCGGGGCGCGCACCCGAACGGGCCCCGGCGTGGCTGCGCGAGCAGGTCCTCGCCGCGTGCGAGGACGAGGCCGTCCGCGCGCTGCCGACCGTCGCCGCGCCCACGCCGCTGGTCGTCATCGCCCCGGGCCGGACGGAGCGACCGCCGCGGCGCCGCGGCGTCTCCAGGGGCGCGGGCGCCGTCGCGGGCCTGGCGGCCTCGGCGGCCGCCGTCGTCGGGCTGCTGGCGTCCTGGCCGTCGGCGAAGGGCGGCGACGCCGCGTCGCTGGTGCCGACCTCCAGCACCGGGCACACCGAGCCCGCCTCCACCCTGACCGGTGACGGGCAGGGGCACCCGCCGGGCGTCACCGGCTCCGAGCGCGGCACGCACACCCCGGTCACGACCGCCTACGGCGACCCGCCGCGTCCCGTGGAGGCGAGCCCGGGAGGCGGCACCTCGCCGGGCTCTCCGGGCTCGCCTGGGGCCCACCGGGCGCCCGCCCGTTCGGCGCCCGCGCCGAGGGCCTCCCACGATCCGTCCACGGCGGCGCCGTCGAAGCCGGGCACCCCTCCGGCCACGCCGCCGAAGCCGCCGACCACTCCCCCGGGCGGCTCCCCGGACCCCACGACCCCGCCGGGCGGCGGCACGGACCCGACCACGCCGCCGCAGACCCCGACCGACCCGCCAGGCGAGGAACCGGGCACGCCCGGCCCGAGCCCCACGTCCAACCCGGCCCCGAGCCCCGGCCAAGGCTGAGGTCACCCCGCCGTGAAGTACCGGGCCGGCGACACCCCGAACGCGCGGCGGAAGACCGCGACGAACGCGCTCGGCGTCCCGTAGCCGACCCGTCCGGCGACGGCGGCCACCGGCAGGCCCTCGGCGAGCAGGCGCAGCGCCGCGCGCAGCCGCGCCTGCGTCCGCCACCGCCCGAAGCTCATCCCGGTCTCGGCGAGGAACAGGCGCGCCAGCGTGCGGCCGCTGGCCCCGGCGGCGCGTCCCCACGCGTCGAGCGTCCGGCCGTCGGAGGGGTCGGCCAGCAGCACCTCGGCGACGCGCCTGGCCCGCCCGTCGGACGGCAGCGGCAGCAGCACCGGCCCGGCGTCCACCGGCTCGACCAGGTCGCAGAGCACGGCCTCCGCGCGGACCCGGGCGTCCCCGGACGCGCGGGACCCGGCCAGATGCACGATCAGCTCGCGCAGCAGCGGCGGGACGTGCACGACCGTCGGCGCGCTCCAGCGCACCGGGCAGGCGTCCGGCCGCAGGTAGGGGCTGCGCATGACCGACGACCGGTGCGCGGCCGTCGCGTGCGGCACCCCCGCCGGGATCCACAGCGCGCGGACGGGCGGGAGCACCCACAGACCCTCGCCCGTCTCGACGGTCAGCACCCCCTCGGCCGCCCAGGCGAGCTGGTGCCAGGGATGGGTGTGCGTGCCGAACCGCCACCGCGACGGCATCGCGAAGCTCCCGACCATGAGCGAGGCGTCGGACGTGCTCGGGAAGCGCGGGCCGGCGTCCCGGCCGGGCGCGGCGGCCGCCTGTCCGGATCGCGACATCATCCGTCCTGCCACCTCGTTCCCGGCACGGGGACCCCGATCCTAGTGTCCTGCCATGCCGATGAATCGCTTCCATCAGTGGTGCTGCCGGTCCGCCTCCTGGGCGCGGAAGGTCGAGCGCGAACTGCTGCCCTGGGCCCTCGACGGCGTCGACCTCGGGCCGGACGTGCTGGAGATCGGCCCGGGGTACGGGGCCACGACGCGGGTGCTGCGGCGGCGCGTCCCCGGCCTGACCGCGCTGGAGATCGACCCCGCCCTCGCGGGACGGCTGCGCGGACTGGCCGGGTCCTCGGCCCGGATCGTCGACGGCGACGGAACCGCGATGCCGTTCGAGGAGGCGGGGTTCAGCGGGGCGGTCTGCTTCACGATGCTGCACCACGTCCCGTCCCCGCGGGAGCAGGACCGGCTGTTCGCCGAGGCGTGCCGGGTGCTGCGCCCCGGCGGCGTGTTCGCCGGGAGCGACGGCCTGGACGGCCGCGCGTTCCGCCTCATCCACCTCTTCGACACCTGCGTGATCGTCGACCCGGACACGCTGCCCGGCCGCCTGGAGGCGGCCGGGTTCACCGATGTGGCGATCGAGCTCGGCACGGGCTCGTTCCGCTTCTCCGCCCGCAAGCCCTGACCCTCACGGCGGCGGGCTCCGGGCCCGTCCCCCCTCTGGAGCGCGGGCCCGGAGCCCGCGCTCCGGGGGTCATGCGGGGCTCAGGCGACGGCGGCGCCCTCGACCGGGGACGCGCCGCGCCGGACCAGCAGCGCCGCGAGGATCGCGACCAGCGCGACGAACCCGGCGACGGTCAGCGACGTCTGGAAGCCGTCCATGAACGCGAGGTGGCTCCCGTCGGTGATGGCCTGGGCCGCCGGTGCCGGGGTGCCGGGCGGGACGGGCGCGACGCCCTGCGAGACCAGGCCCTCCTGCCCCGACAGCCGCTGCGCGGCGGCGCCGGGCACGCCCGCGCCCGTCAGCCGCTCGACCAGCACGTCCCCGACCTTGGTCGACATCAGCACACCGAGGACGGACGTGCCGAGCACGCCGCCGACCTGCGACGCGGTCTGCTGGAGCCCGCCCGCGACGCCCGCGAGGTGCGCGGGCGCGTTGCCGACGATCGCCTCGGTGCCCGCGACGATCACCATGCCGAACGCCAGGCCCACGAGCACGAACCACGGCCAGAGCTGGACGTAGGGCGCGTCCACCCCGATGCGCGAGAGGCCGAACATCGCGGCGGCGGTGAAGCCCATGCCGAGCGCGAGCGGCAGCCGCGGCCCGAACCGGTTGGTCAGCACGCCCGCGATCGGCGAGGCGACGATGAAGATCCCGGTCATCGGCAGCATCCGGACGCCCGCGTCCACCGGGCTCATCCCGTGCACCTGCTGGAGGTACAGGGTGATGAAGAAGATCGTCCCGAACATCCCGAAGAAGCCGAGGACGATCAGCCCGGTCGCGGCCGACAGCGACACCGACCGGAACAGCCCGAGCGGCAGCAGCGGCCGCTCGACCCGCAGCTCGTTCCACACGAACGCGGCGAACAGCGCGACCGAGGCGGCGAAGGACACCAGCGGGACCGCGTCCCCGAACCCGTGCTCACCGGCCTTGATCAGGCCCCAGACCAGCGCGAACAGCGCGCCGGTCAGCAACGCGACGCCGGGCAGGTCGAACGAGCCCGCCGACTCCTCGTCCTTGGACTCGCGGATCACCCACAGCCCCATGGCCAGCGCGATCACGCCGAGCGGCGCGTTCAGGAAGAAGACCGACTCCCAGTTGACGTTCTCGACCAGCAGCCCGGCGACGATCGGGCCCCCGGCGATCGAGATGCCGACCGTGGAGCCCCAGACGCCGATGGCCGCGTTGAGCTTGTCGGCGGGGAAGGTGTTGCGCAGGATGGCGAGGCTGGCGGGCTGCAGGAGCGCCCCCGCGAACCCCTGCACGACCCGCCAGAAGATGACCATGCCGAGGCCGCCGGACAACCCGATCAGCAGCGAGGAGACGGCGAAGCCGACCACCCCGGCGAGGAACGTGCGCTTGCGCCCGAACCGGTCGGCGATCTTCCCGGCGGGGATCAGCGTCACCGCCAGGGCGAGCAGGTAGGCGTTGGTGACCCACTGGAGGCCGGACAGGCTGGCCCCGAGGTCCTTGGCGATCGCGGGGTTGGCGATGGACACCACGGTGGCGTCCAGCCCGACCATCATCACGCCGAGCGCCACGGCGACGAGCGTGAGCCAGGGATGCCCGTGCCCGGCCCTCGCCCGCCGTTCGGGCGGAGCGGCGGATCTGGGGGCGCCCGGGTGGAGCACCTCGGCGCCCTGTGACTGAGTCATCTTCGGCCTCCATGCGAATATTTACTGGTCATGCGTGGTTTCAGGGATGTCGGCAAGCTGTGCGGCGCTCGCGGGCGGTGCCGCTCGGGCGGTGCGGGCCCGCTCGGGCGAGGGCCCGTGAACCCCGCGACGTAAAACTGTCATAGAGCGACACTTGTCGTCAAATGCCCGTCGTCTCAGCACGACATGATTCATATCACGACAAGCGTCAGCCCCTGCCGCTTGGCTGGACGTTCCCCGCTGGTTACACTTCGCCCATGACCGCGACCGCCCCCGAAGCCCGTCCCGAGGGTCCGGACCCCCAGCCCCCGGGCAGGCGCGAACGCAAGAAGCGGCTCACCCGGGAGGCGCTCGTCAACGCCGCGTTCACGCTCTTCGCCGAGAAGGGGTTCGACGCGACCACCGTCGAGGAGATCGCCGACGCGGTGGACGTCTCGTCCCGGACGTTCTTCCGCTACTTCGCCTCCAAGGAGGACGTCGCCCTGACGTTCCAGGAGGAGCAGACCCGCGCCATCATGGCGATGCTGGCCAGCCGTCCGGCCGAGGAACCGATCATGACCGCGCTGCGCAACACGGTGGTGGAGGTCGCGCGCGCCTGCGAGCGCGGCGAACTGGGGTTCGACCCCGAGCGGTTCAGCTGCCTGCTGACGATGATGGCCGAGAGCCCCACGCTGATGGCGGGCAGCCTGGAGCACGCGCAGAAGAAGCAGCTGCTGCTGACCCAGATCATCAGCGAGCGGATGCGGTCCGACCCCGAGACCGACCTGCGCCCGCACGTCATCGCCGCCGCCGCGACCTGCGGCTTCCAGGCGGCGGCCGACGTCGCGCGCCGGCACCCCGGCGCGTTCGGCTCGCTCTCGGAGATCGTCGACCAGGCGTTCGGGATCCTGGAGGGCGACCTCAACCGCCCCGCGGAACCGTCCATCTGCCTCGGCCGCGCCGGCGAGAGCGCCTGCGGAGGCGCCGGCTAGCGCCCGGCCGTACCCCTGGGCGTGACCGCGCCCCGGCGGGCGGCACCTCGCTTCGCGGTCTTCCCGGTGGGGCCGCCTCAGGCATCACCCCACCGGTCGGCGCCGCCGTCCACGCGTCCTAGGCGCGCGCCTTCACCGCGTGAATGCGCGCCTTACCCAGCTGACCCCGGTCGGGGCCGACGGAGAATATGCCGTCCAGCTCATGCCACCATCCCTGACGAAAGTCCACGGCCGCGCCCGCCGCGCGAGTTCGCGCCGCGGAACGAGGTGATCGTAGAGGATCGCGGCCCGGACGTCACCAGGTGGCGGACCGGACCACCCCCTGCCCCGCCGCGCCGCCCGGCGTTCGACCACAACGCAATCAACAGTGAAAAAACACTTCAATGCGATGAATTGTGGCCCTTTACGGATTCGCCCTACAGTCCGGGCAGGGCGCCCCTTTCTCTCCCCACCCCCACCACCTGGAGAGTGACATGTCCCGCAAACACCGTGTGCTGGGCATCGCGGTGGCGGCCGGACTCGTCGCGGCGCTGGCGACCCCAGCGCACGCGCAGGAACCGGCCTCCCCCGCCCCCCGTCCCCCCGCCGGCGCCGCGCCGCTCGCCCCGGCGCACTCCGGCGACCGTGCCGCCCACGTCCAGAAGCGGCTCCGGCTCGCCCTCGGCAAGAGGTTCGGCGGCGCCTGGGTCGCCCCGGGCTCGAAGGTCGTCGTCGCGACCACCGACGCCTCCGCCGCCAAGGCGATCGAGGCAGCCGGCGCCCAACCCAAGATCGTCAAGTTCGGCGCGGCCGCGCTGGACTCCGTCCAGACGAAGCTGAACCGGCACGCCGCGTCGGCCGCCAAGTCCGTGACCTCGTGGTACGTCGACAACCAGAGCAACCGGGTCGTCGTCGCCACCTCCTCCCCCGCAGCCGCGCAGAGGTTCGTCGCCGCGAGCGGCGTGGACGCGGGGGCCGTGCGGATCGTCCGCTCCACCGCCAGGCCCCACCTCGTCTACGACATCGTCGGCGGCGAGCGCTACTGGACGACCCAGTACGGCTGCTCCGTCGCCTTCGCCGTGACCGGCGGCTTCATCTCCGCGGGCCACTGCGGCGGCGTGGGCGAGGCCACCAAGGGCTCCAACCAGGTCGCCCAGGGGACCTTCGGAGGCTCCTCCTTCCCCGGTGACGACTACTCCTGGATCGACACCAACAGCCAGTGGACGCCGACGCCCAAGGTCACCAAGTGGAACGGCTCGTACGAGAGCGTCCTCGGCGCGACCGAGTCCCCCGTCGGCGCCCGCGCCTGCCGCTCCGGCGGCACCACGAACTCGCGGCTGTGGTGCGGCCCGATCCAGGCCCGCAACGTCACCGTCAACTACCAGGAGGGCTCGGTCAGCGGGCTCATCCAGGCCAACATCTGCGCCGACCCCGGTGACTCCGGCGGCGCGCTGATCTCCGAGACCGGCGGCCAGGCGCAGGGCATCACCTCCGGCACCTCGGGCTCCTGCAACAACGGCCAGGACTCCCAGGACACCACCTACTTCCAGCCGGTCAACGAGGTCCTGCAGATCCTCGCCCGCGACGGCCGCCAACTCGTCACCGAGGGCGGCGGCCCCGGCAACCCCGGCCCCTGCGACGGCTACCAGACCAAGGCCGAGGCGTCCGTGACCGCCGGCGCCAGCAACTACCAGCCGAGCGGCGACTACACGACCACCGCGTCCGGCGCGCACACCGCCTGCCTGGACGGCCCCGACGGCGTCGACTTCGACCTCTACCTCCAGAAGCTGAACGGAGGCACCTGGACCAACGTCGCCGCCTCCACCAGCCCCGACCCCGACGAGCGCGTCAGCTACGACGGCGGCCCCGGCACCTACCGGTACCGCGTGCACGCCTACAACGGCTCCGGCGACTTCACGCTGGGCTTCAACAAGCCCTGACCACCCCCCTGATCGTCCCCGGTCGTCCCTCCCCACACCGGACGGCCGGGGACTGCTTTTCCTGTGGCGGCGCCCCGGCCCCCACTAGCCTTGGACCCGACAGAGCCGGGACGAGGAAGGTGCGCCAGTGACCGAGCAGGAACCGATCCTCAGCGACGGGGTCATCATCGAGTTCGTCGATGGCAAGGACGTACCCGTCCAGCACAAGGACTTCGGTGAGAGGGCCGTCGTCATGCGCGACGCGAAGAACCCCGAGGGGCCGATCCTCTACTTCACCGAGGCCGAGTGGGACGCCTTCATCGCGGGCGTCAAGGACGGCGAGTTCGACGACCTCCTGGAGGAGGAACCGGCCGAGGGCGCCTGACCGCCCCCACCCCCAAGCCCACCCGAAAAGGCGCCCCGGAACCCCGGGGCGCCTTTCACGTCGTCAGAGCGACGTCACTTGAAGAGCGCTTCCGCCGAGTCGACCGTCATGGCGCGGTTCACCCAGACCTCCAGCGTGTCCAGGTCCTGGCAGGACATGATCCGCTCACGCGCCTCGTCCGACACCGTCACCTCCCGCGCGGCGAGGATCATCAGCACCGACTTCGCCTCGCCGATGGCGATTCCTTCGGCCCTGCCGCGCTCCTGGTTGCGGAGGGCGAAGTCGCTGGTGAACTTGTAGTCGGCTGTGCCTGTGGTCACGGCTTCTTCGGGTCGACGGCGCGCTGGGTCTCGGCGACGACGCCGATCCTGCGTTCGGGGGAGCCTCTCTCGCAGATCTCGACGACGTTGTCGGCGCGGTAGGCGGTGGGGGCGATCTGGGTGAAGTCCTCGGAGGCCGTCCGCACGTCGATGTCGTCGGAGATCTCGATGTCGAAGGCCGCGCGCAGTAACTGGGCGATGACGGCCGGGCTGTCGCGGATGATCTGGATGGGGGATTCGTGTTCGGTTGAGACCATGCACGGAACGTTACTGTGCGATCACTATTGGATAGTGGCACTATTGAATGACCGTCTGTGTGTACTGCGTCACATTCTGTTGCGAAGGGTTTGCCAGCGCGTGGTGAGGGCGTGGTCGGCCGCCGGGGTCAGGTCGCCGTAGAGGCGGAGGCGGGCCAGGCCGCCGTCCGGGTGGATGTCCACGCGGACATGGGTCACCTCGGGGGACGTCACGCGGAAGTGGTGGCGGGTGTCGGGCTGCACGCGGGTGCGCGGGAGGACGACGGCGGGGGTTCCGTGCTCGTCCAGGCCGGTGAGGGCGACCTCGGCGGGGGCGTTGAACTTGAGGTGTGTGGTGTCGATCTCGGCGAGCCGGACGACGCCGGGGGCGGCCAGGGCGATGAGGGCCCAGTCGTTGCCGTCGTCGCGGCGGCGGGCGGTCTCCCAGCCGTCGGCCTGGGTGCGGGCGAGGCCGGGGAACAGCATGTTGTCCGGGGAGGAGTAGAAGGCGTCGGAGCACTCGACCACGCGGGCGCCGTTCTCCAGGGCGGCCAGGTCGACGGTGAGGCCGGTGAGGCGGTCGGGGTCGGGGACGACCTCGCCGTGGACGCGCAGGCGGGCGATGCCGCCGTCGGGGAACATCCTCAGGCGGACGTGGGTGGCGAGACCTCCCGGGGCGACGGGGAAGGCGTGCGCGGTGTCGCCCTGGAGGGGGCTCCTCGGGACGAGTTCGGTCCAGTCGGCGGCGGCGAGTTCGGCGGGCGAGGGGTGGCCGTCCATGGCCGTGGCCTCCACGGACGCGTGCGGCGGGTAGTTACCCTTGAACCACGCCGTGTCGATGACGACGCCGTGGACGACGCCCGGGAGGCCGAGGCGGACGAGGGCCCAGTCGTGGCCGGGGGCGCGGCGGCGGGCGGTCTCCCAGCCGTCGTACCGCTGGCCTTTCGGGCCGAACGTCGCGGGCGCGAAGGCCGGCGCCCACGGGTTGAGCAGGTTCTCCTTCTCGGCGAAGGACTCGTCGCTGGCCGCGAGGACGGAGCCGCCGAGGGTCCGGACGGCGAGGTCCGGGAGCGCGGTGAAGGTCATCGGGTCTCCGTTCGGGCGAGCGGGCGTCCGGTGGGGGCGTCGCCGGCGCGGGTTCCGCGCAGCCAGGTCGCCTGGACGACGCCCGACAGCGTGCGTCCCTCATAGGGCGTGACGGGGTGGCGGTGGTGCAGGGACGCGGCGTCCACGGTGAAGTCCGCGTCGGGGTCGAAGGCGACGAGGTCGGCGTCGCGGCCGACGGCGATGCGGCCCTTGGGGAGGGCGGCGAGGGCGGCGGGCCCCTCGGCCATCCAGCGGACGACCGAGGCCAGCGAGCGGCCTCGGGACCGGGCCTCCGTCCAGACGGCGGGCAGCCCGAGCTGGAGGGACGAGACGCCTCCCCACGCGGTGGCGAAGTCGCCGCGTTTCAGTTCGGGGACGCAGGGCGAGTGGTCGGTGACGACGCAGGAGACGACGCCGGTTTCGAGGCCGCGCCACAGGGCGTCGCGGTTGGCGGCGTCGCGGATGGGCGGGCAGCACTTGTAGGACGTCGCGGACGGCCCCGGCACGTCGTCCGCGCAGAGCGTCAGGTAGTGCGGGCAGGTCTCGGCGCTGACGGGGAGCCCGTCGGCCTGGGCGCGGGCCAGCGGGTCCAGGCAGTCGGCGGCGGACAGGTGCAGGATGTGGGCGCGCACGCCGGTCTCCGCCGCGAGCGCGACGACCCGTTCGACCGCCCGCCGCTCGGCCGAGGGCGGACGGGACGCGAGGAACTCGCCGTAGGAGCCCCCGGACGGCGCGCGGAGATCGGCCGGATCCTCGGCGTGCACGATGACCAGGCCGCCGAACGAGGCGATCTCCTGGAACGCCTCCCGCATCCGCGCGGCGCCGAGCGGCGGGAACTCGGGGACGCCGGAGTCGGAGGTGAAGCACTTGAACCCGAACACGCCCGCGTCGTGGAGGGCGCGCAGGTAGAGGCGGTTGCCGGGGACCGCGCCGCCCCAGAACCCGACGTCCACGAAGAGCGCGCCCTCGGCGGCGGCGCGCTTGAGCGCGAGCGCGGACGGCGTGACCGTGGGCGGCAGCGAGTTCAGCGGCATGTCGACCAGCGTGGTGACGCCGCCGGACGCGGCGGCGCGGGTCGCGGTGGCGAAGCCCTCCCATTCGGTGCGGCCCGGTTCGTTGATGTGGACGTGGGTGTCCACGAGCCCCGGCAGCAGCGCCGTGTCGCCGAGGCGGGTCTCGGCGGACGCGGGAAGCGGGGCGTCGTACGGGGTGATCGCGGCGACGCGCCCGTCCCGGACGGCGACCGCGGCGGGGCGCTCGCCGTCCGGCAGCACGGCCCGCCGCGAGCGGATCACCAGGTCGTACCTCATATGACGTGCTCCGGTCGCACCGGCACCCGGGTGAGGGGCCGTCCGGTGGCGTCGCGGATGGCGGCGACGATCGCGGGCGTGGACGACAGCGTGGGCGGCTCCCCCGCGCCGCGCAGGCCGTAGGGGGCCTCGGGGTCGGGGTACTCCAGGATGTCGAGCCGCATCGGCGGCATGTCGAGGATCGTCGGGATGAGGTAGTCGGTGAAGGAGGGGTTGCGGACGCGGCCGTCCGTCACGAGGATCTCCTCCATCACGGCGAGCCCGAGGCCCTGCGCGGAGCCGCCGTGGATCTGGCCCTCCAGCGCCTGCCGGTTGAGGATCCTCCCGACGTCCTGGACGGCGGCCAGCTCGACGACCTTGACGAGCCCGAGGTCGACGTCCACGTCCACGACGGCGCGGTGGACGCAGAGCGCGAGCTGTGTGTGGCTGCGGCCCTGCCCGGTGACGGGGTCCATGCGCTCGGTGGCGCGGTGGTGGTACTCGCGGGTGTGCTCGATGACCGTGTCGCCGAGGACGTCCTCGACCGCGGCGAGGACGGCGCCCGACGCGGCGACGATCTTGCCTCCGGCGACGTGCGCGGCCTCGGGGAGCGAGCGCCGGGCGAGGTCGAGGAGGTCGGCGCGGACCGCCTCGCAGGCCGCCTTCACGGCGCCGCCCGACATGTAGGACTGGCGGGACGCGCTGGAGGACCCGGCGTCGCCGACGCCGGTGTCGGCCGGGGCGATCGTGACCCTCTGGACGCCCAGCTCGGTGCGGGCGATCTGCGCCTGGATCGTGACGAGCCCCTGCCCGACCTCCGCCGCCGCCGTGTGGACGAGCGCGGTCGCCTCCCCGCCGATGACCTCCAGCCGGACCCGCGCGGTGGCGAGGTCGTCGAAGCCCTCGGAGAAGCAGATGTTCTTGAGCCCGACGCCGTAGCCGACGCCGCGCACGACGCCCTCGCCGCGCGTGGCCTGGGAGACGCCGCCGGGCAGGTTGCGCGGGTCGGAGGCGTCCAGCTCCGGCGGCATCGGCATCGCCTCCAGCCGCGACAGCATCGGCGCGAGCGGCGCGGGCGACTCGATGACCTGCCCGGTCGCGAGCCGGGAGCCCTGCGAGACGGCGTTGCGGCGGCGGATCTCGACCGGGCCGAGGCCGCACGCCTCGCCGAGCCTGTCCATCATCGACTCGTAGGCGAAGCACGCCTGCACGGCGCCGAAGCCGCGCATCGCCCCGCACGGCGGGTTGTTGGTGTAGACGCCGTACGCGTCGATCCTGATGTTGGGGATCTCGTAGGGGCCGACGCCGAGCGAGGCGGCGTTCCCGACGACGTTCAGCGAGGACGAGGTGTAGGCGCCGCCGTCCAGCACGATCTCGACGTCGGCGTACAGCAGCCGCCCGTCGGACGCGGCGCCGTACTCGTAGCGCATCAGCGCGGGATGCCGGTGGACGTGCCCGAAGAACGACTCGTACCGGTTGTAGGACATCTTCACCGGCCTGCCGGTGCGCAGCGCGAGCATGGCGGCGTGGATCTGCATCGACAGGTCCTCGCGGCCGCCGAACGCGCCGCCGACGCCCGCGAGCGTCATGTGGATCTTCTCCTCGGGCAGGCCGAGGCAGGGCGCGATCTGCTTGAGGTCGTTGTGGATCCACTGCGTGGAGACGTACAGGTCGACGCCGCCGTCCTCGGACGGGATCGCGAGGCCCGCCTCGGGCCCGAGGAACGCCTGGTCCTGGATGCCGACCTCGAACTCCGAGGAGACGACGACGTCGGCGCGTTCGCGGGCGGCGTCCACGTCCCCGACCCGGACCGGCTGGTACCGGGTGACGCCGCCCCGGTCCTGCACCTTCAGCCGCTCGGGGTCGGCGATGACGGCGCGCGCGTCGGTGATCGGCTCCAGCACCTCGTACCGGACGCCGATCAGCTCCAGCGCGCGCCGCGCGGTCTCGGGGTGGTCGGCGGCGACGATCGCGACGGGCTCGCCCTGGTGCCGGACCTGGCCGGAGGCGAGGACGGGCTGGTCCTCGACGCCGTCCACGCCGAACGCGGCGCGGCCGGGCACGTCCTCGTGGGTGAGGACGGCGCGGACGCCGGGCAGCGCCAGCGCGGGCCCGACGTCGATCGCGCGGATGAGCGCGCGGGGGTGCGGGCTGCGGAGCGTCGCGCCCCACAGCATCCCGTCGATCCACAGGTCCGACGCGTAGGCGAACTCGCCCGCGACCTTGAGCGTCCCGTCGGGACGGGCCGCGCTCTCCCCCACCCCGCCGATGCCGGGGGCCGCCACATGGCCGGGGGACTTCACCGGGGCCACCATCAGAGGACCTCCTGCGCGAGCGTCATGAGACGGCGGTGGGCGGCGGCTCCGCGCCGTCCGACCTCGTCCTGGGGGACGGAGACGAGCGCGTCGTCGCGGACGATCGTCCGCCCGCCGACCAGCAGCCGCTCCAGCGGCGGCGTCTGCCCGAAGGCGAGGGCGACGACCGGGTCGTCGATCGCGGCGTGGAAGCCGTCGATCCGCCACAGCGCGATGTCGGCGAGCCTGCCGGGCTCCAGCGTGCCGAGGTCGGCCTCGCGGCCGAGGCAGCGGGCGCCGCCGAGCGTCGCCATCTCCAGGGCCTGCCGGGCGGTCAGCGCGGCGGGCCCGTACCGGGCGCGCTGCATGTAGATCGCCTGCCGCATCTCCCCGGCGAGCGGGACCATCTCGGCCGACGCCGGGCCGTCCACGCCGAGCCCGACCGGCGCGCCCGCCTCCAGCAGGTGCGAGACGCGGGCGATGCCGGAGCCGAGGCGGGCGTTGGAGCTCGGGCAGTGCGCGGTGCCGGTGCCGGTCTCGGCGAGCCGCTTCACGTCGGAGTCGTGCAGGTGGACGCAGTGCGCGAGCCACACGTCCGCGCCGAGCCAGCCGAGCGAGTCCATGTACTCGACCGGCGTCATGCCGAACCGCTCGGTCGTGTGCTCCTCCTCGTCGCGGGTCTCGGCGAGGTGGGTGTGCAGCCGGACGCCCCGGGAGCGCGCCAGCTCCGCCGACCTGACCAGCAGGTCGCGGGTGACGGAGAACGGCGAGCAGGGCGCGACCGCGACGCGGAGCATGGAGCCGGGCGAGGGGTCGTGGTAGCGGTCGAGCGCGGTCTCGGTCTCGGCCAGGATCGTGTCGATGTCCTCGACGGCCTCGTCGGGCGGGAGCCCGCCGTCGGACCGCCCCAGGTCCATCGACCCCCGGCACGGGTGGAAGCGCACGCCGAGTTCGCGCGCGGCCTCGATCCCGGCGGCGAACAGGTCGCCGCGCCCCTTCGGGAACAGGTAGTGGTGGTCGGTGGAGGTGGTGCAGCCCGACTTGGCGAGCCAGCCGAGCCCGGCGCTCGCGGCGCCGCCCGCGACCTCCGCGTCCATCTTCGACCAGGGCTCGTACAGGGTGGTCAGCCACTCGAACAGGGTGGCGCCGGTGGCGATGCCCTGGCTCGCCCACTGGTAGAGGTGGTGGTGGGCGTTGACCAGGCCGGGCGTGGCGAGGCAGCCGCGCCCCTCGATCCGCTCCACCGCCCCGCCTTCCGGGGCGGCCGGCGCCGGGCCCGCGCCGACCGAGGCGATCCTCTCGCCGTCGACGACGATGTGGCCGCCGGGGTACTCCTCGCCGGAGACGGTCACGATGTGGGCGTTCTCGATGACGGTCCTCATGACCGCACCGCCTTCCCCCCGGCCGTCCGCTTACGCGCGGCGGCGAGGCGGACCGCGTCCAGGATCTTCTCGTAGCCGGTGCAGCGGCACAGGTTCCCGGCGAGGGCCTCGCGGATCTCGGCGTCGGACGGCTCGGGGTTGCGCTCGACCAGGTCGTGGGACGCGACGATGAGCCCCGGCGTGCAGAACCCGCACTGCACGGCGCCCGCGTCCACGAACGCCTGCTGCACGGGATCGAGCCGCGCCTCCCCCGCGTCGCCGGGCGGCCCCTCGGTCAGCCCCTCGACGGTGCGGACGTCGCGCCCCTGCGCCTGGCCCACGGCGACCAGGCACGAGCAGACCGGCACGCCGTCCAGATAGACGGTGCAGGACCCGCATTCGCCCTGCTCGCAGGCGTTCTTGGAGCCGGGCAGGCCCATCCGCTCCCGCAGCGCGTAGAGCAGGCTCTCGCCCTCCCACACGTCGTCGACGGTCTCGGCCGAGCCGTTCACGGTGATGGTCACGCGCATCAGGACACCCTCCTTTCCGGGGTGGCGGCGCGGTGGTCGTTCCAGGCCCAGGCGAGGGTGCGGCGCGCCATCACCGCGAGGGCGTGCCTGCGGTACCCGGCGGTCCCCCGGACGTCGTCGATCGGCGCCGCCGCGTCCGCGACCAGCTCCCCGAACCGGCGGGACGCGGCGTCCGGCAGCGGGCCGCGCCCCTCCCAGTCCAGCTCGGCGGACGCGAACGCCTCGGCGGCGGGCGCGCGGCGCGGGGTCGGGGCGGCCGAGCCGACACCGGTGCCGACCCGGCGCTCCTCCGGGTGCAGCGCGAGCGCGAACGAGCACACCGCGATGACCATCGCGTTCCGGGTGCCGATCTTCGAGAAGTACTGCGGGCCGGACGCAGGGGCGCTCCAGAACGCGCGGATCAGCTCGTCCGGCTCCAGCGCGCTGCGCTTCACGCCGAGGTAGAACTCCGCCGCCGGGATCATCCGGACGCCGCGCGCCGCCGACTCGGCCTCGACCACCGCGTCCCCGGCGAGCAGCGGCGGATGGGAGTCCCCGGCGGGCGAGGCGGCGCCGAGGTTCCCGCCGACCGAGCCCCGGTTGCGGATCTGCGGGGAGCCGACGGTCCGGGCCGCCTGCGCGAGGCCGGGCAGCCGGTCCCCCAGCTCCCTGATCAGCCGCGCGTACGGGACGCCCGCGCCGACGCGCAGCCGCCCGCCGGAGGTGTCCCACTCGGTCAGCTCGGCGACGCGGTTCAGGTCCAGCAGCGCCTCGGGGCGCCGCACGTCGAAGTTGATCTCGACCATGACGTCGGTGCCGCCCTGGATGGGCAGCGCCCCGGGGTGCTCCGCCTTGGCCGCCAGCGCGTCCGCCCAGGTGGCCGGTCGCATGAACTCCATCTCTTCCCCCGTACCCGTCATACCCACGCGGATGGGGCGTCCGGGGCGTCGTCGATGAGCACCGAGCCCTCGATCAGCCCGTACGGACGGTCCGCCGCGAAGTAGACCTCGTTGTCGTTGTCCAGGCCGAACGGCTTCAGATCGACCAGGAAGTGGTGCTTGTTGGGCATCGCCATCCGCACCTCGCAGATCTCGGGCCGCTCGCCGAGCACGCGGCGCCCCATCTGGTACAGCGTCTGCTGGAGGGACAGGCTGTGCGTCCCGGCGAACGCGCCCAGCAGCGCCGCGCGGGCCGCGCGGTAGGACTCGCCCCAGGGAGCCCCGAGCGCGCGGTACCGCCACCGCGCGGTCACGGCCGTGGCGAGGATCCGGTCGCCGGTGGGCGCGAGCGTCGTGTAGGCGTCCTCGGCGAAGCCGTGGAACTCGCTGCCCGTGGACTTGAGGACGACCAGGTCGGTCAGCCCCGACACCACCGACTCGGCGCCGCCCGTCCCGTCGCTGTGGACGAGCGCGGTCCGCACCTCGCCGCCGTCGCGGACGAACGAGTGCGGCCCGGCGATCCGGTCCCAGCCGTACTCGTGGATCTCCACCCGGGCGTGGGCGACCGCGCGCTGGGAGTCGACGAAGTGCCGGGCGAGCAGCAGCGCGAAGTCCTCGATCTCCCCGATACCGTGCTGGCGGGCGAACGCGAACACCGTGTTCTTCTGCGAGTCGGTCGGCAGGACGGCGGAGTTGTCGCCGCTCAGGTGCACCTCGTCCATGTCGCCGGACAGCGACACGCTCACGCTCAGGTCCTTGATCCGGTGGGCGTCGCCGTCCCTGCTGACGCGTACGACGCGCGTCTCCGCCTTCCCGTAGCGGTTGGGGCCGAGCACGATGGCCATGGGGGCTAGCTCCCTCGGTAGGTGGAGTAGGCGAACGGGCTCAGCAGCAGCGGCACGTGCAGGTGCCGCTCCGGGTCGGTGACGGTGAACGCGACCGTGACCTCGGGATAGAACTCCGACAGCCCCCCTGTGTCGAAGGTCAGCCGGTGCACGCCCGGCCCGGGGAGCACGCCCCACTCGCCGATCCGGCCGTCGGCGTCGGTGCGGGCCTCGGCGAGCGTCGTCCAGCCCCCGTCCGGGTCCCGCCGGTCGAGCCGGACGGCCACGCCCCGCGCGGGCAGGCCGCGCGCCGCGTCCAGCACATGCGTCGAAAGGCTCACGCGTTCCTCCCGTTCGCCTCGCCGATCACGTCGAGGAGCTTCGCCAGCCGCAGGTCGACGATCCTGGTCAGCTCGTAGCGGACGACCGCCTGCTCGGTCCCGGTGTCGTTGCCCAGGCGGGCGCGCAGCGCGGCGAGCATCTCGGCCGCGCCCAGCCCGGTCGCGCAGAGCAGGAACACGTGCCCGAAGCGCTCCTCGTAGGCCCGGTTGCCCGCCGCGAGGGCCGCGCGGACCTCCGCCGCCGCGCCGTCCGCGCCCGACTGCTCGCCGCGCGACCACGCGGCCTCCCGGTCGCCGCCCTGAGGCCGTTCGCCTTGGGACCGCTCGCCTTGGGGCCGCTCGTGGTGGGGCCGGTCGCCGAGGCGGGGGTGGGCGGCGAGCGCCTCCCTGATCCCGGCCCAGTCCCGCGCGGCGAGCGCGACCGCCGAGGCGGAGCGCAGCGCGGGAAGGCCCGGGTAGGGGCGTCCGGCGGCGACCTCGTCCGCCCAGCGGCGGGACGCGCAGCAGGTCAGCAGCTCCGCGCGGGCGGCCCGCGCGGGCAGGGAGTTCAGCACCTCCAGCCCGGCCACCCCGACCGGTCGTTCGATGGTCACCCGCGCCTCCTCGATCCGCTCCCTGAAGTACACACAGGGGCCCCTACCGGGGTCGAGGGACAGGAGATCCGAACCGCGCCGCCCCGCCGAGGCGGGGTTTTGTACGTTCCTCCAGTTAACTAGGGCATATGAAGCTGCGCGCGCTGCTCGACCTGCCCGAGTCGCGGCTGGAGCTGGTCACCGGGCAGGACGAACTGGACCGGGCGGTCCGCTGGGTCGTCACCACCGACCTGCTGGAGCCCGGCCGGTACCTGCGGGGCGGGGAGCTGGTGCTGACGGGCCTGGTCTGGCGGTCGGGCCCCGCCGACTCGGAGACGTTCGTGCGGGCGCTGGCGGCGGCGGGCGCGTCCGCGCTCGCCGGGGGCCTGGCGCGCGGCGCGCTCCCCGACGATCTCGTGGCGGCCTGCCGCGCCCACCGGATGCCGCTGTTCGCGGTGGCGGAGGACGTGGCGTTCGCGACGATCACCGAGGAGGTCGTCCGGCACCTGTCGGGCGCCCGCGCCGCCGACCTGACCGCCGTGCTCGACCGGCACCGGCGGCTCGTCGCCGACGCGGGCGGGGGCGGCACCGGGCTGGGCGCCGTGCTGGAGCTGGTGTCCGGCGATCTCGGCATGCGGTGCTGGGTGCTGGCGCCCACCGGGCGGCTGGTCGCGGGCCCGGAGCCGGTGCCCGACGGCGCGGACCTGGCCCGCGCGTTCCTGACCGCGCGCCGGCTGCCGCGCCCGCACGCCGGCGTGTCGGTCTTCCCCGTCGCCGGGCAGGCGACGCCGCGGGTCGCGGACTGGTTCCTGGCCTGCGAGGGCGACGTGGACGACTGGTCCGCCGAGCGCCGCGCGCTCGCCACCGAGCTGGCCTCGATCGTCGCGCTGGAGCGGGCCCGGCTGGACGACCGGCTCAGCGTCGGGGGCCGTCTCGCGCAGGAGCTGGTGCGGCTGGTCGCCGCGGCGGCGAGCGCGGAGGAGATCGCGCCGCGGTTGGAGCTGTCTGGGCTGGACGCGGCCGCCCGGTTCGCCGCGGTCGCCGCGTCCGGGGGCGGGGCGCTGCGGCCGGGCGAGCTGCGGGCGGTGCTGGGCGAGGTGCTGGGCGAGGCGCCGGCCGCCCCGCGCCCGGTCCTCGGGCTGCTGGACGAGGAGGCCGTCGCGCTCGTCCAGGTGGAGGGCGCCGGACGCGACCTCGCCGGGGAGATCCAGCCGGCCCTGGACGCGCTCGCCCCCGGCCTCGCCGACGGCGGCGGCCTCGCCGTCGGGGTCAGCGACGTCGTCCCCGCCGGGGAGCTGCGCGGCGCCGTGGAGGAGGCCCGGTACGCGCGGCGGCTGGCGGCGGGGCGCGCCGCCCCGGTGTGCGTGGTGCGGCACGACGAGCTGGCGACGCACGTGCTGCTGCTGGCGAGCGTGCCCGACGACGTCCGGCACATGTTCAGGGTCAGGCTGCTGGACCCGCTGCGCACCTACGACGACGTCCACAAGGCCGATCTCGTCCGGACGCTGGAGACGTTCCTCCAGAACTCCGGGTCGTGGGCGCGGTGCGCCGAGCAGCTCCACCTGCACGTGAACTCGGTCCGCTACCGCATCCAGCGGATCGAGGACCTCACCGGTCGCGACCTGTCGCGTCTTGAGGACCGGGTCGACTTCTTCCTGGCGCTGCGGCTGGGCTGATCCACGCCCGGTACGCGGCGCGCAGGGCGGCCCTGCGGTCGCCGGAGGTCAGGACGTCCACGCCGTCGGCCCACTGCTCGACGGACCCGACGCCGGGCGGCAGCGCCGCCACCTCCGGGTCGCGGACGTCGGCGAGCAGACCCGCCCAGACGGCCTCGTCGATGGTGCGGAACGGCCGGTCCCAGAAGGGGGTCACGACCGAGTCCGGGGTGGGGAGGCCGCGCTCGCGTTGCAGGGCGCCGAGCAGCTCGGCGGCCTCCGCGAGCGCCGCCTCGCGGTCCTCCCAGCGCGCCGCCGAGACCGCCGCCGCGAGCGGGCCCTCCAGGGAGGGCGCGACGTCCAGCCGCGCGAACGCGGTGCCGCGCCACTTCGCGTAGGGGATCCACGCGCGGGAGAGCGCGAACGCCAGGCGGCACAGGTCCTCGGCGACGCGGGCGCCGAGCAGCCGCGAGCCGGTCTCATCGCCGCGCCGCGCGGTGCGTCCGACGACCGGCATCCACTGGGACACGCGCCGCCACCACGCGGCGAGCACGTACCGCTCGATGTCCGGCGGGTAGTGGCGCAGGGTCGCGCGGGCGGGCGCCAGCGTCGCGGTCGTGTCCTCGAAGACCGGCCCGGCCGTCACCTCCAGCACGGCCTGCCCGGTCAGGCAGAGCCAGTCCGCGACCGCCGGCGGGCGCGTCGGGTCGACGCCGAGGCGGGAGCGGCAGAAGTCCGCGACGGTCGCGACCTCCACGTTGTGGGTGTCGGCCGCGTCCCAGGTCACCGGGAACCGGACGGGATGCCCGCCGTAGCGGGCGGGCAGGTCGCGTTCGAGGAGCCGGTCGATGCCGGGCACCGCGTCCGGGTCGTCGACCAGCAGCGTGAGGCGGCAGCCCCAGTCGTGGTCGCGGCTCATCGCGTCGTCGAGCCCGAGCACGTCCGACCCGGAGCCGAGCCGCGCCGCCGCGTACCGCAGCCCCGGCATCGCCCGCGCCAGCAGCGGCCGGACGACGTCGGCGTGGAAGGCCCCGGCGAGCGCAGCGCCACCCTGTCGATCATTCACGGGCCCACTCCACCAGAGGACGCGCCGCTCGGGCGACCGGTTATCGGGCCGCTCGCGCGATCAGGTTCCGGAGGTGTGCCGGAGGATCGCGGGGACGATCACGTCCCAGGCCCGCCGGGGCAGCTCCTGGCCCATGCCCGGGACGGTGACCAGCCGCGCGTCCGGGATCTCGGCGGCCAGCGCGCGCCCGTTGCCGAGGGGGAAGAACGGGTCGTCCTCGCCGTGGACCACGAGGGTGGGCGCCGTGATCTCGCCGAGGCGCTCGCGCCAGCGGTCGCCGGAGTCGAGCGCGGCGAACGTGCTCCCCATCAGGTTCGCCCGGTACGCGCGGCCCTGCCCGTCGGCCGGGGCGGCGATCCGGTCGAGGACCGCCTCGACCGCGGCGCGGGCCTCCGCCTCGTCGAACCCGCCGCCGCCGAAACGGCGCGCGTTCTCGACCGCGGCCGCGGCGACGGACGCGCGGTCGGTCCAGTCGACGGGCGGCGGGTTCGTGAAATGGGCCATGATCTCCGGCGCGTGCTCGGGCAGGTCGGCGTCGGCCGGGCCGGGCGCGGTCGGCCGCGTCGCGATCAGCGTGAGCGTGGCGACGCGGTCCGGGTGGTCGAGCGCGAGGAGCTGCGCGATCCAGCCGCCGACCCCGAAGCCCGCGACGTGCGCGGCGGGCAGGCCGAGGGCCTCCAGCAGGGCGGCCGCGTCGGCGACCAGGTCGCGCAGCGTGTAGCCGGGGGCCTCGGGGGTGACGGTCGTCGAGCGTCCGGTGTCGCGCAGGTCGTAGCGGATCACGAACCCGGCCGGGCCGCCGCCCTTCCCGGCCAGCGCCTCGCACAGCCCACCGGGCCAGGTGAGCATCGTGTTGCCGATGAGCAGGAGCGGCGGCGCGTCCCGGTCCCCGAACGTCTCGGCGCACAGGTCCACGCCGTTGGCCTTGATGAGGGTCTCCATACCGGGTACGACCGCCGCCGCACCCGGAACTCATCGGCGTCTCACTCCTCTTCGTCCGGGACGTTGTCCATCAGCGGCTTGAGGGCGGCGAGGATGTTCGCCTCGGCCGTCCCCTTGTCGACGCCGAGGTCGCTGAGCAGGCCCGCCCCGTCCTCGAACTCCAGCAGGGCCAGCAGGATGTGCTCGGTCCCGATGTAGTTGTGGCCGAGGCGGAGCGCCTCGCGGAAGGTCAGCTCCAGGACCTTCTTCGCCTCCGCGTCGTAGGGGACCAGCGCGGGGACCTCCTCGGCGCGCGGCGGGAGCACCGCCGTGGCGGTCTCGCGGACCGTGTCCAGCGACACGCCCTGCGCCGTGATCGCCTTGCCCGCGAGCGCCTCGGGCTCGGCGAGCAGGCCGAGCACGACGTGCGCGACGCCGATCCCGGTGTTGCCCGCCGCCTTCGCCTCGTTCTGCGACGACACGACGACGTTGCGGGCGCGGGTCGTGTAGCGGGAGAAGCCCTGCGACATGTCGAGGTCGGGCGTCGCCCCCTTCGGCACGAACCGCTTCTGCGCGGCCTGCTTGCTGACGCCCATGCTCTTGCCGATCTCGGTCCAGGACGCGCCGGACCGGCGCGCCTGGTCCACGAAGTGGCCGATGAGGTGGTCGGCGACCTCGCCGAGGTGCTCGGCGGCGAGCACGGCGCTGGTGAGCTGTTCGAGGGCGTCGGGGTGCACCTTCTTGATCGTGCTGATGAGTTCGTCGAGGCGGACCTGGCCGCCCGCCGGAGTGGGTTCCGTCATGCGTCAACCATAGGTTGACGCTCCTTGGCCGTCAACCCGTGGTTGACGTTTCCCAGGAGGCGGCGCCCGCGAACGTCGTCGGGTGCGGCCGGTAGCCGAGGACGGCGCGGGCGGCGGTGATGTCGAGCGTCCGCTCGACCGCGAGATGGCCGACGGCGTAGCGGGTGAGGCGCGGCGGCTCGCGGCGGCGGGCCAGCAGGAACGCGCCCTCGACGGCGGCCGCGAGGGGCCCGGCGAGCCGCGCGGGCGCGTAGACCGGCCGCGCGCGGACGCCGCGCTCGCGCAGGATCTCCCGGAAGGCGTCGTCGATCGCGACCGGGAACGCGTCCGTGATGTTGAAGACGCCCGAGGCCACCGGGCCGGTCGCGGCCAGCACGCAGGCCCGCGCGAGGTTGCCGACCGAGGTGAGGCTGACACGCTGGCGGCCCGTCCCGACGGCGGGCAGCACCGGGCCGCGCACGGCGGACAGGACGCGCGGCAGCAGCGCCCGGTCCCCCGGGCCGTAGACGGCGTGCGGGCGCAGCACGACCGCGCCGTGGCCCCGGGCCAGGACGGCGCGCTCGGCGGCGGCCTTGGACGCGCCGTAGGCGTTGAGGTAGCGGGCCACCGGCGCCTCGTCCTCGGTGACCATGACGCTCGGCCGGAACGGGTCGTACACGCTGGCCGTGCTGACGTGCACGAACCGTGCCCCGGGGAAGGCGGCCATGGCGGCGCGCGTCCCGGTGAGGTTCCCGGCGAAGATCTCGGCGGCGGGTCCCCAGTCGGTGACGCTCCCCGCGCAGTGGACGACGGCGTCGACGGGCGGCGCGTCCCGGAGCGGGCCCCGGGTGAGGTCCCACGCGCGGTAGGAGGCGCCGCCGAGATGGGCGGCCGGGACGTCCCCGCGGCGGCCGAAGCCGTGGACGGTGGCGCCCTCCGCGGTCAGCGCCCGGCACACCGCGCCGCCCACGAACCCGGACGCGCCGGTCACCGCGACCCTCACCGCGCCGTACCCGCCGGGCCCGCCGTACCCGCCGTACCCGCGGTGACCAGGTCGCGCAGCCGGGCCCGGTCGAGCTTGCGCCCGCGCCCCGAGCGCGGCAGCTCGGCCAGGACGACGACGCGGTCGGGGAGGGCGTCGTGGTCGATGACGCCGGGGAGGACGCGGCGCAGCCGCCCCGGCAGGTCGCCGGGGCCGACGACGGCGAGCACGACCTCCTCGTCGCCGGTGCCCGGGTCGGGGACGCCGACGATCGCGGCGTCCGCCACGTCCGGGAGCGCGGCGATCGCCGGTTCGTACAGGCCGGGGTAGAGGTTGAACTTGCCGCGGATCAGCATGTCCTTCTTGCGGCCGGTCAGGACGAGCGACCCCCCGTCCAGCCGGACGAGGTCGCCGGTGGGGAGTTCGGTGAGCGGCTCCGCGCCGAGGTAGCCGCGGCACAGGTTGGGCCCGGACAGCAGCAGTTCGCCGTCGTCCGCCGGACGCGCGCCGACCCCGGGCAGCGGCGCGCCGAGCAGGTCTCCCCCGGCGCCGGAGGCGACGTGCGCGAGCTTCTCCTCCGCCGACGCGATCGCGACCGGCAGGATCTCCGTCATCGCGTACACCGACAGCACCTCGGCCGACGGCGCCGCGGCGACCGCGCGCCGCAGGATCCCGGCGGGCGCGGGGGCCGCGCCGAGCAGCACGTACCGCAGCGTGTCCGGCAGCGCGGGCGCCGCGTCGAGGACCTCGGCGAGGTGCGCGGGGACGCAGAACGTGTGCGTCGCGCCGCGCTCGCGCATCAGCCGCGCGAACTCGGCGGGCGCGCAGGGCGGCGGCGGCATCGACCAGCGCGCCCCCGAGACCAGCGTGGGCAGCCCGAGCATGAGCTGGTCGGTGTGGACGACATCGCCGGGCCCGAGCGGCATCCGCTCCCGGAACAGGTCGAGCGCCGCCGCGAGCGACCCCTGCGTGTGGACGACCGCGCGCGGGTCCTCGGTCGTCCCGGAGGTGAAGATCACGGCGGCGGGCGCGCCGGGGTCGCCGTCGCCGTCCGGCTCCGGGGCGTCGCCCCGGACGAGGTCCGCGAACGGCAGCGCGCCGCGCGGGACACCCGGCAGCCGCCGCCCCACATGGACATGCCGCATCGGCCCCTCGCCGGGGATCCGCAGGTCGGCGAGGTTCGGCAGGAGCAGCCCGCGACGCCGCGCATACGCCCGCACCGGCCGCAGCCTGCTCCCCGCATACAGCACCGACTCGGCCGCCGACCAGCGCGGGCGCGCCAGCCGGAGCCGCGCGGTGAACATCTCGGGACCGGCGCCCGGGTCGGCGAACACGACCACGCCGCCCGCCGCGACGACCCCGAGCGCGAGGACGAGCGACTCCGGCGAGGGCCGCACGGAGAACAGCACGCCGTCCCCCGCCGCGAGCCCGGCCGACAGCAGCCCGTGCCGCACGGCCAGCACCCGCCGCCGCAGCTCGCCGTAGGTGAGTTCCGCTCCGTCCCCGGCGACGAGGGCGACGGCCCCGGGTGTGCGGGCGGCCTGGTCGGCCAACCGGCGGATCAGCGTCATGCGGGAGCCCTCTCGGTGCGGACGGCCAGGCGGCGGTAGGTGGGGATGAGGACGCCGCGCGCCGCCGCCCGGCGGGTGATCCGCAGCGGCGCGGCGGCGAGGAGCGTCCGGGCGACCAGCCGGACCTCGGCCATCGCCAGCGGGTACCCGATGCAGAAGTGCGGGCCCGCGCCGAACCACAGCCTCCGCAGCTCCGGCGGATGGGAGCGGTCGAGATCGAACGCCCCATCGGCCTGGCAGCAGTTGTGGGTGGCGATCAGGATCCGGTCGCCGGGGCGGACCGCCACCCCGCCGACCTCGGCGGCGCGGTGGACGCTGCGCAGCATCACCGGCGTCGGCGTCGCCACCCGCATAGCCTCCTCGATCGCGCGGTCCAGCAGGCCGCCGGGGTCGGCGGCGACGCGGCCGAGGGTCCCGGAGTCGGCGAGCAGGGCGACCAGGCGGGGGATCAGCGTCGCGACCGTCTCGGTCCCGGTGAGGAAGAACGCGGCGGCCGCGCCGCGCGCCTCGTCCGGCGCGAGGCCGAGGGCGCGCATCCGGCCCATCACGGTCGACTCGTCCCCGGCGGCGTAGGAGCGGGCGGCGATGCCGCCGAGCGGGTCCAGCACCTCCCGGGCCCGCGCGACCTGGGACGGGGAGAGCCGCCGCGTCCGCAGCGACACCGTCGCCGCGATCCGCTCGCCGCGCTCGAACAGGGCGCGGACGTCCGCCTCGTCCCGCACGTCCAGGCCGATGACCTCGCCGATCACCGTGCCCGCGACGACGCGGGAGAAGGCGACCAGGTCCACGGTCGCGCCGCGCGCGAGCCGGTCGCGCAGCCGGGCGAGCGGCTCGGCCAGCACCCGCGCGCACAGCTCCTCGGTGGAGGACGGTGTGAACAGCTCGGTCAGGCGCCGGCGCAGCGCGCGGTGCGCCTCCCCCTCCATGTTCAGCAGGACGGACGGCCCGAGCACCGGCGTCCACAGGTCACCGGGCGAACCGGGGCCGTCCTTGCGGAACGTCTCGCCGTCCATGAGGACGGCGCGGGCCGCGGACGCGTCGTTCACCACCACGCCGACCCCGGGCACGCGCACGGCCGGGCCGCGCCGGGCGGCGCCGCGCAGCAGCGGGTAGGCCAGCGGGTGCGCCGCCAGGTAGAGGCGCCGTTCCCAGTTCACCGGATGTCCACGACGGGGGGCCGGTAGCGGTGGTCGGCGTACCAGCCGAGGGTTCTGAGCAGGCCGAACGCGCGCAGCCGCCGCACCGACCCGTACACGGCGACGTCCCGGCGCAGGCCGTAGGCGGCGGTCAGCCGGCGGACGCGGTTGACCAGCGCGCGGTCCTCGTGGACGTCCTCGATGCGGGTGCGCGGGAAGCCGCCCGCCCGCTCGTACAGGTCCGCGGTGATCGCGATGTTGCAGCCGGGCATCATCACGTAGGGGCCGAGGTAGCAGGGGTCCTGGTTGCCAGGACGGAACCGTCCGAACAGCGCGGCGGCACCGATGACGGCGGGCAGCAGCCGCCGCTCCCACAGTTTGAGCGGGAACTCGTCGGTGCGGGGTCGCAGCGGGCCCGACACCATCTCCAGCCCGTCGGCGAACGCCCGCTTCACCGCCGCGACCCACCCGGGGTCGGGCAGGCAGTCGGCGTCGGTGCGGGCGAGGTGCGTCGCCCCGGCGGCGATGGCGTGCCGGAAGCCGGTGTCGGCGGCGGCGCCGGTCCCCTTCTCCGGCTCCGGGACGATCCGGACGTCCAGCCCCGGGTGCCGTGCGGCGAACTCCCGCACCACGGCCGCCGTGCCGTCGGCGCTGCCGTTGTCGACGACCACGAGCGTGAAGCCGGTGTCGCTCTGCCCGGCGAGGCTCCGCAGCGTCGCGCCGATGGAGCGTTCCTCGTCGTAGGCGGGGACGACGACCCACACGTTCACCGTTCTGCCCCCGCTCACAGCTCGGCGAAGACGACGCCGAGGCTGATGCCGCCGGCGAGCCCGACCAGCGCGACCCGGTCGCCGGGGCGGCAGCGCCCCCGCTCCAGCGCCGTCGCGAGTTGGAGCGGCAGGCTCGCAGAGGCGAGGTTGCCGTGCTCGGGCAGCGTCACCACCAGCCGGTCGGCGGGGATGCCGAGCGCCGCCCGCGTCGCCTCCAGGTAGGGGACCGTGACCTGGTGGACGGCGACCACCGCGAAGTCGTCCCAGCCCAGCCCGGTCTTCTCCAGCGCCGTGTCGAACAGCTCGGGGCCGCCCGCGGCGAACGCGTCCTTCAGGCGCCGGCCGTCGCCGCTGAAGTAGGTGCGCTCGGGGTCGCGCGGGTGCATCGAGCCGCCGCCCGGCAGCGTCCCGACCCGCCACGCGCTGGAGACGGCCGCGAAGTCGCGGTAGAAGATCCCGCCGTCCGGGGCGGCCTCGACCAGCGCCGCCGCGCCGCCGTCCGACAGCGTGTAGCCGGCGAACGCGTCCGCGAACTGGGCCCGGTCGCGGACGCTCCAGCGGATGGCGCGCGAGGGGCTCTCCCCCGTGCACACGAGCACGCGCTCGTGCTGCCCGGTGCGGACCAGCGCGTCCGCCACCTGGAGGCCGTTGAGGAAGCTGTTGCAGGCGTTCTTCACATCGAACACCGGGCAGCGGGCGCCGAGCTTGGCGGCGACGATGTGCGCGGTCGCGGGCTCGACCAGGTCCTGCGACGCCGAGCCGAAGACCAGCAGGTCCACCGCCTCGGGGGCCAGGCCCCGCCCGGCGAGGACGCGGCGCGCCGCCGCCGCGGCCAGGTCGGACGCCTGCTCGTCGTCGCGCATGACGTGCCGGACGCGGATCCCGGTCATCCGCTCGACGATCGTCGGACGCGGCCGGTAGGGGTGTCCGGCGGCGCCGCTCTCGGCCGCGACGCGCTCCTCGACCTCGGCGCTGGTGACCGTGCGCGCGGGCAGATGCGCCGCGACGGCGGTGATACGGGCTCTCATGGGCAGGGTTCCTCGCGCTCTCCGTGGACGGCGAGCCCCGGGGTCCCCCACGGGCCGGCGCCGCTTCGTGCCTGGTCGGGCTCAGATTCTCGGACCAGGACCGGTCCCGGACACCGCGACCCTACGGAACATCGCCTGGGCGTTGTAACCCGGTTCGCCGTGAGTACTACCACTCATCCCGTTACGTGGGGATACGGATGCCGGCGCGCGGGCGGCACCCGGCACAATCACCGGGTGACCAGCACAAAGATCAGGAACACGGCGGGCGGCGGCGCGGCGGCCGCGAACGCCGCGCGGCACGAGGCGCGGCTGCTGTGGGAGGGCAACCGCGGCCTGTACGCGCTGCTCCAGGCGGCCCGCCACGCCGGGCCCCTCGTCCGCGTCCCCCGGCTCGGCTGGGTCGTGACCGACCCGGTGCTCGCGCGCCGCGTCCTGAACGACCACGGCTCGTTCGCGATGAACGGCGAGGGCGGCGTCGGGCACCTGTGGACGCAGCTGTTCGGCGAGGAGATGGGGCGGTTCTTCGGCGGCGCCCGGCACGCCGAGGTGCGCACCCGCGCCCGCGACCTGTTCACCGAGGACGCCGCCCGCGCGCTGGTCGAGCGCTCCCAGGGGGCGCACCACGCGGACCTCGCCCGGCGCCTGACCGCCGGCGCGGTCGTGGACGTCGCCGACACCGCCCGCGTCCTGTCCGGGCGGATGGTCGCCGACCTGCTCGGGCTCCCCGCGGACCGCCCGGACGCCGCCTACCGCGACCTGTTCGCGGCGGGCGAGCGGCTCGCCTCGCTGGCCGTCGGCACCACGTCCTCGACCGACCTCGACCCGGCGACGGTCGCGCGGGCCCGCGTGATCGTCGCGGAGATCACCGCCGCGGTCCCGGCCGCCTACGCGGGCGCGGGGCCGGGCACGCTCCTCGGCCGCTGCCGCGAGATGGGCTTCGGCCTGCCGCTGAGCCGGGGGCTCGCGACGCTGCTGGTCATCGCGGGCACCGAGACCGGGGCGTCCGGGACCGTCCGGACGGTGGCGCTGCTGCACGACACCGGGCAGCAGCGCGCCCTGCTCGCCGACCCCTCGCTGACCGGCAACGCCGTGCGCGAGGGCCTGCGCGTCGCCGCCCCCGCCCCGGTGATCGGACGGCACGTCGCCCGCGACGCCGTGGTCGCCGGACGGAGGCTGCGCGCCGGGGAGCGCGTCCTGGTGCTGACCTACCTCGCCACCAACGGCGCGGGGCCGTTCGACGTGCGCCGCCCCTATGTGCCCGAGACCCGGCAGCTGTGGTTCGGCGGCGGCCGCCACCTTTGCCTCGGCGCCGCCGTCGCCCGCGAGCAGGTCGCCCGCATGCTGGGGACGCTGCACGCCGCCGGGCACCCGTACCGGATCACCTCCCGCCGCGCCGCGCGCCGCGTCCTGGTGCCCTCCTACGCGAGCCTGGAGGTGTCCCTGGACCTCAGACGTGGGTGACCTGCTGGCAGGGCTGGGCGGCCTGGATCGGCGCGGACAGGTCGTAGGGGTCCACCGGCTTCCCGGGGGGCGCCGCGCCCGGCGTCCCCGGGAAGGTGGGGTGGACGAAGGCGTCCCCGAAGTCGCAGGCCATCGGCGCGGTGGAGCTGTCGGTGCGGACGATCCGCAGCCGCACCCTCCCGCCTTCGCGGTGGACGAAGACCTCCGTCGCGCGCCGCACGATGACGCGCATCGTCGTCGAGGGCGACCCGGGGCGCCGCACCGCGTACACGAACAGGTGGTCGGTCGTGACCTTCGCGCCGTCGGCGCCCTGGTCGCGCTGCTTCCGCGCGGTCACCGTGCCGCGCACCTTGACCACGTCGGCGGCCCGCTCGGCGCTGCCCGCCGCGAAACTCGTCACCCACGCCCGGCTGTTCTTCGGCCCCTTGCGGTCGAGGGAGCGCTCGAACTCGCGGCGCTGCCGCGGCTCCAGCAGCCTGGCGAAGGCGTCGGGCCTGCGCTCGAACACCACGGTGGGATCGAGGTTCGCCGCGACGAGCAGCTTGCGGACCTGGACGTAGGCGAGCGCCATGTCGGCCTCGGAGAGCCCGTTCACCGCCTTCGGGTCGGGCATCTGGAGCCCGGCCTCGCCGTCGGCGTAGTCCGCCGCCGGCGACCCCGCGAACGGGTCGGCCGGGCCGCCCCCCGGGCTCGGCGCGGGCAGCGGCAGCAGCGCCGCGCCGCCGGCGGCGCCGCCCGCGTCGCCGGGCCGGTTCCACCACCACAGCGCGGTGGAGATCAGCAGCAGCACCATCACGCCGCTGATCACCTGGACGACGGCCTTGCGGTGGCTCGGGTCCCGGTACCCCGCGTGCCGCGAGCCCCGGAAGAGCGCCCACCGGGGACGGCGTCCGCCCCACTCCCGGCCGAGTCCTCCCCCGAACGGCGCGGATCTTCGCTCCTCCCGCCGGGCGCGCCACCGCTCGCGCCTCCCGGGCACGTGGGCGCGCTCACGAGCGGACGGCTCGGTGAACGCCGCACTCCTGACGAAATCGTCGTCGAACACGGGTCCGTCGTCGAACGCGTGCTCGTCGGCATCTGCGGGCATCTGCGAACTCTCTCCGGCGCGGGCGAGGTGAGCCCAGGCTAACCGACCCCTCCCCCACTGGAATCCCCCGCACGGGCCGTCCCGCCCTCACCAGAAGGGGGAGCGGAACGGGCGGTGGCGCACGCACTCGACCACCGTGACCGGCGCCCGGTTCATCCGACCTCGAATTATTCCTTGACAAGAATATTCACTGTGGAGAATACTTCGGGCCATGGACACGACACTCCTCGCCGCGCTGGCGGATCCGGCCCGCTGGCGGCTGGTGAGCCTGCTGGCCGAGCGGCCCCGGCCGGTCGGCGTCCTGGCCCGGCTCGCCGACGCGCGCCAGCCGCAGACCACCAAGCACCTCCAGACGCTGGAGCGCGCCGGCGTGGTCTCCTCCCGGCGGGTCGGCCAGCGCCGCCTCTACGCCCTCCGGCCCGGCCCGCTGCGGGACCTGGCGACCGCCCTCAACCGGCTCGCCGACACCGCGGACCGGCCCGGCGGGCCGGGCGAGGTCCACGACCGCCACGCGGCCGGCCTCGACGCGGAGCGGCGGGCCGCCGAGGCGCCTGGGTGGGCCGACGGACGCTCGTTCGGGTTCCGCCGGTCGCTGGCGGGCAGCCCCGCGCGGGTCTGGCGGCACCTGACCGAGCCGTCGCTGCTGACCCGCTGGTGGACGCCCGACGACCTGCGCGTCTCCGAGCTCGTCTTCGAGGCGCGGCCCGGCGGGCGGATCGTCCTGGAATACCGCGACCTCGACGACACCGACGGCACGGACGTGGTCGCCGGACGCGCCGAGGGCGCCGTCGAGGAGGCGCGCCTCCGGGAGCGCCTCGCCTACCGGATGTCCTCGCTGCTGCCCGACGGCGGCCCGGCCTTCACCGCCCACGTCTCCCTCGACCTGGCCCCGGCCGGCACCGGCACACGGCTCGACGCGCACTGGCGGATCACCGGCAGCACCGTCGAGTCCGCCGACTTCGTCGCCGGGATCGAGATCGGCTTCGGCCAGAGCCTCGACAAGCTCGCCGCGGACCTCGCCGCCGGCGACGACCTGTAAGACACCGACCCCAGCACAGACACAGGAACCAGGAGCCTCTCATGGGACGACTGATCATCAATCTGGCCATGACCGTCAACGGCGCCTTCGAGGCCCCCTCCGCCGAACCGCAGGGCGGCTGGCTGGTCACCGACCCCGACAGCGTGCGGGACGGGCTGGAGATGTGGCAGGCGGCCGACGCCATGGTGCTCGGACGCAAGACCTACGAGGGCCTGGCGGCCGTGTGGCCGAGCCTGGCGGCCGTGCCCGGCTTCGAGGCGTACGCGGCCCGGATGAACGGGATGCCGAAGTACGTCGCGTCCCGGTCGCTGACCGGTCCGCTGGAGTGGAAGGCCACCCTGCTCGACGGCGACCTCGCCACCGCCGTGAGCCGCCTCAAGGAGGAGCACGACGGCAACCTGGTCTCCCCCTCCGGCGGGGAGTTCGCCCGCGCGCTCATCGCCCACGACCTCGTCGACGAGTACCGGTTCAACGTCAGCCCCTACCTGTGGGCGGCCGGGCCGCGCGTCTTCGACGACATCGGCCCCGGCCGGCTGGAGCTCATCAACACCACGACCTTCCCCTCGGGCGTGGTCCGGCTCTGCTACCGGCCCGCGCCGAAGGAGTAGGCGCGTCCGGCGGCTTCGCGGGGGTTTCGGTGGGTGTGCGGAAAGGGACGGCGAGTGTCGGTGGGGGTGGCTAGGCTCGCGGCGCGGTGATCGGGAGGGGTGAGGGTGGACGTTTCGGATGTTTCGGATGCGGTGGCGCTGGGGGCGGACGATCCGCGCGAGGCGCGGGCGCGCACGCTGCGGATCGCGGGTGGCCGGGCCGCGGCGGACGTGCCCGCGTTCCTCGACGGCGCGGCGCTCCGGTTCGCGGAGGCGGGGCAGGTCGAGCAGGCGGCGTTCCTGTTCGGCCGGGCCCGCGAGGTGGAGGACGCCCACCACCGCCTGTTCGACCTCGACATCGACACGGCCCGGGTGCAGCGGACGCTGGTGGAGTTCGTCCCGCACGGGGTGATCACCGCGACGCTGCTGCACGATCACCTGCGGCGGCTGGCGATGCACCCCGAGCCCGCGGTCGCGCACGAATGGGCGCGCGCCGCGCTGGGCGCGTTCCTCGACGCGGGCGTCGTCCCGTATCCGAACGTGGTCGCCGACCTGCTGCCGGTCGCGCGGGCCGCCGGGGTGGAGGAGGCCGAGGAGACCGGCCACATCGCCGCGCGGCTGCTGCGCGGCGGGCTGCTGGCCAGGGCGCCGCTGCCGGTGTGGGAGGCGGTCGAGGGGGCGCTGCGGCGGCTCGCCGGCGACCCCGAGTTCCTCGACCTGCTGATCGCGGCCCGGCCCGACCTCTACGACGACCCCGAGACCCGGGCCGAGCACCACCGGAGGTGGCTGCTGCTGCTCGGGCTGGTCGACGCGGGGCGGCGGCTGTCCAGGCGGTGGCTCGTCGAGCTGGGCGCGCAGCCCGCCGCCGAGCTGATGCGGCTGGCGGGGTCCGCCGGCGACCGGGTGTTCCCCTCGCTCGGGCGCTGGTTCGACCCGGACGCCGACCCCCTCACCGGACGGCGGAAGGCGCCCCTCAAGGCGGACGCGCCGCACTGGACGTCCGACGCCGCGGACTTCACCGCGTTCGCCGCGAAGGTGGAGACCGACCGCTCGGCGCGGGCCCAGCTCGCCGCCTACGCCGAGCAGGTGGGCAGGTACGACAATGTCGACTACCCCGCGGTGCTCACGGCGCTGTGGGCGCGGCCGCCGATCCGGCGCGTGCTGACCGAGCTGACCGACGGGTGGAAGGCCGAATGCGCGGCCGGCGACCTGCTCGGGCTGGAGCGGTCGCTGCCGTGGCTGACCCCGCTGGCCGCGACCGCGTCGCCGGTCAGGGACGCGCTCGCCGACGTGGAGGTCACCGACCCGGTCGACGCGCTGTGGCGGGCGCTGCGCGCCGGCGTCCCGGAGGAGCTGCGCTTCCCGAACGTCGGCGCGTCGCCGGTCACGGTCGTCCTGCACGAGGACCATCTGACGCTCGGCATCGCGGGCAAGCGCGTCGAGGTGCACGGCCCCGGCGGCACCGTGCGGCGCCGCGACGGGGAGTTCCCCGGCGCGACGTTCCCGTGGCACGACGGCGAGGAGTTCTGGCTGTCGCGGCTGAACGGGCGGCGCCCCGAGACCTACCGGCTGGTGGACGGCGGCCTGGAGGTGCCGGACGGCGCGGCGGCGGCCGAGACCCGGTGGCCGCGCAGCCCCGCCGCCGTCGAGGTCACGTTCCCCGGCGCCGACTCGCCCGTGCTGGTCACGCTCGACCGCGGACTCCTCAGCCTGGTCGCCGACGGGCGGCCGACCGTCCGGGTGCACTACGACCCGGTGCAGGGCGAAGAGGTCATGCCGCCGCCCGGCTTCTGGCCGCACCTCTCCCCCACCGACCCGGCCGGGTCGGCGGCACTGCGCCGCGTCGACCGCGCGGACGTCGCCCGGCTGGTCGACGCGGCGCTCGTCCACCCGAAGGAGCTGGAGGAGGAGCTGCCCCGCGTCCTCCCCGACGTCACCGACCCCCGGCTGCTGAACGGGGTGGCCGAGCTGGCGCGGCGCGCCGCCGCCTGCCTGTTCCGGGTGCTGCGCCTGCACGACGCCCTCGGCACCGACCATCCGGCCGTGCTGCCCGCGCGCCTGCGTACGCGGCCCGACCTGCGGCCGGGGCGGTCGGTCGGGCAGGTCGTGGCCGTCCGGTACCTCGCGGAGGTGCTGGAGGAGGCGGCCGGCACGGGCCCCGCCTACGACACCCCGCACCCGGTCGGGCGCGTCGAGCTGCCCGAGACCGCCCCCGGCGTGTACTTCCCGTTCGGGGCGCTCGGCGGCAAGGCGCTGCTCGCGGCCATGCCGTGGACGGCCGAGTACGCCCGTGCCAGGCTGCTCGACACGCTCGCCGCCTGGGGGAACACGCCCTGGGGCGACGGGAGCGGCCGGTGGCGGCGGCTGTGGTTCGCGGCCCAGGCCACCCAGGACCCGGTCGGCCGCGTCTGGCGGACCCCCGGCGGCGCGATGATCGTCCTGTCGTTCCAGAACCACCCGCACAAGGACTCCGTCGCCGTCGAGTACTCCCCGGACGGCACGTTCCGCGACTTCACCTTCCCCGGCTGGCACGAGAGGTACCGGCCCAAGCCGCAGGGGTGGGGCGGGGCCGACCGCATCGCCCGCCTCCTGCGGCTGATCGCCGAGCGGGGGCCCGCGCCCTACGACGTGGCGGCGATCCGGTCGCTGGCCGAGCGCACGGGGCTGCCGGTGCCCACCGCCGCGTCCGCCGCGTGCGGGTACCCGTTCACGGTGGGCCGCGACCACGAGCGCTCGCTGCTGCCGCCCGATGTCGAGGCGCTGTTCCAGGACCCGGAGACCGGCGGGCACGCGGCCAAGACCGGCTCCTGGCAGCTCGACGACGCGCTCCGCGAGGTGCTGATGCCCGACGACCCGGAGGACCTCTGGGTCACCGGCATCGCCGTCGACAAGGCCGTCGCGTGGTGGAACGGCGGAGGCCGCGACGAGGGCCACTGAACCGGCGGCCGGTATCCGGCCCGGACGAGCCCGCCCCGGCCGCGCTGGTCCCGGCGGTGCGCGTCCGGCCGCCGTCGTCCGAGGGGAGCGTCAGGGGTTGTTCGCGGGCGCGATCCTGGCCGTCCAGCCCGCGGCCTCGTCCGGCGTCAGCACGTGGTCGAGGGTGATCGTGGGCCGCATCAGCGGGTAGAGGCGGCCGGTGTCCCACGCGCGGGGGTAGGCCGGCGGGTCGAGGACGATCACGCGGTGGCCGTCCAGGAGGGGGATGTCGGCGGGTCGGCCCTCGTTCCAGATCCACTCGCCGTGGCCGTCGACGAGGTTGAAGCGGCCCTCGATGCCGCCCACCGGCCGCGGTTGGCCGTCGGTCGCGGCGGTCACCCACTCCGGGTCGGGCGGGGTGCCCTCGATGTGGCCGCCGCCGATCAGGGTCGCGGCGAGCAGCGTGTGGAGCTGGAAGTTGTCGCCGATGCCCCCGATCGTGAGCCGGTAGCCGCTGCCGGTCGGGCGGTGCAGGACGATCAGCGTCTCATCGTCCAGCACCCGGAGCAGGCCGTTCACCCAGGACGCGGCGGGCAGCAGCCCCGACGCCGTCTCGGCCGCCGCGGTGAGCCGCTCGCGGTTCGGCAGCGAGTCCCGCACCTCGCGGTGCTGCAGCGGGACGAGGAGGCTCTGCGCCCACGTCGCGGCGGTGAACCACGCCTCGGTGGCGTGCCCGGCCTCGACGGGTGGGAGCGCGAGGCCGTCGGGGTCGGCGTTCAGCCGGTCCAGCACCACCGGGACCTGCGCGTTGTCCTCGGGGGAGGGAAGCTCGGTGCCCCCCGCGCTGTCCCACAGCGCCGGGAAGCGCGCGGCCAGCTCCAGGCACTCGGCGACGCGGGCGGTCAACGCTTCGAGGGCCGCGCCGGGGTCGGCACCGAGGTCCATGAGGCCGCCGGCCAGGATCGCCAGGTCCGGCCCCTCGCCCAGCGCGACGTCGGCGAGCACCGGCGCGAGGACGGCCAGGGCCTGCGTCCGCTCGGCGGTGTCCGCCTCCTGCGCACGGAAGATCGCGGCGTCGTGCGCGAGCCCGGCCGCGTCCCAGTCGTGGCGCCGGGTGGTCTCGATGAAGTCGGCGCAAAGGTCTGGAAGCGTCCGTGAATTCTCTGCCGTATTCCCAACCATGTTGCTCAGCATCGGCGAATCGTAGCGACCGTTTCGGCGGGTATTCCGATATCGGTCACGGACTGCCGATGATCCGGCACTAATCAACAACCCGGCCGTCCGGTGCCGCCCCGGTGGCCGCGGGGCCGAAGGCCAGGTCAGCGCTTGTTTCCGGCGGGTATCAGCCGGCGATCCGGCGGCCGGGGCGTCCCGCGCCGAAGCGGGCCTGCAAATCCCGGTCCACCTCGGTGAAGTCGCGCGCCTTCGTCTCCGGGACGAACCGCGCGGTGAACAGCAGCCCGGCCAGCGAGATCACCGCGAAGATCCAGAAGGTCTCGCCCTCGCCGATCAGCGAGACCACCGGCAGGAAGACCAGGCTGACGGTGAAGTTGGACGCCCAGTTCGCCGCCGTGCACGCGCTGGAGCCCGTCGCGCTCGCCGAGGGCGGGAAGAGCTCGCCGATCAGCGTCCAGAACACCGGCCCGACCCCGCCCGCGTACGCGGCGATGTAGAGGACCATGAACAGCAGCGACACGCCGGACGTCCAGCCCGCGACGAACGCCAGGCCGAGCAGCCCCATCGTCGCCGCCATCGCCGCGAACGAGGCGAGCAGCAGGTCGCGGCGCCCGAGCCGGTCGATCAGCCGGATCGCGACCAGCGTCATCACGAGGTTGATGGCGCCGATCGCGATCGAGTAGACGATGGCGTTCGAGGCGGTCAGCCCGGACTCCTCGATGATCGTCGGCGCGTAGTAGATGATCGTGTTGATGCCGCCGAACTGCTGCCCGGCGGCCAGCGCGAGCCCGACGACGAGCGCGGGGCGCACCCGCCGCGCCCGCAGCGCGCGCCACCCGGTGGCGTCCCGGTCGGCGGGGTCGGCCTGCTCGCGGGCCCGCCGGAGCCGCTCCTCGCGCCGCCGGATCAGCCGGTCGGCGGTCTCGCCGTCGCTCACCGACGCGACCAGCGCCCGCGCCTGCGCCCGCCGCCCGTGGGCGAGCAGCCACTCCGGCGACTCCGGGAGCACCCGCACCGCCGACACGACCATGACCAGGGCGGGGACCGCGCCGACGCCGATCATCGCCCGCCACGTCCCGCCGCCGGAGAAGACCAGGTTGACCAGGTAGGCGATGAGGATCCCGATCGTGATCATGAGCTGGTTCAGGGTGAGCAGCCGGCCGCGGATCTCCTTCGGCGAGATCTCCGCCAGGTAGGGCGGGACCGTCGCCGACGCGGCGCCCACCGCGAGGCCGAGCACCAGCCGCCCCGCCACGAGCATCCCGTAGCCGGTCGACAGGACGGCGATCGCGGTCCCGACGAGGAACACGACGCCCTCCAGGCAGAAGATCCACCGGCGGCCGATCCGGTCGGCGATCCGGCCCGAGCCGAGCGCCCCCGCCATCGCGCCGAGGACCAGCACGCTCACGACGCTGCCCTGCTCGAACGAGTTCAGATGGAAGTCGGTCTTGATGAACAGCAGCGCCCCGGAGATGACGCCGGTGTCGAAGCCGAACAGGAAGCCGCCCACCGCGATCAGGACGGCGTGGAACCAGATCCGCCGCCGCCCCTCGGCCGAGATCCCCCCGACCGGCCCTTCCGCGACCGGCGCGCCGGAATATCCCTGCACGTCAGCCCCCCTCCCCCGGTACGCCGGTCTCAGGCCCGCAGGTCGACCACGACCTTGATGTCGTCCCCGTGCTCGCGCAGGCCCTCGGCGAAGCCCTCCATCGGGACGCGCCGGGTGATCAGCCGGTCCAGCCAGCCGGGATCGGCCTTGGCCAGCGCGTCCGCGCCCTGCCGGAAGTTGCGCCGCGCGGCGTTGACGGAGCCGACCAGCACGGTGTTCTCCAGCACCAGCTCCCGGTTGACCGCGTCCGCCGCGACGGGCACGGCGCGGGTGCCCGAGGAGATGCCGGTCAGGCAGATCACCGCGTCCGGCGCGACGACCTCGGTGAGCCGGAACACCAGCGGGCCGTTCCCGGTGCACTCGATCACCGCGTCCGGCGTCACGCCGAGGCCGCCGGCGTCGCCGGTGTGGAAGGCGGCGCCGAGGTCCTCGACCAGCGCGCGCTTGGCCGGGCTGTCCCGGATGTCGAGGACGTGCGTCTCCAGGCCGCGCCGGACGGCCAGGAGCGCCGCGAGCAGCCCGATGGGCCCCGCGCCCGTCACCAGCGCCACCCGGGGCCGCCACGACGAGCGGGTGAACATCAGGTCGGTCTGCTCCCACGCCTTGGCGAGCACCGCCGCGGGCTCCAGCAGGACGCCGCGGTCGCCGAGCGCGGGATCGAGCTTGACCGCGTAGTCCGCCTCCGTGGTCCAGCGCCGCGCGCCGAACCCGTCCAGCTCCTTGATGCCGCGCTCGGTGTAGCGGCCGTTGCGGCAGAAGTCCGGCTCGCCGTTCGCGCAGGGCGCGCAGGGGACGGGGTCGGGGCGCCGCACGAGGCCGACGACCAGGTCGCCCTCCGCGAACCCGCTGCCCGGCGGCGCCGACAGCACCGTCCCGAGCGACTCGTGCCCGATCACGAGGCGGTCGCGTCCGGGCGGCGGCCAGCCGTAGCCGTCGCCCTCGACGATGTCGCGGTCGGTGCCGCAGATCCCGAGCAGCCGCCCCTCGACCAGCAGCTCGCCCGGCCCCGGGACGGGGTCGGGCCGCTCCTCCACCCGCACCTGGTCGGGCCGGCCGGGAACCACCGTGATCGCCTTCATCCCGGTGTGACTGCCCGCTGTGACGCCCCCGACACACCGGGCGATCAGTCCGTGGGATCATCCGGGGCGAATGATGGACGTCCCGGCGGGCCCGACCCGCGCGGCGGCGGTCCGGCACTCTGCCGCTGATGTGCTCTTCGGAACACTTTTGGACGCCATGCCCAATATTGAACTCAGCCGTAACGTGCGGAGGCTAAGGTCTAGTTTCATCGGCGGTGTCCTGGGGACGCCGGTGCGTGTGCGACCGGGGTCCCGCGACTGACGGGAGTGGTGCGTGGGCGAGGACTGGCGTGGCGGCGACGCGGACGGGCCGTTGCGGGTGGCCCTGCTGTCGTACCGGAGCAAGCCGCACTGCGGCGGCCAGGGCGTCTACCTGCGGCACCTGAGCCGCGAGCTGGCCGGCCTCGGGCACGCCGTGGAGATCCTGTCCGGGCAGCCCTACCCCGAGCTCGACCGCGACGACATCGCGCTCACCAAGATCCCCAGCCTCGACCTGTACCGCGACGAGGACCCGTTCCGCACCCCCGCGCGCGCCGAGTTCCGCGACTGGGTCGACGTGCTGGAGTTCGCCCACATGCGCACCGGCGGCTTCCCCGAGCCGCTGACGTTCAGCATCCGCGTCCTGCGCGAGCTGAGGAGGCGCCGCCGCGACTTCGACGTCGCGCACGACAACCAGGTCCTCGGCCTCGGCAACCTCGGCATCGCCCGGCTCGGGCTGCCGCTGGTCACCAGCATCCACCACCCGATCAGCGTGGACCGGCGGATCGAGCTGGAGGCGGCGGGCGGCGTCCTGGAGCGGCTCGGCAAGCGCCGCTGGTACGGGTTCGTCGCGATGCAGTCGCAGGTCTCGCGGCGGATCGGCACGGTGCTGACGGTCTCGGAGTCCTCCAAGGTCGACATCGTCAAGGACTTCAAGGTCGACCCGCGCGACATCGAGATCCTGCCGCTCGGCGTCGACACCCGGATCTTCCACCCGCGCGGCGCGCGGGTCCCCGGCCGGATCGTCGCGATGGCCAGCGCGGACGCGCCGATCAAGGGCGTGGACGTGCTGCTGCGCGCGGTCGCCAAACTCGCCACCGAGCGCGACGTCCACGTGGTCGTCGTGAGCCGCCCGCAGAAGGACGGCCCGACCGAGCGGCTCGTCCGCGAACTCGCGCTCGGCGAGCGCGTGCGGTTCGTCCACGGGATCAGCGACGGCGAGCTGGGCGAGCTGACGGCCTCGGCGGAGATCGCGGTCGTCCCGTCCCGGTACGAGGGGTTCTCGCTGCCCGCCGTCGAGCACATGGCGTCCGGGACGCCGCTGGTCGCCAGCCGCGCCGGGGCGCTGCCCGAGGTCGTCGGCGACGCGGGCGTGCTGGTCGAGCCCGGCGACGCCGAGGAGCTGGCCGCCGCCCTGCGCCGCCTGCACGACTCCGCCGAGGAGCGCGAGCGCGCCGGCGCCGCCGGTCTCGCCCGCGTCCAGGAGCGCTTCGCCTGGCCCGCCGTGGCGCAGGCGACCGTCGGGCACTACCGGGCCGCCATCGAGCAGCAGCGCTACCGGCGGCTGGCCGCGCGCCGCTGACCCCGGCGGGCCGCGCCGGGCACCACGCCGGGCACCGCGCCGGCCACCAGGGGGCCGTTCGCGGCGCCCCGTACGGAAGGAGCACGACCCTGCTGACCGTGGATTTCGAGCGGTTCCGCGTCACCCCCGGCGAGCGCGTCCTCGACCTGGGCTGCGGCGCCGGACGGCACGCCTTCGAGCTGTACCGCCGCGGCGCGCGCGTCGTCGCCTTCGACCAGGACGCCGACGAGCTGGCGGGCGTGGAGGCGATGTTCGGGGCGATGCGCCTGGAAGGCGAGGTGCCCGACGGCGCGTCGGCCGAGACCGTGCGCGGCGACGCGCTCGACCTGCCCTTCCCCGACGACCACTTCGACGGGATCGTCGCGGCCGAGGTGCTGGAGCACATCCCGGACGACATGCGCGCGATGCGGGAGCTGCTGCGCGTCCTGCGGCCGGGCGGGAGGCTCGCGGTGACGGTGCCGAGCTGGCTGCCCGAGCGGGTCTGCTGGGCGCTGTCGGAGGACTACCACACCGCGCCCGGCGGGCACGTCCGGATCTACACCCGCGCCGAGCTGGAGGCCAAGCTGAAGGCGGTCGGCTTCCGGGTCGGCGGGCACCACCACGCGCACGGCCTGCACGCCCCGTACTGGTGGATCAAGTGCGCCGTCGGGGTGGACAACGACGCGAACCCCCTCGCGAAGGCCTACCACAGGGTCCTCGTCTGGGACATCATGAAGCGCCCGCTCGCGACCCGGCTGGCCGAGCGCGCCCTCAACCCCGTGATCGGCAAGAGCGTCGTCGTCTACCTCGGCAAGCCCGCCGCGCCGGGCGGCGCGCCGTCCGCCCCGGCCAGGGAGACGGCGGATGCCCTCTGACCTCCCGTCGGTCCCGGGCGTGGTCGGCGCGGACGACGTCCTCGCGACGGCTCGGAGCATCGCCGCGCAGCAGGAGGCGTCCGGCGCGATCCCCTGGTTCTCCCCCACCGGAGGCGTGCCCGGGCACGTGGACGCCTGGAACCACGTCGAGGCCGCGATGGCGCTCACCGTGGCGGGGCTGCGCGCGGAGTCGCGGCGCGCGTACGAGTGGCTGCGCGGCGTCCAGCGGCCGGACGGGTCGTGGCCCGCGAAGTGGATCCTCGGCGAGGTGACCGAGCCGGGCGGCGAGTCCAACCACGCCGCCTACGTCGCGGTGGGCGTCTGGCACGAGCTGCTGATGACCGGGGACGAGGGGTTCGCGCGGCGCATGTGGCCGGCGGTCCGCCGGGCGGTCGACTTCGCGCTCGGGCTCCAGACCCGGCGCGGCGAGATCATCTGGATCCGGGGCGAGGACGGCGCCGCCTCCGACCACGCGCTGCTGACCGGCTGCTCGTCCATCTACCAGTCGCTGCGCTGCGCGGTCGCGCTCGGCGAGCGGCTCGGCGAGCACCGGCCCGACTGGGAGCTGGCCGCCGACCAGCTCGGCCATGTGGTCGCCGCGCACCCCGAGGCGTTCGCCGACAAGAGCCGCTGGTCGATGGACTGGTACTACCCGGTGCTCGGCGGGCCCGTCCGGGGCACGGACGCGGCGCGGCGGCTCGCCGCCGGGTGGGACACCTTCGTCGTGCCGGGGCTCGGCTGCCGCTGCGTGTCCGACCAGCCGTGGGTGACGGCGGCCGAGAGCTGCGAGCTGGTCATGGCGCTGGACGCGGCGGGCGACCGAGACGGGGCGCTGGAGCTGTTCGCGAGCATCCAGCACCTCCGGCACGAGGACGGCTCCTACTGGACGGGCTGGCAGTTCGAGCACCGCCGCCACTTCCCCGGCGACCGCTCGACCTACACGGCGGCGGCGGTCGTGCTCGCGGCGGACGCGCTGGACGGCGCGTCCCCCGGCGCGCGCCTGTTCAAGGAGGTCGCTGGCCGCCCGCTGGGGCCCTGCGACGCCTCCGACCCGGCCGCCTGCGGCTGCGCCCTCCTGCCCGTCCCCCGCTGACCTCCGCTGACCTCCGCCGGCCTCCGCCGGCCTACAGGGCGAGCGGGGCGCCGGTCCGCTCCAGGATGCGGAGGGAGCCCTCGGCGCGGCGCTCCTCGAAGGCCCCGCCGGACAGGGCGCGGAGGTAGACGTCGTAGGGAGGGCGGCCGCCGTCCCTCGGGTCGGGGAAGACGTCGTGGATCACCAGGGCGCCGCCGGCCGCGATGTGCGGCGCCCACCCCTCGTAGTCGCCGTGCGCGTGCTCCGCGGCGTGGCCGCCGTCGATGAACAGCAGCGACAGCGGCGTCCGCCAGAGGGAGGCGACGGTCCGGGACCGGCCGACGACCGCGACGACGTGGTCCTCCAGCCCGGCGGCGGCGATGGTCCTGCGGAAGGTGGGGAGGGTGTCCATGCGCCCGGTGCTGGGGTCGACCAGGGACGGGTCGTGGTGCTCCCAGCCCGCCTGGTTCTCCTCCGAGCCGTGGTGGTGGTCGACGGTGACGACGACGGTCCCGGCCCGGCGCGCCGCCGTGCCGAGGTAGACGGCCGACTTGCCGCAGTAGCTGCCGACCTCCAGCATCGGGCCGGCCTCGGCCAGCCGCGCGCCGTAGCGCAGGGCCGTCTCGTACAGGGCGAGGCCCTCGGCGTCGGGCATGAAGCCCTTGGCGGCGCGGGCCGCGCGCAGCAGGGCGGCGGGCATCGGGGCGGGCGTCTCCGCCGGTGGGGTGCCGGTCGTCCCCGTCGCGGCGGACGCCTGTTCGTGGGTCATCGCTCTCCTTCGTCGCGCACCCTATCCGAGGGCGTTGGTCAGCGTTCGCCCGGCATGCGATCCTTCTGCCTGTCCGGTCGGGACACCTAGTCGATCATGGAGTGCGGGTGGCGGGCGCAGGTTCGGTGGGACGGCTCACGACGCGCGGGCGGCGCGCGGTCCTCGCGGGGGTCGTGGCGGCGGTGGTCGCGGTTCCGGCCCCGTTCGGCGTGGCCCCCTCGGCGGCGCGGGCGGCCGGGGCCGTGCGCATCCACGACATCCAGGGCGCCGCGCACCTGTCGCCGCTGAACCGCCATGTCGTGGCGGGCGTTCCGGGGGTCGTCACCGCGCTGACCGGCAACGGCTTCTGGATGCAGGACCCCCGTCCCGACAAGGACGACGCCACCTCCGAGGGCGTGTTCGTCTTCACCCGGACCCGGCCGCGCGCCGTGGTCGGGGACGGCGTCGAGGTGGACGGGAGGGTCAGCGAGTTCCGTCCGGGCGGCGCCGCGTCCAAGGGGCTGACGCGGACGGAGATCGACGCCACGGCCGCCGGCGTCGTCGCGCACGGCGTGCCGCTGCCCGCGCCGACCGCGCTCGGGCCCGGCGGGCGCACGGCCCCGACGAGCCGCGTCAAGGACGGGCCCGGCGACGTGGAGGGGCGCGGCGGCTTCGACCCTCGGGCGAACGGGCTCGATTTCTACGAGTCGCTGGAGGGCATGCGGGTCCGCGTCCAGGACGCCGTGGCGGTCGGCCCGTCCCGCGACGGCGAGTTGCCCGTGCTGCCCGCCGGGGGTGCCGGGGCGGGGACGCGGACGGCGCGCGGCGGGATCCTGCTGCGGGACGGCGACGCCAACCCCGAGCGGGTCCTCCTCGACGACGCGCTCGCGCCGCTGCCCGCGATGAACGTGGGCGACCGGCTGCCGGGGGCGTGCGACGGCGTCCTCGACTACGCCTACGGCGACTTCAAGCTGCTGCCCACCGCCACGCCCCGGCGGGCGGGCGGCGGGCTGGCGCCCGAGGCGACGCGTCCGGCCCTGGCGGGCGAGTTGGCCGTCGCGACCGCCGGGCTGGAGGGGCTCGACCCCGACTCGCCGCCCGAGCGATTCCAGGCGCTCGCCGGTGACATCGTGCGGGGGCTGCGGTCCCCCGACCTCATCGCGGTGAGCGGGATCGGGGACAACAGCGGCGAGGCCGACGACGGCACGGTCGCCGCCGACCAGACGGTCGCGGAGCTGATCACGGCGATCAGCGCGGCGGGCGGGCCCGGGTACGACTGGCGGTCGGTGAACCCGCGCGACAACGCCGACGGCGGCGAGCGCGGCGCCAACTCCCGGGTCGGGTTCCTGTTCCGCACCGACCGCGGGCTCGTGTTCGGCGACCGCCCGGCCCCGGCGGAGCCGATGCAGGACGAGCCGTCCCCCGGCCGCCTCGACCCGGCGGTCACGGCGGTCGCGGTCGTGCGGCGCGACGGGGCGGCCGGGCTGACGCTCAGCCCCGGCCGGATCGCCCCCGGCGACGCCGCCTGGGCCGACTCGCGCAAGCCGCTCGCCGCCGAGATCACCTGGCGGGGGCGGCGCGTCATCGTCGTCGCCGGGCAGTGGTTCGGCCGCTCCGGCGACGACCAGCCGCTGTTCGGGCGGTTCCAGCCGCCCACCCGCCCGAGCTCGTGGCGCCGGGACGCGCAGGCGAAGGTGGTCGCGGGGTTCGTCCGCTCCGTCCGGAAGGTGGACGGCGACGCCGCCGTGATCGTCGCGGGCGACCTCGGGGAGCGGGAGACCGGCGCGCCCGTGCGGCGGCTGGTCAGGGAGGGCGGGCTGGCCGACCTGCCCGAGCGGCTCCCGGCGCCCGAGCGCTACACCGCCGTGACCGGCGGGAACGCGCAGACGCTCGACCACATCCTGCTCAGCCCGGCGCTGCGGCGCCGCCGCCACGAGTTCGACGTGGTGCACCGGGCCGCCGAGTTCGCCGACCGGGCGGGCGACCGCGATCCGGCCGTGGTGCGGATCGACCTCGCGGAGAAGCGGGCCGGGCCGCCGCATTAACGGTCCGGGTCAAGGGTGGAATTAGCACTGTCCTTTTCGGGGGGCGAGGTTATCGGCGCGTCGAGCCGGGCACCGGAGGGTGCGTCCAGACCCCTCCGAGGAGGAGACCACCCCCATGGCATATCGATATCGGCCGCACATCGGCCTGTTCGGACTCCTCTACATCATCGTGGGCCTGTTCATCGCCTGGGACCACGATTACCTCACCGCGAGCCTGCTACGGCGCATCGTCAGCGCACTGCTGGCCATCTTCCTGTGGTTCCTCGTCCTGCTCGGCGTGGACCTCAACATCCATACCTGAGCCCAAGAGCGACACGGGCCGTTCCGCCGACCCCCGCCCCGGAACGGCCCGTGTCGAACCACCCCGGCGACAGCCCGACCTCCCGTCCAGGTCAGGGACGGTGGTGCGGTCAGGTCATAGACCGCGCGGCGCGCGGCGCATTACGTTCCGTTTCATGACGAAAAAGGGATGTAGTTGCGGACACAGCAGTGGATGTTCCTGCGCGAAGGGCTGCTCCTGCGGCTGCAACGGCTGAGGAGCCTCCGCCCCCCGCGCAAGCCCTCAGGGTGACGCGGCGCGCCACAGGAGGGTGGCCGTACCGCGGTAGTCCGCGCGGGTGCCAAGGGCCAGCAGGTCGCCGCCCAGGGACGCCATGACGGTGAGCCGCGCGTCGCCCGCGCCGTCCAGCCCGGCGGCGGGGACCCGGCGCCAGGCCGCGCCGTCCCGGGACGCCCAGATCCCGGCCGCCCGGCCGAGCGAGCCGGCGACGACCCAGCCCTTCGGCGTCGCCGCCACGGCGGTGGTCGCCGGTGCCGGCGCGGCGGGCGCGCCGGCGAGGGGCCGGGGCGCCCAGGTCGCCCCGGCGTCGGTGGACACCAGCGGCGTCGGGCCCGCGCCGATCGCGACCAGCGCGTCGCCGCGCGCCACCACCTTGGTGAGCGGGCCGGGCACGAGGGCGGCGGGGAGTCTGACCGGCGTCCAGGCCAGGCCGTCCGGCGAGGTCCAGACGGCGGGCGCCGTGTCGCGGGCGCCGACCGCGACGTACCCGCGCGCGGTCGCGGTGACGTCGGTGAGCCTGCCCTCGACGCCGGTGCGCCTCCAGACCTTGCGGTCGGTGGTCCGCCACGCCGCGCCCGTCCCGACGGCGACGTAGCCGGCGGGGCCGGTGGTCACGGCGGAGGGCCCCTCGCCCACCGCCGGGAACGGCACCTGCGTCCAGGACGCGCCGTCCGGTGAGACGAACGCGAGCGGGCCGGGGGACGCGCCGGACGCGCGGCCCACGGCGAGCCATCCGCCCGTCCCGTGGGCGACGTCGGACAGCCGGCCGCGGGTCGCGGGAAGCGGGGCGCGGGTCCACCGGCGGCCGTCCGGCGAACTCCAGACGGCGGCGGCGCCGTTCGTGCCGCCGACCGCGACGACCCGCCCGGGGCCCGGGGCGGCGGCTCTGATCGTCCGCTCGGTGTTGACGGCGCCGGGCACGGAGGCCAGGTCCACGCCGGACAGGTAGGCGTCCTCGCCCCGGTGCCCGGTGAGCGCGACCGTGCCGTCCGCGGCGACCGTCAGCCCGCTGACCTCGGTCGCGGGCCCGTCGCCCGCTCCGGCGACCGTGCCCGTCGGCTGCCAGGCGCGGCCGTCGGCGCTGCGCAGGACCGTGCGGCCGTCCCTGCCCTCGACACGGTCGGTGATGAGGGCGGCCAGGCCCGCCGCGCTCCCGCCGAAGCGCTCGACGCCGGTGTACGCGGCGCCGCCGAACGTTCCCGCCGCGCGCCAGCCCCGCCCGTCCCGCGAGGTGAACAGGACCGCGAAGCGCGTCGTCCTGCGGTGCTTCCCGCGCCCGGTCGTGCGGCGGCCCTCCCGAACGGTGGCGAACCCGCCCGGCCCCGCCGCCAGGCCCTTCGTCGCCCCGTAGGAGCCCTGGCCCTGCGGGACGTCGGCGGCCGTCCAGGTCCGCCCGCCGTCCGCCGAGCGCCAGACGCCCTCGCCGCGCACCGTCCGCGTGGCCTTCCGGCGGCCCTTCTTGCGGGTGACCTTCTTCTCGTACGTCCCGTGCGTGACCAGGACGTCCCCGGCCGCGGCGAGCCGGTCGAGCCGGGTGATCCCGGCGGCCCGCAGCCCGTCGAGGCGCTGCCAGGCGCGCCCGTCGGCCGAGCTCCACACCACGGCCCGGCCGGACGCGGCGCCCGCCGCCACGAACCCGCGCGGGGTGCGGGCCAGCGCGTTGACCTCGTCGGACGGCCGGAACGCGGGGCCGAGCGCGGGTTGGCGTGTCCAGGTCGCGGCGTCCCCGCCCGTCCAGGCGACGACGGCGCCCGCGGCGTCGCGGCCGAGCGCCACCCAGCTCCCCTGGCCGCCCGACACCAGGCGGGGGCGGTCGCCGAGCGGCGGCTCCGAGCCGTCGGCCGCGCGGACGCGGGCCGCCCGCCAGGCGCGCCCCGCACCGCCCGGGCCGCCGGAGTACAGGAACTCGGCGCGTTCGCGGCCCTGCGCGCCGGGCCCCTCCGTGCCCGCCGCGACGAGCGTCGCGCCGTCCGAGCCGAGGGCGGCGAGGTCCTGGACGAGGCCGTCCGCCATCGCCGCCGGGTCGGCCGCGAACAGCCGGTCGGCGGGGACGGCCGCCGGGACGCGCGGACGGTCGGGCCCGCCCCCGTCCCGGCCGAGGAGGACGATCGCCCCGCCCGCCACCAGCACGAGCCCGGCCGCGACCGCGACGCCCGCCCGCAGCCCGCGCGTCCGGCCGGGGACGCGGCGCGGCCGCGGCGGGGAGTAGACCTTCTCGTCGACCGGTGTCCTGGTCGGCTTCCGCGCGGGCGGCGCCTCGTCCGCCCGGACGGGCGCGAGCGCGGGCCCGGCGGGCCTGGGGGCGGTGACGAGCGGTTCGGACGGCACGCCCGGCGCGGGGCCGTGCCCCCACGGCAGGCCCGCGGACCGCCACGCCTCGTAGGCGCGCTGCCAGGGCGACAGCGACGCGGGCAGCCCGGCGAGGTCGCCGGCGACGCCGAAGGTCAGGCGCCGCCGGATCCGGCGGGAGTCGACCGGCTCGTCCTCGATCGCGAGCCGCGCCTCGTCCTGCCCGGGGGTCCTCGCCGTCACACGCGCTCCATTCACCGGCCGCAGCCCGAGTTCGCGATGGATCACCATCAAACCGCGCCACATCCGCCCGTGCCCGGACATCGACGTGAACGGCGGCCGATCCTAGCCGTGGGAGCGTTCTATCACCTCAGGCCCGGCGAAACCGATCTTTCGCCTCGATCTCCCCCTTGTACGCGAATCCCCGGACATGGATCACCGGCGCGTCCACCGGCGGCACGCCGCCGACCTCGGACGACACCCCCACGCCCTCCGCCTCGACCCGCACGCCCGCCGGGGCGACGATCTCGACCGTGGACTTGTAGGCGAGCACGCGGATCGTGGTGACCGGCCCCTCCAGCTCCACCTCGCGCAGGTCGAGCAGCGAGTGCCCCTTGTAGATGACGGTCGTGAACCGCTCCGGCAGCCGCCACCGGCCGCTGCGCCTGACCGCGCTCTTGTAGGCCATCTGGAACCGCCCGGCCGGGCGTCCGGCCGGGACGGCCGTCGGGGCCTTGGCGGCGGGCAGGTCGTCCGACACCCGGCCGAGCTCCGCGCGGGTGCGGGCGGCGAGCGCCAGGTCGATGCGCTCGTCCAGCTCGGTGTCGGTCAGGCGCCCCTCGGCGTAGGCGGTGTGCAACCGCACGAGGGTCTCGTCGCGGTCGCCGTCCGAGGCGCGCAGGGCGGCCCCGGCCTTCCGCTGCTCGGCGCTCATCGCATCTCTCCTCCACGCCGCCGCCTCCCGACGATGGGGCGCCGACTCGCGATGTATCGTAACTCACCATCGCTCGCCTTTCGAGAGATTCGCCCGGATCCGGCCGACGCGCGATCTTGGTTCCGGACCGCCGGACGTCCGTCCACTAGATTCGGGAACGGCCCGGTCTCTTGTGGGGGACGTCCCCCGCACCCCCCCGGAACGGCCCACGGCACGGCTCGGAAGACGAGGGGGGAGAAGGTCCATGGGCGCGACGTACGGCCCGTACACGCTCTACGACCTGGACGCGCTGCCCGAGGAGGGCCGCCGCTACGAGCTCGCCGACGGCTGGCTGCACGAGCTGCCGGGCGACCTGTGGCACGACCACGCCGCCCAGCAGCTGCGGGGCATCCTCAAGGAGGCCGCGCGGCAGGCCGACGCCGACGTCCACGTCGCGGGCGCCCCGCAGGACGTCACGACCCCCGCCGGGATCCGCAAGCCGGACGTGTTCGCCGTCAGCCGCGACGTCGCGCGCGCCGCCCTGGAGCGCCGCACCCGCACCTACTACGGCCCCGACCTGATCCTCGTCGCCGAGGTCGTCACCCCCCGCACGGTGAACGAGCAGATCGACCGCGTCCGCAAGGTCGAGGAGTACGCGGCCACCGGCATCCCGCACTACTGGCTCATCGACCTGGAGCCGCGCCCCACCGTCACGATGCTCGACCTCGCGGACGGCGGCTACCGGGTCGCCGGCCGGGCCCGCGCCGGCGAGACCCTGGCCCTGGAGCGCCCCTTCACTATCTCCTTCGACCCCGCCCGCCTCTCCGAGATGGACTGACCGGTGCGCCAAGGCCGCGGCCCAGGTTCGGAACGCGCCCCGGTCGCGCCTCACCGGGCCAGGTGCCGCAGGTAGGCCTCGCGGTCGAGGGGGTTGCCGTCGGTGCGGTCGCGCGCGGGCGGGCGGCCGGTGACCGGCCGGTCACCGGACGGCCGGGACCACCACGTCCCCTCGCCCCGGGTCAGCGCGGGCAGCGACCGCTCGGCGTCGCGGATCCGGGAGGCGGGGATGCCGCCCCGCACCGTCCATCCCCCGCCCGCGGACGGCTCGGGCTCCAGCCCGTCCGCGCCGAGGGCGCCGAGCCGGGCGAGGACGGGGCTCAGCGCGTCCGCCGGGATCTCCGCCTCGAACGCGTGGACCGGCTCGTACACGCGCGTCCCGGCGGCCGCCAGCGCCGCCATCAGCACCAGCGGCGTGAGGCCGCGGAAGTCGGCGGCGGTGCTGACCGGCGAGGCGTAGCCCGACCGGGTCAGCACGACGGCGCAGTCGGTCACCGGCCAGCCGTGCAGGCCCTGGTCGAGGGTCCGGCGGACGGTCTCCTCGATCGCCCGGTCGAGCGCGTGCGGCAGCGCGCCCAACTCGACCTCGCGGCGGAAGGTGACGCCGCGCCCCGGCTCGACGCGCAGCCCGACCGTGGCCCAGAAGTCGGGGGTGCGGCGCCGCCAGTCCATGTCCTCCTCGGCCTCGCCGACGCCCACCGGGCGCTCGGCGTAGACGGTGCGGCTCTCCTCGAACACCGCCTCGACCCCGGCGTCGGCGAGCAGCCGCGCGCCGATGATCTCCTTCTGCACCTCCCCGTACAGCAGGACGGACGTCGCGCCGCCCGGCGCCGGGCGCGCCCGGATCAGCGGGTCCTCGTCGGCGAGGGCGAGCAGCGCCGCGCGCAGCCGCGCCGACTCCGCGGGACGCCGCGCCGAGACGACCGTCTCCAGGGTCGGCGGCGGGAACGCGGGCACGGCGCGCTCCGGCTCCCCCAGGCGGTCGCCGACCCGCACCCTGGACAGGCCGCGGATCCGGGCGATGTTCCCGGCCGTGAGTCCGGCGCGCGTCCCGGACGCGCCGACGACGTCGAGGCCGGTGATCTGGCCGGTGTGCGCGCCGTCCCGCCCCTGGAGGGTGATCCGCTGCCGGGGCCGCAGCTCCCCCGCGAACAGCCGCAGGTAGGCGACCTTCTCGCCGGTCGGCCCCCGCTCGACGGCGAACACCGACCCGCGCGGCTCCCCCCGGCCGCCGGTGGGAGCCGGGGGCAGCAGGGCGGCGATCCCGTCCAGCAGGTCCGCGACGCCCGAGCCGGTCATCGCCGACCCGAAGTACAGCGGCTGGGCGGTCCCGGCGGCCGTCTGCGCGCGCAGCGCCGCCCGCACCGCGCCGGGCCCCGGGTCGCGCCCGTCCACGAGCGCTTCGAGGAGGACGTCGTCGGCCTCGGCCAGGATCTCGGGATCGGGCGGGCACGGCACCGTGCGCGCGGCGGGGGTGCCCACGTCGAGCACGTCGTTCAGCGGGACGGCGCGCCCCGGCAGCCCGCGCCGGATCGCGGCGAGCGTCCCGTCCCGCCGCGCCCCCATACGGTCGATCTTGTTGACGAACACGAGCGTGGGCAGCGACAGCTCGCGCAGCGTCCGCATCAGCACGCGGGTCTGCGCCTGCACGCCCTCGACGGCCGACAGCACGAGGACGGCGCCGTCCAGCACGCCGAGGGCGCGCTCGACCTCGGCGATGAAGTCGGCGTGGCCCGGTGTGTCGATCAGGTTGACCCGCAGCGCGCCCAACCCGAACGACGCGACGGCGGAGCGGATCGTGATGCCGCGGCTGCGCTCCAGCTCGCCGCGGTCGGTCTGGGTGTCGCCGGTGTCGACACCGCCGAGGCGCGCGATCGCGCCGGTGTCGAACAGCAGCCGCTCGGTCAGGCTGGTCTTGCCCGCGTCAACGTGCGCGAGGATGCCGAGGTTCAGGGTGGAACGGGTGGAGTCGGTCATGGGCGGTGAAGTCCTCGAAGGCTCTCGTCCTGGCAGGGAACGTGGAGTGTTCGAAGACCTGGCGCATCTCGCCCCCATCACTCGGCCGCATGACCCGCCCATGCTGCCAGCGGGGCCCTCCAAAGGGAAACGCTTATCGCCCGGCTCGCCTAGGCTCGGGGGCGTGCTGCTGATCACGACGCTGGAAGCGTGGAAGACCCGGCCCGGACCCCGGTTCGCCCTGGCGGACGCGGGCGCCGTCTGGGCCCCCGACGACACCGCCGCCCTCGCGATCGCCGACGACGCCTTCGCCGCGGGCCAGGTCGTCGCGGTGGGCCTCGACCCCGGCCTGTCCCCGCCGCCCGACGAGATCGACCTGTCGGCCGCGGCCGTGACCGGGATCCGGTACGCCAGGCGCGGGCCCGACGGCCGCCACGTGGCGTTCCTGGCGCGTCCCGCCACGGCGGAGGCCCTGGACCTGCTGCCGCACCCCGAGGGCGGCTGGTTCCGTGAGACATGGCGGACCGCCGCGCGCCTCACCCCGGACGGCTACCCGGGCGAGCGCAGTTCCGCGACCGGCATCTACTTCCTGCTGCCGCCCGGCGAGGAGTCGATGTGGCACGCCGTCCGCTCCGACGAGGTGTGGCTGTGGCACTCGGGCGGACCGCTGGCGCTCCTGCTCGGCGGCGACGGCGACACGCCCGGCGACACGCCGCGGACCATCACGCTCGGGCCCGACCTCGCGGCGGGCGAGATCCCGCAGGCGGTCATCCCCGGCGGGGTGTGGCAGGCCGCCCGTCCCGCGGGGGGGCGGGAGGTCCTCGTCAGCTGCGTGGTCTCCCCCGGCTTCGACTTCGCCGACTTCCGCCCCCCGCCGGGCCTCGCCCAGGGCCCGGTGGGGTGACGGGTCGGGTGACGGTACGGGCGGCCGGCTAGTACGTGACGGACTGCCGGCCGCTCATCGTGCGCATGATGTGCTCGACGAGCGTGATCAGCACCTGCTTGGCGTCCTCGCGGTCGCGGACGTCGCAGTCGACCACCGGCACGTCCGCGGGCAGGTCGAGCGCGTCGCGGACCTGGTCGGGCGAGTGCCGCCCGGCGCCGTCGAACCGGTTGACGCCGATGATGAACGGGACGCCGCGCCGCTCGAAGTAGTCGACCGAGGCGAAGCAGTCGGCCAGCCGCCGCGTGTCGACCAGCACGACCGCGCCGAGCGCGCCCTTGGCGAGCTCGTCCCACATGAACCAGAAGCGGTCCTGGCCGGGCGTGCCGAACACGAACAGCACGAGGCCGTTCGGCAGCGTGATCCGGCCGAAGTCCATCGCGACCGTCGTGGTCGTCTTGTTCGCGACCGCCGACGTGTCGTCGATGCCGACGCTCTTCTCGGTGAGGGCCTCCTCGGTCTGCAGCGGGCGGATCTCGCTCACCGCGCTCACCAGGGTGGTCTTGCCGACGCCGAAGCCGCCGGCCACAAGGATCTTGACGGTCAGCGCGGACTCGCCGGGTGCGGCGGCCGCGTCAGAGCGCACGGATTCCATCGATCACTTCCTTGAGTACGCGCTCGCTGGGGAACTGCGCCACCGGCGCGGGGGGACGGACCTGGATCAGCGAGTGATCGAGAAGATCGCCGAGCAGGACGCGGACCACCCCGAGGGGGAGTTCCAGATCCGACGCTATCTCGGCCACCGACAGCGGTGTGCGGCAAAGCTCCAAGATCAATTCATGTTCCGGCTCCCGCGCCCAGGGGGGCGCGGACGCCGGTGGCGGATCATCGGCGGGCTCCGCCGGGACGACGGTGGTGACCAGGGACACGAGGTCGAACTCGACGCCGTCGTAGTGCGTCCGGCCGCCGGTGAGCGCGTAGGGGCGCACGACCGGGCCGGCCGCGTCGTCGAACCACGCCGTCCCCGCCGCGCCGTGCCTGGCGCTGTGCCCCAGAGCACCGGGCCCCAGAGCGCCGGGCCCCAGAGCACCGGGCTCCGAAGCACCGGGTCCGGGGTCGCCGGGTCCGGTCTCGCCGTTCCCGGGGAGCGGCGGCCCGGGAGACTGTCCGCCGTCCACCTCACACGCCGCCCGGCTCGGACGCGGCGGACCGCGGGTTCGCCGACAGGTGCTGGCCGACCCGGGTCACCAGCATCGCCATCTCGTAGGCGATGATCCCGAGGTCGGCGTCCCCGGCGGCGAGGACGGCCAGGCACGCGCCCTGCCCGGCGGCGGTGACGAACAGGAACGACGACTCCATCTCGACGATCGTCTGCCGGACGGGCCCGCCGCCGAACGACTCCCCCGCGCTGCGCGCGAGGCTCTGGAAGCTCGCGGCGACCGCCGCCAGATGGTCGGACTCCTCGCGCGCGAGGCCGCGCGAGGCGGCGATGCGCAGGCCGTCACTCGACAGCACCACCGCGTTCCGCACCGGCGCGACCCGCTGCACGAGGCTGTCGAGCAGCCAGTTCAGCTCACCGCCGCCTCCGCCCGGAACCTCCGTGCCGGAGTGCTGGGCATCTGTCATCGGGTGTCGTCCTCCTGGTCGCCTCGGTTCCGCCCGGTGCCGGGCTCGTCCGCCGTCCCGGCGGACTCGTCCCGGCCGCGCCGCCACCCGTCCTGCATGGCGGACATCATCGAGCGCAGCGCCTCGGGCGAGCGGGGGTCGTCCGCCTCCGGCGCGTCCTGTGGGGCGGCCTCGCCTCCCGGCCCCGCGCCTCCCGGCCCCGCGCCGCCCGGCACCGGCCGGGCGTCCGCCGGTACGGGGGCGGAGAGCGGCATCGTGCCGGACGGCTCGGGCCGCCGCCGGTCCTGCTCGGCGAGATGCGCGTCCACCCGCTGCTTGAGCTGCGGGGCGAGATGCGACTGCCGCCGCCGCTTGGGCAGCTCGCCGTCCTTGAGGGGGGCCGCGGGCGGCTCGTCCGCGGCGGGCTCGGGCACGGGTTCGGGTTCGGGGCGCGCCGACGGCACCGGCGCGGCCGGCGCCGGGGCGGCCGAGTCGGTGCCCGCCACCAGCCGGACGACGCCGCTCTGGTCCGCCCTCGGCCGCGCCGACGCCGACAGCGCCGGGGCCGTGACGGCCTCGATCGGGCCGGTGGCGCGGCGGGCGACCTCGGGCTGGGCGGCCTCGACGACGAGCGAGGCGGGGATCAGCACGATCGCGGTGGTGCCGCCGTAGGGCGACTGGCGCAGCGTGACCTGGATGTCGTGCCGCTCGGCGAGCCGCCCGACGACGAACAGCCCGAGCTGCGCGCTGTCGGAGGGGTCGAACTCCGGCGGCTCGGCCAGCCGCGCGTTCGCGGCGCGCAGCGCCTCGTCGGTCATCCCGAGCCCGCGGTCCTCGACCTCGATCGCGAAGCCGCTCGCGACGGGGTGCCCGCTGACCCGCACCGGCGACTGCGGCGGCGAGAACGTCGTGGCGTTCTCCACGACCTCGGCGAGCAGGTGGATGGCGTCGGCGACCGCGGAGCCGAGCAGCGCGACCCGGGGCAGCGGCTGGACGCGGACGCGCGGGTAGTCCTCGACCTCGGCGACCGCGCCGCGCACCACGTCCACCAGCGGGACGGGGCGGCGCCAGCCGCGCCCGGCGGTCTTGCCCGCGAGGATGACCAGGCCCTCGGCGTGCCGGCGCATGCGGGTCGCGAGGTGGTCGAGGCGGAACAGGTCCGACAGCTCGGCGGGGTCCTCGGTGCGCCGCTCCATCGTGTCGAGCAGGCTGAGCTGGCGGTGCAGCAGCGCCTGGTTGCGGCGGGCGAGGTTGACGAACACCTCGCTGATCCCGCGCCGGGCCGCGACCTCGCCCGCGGCGGCGCGCAGCACGGCCTCGCGGGCGCGGTCGAAGGACTCGGCGATCTGCCGGATCTCGCCGATCCGGTACTCGACCTCGGGCTGCGGCTCGGGCTCGGCGGTCTTGCCCGCGCGCACCTGCGCCGCGATGAGCGGCAGCCGCTGCCGGGTGAAGTCGACGACGCCGCCCGCGAGCGTCCGGCACTCGCGCAGCAGCCGCCGCGCGACGCGCACCGCGATGTAGGTGGACAGCACCACCGCGAGCAGGCCGAGGCCCCCGGCGAGCGCCAGCCGCAGGACGAGGCCCACCGCGATACCGTGCGCGCGGTCGATGACGTCGTCCAGCGCCTGGTTCTCGAAGTCGTAGAGGCGGCCGTTGACGGTGTCGGCGACCGACCGCCACACCGGCGCGTCGACCGGCTGCGCCCGCTCGGCGCCCCGGTTCGGCTGCGCGCCCCGGCCGCCCGCGCGCGCCCCGCGCGTCTTCGCGGGGGCCGGTTCGTCGCCGCGGATGACCTGGTCCTCCAGCGTCCGCAGCCGGACGGCGAGCGGCGAGGTCGCGATGGCCTCGTAGCGGGCCCGGCCGGCGGCCGGGAGGTTCGGCGCCGTGTCGGCGTAGAGCATCCGCTGCGCGCCGACGAGCTGCGCGAACTCCCCGCGCTCGGCGGGCGTGAGGCTCCCGGCCGCGAGCGCGCCGGTGAGCAGCGCGTCCTCGCGCGCGAGGAACTCGCGGGCGCGGCCGATCGCGGTCAGCGTGCGCGCGTCGGCGGTGATGGCGCCGTTGCCCGCCGTCGTCGCGGAGTAGACGCCGAATCCCGCGTCGATGAGGTCGGAGTACTCGCGCAGCGCCCGGTCCCGGCCGACGACCCGCTCGTCCACCGCGCGGCGGGTCGCCTCCAGCGAGCCGATCCGCGCGACGAACGCGTCGATCCGCCGGACGATCGCGGGCTGGATCGCCCCGCGCATGCTCCCGTCCCGGCTGCCCCGCCGCACCTCTTCCCGCGCCTCGTCCGTCGACTGCCGCTGCATGCGCATCTGGCCCCGGTCGGAGGTCCGCGCGCCGCCGAGCTCGGCCAGCGACAGCCGCCGCTCCTTCTGCAGCGCGTCGATGAGCCGCTGCGTGGGCAGCACCGACTTGTTCTGGAACTCCCGGGCCTGCAGAAGCTCCCGCGCGTCCCCGTAGGTGATGCTCGTGACGAACACCCACAGCGAGGCCAGCGCGAGCAGCGGCACGAGGACCAGAAGCGTGATCCTCGACCGGATGGAGGAGAAGCGGAGCGCCCTCACGGCGCGTGGACCCTGCTCACGTGGACGGCCTTCGGCGTTGCCATGATTGGGACATACTGTGAAACCTCCCGATGCGGGGTGTACGGGGGTCTGCCGGAGCCTACTACGTCGAAGGTTCACGGGGACCGCACTGATGATCGTCAGCCCGCGGGCGCCACCCCGGCCCCGCCGGCCCCTCCACCGTCCTCCTGTTCCGCGCCCCCGCCCGCCCGCCCCGACTCCGCCCAGGTGAGCACGTGCTCCATCAGCGCGATGAGCACCCGCTTCGAGGACTCGCGGCGGCGGACGTCGCACAGCACCACCGGGACGCCGGGGTCGAGGTCCAGCGCGTCCGCGACGTCGGCGGGGCGGTGCCGCTCCGCGCCGTCGAAGCAGTTGACCGCGACGACGAACGGCAGCGACCGCCGCTCGAAGTAGTCGACGGCGGGGAAGCACGCGGGCAGCCGCCGGGTGTCGGCGAGCACGACGGCGCCGATCGCGCCGGTCGCCAACTCGTCCCACATGAACCAGAACCGGTCCTGGCCCGGCGTGCCGAACAGGTAGAGCAGCAGCCGCTCCGACAGCGTGATGCGGCCGAAGTCCATCGCGACCGTCGTGGTCGTCTTGCCGCCGACGCCGGTCGTGTCGTCCACGAGCACGCCGCGCTCGGTCAGCGGCTCCTCGGTGTGCAGCGGCCTGATCTCGCTGACCGAGCCCACCATCGTCGTCTTCCCCACGCCGAACCCGCCGGCGATGAGGATCTTCGTGCTGACCGGCCCGTCAGGCCGCTCGGGGTCCACCCGGACCGTGGAGACCATGGGGCACCTCCTCCGGCACGCCGCGGCGTCCGGTCAGTAGCGGTCGGCGGTGCCGAAGCGCGGGTTGGCCTGGAGGTGCTGGCCGACGCGCTTGACCAGCACCGCCATCTCGTAGGCGACCAGGCCCGCGTCGGCCTCGGCCTCGGCGAGCACGGCGAGGCAGGTGCCGTCGCCCGCGGCGGTCACGAACAGCAGCAGCGCGTCCATCTCGATGATGGTCTGGCGGACGTTGCCGCCCGCGAAGTGCCGCCCGGCGCCCCGCGCGAGGCTCTGCACGCCGGAGGCCAGCGCGGAAAGGTGCTCGGCGTCCTCGCGGCCCAACTCGCTGGACGCGGCGACCGCCAGCCCGTCGCGGGACAGGATCACCGCCTGCCGGACGGTCGTCACGCGGTCGGCGAAGTCGTTCAGCAGCCAGTTGAGCTCACCGGACACGGTGTTGTGCGTCATCGCGTTCCCTCATCCCCGTAGCCGGACGTCACCCCCGAGGCCGGACACCACCCCCGGAGCCTCCCGGAACCGGGCACCGTCCCCTGGCGGTCCCTCGGGCCGGCGCGCGGGGTGCTGCGATCATAAAGGCGCCCCTTGTCGGCACCGCAACCCCTTCGGTCCCATTCACGTGTATTGCCGCTATTGAGCGTTCGTGGGATGAACGCCGTACCACCGGAGGGACGCTCGCACCGGGCCGGCGGGGCGGTGTTCGGAATGAGATAACGGCAAATCCGAACAAGATAGTTCATTTCCCCCTGTCGCCGGGAGCGGAATGCGCCATACTCTGCTGCTTCGCTCAACGTTCGGCGGAGTCCCCGGAACGACCGCCGGCGACGACCGTCGGCACGGCCATCCAGCGAAGCGGGCGCGACGACACGGGAAGGAGATCGACGATCTATACAGGCAGTGACAGGGGCGGGAACGACGGCGCCCCGGACGCGCCACGAAGCAGGCCCGGCCAGGGCGGAAGGCCGACTCCCGGGCCCGGGGGCGTTACGATTCCCGCCGTGAGTCCCGAAAGCCAGGCATCCGAGGCACTCCCGTCGCGACGCCGCCGCACACCGCGCGGCGGGCGACATCGCGGCGACGAGTCCTTCCTGCTGCCCCCCGGATCCCCCACACTCGTCCTCGCCGTCCCCGGCGCCGCGCGGCGGGCCGGCACCGAGATCGCCGCGGAGCTGGCCCGGCTCGTCGAGATCGAGCACACCGGCCAGCCCGCCCACGTCGGCTACGTCGAAGGCGACGAGGCGGGCCTGCCCGCCGTGCTCGCCGGCCTGACCCAGGGCGACCCCGACGAGCCCGCCGCCGTCGTCGTCCCCATGTCCACCGGGCCCGACCCGGCGCTGGAGTCGGCCGTCCGCGCCGCCGTCGCCGCCGCGCCCGCGCCCGCGGTCGCCGCCGAGCCGCTCGGCCCGCACCCGCTCATCGCCGAGGCGCTGCACGACCGCCTCGCCGACGCCGGCCTCGCCCGCGCCGACCGGATCAGGATGATGACGATGGTGACCGGCGCGTCCGGCTTCGTCGTCGCCACCCCGGGCGGCCCCTCGGCCGTCCGGCAGGCCGAGGTCACCAGCGTCCTGCTGGCCTCCCGGCTCGCGGCGCCGGTCTTCACCGCCTCGCTCGGCGACGAGATGGCCGTCCGCGGCGCCGCCGACCAGCTCCGCGCGTCCGGCGCCGCCTCGGTGGCCCTCGCGCCCCACCTCATCGGCCTTGAGCCCGAGTGGGAGTACGTCGCGGCCGCGGCGGCCGCGATCGGCGCCGCCCACTCCGGCCCCCTCGGCGCGCACCCGGCGCTGGCCCGCCTCGCCGCCCTCCGCTACGTGGAGGCCCTGGCGACCGCGCTGGCCGGCTAGTCCCGCCGGTTCGGACCCCGGCCCGCGGGACGGGCGGCGTGGACCGGTCCGCCCCCGTCCCGCCCGGCCGGCGGGCCGCTCGGGCTCCCCTCCGGTCAGCCGCCGGTCAACCGCCGGTCAGCTGCCGGATCAGCGGCCCCATCTGCTCGCCCATGCTCCGGTGGGCGGTGCTGGGCTCGGCCGCGTTGATCGCGGCCCAGTTGTCGCGGACGTCCTCGGCCGACAGCGTGCCCGCCTGGGCGTAGCCGGGGCCCTCCGCCACGAAGACCTTCGCGACCCGTCCGCCGCCGACCGTGTAGACCTCGCCGGTCTCGGCGTTGTCCTCGTGGACGAGGTAGGCGACCAGCGGCGCGACCTGCTCGGCGCCGAGCCGGTCCGCGAACTCGGCGGGCAGCAGGTCCTCGGTCATCCGCGTCCAGGCGATCGGCGCGATCGCGTTGACCCTGATCCCGTACTTGGCGCCCTCCTGCGCGAGGGTCCTGGTGAACCCGACGAGGCCCATCTTGGCCGCCGCGTAGTTGGCCTGGCCGAAGTTGCCGAACAGGCCCGCCGGGGACGAGGTGTTGACGACCCGGCCGTAGCCCCGCTCGCGCAGGTGCGGCCACGCGGCGCTGGTGACCAGGAACGATCCGCGCAGGTGGACGGCGATGACCGCGTCGAACTCCGCCGCCGTCATGTTCTTGAACGAGCGGTCGCGCAGGATGCCCGCGTTGTTGACGACGATGTCGACCCGTCCGAAGGCGTCCAGCGCGGTCTGGACGATCGCCCCCGCGCCCTCGGGCGTCGCGACGTCGCCGGGGTCGGCGACGGCCTCGCCGCCGGCCGCGGTGACCTCGTCCGCGACCGCCTGCGCGGGCCCGGCGGACGCGCCCGCGCCGGACCGGTCGCCGCCGAGGTCGTTGACGACCACCCGGGCGCCGCGCGCGGCCAACTCCAGCGCGTGCCCGCGGCCGAGGCCCTGCCCCGCCCCCGTCACGACCGCGACCCGGCCGTCGAAGCGCAGTTCCGCCATCCCTGTCTCCTCACGCTCGCCCATCACCGCCACCCCGGTCGCACCGCCGGAAGCGGTGCGACCGGGGGGCACCAGCTAACCGAATCCGGCTCGGCCGCGCACCCCGCGCACGTGCGGGCGGCATCCCCGGCGCACGCTGCGGCTTCCCAGAAAGTTGCGACGATTGCCGCATTTCGCCGTCCTTTCCGCGTAGTCTCCACACCCATCGCGGTACCCCGCCGCCGCGACGGAGCACCGGAGGTCATTCCTCGATGAGTTCCGCCGACGCACGCCCCCGCCCGCTCCGCGTGGTGCAGTGGGCGACCGGAGCGCTCGGATGCCGGGTGCTGCGGGGGGTGCTGGACCATCACCGCCTGGAGCTGGCCGGGGTCTGGGTGCACAGCCCCGCCAAGGAGGGCGTGGACGCCGGGGTGCTCGCCGGGCGCGAGGCCACCGGGATCACCGCGACCCGCGAGCTGGCCGACATCCTCGACCTGGACGCCGACTGCGTCGTCTACGCGCCGGGCCCCACCGGGGACCCCTACGCCGACCTCGACACGGTGTGCGCGCTGCTGTCCTCCGGCAAGAACGTCATCTCGATGAACGGGCTCGTCTACCCGGCGGCGCACGGGCCGTTCCTGGTGAACGAGCTGGAGCAGGCGTGCAAGCGCGGCCGGACGTCGCTGCACGGCTGCGGGATCAACCGGGGCTTCATGGCGGACGTCCTGCCGCTGATGCTGTCGCGGATGTCGTGCGGGATCTCCCACGTGTACGCGCGCGAGTGCAACGACCTCGCCCGGCACCCGTCCTGGCCGATGGTCCACCACATGATCGGGTTCGGCCGGGACGAGGAGTCCTACCTGCGCGCGCTCCGGCCCGCCCGCACCGCGATGCGGTCGCTGTACTCCGAGAGCCTGCACCTGATGGCGGCCGGGCTGCACATCGACCTCGACGAGATCGACGTCGACGTGGACCACCGCCTCGCGGGCGCCGACCTGCGCGTCGCGTCCGGGCTGATCCCGCGCGGCACGGTCGCGGCGGCCCGCTGGACGTTCAACGGCATCGCGGCGGGGCGCCCCGTGCTCACGATCGAGGCGATCCACAAGGCGGACGCCGCGCGGCAGCCGCTCTGGGGACCGCCCGGTTACGCGGTGCGGGTGCACGGGCTGCCGTCGGTCACACTGACGACCGGCGACGACTGGATCACCGACCCGCTGTCGGCGGCCGCGTGCCACGCGCTCAACGCGATCCCGGTGGTGTGCGCCGCCCCGCCCGGCATCCGCACCTTCCTGGACTTACCGCACGTCGGCGGCCGGATGCGCCTCGACCCCTCGGGCGGCTTCTAGCCCGCCGGCCTCCCACCCGCCGGCCTTCCGCCCGCGCGGGCCTCAGCGGGCCTCAGGGGTGGGTCTGCTCCAGGGTGTGCTCCGACTCCTCCGCCTCGACCTCGGCCTCCTCGTGGGCCTCCCGGCGGTGCTTGCGGACGCTCCACACCACGATCGCGACGACGGCGGCGACCGCGAGCCCGATCGCCAGGCCGCGCCCGGCGAGCTTGGCGGCGTGGTCGAACGCCTCGCCCGCGAAGTAGCCGCCGAGCGTGAACGTCAGCACCCAGGTGACGCCGCCGATGAAGTTGAACAGCAGGAACTTCGGATACGGCAGCCGCGAGCTGCCGACCAGCGCGGGCATCAGCGCCCGCAGCAGCGCCGTGAACCGGCCGATGAACACCGCGAACGCGCCCCGGCGGCGGATCAGGTCCTGCGCCTTGGCGACCTTGGCGCGGTGCTTGCTCATCGCCCTGGTCTCCAGCAGCCGCGGCCCGAACTTGCGGCCGATCTCATAGCCCACCGAGTCGCCCGCGACGGCGGCGACCACCGCGACGACCAGCAGCACCGGCAGCGAGAGCTTGTCCTGGCTGGCGAGGACGCCGCCGACCACGATCGCGGTCTCGCCCGGGAAGACGAACCCGAAGAACAGGGCCGCCTCGGCGAACACCAGGCCCGCGATGAGCAGGAGCACCAGCCACGGGGGAAGCCCGTCGGCCAGAGCGTTGAAGTTCTCGAGCATGTGCTCCCCTGCCACCTGCTGGTTCCAGCCGCTCCGCGACCAGTCCGACTAGTTCGACAAAGCTACTGACGGTTATCGTAGCCGTGGGGTTCCCGGGCGCGGATCCCCCGCGGGGACGACCGTCCGGGGCCGTGACGTCGACCTGGGGAGGAGCCCGTCATGACCGCGCAGGAGGTCGAGGGCGGACGGTTCGTCCGGCAGCGCAACCGCTTCACCGAAACGATCACGGCGGACGGCGGGAGCGGGTACCCCGCCGAACCCGGCCGCTACCGGCTCTTCGTTTCCTACGCCTGCCCGTGGGCGCACCGGACGCTGATCGTCCGGCGGCTCCTCGGCCTGGAGGAGGTCATCGGCGTCGGCGTCGTCGACCCGATCCGCGACGAGCGGGGCTGGCGGTTCCCCGACCACGACCCCGTCACCGGGACGGTGTTCCTGTCCGAGCTGTACCTGTCGTCCGACCCCGGGTTCACGGGCCGGTACACGGTCCCCTGCGTCTGGGACACCGAGACGGGCCGTCTCGTCACCAACGACTTCCCCGACATCACCACGATGCTGGAGACCGAGTTCACCGCCTTCCACCGGCCCGGCGCGCCCGACCTGTACCCGGTGGAGCTGCGCCCGGAGATCGACGAGCTGAACGACCTCGTCTACCGGACCGTCAACAACGGCGTCTACCGGGCCGGTTTCGCCACCGCGCAGGACGCCTACGAGGAGGCGTTCGACGCGCTGTTCGCCACCCTCGACGGCCTTGAGGAGCGCCTGGCCGGCCGCCGGTACCTGCTCGGGGACGCCGTCACCGAGGCCGACGTCCGCCTCTACCCGACGCTCGCCCGCTTCGACGCCGTCTACTACTCGCACTTCAAGTGCAACCTGCGCCGCCTCGCCGACTACCCGAACCTGTGGGGCTACGCCCGCGACCTGTACTCGATCCCCGCGTTCGGCGAGACGACGGACTTCGACCACATCAAGCGCCACTACTACGTGACGCACCCCACAATCAACCCGACCCGCATCGTCCCCAAGGGCCCCCTCCTCGACTGGACGGCGCCGCACGGCCGCGAACGGCTCGCCTCCGGCTGACCGGCTCGGCCGGCCACGTCCGCCGCGGTCGGGGCGCCACCTGCCGGGAAAGTTCATGACCTGGCGCATCCCGTCGTTATGCTGACGGATCTCCAGATAGATCCCCACGACAGGACACGAGAGGCCAGCCGACCATGCGCAGCCAGTTCTTCGGCAACATCGACCAGGGCCAGCAGTTGCCCGGCCACTTCGCACTCCAGAACTCCAAGATGCTCCGGGTGCACCTGAACGGCGACGTCCTCGCCCGGCAGGGCTCCATGGTCGCCTTCCAGGGCCAGATGGAGTTCGACTACGAGGGCGCCGGCGGCATCGGCAAGTTCATGAAGAAGGCGCTGACCGGCGAGGGCGTGCCCCTCATGCGCGTCAAGGGCCAGGGGCTGCTGTTCGTCGCCAACGACGCCGACGACATCCACCTGTTCTACCTGGAGAACGAGGGGATCACGGTCAACGGCAAGAACATCCTCGCCTACGACTCCCACCTCCAGTCCGACATCCAGCGCGTCCAGGGCGCGGGCATCGCCGCCGGCGGCCTGTTCAACACCACCCTCCAGGGCACCGGCTGGGTCGCGCTCACGACCCACGGCACCCCGGTCATGCTGGACTGCGGCCGCGCCCCGACCTTCGCCGACGGCCAGTCCGCCGTGGCGTGGAGCACCAGCCTCCAGGTCGGCGTGAACCGCACGTTCAAGGCGTCCGCCCTGATCGGGCGCGGCAGCGGCGAGGCGATGCAGCTGGCCTACCAGGGCCAGGGCTTCGTGCTCATCCAGGCCAGCGAGGGCCCGACCGTCGCGCCGCACACGCACTGATCCTCCGTCTGATCCTCCGTCGGGGCCACCCCCGGCGGTCCCCTCGGCGCACGGCACGGGCCCCCTCGCACCCGTCGCCGGCATACCCCGCGCCGTGGGGGACGCGGCGCGCCGCACACGCCCGTCCGTTCACCGCGCGGCCCCCGGTGAACGGCCACGGGAGGTGGGCGGCACCCCGGGTGGACACCGCGAGGTGCAAGTGCGAGTAGCCTTATTGGGTCTTATAACTCACCTGCGAGCTGCGGAAGAGGGCGATCTCCGCCGTGTCGACAGAGTCGTCGCAAACTAGTGCCGACCCCAAGAACACAGACTTCGGTGCCAACGAGTGGCTGGTCGACGAGCTGTACCAGAAGTACCTCGAGGATCCGAACTCGGTTGACGAGGCCTGGTGGAACTTCTTCGCGGACTACCAGCCGGACACCCGGCCCGCGTCCGCGACCACCCCGGCCACCGATGGAGCGGCCCCCCGGGCCGCGAACGGCACAGCGGCCGCTCCGCCGACATCCAAGCAGCCGGTAGCCAAGCCCGCCTCGCCGCCGGCGCCGGCGGCCAAGCCCCAGGCCGAGGCCCAGGCCAAGGCGGCCCCCAAGGCCGCGCCGCCGCCGGTTCCCGCGGGCGCCGAGGAGGTCAGGCTGCGCGGCGTCGCCGCGCGGACGGCCGCCAACATGGAGTCCAGCCTCGGGGTGCCCACCGCGACGAGCGTCCGCGCCGTCCCGGCGAAGCTGCTGATCGACAACCGCATCGTCATCAACAACCACCTCAAGCGCGGCCGCGGCGGCAAGGTCTCCTTCACCCACCTGATCGGGTACGCGATCGTCAAGGCGCTCGCGGCGATGCCGGAGATGAACGCCGCCTTCACCGAGGTGGACGGCAAGCCGGTGCTGATCCGGCCCGAGCACGTCAACTTCGGCCTGGCGATCGACCTGCAGAAGCCCGACGGCCAGCGCCAGCTGGTGGTGCCGAGCGTGAAGGCCGCCGAGACGCTGGACTTCCGCCAGTTCTGGGCCGCCTACGAGGAGATCGTCCGCAAGGCGCGCGGCAACAAGCTGACGCTGGACGACTTCCAGGGCACGACGATCAGCCTGACCAACCCCGGGACGATCGGCACGGTGCACTCCGTCCCGCGGCTGATGCCGGGCCAGGGCACGATCATCGGCGTGGGCGCGATGGAGTACCCGGCCGAGTTCGCGGGCGCCTCCAGCGACACGCTGTCGCGCATGGGGATCAGCAAGGTCATGACGCTGACCTCCACCTACGACCACCGGATCATCCAGGGCGCGCAGTCCGGCGACTTCCTGCGCCGCATCCACCAGCTCCTCCTCGGCGAGGACGGCTTCTACGACGAGATCTTCGAGGCGCTGCGCATCCCGTACGAGCCGGTGCGCTGGGTCAAGGACATCTCCGCCTCCCACGAGGAGGACGTCGCCAAGGTCGCCCGCGTCCACGAGCTGATCCACGCCTACCGGGTCCGGGGCCACCTGATGGCCGACACCGACCCGCTGGAGTACAAGCAGCGCCGCCACCCCGACCTCGACATCCTCAAGCACGGCCTCACCCTGTGGGACCTGGAGCGCGAGTTCGCGACCGGCGGGTTCGGCGGCAAGCCGACGATGAAGCTGCGCGACATCCTCGGCGTGCTGCGGATGGCCTACTGCCGCACGGTCGGCATCGAGTACATGCACATCCAGGACCCGGAGGAGCGCGCCTGGATCCAGGAGCGCGTCGAGGTCCCGCACGACAAGCCCTCGCGCGAGGAGCAGCTGCACGTCCTGCGGCGGCTGAACAGCGCCGAGGCGTTCGAGACGTTCCTGCAGACCAAGTTCGTCGGGCAGAAGCGGTTCTCGCTGGAGGGCGGCGAGTCCGTCATCCCGCTGCTGGACTCGGTGATCTCCGCGGCGGCGGGCGCCAGCCTCGACGAGGTCGTCATCGGCATGGCGCACCGCGGGCGGCTGAACGTCCTGGCGAACATCGTCGGCAAGTCCTACGGGCAGATCTTCGGGGAGTTCGAGGGCAACCTCGACCCGCGCAGCGCCCAGGGCTCGGGCGATGTGAAGTACCACCTCGGCGCGTCCGGCGACTTCGTCGCCGCCGACGGCTCCAAGATCCACACCGAGCTGGTCGCGAACCCCTCCCACCTGGAGACGGTCGACCCGGTGCTGGAGGGCGTCGTCCGCGCCAAGCAGGACCTCCTGGACGTCGGCGAGGCCGGGTTCAGCGTGCTGCCCGTGCTGATCCACGGCGACGCCGCGTTCGCCGGGCAGGGCGTGGTCGCCGAGACGCTCAACCTGTCGCAGCTGCGCGGCTACCGCACCGGCGGCACCGTGCACGTGGTGATCAACAACCAGGTCGGCTTCACCACCGCGCCCGAGTACTCGCGCTCCAGCGTCTACTCCACCGACGTCGCGCGGATGATCCAGGCGCCGATCTTCCACGTCAACGGCGACGACCCGGAGGCGTGCGCGCGGGTCGCGCGGCTGGCCTTCGAGTACCGGCAGACGTTCAAGAAGGACGTCGTCATCGACATGGTCTGCTACCGGCGGCGGGGCCACAACGAGACCGACAACCCCTCGTTCACCCAGCCGCTGATGTACGACCTGATCGACGCCAAGCGGTCGGTGCGCAAGCTCTACACCGAGGCGCTGATCGGCCGCGGCGACATCACGGTCGAGGAGGCCGAGCAGGCGCTGCGCGACTACCAGGAGCAGCTGGAGCGGGCGTTCATCGAGACCCGCGAGGCCGTGAAGAAGCCGCTGGAGCCGGGCTCGGTCGTCAAGCCCGACGTCGAGGAGCGCATCCCGATCGACCACGGCAGGGCCGGGTCGGCGATCACGCAGGAGACCGTCAAGCGGATCATCGAGTCCCAGGTCAGCCTGCCGGAGGGCTTCAACGTCCACCCGCGCCTCCAGCCGATCCTGCAGCGCCGCGCCCAGATGATCGAGGACGACGCGATCGACTGGGCGACCGGCGAGCTGCTCGCGCTGGGCTCGCTGCTGATCGACGGCCACCCCGTGCGGCTCGTCGGCCAGGACACCCGGCGCGGGACGTTCGGCCAGCGGCACTCGGTGCTGTTCGACCGCAAGACCGGCGAGGAGTACGCGCCGCTCAAGCAGTTCGGCCAGGGCGTGTCGAAGTTCTACGTGCACGACTCGCTGCTGAGCGAGTACGCGGCGATGGGCTTCGAGTACGGCTACTCCATGACCCGTCCCGACGCGCTGGTCGCGTGGGAGGCGCAGTTCGGCGACTTCGCCAACGGCGCCCAGTCGATCATGGACGAGTACATCTCCTCGGGCGAGCAGAAGTGGGGCCAGCACTCCAGCGTCGTGCTGCTGCTGCCGCACGGCTACGAGGGGCAGGGGCCCGACCACTCCTCCGCGCGGATCGAGCGCTACCTGCAGCTGTGCGCGCAGGACAACATGACCGTGGTCTACCCGACCACCCCGGCGAACTACTTCCACCTGCTGCGCTGGCAGGTGCTGTCGGGGCGGGGCAAGCCGCTGATCGTATTCACGCCGAAGTACCTGCTGCGGCTGAAGGCGGCGACCTCGACGGTCGCGCAGATCACCGGCGGCGCGTTCCAGCCGGTCATCCCCGACGAGAACCCGGCGGTCGAGGCGGCGGGCGTGCGGCGGGTGCTGCTCACCACCGGCAAGATCTACTACGACGTGGTGAAGGCCAGGGACGCGGCGGGCGCCAACGACACCGCGGTGATCCGGGTCGAGCGGCTCTACCCGCCGCCGGTCGACGAGATCCGCGCCGAGCTGGCGAAGTACCCGGCGCACACCGAGGTGGTGTGGGTGCAGGACGAGCCCGCGAACATGGGCGCGTGGCCGTTCATGGCGCTGAAGCTGCCGCACCACATCGAGGGCCTGCGGCTGTCGCGGGTGTCGCGTCCGGCGTCCTCGTCCCCGGCGGTCGGCTCGGCGAAGCTGCACCAGGCCGAGCAGGAGGCCCTGCTGACCCGGTTGTTCGGCGAGAAGTAGGCACGCGGGAAGGACCGGGGGCTCCGGCGCGGCACGCCCGCGCCGGGGCCCTCGGCGTACGGGGGCCTCGGTGCGAGGCCCGGGAACGGCCCCGGAGGGGGCCTGGAGAGAGAACGCCATGTACTTCACCGATCGGGGGATCGAGGAGCTCACCGACCGCCGGGGGGCCGAGGAGGTCAGCCTGACCTGGCTCGCCGAGCGGCTCCGCGAGTTCGTCGACCTCAACCCCGAGTTCGAGACGCCGGTGGACCGGCTGGCGACCTGGCTGGCCCGCCTCGACGACGAGGACGAGGACGAGGACGGGGATTAGGGCGGCGAGGGCCGACGCCCGCCCGGCGGCGGAGACACGATACATCTTGACTTCCGAGGAACGCGACATATCGTGTCTACTGGCAGGGCGTCTGACGAAGGGCTACCGCGATGTCGCGCTGGACGATCGACGAACCGACCACCCTCGGCTTCGACGGGGTGGTGGCGCTGCGGACGACGCTGATCGCCGGAAGCGTGTCGGTGCTCGCCTCCGACGAGCGGCCCTCGGTCATCGTCGGCGAGGTGGCGGGCCCGCCGCTGCTGGTCGGGCACGAGGCGGGGATGCTCACGATCACGCACGAGCGGATCTGGGAGGGCGTGCTGTCGTGGCTGCGCACCCAGCGGGTGCACGCCTCGATCACCGTCACGGTCCCGCGCGACTGCCCCGTCTCCCTCACGCTGGTGTCGGCGGACGCGCTGATCACGGGCGTGGCGGCCCGCACGTCGATCAAGAGCGCCTCCGGCGGGGTGACGCTGGACGGGGTGCGCGGCGCGGTCGACGCGAACACCGTGTCCGGAGCGATCGAGGCGCAGGGGCTGGACGGTACGGTGTCGTTCACCTCGGTGTCCGGTGACCTGTCGCTGGCGGGCGGGTCGGTCGAGCGCCTCGCCGCCCGCACGGTCAGCGGCCGCGTCGCCGCCGACATGGACCTCGTCGGCGCGAGCCGGGTCGAGGTCAACACGGTCTCCGGCGAGGTCGCGCTGCGCGTCCCGGAGTCCGCCGGCGCCGAGGTCGCGCTGACCTCGGCCACCGGCCGCATCGAGACCTCGTTCGCCGGGCTCGGCGAGCGGGAGCGGGCCGTCATGCGCGGCGTCGCCGGCACCATCGGCGACGGCGCGGGACGGCTCACGGTCAACACGGTGTCGGGCCCCGTCACCCTCCTCGGCCGGGAGGACGACGAGCCGGAGATCGCCGAACCCCGAATGGAGAAGTGACGTGAGCCCCGTATTCGGCCACGGTCGCCTGCGGCTGTACCTGCTGAAGCTGCTGGAGGAGAGCCCGCGGCACGGCTACGAGGTGATCCGGCTGCTCCAGGACCGCTTCCTCGGGGTGTACTCGCCCTCGCCCGGAACGATCTACCCGAGGCTGGCCCGGCTGGAGTCCGAGGGCCTGGTCACCCACGAGGTGGTCAAGGGCAAGAAGGTGTACTCGCTGACCGACAAGGGCCGCGACGAGCTCGAACGGCGGATGGACGAGCTGGCCGAGCTGGAGGAGGAGATCACCGCCTCGGCGCAGGAGTTCGCGCGCGGCGTCCAGCAGGACGTCCGGCAGACGGTCCGGTCGCTGCGCGAGGAGCTGACCCAGGCGGCGCGCGACATGCGCGACCAGGGCAAGACCACCTCCAAGGACGCTTGGAAGGAGTCGACCGAGCGCCAGAAGGACGAGTGGAGGCGGCAGAGGGAGCACTGGCGCGAGCAGAGGCAGGCGTGGAAGGAGGAGTGGCGGCAGAACTGGGAGGACGCCTGGCGGACGGCGACCGGCACCAGCGAGGACGTCGCGCGCCTCAAGCTGGAGCGCCTGCTCCGCAAGTTCGTCGAGGACGTCCGCAAGGGCGCCAAGAGGTCCGGTCTGGACGAGGACGGCCTCGCCGCCTGCCAGCGGCTCCTGGAGGAGACCCGCGAGCGGATGCGGAACGAGGTCTTCCGCGACCGCTGACGCCCGCGGGCCGTGCCGCCGGCCCGCGGGCGCGGGCCGTACTCAGGTCGTGAAAACGATCTTGCCGAAGAGGTCGCCCTCCGCCATCGCGGCGAAGCCCTCCCGGGCCCGGTCGAGCGGCAGCGCCCGGTCGATCGGCGGGCGGACGCCCGACTTGACCAGGAAGCCCGCCAGCCGCTCCAGCTGCCCCCGGGTCCCCATCGTGGAGCCGACCACCTGGAGCTGGAGGAAGAACACCCGGTTCAGGTCGGCGGGCGGCACCGCGCCGCTGGTGGCGCCCGACACCACGACCCGTCCGCCGGGGCGCAGCGCCTTCAGCGAGTGCGACCAGGTCGCCTGGCCGACCGTCTCGATCACCGCGTCCACGCGCTCGGGCAGCCGCGCGCCGGACTCCAGCGCCGCGTCCGCGCCGAGTTCCAGCGCCCGCGCGCGCTTGGCCTCGCTGCGGCTGGTCGCGTAGACGCGCAGGCCCGCCGCCGACGCCAGCGCGATCGCGGCCGTGGCGACGCCGCCGCCCGCGCCCTGGACCAGCACGGACCCGCCCGGCTCCACCCCGGCCTTGTCGAACAGCATCCGGTAGGCGGTGAGCCACGCCGTGGGCAGGCAGGCCGCCTCCTCGAACGACAGCTCCGCGGGCTTGCGGACGAGGTTGCGGCGCGGCACCGCCACCTTCTCCGCGAGCGTGCCCGGGTGCGACTCCGACAGCAGCGACCGCTTCGGGTCGAGGGTCTCGTCCCCGCCGCCCCGGTCGGGGTCGCCGACCACCGCGTGCACGATGACCTCGTTGCCGTCCTCGTCCACCCCGGACGCGTCGCATCCGAGGATCATCGGGAGCCGCTCGGCGGGCAGCCCGACGCCCCGCAGCGACCAGAGGTCGTGGTGGTTGAGCGCGGCGGCCTTCACCGTGACGGTCGTCCAGCCGTCCGGTACCTCGGGGTCGGGCCGCTCGCCGAGCGTCAGCCCGTTCAGTGGATCGTCTGCGTCGATGCGCGTGGCTGTGACAGCGAACATGCACGGCACACTAACCCGCCGCGCGCACGCCGGACGGCCCGCCCCCGCTCCGGGCGGAGAGGGCGGGCCGTCCGCCGTCCGGGTCAGAGGACCCTGGAGAGGAAGTCCTGCGTGCGGCGGTTGCGGGGGTTGGAGATGACCTCCTCGGGCGTGCCCTTCTCCACCACGACACCTCCGTCCAGGAAGACGAGGGTGTCGCCGACCTCCCGCGCGAACCCGATCTCGTGCGTCACGACGATCATGGTCATGCCGTCCAGCGCGAGCTGCTTCATGACCTCCAGGACCTCGCCGACCAGCTCGGGGTCCAGTGCGGAGGTCGGCTCGTCGAACAGCATCAGCTTGGGTTCCATCGCGAGCGCGCGGGCGATCGCGACCCGCTGCTGCTGGCCGCCCGAGAGCTGCGAGGGGTAGCTGTCGGTCTTGTCGGAGAGCCCGACCCGCTCCAGCAGCGCCGCGCCGCGCTCGCGCGCCTCGGCCTTGCTCCTGCGCCGGACGTGGACCGGCGCCTCGCACACGTTCTCCATCGCGGTCATGTGCGGGAACAGGTTGAAGCGCTGGAACACCATGCCGATCTCGCGGCGCTGCTCGGAGACCTCGCGGTCGCGCAGCTCGTAGAGCCGGTCGCCCTTCTGCCGGTAGCCCATCAGGTGGCCGTTCACCCACAGCCGCCCGGCGTCGATCTTCTCCAGGTGGTTGACGCACCGCAGGAACGTCGACTTGCCCGACCCGGAGGGGCCGAGCACGCACATCACCTCGCCGGGCGCGACCTCCAGGTCGATGCCCTTGAGCACCTCCAGCCGGCCGAAGTGCTTGTGCACCGCCTCGGCCTTGACCATCAGGCCCTCCGCGCCGTCCGGCCCGCTCATGCCCCTCCTCCGCCGCTGCCGAAGCCGAGCGCGCGCAGCCCGGCGCGCCTGTTCTCGGGAATCCCGCTGCCGCGGGCGAAGTACCGCTCCAGGTAGTACTGCGCGACCAGCAGGAAGCTGGACAGGAGCAGATACCACATGCAGGCCGCCACCAGCATCGGGAAGACGTTGAACGACTTGTCGCCGACCGCCTTGAGCTGGAAGAACAGCTCGTTGTTGACGGGGACGAAGGCCACCAGCGCGGTGTCCTTGAGCATCGCGATCGTCTCGTTGCCGGTCGGCGGCACGATCACCCGCATGGCCTGCGGCAGGACGATCCGCCGCATCGCCAGCATCCGGGACATGCCGAGCGCGCCGGCCGCCTCGTTCTGCCCGGGGTCCACCGACAGCATGCCGGCCCGGACGATCTCGGCCATGTAGGCGCCCTCCGACAGCGCGAGCGCGAGGAGGCCGGCCATGAACCCGGTCAGGATCGTGTTGGCGTCGACGGTGAACAGGGTGGCGTCCATGTCCACGCCGAGCGCGTCGCCGAGCTGGCCCGCGAACGGGACGCCGCCGACGTGGTACTTGGCGTACAGGATCCCCATGTTGCCGAACATGACCGCGAGGACCAGCCGGGGCACGGCGCGGAAGAACCACGTGTAGACCCACGCGACCCCGCTGAGGACGGGGTTGCCCGACAGCCGCATGACCGCCAGCACGATGCCCAGCAGCACGCCGATGATCATCGAGAGCACCGTCAGCAGGACGGTGGTCCGCACGCCCTCGATGACGTTCGGGCGGAAGGCGTTGTCGATGATGAACGACCACTGGAACTGCTTGTTCGTGACCAGCATGTGCACGAACATCGCGGCCAGGACCGCGAGCACGGCCACCGCGATCCAGCGCCCGGGGTGCCGGACGGGCACGGCCTTGATGGCCTCGGGCCGCGCCCCGTCCGGCTTCACGAGGTCGGGCGCCTCGGGCTTCTCTTCGTCCGACATGCGGTCAGGAGACCTTCGGGTTCACGGCCGGGTCGGTGATCGCGCCCTTGCCGACCTTCCACTTGTCCAGGACGCGCTGGTAGGTCCCGTCGGTGATGATCGCCTTGTAGGCGCCCGCGATCGCCTGGGCGAACTGCGTCTGGCCCTTCTTCAGCGCGACGCCGTAGGGCGCCTGCCCGTAGGGGTCGCCGAGCAGTTCGAGCTGGCCCCTGGACTTGTCGACGGCGTCGACGAAGACCGGGTAGTCGGCGGTGCCCGCGTCGTCCTTGCCGGAGGCGACCGCGGCGGTCGCGGTGCTCTGGTCCTGGAACTGGTCGATCTTGATCTCGGGCTTGCCCGCGGCCTTGCAGTCCTTCGACCGCTTCTGGAGGTCGGGGACCTCGACGGTGCCGGTCTGCACCGCCACCTTCTTCCCGCACGGGTTCTCCACCTGGATGCCCAGCGGGTTGCCCTTCTTCACCACCCACTGGATGGGCGCGTTGAAGTAGCTCACCATCTCGGTGTCCTTGAGCCGCTCCGGGTTGATCGTGAGCGAGGAGATCCCCGCCTCGTACTTCCCGGACTTCACGCCGGTGATCACTCCCGTGAACGGCGTGGTGTTCCACTGGGTCTTCAGCCCGAGCTTGGCGGCGGCCGCGTCGAACAGGTCGACGTCGAAGCCGACCACCTTGTTGTTGTCGAGGAACTCGGCGGGGGCGTAGGTGGTGTCGGAGCCGATTTTGATGACCCCGTCGGCCTTGATCTCGGCCGGGACCAAAGCCGCGAGCTTGCTGTCCGGGCCGCCCTTCGGCGTGATCGACGCCGTCGGCTCGGTGGACTCCTTCTTCTCGCCGCACGCCGACAGCGCGAGGGCGCCCGTCAGCACGAGCGCGGACGCGGCGACGGCGCGGCGGCGCAGAGAACCGGTGGTCACGGGTCCCCCTCCAGTGGTGATTCCCCCGGATCCGGACGGGCCCGGGGGGCAGGTGCACATTTTTGCGTACAACATCCCTGATCTGGATAAAGGCTCCGAAACAATCACGCAACGACGAAGCCTGCCCGTACGTCACTCCCGTCCCTGCCCACTCACAGCGCCCGCGCAACTACTTCAAGCGACCATCGCGCCCCGACCTCGCAACGGCCGGGGCACGCGCTCCGGGTGACCTCCGCCACCGCGCATTCCCCGGAGAAGGCGGAGGGGGATATGACACAATCGGGCAACGGGTGACCCCCGTGCGTCGCGAGATGTCCACCAGGTGACCGGCCACCAGTCCGCCACCACCGCGGCGGCATCGCCCGAAAGCCAACATTCACAGACAGGGGTCGCTGTGGCTGCTGAGGCCATTCCCACGCAGAAAAATCACACGCGGAACCATTCCACCCAGGAACGAAATCTTGACGATGATCCGGCCTTCCCGCTGCACCGCGGCGGGAAGCTGGAGATGCGCTCGACCATACCCGTCCGCAACGCCGACGACCTCTCGCTCGCCTACACGCCGGGCGTCGCCCGGGTGTGCACGGCGATCGCCGACAACCCGGAACTGGCCTACGACTACACCTGGACCTCCAGGGTCGTCGCGGTCGTGACCGACGGCACCGCCGTGCTCGGGCTCGGCGACATCGGCCCGGCCGCCTCCATGCCGGTGATGGAGGGCAAGTCCCTGCTGTTCAAGGAGTTCGCCGGGCTCGACTCGGTGCCGATCGCGCTGAACTGCACGGACGTCGAGGAGATCGTCGACACCGTGGCCGCGATGGCGCCGAGCTTCGGCGGCATCAACCTGGAGGACATCAGCGCCCCCCGGTGCTTCGAGATCGAGGACCGGCTGCGCGCCGCCCTCGACATCCCGGTCTTCCACGACGACCAGCACGGCACCGCGATCGTGGCGCTCGCCGCGCTGACCAACGCGGCCCGGCTCGTCGGCAAGCCGCTCTCGGAGCTGCGCGCGGTCGTGGCCGGGGCGGGCGCGTCCGGCATCGCGGTGTCGCGGATCCTGGTCGAGGCCGGTATCGGCGACCTCGCGCTGTCGGACAGCAAGGGCCTGGTCTACCAGGGGCGGGACGGGCTGAACCCCGCCAAGGAGAAGATCGCCGCGATCACCAACAAGGCGGGGCTGACCGGCTCCACCGAGGAGGCGCTGCGCGGCGCCGACGTGTTCGTCGGGCTGTCGGGCAGCACCGTCCAGGAGTCGTGCGTCGCGACGATGGCGGAGGACGCGATCGTGTTCGCGCTGTCCAACCCGACGCCCGAGGTGCCGCCGGAGGTGGCGCGGCGGCACGCCAGGGTCGTGGCGACCGGCCGCAGCGACTTCCCGAACCAGATCAACAACGTGCTGGCCTTCCCCGGCATCTTCCGGGGCGCGCTGGACGTGCGGGCGCACTCGATCACCGAGGGCATGAAGCTGGCCGCCGCGACCGCGCTCGCCGGCATCGTCGGCGACGACCTGACGGCCGACTACGTGATCCCCGGCCCGTTCGACGCGCGGGTCGCCCCCGCCGTGGCGGACGCCGTCGCCGCCCAGGCCCGCGCGGAGGGGGTCAACCGGGTCTGATCCGCAGGACCAATTCCGCTGTCCTTTTCCGGACTGCCCGCGTCCCACCTGGGGCGCGGGTAGTCCGGCCTAAAAGTGACGGTGTAATTCTCACCACGGGGGAATGAATCCTGGGGATTCGACGATCAGGTTTGACCCCCGTCGGGAGCGAATGTGGACCTCGCCTCTTACGCGGACCTGGCGGTCGATCTCGTGAACACGTGCCGCCCCCACCGGGACGAGCTGCGTGATCTCGAAGGGCTGCGCGCCCTGCTGCTGCGCCGGCCGTACCTCGCGGGTCGGACGGCGCGCCGCGATCTGGACGCCATGCGCGAACTGCGCGCCGAACTGCGCGCCGTCTTCGTCTCCGCCGCGCGCGGCGACGAACTGGACGCGATCGAGCGCCTCAACACCCTGCTCATCCGCTACCCCGTGCATCCGATCGTGACCCGGCACGACGGCCAGGGCTGGCACCTGCACCTCAACGAGGACGGCTCGGTCCCCGACCGGTGCGCCGCCCGCGCCGCGATGGGCCTGGCCGCCCGGATCAGCTCGCGGGGCATCGACGCGCTCGGCGTGTGCCGCGCCGAGGGCTGCGAACGCGCCTACCTCACCCCCGCGACGGAGCGGGCGCCGCGCTACCGCTGCGAGCGCTGCGCGGGACGGCCGGGCATGCCCGCGGGCTGCCCGCCGAGCGTGCCGCTGGTGTCGATCCGCCGTCGGGCGCGGGACGGCGGCCAGTAGCGGGCGACGACGCGTCCGACGACCAGCGTGTCGGGGACGGCGCCGAAGTCCCAGCTGTCGCTGCGGCCTGGGGCGCGCTGGTTGTCGCTCTCCAGCCACCATCCGGTGTCCGCGCGGTACGCCGCCCGTTTCACCACGAGCAGGCCGGGACGCTCCGGATGCCGGGCGACGACGACGTCGCCGGCGGCGACGCGCCCCCCGACGCGCACGAGGAGCCAGTCGCCGGGCCGCAGCGCGGGCAGCATCGAGTCGCCCTCCACGGCGACCGCGCGCAGCCTCCCGCGCCCCCGGAGCAGCACGAACGGCACCGCGCCCAGCAGCGCCCAGAGCGCGGCGGAACGGCGCGTGAGGATCGGCACGGCTCCCCTCCCGTCCGCATACTCCGGCACTCTCCGGTGATGACGCTACCGGAAGGGTTCCGGACGGCTCCGGCGTCCGGGTCCTAGGCCGAATTACCGAGCGCCCTGCCCGGACGGGCTCTGGGCCGCGAGGGTAATGTCGGTGACCTGAGCATGATCCGAAACGAGGGAAGGGAATCGCAGGTGTTGCTCAAGCTTCTGCGCCCGAAGACCACGGTCTCCGCGCACTGCGACCTGCCGTGCGGCGTCTACGACCCGGCGCAGGCCAGGATCGAGGCCGAGTCGGTCAAGGCGATCGCCGAGAAGTACGCGGCCAACGAGGACCCGGAGTTCCGCGCCCGCGCGATCCTGATCAAGGAGCAGCGGTCGCAGCTGGTCAAGGAGCACCTGTGGGTGCTGTGGACCGACTACTTCAAGCCGCCGCACTTCGAGAAGTACCCGCAGCTCCACCAGCTGTTCAACGAGGCGACCAAGCTCGCCGGCGCGTCCGGCACCAAGGGGAGCATGGACGTCAAGGCGGCCGAGGAGCTGCTGGGCAAGATCGCGGAGATCGACAAGATCTTCTGGGAGACCAAGCAGGCGTGACGCGGTTCGCGTCGGGTCGTGGGGGCCGTCCGTTTCGGACGGCCCCCACGGCATATTCGGGATAAGACTGACATTTCACGACACGGCGTGATCTTCTATGGCGCACAGTCAGAGAGAGGACGAATCATGCCCATCAGACCCGTCCGATCGACGGTGGTGGTCACGCTCGCCATCGCCTGCCTCGTGGCGCCCACGACCCCCGCCACCGCCGCGTCCCACGGTCACCGCTTCACCCCCGGCGCCCCCGGAGCGGGCGACCCGTACTTCCCCCAGGAGGGGAACGGCGGGTACGACGTCGCCCACTACGACCTGTCGCTCGACTACACCCCCGCCTCCAACGCGCTGGTCGCGACCGCGCGCATCAAGGCCCGCGCGACCCAGGACCTGTCGCGCCTCGACCTCGACCTGAAGCAGCTCACCGTCAGCAGCGTGCAGGTGGACGGCAGGGACGCGCGGTTCACCCGTAAGGGCCAGGAACTCGTCGTCACCCCGCGCGCGGGCCTGCGGAAGGGCACCCGCTTCACGGTCACCGTCGCCTACGCGGGCACGCCGAAGTCGGTGAGGCGCCCCGACCTCGGCGAGTTCGGCTGGATCAGGACCCCCGACGGCGCGTACGTCGTGAGCGAGCCCGACGGCGCGTCCACCTGGTTCCCCAGCAACGACCACCCGACCGACAAGGCGACCTACACCTACCGCGTGACGGTCCCGAAGGGCACGCAGGTGCTGTCCAACGGCGAGCCCGGCGGCGAGTGGACGCGCGGCGGCAGGTCCACGTTCGTGTGGAACGAGCGCTCCCCCATGGCGAGCTACCTCGCGATGCTGGCCATCGGCAAGTTCACCGTGCGGAAGGGCCGCACCGAGGGCGGCATCCCGGTCATCACCGCCGTCGCGCCGAACCGCGCGGACGAGCTGAAGACGATCCACGAGGGCACGATCAAGGCGATCGACTGGGAGGAGAAGGTCCTCGGCCGCTACCCCTTCGCCTCGACCGGCGGCATCCGGGTCGGCGTGGACGTGGCGTTCTCGCTGGAGACGCAGAGCCGCCCGATCTACGGCTACCGGCCCGACACCCCGACGATCGTCCACGAGCTGGCCCACCAGTGGTTCGGCGACAGCGTCAGCGTCCGGCGGTGGAAGGACATCTGGCTGAACGAGGGCTTCGCGACCTACGCCGAGTGGCTGTGGGACGAGCAGCATGGCGGCCCGTCCGCGAAGCAGACTTTCGACAACCTCTACGGCAAGACCGAGGACTGGCCGTACTACAACGAGCTCTGGCGCGACCGCGAGGCGGGCGACCCCGGCACGGACGAGCTGTTCACCCTCACCCCCTACTGGCGCGGCGGCATGACGCTCCAGGCGCTGCGCGACCGCGTCGGCGACCGGGCCTTCTTCGCCCTCCTGAAGGCGTGGACGAGCGCGCACCGCGACGGCAACGTGACGACCGAGCAGTTCATCGACCTCGCCGAGCGGATCTCCCACAAGCGGTTGGACGGCCTGTTCGACGCCTGGCTCTACACCAAGGACAAGCCCACCACGTGGTGACACGCGCGAGGCCCGTCCCCGGGGCGGGCCTCAGGCGCGGGCGAGCTTGGCGAGCGCGTCCCCGGTGAGCCGGTACACGCTCCACTCGTCCTGCGGACGGGCGCCGAGCGACTCGTAGAAGCCGATGGCGGGGGTGTTCCACTTCAGCACGGCCCACTCGACCCGCGCGTACCCGTTCTCGTCGGCGACGCGCGCCAGCTCGGTGAGCAGCGCCTTCCCGTACCCGTGCCCCCGGACGCCGGGATCGACGTAGAGGTCCTCCAGGTAGATCCCGTGGACGCCCTCCCACGTCGAGAAGGTGAGGAACCACAGGGCGAACCCGACGACCCGCCCGTCATGCTCGGCGACGTGCGCGAACACGCGCGGCTCGTCCCCGAAGAGGCCGGCCCGCAACTGCTCCTCGGTGACCTTCACCTCATGCAGGGACCGCTCGTACTCCGCCAGGTCGCGGATCAGCCGCCGGATCGCGGGAACGTCATCGGCCGTCGCAGTTCGAATCACACGTTCCAGACTATTGGAGCAGCCCGGATGGCCGGGACGCCCGAAGGGCGCGCCCCCGGACGGGGGACATCCGGGGGCGCGCGAGGAGCGGCTCCGCCGTGGACGGAAGGGACGGGCCGCTGGCCGGAGCGTCCTAAACGATCACACCAACACAGACGAACCACCCCCACCAAAACGTGACATCCCCAGCCCCACCGCCGGTCACCGCAGCGGCCGGGCGAGCCAAGGCGTACCAGGGGCAGACAGCACCACGCGCCGACCCGTGGCAACCCCGCCTTCCACCCACCGGAAAGGTTGCGATCGCGTCCGAAGGCAGGCACGAGCGAAGCGAGGGCCTGATCGCGGAGCGAGCCGCTAGGCGAGTTCGGAGCGATGCCAGCGATCGCCGCGATGCCCGCCGAAGGAGGCGCCCCAGCGCCGACGCCAAGGGCAACGCAATGAACACCGCGAGGGCCTGATCGCGGAGCGAGCCGCAAGCCGAGTTCGGAGCGATGCCAGCGATCGCCGCGATACCCGCCGAAGGAGGCGCCCCAGCGCCGACGCCAAGGGCAACGCAATGAACACCGCGTTCGAAGCGATGCCGGCGATCGCCGCAGGGGCCGCCGGAGGAAGGCGTCCAGCGCCTGACGCCCAGGTCCCTGCAATAAAGACCTCAAACACGCGGACGCGGAGTCTCGCAGCACGGCCGGAAGGCGGTAGTTTCGGAAGCAGCAGGACCATCCTGCGAGGGAGTGACGTGACCGAGGAAACCGCTGCAATGCCCGCCAGTACACAGTTGTCCGTCCGCGATGTGGTGACGGTGAAGCTGCCCGCCGCGAGTGCCTACCTCTCGGTTCTGAGAACCGCGACGGCCGGTCTCGCGGCCAGGCTCGACTTCACGCTGGACGAGATCGAGGACCTGCGCATCGCGGTCGATGAGGCCTGTGCGATGTTGCTCGCGCAGGCCGTCCCCGGAACCGACCTGACCTGCGAGTTCGAGCTGACCGGCGATGCGGTGCGCATCTCGGTGGCGGTGCTGACGGTGGACGGCCAGGAACCGAGCCGCGACACCTTCGCCTGGACGGTCCTGTCGTCGCTGGCGGGCGAGGTCGACGCCCAGGTCGGCTCCGACGACCGGGTCACCGTGACGCTGCAGAAGCGCCGGGGTGCGGCGGGGGCCCCGTGACGGAGAAGACGACCATCGCGGGCTCCGGCAACGAGCGGTCCGAGAGCGCGGTCCCCGACCGCGCGCGGGCCCGCGCGTTGTTCGAGCGTCTGGCGGAGTTGCCGGAGGGCGACCCGGAGCGGCAGCGGATCCGTGACCAGCTCGTCGAGCTGCACCTTCCGCTGGTGGAGTATCTGGCCCGCCGCTTCCGCAACCGGGGCGAGTGGCTGGACGACCTGATCCAGGTCGCGACGATCGGGCTGATCAAGTCGATCGACCGGTTCGATCTCGGGCGCGGGGTGGAGTTCTCGACCTACGCGACGCCGACGATCGTCGGCGAGATCAAGCGGCACTTCCGCGACAAGGGCTGGGCGGTCCGCGTCCCGCGGCGGCTCCAGGAGCTGAAGCTGTCGCTGACGAAGGCGATCAGCGACCTGGCGCAGCGGGAGGGGCGTGCCCCGACCGTCAGCGAGCTGGCGGCGCACCTGCAGATGAGCGAGGAGGAGGTGCTGGAGGGCCTGGAGTCGGCGAACGCCTACTCCACGGTGTCCCTCGACGCCCCCGACTCCGGCGACGAGGACGCCCCCGCGGTCGCGGACTCGCTCGGCATGGTGGACGAGTCGCTGGAGGGCGTGGAGTACCGCGAGTCCCTCAAGCCGCTGCTGGAGAAGCTGCCCGCCCGCGAGAAGAAGATCCTGCTGCTGCGGTTCTTCGGCAACATGACGCAGTCGCAGATCGCGGCGGAGCTGGGGATCTCGCAGATGCACGTGTCGCGGCTGCTGGCCCGGACGCTCGCCCAGCTGCGGGAGGGCCTGACGGCCGACGAGTGACCAGTGGCCGGGGGCGGCGGCCGGACCGAGGATCAGCGGCCGGTACGCGGCGACCGGCCACCGGAACGCGGGGCGGCGTCCGCGCCGTCCGCGTCCTCCTCCTCGTCCGGGCCCTGCTCCTGCGGGTCCTCGACGAGCCAGGCGGTGCTCGGCGGGCTGAGCACCATGATCAGCGCGAGGACGGCGGCGGCGCCCATCGGGATCGCGATCTCGGGGCGCTCGCTCTGCCACAGCGACCACGCGACGGGCAGCGCGAACAGCTGGGTGAGCACCGTGGGGGCGCGGCTCCACTGGTCGGCGCGCAGCAGCCCGCGGGCGCAGCCGAGCATGGCGACGCCGCCGACGAGGGCGAGCACGGTGACCCCGACCGCGCTGACGGGGTCGACGGCGGAGCCGGCCACCGTCTCGATGCCGGTGAACACCCCGAAACCGACGGCGGCGAGGCCCTCCGCGGCCTCCAGGGCGGCGGCTGCCTGCACGGTGAACGGACGCTTCGTCACAACCTGAAACCCTACTCGCCCCCTCCCGGCGGCACGTCCCGGGACCGCCACGTGGAAAAGCGCGTCGGAACGGTCGATACGCTGGCGCCGTGCGCGCCATGCTGATCGCCAACCCCAAGGCGACCTCGACCTCCCGGCGGGCCCGCGACCTCCTCGTGCGGGCCTTCTCCGGGGACCTCGACCTCGTCATCGCCGACACGGCCCACCGCGGCCACGCGACGGAGATCGCGCGGCGGGCCGCGCTGGAGGGCTATGACGCGGTCATCGCGCTCGGCGGGGACGGGACCGTGAACGAGGCGGTGAACGGGCTGCTCGCGGAGGGCCCCTCGCCCGACCTCCCGGCGCTGGCCGTCCTGCCGATCGGCAGCGCCAACGTGTTCGCCCGCGCGCTGGGGCTTCCAGGCGACCCGATCGGCGCGACCCGGGTCGTCCTGGACGCGCTGCGCGCGGGCCGGTACCGCACGGTCGGGCTCGGGACGGCCTGCCACCCCGGCGGGACCGAGCGCTACTTCACCTTCTGCGGCGGCGTCGGGTTCGACGCGGAGGTCGTCCGGGAGGTGGAGCGGCGGCGCGGCGCGGGAGCGAAGGCCGACCCGTCGCTCTATGTGCGGACCGCCATCCGCCATTTCTTCTCCGGGACCGATCGGCGGCGTCCCGCCCTAACGATGGAAGTGCCGGGGCGCCCAACGAAATCGGGGGTCTTCATGGCGTTCATCTCCAATACCGCGCCGTGGACTTTCATGGGCCCGGTGCCGGTGAATCCGAGCCCCAAGGCGAACTTCTCGCGCGGCCTCGACGTGTTCGCGACGCGCACGCTGGACGCGGCGCCGACGCTGGCCGCGCTGGCCCGGATGATGACCCCCCGCACCCGTCCCGTCCAGGGACGTCACGTGGTGAACGTGCACGACGCGGCGGAGATCACACTGCGCGCGGAGCGGCCCGTGGCCTTTCAGCTCGACGGCGACTACCTTGGCGAGCAGGAGCTCATCACCTTCCGATCGGTACCGAAGGCCATCCGCATCGTCATATGAGGCCGTCCGGCCCATCTGTTAACGACAAAGCAACAGGGCCGACCCACCGATGTGACACATGCGACACCCATACTTTGAGAATCCTTTCTCAAGGGTCTTGCGTCTGCCCGCGCCCTGCTGACACGCTCAAAGTGCGCCGGCCGACAGGGGCCCAACGTCGTCAGCCACCTGCTCGCACCGCCGCCGAACAACGACCCCTGGACCTGGCCACCACCGCCGCTCCGGGTGTTCGCGACATGTGAAACCGTTCACAAAAGTGGAGTGATTCCACCACCTGACGAAGGAGTGGACCGCATGGACTGGCGCCACCGCGCAGCCTGCCGTGACGTGGACCCCGAGCTGTTCTTCCCGATCGGCAACACCGGGCCCGCGATCCTGCAGATCGAGGAGGCCAAGCAGGTGTGCAAGCGCTGCGACGTCACCGACGCCTGCCTGCGCTGGGCCCTGGAGTCCGGCCAGGACTCCGGCGTCTGGGGCGGCATGGGCGAAGACGAGCGCCGCGCCCTCAAGCGCCGTGTCAACAGGCGCGCCCTCGGCGCGGCACGCTAGGGCGCTGCTCTAAGAACGCGGGCCCGGCCTGTGGTGCTGTTCCACCGGGACGTCGACCACCACTTCCGTGCCGCCGCCCTGGCGGGGGCGGAAGTCCAGGCGGCCGCCCAGTTCGCCCACGATCAGGGTTCGGACGATCTGTAGGCCCAGGCTGTCGCTGCTCTCCACGTCGAAGTCGGGCGGCAGGCCCTTCCCGTCGTCGGCGACGACCACCACGAGGCGGCGTCCGTCGGCGGGGGTCTCCTTCTGCGGCGCGTGCTCGCCCGCGGTGGGCCACTCGCCCCAGAGGGAGACGTCGTTCGGGTCCGGGGCGGGGGACGGCCCCCCGGCGCCGTAGCGGCGGGCGGCCACCTCCAGGGTTCCGAACCGGTTCGCCAGGCCGTGCTCCAGGGCGTTCTGGAGGAGTTCGGTCAGCGCCATCGCGAGCGGCGTCGCGACCTCGGCGGGCAGGACGCCGAAGTTGCCGGTGCGCTTCGGGGTGACCTTGGTCTCGGGGGTGGAGACCTCCCCCGCCATCGTGATCACGCGGTCCGCGATGTCGTCGAAGTCGATCAGCTCGTCGGGGGTGTGCGAGAGGGTCTCGTGGACGATCGCGATCGACCCGACCCGGCGGACGGCCTCGTCCAGCGCGGCCCTGCCCTCGGGGATCTGGAGCCGCCGCGCCTGGAGCCGCAGCAGCGCCGCGACCGTCTGGAGGTTGTTCTTCACGCGGTGGTGGATCTCGCGGATCGTGGCGTCCTTGGTCATCAGCTCCCGGTCGCGCCAGCGCAGCTCGGTGACGTCCCGGCAGAGCACGATCGCGCCGATCCGCGTCCCGCCGACGACCAGCGGGATCGTCCGCAACTGCATGACCGACCCGTGCGCCTCGACCTCCACCTCGCGGGGCGCCCGGCCGCTGAGGACGACGCTCAGGGCCTCCTCCAGCGGCTCCCCCGTGTCGCACCGGTCGGCGGTGACCTGGCCGAGCGACTCCCCGACGAGGTCGGCGGGGAAGCCGAGGCGGCGGTAGGCCGACTGGGCGTTCGGGCTGGCGTAGCTGACCCTGCCCGAGCGGTCCAGCCGCATCAGGCCGTCGCCGACCCGGGGCGAGCGGACGAGGTTCGGCTCCTCGCCCGGCACCGGGAACCGGCCCTCGGAGATCATCTTGGCGAGGTCGCTGGCGCTCTGGAGGTAGGTCAGCTCCAGGCGGCTCGGGGTGCGCGCCGAGCTGAGGTTCGTGCTGCGCTGGATCACCCCGAGGATCTTCGCGCCGCGCCTTACCGGGATCGACTCCTCCCGGACGGGGATGCCGCTCCCCCACTCCGGATCGCCCTCCCGGACGATCCGCCGCTCCCGCCAGGCCACGTCGATCAGCCCGCGCCGCCCCGTCCGGACGACCTTGCCGACGAGGTCCTCGGGGTAGGCGGTCGGGCCGGTCGTCGGGCGCATCTGCGCGATCGCCACCCAGCCGGGGACGGCGGCGCCGGTGTCCAGCGCGACGGGCTGGCGGCGGGACGGGCCGCCGGACCCGGTCTCGGCGGGCAGCACGTCCGCCGACCGGAGCGGCACCCACAGCAGCAGGTCGGCGAACGACAGGTCCGCGAGCAGCTGCCAGTCCGACACCAGCGCGTGCAGCCACTCCACATCGGTCTCGGTGAGGTCGGTGTGGTCGCGCACCAGATCGGTCAAGGTAGGCACCCGACCATCATCGCCCATGGGTTTTTGGACGGGTACGGCGTCCCCCTCCGCGCGCGGCCTGGGAGGATTTCCGGTATGTCCGCAACGGGAGACCCGCTGGCCCGGCTCCGCGACGCCGCCGCGCGCCGCGCGGAGGCGGGGCTGCGCCGCGCGCTGCGCCCCCGCACACCTGATCACGACGGGCTGGTGGACCTCGCGTCCAACGACTACCTCGGGCTCGCCGGTGATCCGCGGCTGACCGCGGGCGCGGTCGCGGCGGCGCGCGAGTGGGGCACCGGATCGTCCGGGTCGCGCCTGGTCACCGGGACGACCGAGCTGCACGCCGAGCTCGACCGGCGGCTCGCCGCGTTCGGCGGCGCCCCCGCGGGGCTGGTGTTCTCCTCGGGCTTCCTCGCCAACCTCGGCGCCGTCACCGCCCTCGCCGGGCCCGGCACGCTGGTGGTGTCCGACCAGGTCAACCACGCCTCGATCGTGGACGCCTGCCGGCTCTCGCGGGCCCGCGTCGCGATCGCCCCGCACCGGGACGCCGCCGCCGTCGAACGCGCCCTCGCCGAGCGCGAGGAGGAGCACGCCGTCGTCGTCACCGACGCCGTGTTCTCCGTGGACGGCGACCTCGCGCCCCTCACCGGCCTGCACCGGGCCGTCCGCGCGCACGGCGCCCTCCTCGTGGTGGACGAGGCGCACGCGCTCGGCGTCGTCGGCGAGCACGGACGCGGCGCCGTCCACGCCGCCGGCCTCGCCGCCGAACCGGACGTGATCCGCACGCTGACGCTGTCGAAGTCCCTGGCGTCCCAGGGCGGCGCGGTCCTCGGCGCGCCCGAGGTGATCGACACGCTCGTCGACACCGCCCGCGCGTTCATCTTCGACACCGGCCTGAACCCGCCCGCCATCGGCGCCGCGCTCGCCGCGCTCGACGTCCTGGAGACCGAGCCCGACCTGCCCGCCCGCGCGCGCGACCGGGCCCGCGCGCTCGCAAACCTCGCGGCCGGTTCCGGCCTTGAGACCGCCGATCCGGCCGCCGCCGTCGTCCCGGTCTTCCTGGGCGAGCCGCACGCCGCGCTGCGGGCGGCCGAAACCTGCGCGGCGCACGGCGTCCGCGTAGGCTGCTTCCGGCCTCCCTCGGTCCCCAAGGGGCGCGCCTGCCTGCGGCTCACCGCCCGCGCCACGCTGAGCGAGCCGGACCTCACACGCCTCGCGGCGGCCCTGGCGGAGATCGCGGGCTCTACCGCCCGTAGTCTTCACGCATAACATCGGGGAAAACCGATGATGAACGTGAGGAGATGCCGTGACGGAGGTCAGGGGCGGGCCCCGGCACGGGGGCGGATTCGACCACGGATTCGACAGGGCCACGCTGGGGGACATCGCCAAGCACCACGCCAACCAGGCGCCGCGCATACCGAAGTACTACAAGCTGAAAGAGCTGCTCGTCGAGCTGATCCAGTCGCTGCCGCCGGGCAGCCCGCTGCCGCCTGAGCGGGCGCTCGCCGAGAAGTACGAGACGTCCCGGACGACCGTCCGGCAGGCCCTCGCCGAGCTGGTCGTCGAGGGCCGGCTCCAGCGGATCCAGGGCAAGGGCACCTTCGTCGCCAAGCCGAAGGTCTCCCAGGAGCTACAACTGGTCAGCTACACCGAGGACATGCGGCACCACGGGCTGCGGCCCGAGACCCGCATCCTGGAGGCCGGCTACGTCAGCGCCGACGAGCGCCTCGCCTCGCTGCTCCGCATCCGTCCGGGGGGACGGGTGCTGCGCGTCCACCGGCTCCGCCTCGCCGACGGCGAGCCGATGTCCATCGACACCTCCCACCTCCCGGCCCGCCGCTTCCCCGGCCTGCGCCGCGAGCTGTCCCGGCACCACTCCCTCTACGAGACCCTCGCCACCGCCTACGAGGTCCACCTGACCGAGGCCGATGAGACCATCGAGACCGTCCTCGCCACCCCCCACGACGCGCAGCTCCTCGGCGTGGACGTGGGCCTGCCCATGCTCCTGCTCTCCCGGCACGCCTTCGACACGACCGGGCAGCCCGTCGAGTGGGCCCAGTCCCTCTACCGGGGAGACCGGTACAAGTTCGTCACCAGACTCCGCCGCTGACCTGTGACGTTCCGCATACACTCCGAGCACGCGTTCCCTACGATGACCGGAGCAGAACGTGAGGAAGGAGTCGCCCAAAGTGACGATGGTCGATCATGTGGGTCGTATGTCCCTCCCGGACACGGCCTACAACATGTGGACCCGCGGTGAACTCGACGACTTCGTCCACGCCCCCGAGGGGCATCGCGTCGAGGTCATCGAAGGAAGGGTCGTCGTGTCACCGCCACCGGCGTTCGAGCACAACGCCATCATCGGCGATATCTCATATGCCATGGCCCACGCCCATGGGGCCCGCGCCGGCTTCCCGTGGCGGACCGATCAGGGGACCGGCCTGTCGCTCGTCGGCATCGGCGCGGGATTCGTTCCGGACCTGGTCGTCCTGGACGAAGCCGTATACCTGGCCGCCCGGCGCTCCCGGGTGCGCACCCTGGTGCCCGACCAGGTCGAACTCGTCGTGGAGGTCACCTCCCCCGGGAACGCCGGCAACGACCGGCGGCCCGGCGAGCGGGGGCGGAACAACAAGTGGAACGGCTACGCGACGGCGGAGGTCCCCTACTACCTGCTGATCGACCGCTCCCCGAAAATCGCCCGCTCCGTCCTGTTCTCCATCCCCGACCAGGGCTCCGCCGCGTACCTGCACGAGGACTCGTGGGACTTCGGCGAGACCATCCGGCTCCCCGAACCGTTCGACGTGGACATCGACACCGCCGAATGGAAGCCCTGGAGCGACTGACCGGTCGCGACGTCGTTCCCGCCGGTCAGCCGCCTTCGGGCTGGACGGAGGCGCGGAAGGCGGCGGGGTCGAAGGAGCCGCCGAGGGACGGTGCCAGGCCGCGGTGGGCGGTGACGAGGAACTCGGCCGGGTCCAGGGCGGCGGCGCCGGAGGGCAGGACGCCGGCCAGCGGGCGGGCGGCGATGGTCTCCAGGTCGCGGACGTTGCTGCGCATGGCGAGGTCGGGCTCGTCCGGCCAGGCGCCGATGACGACGCCCGCGAGCTGGACGCCGCGGTGCGCCATCGCCTCCAGGGTGAGCGCGGTGTGGTTGAGCGTGCCGAGGTCCGGGCGGGCGACGACGACGACGGCCGCGCCGAGCCAGCGGGCGAGGTCGGCGATCGTGGTGCCCTCCTCGTCGTAGCGGACGAGGAGCCCGCCCGCCCCCTCGACCAGCACGAGCCGGCTCCCGCTCGACAGCTCCTGGACGCGCTTGGCCACATCCGGCAACCGGACGGGCGGGACGCCCGCGCGCCGCGCGGCGGCGGCGGGTGACAGCGGGTCGGGGAACCGGGCGAACTCGTGCAGGTCGCAGACGCGGGCGAGCCGCGCCACCTCGTCGAGGTCGCCGGTCTCACCGTCCACGACGCCGGTCTGCCCCGGCTTCACGACGGCGACCGGCGCGCCCCGGGCGGCCGCCACGGCGGCCAGCGCGGCGGTGACGACGGTCTTGCCGACCCCCGTACAGGTACCGGAAACCACGATGACGCTCACGAGCCGCACACTAGCGGGCATGCGCGGCCGAGGTCCCGCACTGGAATCCACAGTCTTCGGGCCCTGTTTTTGTCACGGGCCTCTCGGCGCGGGGAACCCGGGGACGGCTTCGCTCGTCCAACGCTCATGGCTGGCCCGTACGCACGTTATAGCTGGGTGCTGACGCTCGCCTGCGCGAGCGCGCTCACCGCCTGTGACGGGGACTCCGGCAAGCCCCCGCATTCACTCGGTTCTCCCGGCTCGCCTTCCGGCTCGTCCGCGAGCACTCCGGCGGTGCCCGCGCCGTCGCCCACGAGCGTGTCCCCCGCCACGGACCCCGCCGCCGAACGCCTCGTGCTCCGCTGGCGCGAGACCGGGGGCTTCGCCGGCAAGGGCGGCCCCGGGACGCTCCCCGAATTCTCGCTGTACTCGACGGGTCGCGCCGTGGTCGCGTCCGAGGGGAAGGCGACGGAGTACCGCCTGAAACCCGAGGCGCTCCAGCGCCTGCTGGACGGGGCGCGCGCGGCGGGGCTCGCCCGCTCCCACACGAGCGGCCCCGGCCGCGTCATGGACGCCATCGTGCTGGAGTTCACGATGGGGCGGGCCACCACCAAGATCATCCAACCGGAGGCGCAGTCGGACCCGGCGGTGCGGTTCCGCGAGCGGCTCGACCCGCGGCGCTGGCCGCCGGGCGACCTCGTTTCCCCCGGCCGGCCGTACGCGCCCGCGAAGGTCGCGGTCCTCTCGGTCGAGAACCCCGGCGCCGGGACGGTCAAGAAGTGGCCCCTGGCCCCGCTCGGCGAGGGCGAGCGGGTGCCGGGCGGCGTCTGCACGCTGGCCCCCGCGAGCAGGGTGCCCGCCGCGCGTCCGGACGTCGGCTGGCGCAGCCAGGGCAGGACCTACACGGTCCGCGTGCGCCCGCTTCTCCCCGGCGAGTCCTCCTGCCGCGACATCCCCTGACCGGTTGCCCGCCGGGCCCCCGCGCGTTTCGGACGGACACCCGGGCTATCGTGACGCCGTGGACCGTGAGGAACAGCAGCGTGGATCGAGGGATGTCGCGGGTGGGTGAGCGGGTGACCGTGCGGGCGGCGCGGGCGGAGGAGTACGGGCGGATCGGTGAGCTGATCGTCGAGGTGTACGTGGGCAGCGGGCTCATGGCGGCGGAGTCGCCGTATGTGAGCAGGCTCCGCGACACCGCCGACTGGGCCGCGAAGACGGAGCTGCTGGTCGCCGAGGTCGACGGGGAGCTGGCGGGGTCGGTCGCCTACTGCCCGCCCGGCAGCCCCTACGCCGAGCTGGCCGGGCCGGACGAGGGGGAGTTCCGGATCCTCGCCGTCCAGGAGTGGGCGCGCGGCAGGGGCGTGGGCGCGGCGCTGGTGCGCGCCTGCGCCGACCGGGCGCGCGCGGCCGGGCTCGTGGGCATGCGGTTGTCGACGCAGTCGAACATGCGCGACGCGCACCGCATGTACGAGCGGATGGGGTTCGTCCGGACGCCCGACCGCGACTGGGCGCCGAAGCCGGGCCTCGACCTGGTGACCTACGCCCTGGCGTTCTGAGCTAGCGGGCGCGCATGCGCGGCACGATCCCGGTGTCGTACACGCCGCCGGTGAACTCGGCGTGGTCGAGCAGCTCGGCCAGGAACGGCAGGTTGGTCCGGACGCCCTCGATGTGGAAGGCGGCCACGGCCGCGCGTGCGCGGCGCAGCGCGTGGTCGCGGTCGTCGCCGTGGACGCACAGCTTGGCGAGCAGCGGGCCGTAGTAGGGGGTGACGGTGTTGCCCTCGGCGTAGCCCGCGTCGATGCGGATGCCGTCGCCGACCGGCTCCTCCCACACCTTGATCTCGCCGCCGCCCGGCTGGAAGTGCAGCGGGTCCTCGGCCTGGACGCGGAGTTCGACCGCGTGGCCGCGCGGGGCGGCGGCGGTGAACGAGACGGGCTCGCCCGCCGCGATCCGCAGCTGCTGCTCGACGAGGTCGATGCCGGTCACCAGCTCGGTGACGGGATGCTCGACCTGGAGGCGGGTGTGCATCTCCAGGAAGTAGAACTCCTGGGCGACGGGGTCCACGAGGCATTCGACGGTGCCCGCGCCGCGGTACCCGACCGCCTCCCCCGCGCGGACGGCGGCGGCCAGCATCCGCTCGCGCAGCGCGGGTGAGACGCCCGGCGACGGCGTCTCCTCGACGACCTTCTGGTACCGGCGCTGGACGGAGCAGTCCCGCTCGCCGAGCGCGAGCACGGTGCCGTCGGCCAGCCCGAGGATCTGCACCTCGACGTGCCGGGCGCCCTCCACGTAGCGCTCCAGCAGGACGTCGGCGTCGCCGAACACGCGCGCCGCGTGGGCGCGCACCGCCTCGTAGGCGTCGCGGAGCGCGGCCTCGTCGTAGGCGGCGGCGAGCCCGACGCCGCCGGCGCCCGCGGCGGGCTTGACCATGACGGGGTAGCCGATGCGCTCGGCCTCCTCCACCGCCGTCGCCGCGTCCGGGACGGGCTCCCACACGCCGGGCGCGACGGGGACCCCCGCCTCCTTCATCAGGTTCCGGGCGTTGATCTTGTCGGCCATCCGGGCGATGACGAGCGGCGGCGGACCGATCCAGCCGAGGTCGCGCTCGGCGACCCGGCGCGCGAACGCGGCGCTCTCGGACAGGAACCCGTACCCGGGGTGGACGGCGCGCGCGTTGGTCCGGCGGGCGGCCTCCAGCACGGCCTCCGCGTCGAGGTAGCCGCGGGACGGGTCGGCGGGGCCGCCGATGAGGATCGCCTCGTCCGCCTCGGCGACGAACGGGAGCTGCGCGTCGGCCTCGGAGTACACGGCGATGGCCTTGAGCCCCATCGAGCGGACGGTGTGGATGATCCGGCTGGCGATCTCACCGCGGTTCGCCACGAGGACGGACTCATACACCCGCTGGCCTCCTTCGGCGGGTCGGGGGCGGGCCGATCCGCCGACCCTAGCGTCCGCCGCGCCTCCGCGTCCGGTCACACGCCCGACAAATACCCGACCGAAGATTTGTGCGCCCCGGTTCGGAGGGCCCGAGGGCTTTTTCGAATTGCTCTCAGCCGTCGGTCGAGGACGTCCGCGCCGGGGTGGGCACAGCGTCCGCACAAGGCGCCCGCACTTGCACAAGCACGTTCGGTATGCACGGCACGGGCAGTCGGTATACGTAGGCCGCCGTGGGCACCGTATGCGCAGGCGAGCGCCTTGGGCCCGGCTTGAATGGAACGCACCACGGAATTGGCGCCGCCCCGCCCGCTACAAGCGGGTGCGGCGGTCCACGACGCGGCTCAACGCCTCGACGACGGTCGGGTCGTACTCGGCGGCGGAGTCGAGCCGGAGCCGCTCCAGCACGGCGACGCCCCGGTCGCGGTCGGCGGAGTCGCCGACGAGGTCGTCGTAGGCGTTGGCGACCTTGATGATCCGGCCCGCGAGCGGCGGCGGGACGGGGCGCGGCACCAGCGCGTCGGCCTCGCCCCCGGGGGCGGCGGCCTCGTGCCCCGTCCGGTAGGGGTGGGAGGAGAGCTGGACGATGTGGGCGACGCGGTCCAGCACGCCGGTCTGCTTGATCACCTCGGCGCCCAGCTCGGCGATGCGGCGCTGCTCGGCGGGTGAGGCGAGCACGGTCGCGCCGCCGGGGATCGGGTCGCCGAGGGAGAGCTGCCCGATGTCGTGCATGAGCGCCGCGTACTCCAGTTCGAGCAGCTCCTCCTCGGACATGCCGAGCTCGCGGCCCATCGACACCGCGAGCTTGGACACCCGGTGCGAGTGCCCGGCCTCCACGTACCCGCCGACCTCGGTGACCCGCGACAGCGCGCGGACGGTCTGGAGGTAGGTCGCGCGGATCCCGGCGTAGCGGCGGAACGCGAACTGGGTGACGAGGATCGGCACCGTGAAGATCAGCAGCGCGGCCTCGCCCATCGCGGTGGTCGCGACCGCGATGAGCATCGCGGTGGCGCTGGTGGCCGCGCACAGCGCCATCTTCGCGTCGACCTCGTCGCGCAGCGCGATGCCGAACCTGACCCGGACGGCCTCCGCCCGGATCATCGCGGCGATCACCACGTCCGTGCAGCAGGAGAGCACGACGACGACGCCCATGAGCAGCAGCAGGAGCTGCCACGGCAGGTGCAGGGAGACCAGCGGGCGGAAGCACAGCGCGACCACGGCGACGGTGAACAGCCGCCGTGCCATCGCGTCCGGCCGCGGCGAGCGCCCGACCGCGATGTGCGGCAGCGAGCCGACGACCATGCCGGCGGCGGTCACCGCGACGACCTGGAGCGGCGAGTGCGTCGCGGCCTCGACGCCGAGCGGCGCGTGCGGCGGGGCGTTCTCCGGCCCGACGCCGACCAGCATCGCGTAGCCGATCGCGCCCGCGCTGGCGATGGGCGCGACCTCCCGGTTGCCGGGCATCACCATCCGGAACAGCTCGCCGAGCGCGATCAGCACCCCGAAGATGATCGCGATGTCGGGCTGGACGAGCCGGACGGCGGCCACCTGCGTGATCGCCACGATCACGAACAGGCCGGCGGTGGCGATCAGCAGCAGCTGACCGGAGTCGATGGTCTGCCACGCCGCCCGCTCGCGGGGGCGCATCTCGGTGCCGCTCATGGGGGGCCGGGTCACCGCCGTGCTTCGTCGCCGGCGACCTTGAGCGGCGCGCTCGGGTCGTCGTGGTCCTGCTGGGTGGTCTCGACGACGTCGTCGTCGGGCAGGACGACCGGGTCGGGCGGCTCCCAGCCGTCCCGGTCCAGCGCCCGCAGGAACGCCTCGACCATCGCCGGGTCGAAGTGGTCGCCCATGCCCCGGCGCAGCTCCTGCACGGCCGCCTCGACGCTGCGGGCCGGACGGTAGGAGCGGGTCGAGGTCATGGAGTCGAACGCGTCGGCGACGGAGATGACCCGGGCGAACTCGGGGATCTCGTCCCCGGCCAGGCCCATCGGGTAGCCGCGGCCGTTCATCTTCTCGTGGTGGTGCATGATCCCGGCGAGCGCCTCGTCCAGGAACCCGATCTCGCGGACGATCTCCAGCCCGCGCATCGGGTGCAGCTGGATCGCGGCGAACTCCTCCTCGGTCATCGGGCCGTTCTTCTGGAGCACCTTCGTGGGGACGCCGAGCTTGCCGACGTCGTGCAGCATCCCGGCGTAGCGGATGGCCTCGACCCGGTCGGCGCGCATGCCGATCTCCTGCGCGATCATCACCGAGCCCCGGGACACGCGCTCGGAGTGGCCGCGGGTGTAGAAGTCCTTGGTCTCGACGGCCTGGCACAGCGCGGCGAGGGTCGCGGCGTGCGCCTGCTGCTGCGCGTGCGCCTGCTCCAGCGCCCAGCGGGCGATGAACAGCGGCAGCAGCACCAGGACGGCGGCGAGCGGGCCGACGCGCGGCCACAGCCCGGCGATCAGCAGCCCGACCATGCCGTAGCCGAGGCAGCCGATGGCGAGCTGGCCGCTCTCGTGCAGCAGCTCGCGCGGCGCGGCCTGCCGGCTGAGCAGCAGCACCCCGGCCATCAGCGACAGGTTGACCAGGACGAAGGTGACGAGCGCGCCGAGGAACGGCCCGGTGACGTGCTCGACCCAGCGCGCCTCGCCCCGCCGGAACTCGTGCCCGCCGAGCAGCTCGAACACCGTCCCGGCGATGTAGCCGCTCAGCGCGAACTGCGCGCCGTTGAAGATCCGCTTGACCGGGGCGAAGAACCGCTGCCCGGTGACCAGGGCGCAGAGCCCGAGGAGGGCGGCCCCGGCGGGGCCGAGCAGCACCACCGAGGCCAGGCTGGCGGCGAAGCTCAGCGACACCCTCGCGCGCTCGACGTTCAGGCGCGCGGGCGCCGAGTCACAGATCAGGAAGAGCAAGGCCAGCACGGCCAGCTTGGTCCAGTCCAGCCTCGCGAAGGACGACGTCCCGATGAGGCCGGCCGCGAGGGCGGCCACACCGCAGACGTACGCCCAGGCAGCAGGAGGAAGTCCACGCATTGCCGCCCCCTCGGGAGTGACGAATGAGCGGGCCGCCGCCGGGATCGGTCGTGCCAGACGGCACTAGACCCAGGACACGCCCTTGGGCATCATCAGCGACGACGACGCCGAGGCGCTCGGGTACCGGCCGTGGCCGACCGGCGTTGAACGCTTGAGCATGGTTGCTTGCCTCCCCCCGTGGTCATCGGGCAGGCCGGCCGCGCGGCCGACCTCCGGGACCGTCCGGTCCCGGTGCTCCCGGGCGAGCACATACCCCGATTTCACGAGCATGCACGTGCTCCCGTCGCTGATTTCCGCCCAAGCGTAACGCGCCCGACCCGGCCCACACAGGCATGCGGAGAATCGTGAGCAAAGCGTGAACCAATCGTCACCTGACGTGATCAATTGTCCATCCCGAAAGGTAGCACTCGTTTGCAGGCGAACGTTTTTGCGAGCACCGAATGCACGTGCATCGTCACGGGCAGTCACAATCGCAGTCAGAATCCGCGGGAGAGGCCGGGGAAAGCGCGCGCGGAAGCGGTCGGCGAGCGGTGGAGGGGAGCCGTCAGGCGCGTGCGGCGGCGGAACGTTCCCGCGCCCACGCCACCGTGTCGGCGAGGCCGTCGCGCAGGGCGGTCGCCGGCGTCCAGCCGAGGACCTCGCGCGTGCGGCCCGGGTCCACCGCCATCGCGGGCAGGTCACCGGGGCGCGGCGGCGCGAACGCGGGGTCGTCGGGGGCGCCGACGGCGGCGGCGACGAGCGTGTGCAGGTCCCGGTCGGTGGTCTGCCGCCCGGTGCCGACGTTGAGGCGCTCGCCGCCGCCGACGTCGCCGGTGGCGCGGGCGAAGGCGTCCACCACGTCCAGGACGTGGACGTAGTCGCGGGTCTGCTTGCCGTCCCCGAACACCCTCGTCGGACGCCCGGCCAGTAGCGCGTCGGTGAAGATCGAGACGACGCCCGCCTCGCCCTCGGGCGTCTGCCGGGGCCCGTAGACGTTGGCGAGCGTCAGCGTGGTGACGTCGAGGCCGTGCAGCACCCGGTAGGTCCGCGCGTAGATCTCCCCGGACACCTTGGACGCCGCGTAGGGCGAGGCCGGCCGCAGCTCGGCATGGGGCGGCACCGGCAGCGCGTCCGGCACCCCGTACACCGCGCAGCTGGAGGTGAACACGGCCTTGCGCGCCCCGCCCGCCCGCGCCGCCTCCAGGACGTTGGCGGTGCCGACCACGTTCACCCGGGCGTCGTTGAGCGGGTCCGCGACGCTGTGCCGCACGCTGACCTGCGCCGCCAGATGGCACACGACCTCGGGACGGCGCGCGGCGGCCCGCTCGGGCAGCGCCGGGTCGGCCACGTCCATCCGCCACAGCTCCATACCGGGGTTGGCGTTGGAGCCCGAGGACAGGTCGTCCACCCCGATGACCTCGTGACCGTCGGCCAGGAGCCGGTCGACGAGATGGGACCCGATGAATCCGGCCGCGCCGGTGACGAGTGCGAGCACCCCAGCCACGATACCGATCAGCACCCGGCCCGCCGCACGCCCGCGGCGGCGCCCCGTCCCACACCTGCCACGCCGCTCTCAGAAGCCCTCAGACGGCCCTGCCCGGACGCGGTCGACACGTTGCAGGGCCCAGGATTCGGATGCGTTCAGGGGTCTTCTGGGCACGCTCAGGCATCACGTGTGTGGTTCGTGGGAGTGCTGGACGGCCCACGGTCGGCGGGACCCACAGCGCATGATCCGAGAAGTGCGGGCGGGCCGGGTGGCCCAAGATGGATGTGCGGCCGGAACACGCGTCCGGGCCGGGACGCGCGCACGGGGCCTCAGGACGCGCGCGGGCGGGCGCGGTCAGGCGGTGCCGGACGTGCCCGCTTCGGACGCGGTCTTGATCTCGCCGCAGATCTCCTCGATGCGGCCGAGGACCTTGGTGCGCAGGTCGTCGGGGGCCTGCTCGCAGGCGCACGACTTGTTCACCAGCTTCTTGACGGCCTCTTCCAACCCGTACTCGCGCAGGCAGGGCCCGCACTCGTCGAGGTGCTCGCGGACCTCGCCGCAGCCACCCTGGTCGAGTTCGCCGTCAAGATAGGTGTACACCCGCGCGAGTACCTCGTCGCACGGGGTCTCGTGGTGGTTGCCACAGCTCATGGCTCACTCACCCTCCTCATGCACCGCGCGGGCGGCCGCGGTGTCGAGCGTGTCGCTGGAGCCGGTCTGGCGGCCGGCGGGGTGCCCGGCGCGGCGGGCGGCGGGCGGGGTCATGCCGACCCCCCGCTCGTGCGCGTGAGGCCGCGGTCCCGGGCGTAGTCCTCAAGCATGCCGCGCAGCTGCCGGCGTCCCCGGTGCAGCCGCGACATCACGGTGCCGATGGGCGTGCCCATTATGTCGGCGATCTCCTTGTAGGCGAAGCCCTCGACGTCGGCGAGGTAGACCGCGATGCGGAACTCCTCGGGCAACTCCTGCAGCGCCCGCTTGACGTCGGAGTCGGGCAGGTGCTCAAGCGCCTCGGCCTCGGCGGACTTCAGCCCGCTGGAGGTGTGCGACTCGGCGCGCGCGAGCTGCCAGTCCTCGATCTCCTCGGTGGCGGCCTGCTGGGGCTGGCGCTGCCTCTTGCGGTAGGAGTTGATGAAGGTGTTGGTCAGGATGCGGTAGAGCCACGCCTTGAGGTTGGTGCCTTCCTTGAACTGGTGGAAGGACGCGAACGCCTTCGCGAAGGTCTCCTGGACGAGATCCTCGGCGTCCGCCGGGTTGCGCGTCATGCGCAGCGCGGCCGAATACAGCTGGTCCAAGAACGGGAGCACGTCGCGCTGGAACCGCTCCTGGCGCTGCTCCACGGTCTCCGTGGTGCCCGGTACCTGACCCACCCCCTTGGCTGTGGCGACGCCGGCGGCGTCGTACCCCACAGACGATATCGGTCCGCGGGGCCTGCTCACGCGGACGGGGGCCCTCGCGTCGCCGGGCGGCGCCGCGGCCCCGGCTCTCCGCCTGTGCTCGGCAACGGCTGTGGTCATGAGTTGCACCTCCGCTGTACTGGGTTGTGAGACGGTGCAACGCCGGAGGGTGCCCGCCGATTCCCCGACCCGGGGTGAGGCACGGAACAGATTCCGGAAGTTCTCCCAGCAGGATGGGATCACCTACCCCGTCCTGTACGGAGGGTGATGCCGGGGCCGGGACGGGGAAAGAAGTGACATACACGGCGAGAACAGGAGCAAACCGTTGCTACCGGTGCCGGCGCGACCTCCCGAGCCCACCATCGCGAGCCTGCGCGACGCCCCCGCCGAGGGGGCGGGGGACTCATTGGCGCGCTACTGGACGTTCTACTGGGCGGTCGCGGACGCCCAGCTCACGCGGTGGTTGCCCCGCCGCGCGTCCCGCGTGCTCGACCTGTCGGGCGGCGGCGGGCGCAGCGCGGGGCGGGCCGCGGCGGCGGGCCACTCCGTCCTGGAGGTGCACGACCCCCTCCTGGACCGCCGGCCACCCGCCCGACCTGCCGCACCGGGTAACGGGCGACATGATCGGAATAACGGGCGGTCCGCAACCAGGGGCGCCACGGCCGTCCCGGTGATCGGCGACTCCGGCGGCCTCCGCTTCGTCGGCGACGCCTCCATGGACGCGGTCATCGCCGAGAACCGCGTCCTGTCCCGCCATCTCGCCACCGAGACGACGGTCGCGGAGATCGCGCGGGTCCTGCGTCCCGGGGGCCGCGTCCTGCTGTGCGTGGACTCGCTGACGCTCGGCATGGCGCTGCTGGCCGAGCAGAACTACTGGGCGCACCTGTCGGACGTCCCGTCCGCCGAGGTCGTCCTCGTCCCCTGGCCGGACGGGACGATCACCCGCTGCTTCTGGGCCGACCAGCTCCGCGAGCTGCTCACCGAGGTCGGCCTGGAGGTCGAGTGGATCAGGCCGCGCACCGCGCTGTCGCCCTCGACCGTCGAGCACGTCCTGAGCGCCTCCCCCGACGCGCTCCCCCGCCTCGTCCGCTCGGAGCTGAACGCGCCGCCGCCCGACGACTCCCTCGGCATCCACCTCCTGGCCAGCGCGAGGAGGCGCTCCGGGTAGCCGTCACGAGGCGCAGGCGATGCACCGGGTGGCGTCCGGACGCGCCTCCAGGCGCCCCTCGGCTATCGGACGCCCGCACCCGGCGCAACGGCCGTAGGTGCCGGACGCGACCCGCTCCAGCGCCGCGACCACCGCGCCCCGGTGGGCCTCCAGCGACTCCAGCGCGGCCTCGACCCGGTCGCCGTCGGTCAGCCCGGCCCCCGCGTCGGCCGGGCAGTTCTCGCGGGCGGAGTGCTCGCCGCGCAGGATCGCGATCGAGCGGTCGAGGTCGTCCAGCATGGATTCCAGGCGGGACCGGGCGGTGGCGGTGTCCACGGTGCTCCGAACTCCTCCCGGGATTCCCGGGCGGGGGGATTCTCGCTTCCGGCCGCCGCCTGCGCGGCGGTCAGAACAGGGCGTCGGAATGGTCGTCGGAACTATCCCCGTTCGCCGCCGGTTCTATGAGTTGCGGTCCGTTGTTTCTCACGTTGTTGACCATCTTGGACACGGGATAGGCGTCCATCGTCCCGGCCATCGCGGGGACCAGCAGGCCGCGCACCTCCTCGACGTCGGTGAGCTCCGGGTCGAGCCACGCCTCCCAGCGGCCCGGCTCGACCACCATCGGCATCCGGTCGTGGATTCGGCCGAGGTCGTCGGGCGCGTTGGTGGTGATCACCGTGCACGTCCAGATCCACTCGTCCTCGGGGCTTTTCCACAGTTCATAGAGCCCGGCGATCGCCATCACCGCCTCGTCCTTGGGACGGATGAAGAACGGCTGCTTCTGCGGCTTCTTGCTCTTCTTCTCCCCCTCCGCCGGGTCGTCCTTACCCTGGAGCGTGTACCACTCGAAGTAGCCGTCGGCGGGCAGCAGGCACCGCCGCTTGGCGAACGCGCGCCGGTAGGACGGCTTCTCGTGCGCCGTCTCCACCCGCGCGTTGATCATGCGGGACCCGATCGCGAGGTCCTTCGCCCACGAGGGCACGAGGCCCCAGCGCAGCGTCCGCAGCGTCCGGACGGCGTCCTCCTCCTCGGGCGCGTCCTTGGGCCGCCGGGTGAGGATCGCGGGCACCTGCTTGGTGGGCGCGACGTTGTAGTCGGGCTCGATCTCCCCGTCCACGGCGTCGAACTGGACCTGGAACTCGTCCAGCAACTCCTGCCGCGCCCGGCTGGTGGCATACCGACCGCACATAACCCTGGGCCTCCTCGCGTCGATGCCGGAACACTCGCAGATTAGGCCCTCTGCTCGGCACACCGCCCGCGAAGGAACCGGTCGATCCCCTTCGCCGCGTCCTTGATGTCGCCCTCGCAGGGGAACAGGAACCCGCTCCACCCGTACGCCGCCTCGTGGAATCCCCACCGCCCGCCGGGAACGGCCATCACGTTCACCATCGTGACCGCCCCGTGCTCGCCGTAGACGCGCAACAACGGCTGCCGCACCAGGATCACCTCCGGCCGATACGTCGGCACGCACCGCCATCCGTACACCTCAAGTTCCGGCGCCAACGCGTCCAGGTACCCGATCACAAGTTCTCGGTGCATTTCCGTCCGCCACTTCAGATAGCGAACACGGAGCCTGCGCCGCACCTCATAACCGGTCAGCGAAGCTTGACCCATACGATCTTTCCTCCCTCGTTCAGCGGACGCACTCCCCACGTCCACGCCATCTCGACCACCAGCGCCAAGCCACGCCCCGAGGTAGCGGTGAGATTCTCAGAAACAACCTCCGGACGCCCCTCACCGCCGTCCCACACCTCGATGACCAGGCGCCCATCCCGCTCGTCCCGCAGAACGCGCACCACGATCGGCCCCTCACCATGCAGATAGGAATTGGTAACCAACTCACACACCACAAGCCGCCCCACGTAGTCATCGGCGACCCCCCACTCCGCGAACACATCCGCCACAAACCCCCGCGCAACACCCGCCGCCCTATCGGCGGATTCAAGGACGAGCGTGGGAATTTCGGGCGCCTTGACCGGAGCGGACATAAGGGATCACCTCGGAGAAATTCGCGTTCTTCCTGTGCCCGAGCCTGACGCACGAAAGAGCGGCGGCGTCACGAAGCGGAGATGGGTGCCTGACAATTAACCTCGACCAAATTCGCCGACTTGGTGGCCGGTTGGCTCAGGCTTGGGCGACCATGCCCCCATGGCACCACGACGGTCGAAAGCGAAGATCAGCCCGAGCCTGGTCGCGTTCGGGCGCAGGTTCCGCAGATATCGCGACGCGAAAGGATGGAGTCAGGAGAACGTCGCCCGCAGAGCCCATGACGGCGGAGGCGTCACCCCGCAGTACATCGGCCAGATCGAGACCGGCCGCACGCGCTGCACCCGTGAGTTCGCAGAGGAGATGGACCGCGAGCTTGAGGCCGGCGGCGAACTCATCGAACTGTGGGAGGACTTCGTCAAGGGCGCCACGTTCCCGACCTGGTACGAGTGGCTGCCGGTCGAGGAGACGGCGGCCGAGCTCACGTGCTACAGCCTCTCGCTGGTGCACGGCCTGCTCCAGACCCCCGCCTACGCCGAGGTCCTGCTCTACGGCGACAAGGAGAAGACGGACGAGCGCATGGCGCGCCAGGGCATCCTGACCCGGCAGAACCCCGCACCCCCGGGCTGCACGTTCCTGATCGACGAGGGAGTGCTCCTGCGCGAGGTCGGCAACCCGGAGATCGTGCAGGAACAGTTCCGCCACCTCATCGAAGCGCCACGCGCGCTCGGGGTGGCCGTGCACGTCGTGCGAATGCGCGGCGACCATCTCGGCAACGCGAGTTCGTTTACGATCGCCACCATGGAGGACATGGCGGAGGTGGCATACATCGAAAGCCCGGCGCGCGGGTACACACTGGAGGAGTACAACGAGATCACCGCTCTCCACCGCGCGCTCCGAGAGGTTCGGGCGCTGGCCCTCCCGGTAGACCAATCGCTCGACTTCATCCGAAAGGTGCAGGCAGAACGATGGAGCTGAACACGGCCACCTGGCGCAAGAGCACCCACAGCGCTGGCACCGGAGGCGAGTGCGTCGAGATGGCGTCCGTCCCCGGCCTCGTCGCCATCCGCGACTCCAAGGACCCCCACGGACCGAAGCTGGTCATCCCCCGCGACACCTTCGCCTCCCTGGTCACCGTCCTCAAGCGATAGCCCTCCAACAACACGAGCCCCGACCCTGACAGGGCCGGGGCTCACGCTTGATACGCGGCGGCCTCGGGCATCTACCGGACATGCAATCCATCACAAGCACGGAACGACCCGCCTGGCGCAAGAGCACCCACAGCGGCGGCACCGGAGGCGAGTGCGTCGAGATGGCATCCGCCCCCGGTCTCGTCGCCATCCGCGACTCCAAGGATCCGGACGGGCCGACGTTGGTCGTCAGTCGTGACGACTTCGCCTCACTGGTGTCCAGCCTGAAGCAGTAGCCCATCAGGTCCGCCAGGGGGACTTTCGCCAACGCCACCAGGCCCGGCCGACCGCAAACGCGCTCACCGGCAGGAGAACCGGCACCACGAGCACTGTCATCATGCGGTTGATAAAACCGAACTTCGTGGAAGTGTCAAAGAAAACGCTGAGCACGACCATTGCGAGGCACAGCGCGAACACCAGTACAAAAGTGATCGATTCTCGTCGGAGTTCTTTTCGCAACACCTCTGGTTCTTTATATACCTTGCGATAGTGCCCCACGTCGCACCACCTACCCTTGAGGGAGTTCGCTCGGTTCGTCCCAGGTAATCTGCTTCGTGTCGACGAAAACGCCGCCCTGCGGGCTGACTTTGAGACTGGCCCAGTCAAGCGAGCCCGAGATCATCAGGGCAGACCCTCCGGCCGCGACAGAAGCCAGGATGGCGAGCGTCCGAGCCACCGTAGCCCCTGTTCCGACTCCCAGAATAATGCCTTGAATCATGGTGAGTACTTTGAAGATGGGCCCTACGAACGGAAGGAACGAGGCGACATAGTAGGCGATGATCATGGCGAGGTTCGCGATCGCGAATCCGAAGGCGACGAGCTGCATGGTCAGCACCGCCTTGGTGAGCGTGTCGAGCGTCTCCTTATTCTTCGCCGCAGCGTCCTGGAGCTTCTTCGCGGCGGATTCGAACTTCGTCACCCATGCGTCGAATGCATCTTTCGAGCTTCCGCTCCAGCTCTTCTCTTCCTTGAAGGTGTCTTTGGTGTCCTCGCCGATACTGACCTTCTCCAGATGTCCGTGGGCAGCGTCCCACGCGTTGACCGACTTGATGAGCGCTTCGTCATCAGCCTCGGTCAGCAGCCAGATCACAATGGCGAGGATGGCCGTGGGCGCCATCGCCCTCGCGGAGGTCAGCGCGGTGAGCGTAGCGTAATGCCTGGGCTTCAGGGCCGGCAGCACAGGGAGGCTCCGGCTGAGAGGGACCGCCGCACCGATGCCGCCGACCGCCATCGCCTTGGCCTGAAGGCCGGAAAGCCCGGAGAGGGAGCCGGAAGGAGTCTGATAGGAGAGCGCGGAGCTGGGAAACTTCGTGACCGAGCTCTTGTCGTCCGCACCGGCGAAGTTCTTGGCGACTGCGAGAAGGCCGTCGGAAGCGGCCTGTACGATGCTCGCCGCCTGCTTGGTATTGCTCGACACCGCGCTGCGCGAAGATTCGTAGGGGCCCGAGACCACGGCACCGAATGCCAGACCGAAGGCGTGGAACGGAAGCGGACAGTCCTGGTCGATATACTTCAACGCGGCATCCACGTTGGGCTTTGATCCGGCAAGAATCCTTCCACCTCCTTCCAGAATCTTGTCGCGATCCCCTTTGAACTGCCCTTCGCCCATTTACTCGTTCACCTTCCTGATCGACTCTAGGGGACCACCTAGAAGCGGTAGTTCGACTTCAGGTATTTGAGAGCGTCCTGGAGCGGGTCTCCGGACTGGCTGAGGTCGGGGACGGCGGATTGCATATCCGCGGAGACGCCCGGGAGGTTGCCGGTCATCATCTGGGCCAGATCCTCCCCGGCCAGAAGCGGCTCGGTCAGCTCATTGATCTTTTCCACGGCGTTCGCGGTCGCCGACCGCGTGGCATCGAGAATGGCTTCCGTCAGGGCCTCGGCCCCCAGCCGCATGGCCTTCGGCTCAATGGCCAGTGACATCAGGTTGCCGGTCGGCCCCACGGTGGCCCTGACCTGTTCATCAGCCGCCGCCCCCTCCCCGGTGAGCTCCGCGAGCTGAGACTGGACATCCGTCGCATGCTGCAACTGCTCCTGCATGACCTTCATGTAGCGGTCGATTTCGGGGTTGCCCGTAGGTTCCATCGGAGCTCCAGAACATGACATCGCCGGAGGGTTCCAGCTCCGGTGGCGGCGGCAATTTCAGAGAAGGAGTACTCTCACAGGCCGTTCCGAGTCGGAATCCCGACCTGCGCCGGCCCGCCTATCGAATAGTGAGCCGGATTGGGAATCAAGTTAGCATATTGGTTTGGGTCAAGTGGGCGTCAACCGATCTGAGGAGCGACGCATGTACCGTCCCACCTGGGGCGACGGACCGGAGGACGATATCTGAGGTCGATTTCGGTCTTTAGGAAGACCGATAGAGGGCCGCAGGTCGGAGGATATAAACCATGGCACACCGCGCCATTCTTGGATTTTGGCCGTTATGTCGGAATGATCCATGGCGCGGGACGCCCACGGGGGCTGCCGGGGCGGTGGTCTTGGACGGGGTGGGGGTTGGTTTGCTTGAGGTGCGGTGCGGTGGGCATGTAGCGGAGCATGCGACCCATCACGACGTTGGCCCGTCCGTTCGTGGCGGCGCCCTTCATCATGTCCGGGCTGGACGCGCTGCGGGATCCGCGGGAGCGGGCCGAGCGGGTGGGCCCGGCGGTGAAGCCGCTCGCCGACCGGATCGAGTGGCTCCCGAAGGACCCCGAGGCGCTCGTCCGGCTGGAGGGGGCGGTGAGCCTCGGGACCGGCGCGCTGCTCGTGACCGGCAGGTTCCGGCGGCTGACGACGCTGCTGCTCGCCGCGCAGCTGCTGCCCGCGCTGGCGACCGAGCACCGGTACTGGACCGAGGACGACCCGGAGCGCCGCGCGAACGAGCGGTCCCACCTGCTGAAGAACGCGGGGCTGTTCGGGGCGCTGCTGATGGTGGCGGGCGAGCCGCGCCGGGCGCCCCGGCTCGCCGAGCTGCGGCGGCACGCGAGGGAGACCCAGATCAAGAGCAGCGCGGAGGCGAAGGCGCTGCGGCGGGAGGCCGCCGCGACGCTGAAGGACGCGCGGCGGGAGGCGGCGCGGCAGGTGCGGCAGGCCCGCGTGGAGGGGGCGCGCAAGGCGTCGAGGTCGGGCACCAAGGTGGCGAAGGGCGCGAAGGCGGCGCGGGCGGGCGCCACGGGGAGGGCCGCCAAGGCCGCCGCCAAGGGCAAGGCACTGGCGGGGCGCTGACTTCCCGAAGAAAACCTTAAAAGAACCTCAAATCCGTTGAACCGCGCGTCGGTGTGGTCCCGTACTGCCCCCTGACCACACCATCGACGCGACGGAGACGCCCGGCCATGGCAGCACCCGGATCGACCGGACGCCGGATTGGCGGCCTGCGGAGCCTGATCCGCGGGCCCGTGACACCGGTGGACGACCACGACGCGGTCGTCGGCGCCTTGTACCGCGAGTACCAGCGGCCGCTGCTCACGTTCGTCTTACGGCTGACCGGCGACCGCCAGTGGGCCGAGGACGTCGTCCAGGAGACGATGATCCGCGCGTGGCGGAGCGCCGACCAGCTGGACGAGCGGGTGTCCCTGATGCCCTGGCTCGCCACGGTCGCGCGGCGCATCGTCATCGACAACCGGCGGCACCGGGAGGCCCGGCCGGTCGAGGTCGGCGACGGCCCGCTGGAGAACCTCCCCACGACGAGCGGGACGGACGGCATGGACGGTCTCCTGCGCAAGGTCGTCATCGCGGAGGCGCTCGCCTCGCTCTCGGACGCGCACCGCGAGGCGCTGACGGAGACGGTCCTGCGCGACCGGACGGTGAACCAGGCCGCCGAGGCGCTCGGAATCCCGGTGGGGACGGTCAAGTCCCGGGTGTACTACGCGCTGCGCGCCTTGCGCGTCGCAATGGAGGAAAGGGGCGTGACGGCATGAGCTCTCAGGTCGAGCACACCGATGTCGGCGCCTATGCGCTGGGCCTTCTGGAGGAGGCCGATCGCCGGGCCTTCGAGGAGCATCTCGGGGAATGCGAGGCGTGCGCGGCGGAACTCGGGCAGATGACGGGAATGGCCGACGCGCTGACCGGGATCGGTCCTTTCGTCGAGGCGGCCGAGGAGGGGCCGCCGGCGCCGGTCGTCGATCTGCGCCGGCGGCGGGCGGAGCGCCGGTTCCGGCGGGGGACCTACCTCATCGGCGTCGCGGCGGCGGGCGTGCTGCTGGCGACCGGGGTGACCATCGGGTCGGCGCTCGGGGGCGAGAGCCCGGGGGGCGATCAGCATTCCGCCCATTCTCCGGCGAGGGCCCTGGTCATCTGGGGTGAGCGCCATCAGGCGGCGAACCCGGGGACGGGCGCGTCGGGTGTCGTCGGGCTGGAGAGCAAGGGGTGGGGCACGCACGTCGGGCTGGAGTTGAAGGGCGTGAAGGGGCCGCTGAACTGCCACCTGGAGGCGGTGTCGCGCACCGGTGCGCGGAGCGTGGTCACCGGCTGGCGCGTTCCCGTCAAGGGGTACGGGGTGCCCGGTGCGCCCGATCCGCTGATCACCCACGGCGGCACCGGCATCGTGCGGGGCGATCTCAGCCGGTTCGAGGTGGTGGTGGACGGCGGTGGCCCGACTCTTCTCACCATTCCCGTATGACCTTTCAAGCGACCCGTTTCCCGGCATGGCGCCCGCCATGCCGGGTCCTTTTTTGCTGCGCTCCAGGAAATGCGCGAAAAATGTTCTGGATCGGCTGAACCGTGCAGGGGCCCGCCGTCGTGCGACTGGGTGAAAGCACGATAAGAGCCGAGAATCGGAGCAGGACATGACCATTCGCAGAATCGCGATCCCGGCGGTCTCCGCCACCGCTCTCGTCGCCGCGGGGGCGACCGTGGCCGCCGCGGCGATGACCGGGGGCGCCCACGCGAAGGCGCCCGCGAAGCAGACGATCTTCCTGGCCGCGAGCCTGAACGGCGCCAACGAGGTGCCGGTCAACGGCGGGCCCGCCGCGGGCGACCGGGACGGGCGGGCCGTGGCGGTGCTGCGCGTCCAGGGCGACCGGCTCTGGTACGCGCTGCGCTGGCAGGACGTCGCGGCGCCGACCGCCGGGCACCTCCACCTGGGCGCCGCCGGGACGAACGGCGCCGTCAAGGTGCCGCTCTTCGCCGGGACGCTGCCCGGAACGGCGAGGGCCGTGACGGGCACCGTCCGGATCACCGACAGGGCCACGCTGGACCGGCTCCGCGACGACCCGGGCGGCCTCTACGCCAACCTGCACACCGGTGAGTTCCCCGGAGGAGCCGTCCGGGGGCAGTTGCACAGGCTGAGCCGCCCCGTGGACCTGAACGGGGTGCTGAACGGGTCGGCGTCCCCGGAGCTGCGGTCGCTCGCGGACGGCGCGCAGGAGGTCCCGGCGGCGGACGGCAAGGCGACCGGCGACCCCGACGGCCAGGCGACCGGGTTCGCCCGCACCCGCGACGGGCTGCTGGCGTGGGGGTTCACGTGGTCGTCGATCGCGCCGCCGACGCTCGGTCACATCCACGAGGGCGCGCGGGGAAGCAACGGCGCGGTGGTCGCGGACCTGTTCGCGGCGCCGTCCGGGCTCCCCGCGCCGGTCACCGGCCTCGCCGGGGTGTCGCATGTCGAGCCCGGCGTCGCGGAGCGGATCGCGCGGCGGCCCGGCGGCTTCTACACCAACCTGCACACCGGCGAGTTCCCCGGAGGCGCGGTGCGCGGGCAGCTCGCCCCGGCCTCGGACCGTCCGGCCCGCGCGTTCGTCCGGCGGGTCGTCGCGGGCGCGCAGGTCTACCGCTGCACACCGCAGCCGTCCGGCGGCTACGCGTTCACCCAGGAGAACGTGGACGCGGTGCTGGAGGGCGGCATCCGGCACACGTTCGCGCGGCCGGGACCGGCCGGGCCGCCGCGCTGGGCCGCGGGCGACGGCAGCGCCGTGACCGGCACGGCCGTGGCGAAGACGCCGAACGGCGCGGGCAACATCCCCGAACTCGTCCTGGACGCGACCCCGACCGGCGACGGGCTGCTGTCGGGCACCACGCAGATCCTCCGGCTGAACACCGCCGGCGGGGTCGCGCCGTCCGGGGCGTGCGACCCGTCCGCCACGCCTCTGGCCAAGGTTCCTTACAGGGCCGACTACGTGTTCCTGGGGTAGGCGTCACCGGGCCGGCGCGCCACGGGGTCACGCGCCGGCCCCGGCGTCCGGGGCGGGCCCGATAACCTTGTGAGCATGTCCTCACCGCACTGGCCGGCCCCGGTCGCGCACGGCCCCGTCGACGCCACGGTGCCGCTGCCCGGATCCAAGTCGATGACCAACCGGGCACTGATCCTGGCCGCGCTGGCCGAGGCGCCCGCGACCATCACGCGCCCGCTGCGCAGCCGCGACACCGAGCTGATGGCGGGCGCGTTGCGCGCGCTCGGCACCGGCGTCGGCGGGGACTCCGGAGACTGGCAGGTCGCCCCGGGCGAGCTGCGGGGCCCGGCGCGGGTGGACGTGGGGCTCGCCGGGACCGTCATGCGGTTCCTGCCGCCGGTCGCGGCCCTCGCGTCCGGCGAGATCGCGATCGACGGCGACCCGCGCGCCCGCGAACGGCCGATGGGCCCGATCGTCACCGCGCTGCGGGCGCTGGGCGCCGAGGTCGAGGACGCCGGACGCGGCGCGCTTCCCTTCACGGTGCGCGGGACGGGCGCGGTGCCGGGCGGGGTGGTGACGGTCGACGCGTCCGGGTCGTCCCAGTTCGTCTCGGGACTGCTGCTGGCCGCGCCGCGCTTCGAGAAGGGCGTGGAGGTCCGGCACGAGGGGGCGCCGGTGCCCTCCGCGCCGCACCTGGCGATGACGGTCCGGATGCTGCGGGACGCGGGCGCCACGGTCGAGACCGGCGAGAACGTGTGGCATGTCGCGCCCGGCGCCGTCCGGGCGCGGGAGTGGCCGATCGAACCGGACCTGTCGAACGCGGCGCAGTTCCTCGGCGCGGCGCTGGTGACCGGCGGCCGGGTGACCGTGCCGGGCTGGCCGCCCGAGACGACGCAGCCGGGCGACGCGCTGCGCGGGCTGCTCGGCGCGATGGGCGCCGAGGTGGCGCTCGGCCCGGACGGGCTGACCCTGCGCGGCCCCGGCGGGTTCGCCGGGCTGGAGGCCGACCTGCACGAGGTCGGCGAGCTGACCCCGGTGCTGGCGGCGCTGGCCGCGCTGGCGGACTCCCCGTCCCGGCTGACCGGCATCGCGCACCTGCGCGGCCACGAGACCGACCGGCTCGCGGCGCTGGTCACCGAGATCAACGGGCTCGGCGGGGACGTGCGGGAGCTGCCGGACGGCCTGGAGATCCGCCCGCGCCCGCTGCACGGCGGCGTGTTCCACACCTACGACGACCACCGCATGGTCATGGCCGCGGCCGTGCTGGGCCTCGCCGTGGACGGCGTCGAGGTGGAGAACCCGGCCACGGTGGGCAAGACTCTTCCGGGTTTCACCGATCTCTGGACGTCGATGCTGGCGAGCGGCTGACGCTCCACGACACAGACGGGACTGGACCACTGGCACGACGAACGCGCGACTACGACGAGGACGACGTCCGGGTGCGGCCCGGCCGCCGGGGGACCCGGCCGCGGACCCGGCGGCGCCCCGCGCACGAGGACGCCTCCACCGGGTTCGTCACCGCCGTGGACCGGGGCCGCTACCGCTGCCTGGTCGGCGCCGGGACGTCCGGCGAGCGCGCCGTCACCGCCATGCGGGCCCGGGAGCTCGGCCGCAAGGGCGTCGTCGTCGGGGACCGGGTCGCGCTGGTCGGGGACGTCTCGGGCGACGCCGACACGCTCGCGCGGATCGTCCGGGTCGAGCCGCGGACCTCCTCGCTGCGCCGCACCGCCGACGACACCGACCCGTTCGAGCGGATCATCGTCGCGAACGCCGACCGGCTGGTCATCGTGACCGCGCTCGCCGACCCCGAGCCGCGCCCCCGCATGATCGACCGGCAGCTCGTCGCCGCCTACGACGCGGGGATGGAGCCGCTGCTCTGCCTCACCAAGGCCGACCTCGCCGACCCCGCCGCGCTGGTCGCCGAGTACGCGCCGATCGGCGTCCCGTGGGTGGTGACGCGGCGCGGCGACGACCCGGCCGAGCTGCGCGAGCGCCTCGCCGGACGCACGAGCGTACTGGTCGGCCACTCCGGCGTCGGGAAGTCGACGCTGGTGAACGCGCTGGTCCCGGACGCCGAGCGCGCGGTCAGCCACGTCAACGCGGTCACCGGGCGGGGGCGGCACACCTCCTCGTCGGCGATCGCGCTGGAGCTGCCCGGCGGGGACGGCTGGATCATCGACACCCCGGGCGTGCGGAGCTTCGGCCTCGCGCACGTCGAGCCGGAGCACGTGGTCAACGCGTTCGACGACCTCGCCGAGGGCGCCGCCGAGCGCTGCCCGCCGCACTGCGACCACCGGCAGGACGACTGCGGCCTGGACGGCTGGGTCGAGGACGGCCACGCCAGCCGCGCCCGCCTGGACTCCCTGCGGCGCCTGCTCGCCAGCCGCGACCCCGAGCAGCCCGGCACCCGCGCCGAGGGCGGCTAGCCGGCGCGTCAAGGCCCCGGCCCACCGCCCTCGCCTGGCGGCTTGTGCGGTGGAGGTGCCCAGGCGGGCGCGGCATTGTTTCGCGATCTTCCCGCCGCGGCCCGCCCCGCCGGTCGGCCACGCGCCCGCGTGACCGGTGAGGCCACTTCGACACACGCTTTGAGCCGCCGAACCGCCGGTACGCCCCGATCGCAGGCGGGACGTCGGTATCGTCCCTTGCATGGCCCAGGTGATCGCGACGCGTTACGAGCTGGTGGAGGTGCTCGGCCGCGGCGGGATGGGCGCGGTGTGGCGGGCCCATGACCGCACGCTCGACCGCGAGGTGGCGATCAAGGAGGTGGCGCTGCCGTCCGGGCTGGACGAGGCGCAGGTCGAGCGGTCCCATGCGCGCACGCTCCGCGAGGCGAGGTCGGCGGCGCGGCTCGACCATCCCGGGATCGTCACGGTCTACGACGTCGTGGAGGAGGACGGGCGGCCCTGGATCGTCATGCAGCTCGTCCGGGCGGAGGCGCTGGACGCCGTCATCGCGCGGGAGGGCCCGCTGCCTCCCCGGCGGGTCGCGGCGATCGGCCTGGACCTGCTGGACGCGTTGCGCGCCGCGCACGCCGCCGGGGTCGTGCACCGCGACGTCAAGCCGGGGAACGTGCTGCTGCCGCGCGGCCGGGCCGTCCTCACCGACTTCGGCATCGCGACGCTCGCGGGCGACGAGACGCTCACCCAGGCCGGGGCGATCGTCGGCTCCCCCGCCTATCTCGCGCCCGAGCAGGCCCGCCACCAGAAGGCGACCCCGGCGTCGGACCTGTGGTCGCTGGGCGGCACGCTCTACGCCGCCGTCGAGGGGCGCCCTCCCTACCGGCGCCCGGACATGTGGGGCCTGATGGCGGCGCTGCTGTCGGACGACCCCGACCCGCTGGAGCGTGCCGGGCCGCTCACGCCCGTCCTGCACGGCCTGCTCCACCGGAACCCGGACGAGCGGCTGCGGCCGGACGAGGCCGAGCGGCTGCTCCGCCAGGTCATCGACGCGCCCCCGGCTCCCCTCCCTTATGCGCCGCACGTTCCGCGTGATGTGACGCTCCCTCGGCCCGTCCCGCAGCCGACCCCACCGCCCGGTCCGGGCCCGCGGGGGGCGCCGCCGCCGAGGCCCGCGCGCTGGGCGCTGATCATCCCGGCCGGGGTGTTCTCGGTGGCGCTGCTCGCCGCCGTCGTCGCGATCGTGGTCTTCGTCAACGGCGGGGGTGAGAGCGGGGACGGTCCGGGCGGGAGCCGCGCGTCCGGCGGTCCGCGAACCGGCTCGGCGGCGAGCGGAAACGGCGTGCCCACCGGATACGAGCGGTTCCGCGGCTCGGAGTTCGTCGTCGCCAAGCCCAAGGGCTGGACGACCGACGGGTCCGGCGACGACGTCACCTTCAAGGACCCCTCACCCTCGGTGATCCGCGGCATCGCGATCCAGCGCCCGTCACTGGGCCTCGGCCAGAACAGCGACCCCGGGGACGCGCTGGCGACGACGGCGACCCAGTTCAAGAACGACTCCAGCAGCTACCCCGAGTACAGGCAGGAGAGCTTCACCCGGCACATCCCCTACCTGGGCGACCGGGCCGCCGAACTCCAGTTCGCCTTCACCAGGAACGGGAAGCCGGCACGCGCCCGGGTGCGGCTGTTCCGCCTCGACGGCGCGCTCTACCTGGCGCTGCTGGTGACCGAGCAGAAGAACTGGGACGCGAGCCTGCCCTATTTCGAGACGTTCCTGAGCACGCTGCGAAAGGCGTCCTGATGCGGAGGCGGACGGTCCTCAAGGCGGCGGTCCTGGCCCCCCTCGCCGCGTCGGGATGCGCGGACGGAGACAAGCCCGAGCCGAGAAGAAGGCCCACGCGGGCGGCCCGCCCCGCCGCCACGGCGACCCCCGCCGACTGGAACGCGCTGCCCAAGGACCTGGAGGGACGGCTCGTCCGCCCCTCCGACGACGACTACGACGAGGCGCGCCGCCTCTACATCCCCCGCTACGACTCCCGGCGGCCCCAGGGGATCGCCTACTGCGAGACGCCCGCCGACGTGAGCACCTGCCTGGCGTTCGCCGCCGCGCGGAGGGTCCCGGTCGCGCTGCGGTGCGGCGGCCACAGCTACGCGGGCTGGTCCACGGGCCCGGGGCTGGTCGTCGACGTCTCGCCGATGAACGCGGTGACGGTCGGCGGCGGGCGCGCGACCGTCGGCGCGGGCACCCGGCTGATCGACCTCTACGACCGGCTCGCCGCGCGGGGCGCGGGCGTCCCGGCGGGGAGCTGCCCGACGGTGGGGGTGGCGGGGCTGACGCTGGGCGGCGGCATCGGGTCGATGTCGCGCGCGTACGGGCTGACCTGCGACGTGCTGGAGTCGGTCGGCATCGTCACCGCGGACGGCCGCGTCCGGACCTGCGACGCGCACCGCGACCCCGACCTGTTCTGGGCGTGCCGGGGCGGGGGCGGCGGGAACTTCGGCGCGGCGGTCTCGTTCACGTTCCGCACGCACGAGGTGCACGAGGTCACGCCGTTCTTCCTGAGCTGGCCGTGGTCGCGCGCCGCCGAGGTGGTCCGGGGCTGGCAGGGGTGGACGCGGACCGCGCCCGACGAGGTCTGGACCTCGCTCCAGCTCCAGAGCGAGCCGGACGGGCCGGCCCCGACCGTCGAGATCGCGGGGCTCGCGCTGGCGGACGCCGAACGCCACATCGGACGGCTGACCGCCGCGATCGGCGCCGACCCCGTCTCCTCCACCGCGCGGACCCGCCCCTACATGGACGCGGTGCGGCTCTTGGGCGGCTGCTCCGGGCAGAGCATCGAGCAGTGCCACGGCCAGGGCACGCTCCCGGGGCTGCGCCCCGGCGGCGCCTTCCCCCGGACGGACTACGGCGGCAGGTCGCACGTGGCGTACCGGCCGCTACCGGACACGGCGGTCGCCGTCCTGCTGCGGCGGATGGAACTGGGCAACGGCGTCGCCGACCGGTCGGTGCTGATGGACGCGCTGGGCGGGGCGGCCGGGCGGGTCCGTCCGGGCGACACCGCGTTCCCGCACCGGGCCGCGCTGTTCTGCGTGCAGTACCTCGCGCCCGACCCCGCCTGGCTGGACGGGACGCACGGCGCGATGGAGCCCCACCTCGGCGGCACCGCCTACGTGAACTACATCGACAGCGGCCTGAAGGGCTGGGCGCGCGCCTACTACGGGCCCAACCTCGAACGGCTCGCCAAGGTGAAGGCGGCCTACGACCCGGACCGGCTGTTCGGTTTCCCGCAGGCGGTCGGCTGAGGCGGGCTAGTCCGAGGACGGCTCGCCGAACAGGGTCCGCGCCCTGGCCTCGGCCTCGTTCAGCGCCTTCACGTGCTCGGGCGCCAGCTCCTCGACGCAGCGGGTCATCTCCTCGGTGACCTGGCTGAACGCGCTCTCCTCCGCGCCGCGCAGCGCGGCCCGGACGCTGGCCGAGCGGGCGCCGAGCGCGGCCCACTCCAGCTCCAGCCGGGCGACGGCCTCGTCGAAGGCCCGCGCGGTCTCGGCGCCCGCGCCCTTCAGCTCGTCCGGAATCGGCCCCCGGCCCGCCTTGCGCGCGTGGCTGGACAGCGTCGAGATGCGGCTGGCCAGCGACAGCCCCTCGCGGGCCAGCGGCAGCACCTCGTGGATCAGGTCGGTCACCGCCTTGGCCAGCTCCTCGACCCGGGTCAGCAGCGTCTGCGTGGCCTCCTCCAGCGCCCCGGAGGTGCGCGCCGCGACCCGCTCGGCCACGTCCCGCTGCTGCTTGGACAGCACCGGCACGATGTCGTGGTCGAGGCGCCGCCGCAGCTCGCGCTCGCGTTCGGCGCGGTCGCCGGGGCCCGCGCGCTCGGTCCAGTCGGCCCAGACCCGCTCCATGCGCTCCTCCCCGGAGGCGGCGATCTCCGCCGTGATCTCCTCCAGGGCCTCCCCGGCGCGGGCCTTCAGCCGCTCCACCCGCCCGTACAGGGCCTCCCGTTTGAACGGGTCGTTCAGCTCGTTGAGCTGCGCCTGCAACCGGCGGGACACGTCGATGGCGTGCTCGGCGAGGGGGACGAGGCGGTCGGCGAGCTCGTCGAGCGTCTGGGCCCGGCGTGGGTCGGTCAGCTCGGCCACCCACCCGGGAAGGTCGTGCGCCATGGCCCCATGCTCCCATCCCGGCGCCCGCCGGACCGGTCGCGGCGCGCCCACCGGGACGACCGAAAAGCCGGAACCGCATGGGTACGTGTGTCGGCGCGCGGCGCGCTCAGGGTAGCGTTGCACGCCGTGGCGGGCTATTCCGATGACCTGCGTCTCGCGCATGTGCTGGCGGACGGGGCCGACGACATCACGACCAAGCGCTTCCGGGCGCTCGATCTGGAGATCGAGACCAAGCCCGACCTGACGCCGGTCAGCGACGCCGACCGCAGCGTCGAGGAGCAGATCCGCGGCACGCTGAAGCGCGCCCGCCCCCGGGACGCGGTGGTCGGCGAGGAGTTCGGCAGCACCGGCTACGGCAACCGCTGCTGGATCGTCGACCCGATCGACGCCACGAAGAACTTCGTCCGCGGCGTCCCGGTGTGGGCGACGCTGATCGCGCTGCGCGAGAACGACGAGATCGTCGTCGGGGTCGTGTCGGCGCCCGCGCTGAACCGGCGCTGGTGGGCGGCCCGGGGCGGCGGCGCCTGGACGGGCCGCAGCCTCACCCGCGCCACCCGCATGAACGTCTCGGCGGTGACCGAGCTGTCGGACGCGTCGCTGTCGTTCTCCAGCCTGAGCGGCTGGGAGGACCAGGGCCGCCTCGACCGGTTCCTCGACCTGACCCGCGAGGTGTGGCGGACGCGCGCGTTCGGCGACTTCTGGTCGCACATGATGGTCGCCGAGGGCTCGGCCGACATCTCCGCCGAACCCGAGGTGTCGCTGTGGGACCTCGCGGCGCTCCAGGTCATCGTGGAGGAGGCGGGCGGCATGTTCACCGACCTGTCCGGCGTCCCGGGGTGCGACGGCGGCAGCGTCGTGTGCACCAACGGCAAGCTCCACGCGGACGTCCTGCGCACCCTGGGCGGCGGCCAGCTCTCCCTCCGTATCTGAGAACCCCCTGCTCCCAGCGCTGTCATCCGCTTGCATACGAGATATATCGTGGATTGACGGCCGGACGCGGAACGACCGCGGAGCGGTGGCCGTTTCCTCGTTGAGAGCCCTCGGAGGTGCAGGGATGGGAAAGAAAGTCGTCTACGTCATCGGCGGAGTGGTGGTCTCGCTCATCGCCCTCAAGATCCTCGGCCCGCTGATCGCGCTGCTGATCGTGCTGGGCGTGGTCGCGCTGCCGGTCGTCGCGTACATGATGCTCGACCCGTCCCAGCGCAGGCGGGTGCGCGCCCAGGGCCGCAAGCGGCTCGGGAGCTGACCTCCGCGCACCGCCCCGCATAGGGTGCGGGTGTGGCGGAGACAGGAGCGGCGGCGGGGACGCGGACGGTCGGCGTGGTGGGCGCGGGGATCCTCGGGCTCGCCGTCGCGCGCCGGATCATCGAGACGCGCCCGGACGTGAAGGTGACGGTCCTGGAGAAGGAGGACCGGGTCGCCGCGCACCAGACCGGCCACAACAGCGGCGTCGCGCACGCGGGCCTGTACTACGCGCCGGGGTCGCTCAAGGCGACGCTGTGCCGGCGCGGGGCCCTGCTCCTCCGCGACTACTGCGCCGACCGCGACCTGCCCTACGAGGAGTGCGGCAAGGTCGTCGTCGCCCGCGACACCCGCGAGCTGGCCGCGCTGGAGGAGATCGAGCGCCGCGCGACGGCCAACGGCGTCCCGGGCCTGCGCAGGCTCAGCGGCGCCGGGCTGCGCGATGTCGAGCCGCACGCGGCGGGCGTCGCCGCGCTGCACTCCCCCACCACGGCGATCGTCGACTTCACCGCCGTCGCCCGCGCGTTCGCCGACGACGTGCGCAAGGGCGGCGGCGAGATCAGGCTCGGCTTCGAGGTCGTCCGGCTCCGCCCCGCGGGCGAGCGGGTCAGGGTCCTCTCCCGCGCCGGCGACCTGGTCGTCGACCGGCTGGTGGTCTGCGCCGGGCTCCAGTCCGACCGGGTGGCGCGGCTGGCGGGCGACTCCCCCGCGCCCGCGATCATCCCGTTCCGCGGCGAGTACCTCCGGCTCGTCCCGTCCAGGACGGACCTGGTCCGCGGCCTCATCTACCCGGTGCCCGACCCCCGCTACCCGTTCCTCGGCGTGCACTTCACACGCCGCGTGGACGGCGGCGTGGACGTGGGCCCGAACGCCGTCCTGGCGCTGGCCCGGGAGGGGTACCGGCGCCGCGACGTCCGCCCGGCGGACGTGTGGGAGACGCTCCGCTGGCCGGGTTTCCGCCGCCTGGCCCGCGCGCACTGGCGCACCGGCGTCCGGGAGATGTACGGGTCGGCGGTGCGGCGCGCGTTCGTGGCGGAGGCGCGGGCGTTCGTCCCTGAGCTGGCGGTGGAGGACGTGGTCCCCGCTCCCGCCGGGGTCCGCGCGCAGGCCGTGGACGCCGACGGCTCCCTGGTCGACGACTTCCGCATCGGCCGCCGCGGCCCGGTCACGACGATCCGCAACGCCCCGTCCCCGGCGGCGACGTCCTCGCTGGCGATCGCCGAGCACATCGTCGAGCGGCTTTGAGTCAGCGGTCTTCCAGCCGGTGCAGCCGGACGGGCAGGCCGTCCCTCGGCGAGGGCAGCGACGAGGTGTCCAGCGGCCATTCGTAGCGGCCTGGCACGCTCCAGCGGTAGCGCAGCAGAACCTGGTGCAGGATCGTCTTGACCTGCATGCCCGCGAAGTACAGGCCGATGCACTTGTGCGCGCCGCCGCCGAACGGCGACCAGGCGTACTTGTGGATCCGGTCCTCCCGCCGGTCGGGCGCGAACCGCTCGGGGTCGAACCGCTCGGGGTCGGGCCACCAGTCGGCCATGTGGTGGTTGGTCAGCATCGGCACGACCACGGTCGTGCCCGCCGGGATGTGGAAGCCGAGGATCGAGGTGTCCTTGACGACCCTGCGCGGCAGCGCCGGGACGGGCGCCACCATCCGCAGCGACTCCCGCATGACCATGTCGATGCCGGTCAGCGCGTCCAGATCCCCGTGACCGGGACGGGACGTGCCGAGGGCGAACGACTCCTCGCGCAGGCGCTCCTGCCACTCCGGGAACTTCGCCAGGTGGTAGGCCATCGTCGACAGCGTGATCGTGGTGGTGTCGTGCGCCGCCATCAGCACGAAGATCATGTGGTTCACGACGTCGTCGTCGGTGAACCGGTGGCCGTCGTCGGTCTCGGCGGCGCACAGCGCGGCGAACAGGTCGTCGCCGCCGTCGCGGCGCTTGGCGGGCAGGTGGCGGCGGAAGAAATCCTCCAGCACACGGCGGGCCTGGAGGCCCCGGTGCCAGCGCAGCCCCGGGACGGGGAAGCGCACGTAGGCCGTCCCGGCCCGGACGGCGGCGATGAACGCGCCGTTGACCCGCGCGCGCTCGGCCGGGTCCAGTTCGACGCCCATGAAGGTGTCCACCGCGAGGTCGAGGGTGAGGCGCTTGACGTGGTCGTAGACCTTGAACGCGGGGTCGGGCTCCCAGGCGTCCACGCCCCGGGCGATGCCGGGGGCCATCACGTCCATATAGCTGCGGAGCCGCTCCGGGGTGAACGCCTGCTGCATGATCCGGCGGTGGTGCAGGTGCTCCTCGAAGTCCAGCAGCATCATGCCGCGCGCGAAGAACGGGCCGATGAAGTAGCTCCAGGCGGGGCCGTTCGCGAACGCCTTGTCCCGGTTGACCAGCACGACCTCGGCGGCCTCCGGGCCCTGCACCGTGACCGTCCGCTGGCCGAGCAGCCACCCCCACGCGACGGGCCCGAACTCCTCGTACCGGCGGCGCGCGTGGTGGAAGGGGCGGCGCATCACCTGGAACGTGTTGCCGATGTAGGGGATGCCCGGCACGCCGGGGACCGCCTTCAGGCCGCTGCCCTCCGGCGGCGGCGCGAGCACGCTCGTCATGGACCCTCCGGGGGGCGGCGTCGCTGAGTAAGTCCTAATTTACCGGGTGCCCCCCGGTCGAAGATCACCGGTCGGCGGACGGTACGCGCCGCCCCGCTCCCGGACGAAGGTGCGGCCGTCCCCGCCCGCGGGAACGCCCTGATCGCGGAGCGGCGCCGTGCGCGGCCTTCCCTCGGCGGTGACGGGGATCTCCTCCACCACGCGGACGATCGCGGGCCGCGCCGCCGGCTCCACCCGCAGCAGCGCCTCCGCCAGGTCGGTCGCCTTCAGCTCGGCGCCCTCGCGCAGCGTCACGGCGGCCGCGACCAGCTCGACCCCGCCGTCCGGGACGCCGTAGACCGCGACCGCGTCGATGGCGGGCAGGTCGCCGAGCGCGTCCCTGACCGGGCCGGGCGGGACGATGCCGTCCGCCGTGCGGATCAGTTCGGCGTCGCGTCCGGCGAGCCAGAAGTCGCCGTCGGCGTCGCGGCGGAACAGGTCGCCGGTGGCGGTCCAGGCGTCGTCGGGCGCGAACACGCCGCGCAGGACGCCGCGCGCAGCGCCCAGCGCCGACAGCCGGACGCGCGCCAGCAGCATCCCGGTCTCGCCGGGCCCGCACTCGACCGCGAACCCGTCCGGGCCCTCGGCGAGGCGGCCGCGCTCCAGGTCGTAGCGGGCCAGCCGGACGGCGCCGCCGCCCGGCATCGGGCGGCCCACCGAGCCCGGCTTGCGCCCGCTGAGGTTCACCAGGATCGTCTCGCCCTCGGTGGCGGCGTAGAACTCCAGGACCCGCGCCGGGGCGAACCGCTCCTCCACCCGCCGCCACAGCCCGCGCGGCATGCCCGACCCGATGAACAGCCGGACGGCGTGGTGCCGCTCCCCCGGGTGCGGGGGCGCGTTCACGAGGTCGCCCAGCAGCGTCCAGGTGTAGGACGCGACGGTCACCCCGTAGCGGCGCGCCTCGTCCCAGAACGTCTCGGGGTCGTAGGCGCTCGCGAGCGCGAGCCGGGCGCCGCCCGCGACCGCGCCGCCGAGGCTCATCAGCAGCGCGGACGGATGCTGGATCGGGGTGATGCTGAACACCGTGTCCGCCGGGGACAGCGCGGCGGAGGAGGCGGTCCCGAACGCCGACAGCGCCCACCGCCGGTTGGTGATCCGGTTCGCGCGCAGCGTGTCGCCCTCGCCGCCGAACACCACGAACGCGAGGTCACCCGCGCACCCCGGATTGGGCCGGTACCACCCCGGCACCTCGACCTCGCCGGGGTCGATCAGCTCCATGTCGGGCAGGCCGCACTCCGCGCGCCCCTCGGAGCCGCGCCCGCCCAGCAGATGCGCCTGGACGCCCTCCAGGCGCGCGGCCTCCGCGGCGTGCTCGGGGTCGGCGATCACCCGGGCGACCCCGGCGAGCCGCGCCTCCGCCGCCGGGTCGCCGCCCGGACGCAGCAGCACCGCGACCGCGCCGAGCCTGCTGAGCGCGGCGACCAGCGCGAGCGCGGTCGGGCGGGTGCCCATCAGCACCCCGACGGCCTCGCCGGGCCGGACACCGATGTGGATCAGCCCGCGGACGACCGCGTCGATGCGGGACCTGGCCGCCTCGTGCCGGTGGGCGCGCCCCCGGTACAGGAAGAACACCTCGCCGGGCATGCGCTCGGCCTGCTCGTCCAGCAGGAGGCCGAGGGACATGCGGGTGTCGGCGTGGATGCGCTCCAGCCTCGCGAGCCGGGGCATGTTCCGCGCCGCCTCGTCCGCGAACCGGCGGGTGCCGCGCACCGCCCGCGCCGCCGCCCCGGCCACCGACCGGGCGGCGCCTGTCCCGACGCCCATCGCGAGCTGGAGGCCGTAGCCCGCCGGCCCCCCGGGCAGGCCCGCGGGCGGGGCCTCCTCGTCGCCGGTGACGGGCCGGACGATCTCGGGGAGGTCGCCCTCGCCCTCCCGCCAGCGCGCCCAGGCGGCGACGGCGGGCCACGTCCGGCCGACCGCGAGGCTCCCGACGACCAGCCCGAAGTGCCCGGCGCGCAGCGACGCCTCGTACACCGGCGCGCGCGGCGCGGCCCGCCGGATGCCCCGGACCATCGGCGGCGCCGCGATCTCGTCCACCTCGCCGACGAACGCGAGCACCGGGCAGGTGATGTCGGCGAGCGTCACGAGCCGGTCGCCGATCACGAACCCGCCCGTGAGCATCCGGTTGTGCTGGACGAACTGCCGGACGAACTCCGCGAGCGCCGGACCCGGCCACGACACCCAGCCCTCCCGTTCGAGGAAGCGCCGCTGCCGCTCGCGCTGGGCGAGCCGCTCCCGGTCGTGCAGTTGCAGGACGAACTCGACCCGCGACCGCACCGACTTCACCGGGCTGAGCATCTGGAACCCGATCCGGGTCACCCACCCGGGCACCGCGAACGCGCCGAGGAGCCGGTCGGGGATCCGCCCGGCGCCCTCGGTCGCGATCCAGCCCGGCAGCCCGAACGGCAGGCCCACGCTGGTGTCGGCGGGGCTGCCGAACGTCACGACCGACCCGATGCCCTCCCCGCGCCGGTACGCGGCGGCCTGGTAGACGAACATGCCGCCCTGGGAGTATCCGGCGAGGTGGACGTCCCGTCCGGTGATCGCGCGGATCCGGTCGACCGCGTCGCTGATCGCGAGGACGTGGTCGGTGATCGTCCGCTCCAGCCCGCCGGGCTCGCGCTCGGGCGCGCCGAAGTCCACCACCCAGGGGTCGGTGCCGAGCCGCCGCAGCACCGCGACCGCGCTGACCCGCGAGGAGATGTCGTAGACCTCCGCGGTGATCATCAGCGGCGGCACGAGCAGCACGACGGGCCCGGCGGCCGACTCGGGGAAGTAGTGCCGCAGCCGGTACACCCGCTGCTCGGTCACGACCTCGCTGGGCGAGGCGTCCTCGTCGGTGTCGAGCCCGCCGAACCGGGCGACCTCCAGGGCGTTCTGGGCGGTGGAGCCCAACCGGGCCCCCAGCCGGATCAGCGAGCGGGCAGGAGACGGCATCCTCGACCTCTCAGGGGGGCGTCACGTCCGTTGCGGTGCGAGCCGGGTGCCCACGGCCCGCCAGCCGAGCAGCACCAGCGCGAGGAAGGCCAGCGCGACCAGGACGAACGCGAACGCCGTCCCCTGCCCGGACACCACCCGCAGCACCATGCCCACCACGACCGTCGTCATCCACACCCCGACGCCGACGGGCGCCAGCCCGCCCGGCCGCCGCCAGGCGCGGACGATCCCCCACCCCGCCGCGAGCCCCACCAGGAACGGCCACGCGGTACCGGCGAACCCCGCCACGCTCCCGGCCTCCTCGTGGGAGGCGCGTCCGATGGCGACGAAGACGAGGACGCCGCACACGTCCAGCAGCCCGGCCACAAGATTCCGCACACGACAACAGTAGGCCCGCCCCGCGCCGGGACGCCCACCGGGCCGAGACCAGAGCGTTCGATGGCGGAAGCGGAATTCAACGAACGCGCGACCATCGGCATTCGGCCGCGATCACCGGTGAAGGGACCCGTGCGAGTCGACGATCACCCGGCGCACGGCGCCACATCGCTCGCCCGCGACCGCCTGGGCTCGGCCGCGCTGGTGTTCGTCGTCGGGCCACGGCGACGAGCCCCCATGCCACTTCGGCGGGTGCGATCTACACCTCCGTGTCCCGAGGTTTCGGAGGAGAATGACGATGCCTGACTCCCCCGGCCCTGAGCGAGGCGAAACCCCAAAAGCCCGGGGTGTTGACGCTCCCCCCAAGAACACCAAACAGGATAAATCATCACTAACTAGCCCAAGAAAGTAAAAAGTAGATCATCAACCGGCGACATCCGAGGCGTCCCCGATGATCAACAGAGCTCGGCGGATCCGCGAAACCGGCAACCGCCGGAGCCCGCCGCCGGTCAGAAAATCACGGCGGCCCAGCACCGGAAGCCGCGCTGACCGGATTGGGCCTCGCAGTTGTCGGCGCGGCCTTCCCGGTGAGAGCATCGCTATGCCACACTCTTCAATGACGAGCCATTCACTCCTGAGCCCGATCGTCGTTCACAACCGGCGCTCGCCCGCTGTTCCACCAAGCGGAACGCTGAATTCCGTCATTTAGGTATATTTACCTTACGGGGGCCGACTGTTGGCCGATATCGACGCTCTGATAAAGAAGTACTTCGTCCAGCCCGACGACACCGTGCCCCCATCGGAGCCGATGCCGGCGACCTTCTCCGGCTGCCAGATCACCCCGCTGATCGACGGCACCACCTACTTCGACGAGCTCAAGACGCAGTTCGCCGGCGTGGGCACGGGGATGCCGAGCGAGAACGCCAACCAGTTCATCTACATCGCCGGCTGGCACCTGCACCTGATGGGCGGCAAGATCCTCCCCGCGCCCGGTTCGTCCGGCACGTACCTGCCGACGGTCGACCTGGAGAAACCGTTCTCACTCGACGGGCCGGGGGCCGCGGCCACGCTGATCGACCTGCTCAAGAAGAAGGCGAAGGCCGGAGTCGATGTCCGGGTACTGGGCTGGGCCTCGTTCGCCGTGATGGCCGACAATTTCGTCCAGACCAAGGCGGTGCAGAACGGGCTGGGCTCGATCCGCGATGTCAACCTCGCCACCTTGGCGTCCATCCTGGAGTTGCGCACCGAACCCGCGCTCGCCGAGAAGGCCTGGGTGAACATCCTGACCCACTCCGCGGGCGCCGCGCATACCAAGCTGGTGATCGTCGGTAAGGGCGACAGCGCCGTCGGCTATACCGGCGGGCTCGACTTCGCGGGCGACCGCCACGGCTCCCAGCCGCACCCCGCCGGGCAGTGGCACGACGTGCAGGCGAAGGTCGAGGGCCCGGTGGTGCAGGCGATGCACGACTTCTTCCGCGACATGTGGAACGAGGTCAGGGGCCGCAACGTGCGGACGCTGCGCATGGGCTTCACGAACATCGCCAGTCACACGCCCGGCTCCCCCGCCCTGGGCCCGCGCCCCCTGTCGACCACGACGGTGGCCAAACATCGCGTCCAGTCGCTGCGCACCCTGCCCCAGTTCAACTACACGAGCACCAACCGGTTGCCCGAGAACGACAAGATCTCGTTCGCCCCGGCCGGCCTGTTCGAGATACGCACCGCCTGGATCAACGCGATCAAGGCCGCCGAGCGCTACATCTACATCGAGGACCAGCAATTCTGGTCGATCGAGCTGATGAAGGCACTGCGGGAAGGCGTCACGACCAAGCCCGAACTCAAGGTGCTCCTCGTCACCGGGCTCCGCGACCCGGCCGATCCGAAGTATCCGCCGTACACGTTGGTCGCGCTGACCCAGGGGCTGCTGAAGGGGCTGACTCCCCCGCAGCGCGCCCAGGTGGCGATGTTCTCCCGCAACGTGGTGGTCCACTCGAAGACCACCATCGTGGACGACCACTGGGCGATCATCGGGTCGGCCAATTTCGCCCGGCGGAGTCTCTACACCGACATCGAGCACTCGGTGGCCTTCCTCGACGAGGACGACGAGAAGGACACGGCGCTGGTGCGGCAGTACCGGGTGAAGCTCTGGAGCGACGCCTTCCGCCTCGACCCGGCCGACCAGCAGAAGATCATCGACATCAACAAGGCGCTCAACGTCTGGAACACCTCCTGGGGCACGCCGGGCAGCGGTGTCACCCTCCCGTCCAGCGTCACCCCCGTGGCCCTGCCCACCGCGGAGAAGAAGCTCTCTGACAAGGAGCAGGAGACGTACGACCTCTTCTCAGACGTCGACTCGAAAACGCCGTGGGGGGCTTGCTCGGTATGACGATATTCGTGTCCCTGAAGGACTACCTCGGCGAGAAGTGGCCGCCCTTCCTGCCCAGGCCGGCCGACCCCGCGGTCCTCGCGCACATCTGGATCGAGCCGCCGCAGACGACGGTCCAGCCCGACAAGGTCAATCTGGTGAGCCGCCTGCTCCTGGAGGAGGATCTCGTCCTGCCGCTGCCCGGGCTGGACGCGGTGAGCGTGGTGCTGAAGCGCGACAGCGGCGGAACCGACGATCCCCAGGGGCTGGGCCTGGAGATCGATTTCGTCCCGCACACGGTGCTGCGCGTGTCCGACGCTCCCGTGGCGCTGCGGTTCGGCCCGAAGCTGCTGCGCGCCATGCGCAAGGTGAGCGGCGGCGGCGACGCCCGCTACGAGCCCGACCCCGGACGCCCGTTCGTCGAGCTCGCGGTGCCGAAGCTCAGCGGGAGCGCCAGCAAGGACGGCATCGTCTCCGACACGCCGTTCAGCGCCCAGCTCCCCTACCCGGTGATGATCGGCGACACCGGGGTCGTGATCGACGGCGCCGCGGTCGGCTTCCACCAGTCGGGCGGCAAGGCGTGCCTGGTCCTGCAATGGAAGGAGGGCGCGCTCAACCGGCTGCTCGGCCGGTTCGTCCCGAACCTGGGCGACCGCAGCCCGGCGGGCGAGCAGCAGGTCACGCTGCGCATGATCGTCGGCGCCGGGATCGAGGAGGTGCGGCTCGACTGGCAGGCGGCCGCGCCCGGCGCCGCGTTCGCGCTCCCCGGGCTCAGCGTGAACCTGCCGGCGAACAGCCGCTTCTCGCTGCTGCTGATGCGCCAGGGCGCGGGGCTCGGCCGCGCCGCGTTCGTCGTCACGCTGCCGGGCACCGATCCGGTGACGGCGGGTAGCACGTTCGCCTGGGGCCGCGACGGCGACCGCGAGCTGCACAACGACGAACCGCCGCAGCCTCCCGGCAAGCCGCTGTTCGCCGTCACGCTCAAGCCGGCGGACGGCCCGCGCAGCCTCGTCCTGCTGGACGTCGCGCTCGGCGCGCCCAAGCTGCCCGGCTTCTTCCGCCAGCTCACCACCCCGATCCCCCCGCTCGACCTGAACGACCCCGCCGCGCTCTGCAAGCCCGTCGTCTTCGACCCGGCCGACCTCCACGACGGCTGGACCGCCACGCTGAGCGTCAACCTCGACGCGGGGGGCGGCGCGTTCACGCTGCCCTTCCTCAAGCAGGGCCAGGGCGCGGACTCCCAGTTCCTCCAGCTCTACCTCCGCACGCCGCTCGACGGGCTGCCGATCACGCTGCCGCAGGGCGAGGTCGGTTTCGACATCGGGATGCGGCTGCGCGTCCTCAGCCTCAGCTTCGACCTGCTGTGCCGCCTGACCTTCAGCCTCAGCACCTTCGCCCTGAAGGTCGACCACGACCAGGGGATCGAGCTGCGCTCCCCGGAGGCCGAGCGCGAGTTCCCCGACCTGTTCGGGATGCGCTGGCGGTTCAAGGGCAGGCCGCTGGAGGACAGGACCTTCCACTACTTCACGATCGCGACGAAGGACTACCACTACCAGATCCAGCAGCCCGAGGGCGCCGTGCTGGAACTGGACTTCACGCGGGCCAGCGAGGAGCCGATCACCTTCAGCGTGCGGGACTTCGCCCTCACGCCCAAGGGCGTCAACCTCGCCGCGACCGTCACCGACCGCCCGGCCCGGCTCAACGGGCTGCGCACCCGCTTCCGCTTCACCGACAGCGGCTTCACGATCCGCGAGAACCGCATCGCCGACTTCACGATCGCGGGCTCGGGCCCGCTGCCGCCCGACCTCGTGGGCGACGCGACGGCCGACATCGCGCTGCAGTTCGCCCAGCGCGACGGCGGCAACCTGACGCTCGTGCAGGGCGCCGCGAACCTGCGCGGCGTCAAGCTGCTCGACTGCAAGGGCACGCGCTTCCAGTTCTCGGTGGACGCCCTCGGCCTGCGGTTCGTCGACGACGGCGCCTTCCACCTGTACTTCACCGTCACCGGCTCGGCCCAGTTCGTCCTCGCGCCCGGCGACGACGCCGACGGGCCGCTGGCGCTGCTCGGCAGGACCCGCATCGACCTCGTCCAGTGCCCGCTCACCGGCGACGCCCGGGTGATCGGCAAGCACGTCAAGTTCCTGATCGAGCTGCCCAAGCCCAAGTCGTTCAACTTCCTCGGCTGCTTCGAGATGGAGCTGCGCGCGATCGGCTTCGTCCCGCAGTGCGAGTTCTTCGACGGCGACGGCGCCATGCAGGTGACCGGCCAGCTCAAGTTCGCGCAGGGCCCCGGCGACACCCCGGACTCGCGTCCCGACTACCACGAGCTGTTCATCGGCCTGCCCGCGCCGGGCGAGTTCGTGCCGCGCATCCACTTCACGCGCCTGGCGGTGAACCTGGCCATCGGCTCGGCGTTCCGGCTCCACGGCGCCGTCGACTTCGTCGACGAGCCCGACCAGACCGGGCTGATCGGCGAGGGCCTGGTCGAGATCCACGGCCTGCCCACCCTCGCGGCCAGCTTCGGCTTCCTGCGCGTGCGGCGCGGCGCGGGCTCGCCCTGGCTGCGGGCCTGGTTCCTGTACCTGGAGATCCGCCAGGTCAGCTTCATGATCCCGGTCATCCAGATCTACCTGCGCGAGATCGGGATGGGCTTCGGCTACCGCTTCACGATCGCCTCCATCAAGGCCGCCGACGCCGAGCACGACGTCAAGAAGCTCCTCAAGACGCTGGAGGGGCTCTCGCGCACCCAGGGCGACCTGTCCAAGCGCGACCGCTGGGCGGTGGACCTGGAGGAGGCCGGCCAGGACCCGCGCTGGACGATCGTGCTGCGCGCGATGATCTCGCAGACCTCCGCCTCGGCCTCGCCGCTGCGCTACGAGGCCGCCGCCGAGGCCGACCTCGCCTGCATCTTCCTGGTCGACGCGATCATCGCGTTCCGCAGCGACCTGACGTTCTTCATGGCGGTGCGCGGCTGGTTCAACACCAACTACGCCGACTACGTCAACAATGTCGACGGCGCCCGCGAGAACCCGATCCTGAGCGGCTTCGTGCTGCTCTCGCCACGCCAGAAGCGCTTCCTCGCGCACATCTCCAAGCCCGAGGGCGGCAAGCCGGGCAAGCACCCGCCGCTGCCCGACTTCGTCCGCGACGCGATCGGCAACAGCCGCTTCTCGGCGACGCTGCTGATCGAGCCGGGCCTGTTCCACTACGAGCTGGGCTGGCCCAACATGCTGCGCTGGCACACAAAGCTCGGCCCGCTGGCGGTGGAGATCGAGGGCGGGTTCATCTTCCGCGTCTCGACCACGGAGATGGTGCTCGGCACGAGCTTCCTCGCCCGCGGCCGGCTCGAACTGAGCGCCGGTGTCGACCTCGGGCTGGTCGGCATGCGGATCAGCGCCACCGCGCGGGTCGCGTTCGGGGCGCGCTACATCGGTGTGATCGACTTCCGCGACCCCACGGGCGAATCGGCCGTCTACGGCGCGATCGGGCTGGAGGTGCAGGTCACCTTCGCGATCGAGTTCTGGATCAAGATCCCGCTGGTCTTCACCACGATCAGGCTCACGTTCCGCTTCAGCCTGGAGATCAGCTTCAGCGCCGGGCTGGAGATCGGGGTCAAGGGGCTGAGCATCCCCGGCGTACGCGGCCACGGCACCGTCGGGATCTCCTGCTGCGGCCACAGCCTCCAGGCCAACGTCAAGGTCGCCTTCCAGGAGGACAACGTCCAGGCGGCCCTCGACCGGACCAAGCAGTTCCTGTCGCTGGGGCTGGAGGCCACCGAGGTCGATCCGGTGCCGGGCACCGAGGGCGCCCTGGGCGCCGCGCCGGACATCGCGCGCATGCTGCCCACGCCCCAGCACGTCCTGCCGCCGCGCGCGCTCGCGCCGCTGCTCGGCATGGCGCCCTCCGCCGAAGCCGATGTGTTCCACGTGCCCGGCTACGTCGTCTTCGTACTTCGGGACGCACCGGCCTGGGACACCGAGCACAAGACCTACTTCGCGCTGCTGCCGCAGGGCGAGCGGCTGCACCGGGACGCGCAGGGACGGCTCGTCCTCGACGAGGAGGGCTTCCCGGTGGCCGAGCCCGAGCCGGGCTTCCTGCCGCCGCCCCCGGCCCAGAACACCGTGCCGACGAAGGACTTCGCGCTGCGCGTGCCGAGGCCGGCGGCGGGCGAGACCTACACGCTCCTGCACTACGAGCCCCTGCCCACCCCGCAGTTCGTGGACGTGAGCGGCGCGGTCACCGCCGGCCAGCCGATCAGCTGGGCGGTGGACTGGGCCGCGCGCCTGTACGCCGGCTCCACCGAGCGGCGCGTCGTGAACCCGGCCACGGGCGAACCGGGCGCCCCCGATCCGCTGGGGGACGGGCTCAGCCTGGCGCAGCACGTCGCCAACGCCTTCAAGCAGCGCTACACCGGCAGCGGGGACACCGCGGTCGGCCATCCGGTCGGCGACCCCGGCGCGCTGCCCGGCTACCGGCCGCCGGTCAGCGACCCGAGGGTGCGCACCCCCTCCGACAGCTCGTTCGAGGCGGCCGTGCGCGGGGCGTTCGAGCAGTTCAGCGGCTCGCCCTTCCTCAAGCACGACACCCAGGAACTCTACGAGCAACTGCTGGAGTCGGCCTTCAGCACGGGCACGACGATCTACGCTCCGAACGGCACCGCGCAGGACGACGGCGACCCCGGCACGGTCGGCACGGCCCAGGCCGACCAGCAGGCCCACCAGATGCGCGGCGTGATCATCCACGACATCATCTCCGACCTGCGCGCCTTCCACGCCGAGAGCAGCCAGGCCGAGCGCGACAAGATCGCCGCCGGTTCGGCGGCCTTCAGGATGGGGCTGGTGTTCGCGGTGAGGTCCGCCGACGGCCGCCGCCCCTCCTGGCTCGACCAGGTCGCGACCGGGCCGGACGCCCAGCCGACGATCAGCCAGCGCGAGCGGCCCGAGGCGACCGACGTCGGCCCGAACAGCGAGGGCGTCCGCGCCTTCAACGTCGCCCAGGCCCAGTTCAGCCTGTTCCCGCCCGAGTTCGAGCAGGTGCGCCAGTACAGCGACGCGAGCACGATCGCCCTGTCCTGGGAGCTGGGCTGGCGGCGTCCGGCCGCGCCGGGGATGACCCGCGCGCAGAACGACCCCGACCACCACCTCGCCCACTACCTCGTGCGCAGGCGTGCCCTCGACGGCGGCGAGGCCGAGCGCACCACCACGGTCAAGCCGGTGAAGGTGCTGCACCGGCACACGACCGACGTCCCCGGTGTCGCGGGGCCGGACGAGGCGGCGGGCGCCGCCACGCCGACCGACACGCTCTCGCTGCTCCAGCCGCGCTTCCAGGTCGTCGACCACTTCCCCGACACGGCGGAGGACCGCGCCGCGCTGCCCCGCGAGGGACGCGGCTACGTCTACACGATCACCCCGGTCGACTTCGCGGGCGGCTCCGGGCGCCCGCTGACCCTCATCGCGACGCGCTACCCGAACACGCCGCCGGCGGTGCCGGTGGACGGCGACCTCACGGTGAGCTACAGCATCGCCCCGACCGACCTGGAACCGGCGGGGAGCGCGGCGGCCCCCCAGGTGCTGCCGCCCCGCCAGGTCTACGTCGAGTGGAGCGAGCCCGCCGTCCAGAACGGGCCGCCGGTGCCGGTCCGCACGTACCGGCTGGTCTTCCGCCGCGAGAGCACCGTGCCGATCGGCTCCTACGGCCTGGACAGCACGACCCAGCGCGGGCGCACCACCGGCCTGCCGACCTCCAACGCCCGCCCGCTGCCCACCGACATCAAGGTCGACCTCGACCACGTCTTCGGGCCGCCCGGGGCGCGCGCGGCGGTGATCCCGGTCGCCACCCTGCGCGAGCGGGGCGTGCTGCCGGACGGCGCGTGGCGCCCCGAGGCGTGGCGGGTGTTCTTCCAGACGGTCTCCGACCGCGACGTGCCCTCGGCGCTGGCACCGGTGCAGCTCCTGCTCGCCGCCGAGGCGGTGGCCGCGCCGCCCGCCTCCCCCGCGCCGACCGACCGGATCGAGCACACGGGCGCCCCGCGCGAGGAGCGCCGCCCGGCCGAGCTGGAGTGGCTGCCGCGGCCGACCTCGTTCGCCGTGGTGCGGCCCGAGGACGAGCGGGCCGAGCCCGGCCTCGCCCACACCCCGATGCCGCTCGCGACCACCGGCGGGCCCGGCGCGGACGCGGCCGGACCGGCCCCGTTCGTCTTCACCGGCGCGATCGGCGCGATCGTCGGGTTCCGGCCGCATCCCCTGGGGATCCGGGCGATCCGCTTCCGCTGGAACCAGGGCCCGAGCGGCGACGCGGGCTTCCCGCTCGAACTGAACGCGGGCTACCGGCTGTACGAGCTGAACATCGACGCGGCCACCACCGACACCTTCGCCAGCGCCGCCCGGCTCGCCGAGGAGCTGCGGCTCCGGCAGGAAGTCCAGATGCTCCCGGCCGACGACCTGCCGCTCGTGCCCGGCGACACGCTGAACACCAGCCAGTGGGAGGCGTGGTATCCGGGCGCGATCCAGCGCCGCCGCCGTCCCGATCCCACCGTCCAGGGCGTCCGGGACGAGCGCGGCCCCTGGTACTCCTGGCAGGACTCCTACCTGGAGTGGCCCGCGTGGGAGGGCGTCACCCAGCCCGGCGGGCGGCGGAAGGCGGCGCTGCACCCGCTGCTCGAACGGCTGGTGGAGCGGCTGCGCGCGCTGCGTCCCGGCAGCGTCACCGACCCGCAGGGCCGGATCTCCGACGGTTACGCCGCCGCGATCCAGGTCAGCCCGCCGACGCTGCCGAACGACCTGGCCGCCTTCCTGGCGAGCTGCCCGCCCGGCGCCGACCGCTACGGCTGGGGCGTGCTCCAGCGCCTCGGCCTGGCGGTGACCTTCAGCCTCCACGACCCCGGCACGGGCGCCCTGCGCGGCCCGAAGCTGCTGGAGCTGCTCCAGAAGCTGTTCGCGCTGCTCGGGACCGGCGGGGCCGCCGACCCCGACGCGGCGGCCTTCGCCGCCTTCCGCCGCCACCTCCACGTCGAGCTGCTGTTCCAGCCGGGGCGCAGCGTCCGGCTCGGCGAGCGGGCGGCCGAGGGCGACGACCTGCTGGCGCTGGTGCAGCTCAGCCTGCGGCCCACCGTCCGGCAGCGGCTCCGCTACCGCGCCGTCACGATCACCGGACGCTCGAACGCCGACGTCGAGGTGCGCTTCACGCTCACCGCGCCGTGCAGCCTGGTCGAGCGGCCCGACGGCGGCAGCGGCCAGAGCGAGCTCGAACCGCAGCCCGCCCCGATCACCCGCGCGCTCAGGCTGCCGCTCGACGGCGCGGCGGCGCTGCTGCTGCGCGGCGCGGCGCTCCCGGCGACGGTCGAGGTGCGCCCCTCGGTGCGGCTGACCGGGGACCCGGGGCCCTTCGACCCGGCGATCGCGGCGCTGCTGACCTACGACCAGATCCGCAAGCTGCTCACCGCCCGCACCATGCTCAGCGCCGACCAGATGAGGCTGCTGCGCCCCGCCCTCGCCCCGGCCGACCTCCAGGCCGCCGAGAACCTGGCCGGGACGGTGCGGACCGAGGACTTCGGCCCGACCGACGAGCGCACCCACCACTTCACGGTCGCGACCGGCGCGCTCGCCGCGCTGTTCGCCGCCCCCGACGACACCGTGCCCGAGCACGTCCAGTGGCTGCGGCTCAAGTACTACCTGGAGACGCTGAACAGCAACGACCCCAAGGTGCCCGACACCGGCAGGGTCACGCTGCCCACCGGGGAATCCGAGATCGCCAAGGTGCTGCCCGACGTGCTGGCCTGGACGGTGCGCTTCTTCGACGCGAGCGGCGCGGTGTCCGCCGGGCCGGACGGGCTGGGCGCGACGGGCACCGGCCCCTGGGCCGCCACGGCCTACCCCCGCGCGGGATCGCCGACGGTCGCCACGCCCGACGACGCCGGCCGCCTGACCTACACCCACCTGCTCGACGACCGCTGGGCCCACACACTGCGGTACTACTTCCAGCCCTACGGCCGCTACGACCTGCTGTGGCAGAGCCTGCGCCGCTCGCCGACGCTGTTCCCGGGCCGCGCCGCCGCCGAGGCCGGCGCCCCGGCCGTGAAGGTGGACCCCGCCGCCGGGGGCCTCGACGTGGTGATCGAGCGCACGCAGGCCGTGGACGCCCCGCTCATCCTCGGCTCGCGGCGGCTCGACGAGGCGGCCACCCCGGCGCGGCCGCCCGCGCCGGGCGCGATCTGGGAGGTGATCGTCGCCCGGCACCACGAGGAGGCCCTGGCCGAGCGCAACCAGACGCTCGCCCGCCAGCTCGCCTTCCGCCGGCTCGCCTTCACGCTGCTGCGCCGCTTCGGCTACACCGACTGGTACGACTGGGTGCTCGGCTTCGCCCACGACCACCAGCACGAGCTGCCCGTGCGCCTCGTCGAGGACGAGTACCCGGCGATCCCGAGCCACCTGCCGGACCGGCCCGACCACCTCGTCCTGGACGCCGCGGCCGACCGGGACGAGCTGCGCGGCCTCGACCTGCCCGAGCGCGTCGGCGACTTCTCGCGGGGCGTCCTCGCCCTCCAGTGGCGGGCGCTGCCGTTCTACTACGAGCACCGGCTGCTGCTGATCGCCCAGACCGACGGCACCGTCTCCCCGATCAACAGCGTCACCCAGCGGGACCTGACCTACCGCTCGCCCCTGCCGAACGCCACCGTGACCGGAGCGGACATCGTGTGGCACCGGCTGCCGCCCTTCCCCGCCGACGTCCCCGGCGGCGCCCAGCTCCAGGCCGACACGCGCGTGCGCAGCGTCACGATCCCGCTGCGCACGTTCTGGGACAGCCTGCCGGACGACGCCCAGGCGCGGTGGCCCGGCGAGAAGCCCGACCCCGCGACCGGCGCGGTGGGCGGCGCGGTGGGCGGTGCGGTGGGCGGTGCGGTGGCCGCGCGCAAGCTCGCCGCCCTGCCCGACCCCGAGGTCGTCTACCAGATCGTCGAGCTGTTCAGCGGCAACATCGAGGTGCAGGCCGAGTGCTTCTTCGACCCGGTCGCGGGCGCGTTCGCCCACCGCCAGCTCGGCAAGCGCTTCCTGGTGGCGCGGACGGCGCTGGCGCCCCCCGCGACCGCGCTCGGCGACTTCCCGCTGACGGTCGACCTCGTCCAGGTGAGCGAGGAGCAGCTCGGCCATGGCTACTCCACGGCGAACCTGCCGCCGGACACGCGCAACCGGGTCGCGATCGACGACCACGGCCGCCTGCTGTTCGCCGGGGTGATGACGCGGCAGGACCGCGCCGCCCTGCTCCAGCTGGTGAGCGACCAGGACGGGGAGAAGATCCGGCAACTGTTCGAAAGCTGGTACGTCACCGAGCCGGTGAGCACCCCGGCCGCGACCCTGCCCGCCAGGCTCGAACCGCTGATCGACTTCCTGGCCACCCAGACCCTGACCCTGGTCTGGCAGGGCCCCTCGGACGCCGCGGCGGCAGAGCTCCAGCGGCTCCCCGGCGACAGCGCCTTCACCGGGGCGATCGCGCGGATCGTCGCCCAGGCGGCGGGCGCGGGGCCGGACGCCGTCACCCGCGTGGAGATCCCCGTCGGGCCTGAGCAGATCCCCGAGGAGCTCCGGGGCAAGGTGGAGTTCGCGCGCAACGCGCCGGGCACGCGCTACACCACGATCGGGTGGACCGGCGCGATGACCGACGCGGACGCCGCCGCCCTCCGGCGCTGGGCCACGTTCCCCGAGTTCACCCAGGCCGTGGAGGCGCTGATCGCCGCGGTGCGCGGCGCGGGCGGCCCCGGCGCCGCGCCGGTCACGGTCCCCTTCGACGTGCCGGTGCGGCCCGTCCAGTCGGGGCTCACCGGTGCCGTCGCCGAGAAGCTGCTGCTCGGCGCCGTGCTGCTGCGCTACCACGGCATGATGCGCGCGGACGATCCGGTCGCGCTGCTGCCCTCCTACCCCGGACGGCCCGACCAGCTCGCGCTCAGGCGGTTGCACCGCACGAGCCAGGGCAGCGGCATGGCAGGACGGTCCCTGGTGGTCCGCGCCCGCCGCGGCAGTGCCACCCCGAGCGAGCAGCGGCCGATCGACCCCGCGGACGTGCGGGCGGACGCGTAGGACCCACGAGCGGACCAGGAGGAGCAGATGGCGGATCTCCCCGAGCTACCGAAGCTGAGGGTCGCGGGTCCCTTCTGGGCCGCCGAGACCGAGGTGATCCGGCTGGCCGACCCGGGCACCAACCTCGCGTTCCGCACACTGTTCGCGGACACGACACCGCGCGAGGCGGTCGGCGAGGACGACGTCCTGCTGCCGGGGACCCTGCTCGCGCTGGTCTACGTCACCAGCGTCACGATCAGCCCGACCAACGGCGGCACGCCGCAGTACGTGTGGAAGCGCGGCGGCGACAAGCCCGACGGCAGGCTCTCCCCGGCGGCGATCCGGGCGGCGATCAGCGCCGGGACCGTCAGCCTGCTCCTGCTCCAGGCCCCGGCCGACGGCTGGCCCGAGAACCCGGCGGGCAAGCTGCCCACCCTCACCTGCCTCGGCGGGGAGATCATCCTCGACCCGATGGCCGCCCAGCTCGGCGCGACCCAGAAGCTGTACACGGCGCTGGGGATCGAACCGGCGGCGATCACCCAGCGCACCGGCGCGGCCCGCCTGCTCGGCGCCCTCGCCGTCCACGCGGCCGGGCTGTCGGCCTTCGGCCAGGTCCGGCTGCTCTGGGACACCGCGCCGGTCAAGGCCGTGTTCCAGCTCGCCCGGGTCGTCCCCGACCCCCAACCGGCGCCGGGCGCGGGGGTGCGCGGCTTCCGGATGTCGATCGAGGCCGAGCGGCTGACGGACGCCGAGCGGGCGGCGCTCATCGCCTCCTGGCGCCGCCTCGGCCGCTATCTGAACCCGAACAGCCCGCTGAACGGCCTGGTCCAGCCGGTGCCCGCACCGGAGTGGGCCACGCTGGAGCCGGCCGATCCGCTGGCCGTCCCGCGCCTGTTCTGGGAGATCGCGCCTTGGCAGGAGCAGCCCGGCACGCGCCCGATCAGCTTCGCGGGCGACGACTTCGGCGTGCTGCTCAGCGACCGCCGGCCCTACGACCGGTCGGCCCAGCCGGACACGCTCGCCCGGATCACGCCCGCGTCCGCGCGGCTGACCGCCGACGGCACGAAACTGCGCGTGGACGTGCGGGCGGGCACCACGCCCACGGGCTCCCCGGGCACGCTCGGCTACCAGGCCGTCCGCGACGGCACCGGGTGGAGCGAGCGGATCACGCTCGCCGCCACCACGCTCGCGTTCGACCCGAACGAGGCCGCGCGCCGGCTCCGCGCGACGGCGGGAGAGCCCGAGCCGACCTGGAGCCCGGCCGCGGCGGGTGCCGCCGCCGAACCCGTCGCCCCGGCCGTGCTGTGGGGGTTCGCACCGCTGGACGACGGCTGGGCCCAGCTCCCGCTGCCCAACCTGTCCGAGCAGATCTACCTCGACGCGGGCGCGGCCCGGGCGGAGCCCGTCCCCGCTCCCCCCAACCTGCTCCAGGGCGCGGTCAGCTTCGGCAACGACGACCCGGCCGTGGCCGCCCAGGTCCCCGGCGAGCAGCCGTGGAGCCTCACGCTCGCGGCGACCCAGCGCATGACCGGCGCCTGGACGCTCGCGCCGAGCGGCCAGGAGTTCCAGCTCCAGTCGGCCGCGCTGACGCTGGAGGCGCCCGAGGTGTCGCTGGGCGGTATGTTCTGGCTGAGCACCGAGTCGCCGACCACGGCCGACGCCCTGCCCGGCCTGGACGACTGGATCGGCGGCCTGCGAACCCTGCCGCTGCACACCGTCACCGGCCGCGAACTGTTCCCGCCCCTCGTGCGGCTCGCGTTCGAGGCGATCAGCTTCGCGTGGCGGAGCAAGCCGGCGCCCTCGGCGGCACTCGGTGCCTGGGCCTTCCAGTACGGCGTCGACCCGGTGCTGCTGCGGGCCCTGGTGCAGCGCGGCGCCCTGCCGCCCGACCTGCTCGGCTTCGCGCTGCCGCTCGTCTGGCGCCGCCACCCGACGCTGCCGATGGTGCAGGCGCTCGCGCTCACCCAGAGCCTCACCCCGCCCAACGTGCCGATCGGCGGACGGCAGCTCGTCCCCTTCGAACTGCCGGTCACCCGCCAGGACGGCGTCGACCTGCCGGTGGGCTGGCGCTTCGCGGCGGACGGCGCCGCGGGCTGGCCGCGCTACGGCGGCGGTGCCCTCGCGCCCGCCCGCGAATGGCTCGGCGCGGACACCGCGAAGCTGTTCGACCTGCCCCTGCTGGCGCTCTCGCTGCCCGGCCTGGTGCTCGACCCGCGTCCCGACGGCGACCCGCCGCAGAGCGACGCCTCGCTCGGGCTGCCCGTCCAGTACCGCTACGACCTGCCCTACACCGACGAGGTCCAGGCACTGGCCCAGCTCCCGAGGATCCCCACGGACCCGCGCGAGAGCTCGCCGCTGCCCGACACGGCGGCGCCCGAGCCGCCGCGTCCGCTCACCCGCGTGGACTACGCCGCGCACTGGCGGCGCCTCGCCGAGCGCGCCAACCTCGCCGCCGCCGACGACGTGGCCGCCTTCGGCCGGCGGGACGGCCAGCCCGTGTTGGGCGACCTGGCGTCTGTCCACCCGTGGCCGGTCAAGACCGCCTTCGCCCTGGACGGCTACCCCGGCGAGCTTCGCCTGGACAACGCCGACCCCGCCGCCCCCGGCGCCCCGCTGGTGTTGAAGGGCGAGACCGCCCTCCAGGGGGTCGACGGCGACTTCGCCGACGGGACGAACGCCCTGCGCCGCCTGCCCGCGGGATCGCCCCCGGACGCGGCCCGGTACCGGGTGACGGCCGGGAGCATGGCCGCGGCGGCCGGGACCGGCGGCTACACCGACCAGCGCGGCCTGGTCCGCGGCGCGAGCGTGCCCGCGGCCAACCTGATCAGGACCCCGCTGAGCCACCCCACCGCGGGCGATGTCCAGCTGACGACCACCCGCCTGCCGCTCACGCTCGCCCACGGCACGGCGTCCTGGCGGCTCTGGTTCCGCGACCTGCCCGCCCAGGGCACGGCGTTCGGCAAGGCGTCCGCCCGCTCGCCCAAGGCCGTCGAACTCGACCTCGACGCCAACGACCCCGAAGCGCGCAGCAGCGACTACGAGCACCGCACCGGATACGAGTGGCGGCTGCGCCCGCTCGACGACGATCCCGACAAGCCCGTGCCCGGCCTCGACCTGTTCGGCCTGCGCTTCTTCCCGCTGGTGCTCGACCGCGTGGTCTTCGCGGGCGACGGCGTCGCCACGGTCGAGGTGATCGGGCGGCTGCAACTCCCGGTGGCGGGCGCGGGGAGCGAGCAGGCCGAGCTGAGCAACTGCGCGCGGCTGACCTTCACCGGGACCGGCACCGAACTGCGCCTCAGCGCCGTCGCCCTCGACGGCCCCCCGCTGGAGTGGCCGCTGGCCACCACCGCCGGTGAGGCGGGCGACGCGCCGCGCCTGCGGGTCGGCGGGATCGCGCTGGCCGCCGGCGGCACCGGCCTGACCGTCCAGCAGGTGCGGCTGTACTTCCACCTGTTCCAGGTGGAGTGGGCGGTCGGGCTGCCGCCGATCGGGTTCCCCAACCCCGCCACGCCGCCCTTGACGCTGCCCGGCGCGAACGGCCCGGCCCCGATCGTCCCGCAGCGGGTCGCCCTCGGCCTCGACACGGCCGGCGGCGAGCACACGCTGAAGCTCACCCTCGCCGTGCGGGTCGGCAGACCGCCCTCGGGGCTCCAGGCCCTCTACCGGTTCGACGAGGGCAGCGGCGCCACCGTCCACGACACCTCCGGGACGGGTGAGCCGCTGGACCTGAAGGCCGCCTCGTCGCAGGGCATGAGCTGGGGCGCCGACGGCCTGACCCTCACCCAGGCGCGGCTCATCCGCTCGGGCGCGCCGGCCAGGAAGCTGATCTCGGCGGTGAAGGCGAGCGACGAGATCAGCATCGAGGCGTGGGTGAAGCCCGTCAGCGGCGGCCTGCTGAACGCGCAGTACAACATCGTCACCGTCTCCGCCGACGTCCAGCACCGGAACGTGACCCTCCAGCAGCGCAAGGGGCTGCTGACCTCGTCCGCCGCGGACGCGTGGCTGCGCACCAGCACCACGACCGAGGAGGGCGTCCCCGACCTCGCCACCCCGACCGGCTCGCTCAGCACCGCCCTGACCCATCTGGCCTACACCCGCTCCGCCGACGGCCGTACCCGGATCTACATCAACGGGCGGCTCGCGGCCGAGCAGACCGTCGCCGGAAGCCTCGACACCTGGGACGACCGCTACGAGCTGGCCCTCGGCGACGAGATCACCGGCGGCCGGGCGTGGCTCGGCACCTACCGCATGCTCGCCCTCTACGACCGCGCGCTCAGCCCCGAGGAGGTGGCCGCGCGCTCCGCCGCCGGTCCGGCGACGGCACCGACCACGGCCCGGGGGCAGGCGATCTCGGCCGCGCTGACCTTCGACCTGATGGCGGCGGGGGCGGACCGCTTCACGCTCGACTCCGCGAACCTCTTCGGCGACCTCACGCTCGCGGTCACGCTGCCCGACGGATCGCCCGCCGCCCTGGCCGGCGACACGGCGCTCCAGTTCGGCTGGAACGGCTACGGCGCCCCGCAGCCCGACGGCCTCCAGTTCCTGCCCGGCATGCGCCTGGCCGACGCCCGGACGCCCGGCCTGGGCGAACGCGCCGCGCCGGGCTTCGCCACCGTCACCTTCCGCGCGACCGCCCGTCCGGACGACCTCCCCGAACTGCCGCTGACCGGCGCCTTCGTGGAGGCGCTGCTCATCGCGCACTGGGGCCGCTCGTTGCAGGACCCCCGTCCGGCCCGGAGCGCCGAGGCGGCGGAGCTGTACGGCTCCTCGTCCGGCGACGTCGTGATCGGCTACACCTCGCGCCTCCAGGGCAAGGACTGGCAGGAGGGCTTCCTGCTCAACGGGATGCTGACCGCGACCAACCTGGTCTCCTGGCCGCAGCGGCTCAGCTACGACGCGGCCAACGCGCGCATCACGCTCCCGGCGGCCCGCGTCGCCGGGCCCCCGCCGCTGACGCATCTGCGCCACACGATCCGCGTGCTGCTGAACCAGCACGAACTGCCCGGCTCCATGCTGACCGCCGCCGACGGGCCGCTGCTGTTCACGTTCGCGCAGGGCCAGAGCTGGCAGACGCCGGCCGTGGTCGAGCACCAGCTCGTCGAGGTGACCCCGGCGGCCAACGGCGGCGGAACCCTCGGCGAGGAGGCCCGCTGGACGACGCTCCAGGAGGTGCGCCTGCTCACGCCCCGGCGCGCCGCGCGGTTCCTGCGCTCCCTGGCCGCTCTGAAGGCCATCGACCCGGCCGACGACGTCGGCCCGCTCGGCACCGTGGGCGGCGGCTACCTGGGCGCCGGCCTGTCCGCCCTGCTGGCCGACCCGGGCGCGGCGCTGGACGCCCTCCCGCAGGACACGCTGCTCGTCGAGGCGAGCGCCCACCACATGATCGGGCTCACGCCCGTCGCGGAGGGCACGGCCACCACGCTCCAGTTCCTCCCGACCGGCAGCCAGGGCGCCCTGCTCGGCAGCCCGGCGGACTACGCGCCCACCGACCCGACCGACCCGCGCTGGCTGCTGCTGACCATGCCCTTCCTCGGCAGGCTCCAGGACACGGCCCGCGACCTGGCCACCCCGGCCGGGCAGCCCAGCCCGCTGCAAACGGACCCGGTGCTGCTGATCGGCCGGCTGCGCGCGTCGGCCCCCACCGCCGCCCTGCCCGCCCTGGCCCTCGCGCTCTGCGGCTGGGCCGACGGCGCCCCGCTGAACATCACCCTCGCCAGCCTCGACACCGTGGTCGGCCGCGCCTTCGCCCGGCTCGACCCGCTCGCGCTGGAGGAGAGCTGGTTCCGCGCCCAGAATCCGGCGCCCGAACCGGAGGGCGCGTCGCCGCAGAGCGTCCTCGCGTCCCTCCCCGAGACACCGGCGCGGCTCAGCCGCCCGACCGCGCTGCGCCAGGCCCTCGACCCGCGCCGCCCCTTCTACCCGCCGCGAACCGACGGCCTGCCCGCGCTACCCGAACCCTCGCCCTACGCCGACCCCGTCTGGCGCGAGGACGGCCTGCTGCTCACCCCGTCCGTGAGCACGCTGACCCCCGCCACCAAGCCGCCCTACGGCTGGACGCTCGCCGCCGCGCTCATCGCGAGCAGCGGCCTGCTCACCCGGCCGCCCACCGGCCAGGGCCCCCGCCGCTATCCCGCGGCCACCCTCATCCCCGCGCCGCTGACGCTCGACGGAGCCGCCAACCCGCGCCCGCTCAGCCTCGTCGTCAGCCCGTACCAGGGCCTCCAGTGGCGACCGGCCCCGGCGGTCCCGCAGGGCGCCCCCTCACCACTGCGAACCCGACTGCTGCTGGCCGAGCTGCTCTGCCTCTCCCCCAGCACCATGGAGCTCCAGCCGGTGGCGAGCCGCATGTGGAGCGTGCGCCCCGACACCCCCGACCTGGCCGACGAGGGCAGGCTGCGCGCCCAGGCCCAGGGGTGGGCCGTCCAGTCCCAGCGCCTGCTGGCCCCGGAGTCGCCGATCGCGGTGCTGCGCTACCGGATCATCAGCGACAACACCCGTCCCGACAACCTGGGCGAGGCGGCCCTGACCACCGGCTACGCCTTCGCCCTCGTCCGCGTCACGGTCGCGTCACCGCTCGCGAAGCGGCTGTTCCGCATCCGCCCGGAACTCACCGGCCTGCGCTACCGCGAGGGCCAGTGCAACATCGCGGCGATCCCCGCGAGCCCCCACGACTTCGAACTCGCGCCGCCGCAGACCGTCGGCGTCCAGCCGCTCCACCTCACCCGGCGCCCGGTGCGCACGGACCTGCCCGCGTGGCCCTGGGGCCTCAGCGCACTGCGCGTCAGCGTGCACTACACCGAGGGCCAGCAGGGCGCCGTCGGCGCGGCCTCCCCCGGCGCGGCGGGCCAGACGCTGTGGTGGCAGACCGTCCAGCGGACGGTGCAGTTCCGCTCGGCGCTGCACACCGACCGGCCGACCGGCGGCCTGCCCCGCCGCTTCCGCGCACCGGCGGTGAGCACGCTCCTCCCCGCGCCGCCCGACCCGCCGCTCCCCGTGCTGACGGGCGCGGTGTTCGACCAGCCCGCCCTCCCCGTGGCGGACGGACCGGCCCTGGAACGCTGGCAGCCGGTCCTGCCCGGCGGCCTGCGCTACCTGGTGACCGGCGCGCGTCCGGGAGTGTTCGTCACCGTGCGCCACCAGGTCCTGCGCCAGAGCGGCATCACGCTGACGGGCGAGCACGCGCGCCCGCGCGGCCTGGCGATGCTCTCCGGCGGGCTCCCGGTGGAGCACCGCACCCCGCGCCCGGTACCGCTGCCGCCCAACGACGACGGCCGGCAGGACGTCGCCCTGCGCACCTGGGCGAGCCACTTCGACCCGGAGGCCCTGGCCCTGGTCACGGCGTCCCCGACCGACGAAGCCTTCCGCGCCGCCCTCGACGACCCGAAGTACCGCCAGACGGCCCTGCGCCTACGGCTGCGGCTCGCCGCCGTCGAACGCTCCACCCTGGACGTGAGCTGGGACGGAGTCCTGACCTTCGTCTACCGCACGGACGGCAGCATCACGCTGGTCAACGGCCAGAAGCCGGAGACACCGGAGACCGGCATACGCGACTGGTCCCTGACCATGGACCTGGTGGACGCGGAACACGTCACCCCCCTGGAGGACATCACCACCCCCACCCTGGCGCTGACCCCGGCCCTCCGGGCCCAGCTGACCGCGGCCGGACTGACCCTGCCGGACGTCGACACGATCGACACGGCCGAGTTCGCGATCCGCCGCTTCGGACTCACCGGCGACCCGAAGACCCGCGCCGACCGGGCCCGCGTACTGATCGCCGCCCTGCCCCCCGGCGCGTCCCTCGACGCACGCGTGAAGGCGCGGTTCGTCCCGCACCAGCCCGGCGCGGAGCCCTACCACGACGGCTACGGCCACGTGCTGCGCTTCCCGCTGCGCGTGGCCGACCCGAACGCGTCCTACCTGCCGCTCGTCCCGCGCTACGTCCACTTCGAGGACCCCGAGTACAACCGGCGGCTGGCCTCCCCCTCCGCCCACGCCGGCGTCTCGGTGCAGTTCCCCAAGCAACCGTCGGACACCACGAGCCCGCAGCGCGCCGTCACCCTCTCCGCCGAGCGCCGCGAGTGCGACCCGACCAGCACGCTCGCCATCCGCTACGACTGGGACGAGCCGCCGCCCGGCGCCCCGGTGGCCACGCTGGCCCTCCAGAAGATCGACCTGGACCAGACCCCGCGCGACCTCCTGGACCCCGCCGGCGGCCCGCCGAGACTGGACCCGGGCAAGCTGCACGAACTCTCGCTGGCGTCGATCCAGAAACTGAACGGCCCCTTCGCCCCGGGCGAACGCCTACGCCTGACCCTGCACATCGACGGCGGCCCGGTGAAACCGACCGCGGTGCGCCTGGACATCACGATCGTCGAGAACCCGGTGATCCCCGCGACCGAAGCGGCCTACGCCCTGCTGCGCGAACGGACGGCAGGCGGCCACACCCAGGTCGAGTGCCGCCGCTTCGCCTGGGGCCCGCAAGCACAACGCGTAGAGCTGGTGAACCCCGCCGACCTGCGCACCGAGGTGGTCCGCCGCCGCGCGGTCTTCCAGTTCACGGATTCGACCCGTCCCGCCCAGCAAGAGACCTACACGATCCAGAAACTGGGCCAGACAGGCTCAACCCACATCCCCCTGACCGACTGACCCCACCCCAAACCACCACAGAAACCAAAGGGGGCCAAGGGGCGAAGCCCGGGGGGCAAGGGGCGAAGCCCCAAAAGCGCGCGCAGCGCGCGTCCGGGGGTGTGGGGGCGCAGCCCCCACACCGGGGGGTCCGGGGGGTCGCCCCCCGGGAATGGCGAAGGGGCCCGCGGGAAGTGCGCCAAAGGCGCACGACCAGCGGACCCCAGGATCCGTAGCGGGGGCAGGATTTGAACCTGCGACCTCTGGGTTATGAGCCCAGCGAGCTACCGAACTGCTCCACCCCGCGGTGATGTCTTAACTCTATGGGGATGGAGTTGCTTGCGCAAACCGATGAAGAACCAGGCGTGAACTCGCCCCCGGACGCGCCTCAGCCGTCGCGCGGGCGCGTGGCCGAGCGGTGGGGCCGACGCCGGAGGCGAGGCCCCACCGCGAAGATCGCGAAGCGATGCCGCGCCCGCCTAGGGACGTGGGCCGGGACTCTTAAGCCATGTGCGGGTAGTGGTAGTCGGTCGGGGGGACGAAGGTCTCCTTGATGGAGCGGGGCGACGTCCAACGCAGGAGGTTGAGGATCGAGCCGGCCTTGTCGTTGGTGCCGGACGCGCGGGCTCCGCCGAAGGGCTGCTGGCCGACGACGGCGCCGGTCGGCTTGTCGTTGATGTAGAAGTTCCCGGCGGCGTAGCGGAGGACCTCGGCGGTGCGCGCGACGGCCGCGCGGTCGTTGGCGACGATCGCGCCGGTGAGCGCGTAGGCCGAGACCGACTCCATCTGGGCGAGCATCTCCTCGTACCGATCGTCGTCGTAGACGTGGACGCCGAGGACGGGCCCGAAGTACTCGGTGCGGAAGATCTCGTTCTCCGGGTCGTCGGAGACCAGGACGGTGGGCCGGACGAAGTAGCCGACGGAGTCGTCGTAGGCGCCGCCGACGACGATCTCGACGGACGGGTCGTCCTGCGCCCGGTCGATGGCGGCCTTGTTCTTGGCGAACGCGCGCTCGTCGATGACCGCGCCCATGAAGTTGGACAGGTCGGTGACGTCGCCCACGGTCAGCCCGGAGACCTCGGCGACGAGGGCGTCGCGGAGCCCGCCGTCCCAGATCGAGCGGGGGATGTAGGCGCGGGACGCCGCCGAGCACTTCTGGCCCTGGTACTCGAACGCGCCGCGGACGAGGACGGTCTTCAGGATCGCGGGGTCGGCCGAGGGGTGCGCGACGACGAAGTCCTTGCCGCCGGTCTCGCCGACGAGCCGCGGGTAGCTCCGGAACTTCTCGATGTTGGCGCCGACGGTCTTCCACAGGTGCTGGAAGGTGGCGGTGGACCCGGTGAAGTGGATCCCGGCCAGGTCGGGGTGCGAGAGCGCGACGTCGGAGACCGCGAGCCCGTCACCGGTGACCAGGTTGATCACGCCCGGCGGCAGCCCGGCCTCCTCCAGCAGGCGCATGAGCAGGACGGCCGAGTAGGTCTGCGTCGGGGACGGCTTCCACACGACGACGTTGCCCATGAGCGCGGGCGCGGTCGGCAGGTTCGCGGCGATGGCCGTGAAGTTGAACGGGGTGATCGCGTAGACGAACCCCTCCAGCGGCCGGTGGTCGGACCGGTTCCACACACCCGGGCTGCTGATCGGCTGCTCGGCGACGATCCGCCGCGCGTAGTGGACGTTGAAGCGCCAGAAGTCGACCAGCTCGCAGGGGCTGTCGATCTCGGCCTGCTGGACGGTCTTGGACTGCCCCAGCATCGTGGCGGCCAGCAGCCTCTCCCGCCACGGCCCGGCCAGCAGGTCGGCGGCGCGCAGGAAGATCGCGGCGCGGTCGTCCAGCGACAGCGCGCGCCACGCGGGGGCGGCCTTCAGCGCGGCGGCGATGGCGTCGCGGGCGTCGTCCTCGGTGGCGGTCCCGAACGTCCCGAGCACGGAGGCGTGCCGGTGCGGCTGCACCACGGCGACCTTGGCCCCGGCGCCGAGCCGCCGTTCCCCGCCGATCGTCATCGGCAGGTCGACGGGCGCCTGCGCGGTCAGCTCGGCGAGTTCGGCCTCCAGCCGGGCCCGCTCGGCGCTGCCCGGGGCATAGCCGCGCACCGGCTCGTTCACCGGCGTCGGAACGTTGGTCACGGCGTCCATGAAAGGGACCCTCCTGGTCAGCGAGAGACGAACGAACGGAGAAAGAAGACGAGGTTGGCGGGGCGCTCGGCCAGTCGCCGCATGAAGTAGCCGTACCAGTCGACGCCGTAGGGGACGTACACACGCATACCATGCCGCTCCGCGAGGCGCCGCTGCTCGCCGGCGCGGATCCCGTAGAGCATCTGGAACTCATACGACCCGACCGGGCGCCCGGCGCGCACGGCCAGCGCCTTGGCGATCTCGATCATCCTCGGGTCGTGGGTGGCGACCATGGGGTGGCCGTCCCCGTCCATGAGGACGCGCAGGGCCCGCACGTAGGCGCGGTCCACCTCCGACTTCCCCTGGAACGCGACCGAGGCGGGCTCGGCGTAGGCGCCCTTGACCAGCCTGACCCGCGACCCCTCGTGGGCGAGGTCGCGCAGGTCGTCCTCGCTGCGCCGCAGCATCGCCTGGACGGCGACGCCGACCCACGGGAAGTCGGCGCGGAGCTTGCCGAGGATGTCGAGCGTGGAGTCGACCGTCGTGTGGTCCTCCATGTCGAGGGTGACGGTCATCCCGAGCCGCGCCGCCTCGGCGCAGACCGCGCGCGCGTTGTCGAGCGCCAGCCCACCGTCGAGCGCCTGCCCGAGGGCCGACAGCTTGAGCGACGCCTCGGACCCGCCGGTGAGGCCCTCCTCGTCCAGCGCGGCGAACAGCGCCAGGTAGGCGTCGCGGGTGGCGTCGGCCTGGCGGCGGTCGGTGGTGTCCTCGCCCAGGTGGTCGAGCGTGACCTTGAGTCCGGACTCCCGCAGCTCCCGGACGGCGCGGATCGCCTCCTCCAGCCGCTCCCCGGCCACGAACCGGTCGACGACGTTCCTGGTCAGGGGCACGGACGTCACCACACCGCGCATGCGGGCGCTGCGCCCGGCCGCGAGCAGAAGGGGATTGGGCATCGAGACCTCCAACCAGGGACGACACCCCGACGGTAGGAGCGACCGGCCACGCTCACGTATAGTCAAATGCCACTTTCAGGCAGCCAATCCTTCATACAAACGTAGGACGGTCATGGCACTCGACCTTCAGGAGATCGCCGAGCTCGCGGCCGACCTCCTGGGCGCCCCGGCGACCCTGGAGGACCGCGACTTCCACCTCGTCGCCTACGCGGCCCACGGCGACACGATCGACCCCGTCCGGATGGAGTCGATCCTGCACCGCCGCGCGACCGAGGCAGTCCGCACGCGCTTCGAACGCCACGGCATCGCCCGCGCGACGGGCCCGGTCCGCATCCCGGCCGACACCTCGGTCGGCCAGCTCGGGCGTCTGTGCCTCCCGGCCCGCTGGAACAACGTCACCTACGGCTACCTCTGGCTGCTGGACGACCAGGAGCGCATCACCCCCGCCCAGGCCGCGCAGGCCATGCCCCTCTGCGAACGCGCCGGCCTCGTCATGGCCCGCCAGGCCCGCGAGCGCGACGACCTCGGCTACAAGGTCGCCGACCTGCTCTCGGCCCAGCCCGACGTCCGCGCCCAGGCGGCCAACGAGCTGGCCGAGGCCGACCTGGGCACGCCCCTGGCGGTCGCCGTCCTGCGCACGCAGACCCCGGAGCCGCTCAACCCGTGGCTGCTCCCCCACTCCGTCCTGTCGACGGTCTGGCAGGGCGACCACGTCCTCGTGCTGCCCGCCGCGTCCCCCCGTCCCGCCGTGGACCGCGCCCGCCGCCTGCTGGAGGAGCGCAACACCCCCGTCCAGGCGGGCCTGCACACCCCGTGCCCGACCCTCGACCACGTCCACGAGGGCTGGCTGCGCGCCCGCGTCGCCGCCCGCACCGCCGCCCCCGGCGAGATCCGCGACTGGACGTCCCTGGGCGTCCTCCGCCTCCTGCGCTACGCGGGCGACGCGTCCCTGACCCAGGCCACGAGAACCCCCGGCATCGACCGCCTCCTGGAAAACCAGGCCCTCACAGAGACGGCCCGCACGTACCTAGACCATGCGGGCAACATCCAGCGGACCGCCAAATCCCTCAACATCCACCGCCAAACCCTCTACCACCGCCTACGAAGAATCGAAGAACTGACCGACCTCGCCCTGACCGACGGCCAATCCCGCCTGACCCTCCACCTGGCCCTGACCCTCACCCCCCACCTGGACCAGGACGCCCGCCAAGCGACCCCCACCTGAACGCCCGATTCTCGACCCCCGCCCCATCTCAAATAAGAAGCCGTTCAGCGAAGCTCAACGCGCAGAGGCCGGGAAGCGCGAAGCCCCGGGGGGCACAAGGGGCGAGGCCCCGGGGGGCAAGGGGCGAAGCCCCAAAACCGGGCGAAGCCCGGGGGGCAAGGGGCGAAGCCCCAAAAAGCGCGCGCAGCGCGCGCCCGGGGGCGTGGGGGCGCAGCCCCCACACCGGGGGGTCCGGGGGGTCGCCCCCCCGGGAATGGCGAAGGGGCCCACCGGAAGTGCGCAAAGCGCACGACCAGCGGACCCCAGAACCCGTAGCGGGGGCAGGATTTGAACCTGCGACCTCTGGGTTATGAGCCCAGCGAGCTACCGAACTGCTCCACCCCGCGGTGATGTCTTAACTGTATTGCATGCCGGGGGGTGGATCGAACGGTTTACTTCGTGCACGCGGGAACGGCGCCGTTTCCGCTGGTGAGGGCGTTGATGGATTCGACGGCGCCGTGCAGGGTGTCGGCGCGGACGAGGCGGAGGCCGTCGGGGCGGGCGGAGAGGGCGTCGGAGCAGTTGTCCTTGGGGGTGAGGAAGACGGTGGCGCCTGCGCGGCGGGCGGCGATCATCTTCTGCTGGATGCCGCCGATGGGGCCGACCTCACCCTCGGGGGTGATGGTGCCGGTGCCGGCGATGAACTTGCCGCCGGTGAGGGCGCCGGGGGTGAGCTTGTCGACGATGGCGAGGGAGAACATGAGGCCGGCGCTGGGGCCGCCGATGTCGCCGACGCTGATGTCGATCTTGAAGGGGAACTTGTAGCGGTCGCCGAGGACGATGCCGACGACGGGACGCTTGCCGGTGGGGTCGGCGACGGTGGTGAGCGTCTGCTTGCTCTCCTTGCCGCCGCGGACGATCGTGAGCGTGACGGGGTCGCCGATCCTGCGCTTGGCCATCGTGCCGGTGATCTGCGCGACGCTGGTGATCTTGGCGCCGTCCAGGGCGGTGACCTCGTCGCCGGGGCTGAGCTTGCCGTCGGCGGGCCTGCCCTTCTGGACGCCGTCGACGACGACCTGGGTGGTGATCGGGATCTTCAGCTCGTGCAGGGCGGCGGCCTCGGCGCTCTCCTGGGAGTCCTGCATCTGGCGGGTGTTCTCCTCGTCCACCTGCTTCTGCGACTCGTCCTTGGGGAAGACGGTCTCCTCGGGGACGATCGCGGTGTCGCCGTCGAGCCAGCCGCGCAGGGCGGTGAACAGGTCGATGCGCCCGCCGGGGCCGCCCCGGTAGGTGACGGTGGTGAAGTTCAGGTGGCCGGTGTCGTCGTAGGTCTGCCGGCCGTCGATCCTGATCAGCGGCTGGCCCTTGTCGTTGACACCGAGGGTGTTGCTCGTCGGGCCGGGCATCAGCGCGACGTACGGCACGGGCATGAGGGAGCCGACGAGGGCCAGCGCGAGGACGAGCACGCTCGCGACGGTGAGCGTGGCGGCACGACGAGACATGGCGGAAACTCTATGCGGCGCGGGGCCCTCAGCAGGCCCCGACCCACTCGTCGCCGCCGTCGGCGAAGGTCTGGTGCTTCCAGATCGGGACGGTCGCCTTGAGGTCGTCGATGAGCCTGCGGCAGGCGTCGAACGCCTCGCCCCGGTGCGGGCAGGACGCGGCGACGACGACGGCGATGTCGCCGATCTCCAGGTCACCGACGCGGTGGAGCGCGGCCAGGGCGCGGACGGGCAGGTCGGCGGCGACCGCCTCCATGACGGCGCGCAGCTCGCGTTCGACGGTGGGGTGGGCGCTGTAGGACAGCCGGCGGACGGCCCGCGCGTGGTCGTGGTCGCGGACGGTCCCGACGAAGACGGCGATGCCGCCGGCGGCGGGGTCGCCGACGGCGGCGTACACCTCGTCCACCGACAGGGGCGTCTCGCGGACGCCGATCAGGCGGATCACGTCCGGGGTTCCGGAGGCGACGCCGGTGGATGCGCTGACTTCGGTCACGTCCCGCAGGCTACCTCCGTTCACCCGGGGCCCCTTATGGGGGATCCCCCCGGAATCGGCACTCCGCAGGATGCCGCTAGTGGCCGGGTTCGTCCGGTTCGAACGTGGCGGCGAGGGCCTCGGCGAGGGCGGGGACGAGGTCGGGGCCGGTGAGCACCTCGTCGTCGGCCTCGTGGCGGCGCAGCCGGACCGCGGCGTGGCGGGCGCCGTCGCGCAGGACGCCGACGACCATGCGCACGTCCTCGCGTCCGGGATGGGAGGCGGCGTAGGCGGCGGCCTCGTCCTCGTCCTCGGGGATCTCCGCCTCGGCCTCGGGCGGCAGCACGACCCGCTCGATGACGAGCGCGCAGCCCTCGACCGCCTCCGGCCAGGCGATGGAGGCGAGGGCGTCCTCGACGGCGTCCTGGTCGGGCAGCTCGGGCTGTTCGAGCGCGGCGAGGGTCTCGGCGCCGGGCTGGAGGCCGAGTTGGTCGGCGAGGTCGGGTTCGGCCTTGCGCAGTTCCGTGCTGCGCACGAGCGCGTAAAGGCAGGGGGGCGCGTCCCACTCCTTTCCGGCCCAGTGACGTTCGAGGTCCAGTACGACTTCTTCCAGAAGACTCACGGGGCCATCTTTCCCTCAATCAGCTCGGGGAAGTGCGGGAACCCCCGTCCCAGTCGGTAAGTTGCTTAGACAGCACCGGCGGGCGGCCGGTGGGCACGATCTCGATCGGAGGGGCCCTTGACCTTCCGGACTCCCGGCTTCGGGCGCAGGCTCGGAAGCGGGCGGACCCGGCTGGTGCTACCGGTGCTGGTGGCGCTCGCCGCGCTGCTGGTCGCGTACCTGGTGTTCACCTCGGTCTACACCAACTGGCTGTGGTACGACTCGGTCGGCTTCGAGACCGTGTACACGACGCAGATGCGGGCCAAGCTCGAACTGTTCTTCGGCGCGGGGCTGTTCATGGCCCTGGTCGTCGGCGCGAACGTGTGGACGGCGTACCGGCTGCGGCCCGCCTACCGCCCGCTGTCGGTGGAGCAGCAGGGGCTGGAGCGGTACCGGACGGTGATCGACCCGCGCCGCCGGCTGATCTCGCTGACGCTGCTGACCCTGCTCGGGGTGCTGACGGGCTCGTCGGTGGCCGGGCGGTGGGCGGTGTGGCTGGCGTTCCTCAACCGCACGCCGTTCGATATCGAGGACCCCCAATTCCACAAGGACGTGTCGTTTTACGTCTTCACCTACCCGTTCCTGCGGCTGGTGCTGGGCGTGGTGTTCGCGGCCGTGATCCTGTCGATCCTCGCCGCGGTGATGGTGCACTACCTGTACGGCGGGCTGCGGTTGCAGGGGCCGGGCGACAAGGCGAGCCCGCCCGCCCGCGCGCACCTGTCGGTGCTGGTGGGGCTGTTCGTCCTGCTGAAGGCGTTCGCGTACTGGTTCGACCGGTACGGCCTGGTGCACTCGGAGCGGGGCGTGACGACCGGCGCGTCCTACACGGACGTGAACGCGCTGCTGCCCGCCAAGACAATCCTGGCGATCATCGCGCTGATCTGCGCGGTGATGTTCGTCAGCAACCTGCTGCGGCGCGGGATGATGCTGCCGGGCGTGGGCTTCACGCTGCTGGTGCTGTCGGCGATCCTGCTCGGCGGCGTGTACCCGCTGCTGATCCAGCAGTTCCAGGTGAAGCCCGACGAACTGGCCAAGGAGCGCGCGTTCATCCAGCGCAACATCGAGTTCACCCGCAGGGCCTACGGGGTGGACGGCGCGCGGGTCGTCCCGTACGGGTCGCAGCCGGTGACCGACCCCGCCAAGCTCAAGACCGAGCGGGAGAAGCTGGACGGGGTGCGGCTGCTCGACCCGAACGTCCTCGGCGACACGTTCCTGCGGCTCCAGCAGATCCGCCCGTTCTACCGCTTCCCCGACACCCTCGACGTGGACCGCTACACGATCGACGGCAAGACCATCGACACGGTCGTGGCGCTGCGCGAGACGACGGGGGCGCCGCCCGGCGAGCACAGCTGGGTCAAGGACCGCCTCTTCTACACGCACGGCTACGGGTTCGTGTCGGCCTACGGCGACCGGTTCACCCCGGCCAAGGTCCCGGAGTTCATCACCGGCTCGATGCCGGTCTCCGGGCAGCAGAAGATCAGGGTGGACCGGCCGGAGATCTACTTCGGCGAGCGGTCCTCGCGCTACTCGGTGGTCGGCGGGCGGGGCCAGCAGGAGCTGGACTACCCCGACGGGTCGGTGCAGAGCGGGCAGCGCACCAACACCTACGGCGGCCGGGGCGGCGTCAAGATCGACTCGCTGTTCCACAAGCTGCTGTTCTCGACGCGGTTCCAGGACAAGAACCTCCTGCTGTCGGGCGCGATCAAGAAGGACGCCCGGATCCTCTACAACCGCCAACCGCGCGAGATGGTGCACCGCGCCGCGCCCTGGCTGCGGCTGGACGGCGACCCCTACCCGGCGGTGGTGAACAACCGGATCGTGTGGATCGTGGACGGCTACACCTCCTCCAGCGGCTACCCGTACTCGGAGGAGATGAGCCTCGGCGAGGCCACCCGCGACACGATCACCGACACGCGGTCGGCGGTGGCGCGGCAGGCCAACGACCACATCAACTACATCCGCAACTCGGTGAAGGCGACGGTGGACGCCTACGACGGCACCGTCCACCTCTACCAGTGGGACGAGGACGACCCGATCACGAAGACGTGGATGAAGGTGTTCAAGGGCACCGTCCAGCCGCGCTCGTCGATCCCGCCGGAGCTGGAGGCCCACTTCCGCTACCCGCAGGACCTGTTCAAGGTGCAGCGCAAGATCCTGTCGAAGTACCACGTCACCGACCCGGCGGCGTTCTTCAGCGGCGAGGGCTTCTGGGAGGTGCCGGAGGACCCGGGCGCCAAGGGCAAGCGGCAGCCGCCCTACTACCAGAGCCTGCGCATGCCGGACGACCCGTCCCGCAACTTCGCGCTGACCACGGTGTTCAACCCGCGCGGGAACCAGCAGCTCGCCTCGTTCATGTCGATCGGGTCCACGCCGGGCAGCACCTACGGGCAGATCAAGATCCTGGAGATGCCGCGCAACGCGCAGCCGGACGGCCCGAGCCTCGTGCAGGGCTCGTTCGAGGCCGACGCCCAGGTGAAGGGCGAGCTGTACACGCTGAGACAGGGCGGCACCAAGACGGTGCCGGGCAACCTGCTGACGATCCCGTTCGCGGGCGGGCTGCTGTACGTCGAGCCGATGTACGCCGCCAAGGCGACGAACAGCGACAAGGAGCAGCAGTACTCCTTCCTCGGGAAGGTGCTGGTCCGCTACGGCGGGACGATCGCGGCGGCCGACACGCTCGACGAGGCGCTGCGGCAGGTCCTCGGCGGCGCGGCGGCGCCGGTCCCGGGCGGGGCGGGCGGCGCGCTGACCCCCGAGGCGCAGAAGGCGATCACCGAGCTGCGGCAGGCGGTGGACGCCTACGAGAAGGCGCAGAAGGCGGGCGACTACCCGGCGATGGGCCGCGCGTGGGAGGAGATCAAGAAGGCGCGGGACGCCCTGGAGGGGGCGCAGGCCAAGCCGAAGGGCGCGCCGGCCGCGACGCCGTCGCCGGGGACGGCTCCGGTGCCGGCGCCCGGGTCGTCATCGCCGCCGGCGCCGTCGGCCACGCCCACCTCGTCGGGCTGAGCCCCGGCGGGCCCGGGGGCGGGCCTCAGCGGCGGCGGGCCTCAGCGGCGGCGCTTGCGGGCGCGGCGGATCGCGGCCGCCGCGCCGATCGCGGCGACGGTGGCACCGGCGGCGGTCGCCATCGTGGCCTCCTTGCCGCCGACGCGGCGCCCGACGACGGCGTGCCGCCCGGCGGTCTCCTCCATCACCGTGCGCAGCGCGGAGGCGTTGTCGTGCAGCGGCTTCCATCCGGCGGCGCGCAGCCGCGCGCAGTCGACGACCCACGGGTAGGCGACGTAGTGCAGGTCGGTGGCGGGCGCCGGGGTCATCCCGAGCCGGTGCAGCCGCTGCGCCATCCCGAACGTGAGCGCGGCGGGCAGCTCGAAGCCGCGCTTGCCGGTGATCTCGCTCACCTCCTCGGGGCCGAGCCAGCCGTCGCCGCCGACCGCGAGGGGCCCGGCGACGTTCTGGACGACCACGACCTCCAGCGCGGACGCGAGGTCCTCGATGTGGCAGAACTGCCAGCCGGGGGTGCTGCCCTTGACCGACAGCAGCCGGGGCGCCTCGAAGTGCCGGGTGACGACGGTGTCGACGCCGGGCCCGACGAGCGCGGCCGGGCGGACGACGGTGACCTCCAGGCCGGGGTGGGTGAGCGGCGCGTTGGCGGCCAGCTCCTCCATCTCCAGGAAGTCGCCCGCGATCGAGGCGTTGGCCTCGGCGCCGAGCGGCGCGTCCTCGTGCAGGGGGACCTCGTTGCCGGGCTCCGCCCCGTACACCATGGCGCTGGTGACCAGGACGACGCGGCGGACGCGGGCCGCGGCGGCGGCGGTCACCACCGTCTGCGCGCCCCGGACGTTGTGGGTGCGGCGCTCCTTGGCGTCCGCCTCCGGGGAGTGCTCGACGTCGAGGTTGACGATCACGTCCACGTCCGAGAGCCGGTTGGACAGCAGCGGATCCCTGATGTCGACCACGCGCCAGGTGACGCCGGGGACGTCGCCCCGGTGCCCGTCGATGGCGACGACCTTGCGGATCTCTTCCCGTTCGGCGAGCCGGGCGGCCAGCAGCCGCCCCGCGCCGGAGGCCGCGCCGGTGACGGCGACGACCGGGCCCTTGCTACGCCGAGGGCGAACCTTGCCCGTTGCCACGGGGGTGCCCCCTTCCTTGTGTACGCGACCTGGCCTGGACCGGCTAACGTTGCGGATATGAGCCCATCATGCATCCCAGGGGCAAACCGATGAACGACACTCCGTTCGGCTTCAACCGTCCGGGCGACGGCGACGACGACCGGCCCCAGGATCCATTCAAGGGCATGGGCGGCGACATGGCGCAGTTCGCCGACATGCTGCACCGGTTCGCCGACATGATCGGCGCGCAGGGCGCGGGCGGCGCGGCCGGCGGTCCGCTGAACTGGGATCTGGCCAAGAACATCGCCCGGCACGCGGTGGTCGAGCAGGGCGACCCCTCGGTCGTGGACGCCGAGCGCCGCCAGGTCGAGGAGGCGCTCCGGCTGGCCGACCTGTGGCTCGACGAGGGCACGACGCTGCCCGCCGGCATCCGGACGCCGAAGGCGTGGAGCCGGTCGGAGTGGATCGAGCAGACGCTCCCCGTGTGGTCCACGGTGTGCGACCCGATCGCCGAGCGCATGGTGGAGTCGATGGGCGGCGCGCTCGGCGGGCCCGGGGAGATCCCCGCCGACATGCAGGCGATGGCGGGCCCGCTGATCGGGATGGTCAAGCAGATGGCCGGGGCGATGGTCGGCGGCCAGGCCGGGCAGGCGCTCGGCGCGCTGGCCCGCGAGGTGACCGGCTCCGCCGACGTGGGCCTGCCACTCGCGCCCGACGGCGTGGGCGCGCTGCTGCCCGCGGGGGTCGAGGCGTTCGGGGCCGGGCTTGAGGTCTCCGAGGACGAGGTCCGGCTGTACCTGGCACTGCGCGAGGCCGCCCACCAGCGGCTGTTCGCGCACGTCCCGTGGCTTCGGTCGCACCTGCTGGGCGCGGTCGAGGAGTACGCGCGCGGCATCACCGTCGACCTGTCGGGCATCGAGCAGGCCGTCCAGGGGCTCGACCTGAGCAACCCCGAGGCGCTCCAGGAGGCGCTCGGCGGCGAGATCGCGCTCCAGCCCGAGGAGACCCCCCGGCAGAAGGCGGCGCTGGCCCGGCTGGAGACCACGCTCGCGCTGGTCGAGGGCTGGGTCGACACGGTCGTCAACCAGGTCGCCGAGGGGCGGCTGCCCGGCTCGGTGAAGCTGGCCGAGGCGGTGCGGCGGCGCCGCGCCACCGGCGGCCCGGCCGAGCGGACGTTCGCGACGCTGGTCGGCCTGGAGCTGCGGCCCCGGCGGCTGCGCGAGGCGGCGGCACTGTGGCGGACGCTCACGCGGGAGCGCGGCAACGACGGCCGCGACGCGGTCTGGGGGCACCCCGACCTGCTGCCGAGCGCGTCCGACCTCGACGACCCCGAGGGCTTCGTCCACGGCCGCGACGAGATCGAGGGCCTGACCGACCTCGACATCTCCAAGCTGACCAGGGGCCACGACGACGAGAAGCCGGACGAGCCGCCCACCGGCGAGAACGGCGGCGAGAACGGTGGCGAGGGGCCGGGGGACGGCGGCGAGGGACCGCGCCCGTGAGCCGGACGCACCGGACGTGGGCGAGCGGCTGCCGGTACGAGCCCGGCTCGTCCACCAACGTGATCAGGCGGCGGATCGCGCGGGCCACGCTGTGCTGGCACCGCCCCCTCGACCAGGAGCGGCGGCGCCGCCACCCGGCCAACTCCCGCTACCCGCGCGTCGGCCGCGCGTGAGCCCCGGCTCCCCGGGCCGGAGCGCCCTGTACGGCGACGCCGTGCGCGTCCTGGAGTCGTGGCGGGCGCCCGACTCGGAGCAGGAGCGGGTGCGGGGCGATTTCCTGCGGCATCTGGAGCGGCATCCGGCGGACGGGATGTGGCGGGAGTGCGCGGCGGGACACATCACCGCGAGCACCGCCGTCCTGGACGCCGCGCGGTCGCGCGTCCTGCTGACCCTGCACGCCAAGATCAAGGCGTGGCTCCAGCTCGGCGGGCACTGCGAGCCGGGCGACGCGACGCTCGCGGCGGCCGCGCTGCGGGAGGCGGGCGAGGAGTCGGGCATCGCGGGGCTGCGGCTGCTGCCGGGCCCCGTCCGGCTCGACCGGCACGCGGTGCGCTGCCATCCCGGGGGAAGCTGGCACCTGGACGTCCAGTACGTCGCGATCGCCCCGGACGGCGCGCGCCACGCGGTCAGCGAGGAGTCCGACGACCTCCGCTGGTTCCCGGTGGACGCGCTGCCCGAGCCGACCGACGACGTCGTCCGCCGCCTGGTCGCCCGCGCGCTCAGAAGCTGAGCGGGTGCCCCTCCAGCAGCGCGCGGGTGTTCTCCCAGCCCTCCAGGCCGGGGTCGAGACGGCGCAGGTCGGCGGGGGTGCGCAGGCGGTGCCAGCCGGGTCCCTGCGGGACGAGGCCGGGGCGCGGGGCGGCGGCGCGCAGCCGGGCCAGCGCGTCCGGGGCGTCGAGGCCGGTCTCGGCCAGCGCGGCGGCGAGCCAGCCGGGCAGCGGGAGCCGGGCGGCGAGCGCGACCAGCCCGTTCCCGTCGGCGGCCTGGCAGGCGGCGGCGGGCGCGTCGCCGAGCGCGCGGAACAGCTTGCCGATCAGCAGCGGCGGCAGGTCGGGGGCGTCCGCCGCGACCAGCGCGGCCTCCGCGGAGCCGAGCCGGTGCAGGGCCGCGAACGCGCCGGGCAGGGTCGCCTCCCTGATGATCTCCGTCCCGGGCCAGGTCACGGCCTCGGCGTCCGGCTGCGCGGGCGGGTCCAGGACGAGCGCGGGCGTGACCAGTCGCAGCCCTGCGACCACCTCGTAGGTGTCCTCCAGCAGGGCGAGGCGGAACTCGCCCGGGTCGGTGCCCGGCGGGCCGTGCGGCGCGGAGGCGGGGAGCGACAGGACCGCGGCGTGGCGCGCCGCGGCCGGGCTCACCCTGCGGCCTCGCGGGCGAAGCCGCCCGGAACGTCGTTCCCCGGATGCATGCCGTCGATGCGGTGCAGGTCGTCGCCTCGGTGCAGGTCGTCGGCGGGCTCGACGCCCGGCGCGTCCGCCTCGATGGGCAGGTGCGCGGCGGCGGCGACGCCCTCCAGGTAGCCGCGGGCCCGGTCGGCCTTGGGGTAGTTGCCCACCAGCTGCCAGAAGTCGGCGCCGTGCCCGGGGATGAGGAGGTGCGCCAACTCGTGCACGAGGACGTAGTCGACGACCCAGCCGGGCATGCCGCGCAGCCGGGTCGACAGCCGGATCGTCCCGTCGTCGGGTGTGCACGATCCCCAGCGGCTGCGCTGGTTGGCGACCCAGCGGACACTGACCGGGTCGGCGCGTCCGGCCAGGTAGCGGCGGGACAGCTCGCGGGCGCGGGTCTGGAGGTCGGCGTCGGAGGGGCGCCGGCGCCGCTCCCGCTCCGCGAGCCGTTCCAGGATGGTGGCGATCCACTGCTCCTCTTCGGCCTTGCTGAGCCTGGACGGAACCATCACCACCACCTTGTCCCCGTCGCGGTAGGCGGACACGGTTCGCCGCCGTCGGCTGCTGCGGCGGACCTCAACGTTAGGGGGCACGCCAGAACCGTACCCAAAATTTTGCGTCCTCCACAGGGGGTGTTTGACGTTATCCCAGGTCAACCCGCGTGTTTTTCGCCGTCCCAGCGGGGTTTCCACAATCTTTGGACGCTCGCCCCCGGCCCCTGTGAGGCTGGTTCACTCCCCGGTGAATCGAGGGGCTCGGCCCTCCCGCCGCGCCGCGATGCCCTCGGCCATGTCCCGGGTGGTCATCGTGACCGGTTGGGCGAGCGACTCCCAGCGCAGCGCCGCGTCCATGTCGGGGTGGCCGCCGCCCGCCAGCGCGACCTTGGTGAGGCGGGTCGCGACGGGGGCCTGCGCGGCGACCCGCTCGGCCGCCGCGAGCGCCTCGGCGAGCAGCCGGTCGGCCGGGAACGCCTGGTTGACCAGGCCGTACGTCGCCGCCTCGGCGCCGGTGAGGACGCGTCCGGTCAGCAGCATCTCGCGGGCCAGCGGCAGCCCGGCCACCTCGGGCAGCAGCCAGGTCGCGGCCATGCCCGGGTGCAGGCCGAGCGCGGTGAAGGGGGCGAGGAGCTTCGCGCGCTCCGCCGCGTAGCGCAGGTCGCAGGCGAGGGCGAGGCACAGCCCGGCGCCGACGGCGGGCCCGTTGACGGCGGCGATCGTGGGCACTTCGAGATCGCGGATGGACAGCCACGTCCGGTAGAAGTCCAGCATCCGGTCGCGCAGCGCGGGCACGGTGTCGGCGTTGCCGCCCGCGAGCCAGGACAGGTCGCCGCCCGAGGTGAACGCGCTCCCGGCCCCGGTGACCACGACGCAGCGCAGGTCCCGGTCGGCGCGCAGGCCCGCGACGGCCGCCTTCCAGGCGGCGGTCATCTCACCGGACATCGCGTTGCGGCGCCCCGGGTCGTTCAGGGTCAGGACGGCGATCCCGGCGGCGCGGCGCTCGACCAGCAACGGCTCGGAGGGCTCCTCAGGCATGGCCCGCAACCTACCGCGTGGCGTGAGAAAGCGCACACTTACTCCATTATCGCAGGTCAACGAGACGCATCTCATCCGCTGTCCGGGATCGGCTCAGGGCGGTCGTAGCGCGAACGAGAGCCGATCACCGACAATGGACGTCGTGAGCGATCTTCCCCGCCGCGCGGTGACGCGGTCAGCAAAGCTGGCGTCCCTCCCCATCGGCTTCGCGGGGCGCACCGCGCTCGGGCTCGGCAAGCGCACGTTCGGCCGGCCCGCCGAGGCGGTCGCGATGGAGATCCAGGCCCGCACCGCCGAGCAGCTGTTCAAGGTGCTCGGCGAGCTCAAGGGCGGCGCGATGAAGCTCGGCCAGATGCTGTCGATCTTCGAGGCGGCGCTGCCGCCGGAGATCGCGGGCCCCTACCGCGCCACGCTCACCCGCTTGCAGGAGGCCGCTCCCCCGCTGCCCGCCGCCACCGTCCACACGGTGCTGGCCGAGGCGCTCGGCCCGGACTGGCGCGACCGCTTCGAGTCCTTCGACGACCGCCCCGCCGCGGCGGCCTCGATCGGCCAGGTGCACCGCGCGGTCTGGGCGGACGGCCGCGCCGTCGCCGTCAAGGTCCAGTACCCGGGCGCCGGGAAGGCCCTGGTCAGCGACTTCAACCAGCTCTCCCGCCTCGGCCGGCTGTTCGGCGTCCTGATGCCGGGGCTGGACGTGAAGTCGATGCTGGCCGAACTGCGCCAGCGGGTCGTCGAGGAGCTGGACTACACGATCGAGGCCGAGTCCCAGACGATCTTCCACGACGCCTACGCGGACGATCCCGACTTCGCGATCCCCGCGGTCATCGCCCAGTCGGGCGACGTCCTGGTCACCGAGTGGATGGACGGCACACCGCTCTCGCAGATCATCGGCTCCGGCGACCAGGAGACCCGCGACCACGCGGCGCTGCTGTACTGCCGGTTCCTGCTGTCGGGCCCCAAGCGCTCGGGCATGCTGCACGGCGACCCGCACCCCGGCAACTTCCGCCTCCTGGAGGACGGGCGGCTCGGCGTGCTGGACTTCGGCGCCGTCGACCGCATCCCCGGCGGCTTCCAGAAGCGGCTCGGCCTGCTCCTGCGCATCGGCACGATGGCCGACATCGGCGAGATCGAGGAGGCGCTGCGCCGGGAGGACTTCATCCGCGAGGGCGTCGAGATCGACGCCGAGTCCCTCCAGGGGTTCCTCGCCCCGATCACCGAGCCGTTCGTCACCGAGACCTTCGCGTTCAACCGCGAGTGGCTGCGCGACATGGCCGCCCGCGTCACCGACCTGCGGCCGACCAACGTCGTCCGGCAGCTGAACCTGCCGCCCGAGTACGTGATCATCCACCGCGTCCTGTCGGCGGGCACCGGCGTGCTGTGCCAGCTCGAATGCGAGATCCCCGCCCGCGCGGAGTCGCTGAGGTGGGTGCCGGGCTTCGCCGAGGCGGAGCCCGCCGCGGACACCGCGGACAGCGAGGACGAGGGCACCGAACTCGTCACCGGCTGACCGCGGCGGGCCGCGTTCCGGCGGAAGGCCGACGGGCCCCGCGCGTCCTGATGAGGGACGCGCGGGGCCCGTGAAGGCGCGGCCGGTGAAGTGGGCCACCGGCGCGCCGGGGCGCCCGTCGCGGGAGGCGGTGCCGGGCCCGCCAAACCATCCAAGAAGGACGGGCGGCGGCCTCGACCGGACGGGCCGGGATGGTCTTCAGGTCGGGAAGGTCCTCAGGTCGGGAAGGTCCTCAGTTTCTGTGGTCGTCGGGCAGGCGCGGGTGGAGGTCACCGCTCGCGGTCGGGGCGAGCAGGACGCGGCGCACGCGGGACGCCCTGGTCCTCGCGTCCCGGCGGGCGCGCCGCAGCGCGACCACCCGGGCGGCGAGCCCGTCCGGGACCGTGCCGGGTATTCGCTCCCGGGACAGGTCCTGGCTGAGCAAGGTCATCTCGTTCTCCCTGGCCGCCCGGAGGCGCGGTCCCCTCGCGGGGGCCGCGCCTCCGGGGTCGACTCGGCCGGATGCGGACATCGTCGGCATCAGGCGCTCACACGGTCACTTCGTCCGGGAGCGGGTGCTTCCGGGGACGGCCGCGCGGCCGCTTGCGCGGAACGATCACGCCGCGGACGAACAGCTCGCCGCCCCAGACGCCCCAGGGCTCCTTGCGCTCAAGCGCTCCGGCGAGGCACTCCTTGCGAAGCGGGCACTCCAGGCACAGGGCCTTGGCGAGCTCGACGTCGGCGGGAGCCTCGGCGAAGAACAGCTCCGGGTCGGTCCGGCACGGAAGCGTGAGGTCCTCTTCGCTCACTGCGAGAGCCCCCTGCATCACAGTCACCCTTGTTCCTCTCGTTGGATCTCAACGGGCGTGTCGGTGGGTTGTCTGGGCAAACAAGAAGGCCGCGGATCCAGTGTCTGGATCCGCGGCCTGGGGGCTTGCCGGTGTGGTGCTAGACCGGTCGCCTCCAGGGGTACGGACCCGACACGCCACCCTTGGTGGTGGCGGCCATGTGGGCCGGAGCCTGGGACTCGTCGTCGAGCAGTTCGAAGACGTCGCGCCCCAGCTCTTCCTGGACTCGCTGCTCGATGCGCAGATCACGCAGTCGCATGCCGAGCACACTGGTGCCGAGGACACCGGTGCCCGAGACGTCGACCCGCGCGCTCGCCGGGGTCGGCTCGCCGAACCGCGCATTCAGTCCGTCAGAGGCCGGCGGGCCACCGGGCTTGGCACCCGGCTCGGACCACACGGGCATGGCGGAATACGCGACGGCGCCACCAGGGCAGGTGGGAGTCCAGTTCGGCGTCGATTTGATCAACATTCTCATCACCGGACGTCACACCACCTTCCTGGCTGATCGGGCCGCGCCCGGCGGATTCAAGATCCACCCGGACCGGCCGGCTGATTGCTCGCAATGAGCGTACGGGGACTTCGGTAAATCAATCAAGGTATTTTTGACCTGCGAGTTTGTGGGTCACTTCACTCGCTGATCAAGGAACCGGGCCCACCCCGGACGCGTCTCGCGCCCCCGGCGGCCCGGCCGGAACGATCATCTCACGCGTCCGAGACGCGGATGAGCCCTTCCTGCATCACCGACACGACGAGTTCGCCCGCCCGGGTGAACACCTGGCCGCGCGCGAGGCCCCGCGCGCCGCCCGCGAACGGCGTGTCCTGCGCGTACAGCAGCCAGTCGTCGGCGCGGAACGGCCGGTGGAACCACATGGCGTGGTCGAGGCTGGCGCCCATCGTCCGCTTGTCGCCCCAGGCGAGGCCGTGGTTGAGCAGGACGGTGTCGAGCAGCGTCATGTCGGACGCGTAGGTCATCAGGCAGACGTGCAGCAGCGGGTCGTCGGGCAGTTCGCCGTCCACTTTCAGCCAGACCCTTGACTCGGGGGTGGCGAGCGAGGTGTCCTTCGCGGCCTCCCACGTGAGAGGCGTCGCGTGCCGCAGATCGAACGGGCGGCCCTCGGTGAACTCGCGGGCGCGGTCCTCCCCGAACAGGGGGGTGAGGCGCTCGCGGCCGGTCGGCAGCGTCTCGGGGTCGGGGGCGTCCGGCATCGGCGCGTGGTGCTCGGGGCCGCCCTCGACGATCTGGAACGACGCCGACAGCGTGAAGATGGCCTTGCCGTGCTGGATCGCGGTGACCCTGCGGGTGGTGAAGGACCGGCCGTCGCGGACGCGGTCGACCGTGTAGACGAGCGGGACCAGCGGGTCGCCCGGCCGGATGAAGTAGGCGTGCAGCGAGTGGACGGGGCGGTTCACCGGGACGGTGCGCCCGGCGGCGACCAGCGCCTGCCCGGCGACCTGGCCGCCGAAGACCCGCTGCTGGCGGTCCTCGGGGCTGCGCCCCCGGAAGATGTCGTTCTCGATCTGTTCGAGGTCGAGCAGGTCCAGCAGTGCCTTCAGTGACTCCTTCACACGGGCCAGTGTTCCGCATCGCCGCATGTGATCGGGGTCTCACCCCCCGGAAGGGTCACGCGCCGCACAGGGACAGGACGGTCTCCCCGTAGCGGTCGAGCTTGACCTTGCCGACGCCGGGGATGCGGGCCAGCTCCTCCATCGACTCGGGCGCGTGCTCGGCGATCGCCTGGAGCGTCGCGTCGGTGAACACGACGTAGGCGGGGATCTTCTGGTCGGCGGCGACCCCGGCGCGCCACTCACGCAGCGCGAGCAGCAGCTCCTCGTTGATCTCCGACGGGCAGTCCTCGCAGCGGCCGAGCTTGCGCTCGACGGCGGCGGTCAGCGGGCGCCCGCAGACCCGGCACGGCTGCGGGCCCTTGGCGGCGCGGCGCCTGGCGCGGTCGAGGGGGGCGGGGGTGTGGGTGGCGGTCTTGCCGGTGAGGCCGTCCAGGAACCGCGACGGGCGGCGGCGCCGCGCCCCGCCGGGCGAGCGCGACAGCGCCCACGACAGCGTCAGGTGGACGCGCGCCCGCGTGACGCCCACGTACAGCAGCCGGCGCTCCTCCTCGACCTGCTCGGGCGTCTCGGCGTAGACGATCGGCAGCGTGCCCTCGGCGAGCCCGACGAGGAACACCGCGTCCCACTCCAGGCCCTTGGCGGCGTGCAGCGAGGCCAGCGTGACGCCCTCCAGCGGCGGCGCGTGCTGGGCGGCGGCGCGCTCCTCCAGCTCCGCGACGAACTCGGCCAGGCCGGCCTTCGGATCGTCGGCCGCCATGTCCTCGGCGAGCTGGGCGAGCGCGGCGAGCGACTCCCAGCGGGCGCGCGCCGCGCCCGCGCCCTCGGGCGGCCGGTCGGAGAAGCCGGCCCCGGACAGGACGTGCCGGACGGTCAGTATCAACCCCGTGCCGTCGGTCTCCGCGTCGGCGCCCGCGCGCGCCGCGCCGCGCAGCCGCACCACCGCCTCGCGCACCTCGGGCCGCTCGAAGAACCGCTCCGCGCCGCGCAGGACGTAGGGGACGCCCGCCGCCGCGAGCGCCGCCTCGTAGGTCTGCGACTGGGCGTTGATCCGGAACAGGATCGCGATCTCCCGCGCGGGGACGCCCTCGTCGACGAGCTTGCGGGCCCGGCGCGCGGCGTCGTCGGCCTCGGCGACCTCGTCGTCGTACTCGTTGAACACCGGGTCGGGGCCGTCGGGCCGCTGCGCCACCAGCTCCAGCTTGTGCCGGGTACTTCCGCGCGCCGCGCCGATGACGCCGTTGGCGAGCCGCACGACCTGCGGCGTCGAGCGGTAGTCGCGGACGAGCCGCACCACCGTCGCGTCCGGGTGCTCGCGGGTGAAGTCGAGCAGGTGGGACGGGCTGGCGCCGGTGAAGGAGTAGATCGTCTGGTTGGGGTCGCCGACGACGCACAGGTCGTCGCGGTCGCCGAGCCAGGTGTCCAGAAGCATCTTCTGCAGCGGGTTGACGTCCTGGAACTCGTCCACGACGAAGTACCGGTACTGCTCGCGGACCTGGTTCGCGACCTCCCGGTGCTCGGTGAGCACGGCCGCCGTCAGCTCCAGCATGCCCTCGAAGTCGAGCAGGTTGCGCTCGCGCCTGAGCTGCTCGTACATCGCGTAGACGCGGGCGATGTCGACGACGTCGGCGGGCGCCCTGCGCCCGGCCCGCGCGAGCGCGGCGGCGTAGTCCTCGGGCCGGTGCTGGGTGACCTTCGCCCACTCGATCTCGCCCGCGACGTCGCGCAGCTCGGTGCGGCCGAACGACAACCGGCAGGCGCGCGCCGCGTCCGCGACCAGGCCGATCTTCGAGTCGATGATCTTCGGTGGCTCGCCGCCGACGACGCGCGGCCAGAAGTAGGTGAGCTGGCGCAGCGCCGCCGCGTGGAACGTGCGCGCCTGGACGCCGGGCGCGCCGAGCGCGCGCAGGCGGCCGCGCAGCTCCCCCGCCGCGCGCGTGGTGAACGTCACCGCGAGCACGCGCTGCGGCGTCACGACCCCGGTGAGCGTGGCGTAGGCGATGCGGTGCGTGATGGCGCGCGTCTTGCCCGTGCCCGCGCCCGCGAGCACGCAGACCGGGCCCTGCACCGCCTCGGCGACCGCCCGCTGCTCGGGGTCGAGCCCCGCCAGCACCGACTCAGCAGACATCCCCCCATCCTTGCAGCCCCGGCGCCGGCCGGGGCACCTCCCGGCACGCGGGCAGGAACGGGCAGGAATGGGAAGCGGTTCTCCGCTGTTCTCTGATAGGCGTGATCGAAACGGAACGTCCTGACGAGTGAGGGAGAAGACGCGCCGATGGCGACGCCCACCACCGAGCGGGCCAAGGGCCCGACCGGGCAGCTCACCATGTACACCACGTCCTGGTGCGGCTTCTGCCGCAGGCTCAAGAGCCAGCTCGCCCGCGAGGGCATCGAGATGGTCGAGGTCGACATCGAGCGCGACCCCGCCGCGGCCGACTTCGTGATGAGCGTCAACGGCGGGAACCAGACGGTCCCGACCGTCACGATCGGCGACAGGGTCGTCCTGACCAACCCCAGCGCCAAAGAGGTCAAGCGCCACCTCGCGGAACTCGCCGCCGAGGCGTAGCCTCCAGCGACCGACCCGGCGCCGGCCCCCGGAGGGATCTCCGGGGGCCGGCGCGCGTCAGAAGTGCGGCATCGAGGGCAGTTCGCCGCCGTACCAGCGCATGATGAGCTGCGCGGCGATGGACAGCGGGCCCGGCGCGACGATGTCGCCCGCGTCGATCGCGGCGCGCAGCTCCTCGCGGGTGTACCAGGCGGCGTCCAGGATCTCCTCCGGGTCGGGACGCAGCGGAACGGTCCCGTCGGCGGTGGCGGTGAAGCCCAGCATCAGGCTGCGCGGCAGCGGCCACGGCTGGCTTCCGGCGTACCGGACGTCGCGGACGGCGAGCCCGACCTCCTCCTCCACCTCGCGCGCGACGGCCTGCTCCAGCGACTCGCCCGGCTCGACGAACCCGGCGAGGATGGAGCGCCGGTCGGCGGCCCAGCGGGTGCCGCGCGCCAGCAGGATCCGGTCGGACGCGTCGGTCACCAGCATGATCACGGCGGGGTCGACGCGGGGGAAGTGCTGCGAGCCGTCCGCCGGGCAGACCCGGACGTGCCCGGCCGAGGCGACCCTCGTCCCGGTGCCGCAGCGCGGGCAGAACCGGTGCGTGGCGTGCCAGTGCTCCAGCGCGACGGCGTGCGTGAGCAGCCCGGAGTCGCGGTCGGCGAGGAGCGCGCCGACCTGGCGCAGGCCGGCGGGCTCGGCGCCCTCGACGGCGGGCAGCGGCGCGGTCACGCCGAAGTAGACGGTGCCCTCGGCGTCCTCCCCGAGGAGCCAGCGGTCGCCGTCCGGCGCCTGCGCCGGCGGGAGCAGGACGAGGGCCGGGTCGGGGTCGCCGGTGACCAGCGACCGCCCGTCCCGCACGACGAGCACGCGGGTGCGCGGGTCGGCCCACGCGGCCGCGAGCCAGTCGTCGTCGCGGCGCCTGAGCGCGGCCCTGTCCAGGGTGCCGCGCGCGAGCGCCAGCCATTCGAGCCCGCCCGTCACCGTCACGTCATGCCTCCCCGCGGAACCCGCCGAAGCGTCGGTCGTGTGGGGTTCAGCGTAGGGCCGTGGCGAGTTCTTCCCACAGGTAGGCCGCGGCCTCGGCGCCCTTGAGCAGCAGCGGGATCTCCACCTTCTCGTTCGGGGCGTGGATGTGGTCGTCGTTCAGGCCGACCGCGACGAAGATCAGCGGCGCGTCCAGGACGTCGGCGAGGTCGGCCTCGGGCCCGCTGCCGCCCTCGCGGGTGAACAGCACCTCGCCGCCGAACGCCCGCTCCATGGCGCGGCGCGCGGCGCGGACGCCCGCCGAGTCGATCGGCGAGAAGCACGGCCGGACGCCGCCGCCCGGGATCGCGACCTCCGCGACGACGCCGGGCGGGGTGTTCGCGGCGACCCAGGCGCGGAAGGCGTCCTGCACGGCGGCCGGGTCCTGCCCGGCGACGAGCCGGAAGGAGATCTTGGCGTGCGCCTCGCGCGGGACGATCGTCTTGCCGCCGGGCCCGGTGTGCCCGCCCCACATGCCGTTGATCTCGGCGGTCGGGCGCGCCCAGATCCGTTCGAGCGTGCTGTAGCCGGCCTCGCCGTGGGCGGCGCGGCTCTCGCCCGCCGTCCGCAGCCACGCCTCCTCGTCGAAGGGCAGCCGCGCGAACGCGTCCCGCTCCTCGGCGGTGAGCGGCACGACGCCGTCGTAGAAGCCGGGGATGTCCACCCTGCCCTCGGCGTCGTGCAGGCCCGCCAGCAGCGCGGCCATGGCGTGCAGCGGGTTCGGGACGGCGCCGCCGAACGACCCCGAGTGCAGGTCGGAGGCGGGCCCGCGCAGCGTCACCTCGGCCTCGGTGAGGCCGCGCATGCCGGTGCACATCGACGGGACGTCCGCCGCCCACATGGTCGTGTCGCTGATGACGACGGCGTCGCAGCCGAGCCGGTCGCGGCGCTCGCGCAGCAGCCCGGCGAAGTGCACCGAGCCGGACTCCTCCTCGCCCTCGACCAGGAACTTGATCGTGACGGGCGGGGCGGCGGCGCCGGACGCGGCGAGCAGCGCGCGGATCCCGAGCGTGTGGAAGAAGACCTGGCCCTTGTCGTCGGACGAGCCGCGCCCGATGAGCCGGTCGCCCTTCTCCACGGGCTTGAACGGATCGGTCGCCCACTCCGACAGCGGCTCCACGGGTTGGACGTCGTGGTGGCCGTAGATGAGCACGGTGGGCGCGTCCGGGTCGGCGGCGGGCCACTCCGCGAACACGGCGGGCAGCCCCGGGGTCTCCCAGATCTCCACCGTCGGGAAGCCCTCACCGGTCAGGTGCGCGGCCAGCCACTCGGCGGAGCGTCGTACGTCACCGGCGTGCGCGGGGTCCCCGGAGATGGAGGGGATCGCGAGCCAGTCCTTGAGATCGGTGATGAACCGCTCTCTGTTCGCCTGGATGTAGGCGACTACGTCGTTCACGTGCATGCCCCTTTGCATGTCGTACTGGAAGGCACTGTATGGGATTCTCAGTGAGATTCTCGCCGCACGTTTCCCGGCAGGTTCCTTGATCCACTTCCGTCCACCCCTCTGGCCTGCGCGGGAACGGGTTCGCCCGCGCGTGTGAACGGTGTGTCGGATGGGGAACAAGACGCGTTCGAGCCGGAATTGGGTAGGCTCTCGCGCGCATTTGAGCGCGACCGTATGACCGTACGCCCGAACGGCGACTGCCCGGTTCACCGGGAAATCCGGCGAGCGCCCCGGTTTGCACCTCTCAGGCGTTCAGGAGCATCAGTTCGGTCCGGACGTTGAGGCGGGCGCGGTCCTCGAAGCGCTCGCGCGCGGGCGGGGTGTGGAACAGCGCGGGCAGCGCGAGGAGCCCGGTGAGGATCTGGGCGCGCCCGGCGCGGTAGAGGTCCTCGGGGACGAACGCGTACTCCTCCCGGACGGACGCGGCGTAGGCGGCGTATCGTTCCGGGTCGGCGCCGAGGATCGCGAGGTCGGCGTCGCACAGCACCTGCCCGTCGCGGTCGCCGCCGTCGGGGGCGTGGGTGGCGGTCAGCTCGACCAGCCGGACGACCCGGTCGAGCGTCCCGGGGGCGAGGTCGGTGTCGGCGAGCATGCGGGCGGCGAGGCGGGCGCTGCGGTCCTCGTTGTCGGCGCGCTCGGGGTCGTAGACCGCGTCGTGGAACCAGGCCGCGAGCCGGACCGCGTCGGGGTCGGCGGCGTGCCCGGCCAGCTCGTCCACGAGGTCGAGGACGGCGGTGAGGTGCGCGCGGGTGTGGTAGCGGCGGTGCGGCTCGCCGTAGCGGGCGTCCAGCTCGGCGCCGATGTGCCGGGTGTGCGGCCCGGCCAGCGCGACCCACCGCTCGACGAGATCCATGCCCTCATCCTGGCGGATCATGGGGCGGGAGGGAACGGCGCGCGGGGACACGCGATGCCGCCGTTCTTGCCCCCGGCGCGCACCCCGGCCAGTATGGTGAGGGCCTCCAGTTAGGCAAGGCTAACCTCACTCCTGACCTCACGCACTGGAAAGGCCGACGTTGGCCTCCACTCTCTACCTGGTCGCCGGGAAGGCGACCACCTCGGTGACGCACGGCTTCCTGCCCGCCGCCGCCCGGCTGGGCCTGGACGTGGTCCTGCTCACCGACCGGCCGTCCGCCCACGGGCACCACGGCGCGGTCGCCGAGTGCGACGTCTCGGACTTCCGCGAGATCATCGCCCATGTCGGCGCGGCCGCACCGCCCGCCGCGATCTTCTCCAACAGCGACTTCCTCCAGGCGCAGACGGCGCTGGCCGCCGCCTACTTCGGGCTCCCGGGCAAGGACTGGCGGGCGGCGACGCGGGCGAAGAACAAGGCCCTGATGCGCCGCCACCTCGCCGCGCTCGACCCGGTGTTCTCGGCCGCGGCGGACGCGGTGCCGCCGGACGCGCCGTTCCCGCTCGTCCTCAAGCCGCGGGACGGCGTGGCCAGCGAGGACGTGTTCCTCGTCCGGGACGCGCGGGAGCTGGCGCTGCGCCGCGCCGAGATCGCGGCGCGGCGGCCGGACCCGCTGGTGGCCGAGGAGTACCTGCCGGGCGAGGTGCACACGCTGGAGACGCTGGGCGACGGGCACGGGCTGCGGGTGCTCGGCTCGTTCCGGACCCGGATGTCGCCGCCGCCGTTCTTCGTGGAGGAGCGCCTCGAATGGGCGCCGCCTCCCCCGCAGACCCCGGAGATCCTGGGGCGGCTCGCGGCGCTCGGCGTCGGCTTCGGCGCCTGCCACACCGAGTTCGTCGTCCACGAGGACCGCGCGCGGATCATCGAGGTGAACTACCGGCTGATCGGCGACCACTGCGACCTGCTGCTCGCCGACCTGCTGGGCGTCCCGCTGCACGAGCGGATCCTGCGCGTCCACCTGGGCGAGCGCCTGCCCGCCGACGCGGGCGCGGCGACCGGCGGGCACGCGGTCGCCGAGCCGGTCATCGCCGACCGCGCCGGGATGCTGACCGCCGCGCCCGAGCCCTGCGACATCGACGACGGCGCGGTGCGGCTCACCTACCGGCCGCAGCGGAAGATCGGCGACACCATCGCCCTCACCCGGACCAACCGGGACTACCTCGGCACCGTGCGCGCGATCGGCCCGGCGCCGGACGCGGTGGAGGCCGCGCTCGCCCGCTTCCGCGCGTCCCGCAGGTGGGTCATCACGTGACGGACATCGAGGGCCCGCTGGCGGCCCGGGTCCTGGACGCCCTGCTGCGCGAGGACTACGCGGGGCTGCGCCGCCGCGTCGACCCGGAGACCCGCACGCTGCGGCTGCCGGGCCGCGCCGTCGGGCTGGTGCGGGCGGACCCGCCGTTCCTGTCCGCGCTCGTCGTGGACGCCGCGCAGGACCTCCGCCTGCGGGACGTGTTCGCGGCCGTCCGCGCGCTGGCCGATCCGGAGGACGACGTCACGGCCTTCGAGCGCGAATGCAGGGACGCCCTCACCGCGATCCGCCTGCACGAGGAGGCGCGCCCGGCCGTCCACCGGCGCCTGGCGCGCCTACCGGACGAGCTGAGGACCGGCCCCGGCACGTTCTACGAGACGCTCGCCGCCTACAACGACCATCCCGTATACCCGACCGGCAAAGGGCGGACGGGACTCCGCACAGCCGATCTCAGCCGCTACGCCCCCGAGTTCGGCCCGTCGTTCGCGCTGCACTGGGCCGCCGTGCCCGGCGCGACGCTCGCGGGCGAGCGGCCGCCCTGGTGGCCCACCGCCGCGGACGTGGGGTTGCGGACGTCGGCCGAGCTCTTCCCCGTCCATCCCCTGGCGGTGCCCCGCGTGCGGCGCGAGCCCGGGGTGACGGTCGCTCCGGACCGCTACCTCCAGGTCGCCCCGACGCTGTCCATGCGGACGGTGGCGGCCGCCCCGCTCGACCACCTGAAGATGCCGCTGCCGACGAGCACGCTGGGGCTGCGCAACCGCCGCACCATCGTCCCCGGCACGCTGCCGGACGGCGCGCTCGTGGAGCGGATCCTGCGCCGCGTCCTGGAGCGGGAGGAGCTGCCCGTCCTGCTGGCCGACGAGCAGACCTACGGCCACGCGGTCTCGCCGCATCTCGGCTACCTCGTCCGGCGCTTCCCGGTGGAGACGGCACGCGCGCACGTCGTCCCCGTCGCGGCCTTACTCGCCGACGCCCCGGACGGCGGCCAGGTCATCGAACGCTGGGACGTCGCGTCCCTGTTCGGCGCCTACCTGTCGGCGCTGTTCTGCTGGAACGTCACCCTGTTCCGCTACGGGATCGCCCTGGAGGCGCACCAGCAGAACGTGGCGCTCGTCCTGGACGACGGCCCACCCCGCCTCCTGGTCAAGGACAACGACGGCGCGCTCGTCGACCCGGACGTGCTGCGCGGCCGCCTCGGCGTCGACCCGTCCGCCGACCCGCGCGACCTCGTGGACCGGCGGATGCGGACCCGCGACCCCGAGGCGCTCGCGCGCGTCTTCACCACGATCACCCTGCACCTGTGCGCCGCCGCGCCCGCCCTGGGCCTCGCCGCGCGGGGGCTGCTCCCCTGGCGCGCGGGCCGCGCGCTGATCCGCGACCGGCTCGACGCCGCGCTCGGGCCGGACGCGGCGTTCCTGCGCTCCCGCACGCTGGACGCGGCGTCGCTGCCGGGCAAGGCCATGGTCACCGCCGGGACCCTCGTCGACAAGGCCAGGACCGGCGCCGCCGACATCAACAAGCACTACGGCCCGCCGGGGCCGAACTACCTACGGGACGACACGTGCTGCTGACAGAACCGGTCCTGACGGCCGACGACGCGACCGCCACCGCGCTGCTGAACTGCCTCGTCCGCGAGGTGTGCGGGCCCGAGCAGCAGGTGTGGCCGGACGGGGGGCGGCTCGTCCTGCGGCTGCCCCGGGCGGGCGTCGTCCTGCGCACGGGCCTCGCCCGCCCCCCGGCCGGCCCCACCTACCGCCTCGCGGCGCCCTACGAGGAGCAGCGCGAGGACGCGTGGATCCCCGCCTCCTGGGACCGCCTGGCCGACCTGGTGGCGGGAGAGCTGGAGCTGGCGACGGGCCGCCCCAACCCCGAGTTCCTCACCCAGGTCGGCGACAGCCACGGCGCGCTGACCGCCATCCTCGGCGCGCGCGGGGAGCCCGCCGAGGACCCCTACATCGCCTCGGAGCAGTCCCTGGTGGCGGGCCACCGTTTTCATCCCTCGCCCAAATCCCGGCAGGGCGCACCTGATGAGTGGCTCAGGTACGCGCCGGAGACGCGCTCCCGGTTTCGTCCGCATTGGCTGGCGGTTCCGGACGAGCTGGTGGCCGAGGAGGGCGACCCGAACGCGTTCACCGCCCTTCAGGGCTACGGTCCGCCGCCTCCTGCGGGGCACAAGACGCTGCCCGTCCACCCTTGGCAGCTCTCGTTGCTCTCGCACCGCCCCGTCCTGCGGCGCGCCCTGGCCGAGGGCGTCGTCAGGGATCTCGGGCCGTCCGGAGCGGAGGCCGTGCCCACGTCATCGGTGCGCACGGTGTACCTCCCCGAGGCGGACGTGTTCTGCAAGTTCAGCCTGGACGTCCGCATCACCAACTGCGTCCGGAAGAACGCCTGGTACGAGCTTTCGGGGGCGATGGCGCTCAACCGCCTGCTTCCGCGTCCGTTCCTGGACGCCACGTTCCTCTCCGAACCCGCCTACCGCACCCTCGCCCTCGCCGACCTCCACCTCTACGAGGGCCTGGGCGTGATCCTCCGCGAGGGCGTGAGATCCCTTCCCGGCACTCCGCTTCTGGCCGGGGCCCTGGCGGACCCCTACAGCACCCTCCTGGCGGGCCTGCCCGCGATGGCCACCCCGGAAGGGGCCCACGCGTGGTGGAACGCCTATGTCGCCCACGTCGCGCCGCCCGTCCTGCACGCCTTCCTCGACCACGGCATCGTGCTGGAGCCGCATCTCCAGAACGTCCTGATCTGCGTCGACGCGGACGGGATGCCCGTCCACGCCGCGTTCCGCGACCTCGAAGGCACCAAGCTGACCGCCGGGCGCTGGGACCTCGCCCACCTCCCGCCCCGCGTCGCCGAGGCACTCACCTACGCCCCCGACCAGGGCTGGAACCGCGTCGTCTACTGCCTGCTCGTCAACCACCTCACCGAGACGGCGGCGGCGGTCGCCGACCTGCACCCGTCCCTGGAGCTGTGGCGGACGGCCCGCGATCACTTCGCCGCCCACGACGCGCACCCGCAGGTCAGGGCGCTGCTGGCCGGGGTCCCGCTGCCCGCGAAGGCCAACCTCCGCACCCGCTGGGCCCGCACCGCCGACCGCGCCGCCTCCTACGTGCCCGTCCCGAACCCGCTGGCGACGCCCCGGTGAAGAACGGCGCCGTGAACCTCGTCGACCTGCCCTTCCCGTCCTACGTGTACGACCTGGCCGGGCTGGCCGACCACGCCCGGGCGATCCGCTCCGCGCTGCGCGGCACCGAACTCCTCTACGCCGCCAAGGCGAACCCCGATCCGGAGGTCCTGCGCACGCTCGCCCCCCACCTCGACGGGGTCGAGGTCTCCTCGGGCGGCGAGCTGGCCCACGTCCGCAAAGCGCTCCCGGACATTCCGATCGCGTTCGGCGGTCCCGGAAAGACCGACGAGGAACTGGCGCGGGCCGTGGCCTTCAACGTCGAGCGCATCCATATCGAAAGCCCGCGCGAGCTGATCCGGCTTCAGCGACTGGGCCGGGCCGAGGTTCTCCTCAGGGCCAATCTCCCATTCGCGGTGCCCGGCGCCGTCCTGACGATGAGCGGGCCTTTCGGCATGGACGTGGACGCCCTGAACGAATGCGCCCGCCGCATAGCCGATTCCCCCGGCATCACGCTGAAAGGGATTCACGCGCACCTCGCGTCCGGCCTGGACGCCCCGGCGCTCCTCGACCTCGCGAAGCGGATGACCGCGTGGGCGGTCCCCTGGCTGCGCGGGCACGGGGTCGCCGAACCCGAGATCAATCTGGGCGGCGGAATGGCCGTCGACTACACCGACCCGGAGTCGCGGTTCGACTGGGACGCCTACGGCGCCGGGCTCCCCCGGGGGAGGCTCCGCGTCGAGCCGGGCCGCGCCGTGACCGCCTATCACGGCCGCTACGTCACCGACGTCCTGGATGTGAAGACGACCCGGGGCGAGACCTACGTGGTCCTGCGCGGCGGAACCCACCATCTGCGGACCCCGGCGGCCAAGGGCCACGACCAGCCCTTCGAGGTCCTCACCCGGAGGTCCGCGCCGACCGGGAGGGCGACGCTCGTGGGCCAACTCTGCACCCCGAAGGACGTCTTCGCCCGCGACGTCGCCGTGCCGCCCCTCGCACCGGGCGACGTCATCGCCTTCGCCATGGCGGGCGCCTACGCGTGGAACATCTCCCACCACGACTTCCTGATGCACCCGCACCCGGGCTTCCACTACATCCGCTGATCCCGCACGCTGCTGTCCCAGCGCCACGCGGTGACACGCGTGCGGCCCGGCAGGTCGCCGCGTCCCGTGGACCACAGCAGCACCTGCCAGGGGTCGCCCTCCGGCGCGCCCGGGAAGAGGCGCGTGAGGACGCCCGCGCACAGGTTGCCGGGCGGTTCCCAGGTCAGGCCGAGGCCCGCCGCCAGGTCATGGGTGTGGACGAGGACCTCCACGGCCCCCATGGCGGCGAACCCCGCCGGGTCCGACAGGCCGAAGCCGTGGTGCGACCGGACGTCCGGCGGCGTGCACCGGGCCATGGCGACCAGCAGCGCGCCGCACGACTCCAGCACGTCGAGCAGCCCCTCCGGGCCCGCGGAACGGTCGGCGTAGATGACGTTGGCGGGCCCGCCCGGACGGCGGCGCTCCCACAGGAACGGCACCTCGCGGTCCTGGGGCGGCCGGCGCGGGCCGAGCTGCGCGGCGTAGGCGAACAGGTCGTCGGCCAGGTGCTCGACGGTCTCCCAGCAGGTCCACTCCAGCGTGCCCGCCTTGCTGTCCCAGCCGTCCGGGGGTGCCGCGTCGAGCACCTCCAGCGACAGCCGGAGGGCCCGGTCGAGGTCGTCCGCAGTGATCATGGGAAGACGGTATCCGGAAGTGGGTACGTCCAGGAGCCCCCGAGAGAGGTGCACGTGATGGTGTTGGACAGGGTCCGCTCGTTCGCGAGCCTCGGAGCGCGGGCGGCGCACGCCGTCCGCGACACCGGGATGCTGGCGCCGGTGCGTCCGGACCGCGCGGCGCGGCTGCCGCTCCCCTACCTGCGGTTCGGCGCCGTCCCCGCCACGATCGGCGCGATGGCGGCGCTGCGGTTCCCCGGCCGGACGGCGCTGATCGACGAGCACGGCGCGCTCACCCACGAGGAGCTGGAGCACGCGGCCGCCGCGCTGGCGCGGGCCTTCCACGACCGCCTCGCCGACCCGGACGGCGGCAGGGTCGGGATCCTGTGCCGCAACCACCGGGGCTTCGTCGCGGCCCTGCTGGCGGCGTCCCGGCTCGGCAACGACGTCGTGCTCCTCAACACCGACTTCTCCGCCGCCCAGCTCGGACGGGTCGCCGAACGCGAGGGCATCGGGCTGCTCGTCCATGACCAGGAATTCGGCGCGCTGGTGGAGGAGTCCGCGTACGCCGGTGGGCGGGCGGCGGCCTGGACCGGCGGGCGCGTCGAGGCGGGCGGGTCCCGGCCGCACCGGGCGGGCCGGACCAGCCGCGTGATCGTCATGACCTCCGGCACCACCGGCACGCCGAAGGGCGCCCGGCACGAGGTGTCGCTGACCGCGCTGCTGCCGGTGGCGCTGAGCCATCTGATGCGCGTCCCGGTCCGCTCCGGGGCGCCGATCGTGATCGGGCCGCCGCTGTTCCACATCCTGGGGCTCGCCTACATGTCGGTGGGGCTGGGGATGGGGATGCCGCTCGTGCTGTCGCGGCGGTTCGACGCGTCCGAAACGCTGCGGGCGATCCGCGACCACCGCGCGGAGACGCTGGTCGCGGTGCCCGTCATGCTCCAGCGGCTCCTGGACGCCGGGCCCGACCCGGCCCCGCGCCTGCGGGCGGTCGTCTGCGGCGGGTCCGCGCTGCACCCGCACCTGTCGGAGGCGTTCATGGACGCGTTCGGCGACGTGCTCGTCAACGTCTACGGGGCGACCGAGACGGGCTGGGCCACGATCGCCACGCCCGCCGACCTGCGCGAGGCCCCGGGCACCGTCGGGCGGCCCTCGTTCCGCCTCACCGTCAAGATCCTCGGCGAGGACGGGCGGGAGCTGCCCCCGGGCGAGACCGGCGAGATCCACGTCGGCGGCGGGCTGCGGTTCGCGGGCTACACCGGGGGCGGCGGCAGGCGGGTGCGGGACGGGCTGACCGCCTCGGGCGACCTCGGGCACTTCGACGGCGCCGGACGCCTGTTCGTGGACGGCCGCACCGACGACATGATCGTCTCGGGGGGCGAGAACGTCTTCCCCGGCGAGGTCGAGCGGCTCCTGGACGGCCACCCGGGCGTCGCCGAGGTCGCGGTGACCGGCGTGGACGACGAGCGGTTCGGGCAGCGGCTCGCCGCCCACGTCGTCCGCGCCCCCGGGTCGGATCTCGGCGAGGACGATCTCAGGGCGTATGTGAGGAAGCACCTGGCCCGCTACAAGGTGCCCAGGGACGTGCGCTTCGTCGACCGGCTCCCGCGCACCAGCACGGGCAAGGTCAAGCCGAAGGACCTGCGCGAACAGGGCGGATAGCCGGACGGGACAGGGCTGGGCGGTGAAGGGCCGGACGGTGAAGGGCCGCGCGAGGAACGGCGCCCGGACCCGGGCCGCGGGGAGCTCGGGCGCCGTCCCGGCGGGGGCGGTCCGTCAGCACGGACGCTCAGGCGGCGCCGGCGCGCTCCTTGGCCGCCATGCAGATGCGGGCCAGGTCGTTGAGGGCGTCGGCGCGGCGCTCGTCCACCGACCGGCCATCGCCCGGGGCGGCCTCCGCGAGGGTGTCGATGACCAGGGAGAACACGGGCCATTCGGCGGGCCCGATGGCACCCTGGAAGTCGACGCCGTCCGCGAGGTCGTCCAGGTCGAGGTTGCGGGCGAAGGTGGCGAGGGCGGCCTCGGCCGCCACGACGCCGATGCGCATCGCCAGCGCGGCCGGCTCGCGGTCGAGGGAGCGCACGTTGCTGGAACCCATGGCGGACAACCTAGAACATACGAGCGAGCCACGTCGAACGTTTGCTCGAAAAACAGCCGTCCGAAAAAGCGGCCCCGGCGGAGTGCCCGCGCCGGAGTCGCCGATGAGGGCGGCCCGGCGCGGGCGGAGGGCGCGGAGGCGACGGGCGGCGCGCGGCGTCAGCGGAACGAGACGGGGACGCTTCCGGCGTCCTCGCCGTCCTCGTCGCCGACCCCGACCGTGCACCCGACCTGCGCGCAGTCGACCGCGACGCGCGGCCGGTCGCCGCTCGCCGCCTCGAACCTCCGGTGGACGGTCAGCGCCACCCTGAACGCGCCGTTCCCGTCCGGGGTGATCCGGACGCGGTTCCCCTGGTCGCAGGACGGCTCGCCCTCCTCGACGGCGCCGCACTGCTGGGCGTAGTAGGTGTCCTCGGGGTCCAGGCCGTCGCCCGACACCTCGACCCTCGCGGTCTCCGCCAGGGAGGTGGAGGGACGCACCGTGACGGCGACCTCCCGGCCGCGCGCGGCGGCGAGCGACGGGTACGGGGCGGCGAGGGCCACCGCGAGGCCGGCGGCGGTCGCCGCGCCCGTCCTGACCAGCAGAGAGTTCACGATATTGGGCTCCATTCCGGCCGACTTCAGATAATCACCAACCGTAATGAAGTAAATACGTGAAGCGACATAACCGGACAGTGAGCGCACCATGCCCACCAGGGACACCTTCCGTCCCGGTGGCCACGTTCGCGCCGCGCCGGCGGGCGTCAGCCCACGACGGCGTGCAGGTGGAGGTAGGAGTGCGTGAAGTGCAGCTCCCCGTCGACCAGGCTGGGGCGCATGCCGGTCGCGGGGCCGCCGGCCAGCTCGTCCTCCAGCTCCTGGCGGATCTGGGCGGCCACGTCGTCCGGCGTCCGGGACAGCTCCAGCCACGGGCGCAGCGGGCGGGTGAAGGTGAACTCCTCGCGCCGCTTCACCTCGGCGCCCGCCGCCGTGACGAGGTCGGTGATCTGGGCGGTGGTCAGCGCGGTGCCGTGGGACGGGTCGCGCAGCCGCTCGATGCGGTCCGGGTCGCCGGCGGCGCCCTCGGGCCGGACGAGGTCGGCGATGATCAGCGCGGCGCCGGGGCGGCTCACCCGGACCATCTCCCGCACGAGCGCCTCCGGCCCCGCGACCTGGTGGAGGGAGAACCGCGTCACCACGAGCGTGAACGACCGGTCGACGTAGGGGAGGTCGGTGGCGTCGCCGTGGGTGAAGGTGAGGTTGGTGAGGCCGTCGCGGTCGGCCTCGCGCTTGCCCTCGGCGAGCATCGCGGGCGTGAGGTCGAGCGCGGTGGCGTGCCGGACGCGGCGGGCGACGGCGCGGGAGACGAGCGCGGTTCCGGCGGCGACCTCCAGCACCACGTCCTCCGGGTCGAGTTCGGGCTCCATGAACCGGACGAGCCGGTCCAGGTGGCGGGTGAACGCGACGTTCAGCCGGGGATCGGCGAACCCCGCCGCCTGCTTTGAGAACTCCCGTACGACTTTGTCGTCATGCGTCACCGTCACGTCGCCTCCCTGAGGTAGTGCCCGGATCATCCCCGAAACCACGCACGGTGAACAGGGGGAAGTGAGAGTCATCACCCGGCGGCGTGACACGTCCCACGTCACGGCGAAAGGCGAGCTCACAACGCCGGAACCGGCCGGATCCAAACCCGAGCGGGGGTCAGGCCGACGGGACGGACTCCAGCAGCGCCGCCAGCCCGTCCGCGTCGAGGAGGTCGGCGGGCCGGACGGTGCGGTTCGCGCTGACGTAGTGGAAGGCCGCGCTGACCCGCCCGACCTCGACGCCCGCGAGCTCCGCCCAGGCCAGCCGGTACGCGGCGAGCTGCACGGAGGCGAACCCCGCCTCGTCGCCGGACGGCGGCGACCCGGTCTTCCAGTCGACGACCTCGTAGCCGCCGCCGCGCGAGCGGAACACGGCGTCCATGCGGCCCCTGACCAGCCGGTCGCCGATGATGGTCTCGAACGGGACCTCGATGTCGAGCGGCTCCCGCGCCGCCCACTCCGACTCCTCGAACCGCTCCCGCAGCCGCGCGAGGTGCGCGTCGTCGACGGCGCCCTCGTCGGCGGCGCCGGGCAGCTCGTCGGGGTCCAGGAGGCGCTGCTGGCCCCAGCGGCTCTCCAGCCAGGCGTGGAACGCGGTGCCGCGCCGCGCGTAGGGGGCGGGCGGCCGGGGCATCGGTCGGCGGATCTGCCGGGCCAGCGCCGCCGGGTCGCGCGCGAGCGACACCAGCGACGACACCGACAGGTTCTGGGGCAGCTCGACGAGCGTGCCGTCGCCGCCGCGCCCGCGGTCGCGCTCGGCGAGCAGCAGCTCGACGTCGCGCGCCCACGCGGTCATGCGGCCCCGGTCGGCCTCCGACAGGCCGTCGTTGCCGACCCAGTGGCGGGTGCGGCCCGAGATCGCGTCCTCGACCATGCGGGCGGCCTGCACGACGGCCTCGTACCGCTCGCGGGCGCCGGCGTCGGCGCGGCCCCGCTCGCCGGGCGCGAGCGGCCACTGCGCCTCGTCGGGGTCGGCGAGCAGCGGGTTGGCGGCGCCCTCCTCCGGCGGGTCGGCCCACAGCGCGACCGTCCCGGCGCCCGCCAGGCACACCGCGCGCACCTCCTCCAGGAACGGCGAGGGGCCGAGCGGGCGCCCGGAGGACCCCCACCAGTACCCGGTCGTGATGAGCAGGCTGGACGCGCGGGTCACCGCGACGTAGGCGAGCCGCCGCTCCTCCCGCAGGTCGCGCTCGGAGCACGCCTGGTCGAAGGCGGCGAGGTCGTCCTTGTCGAGGCCGCGCAGCGCGGGCAGGTCGGCGCGGTCGCCGCGCAGCATGAACGGCAGCACGCGCGGGTTCGCCGTCCAGCGGGTGGCGTTCTGCGGCGGCGAGGGGAAGATCGACCCCTTGGCGGGCCCGCCGTTCTTCTGCGGCACGTACGACAGCCCCGGGACGACGACGACCGGCCACTCCAGCCCCTTGGACGCGTGGACGGTGAGCAGCTTCACGCTGTCGGTCTCGCCGACCCGCCCGGCCTCCAGCCCGAACTCCTCGGTCTCGGCGGCCTTGAGGTAGGCGAGGAACGCGCCGAGCGTCGGGTCCTCGGCGTCGCCGGCGAAGGTGGCGGCGGCGTCGACGAACGCGTCCAGGTCGGCGCGGGCGGTCACCGGGTCCAGGCCCGACCGCGCGGCGACCTCGATGTCGAGCCCGAGCGTCCGCTCCACCTCGGTCACGAGGTCGGGCAGCGGGAGCCCGACCTGGCCGCGCAGCGCGCGCATCTCGTCGCGGAGCCGCCGCAGCCGCCCGTAGCCCTCCGGGGAGTAGGCGGCGGGGTCGCCGAGGTCGTCGAGCGCGTCCACGAGGCTGCCGGTCTCCTGGTTCAGCTCGCTGACGAGCTGCCGCAGCGGGTCCTCCGGCTCCCCCGCGGCCGCCTCCCCGGGCCCCGCCTCCTCGGCGGCCGGGCCCTCGGCGGAGGCCGGCGGGGTGACGTCGCGGGCGGAGTCCTGGGCGAGCGCGCGGGCGCGGCGGCCGAGCGCGACGAGGTCGCGCGGGCCGAGCCGCCAGCGGGGCCCGGTGAGCAGGCGGGCGAGCGACGCGCCGGCGGTCGGGTCGTGCACGGCGCGCAGGGTGGCGACGACGTCCTGCACCTCGGGGACGGTCAGCAGCCCGCCGAGCCCGACGACCTCGACGGGGACGCCGCGCGCCTCCAGCGCCCGCCGGATCAGCGGGAACTGCGACCGCTTCCGCGCGAGGACGGCGATGCCCGAGTAGCGGAGCGGCTCGCCGAGCGCGCCGCCGTCGGGCGCGGTCTCGACGCCCTCGGCCATCAGCCGGACGACCCGCGCGGCGATCCTGTCGGCCTCGTCCTCGACGGTCGCGAACAGCGCGCACTCGACGCGGCCGCGGTCCTCGCGCCCGGCGCCGGGGACGAGCCGGGGCACGGCGGCGGTCTCGGCGCGCAGCTCCTCCTGGATCGTGGCGGCGGCCTCCAGGACGCGCTCGCCGTTGCGGAAGGACCGGCTGAGCTGGACGACCGGCGCCGGCACCGGACGCCGCCCGGCGACGGCGGGCTGGGCGGGGAAGTCGTGGGCGAACCGCAGCAGGTTCCCGGCGCTGGCGCCGCGCCACCCGTAGATCGACTGGCACGGGTCGCCGACGGCCGTCACCGGGTGCCCGCCGGAGAACAGCGAGGTGAGCAGCACGAGCTGCGCCTGGCTCGTGTCCTGGTACTCGTCCAGCAGGACGACCGAGAACCGGGACCGCTCGATCATCCCGACCTCGGGGTGCCGGTAGGCGATCCGCGCCGACAGCGCCATCTGGTCGCCGTGGTCGATGACCTCCCGGTCGGCCTTGGCCCGCCCGTACGCCTCGACCAGCGGCATGAGCTGCTCGCGGACGGCGTGCTTGGCGAGGATGTCGCGCTGCGGCTTGAGCGGCTTGCGCAGCGCCGCGAACCGCTCGTCCAGCCAGGAGCCGACCTTGCGGACGTCCTCGGGGGTGCGCAGGTGCTCCGACAGGTCGCCCGCCAGCTCCATCACGGCCTTGGTGACGGTGTCGGGCTGCCACTCGACGCGGTCCATCGGGCCGTTGTAGGTGTCGACGACGCGGGAGCAGATCTGCCACGCGACGGCGGGCGAGATCAGCCGCATCGTCGGCTCCAGCGCCTCGCGCAGGGCGTGGTCGCCGAACAGCCGCGCGGCGTAGGAGTGATAGGTCGAGACCATCGGCTCGCCGTCGAACAGCGCCTCGCCGCCGAGCCGCTCCAGCTCGTCGGCGGGCAGCGCCTCGCGCAGCGTGTCGAGCCGCTTGCGGACGCGGACGCCCAGCTCGGCGGCGGCCTTGCGGGTGAAGGTCAGCCCGAGCACGCGCTCGGGCCGCACGAACCCGTTGGCGACCAGCCACACCACCCGCGCGGCCATCGTCTCGCTCTTGCCCGACCCGGCGCCCGCGATCACCGCCATCGGCGCGAGCGGCGCCTCGATCACCCGCGCCTGCTCGTCGGTCGGCGGCGGGATCTCCAGCAGCCGGGCCAGCTCCCCCGGCGTGATCACCTCGCCGCCCCCTCCACCGCCCCGACGACCGCACCGACCACCGCGCCGACCAGCGGGCGGGCCGGGTCAGTCGCCAACCTGACCGCCCTCGTCGTGCACCGGACAGCAGGACCGTACGGGACACGTCCGACACTTGTCGTTGGCCCGCGCCTGGAACACCTCGCCCGCCATCCCGGTCGCGACGATCTCGACGAGCTTCTTCGGCCACTCGGGGTCATCGTCCTGCGAGGGCGGCGGCTGCTCCTGCTCGCGGGCCCGCGCGGCGAAGGCGGCCTTGCCGACCTGGACGAGCTTGGCGCCGCCGGGCTCGATCAGGCCGTGCCGCTCGAACGCGCCGAGCATCACCGCGTACTGGTAGACGCCGAGCTGCGGGTGCCGCGCGAGGTCCTCCTTCGGGACGGCGCCGCTGGAGGTCTTGATGTCGATGATGACGGCGCGGCCCTGCTCGTCGCGTTCGGCGCGGTCGATACGGCCCTTGATGACGACGCGGCCGAGGTCGACCTTGAACGACTCCTCCAGCGCGACGACCTCGTTGGGGTTGTCGCGGTGCCAGGCGAGGAACCTGTCGACCATCGTCGCCGCCTGGTCGCGCTGCTTCTCCGAGTACCAGCCGCTGCGGAAGTCGAGGTCCTTCCAGATCTCGTCGAGCCGCTCCGCGACGTGGACCTCGCTGATCCCGTCGTCGGCGCCCGCCATCTCCGCGACCGCGTGGATGACCTTGCCCATCGTGCTGAACTCGTTGGGCCCGCCCTCCTGCGCGCCGACGGCGGAGGCGAGCAGCCAGCGCAGCCCGCAGGTGGTGAACGCCTCGACCTGGGACGGGGAGATCGTGATCCCCTCGTCCTCGGCGAACGCGGGCCCGGCGTCCGACAGCGCGGTGATCGCATACCAGTTCTCCGGCCTGGCGCCGCGCACCCCGGCGCGGGCGAGCCGCGCGAGGTGCCCGGCGGCGGCGCGGCGCAGCGGCTCGGGACGGGACGGGTCGGCGACCGCCGAGCGCAGGTCGGCGACCAGCGCCGACAGCGACAGCCAGCGGGTCTTCTCATCGAGCTGCGACTGCTCGATGGCGCCGGGCAGCAGCTCGTTCAGGAACCGGGACGGGCGCTCCTCGGTGTCGTCGCCGCCGACCGCCGTCACCACCAGCCGTCGGCGGGCGCGGGTGACGGCGACGTAGAACAGGCGGCGCTCCTCGTCCAGCATCTTGGCGGCCATCGACGCGCCCGCCGCGTCCTTCCCGTCGGGCTCGGCCCCGGCGGCGTGCTCGACCAGCTCCTCGACGCCGAGCAGCGACCCGCGCAGCCGGACGTCGGGCCACACGCCCTCCTGCACGCCCGCGACCACGACGACGTCCCACTCCAGGCCCTTGGCGCGGTGCGCGGTGAGGATCCGGACGGCCTCGCCCTCGGGCGCGTGCTCGGCGAGGGTGTCCCCGGCGATCTCCTGCGCGGCGATCGTGTCGACGAACAGCTCGGGGCCCGCCTGCGGGAGCCGGTCGACGAACCGCGCCGCGTGGTCGAACAGCGCGACGACGGCGTCGAGGTCGCGGTCGGCGGCGGCGCCGCGCGTCCCGCCCTTGGCGCTCTGCTCCAGCAGCACGTCGGCCCGGCCGCTCTCCCGCCACACCTCCCACAGCACGTCCTCGGCGGTGCCGCCGTCGTGGACGGTGCGCCGCGCCACCTCCACCAGGTGCGCGACGCGCTCGGCGGGCGCCCGCACCCTCTCGTGCACGGCGACCAGCTCGCGCGGATCGTTCACCGCGGCGATCAGCAGGTCGCCCAGCGGCCGCTGCCCGCCCGACAGCTCCTCCAGGTCGCGCAGCGCGCGCTTGAGGCGCCGCATGGCGAGGGCGTCGGCGCCGCCGAGCGGGCCGGTGAGCAGGTCCTCGGCGACGACCTCGTCCAGGAAGCCCTTCTGCAGCGCCGCGCGCAGCAGCAGCAGGAACGGGCGGACGGCGGGCTCGGCGACCAGCGGCACCTCGTCGCCCGCGACCACCACCGGCACCCCGGCCTGGGCGAGCGCGCGGCGCAGCACCGGGACCTGCCGGATCGCGCTGCGGACCAGCACCGCCATCCGCGACCACGGCACGCCGTCGAGCAGGTGCGCACGGCGCAGCTCGTCGGCGACGAGCGCGGACTCCTGGCTCTCGGAGTCGGCGATCACAGCACGCACTTCATCGGGGGGTCCAGGGGGGGCGCCCCCCCTGACAGACGCTGGGCGGACCTGGCCGTCTTCGAGGCCGTCCGGAAGGCGGAGCGCGCGGTGCTCGGCGGCGCCCGCCGACCCGGCGGGGAGCCGCCGCGCGATCCGGCGGGACGCCTCCAGGATCTCCGGGCCCATCCGGCGGCACGTCCGCAGCGCGACCACCGGCGCGGGCCGCCCGTCCAGCGTCGGGAAGCGGGTCGGGAACTCCTGGATGCCGCGCACGTCGGCGCCCCGGAACCCGTAGATCGACTGGTCGGGGTCGCCGACGACGACGAGGTCGCGGCCCTCCCCCGCCAGGTGCCGCAGCAGCGCCTCCTGCGCGGGGTCGGTGTCCTGGTACTCGTCGACGAACACCGCGTCGTAGGCGTCCTGCTCGCGGATCCGCGCGTCCTCGTCGACGAGCGTCCCGGCGGCGCGCTGGATCAGCTCGCCGTAGTCGTAGGTCTGGACGGGGTCGAGCGCGAAGCGCTGCTCGTACCGGTCCATGAACGAGCCGATGGCGGGCCAGTCGTCGCGCCCCCGGATCCGTCCGAGCGCGGCGAGGCCGTCGGAATAGTACTGGCGCTCCACCGCCCGCAGCGTGAAGTCGCGCAGCTCCTCGGCGAAGCCGCGGGTGGCCAGCGCGGCGCGCAGCCGCTCCGGCCAGTCGCGGGCGCCGTCGGCCAGCTCGCCCTCCAGCAGCCGCCGCACCTCCAGGAGCTGCTCGGGCCCCGACAGCAGCCTCGGCGCGTCCTCCCCGTTCAGGACGGCGTCGCGGCGCAGCAGCGCGAACGCGTAGCCGTGGAAGGTCAGCGCGAGCGGCGTCCGCGTCGTGCGGTGCAGCCGCCCGGTGATCCGCTGCCGCAGCTCGCCCGCCGCCTTGCGGCTGAACGTCAGGACGAGGACCCGCTCGGGGTCGGTGCCGCGGTTCTCGATCCGGTCGACGACCGCCTCGACGATCGTCGTCGTCTTGCCGGTGCCGGGCCCGGCGAGCACCAGCATCGGCCCGCCGGCGTGCTCGACCACCCGCCGCTGCTGCTCGTCGAGCAGGGGCGGGACGGCGCGCGCGGGACCCGCGCGACGCACGAGGCGATAGGAAGCTTGCGGCACAACATTTCATTGGAGCAGATCACCGGGGCCGCTCGGACCACATCGCACGCATGTCGCGCATGTGGCGAGGTCGCACGGCGGTGATGAACGGTGGGCGAGGCGGTCAGGGCGTGAGAAGCGTCACGGGGGTCAGGGCGCCTCTTCGACTTCGACGTCCATCCAGCGGGCGCGGGACATGTCGACGCGGCTCCCGTCCGGGCGCAGCGGCGTGCCCTCGGCGCGGTAGTGCTCGTGGGCGACGATCTCGTGGCCGCTCGGGGGTCTGCCGTCCGACCGGGTCACCCGCCACCACGGGACGGCGCCCCCGTACAGCGACATCACGCGCCCGACCTGCCGGGGCCCGCCCTTCCCGACGAGTTCGGCGAGGTCCCCGTAGGACATGACGCGACCGGGCGGGATCCGCTCGACCGCGTCCAGGACGGCCTCGGCGTACTCGTCAGGTTCCGACCACACCGTCCGATCCTCCCGCATCACCGGAGTCCTCGGGCTCGCCGGGCGGCCGCGCGCCGTTCGGCGGGGGCCCCGGCGGCGCGAACGACGGCGCGCCCGGCGGCGTGTTCGGTGGCGTGTTCGGTGGCGTGTTCGGTGGCGGCGGATACGCGGGGCCGGGCTGCCGCATGTACGAGGGCGGACGGTGCGGAGGGGCGCCGGGCGAGCGGCCCCCGAAGGACGGGGGCTGCCCGGGGCGTCCGCCGAACGGAGGCCCGGTCGGCCCGCCGAAGAAGCCGGCCGGGGCGGGCGCCAGGGCGGGGCGGGGGTGGCGGCGGTGGAAGGCCACCGAGATCGCCACGGCGGCCAGCGTCCCGCCGGCCCCCACGACGAGGATCGCCAGGATCAGCGGGTTGACCCAGCCGGGCCGGTCGATGATCGCCACCGGGCCCGGCTCGGCGTCGCCGAACCGGTCGCGGGCGGGCTTGCCCGCGGCGGCGCCGGGGCGGGCGGAGGTCAGCGTGTCCGCCGCCGCGAGCGCGCGCTGGGCGTTGACCTGGCCGAACCCGATCTCCGGGCCGTATTTGCCGCTCGGCCCGTAGCGGGTGCCGGCGATGAGCGCCTGGGAGACCAGCGCGGGCGGCAGCTTCGGATGCCGGGCGCGGATCAGCGCGGCGATGCCCGACACGAGCGCGCAGGCGTCGCTCGTGCCGCCGCTGCGGTAGTAGGCGCCGTCGGATCCGGCCACGGGGATGTCGATGCCGGGCGCCCCCAGCAGCACCGAGTAGTTGCGGTTGGAGAAGGGGACGCGGGCGTGCGCGCTGTCGGTGGCGGCGACCGCGATCACGCCCGGGTAGGACGCGGGGTAGGAGTAGGGCGCGAAGCCGTCCCCGTCGAGGAGGCCCCGCTTGTCGCCCTCGTTCCCGGCCGCCGCGACGACCACGATGCCCTTGCCGATGGCGTAGCCGACGGCCTCCCGCTCCTCCGCCGACTCCCGGCTCTCGCCGAGCGAGAGGTTGATCACGTCGGCGCCGTGGTCGGCGGCGTGGCGGATGCCGCGCGCGACCGCGCTCTCGGACCGCTCGTCGGTGCGGAACCGCCGGTAGCTGGGGTCGCCCTTCTGGCCGATGACGCGGATCGACAGCACCCTCGACTCGGGCGCGACCCCGATGACGCCGTCCTTCCCGCCGGGCCCGTGGCCGTGCCCGGCGATCAGCGAGGCCATGTTGGTGCCGTGCATCTGGAGCGGCTTGGTCCCCGCGTCGATCGGGGCGAGCATGTTCGGGCCGGTGGTCACCGACCCGGCGAGGTCGGGATGGCTCCCCACGACACCGGTGTCGACCACGGCGACGGTCACGCCCCGGCCCCGTGTGATCTTCCACGCGGCCGGGACGTCGAGGTCGTCCAGGATCGGCTGCTGCGCCGCGCGGATCTCGTCGGCGCGCGCGGCCGCGGCGGGCACGACCGGGACCCACGCCCCGCAGACCGGCGCGGCGACGGCCGCCGCCGCGAGCACCGCCGCGGCCCCGCGCACCCGGGCGCGGGTCCGGGCGCGCACCGGGGCGCGCATCCGGGTCAGCACCGCCACTCGCTGCGGTCGCAGTCCGGCAGGGACCGGACCGACAGCGACCGCGCCACCGCGCGGCCGAGCTGCGGCGCCACGATGAACGGCTCGCCGGGGCGCGGCTTCTTGACGGCGGCGGCGGGGCGCCCGTCGGTCTGGCCGGACGTGGTCAGCACGACATAGGGGCCGCCGCGGTCGAACGTCCGGTCCTGCCGGGCGGCGTCGGTGAAGCGGGCGGCGGCCGTCCCGGGGAACGCGGCGGCCTTCAGCGCGGGGGCGACGGTGCCGGTCCCGTCCGGGCCGTGCGAGTCGGGAAGCTCCTTGAACGCCCTGTCGGCCTGCCAGGGGTCGGGGAAGACCGCGACGCCGACGGTGACGACGACCCCTTCGAGCTGGTCGGTGTAGGTGGCGCGCAGCACCGCCTTGCAGCCGTGCTTGCGCAGCGTCGTCATCAGGCCGGGGTCCACGCCCTGCTCGCAGCCGGTGTCGGGGACGATGCCCATCCGCGTCGCGTACTCGCTGCGGCCCTCGTCGGGGGCGTAGCTGAGCCGCGCGGGGAAGACCCGGTCGGCGGGCCACGCCTCCCAGCGCCGCGCGACCTCGGCGTTGGCGGCGCGCTGCAGCTCGGCGTTGGTGGGGTCGCGGTGCAGGGTCGTCCAGGCCCCGGCGGCGCCGATGACGGTCATCGCGAGGTAGCAGCAGCCGACGACGGCGGCCACGAGCATCCACTGCCGGGCGCGCAGGCCGAGCACGGTCGGCGGACGGATCGCCGGCGGGCCCGCGAGGGGGACGGGCGGCGGGCCGGCGAGGCGGCCCGGGGGCGCGGCGCCGTGGTGGTGACCGGCGTCGGGCGGCCCGGGCGGTCTGGGCGGCTGCTGGGGGGAGGGGGGCAGGAATGCCACAACAGCCAAGATTAACTGGGCTTCACGACATTCCGCCCTGACATCGCGGTAAGGGCGCTTCACCCAGGCACGACATCACCACCTGACAGCCGGGTCAGGGCGCGCCGGAGGCGGACACCGCGCTCGGGGAATTCCGCTGGACATGGCAAGGTTGTGCCGTAAGGACATGACGTCCCCCGTACCAGCCGAGCGTCAGCACAGGAGCATCACCGTGTCGTTGCCACCTCTGGTCGAGCCCGCAGCCGAGCTCACCCGCGACGAGGTCAACCGCTACTCGCGGCACCTCATCATTCCCGACGTGGGGATGGCCGGGCAGAAGCGCCTCAAGAACGCCAAGGTCCTGGTCGTCGGCGCGGGCGGCCTCGGCTCCCCGGCCCTGATGTACCTGGCCGCCGCCGGCGTCGGGACGCTCGGCGTCGTCGACTTCGACATCGTGGACGAGTCGAACCTCCAGCGCCAGGTCATCCACCGGCAGTCCTCGCTCGGCAAGCCGAAGGTCGAGTCGGCCGCCGCGACCGTCTGTGAGATCAACCCGCTGATCGAGGTCGTGGTGCACAACACCGCGCTCGACCGCGACAACATCATGGACATCTTCGCCGAGTACGACCTGATCCTGGACGGCACCGACAACTTCGCCACCCGGTACATGGTCAACGACGCGGCCGTGCTGCTCGGCAAGCCGTACGTGTGGGGCTCGATCTACCGCTTCGACGGCCAGGCGTCGGTGTTCTGGGCCGAGCACGGCCCCTGCTACCGCTGCCTCTACCCCGAGCCGCCGCCGCCCGGCATGGTCCCCTCCTGCGCGGAGGGCGGGGTGCTCGGCGTGCTGTGCGCCTCGATCGGCTCGATCCAGGTGAACGAGGCCATCAAGCTCCTCGCGGGCATCGGCGAGCCGCTGGTCGGCCGCCTCATGATCTACGACGCCCTGGAGATGACCTACCGCTCGGTCAAGGTCCGCAAGGACCCGGAGTGCCCGCTGTGCGGGAAGAACCCGACGCAGACCGAGCTGATGGAGGACTACGAGGCGTTCTGCGGCGCGGTCTCCGAGGAGGCCGCCGAGGCCGCCGCGCAGTCCACGATCTCCGTCCACGACCTCAAGGGCATGCAGGACCGCGGCGAGGACATCTTCCTCGTGGACGTCCGCGAGCAGAACGAGTACGAGATCGTCTCGATCCCGGGCGCGACGCTGATCCCGAAGGGCGAGTTCCTGAACGGCTCGGCGCTGGAGCGCCTCCCGCAGGACCGCAAGATCGTCCTGCACTGCAAGTCGGGCGCGCGGTCGGCCGAGGCGCTGGCCGTGGTCAAGAACGCGGGCTTCGCGGACGCCGTGCACGTCGGCGGCGGCGTGCTGGCCTGGGTGAAGCAGATCGACCCGAGCCAGCCGTCCTACTGATCCGATACTGAGCCAACCCGCTGCCAGGCGGGTGTGCGGGACCCCCGGGACCGGTCACGGTTCCGGGGGTCTCTTGTGTCCGGTGCGGCTCGGTCTCAGTGCGGCGTGACGCCGGTCCGGACGGCGAGGACGGCGAGCCTGATCCGGTTGGGGCAGCCCGTCTTGCGCATCAGGTTCGCGACGTGGGTCTTCACGGTGGTGACGCCGAGGTGCAGCCGGTCGCCGATCTCCCGGTTCGACAGGCCCGCGCCGACCAGCGCCAGCACCTCCGCCTCGCGCGCGGTCAGCCCCGCCGGGGGCCGCGGCTCGTCCTCCTCCCGCGGCTCCGAACGGGCCCGCACCGCCCGGTCGACGAGCCGCCGCAGCACGTCGCCGCTGTAGGGGGACTCGCCGCCCGCCGCCATCCGCACGGCGCGCAGCAGCTCGGGCGGCGGCGCGTCCTTCACCATGAACCCGAACGCCCCGGCGGCGAGCGCGGGGTAGAGGTGGTCGTCGTCGTCGAAGGTGGTCAGCACCACGACCCGCACCGACGGCCAGGCCGCCGTGATCCGGCGGGTCGCGGCGATCCCGTCCACGCCGGGCATGCGCAGGTCCATCAGCACGACGTCCGGGCTCAGCTCCCCGACCAGGCGCGGCGCGTCGCGGCCGTCCCCGGCCTCGCCGACGACCTCCATGTCGGGCGCGGAGTCGCAGAGCATCCGCAGCCCCATCCGGACGAGGTGCTGGTCGTCCACCAGCAGGACGCGGATCACGCCGCCCTCCCCGACGGCTCGGCCCCCACGGGCGGGCCCTCGCCCGGGGGGAGGTCCGGGGCGGGGAACTCGGCGAGCAGCCGCCAGCCGCCGTGCTCGCGCGGCCCGGCGGCGAGCGTGCCGCCGAGCAGCTCGACGCGCTCGGTCATCCCGACGAGCCCGTGCCCCGAGGTCCCCGGCTCGCCCGCCGCGCGCGGCGCCCTGGCGGCGCGGGCGCCGTCGTCGGTGATCTCCAGCCGGACGGCCTGCCCGCCGACCCGCACCGACAGCGCGGCCGACGCGCCGGGGCCCGCGTGCCGGGCGACGTTCGCGAGCCCCTCCTGGACGATCCGCAGCACGGTCAGCCGCCGGACGGCGTCCAGCCCCGCGACGCCGGGGTCGATGTCGGCGGCAATCTCCAGCCCGTCGCCCCGGCCGCGCTCCAGCGCCGCCTCCAGCGCGGCGGGGAGCCCGGCGCGCTCGACCAGCGGCACGCCCGGCTCGGCGAGGCCCGGGTCGCGCAGCACGGCCACGAGGTGGCGCAGGTCGGCGAGCGCCGCCGCGCCGGAGGCGTGCAGGTCGTCCAGCACCTCGGTGACGCGCGGGTCGGCGGAGGGCAGGACGTGCCGGGCCACCCCCACCCGCAGCACCATCGAGGACACGTGGTGCGCGACGAGGTCGTGCAGCTCGCGGGCGATGGCGGCGCGCTCGCCCGCCCGCGCGGCGACCGTCTGCGAGCGGCGCGAGCGCTCCTGCTCCTCCATCCGCTCGCGGGTGAGCCGGATGTAGGCGCCGAGCAGCATCGGCAGCCCGACCAGGACCGCGACCCGGAACAGCGTCGGCGGGACGTCCTGGGCGGTGCCGACCGCGTGCACGCACACCAGCGCGGCGACCAGGCCCGCGACGGCGGCGAGCGCCCGGGCCCGGCACGGCCGCAGCGCCAGCTCGAACAGCGTGATCGCGATCATCCCCTTGAGCGTGACCGCGGCGTGCGCGTGCAGCATGTCGCCGAGCACCAGCAGCGCCGCGGCGGTGACCGGCGCCACCTGGGCGGCCCGGCTGGCGGAGGGCAGCAGGACGCCCGCGAAGGCGGCGGCGAACCCGGCGGACACGATCGCGCCGTCGGTGACGTCCTGCGGACGGTGCAGCAGCAGCAGGTCGCCGAGGCCGAGCACGGCCAGCACGACGAGCCGGGCGGGGCCCGAGCCTCCGTCGAACGCCCGCTCCATCCATCGCATCAGCACGTCCCGATCGTACGAGCCGGGCCCGCCGGCGCGGCTCCTGCGACCGGAGGAGGCGCCTCCTCCGGGAGGCCGCGGCGCCGTCCTCGCGGCGGACGCGCCGTCCCGCCCGCGGCGCCGAGAGTGGGGCGCGTCCCCTCCCGGAAGGACGCACCGTGGACCACCTGGCAGCCGCGCCGCCGCTACCCCTCGCCCTTCGGCGGGGTGTAGGTGAGGCCGAGGACGCCGGCGATCTCCGAGAGCATCAGCTCGAACATGGGCGCGGCGTCGTCCAGGGCGAAGTCCAGGTGCCCGAAGACCTCCAGGCTGACGCTCCCCTGGAGCCGGATCCAGCAGGCGAGGAACTGCTGGATCACCCCGATCGGCAGCTCGACGCGGAGGTCCTCCTCGCGGTACCGGACGAGCTGCGCGTACAGGGCCGGGTCGATCTCGTCGTCGGAGGGGACGGGGAAGGGCCGCTTGCGCCACAGCTCCATGAACAGCGCCATGAACGTCCAGCCGAACTTGCGGGCGCACTCCTCGGCGAAGTCGGAGTCCTCCTCCTCGTAGAGGGTGCCGCGCACGGGGGTGCCGAACAGCAGCGCGTACTCGCGCGGATGGGCGAAGGCCCACAGCCGGAACCGCCGGGACACCGCGAGGAACTTGCCGCTCAGGTCGCCGCCCTCGACGCCGTGCATCGCCTCGCGCAGGTCCTCGGTCAGCTCGGTGAAGATGTCGCCGACCAGGTGCCGGAGCAGCTCGCCGTGGCTGCCGAAGTACCGGTACAGCGCGGGCGCGGTCATCCCCATCGCGCGGGCGATCGCGCGCAGCGTGACCGCGTCGGCGCCCTCCTCGACGAGGATCCGCCGCGCGGTCTCGGAGATCTCCTTGACCGTCGCCGCGCGCAGCCGGTCCCGCCGTGTCGTCACCTTCCGCCGCCCCTCTGTTCCTCCGTGTCCCGGTCGCATGATCCCTCAAGAAACACCCTTGACGATAGTGAAGCTCGTATGCGAAGTTAACACCATTCACTCTAAACAGCGTTAACTCTCGTGATTGTTGATTACCCGCAGGAAGGACGACCATGTTCGATCAATGGGGCCGGTGGGTCCACCGGCGCCGCCGCGCGGTCCTCGCGGTCGCGGGTGCGCTGCTCGTCGTCGCCGCCGTCTGGGGCACGGGCGTCTTCGGCGCGCTGTCCTCGGGGGGCGGCTTCAACACCCCCGACAGCGAGAGCGCCCGCGCGGCGGCGACCGCCGAGCGCGACCTCGGCCGCGACCAGGCCGACGTCGTGATCCTCTACCGGGGCCGCCCCGGGATGACGGTCGACGACCCGGCCTACCGCGCCTCGGTCGAGCGGGCGCTCGCCGCGCTGCCGCGCGCCGAGGTCACCGCCGCCGTCACGTACTGGACGGCGAGATCGCCGCAGTTCGTCAGCAAGGACAGGACGGCCACCTACGCCGTGCTGCGCCTGGCCGGGTCCGACGACGGCGCCCGCGACGACTCCTACGACGCGGTCAAGGACCGGCTCACCGAGGTCGACGGCGGCCTCACCGCCAAGGTCGGCGGGCTCGTCGGCACCGGCACCGCGATCAACTCGCGGGTGGCCTCCGACATCGGCCGGGCCGAGGGCATGGCGATGCCGATCCTGCTGGTGCTGCTCGTGCTGATCTTCGGCGGGCTGGTGGCGGCGAGCCTGCCGCTGGCCGTCGGCGGCGTCGCGATCCTCGGCTCGTTCACCGCGCTGCACCTGCTCACCTACGTCACGGACGTGTCGATCTTCGCGGTGAACATCACCACGTTCCTCGGGCTCGGCCTCGCCATCGACTACGGGCTGTTCATGGTGAGCCGGTTCCGCGAGGAGATCGCCCGCGACCCGGACCGCGTCTCGATCGAGGACGCGCTCGCCACCACGATGGCCACCGCCGGGCGCACCGTCGCGGTGTCGGGGGTCACGGTCGCGGTGTCGCTGTCGGGGCTGCTGCTGTTCGACCAGAACTTCCTGCGCTCGATGGGCTACGGCGGCATCGCGACCGTGTTCGTCTGCATGGTCGGCGCGCTGACCGTCCTGCCCGCGCTGCTGGCCGTGCTCGGAACCCGGGTGAACGCGCTGTCGATCCGGCGGCGCAGGAAGGCGGCCGCCGCGCACGGCGCCGAGAGCCGGGCGAACGGCTGGTGGGGACGCCTCGCGCACAGCGTGATGCGCCGTCCCGTCGTCTACGTCGCGGCCACGGTCGTGCTGCTCGGCGTCCTCGGCGCGCCCGCCCTGCGGATCAACTGGGGCGGCGTCGACGCCAAGGCCCTGCCCGAGGGCGCCGACGCCCGCGTCGTCGCCGAGACGATGGAGACGCAGTTCCTGCGCAACGTGACCGACCCCATCGAGGCGGTCGTGACCGGCACGTCCGACCGGGCGGCGATCCAGGCGTACGGGGACCGCCTGGACGCGCTGGACGGCGTGACCGGCGCGGCCGTCACCGGCACCAACACCGCGAACGGCGGGACGACCACCCGTATCGCGCTGCGCTATGACGCCGACCCGAACTCCAGCGAGGCGCGGGCGCTGGTGGACAGGGTCCGGGACGTCCCGGCCCCGCCCGGCGCGAAGGTCGAGGTCGGCGGCTCGACCGCCGAGATCGTCGACCAGCTCTCCAGCATCGGCGCGACGCTGCCCTGGCTCGCGCTGCTCATCGGCGGCGCCACGTTCGTGCTGCTGTTCCTCGCGTTCGGCTCGGTGATCCTGCCGCTGAAGGCGATCGTGATGAACGTGCTGACGCTCGGGGCGACGTTCGGCGCGCTCGTGCTGGTCTTCCAGGAGGGCCACCTGTCCGGCCCGCTGGACTTCACCGCGACCGGCTCGGTGTCCCCCGCGATGCCGATCCTGATGCTGGCGATCCTGTTCGGGATCTCGATGGACTACGAGGTGTTCCTGCTGTCGCGGGTGCGCGAGCAGTACGACCTGACCGGCTCCACCACCGCCGCCGTCGGCGCCGGCGTGCAGCGCACCGGCGGGATCATCACGAGCGCGGCGCTGCTGTTCATCGTCGTGATCGGCGCGTTCGCGACGTCCGGGGTCACGTTCATCAAGATGGTCGGGGTCGGGATGGCGCTGGCGATCGTGCTGGACGCGACCGTCGTGCGGGCGCTGCTCGTGCCCGCCACGATGCGGCTGCTCGGGCGCGCGAACTGGTGGGCCCCCGGCCCGCTGGGCCGCCTGTACGCGCGGTACGGGATCCGGGAGGACGACCACCCGTCCCCGGCCGCGCTGGAGCCCGTGTCCTGACCGGTACCGGCCGGACGTGATACGACGAGGTGGGGCGACGGTGATCCTTCGCCCCACCTCGCCGTTTCCCGCCCCGGCCACATCGCCCGAACCGCTTGTGATCTCCCTCTCGGCGGCGCCAGACTGAACGGGATTCTTGTTGGGGGGAGAGCACGATGTCCGTGCAAGCCATCAGCGAGGCCGAGGCGGCGCTCGCGCACCTGGAACGGCTCACCGGGGTCCTGCGGTCCGGCGGCTGGATCGTCGAGGTCGCCGCGCACGCCGACCGGTGGCCGTCCGCCCTGGTCGCCAACCCCGAGATGCGGGGGCTGAACGAGAACGTCATCGCCGTCCTGGAGCAGCCCGGCGGCACATGGTCCTACTTCTACGGCTGGGGCGAGCGGATCTGCCCGTGCGCCGAGCCGGAGGCCGCCGCGTCCGCGCTCGCCCGCGTGCTGTCGGCGCGCCGCGACGGCTGACCCCGCCCCCGCCCCCGCCCGCGTTTCCGTCCCCGCCCCCCGGCCACAGGCGGACTTCCTCCCCGCCCGGCCTTCTTCTTGACCCGACACGGGAACTCCGCGCGCCCGTCCGACGACGGCGCGTAGGCATGATCGTGAGCCACCGGTCGCCGGCACCGGTCCCACGGAGAGGAAGATCATGCCATTGACCGTCCGCGCCGCCCTCACGCTGGCCACCGCCGGCGTCGCGCTGGCCTCGCTCCCGGTCCCCGCGATGGCCCGCGACGCGTCCGCGCGCGGCGAGCCGCCCCGGGAGGACCCGCACATCATCTCGGTGGGCCCGACCTACGTCTACGACCCCGCCTACTCGGGCGTCCGGACGGAGATCCTCGTCGCCGAGCAGGGGCGCCGCACGATCGTGAACCTCAAGGCCACCGGGTTCCCCGCCAAGACCGCGGGCCGCACGTTCGGCGCCCACGTCCACCGGAAGGCGTGCGGCAAGAACCCCGCCGACGCCGGCGAGCACTACCGCGACCCGAGGATCTCGTCGAAGGCCCCGCTCCGCGACAAGGAGATCTGGCTCGACCTCAAGGTCAGGAGGGACGGCACCGCCAAGGCGCGGACCGTCCACCGCGGGCTCGTCGCCCACCGGGCCGCGGGCTCGATCGTCATCCACGCCGAGCCGACCGACCCCAGGAGCGGGGGCGCCGGGACGCGGCTCCTGTGCACCAACGTGCCGTTCTGAATCCGCCGGTCTGAACACCACGGGCCGCCCGCCGCCGTCCCGTCGGCGGCGGGCTCAGGCCGACTTGCGGCTCCGGCTCCGCCCCTTGGCCGGCTCCTTCTTCGCCGGCTCCTTCTTCCCGCCCGACTTGGCCGAGGCCCCCTTGCCCCCGGCGGGCTTCCGCTCGCCGCGCCCCTTCTTCGCCGCCTCGACGCTCGCGCGCAGCGCGCTGAGCAGGTCCGCGGCGGGCTCCGCCGCCTCCTCCTCCGCCGGGCGGGTGACCTCCCGCCCCTCCACCTTCGCGTCGATCACCTGCTGGAGGGCCTCCCGGTAGGCGTCCTTGTACTCCCCGGGGTCGAACTCCCCCTCCATCGACTCGATCAGCGACGTCGCCATCGTCAACTCCTGCTTGCGGACCTCGACGTCCTCCTCCAGGAAGGGGAAGTCGGCCGCGCGGACCTCGTCGGGCCACAGCATGGTCTCCAGCACGAACACCCCGCCGCGCACCCGCAGCGTCGCCAGCGACTCGCGCTGCCGCAGCGCCACCTTGACGATCGCGACCTGCCCCGACTCCTCCAGCGCGTCGCGCAGCAGGACGTAGGGCTTGGCGCCCTGCGCGTCCGGCTCCAGGTAGTAGGACTTCGCGAAGTAGATCGGGTCGACCTCGTCGCGCTCCACGAACTGGAGGACGTCGATCCTGCGGCTGGAGGACAGCGGCAGGTCGGCGAAGTCCTCGTCGGTCAGGATCACCATCTCGCCGCTCGGCAGCTCGTACCCCTTGGCGATGTCGGAGTAGGACACCTCCTCGCCGTCGACCGTGCAGACCCGCTTGTACTTGATCCGGCCCCCGTCCTCGCGGTGTACCTGGTGGAAGGCGACGTCCCGCTGCTCGGTCGCCGAATAGAGCTTCACCGGTATCGTCACCAGCCCGAACGAGATCGCGCCCTTCCAGATACTGCGCATGATCTCTCCTTACCCAGCGCGTTCCTCCCCCTAGCGTCGCAACCTCGTTCGATTTGCTCCACAACGAGCCGTTGATCCTTTTCTCCGGCGCGGGCAACGGGTAGGACGCGGGTATGACCACGCCTTGGCCCGTCGAACCGATGATGGCCGTCACCGGGGACCTCCCGGGCGACGGCGACCGCTGGGGCCTGGAGCTCAAATGGGACGGCGTCCGCGTGCTGGCCCACGTCTCCGCCGCCGGAGTCCGCGCCTGCGGGCGGCGCGGCGGCGACGTGGCCGGACGCTACCCCGAGCTGTCCGGCCTGGCCGACCTCCTCCCCGACCGGGACGTGGTCCTGGACGGCGAGGTCGTCGCCTTCGAGGAGGGGCGCCCGAGCTTCGAGCGCCTCCAGCGCCGCATGCACGTGGGGCGCCCCGACCCGCGGCTGATCCGCGAGGTCCCCGTCCGGTACGTGGCGTTCGACCTGCTGCGCGTGGACGGCCGCGGGCTGTACGACGTCCCCTACGCCGAGCGCCGCGCGCTGCTCGCCGAGCTGGACCTCGCCGGCACCGGCCCCGTGGAGGTCCCCCCGTACCTGCACGGCGGCGACACCGGCCAGGTCAAGGAGCTGCTCGACTTCACCGTGGAGCAGCACTTGGAGGGGGTGCTCGCCAAGCGGCTCGACTCCCCCTACCGGCCCGGCCGCCGCGTCGACTTCTGGCGCAAGGTCAAGAACTTCATGACCCGCGAGGTCGTCGTCTGCGGCTGGAAGCCCGGCAAGGGGCGGCGCGAGGGCGGGGTCGGCTCGCTGCTGCTCGGCGAGTACGACGGGAAGGGCCGGCTGTGCTTCGTCGGGCATGTCGGCACCGGCTTCACCGATCGGGCGCTGGACGAGCTGTACGGCACGCTGTGGCCGCTGCGCCGCGCCGGGAGCCCCTACGACGAGGCCGTGCCGCGCGAGTTCACCCGCGACGCCCAGTGGGTTGAGCCCCGCCTCGTCGGGGAGGTCGCCTACGGCTCGCGCACCAGGGACGGGCGGCTGCGGCACCCGTCCTGGCGCGGGCTGCGCGACGACAAGGACCCCCTGGAGGTCAGCCTTGAGCAGTGAGCACGTGGAGGTCGAGGGGCGGCGGCTGAAGCTGTCCAACCTGGACAAGGAGCTCTACCCCGAGTTCACCAAGGGCGAGGTGATCGACTACTACGCGCGCGTCGCACCGGTCATGCTGCCGCACCTGAAGGACCGCGCCGCGACCCGCATCCGCTGGCCGGACGGGGTGCGCGCGGACAGGTTCTTCGAGAAGAACGCCCCGTCCCACACGCCCGACTGGGTGCGGACGGCGACGATCCCGACCCCCGGCAGCTCCACGGGCCGCGACACCCTCGACTTCGTCGTCGTCGACGACCTGCCCACGCTCGTGTGGTGCGCCAACCTCGCCGCGCTGGAGCTGCACGTGCCGCAGTGGAAGGTGGGGCCGCGCGGCGCCGTCCACGACGCGGACCTGGTCGTGTTCGACCTCGACCCGGGGCCGCCCGCCACGGTCGTGGAGGCGTGCGAGGTGGCCCACCTGCTGCGCGACCTGCTCGCCGAGGACGGCCTGGACTCCTACCCCAAGACCAGCGGCAAGAAGGGCCTGCACCTCTACGTCCCGATCAAGGAGTCGGCGCGGACGTCCGACTACGCCAGGGCGGCGGCGCGGCGGCTCGCGGAGGAGCATCCCGGGCTCGTGGTGGCGAAGATGGACAAGCGGCTCCGCAAGGGGAAGATCTTCGTCGACTGGAGCCAGAACAACCCCGCCAAGACCACCGTCGCGCCCTACTCGCTGCGCGCCGCCGACGAGCCCGCGGTGTCCACGCCCGTGACCTGGGACGAGCTCGGCGCCTGCGACGACGCCGCCGACCTGCGCTTCTCCCCCGCCGACGCGCTGGCGCGCGTCGACGAGCACGGCGACCTCCTCCAGCCGCTGCTGAGCGACCGGCAGCCGCTGCCCTGACGCCGTTTGTGTCCGAACCGGCACGCTCCGGCACCGGGATCCGCCACCATGGGGAACCACGGGGACATCCTGCGGGTGCTGGAGGATGAACAGTTGTCGAAGAACGAACACGGGGCCGTCGTGCTCGGCGGGGGGACGGCCGGGGAGCTGGTCGCGGCGGGTCTCGCCCGCGCCGGCCGCGACGTCGCACTCGTCGAGGACCACCTGGTCGGGGGGCTGTCGCCGTATCTGGCGTGCGTGCCGTCCACCTCGCTGCTGCTGTCGGCGCGGCGCGGCGAGACCTGGGAGCTGGCCGTCGCCCGCCGCGACGAGCTGGCCGCCCACCGCCACGACGACCGCGCGGTCGCCCGCCTCGCGCGGGACGGCGTCACGGTCCTGCGCGGCCGCGGGCGCGTCGTGCGCCCCGGCGCCGTCGAGGTCGGCGGCGTCGAGCACGCCTACGGCGACCTCGTCGTCTGCACCGGCAGCGAACCCGTCCTGCCCCCGGTGGACGGCCTCGCCGACGTGCCCGTCTGGACCAGCGACGAGGCGCTGTCGGTGCCCGACCTGCCGCGCCGGCTCGTCGTGCTCGGCGGCGGGCCCGTCGGCTGCGAGATGGCGCAGGTGTACGCGGCGTTCGGCTCGCAGGTGAGCGTGGTCGAGGCGGCCGGGCGGCTGCTGGACGCCGAGGCGCCCTTCGCCGGGGAGGCGCTGGCCGACGCGCTGCGCCGGATGGGCGTCGACCTGCGGCTCGGCGTCGCGCTCGGGCAGGTCGAGCGGAAGGAGTCGGGCGTGCGGCTGTGGCTGTCGGACGGCGGGACGCTGGACGCCGACCGCGTCCTCGTCGCCGCCGGGCGCCGCCCGCGCGTGGCGGGCCTCGGGCTGGAGTCCCTCGGCGTTGAGATCGTTCCGGGGCGGGGCGTCCCGGTGGAGGCGACGTGCGCCGTCCCGTCCGAGGCGGGGCGGGTCTGGGCCGCCGGGGACGTCACCGGCGTCGCCCGCACCACCCACGCCGCCCGCTACCAGGCCCGCGTGGTGCTCTCCAACCTGCTCGGGCGGCGCCGGGAGGCCGACTACCGGGCGATCCCCCGGGTCGTGCACACCACGCCGACCGTCTACGCCGTGGGGCTCTCCCCGGCGCGGGCGGGCGAACTCGGCATAGACCTGGTCGCCTCCGGGTACGACCTCGCGGCGACGGCGCGGGCGGCGGTGGACACCGACGACCGCGGCCGTGTCGAACTGTACGCCGACCGCTCACGGGGACTGCTGATCGGCGCCGCCGCGGCCGGGCTCTACGCTGAGGAGTGGATGAGCGAGATCGCGCTGGCCATCCGCGCGGAGACACCGCTGAGCCTGCTCACCGACGTCGTGCACGCGTTCCCGACGTACGGCGAGTCGCTGGAGCCGCCGCTGCGCGACCTGGCCGGACGCCTGTGACGCATGCGTCGAGGAGGAACGCCGCCACCCACCCGCGTACGAAGGCAGGACGTGTGATGAGCCAGACCGACGACCGTGAACAGCCCGTGCCCGACGAGGCGCCCGAGGCCGACACCGCCGAGCAGCGCGCCGACCTCGCCCCTGGCGAGGAGGAGCAGCCCCGCGAGTGGACGGCGCAGCTGCCCTTCGACGCCGACGAGGCCGACGCCGCCGACCAGCGCCGCGAGATCAGCCTGGACGAGGACGACTACCGCTGACCCGACACCCAACCCGACACCGACCCGGCGACGGCGCCGGACCGGGGCCGGGAGGGCCGCCGGGGGCGCCCGGCCGCGTTCCCGCGTTCGTCCCTGCGGGCGCTCCGTCGGAAATACACTGACCTGCGTGAAGGAGCCTCTCCCGGGACCGTTGGTGTCGCATGAGGTTACCCGCACGTAGGATGAAGAGATCGTATATAACGCGCCGGGCGATCGTCCCGCCGCGAATCGGTGATCGGAGACTGTGGTGACCGCGACCCCGGATGCCCGCCCCCGCGGCACGCGGCTGCCGCGGCTGGCGCGCCGCAGGCAACTGCTCGGCGCCGCGCAGGAGGTGTTCGTCGCGCAGGGCTACCACGCCGCCGCGATGGACGAGATCGCCGAGCGCGCGGGCGTCAGCAAGCCCGTGCTCTACCAGCACTTCCCGGGCAAGCTTGAGCTGTACCTGGCGCTGCTCGACGAGCACGCCGAGGCGCTGGTGAAGATCGTCCGCGAGGCGCTGGAGTCCACCACCGACAACAAGCTGCGCGTCCAGGCGTGCATGCAGGCGTTCTACGACTTCGTGGCTGGCGACGGCGAGGCGTACCGGCTCGTCTTCGAGTCCGACCTGCGCAACGTGGCGCCCGTCCGCGCCCGCGTCGACCGCGCCAACCAGCAGTGCGCCGAGATGATCGCCCAGGTCATCGCCGAGGACACCGACGCCCCGAGCGACGAGGCGCACCTGCTCGGCATGGGCCTGGTCGGCATGGCCGAGGTCAGCGCCCGCTACTGGCTGTCCCAGCACCGGGCGATCCCCAAGGACACCGCCGAGAAGATCATCGCCCGGCTGGCCTGGCGCGGGATCTCCGGCTTCCCCCGCACCGGCTGACCCCGCAGACCGCCGCCCGCAGACCGCCGACCGGCCGGTCGCGACTCGTTCGCGGCGGGGTGTGTTCCCGTCCGGTTTCACTCGGGGCGAAGCGGCGCGGCGGCGCGTCCGGCGGTCCGCGTGCCACCATCGAAGGCGTGTCCGCCGGTGGTCGGCGGGACGGGACGGACGGGAGCATCGAGTGCAGGTACGCATCGGCGTGCGGAACGTGCCCAGGGAACTCGTGGTCGACACCGCGCAGTCGGCCGACGACGTCCAGCATGCGCTGGCCGACGCGCTGGCCGCCGAGCGCGGGGTCTTCGTCCTGCAGGACCGCCGGGCCGGACGGATCGTCATCCCCGCCGCCCAGGTCGGCTACCTGGAGATCACCGAGGACGAGCAGCGCAACGTCGGCTTCGGCACACAGTACACCTGACCTGCCAAAACGCCGCGCCAGGGGCTCCGGCTTGACGGTCACCTGACCATCGCTTTGTTTGAACCGGACAGGACGGGCATATCGATCTCCGACCACGGGCCACCGGCCCCACGGAAACGGAATGGATGATCGACATGCTCACGACGATCCTCTGGTTCATCGTCGTCGGTGCCGTCATCGGAGCCCTGGCCCGGCTGCTGGTCCCGGGGCGCAACCCGATCGGCATCCTGGCGACCGTCCTCGTCGGCGTCGTCGGCGCCATCCTCGGCGGGGTGATCGCGAACGCGCTCGGCGCCGGCACGCTCATCGCGATCGTCTTCGCCGTCGTGATCGCCGCGCTCGGCGTGGCGGCGCTCACCTCGACGAACGGGCGGCGCGGGAGCGGCCGCGGGCGCGGCCGCGGCTGGCACGGCGGCCGGGCGAAGCGCGGCATCTTCTGACCCACCCCCGGGCGGGCCGTCCAGGCCCGCCCATCGAGACCTCCGGCCTCTCCGCCGGCGGCCCCGGCGGAAGCCCCGCTCCTCGCGAGCGGGGCTTCCCCATGTCCGGAAGTGGCCGTCCGGGACCGGTCCCGCCCACGCTCTCCACGGGACGAATCCGCCCTGATGGAATACAAGAAACCGGGCGAACGTTGGGACCTGTGATCGGCTATTGGTGTATGCAACTGACGGTCGGTACACTGCGTGGCGGAGTGTGACCGCACGCAGCCACAGTGAGTGACTGCTTTCAACCCCTGACTGCGGTCGCCGAGACATTTGATTGACGGCTGGTCCCTTCCGCGCGAGCGCGCGGCCACGAGGACGGCGGGCACGCCAGGACGGCGAGACCCCCGCCGACGGCCGCGCCGCACCCGGGAGCGAGGATCCCGCATATTGGAGGCTGAAAGCCCTGACTACCTTTCGTGAACTCGGGGTCGTCCCCGAGATAGCCGACGCCCTGCAAGCCGAGGGCATCGTCGAAGCGTTCCCCATCCAGGAGCTCGCCCTGCCGATCGCGCTGGGCGGCCACGACATCATCGGCCAGGCCCGCACGGGCACCGGCAAGACACTCGCGTTCGGCGCCGCGCTGCTGCAGCGCATCGAGCACGGCGGCCGCAAGCCGCAGGCGCTCGTCGTCGCGCCGACCCGCGAGCTGGCCCTCCAGGTCACCGACGACCTCCTGGTCGCCGGCGGCAAGCTCGGCACCCGCGTCCTGTCGGTATACGGGGGCCGGGCCTACGAGCCGCAGATCAGCGCGCTGCGCGAGGGCGTCGACGTCGTCGTCGGCACCCCGGGCCGCCTGCTCGACCTGGTCAAGCAGAAGCACCTGGACCTCTCGCAGGTCGGCGTGCTGGTGCTGGACGAGGCCGACCGCATGCTCGACCTCGGGTTCCTGCCCGACATCGAGCGGATCATCGACCGGATCCCGGCGCAGCGGCAGACGATGCTGTTCTCGGCGACGATGCCGGGCGAGATCGTCTCGCTGTCGCGCCGCTACCTGACCCGGCCCACCAACGTCCGCGCCGAGTCGCACGCCGAGTCCGACGCGACGCCGCAGGTCGTCCAGCACGTCTTCCAGGCCCACCAGATGGACAAGCCGGAGATGGTGGCCCGGCTGCTACAGGCGGAGGGCCGCGGCCTGACCATGGTCTTCTGCCAGACCAAGCGGGCCTGCGACCGGGTGGCCGCCGACCTCGCGCAGCGGGGCTTCGACGCCGCCGCCGTGCACGGCGACCTCGGCCAGAGCCAGCGCGAGCGCGCGCTCCGCGCGTTCCGCAACGGCAAGATCGACGTCCTGGTGGCCACCGACGTGGCGGCCCGCGGGCTCGACGTCGACGACGTCACCCACGTCGTCAACTTCGAGTGCCCCGACAGCGCCGAGACCTACGTGCACCGCATCGGCCGGACCGGCCGCGCGGGCAAGGAGGGCGTCGCCGTCACGCTGGTCGACTGGGCCGACCTCACCCGCTGGAAGCTGATCAACGGCACGCTCGACCTGCCGTTCGCGGCGCCGGAGGAGACCTACTCCACCTCGCCGCACTTCTTCGAGTCCCTCTCGATCCCCGCCGGCACCAAGGGCAAGCTCCCCAAGGAGCACCGCCACGAGCGCGCCGGCCTGGACGCCGAGGAGCTGGAGGACATCGGCGAGACCGGCAAGACCCGCAGCCAGTCCGGCGGACGCGACCGCGACCGTGACCGCGACCGGGAACGTCCCCGTCCGCGCCGCCGCAAGCGCGCCCGCACCCGTGCGGGCCAGCCGGTGGAGGGCCAGCAGGCCAAGGCCCGGTCCGTGCAGGGCCGGTCCGCGACGTCCCAGCCGGTCGCCGCCGAGCCGGGCACGGCCGAGCCGGGCGACAACGTCGTCGACGCGGTGGCCACCGAGCGCAAGCGCAGCCGGAGCCGCCGCCGCACCCGCGCCGGCAAGCCCGCCTCCGGGGTCGGCAACGGCGCCGGCAAGGCGAGCACGGACGAGGCGTCCCAGAGCGCCTGATCATCGCGGCCGCGAGACTTCCGCTCAGTCTCGCGGTTGCGCGTCCCTCAGCGTCAGAGCGGTCCCGGGGTGGTCGGTGATCAGCACGGCCACCCGCGGGTCGCGCAGGAAGCGGCGCATCAGCGGCACGGCGTTCACCGTCCAGATCATGGCGGGGACGCCCGCCCGCGCGCACTGCGCGAGCACCCCGACACGCGCGAACCGGTGGTTGAGCGCCACCATGTCGGCGCCCGCCCGGCGGACGAGCCGCAGCGGCGCGAAGTCGCGCGCGGCGCCCCGCTCCAGCAGCCCCCGCCCCACCGACAGCGCGGTCGGGACGCCGGGGAAGCGCGACTTGATCTCCGCGAGCGAGGCGACCTCCCGCGTCGTGACGACGAATCCCCCCGGCCCGAACGCCTCCAGCGCCAGCTCGACCACCTCGTGCTCGCAGCCGCGTTCCTTGAGGTCGAGATGCCCCCGGGCGCGTCCGGCGATGATCTGCATGGCGTCGGCGACGAGCGGCACGGGCCGCGCCGCGAGCTCCTCGATCCGCGCGTAGGGGAGCCGGTTCAGCGGCAGCCCCGCCAGGCGCGCGTCGTGGTGGACGACGAGCCTGCCGTCGCCCGTCCTGCGGATGTCGATCTCGACGTACTCGGCGCCGGACTCCACCGCGTCCTTGAGCCCGGTCAGGCCCGCCTCGTCGCGCCGGTGGGCCGAAACGGCCGGCTTGCGCTCCACCGTCGCGACGTTACCACCGCGTTTTCGCGGGCCCGGCCGGCGCACGCCCATTTAGTATGGTGGCCCTCTGTGAGCACGCCCCGGTTCCTGACCCTGCCCCCCGGTGTTAACCGGACGACCGTCGAGACCTCCCGCGGCGCCTTCGCCGCCCTGGAGGCCCTCCCGGGGTCGGGTGTGACCGAGCGGTACCCCGCCCTCCTGGTGCCCGGCTACACCGGCAGCAAGGAGGACTTCCTCGCCGTCCTGCAGACGCTCGCCGCGTCCGGCCGCCGCGTGCTGGCGATCGACCTGCGCGGCCAGTACGAGTCGGACGGGCCGGAGGACCCCTCCGCCTACGCCCGTGCCGCGCTCGGCGGCGACGTCGCCGCCATCGCCGCCACCCTCGGGCCCGACCCCGTCCACCTGGTCGGGCACTCCTTCGGCGGCCTGGTGGTGCGCGAGGCGATCCTGTCGGAGGAGGTCAGGCCCGCCTCGTCCACGCTGATGAGCTCCGGGCCCGCCGGGGTCACCGGGCAGGCCGCCGCCAAGGCCCGCGCGCTGCGCGACGCGCTCCCCGACCTCGGCATGCCGGCCATCTGGACGATCAGCCTGGAGCCGGAGTACCTGCGCCGCGGCGTCGCCCCCGAGGTCCTCGCGTTCCTCAAGGCCCGCACGCTCGGCAACTCCGAGACGGGCCTGGTCAGGATGGCCCACGAGATCCTCACCGCGCCCGACCGGGTCGACGAGCTCGCCAAGCACGCCGAGGACTCCGGCCTGCGCACGCTCGTCCTGTACGGGGAGGACGACGACGTCTGGGACCCCCGCGCCCAGGCCGCCATGGCCGAGCGGCTGGGCGCCGCGCGGGTCGTGATCCCGAGCGCCGCCCACTCCCCCGCCGTCGAGGCGCCCGAGACGACCGCCGGCGCGCTCCTGGCCTTCTGGGCCGAGGCCGAGCGCAACCACCGCGGCTCCTGACCCCGCGCGGCGGGCCGCCGGAGGGGCGCGAAACGGTGGGGAAACGGCGGGTGCCGTTGCATGCCGTCCCATGGATCACGACATCTCAGCAACACGGCCGGACGGGCCGTCCCGGCGGGGCGCGCTCCGGGTTCTGGGCGGTGCCGTCGCCGCCGGGAGCGCGGCCCTGCCGTTCACCGGTGCGGCGGCCCCGGCGAGCGCGGCGGGCGAGCCGGCGGAACAGGTCCCGAAGGGCCTGCGCCCCGGAGGCGAGCTGGACCGGTTCGTCGCCGGCATGGCGGCGAAGGACCAGTTCTCGGGATCGCTGCTGCTGACCCACCGGAGGCGGACGGTGCTGAGCCGCTCCCACGGGATGGCCGACAGGCGGGCCGGGGTCCGCAACGGGCCGGGCACGCGCTTCGCGCTCGCCTCGGTGAGCAAGCTGTTCACCGCGACCGCGATCCACCGGCTCGCGCAGCGGGGCGCACTGAACTACCACGACACGGTCGGCGCGCACCTCGACGGCTTCCCGGCCGAGATCGCCGACGCGGTGACCGTGCACCACCTGCTCACGCACTCCTCCGGTCTCGGCGACGTCTTCCAGATCCCCGGATTCCCCGAGGAGTCCAGGAAGTGGAACAGCACCGAAGAGGTGCTGGAGGGCGCCGTCGAATTCGTCCGGCGGACCAGGCCCACCTTCCCGCCCGGGGCCGGGGACCGGTACAGCAACGCCGCCTTCTGCCTGCTCGGGGCGATCGTCGCGGCGGCGTCGGGCCGGCCGTTCTACGACTACATGGCCGAGCACGTCTTCCGGGCGGCGGGCATGCGCGACAGCGCGTTCTTCACCAAGCCCGAATGGCGCGCCGACTCGCGCATGGCGCATCCCTACGCCAAGAAGCCGGGTGGTTCCGAGCGCACCGACAACCTTGAGGACCAGCTCTTCGTCGGGCTCCCGGCCGGTGACTCCTTCGCGACCTGCGCCGACATGGAGCGCTTCGCGCACGCCCTGCTGGACGGCGTCCTCCTGGACGCCGCCCACACCGAGCTGATGCTGGGCCCGAAGCTCCCCCGGCCGCCCCAGCCGAACCCGCCGCGCGGCGCGGCGCCGTCCTCCTCCAGCGTGTTCGCGGGATACGGGCCGGTCACGGCGCTGACGCAGGGGCAGTGGGTGCACGGGCACGGCGGCGGCAGCATGCTCGGCGCGTCCACGTCCCTTGAGTTCTTCCCCGGCAGCGGGTGGGTGGTCGTCGTCCTCAGCAACTACGACGCCGGGACGGTCGAGCCCATCGCCAGGCTCGCCCGGCGGCTCGTCCTCGCCGGGTAGCCGCCCTCCGGCGCGCGGCACCGGGGAACCCGGGCCGGCCCCGCCGATGATTTTCGGCGGGGCCGCTGGTCCACCTGGTCGAACACCCATTGACCGGGAGGAACCCGAGATGACGCTCGACTCGTCCGCGACCACCGTCCAGACCCTCCGCGTGGACGGCGCGCGCCTGCACTACGAGGTGCGGGGGCAGGGGCCGCTCGTGGCGCTCGTCGGCGCGCCCATGGCGGCCGCCGGCTTCGCGGCGCTGGCCGACCTGCTCGCCACCGACCACACCGTCCTGACCACGGACCCGCGCGGCATCGGCCGCAGCCCGGTGGACGACCCGGAGCAGGACTCGACGCCGCCGCTGCGGGCCGCCGACCTCTCCCGGCTGATCGCCGAACTGGACGCCGGGCCCGCCATCGTCCTCGGGTCCAGCGGCGGCGCCTGCACCGCGCTGGCGCTCGCGCAGACGCGTCCCGAGCAGGTCCGCCTGACCATCGCGCACGAGCCGCCGCTGGACGGGCTGCTCGACGACCGGGACGAGCTGCACCGGGCGACGGAGGAGATGATCGCCCGCTACCTGGCGGGGGACGTGATCGGCGCCTGGCGGCTGTTCATGGCCACCGCGGGCATCCGACTGCCCGAGGGGGCGCTGGAGCAGATGTTCGGCGGGGAGCGGGACCCGCAGGCGGTCGCCGACGAGCTGCGCTGGTTCGGGCACGAGCTGCGCGAGACCGTGCACTGGCGGCCCGACGTGGCCGCGCTGCGCGGCACCGAGGTCGTGGTCGGCATCGGCGAGGCCTCGGCGGGGCAGCTGTGCGACCGGACGTCCAGGGCGCTGGCGGAGGCGCTGGACGTCGAGCCCGTGGCGTTCCCCGGCGGCCACACCGGCTTCGCCGAGGATCCCGAGCCGTTCGCGATCCGGCTGCGCGCCGTTCTGGCCGGGATCCGCTGAGGTCCGCCGAGGTCGCCGAGGCCCGGCGGGTCAGTCGCCGCGGGCCGCCGCGTCCACGGCGGCCCAGGGCTCCTTCCGGGGCGCGGCCTCCCGGCCCTCCGGGCAGTGGCGGGCGAAGTCGCACCAGGAGCACAGCGTGCCCGGACGCGGCGGGAACAGCTCGTCGTGCGGCGCGTGGTCGACCGGGAGGGCCTCGCCCCGGCGGGGCTCGGGGACGCGCGCCCGGTACGCCTCGTCGGCGGCCGCGGCCTCCGCGGCGATCTGCTCGGCGCGGCGGATGTGGCGCTGGAGCGACTCGTCGGTGTGCTCCCAGACCGCGACCTCGCCGGAGGGGAGGTGGTGCAGCTCGACCCGGCGGCAGGGGCGGCGCAGCACCCGCGCCGCGGCGACCGCGTAGACGGCGAGGGCGAGCGAGCCGCGCGCGTCGTCGGAGGTGAGGACGTGGCGCCCGGTCTTGTAGTCGACGACGACGAGTTCGGCGCCGCGCGCGTCCAGCCGGTCGATGCGGCCCGACACGGCGATGCGGTCGGTGCGGGTCGCGACCGTGCGCTCGACGCCGAGCGGCTCGTCGGCCGGGTCGAGGGTCGCGGTGTAGCGCTCGGTCATCTCGCGGGCGCGCTCACGCCAGTAGGCGGACTGCTCCTCGTCCCGGAACCCCTCGGTCAGCCAGCCGCGCGCGAGCAGGGTGCCGGCGGCCTCGGGGGTCCGCTGGTGCTCGGGGAGCCGCCACCAGGCCGCCAGGGCGTTGTGGACGCTGGAGCCGAGGCTGTTGTGCGCCCACGGCGGGCCCTTCGGCGGCATCGGGCGGTCGAGGTAGGCCATCCGGTAGCGGCGCGGGCAGTCCAGCCAGGTGTTCAGCCGGGACGGCGTGCAGGAGTACAGGCGCCGGGGCATGCCCTCGAAACCCAGCTGCTCGGCCCCCACGCTCGACTTCCCTCAAGATCGGTTCGGAGACGGTCTCGTCGCGGCCCGTCCGCCGCCTCGCGGGCGGACCGTCAGTCGTCGTTCTCCTGCGCCAGCGCGCCCCAGGTCTCCCAGCGGGAGTCCTCCTCGCCGACCGTGGTCTCCTCGCCCTGGCCGGGCAGGACGCGCAGGTCCTTGGGGAGCGGGGTCAGCAGGGCGCCGATGGAGTTGAGCTGCTTGCGCAGGTCGTCGTACACGCCGCCGACCGAGCCCGGACGGCCGCGGTGCAGGGTGTCGCCCGCGAACAGCACGCCGAGCTGCTCGCTCATCACGCTGACGCTGCCCGGCGTGTGACCGGGGGTGTGCACGATCTCCAGCTGGGCGTCGCCGATCTCGAAGACGCCGCCGTCCTCCAGCCAGATGTCGGGTTCGAGGGCCCGCAGCGCCTTGGCGTCGTCCTCGTCCTCCTCGGCCTTGGCGAGGCGGCCGAAGTAGTCGCGCCACAGCAGCCGGTCGGCGCGGTGCAGGGCGATCGGGGCCCAGTTCTCCTCGTCCTCCTCGCCCGCGGCGGCGACCTCCAGCACCACTTCGAGGCGGTGCTCGTTGCCGTCGGTCAGCAGGACCGCCATGACCTCGCGCTCGCCGACCTCCTTGAGGATGGCCTCGGCGTCGAAGGCGGGGTCGATGACGATGACCTCGTCATCGTCGCCGACGAGGTAGGTGTTGCTTTCGACGTCGTACTCGGTGTCGTCCAGGGTCAGTTTGCCCGACGTCACCACCTGTTCGATGCGTGCGTCCACGCACGCACCCTACCGCGACTGGCGGACCCGGTCGGGCCCCACGGAGATCAGCTTTTCGTACTCCCCCGGCGCGGTCGTCTCGGCGCCGAGCCGGTCGCCGGTCGGCGCGCCGTGGTCGTCGCTGGAGCCGGTGGCGGCGAGCCCGAGGGACGCCGCGACCTCCCGCAGGTGGGCGCGGTCCTCGGGGGCCTGGTCGGGGTGGTCGACCTCGACGCCGCGCAGCCCGGCGGCGGCCAGCCGCTCGATCACCGCGTCGGCGAAGACGTAGCCGCCGCGTCCCGCGCGGGGGTGGGCGAGGACGCAGGCGCCGCCCGCCGCGCCGACGAGCCGGATCGCGCGCTCGGGGTCGAGCGCGTACCGCTCGGCGTAGGCGCGGCCGCCCTGGGCGATCCAGCGGGGGCCGAACGCCTCGTCGGCGGTCTTGATCGCGCCCGCGTCGAGCATGGCGCGGGCGATGTGGGGGCGCCCGACCGCCTCGCCGCGGGCGAGGGCGCGGACCTGCTCCCAGGTGACGTCCACGCCGAGCTCCTGGAGGCGGGCGACCATCGCCTTGGCCCTGACCACTCGGTCATCACGGATGCGGGCGAGTTCGGCGGCCAGTTCCGGCTCGGCCGGGTCGAACAGGTAGCCGAGCATGTGCAGGCTGCGCCCGCCCTCCTGGCAGGACAGCTCCACGCCGGGAACGAGGGCGAGACCGTCCGGCAGGGCGGCGGCGGCCTCGTCCCAGCCGCCGGTGGTGTCGTGGTCGGTCAGCGCGAGGACGTCCAGCCCCTTCGCGCGCGCCCGCCGGACGACCTCGGCGGGCGGGCGGGTGCCGTCGGACACGTCGCTGTGGCTGTGGAGATCGATGCGCATGCGCCCCTTTGTACTCGCCCGGGACGGGCGAGGGGGGCTATTCGTCCAGGCGGGGGGTGTGGGCGCCGTAGGGGAGGTCGATCTCCATGCCCGGCTCGCGGAGGTCGAGGAGGTGCTGGCGCTCCACCAGCAGGACGCCCGCCTCGGCCGGCCACAGGACGACCCACAGCCAGTCGCCCATCGCCTCGCCGACGAAGACGGCGCGGTCGGGCAGGTCCCCGACCGCCCACATGGGGACCACCCGCCCCGAGGTGGCCGTCGGGCCGCTGACGTCGAGTTTCACATGCGGGGGGTCGGCGTCGAACCCCTCGCCGGGGTCGCCGCCCTCCAGCCCCGCGTAGTGGGCGCCGAGCCCGATGCCCGGCTCCTCGGCGATCACGACCATGTCGGCCGGGCCGCTGAGCAGCCCGGGACCCGACACGGCGAGGGCGACGGCCCGCGCGCCGCTGCGCTCGTCCCCCACGGTGGTGAACCCGGTGACGAGCCATCCCAGCGGAAGAGGCCAGGGCGTCCAGACGGGGACCCGCGCGTCGCGGACGACGGCGGCGAGCCCGTCGGGGCCCGGACGTTTGGACGGCTGCCTGGGCAGCACCGCGCCGTCCGCGCCGCAGCTCCAGTCGCTCGACCAGAGGCCCGGCGCGTGCAGTGGGCCCGCGCACCGCGGACATGTGGGCTCCGCCCTCACGGTTACCCACCCTGCGCGGCTCTCCCCCGTTCCGTCAAGTTCCGCCGGGTACCCGTCCGGGAAAGGGGCGACAAAGCGGGCCGCACGAACCGGCAACGCGCCGCTTCGGCGCGGACGGGCTAGGCGGCGAACTCCGGGCCCGGCGAGCCGCCGACCCGCGCGGGCGCGGGCGGCGCGTCCGGGCCGGGCTCCTCCCGGGTCTCGGCGGTGAGCGTCTGGATCCGCATGCGCCGCGCCAGCCACACCACGGCCAGCGCGTACAGGACCATCGGGACGATGTCGGCCAGGACGTACTCCCAGCGCACGCCCCCCTGCTCGATGTCGAGCTTCCCGACCGCCGCCGGAAAGAGGAACGCCATCAGGTTGTTGAAGACGTGCAGCGCGATGCCCGACTCCAGCCCGCCCGTGCGCACCGCGAGCCAGGCCGCGAGCGCGCCGAAGAAGAAGATGTCGAGGACGCCCCAGCCGGTGTAGCCGTGCCCGGCGGTGAACAGGGCCGACCCGACGACGATCCCCGGCCAGGGGGTGCGCAGGACGGCGCTGCACGCCCGCCCGACGCGTCCGCGCAGGGTCTCCAGCGTGCAGGCGCCGACGGCCTGGAGCAGCCAGCCCCGGAAGACGTACTCCTCGGCCGCCGACTGGAACGGCACCAGCAGGATGATCACGATCGCGGGCGCGAGGAAGTCCCCCCAGCCGACCCAGTGCTCGTCGGAGCCCGAGTCGTCGCCCACCAGCGTGCTCGCGATCATCGACGACCCGTAGGACACCACGCAGAACAGCGCGGCCAGGCCGCAGCAGGCGAGCAGCCAGCGCCAGCGCAGCCGGCCGGCGACCGAGGACAGCGTGCCCGGCCGCCGCCGCTGCACCACCCACGCCGCGAGGAAACCCACCGGCAGGAACACCGCGAGCATGCCCAGGTCGAACGCGAGGTCCGCGGTCGCGTCCCCGAAGATCGAGTCGGACGCGGAGTCGTCCATGGCGTCGCCGGTCGCCGCCAGCCGGACGATCATGCCGATGATCATCAGGCCGATGGCCAGGCCGAAGCCGAGCCCGAGGATGCCGAGCGTGCCGGCCAGCGGCCGCCACCAGCGATGCGCCGCCGTCCGCGCCATCCGGTGGAAGGGGGTGCCGGGCGGCGGGTCCACCGCCCAGGGCGGCTTCGGCGCCGGAGCCGCCCCGTAGCCGGGATAGGCGTATCCGGGCTGCGGGTATCCAGGCTGTGGATACCCGGGCTGCGGGTATCCGGGGTGGCCGTACTGGCCCTGGTACTGGCCGGGCTGCGGCCACCCCTGGGGCGGCGGTGCTTGGGGCGGAGGCGGCGCGGGGGACGTGGCGGGTGGCAGGGGCCGCTCGCCCGTCGGTTCCGGGTCGAGCGGGGCCCAGCCGTGCGCGTCCCCGGATTCCGCCACGTGTAGTCCCCCTCCACGGTGTGTGGGACGAATCGTACGTGCCCGCGCGCCGTCCCCGTCCGTGACCGAGCCCGTGCTCAGGCCCGTGTCAGCAGGTGGCGGCCCGCGTCAGTCGGCGGGCGGCTCGAAGCGCTTGGTGCGGGGCAGCCCGGCCGCGCGCCCCTTCGCCGCGATGACCAGCGCCATCTTCCGGGACGCCTCGTCGATCATCTCGTCGCCGAGGGTGGCGGCGCCGCGTCCCTCGACCTTGGTGGCGTGCTCGTAGGCGTCCAGGATCAGCTCGGCGTGGTCGTAGTCGTCCTGGGACGGGGAGAACACCGCGTTCCCGGCCTCGATCTGGGACGGGTGCAGCACCCACTTCCCGTCGAAGCCGAGGGCGGCGGCGCGCTCGGCGACGCGGGTGAAGGCGTCCACGTCCCGGATGTTGAAGTACGGCCCGTCGATGGCCTGGAGGTCGTGCGCGCGGGCCGCCATCAGGATCCGCATGAAGATGTAGTGGTAGGCGTCGCCCTCGGTGTAGCCGGGGGGCTGCTCCCCGACCACCAGCGTCTTCATGTTGATCGAGGCCATCAGGTCGCCGGGGCCGAGCACCAGCGACTCCAGCCGGGGCGAGGCCGCGGCGATCGCGTCGATCCCGACCATGGCGCGCGCGTCCTCGATCTGCGCCTCGATGCCGATCCGGCCGACCTCGTAGCCCATCGCCCGCTCGATCTGGGTGAGCAGCCGGTCGAGCCACTGGACGTGGGACGCGTCGCTCGCCTTCGGCAGCATGATGGCGTCCAGCTCGGCGCCCGCGCCCTCGACGACCTCGATCACGTCCCGGTACGCCCAGGGCGTCTCCAGGTCGTTGATCCGCACCACGCGGACCTTGCCGCCCCAGCCGCCCTCGTTGAGCGCCGCGACGACCTGGGCGCGGGCCCCCTCCTTGGCGGACGCCGCCACCGCGTCCTCCAGATCGAGGAGGACCTCGTCCGCAGGGAGGTCGCGTGCCTTCTCGATGAATCGGGGGTTGCTGCTGGGTACGGCCAGGGTGGTTCGTCGCGAGCGCATGCGCCGGATGGTATCGACCGGGTGTGAGACGCTTTTCGCATGGGTGACCTCAACGTGGCTCTGGTAGAGGAGGCGGCCAAGAAATCGGGGCTGCTGTGGCTGGACCTTCCCGGCCTGCCGCAGCCCCGGGCCGCCTGGCACGTGTGGCACGAGGGCTCGGCCTACGTGCTGACGGGCGGGGACGGCGAGCAGCCCCTCCCCGGCCTCCCGGACGCGGGCCGGGTGACCGTGATCGTGCGCAGCAAGGACAAGGGCGGCCGGCTGGTCTCCTTCGTCGCCGCGTGCGCGCCGGTCGAGCCCGGGACGCCGCTGTGGGACGCCGTCGCCCCGCTGCTGGCCAAGGACCGGCTCAACGCGCCGAGCCACGAGGGCCAGGTGGAGCGCTGGGCGACCGAGTCGTGGATCGTCCGGCTGACCCCGGTCGAGGACGCGGCGGCCGAGGCGCCGGAGGCGTACGCGAGCGTCCGCCCGGTGCCGACGCCGGCGACGACGGCGGGCGCGCCGCCGCGCATGGTCGGCGGCAAGCGCCGCCGCGTCGACCGCTGAACCCCGCCTGGATCGGCCCTGGATCGCCCTAGATCGGCAGTTCGCGGCCCGCCGCGACCGCCTGGAGCTTGTCGGGGTTGGAGACGATGTGGATCGCCTCCACCCGGCCGTCCGCGCCGAGCGCGACGACGAACGCGGTGATCGGGCCGTCCGGGCCGTCGACGACGAGGCCGGGCTCGCCGTTGAGCCGGACGCGCCGCGGCCGCATGTCGTCCCACTCGACGCCCGCGTAGGGCACGCCCGAGACCGCCGTGAGCCAGCGCCCGACCTTGTCGGCGCCGTGGATGACGCGCCGCGCGGCCTGGACCTTGCCGCCGCCGTCCGTCCACAGCGCCACGTCGGGCGCGAGGACCTCCATCAGCCGGTTGATGTCGCCGCCGAGCACCGCGTCGAAGAACCGGTCGGTCGCGGCGCGCCGCTCGGCGCCGCCCGCCTCGAAGCGGGGGCGGCGCGCCTCGACGTGCTTGCGGGCGCGGGTGCCGAGTTGGCGCACCGAGGACTCCGACCGGTCGATCGCCTTCCCGATCTCGGCGTAGGGGTAGCCGAAGACCTCCTTGAGCACGAACACCGCCCGCTCCAGCGGGCTCAGCGTCTCCAGGACGACGAGCATCGCCATCGACACCGACTCCGACATCTCGGTGGCCTCGGCGATGTCCGGGGAGGTCAGGATCGGCTCGGGCAGCCACGGCCCGACGTAGGTCTCGCGCTGCGCCCGCGCCGAGCGCAGCCGGTCCAGCGCGATGTTGGTGGTGATCCGGACGAGGTAGGCCTTGGGGTCGGCGACGTCCCCGCGGTCCCCGGCCGACCAGCGCAGCCACGCGTCCTGGACGGCGTCCTCGGCGTCGGCCGCGGTGCCGAGCATCCGGTAGGCCACGGCGAACAGCAGGTTCCGGTGCTCCTCGAAAGGGTCCTGCGCCGACTCGCTCACAAAGCACGAGTCTGCCCGAGCGTCCGCGCCGTGCTCGAAGGGGGTGCGCGCCATGGGTGCCTCCGTCCGCACGGGGTCGCCCGCCCCGCGGCCCGTCCCGCCGCCGGCCCCGGGGCGCCCCCGCCCTGTCTCCGCCCGTCACCATGAGGACGAGGCGCGCCGCCGCGATGTGACACCGGCCCCGGCGAGGGGCCGCGCGCGGCGCGTCCGCCGCCTCGGATGAGCTGCAAGATCACGGGTAGTGTCCTGCCCATGAGCGGATCTCCGGGCCGGGTGTTCATCGCCCGCCTCGCCGGGATAGCGGTGTTCGACCCCGCCGGCGACCAGGTCGGCCGGGTCCGCGACGTGGTGGTCGCGCTGCGCCTCGCGCCCCGCCCGCCCCGCGTGCTCGGGCTGGTCGTGGAGGTGGGGCCGCGCCGCCCGGTGTTCCTGCCGATCACCCGGGTCACGGTGGTCGAGGCCGACGCGATCGTCTTCGACGGCAGGCTGAACATGCGCCGCTTCCACAAGCGCGAGTCCGAGACGCTCGTGATCGCCGAGATGCTGGACCGCACGGTCCGCTTCCGCGCCTCCGGCGAGCCCGTCTCCGTCGTGGACGTGGCGATGGAGCCGACCCGCACCCGGGACTGGCTGATCGGCAAGGTCGCCGTCAACCGGGGCCGCAGGGGCGGGCGCGGGCGCGGCCTGCGGCGCCGGGGCGAGAGCCTGGTCGTGGACTTCGACGCCGTCGAGGGCTTCTCCGCCGTCGAGCACGGCCAGGGCGCGGCCGGGCTGATCGCCGCGTTCGAGCGGATGAAGCCCGCCGACCTCGCGGGCATCGTCCACGAGCTGCCGGAGAAGCGCCGCACCGAGGTCGCGGTCGCGCTGGACGACGAGCGCCTCGCCGACGTCCTGGAGGAGCTGCCCGAGGACGACCAGGTCGAGATCCTCGGCAAGCTGGAGGACGACCGGGCCGCCGACGTCCTGGAGGCGATGGGCCCCGACGACGCCGCCGACCTGCTCGGCGAGCTGCCGACCGAGCAGCGCGAGCGGCTGCTGACGCTGATGGAGCCGCGCGACGCGGCGCCCGTCCGGCGGCTGCTGACCTACGCCGACGACTCGGCGGGCGGGCTGATGACCACCGACCCGGTGATCGTCGCGCCGGACGCGACCGTCGCCGAGGCGCTCGCGCAGATCCGCAACCCCGACCTGAACCCGGCGCTGGCCGCGCAGGTGTATGTGTGCCGGCCGCCGACCGCGACGCCGACCGGCCGCTACCTCGGCACCGTGCACTTCCAGCGGCTGCTGCGCGAGCCGCCGCCGACGCTGGTCAGCGGCATCGTCGACGCCGAGCTGGACCCGCTGCGCCCGACGATGTCGCTGGCGGCGGTCGCGATGTTCCTGGCCACCTACAACCTGGTCGCGGGCGCGGTCGTGGACGAGGACGGGCACCTGCTCGGCTCGGTGACGATCGACGACGTCCTCGACCACCTCCTGCCCGAGGACTGGCGGGAGACCGTGATGGACGCGAGCGCCGAGGCGCCCTCCGATCCGGAGGAGGAGGCCCTGCGGGGCGGCGAGGGGACGAGATGACCACACGCGAGATGAGCACCCGGCTGGACCAGCCCCGCGAGATCCGGCGGACGCTGCTGCCGCGGCCCCACTACGACCCGGAGTCGTTCGGGCGGCTGTCGGAGCGGATCGCCCGGTTCCTCGGCACCGCCCGGTTCCTGGTCTACATGACGGTGTTCGTGGCCGTGTGGATCGTCTGGAACCTGGTGGTGCCGCCCGCGCTGCGGTTCGACCCGTACCCGTTCATCTTCCTGACGCTGATGCTGTCGCTCCAGGCGTCCTACGCGGCGCCGCTGATCCTGCTGGCCCAGAACCGGCAGGACGACCGCGACCGCGTCCAGTACGAGCAGGACCGCGCCCGCAACGAGCGGACGATCGCCGACACCGAGTACCTCACCCGGGAGATCGCCGGGCTGCGGGTGGCGCTGAACGAGGTCGTGACCCGCGACTTCCTCCGGTCGGAGTTGCAGCAGATGCTCAAGGAGCGGGACGCGCGCTGACCCCCTCCCGGGGGAAGGAGGCCGCCGCGTCAACGGACTCGTCAACGGACTCGGCGGCGGACTCGGCGGCGGACCCGTCGACGGGCTCGTCGGCGAGCTTGCCGAGCAGGTGGCCGAACAGGCGCAGGTCGTCGTCGTCCAGGCGGCTGAGGACGTGGTCGCGGACGCCGCGCCGGTAGGTGGGGGCGGCCTCCTCCAGCCGCGCCCGGCCCGTCGGGGTCAGGGCCGCGTACAGGCCGCGCGCGTCGCTCGGGCACGTCTGCCGGGCGACCAGGCCCTCCCGCTCCAGCCGGTCGACCAGCCGGGTCAGCCCGCTGCGCGACAGCAGCACCCGGTCGGCGAGGTCGTTCATGCGCAGCCGCCCGCACGGCGCCTCACCGAGGTGGGTGAGCACGTCGTAGAAGGCCAGCGGCAGGTCGTGCTCGGCCAGCAGGTCGGCCTGGAGGCGGCGGGAGATCCGCACCTGGGCGCGCAGCATCGTCCGCCAGACCGCCGGCTCGGCGGCCGGGGCCGGGGCGGCGGCGTCGCCGGCCGCGTGCCCGGACGGACGGCCGGGGGCGGGCGCCCGTTCCTCGGCCTGGACGGGGATGTCCGCGACGGGGCTGTGCTGGGTGGTCACCCGACGATCGTACGGCGGGCGGGCGCGGGGTGAGAGACCCGGCACCCGGATTGGCGGGCACGGCCACCGAGTTCATACCATGGGGACATGGCCTCCCAGTTGACGACCGAGCGGGTGACCGAGGCTCTCGCCACGGTGAACGACCCCGAGATCCGCAAGCCGATCACCGAGCTCGACATGGTCAGGAACATCGACATCGACGCGGGCGGCGGCGTCCGCGTCGGGATCTACCTGACCGTGGCCGGATGTCCCATGCGGGACACCATCACCAAGAACGTCACCGAGGCCGTCTCCCGGCTGGAGGGCGTCGCCTCCGTCCAGGTGGAGCTGGACGTGATGAGCGAGGAGCAGCGCAAGGACCTCCAGACCAAGCTGCGCGGCGGGCAGCCCGCCAAGGAGATCCCCTTCGCCAAGCCGAACTCGCTGACCAAGGTGTACGCGGTCGCGAGCGGCAAGGGCGGCGTGGGCAAGTCGTCGGTCACCGTGAACCTGGCCGCGGCCCTCGCCGCGCAGGGCCGCAAGGTCGGCGTCGTGGACGCCGACATCTACGGCCACTCGGTGCCGCGCATGCTCGGCGTCGAGCACCCGCCGACCAAGGTCGAGGACATGATCATGCCGCCGACCGCGCATGACGTGAAGGTGATCTCGGTGGGCATGTTCACCGCCGGGAACCAGCCGGTGGTGTGGCGGGGCCCGATGCTGCACCGCGCGCTCCAGCAGTTCCTCACCGACGTCTACTGGGGCGACCTCGACATCCTGCTGATGGACCTGCCGCCCGGCACCGGCGACATCGCGATCTCGGTGGCGCAGCTGCTGCCCTCGGCCGAGATCCTGGTCGTCACCACCCCGCAGCAGGCCGCCGCCGAGGTCGCCGAGCGGGCCGGGGCGATCGCCGCGCAGACGCACCAGCAGGTCGTCGGTGTGATCGAGAACATGTCCTACCTGGCGTGCCCGCACTGCGGCGAGCGGCAGGACATCTTCGGCGTCGGCGGCGGCCAGACCGTCGCGGACGCGCTGACGGCGACGCTCGGCACCCGCGTCCCGCTGCTCGGCCAGGTCCAGATCGACCCGAGGCTGCGCGAGGGCGGCGACAGCGGTGTGCCGCTGGTGCTCGCCGACCCCGACGCGGGCGCCGCCAAGGAGCTGCGCACGATCGCCGAGCAGCTCTCCGGGCGCAGCCGGGGGCTGGCCGGCATGTCGCTGGGCATCTCCCCGAAGGGCCGCTGACCCCGGGCCCTCTACCCGGGCCGTCCACCCGGGGCCACCGGGGCCGCGGTCAGGTGGCCTCGGGGTCGAAGGGCGGCCGTTCGTCGTAGGCGAGGCCGCCCGCGGTCGCGTAGGACGGGTCCTCGCCGTTGACCAGGCCGCCGTTCGCGCTGGCGTAGGCGTCGTCGTCCTCGTCCTCCAGCAGGTGCTTGCGGACGAACGTCTTCGGGTTCAGGTCGTTGAGGTCGAAGTCCTTGAACTCCGGCCCGAGGCCCTCCTGGAGGTCCGCCTTCGCGGAGTTGGCCATCTGGCGGAACTGCCGCAGCATCCGTCCCGCCTGCCCGGCGGCCTGGGGCAGCTTGTCGCCGAAGATGACCAGCGCGAGCACGACGAGCACCGCCATCTCGCCGATACCGACGTCGAACAACCCGTCCTCCAGCAGCCAAAGGGACCGGCCCTGCGCGGACCGGTCCCCCCAGCGTATCCCGTATCGGATGAACCGGATCTGAACATCCGTGCCGCCTTCTGGGCGGCGCGTGCCCTGATCGACGCGGCCCGATCGGAGCGTGCCTCAGTCGGAACCGAGGGTGATCTCCACGGTGCTCTCCTTGCCCGTCCGCTGGAAGGTCACCTTCACCCGGTCGCCCGGCGCGCGGCTGCGGATCTGGGCGATCAGGTCGGTGGCGTCCTCGATGGGCTTGCCGTCCAGCGCGGTGATCACGTCGCCGGGCTTCAGGCCCGCCTTGTCGGCCGGGCCGTTCTTGGTGACCGGGGCCTGGCCGTTGACCGGCTGCGGCAGGATCCTGGCGCCGCCCTGCTGGTAGCGCGGGTCGGGCAGCACGCCCAGCTTGGCCTGCTTGACGGTGCCGGTCCGGATGATCTCCTCGGCGACCCGCTTGCCCTGGTTGATCGGGATCGCGAAGCCGAGGCCGATGCTGCCGCCCTGGCCCTCGCCGCCCATCGACTGGCCGCCGACGGTCGCGATCGCGGTGTTGATGCCGATCACGCGGCCCTTGGCGTCCACCAGCGGGCCGCCGGAGTTGCCGGGGTTGATCGCCGCGTCGGTCTGGATGGCGTTGAGGTAGGACGCGTCGGCGCCGCCCTCGCCCTGCGTGGGCACCGCGCGGTTCAGGGAGCTGACGATGCCGGTGGTGACCGAGCCCTGGAGGCCGAGCGGCGAGCCGATCGCGATCACCGGGTCGCCGACCGCGATCGCGGCGGAGTCGCCGACCTGGAGCGCGGGCAGCGAGTGCTGGCCCTCGGGCTTGAGCACCGCGACGTCCGAGCTCGGGTCGGCGCCCTTGACGGTCGCCGACAGCGTCTTCTTGTCGTTGAAGACGATCTGGATCTGGCCGCCGTTGCCGCCGCCCGCGACCACGTGGTTGTTGGTGACGACGTAGCCGCCGTTGACGATGAACCCGGTGCCGCCGACCTCGCCCTGCGAGGACTGCACGCGGATCATGACCACGCTCGGCAGCACCCGCTGCGCGACCCCGGCCACCGAGTCCGGCGGGCGGTTCTGCACCTTGGTGTCGCCACCGCCGCTGCCGCCGCCGAGGCTCACCGAGCCGCCGTCGTCGCCGTCGTCGGTCGCCATGACCCCGATCCCGGCGCCGACGGCACCGGCCACCAGGGCCACGATCAGCGCGACGACGGCCAGCAGCCCGAGGCCGGGGCCCCGCCCCGACGAGGACGGCATCGCCGGCACCGGCGCCCAGTTCGGGCCGGTGCCGGGCGGGCCGCCGAAGCCGCCCATCGGGCGCGGGCCGCCCGGAGGCGGCGGGCCCATCGGCGCGGGCGGCGGGCCCATCGGCGGGCCGCCCGGGGGCGGGCCGCCGACCGGCGGCGGGGGCCCCTGGTGGGACTGCCATCCCCCGTACGGCGGCGGGCCGCCCTGGGCGCGGGGGTCGTGGGCGCGCGGGTCCTGGTGGTGCGGGACGAACCCGGGCCGCGGACGGGACTCGGGGCCCTCCATCAGCGGCTTGTCGAGCGGGACGGGCGGCGGCTGCGGCATGTCGCGCGGCGGCGCGTCCTGGACCGGGACCTCTTGGAGGCCCAGCTCGCGCGGAGGCGTGTCGTGCAGCTCCCGCATCGGCATGTCCATCGGGGTGTCGCGCGCGGGCGAGGTCTCCCGCCCGCCGCCGAGCGGGGCGTCGGGCGGCACGAAGCCGCCCGCCACCAGCCGGTCGCCGTTGTCGTCCTGCGGACGGTCGTCCTGCGGGAGGTCGTCCTGCGGACGGTCGTCGTGGAGCCGGCCGCCCTCGGGCCGGTCGTCCTCGGGACCGGTGCTCCAGCGGCGGCCCTCGCCCGGCCCGGCGCCCTGCGGTGCGGCCCCGGCCGCCGACTGCCCCAGGGGGAGCTCCTGGTCGGCGACCGTCTCGGGGGGAGCGGGCGCCTCCTGCCGTTCAGGCTCGTCGCCGGGGACGGTGTCCTCGTCCTCCGGCCGCGCCTCGCCCGGCCCGCGGTTGTCTTCCGTCATCCCCATCTCCTACCGAGCATGGTTCTCTTCATCCGCGCTCATCGTGCCCCGCCGCGCATGTGGCGAGCATAAGACCTTCCGTGACCGCCGGGCGAACCGCGGCACCCCCCTCAGCCGAAGGGATTGGCGGCCGAACCGAGGCGCCGGGCGCCGCGCGCGAGCCGCGTCCAGAACGGGACGCCGCCGCGCGGCAGGTCGAGGGCGACGGCCTCGGCGGTGCTCTGCGGCACGTCCGTCAGCACCGTCGAGACATACCCGTTCCCCGAGGAGATCGCCCAGCGGCGCAGCGCCTCGCGGCGGTACACCGTCCGGCCCCGGCGCACGGTCTTCTGCCAGCCGGGCAGGCGCGCCTCGTCCAGGCTGCCGCGCTGGACGAAGACGGAGACGGCGGCGAGCCCGTCGGAGTAGCTGAGGTGGACGGTCGCGCCGTCGCTGCGCGCGTCGTAGAGCGTGAGCCTGCCCGGCAGGTCCTTCGGGATGGGCCAGCCCTCCGAGCGGAGCCGGGCGAGGCGCGCCCCGTCCAGCCGCTCCCCCCACGGGGCGAGCGCGGCCGCCTGGGCGTCCACCATGTCCGGGTCGGGGCGGTCGGCGCCCCGGGCGGGCGGCGCGGGGCGCAGCGTGATCCTCGGGCCCGCGGCGGGGACGTCCAGATCGATCTCGGTGAACCCGGTCGCGACGACGCGCCGCCCGGTGGCGTCGATCAGCTCCCGGTACAGCATCAGCCCGGTCTCGGAGTCGATCCAGAACCGCCCGGCGGTGCCGCCGCCGGGCCGGCGGGCCTCGACGACGTGGGCGGCGCGTCCGCAGGCGCGTGCGTCCGCCACGCGGGACACCGAGTAGTTGCGGGCCAGCAGCCCGAGCGTCGCGGCGACGATCCCGGCACTCTCGTCGGCGGCCGAGTCGGGGCGGTAGCCCTCCGCGCCCGAGGAGGCCCGGTACCGGACGCCCTCGCCCGGCCGGTGCGTCACCGCGACCTCCGCCGTCGCGGAGCGGCCGCGGTTCCAGGTGGTGAGGAAGCGCCGCCCCTCGTAGGGGACGCGGCGCGCGGCGTCGGCGGCGGCGCGCAGCAGGCCGACCGCGCCGGGGTCGCTGCGGACGCCGCGGGCGGGCCCGGCGTCACCGGTCACCGTGCCGGCGAACGCGAGCGCCCCCGCCAGCCCACCGGCCACCAGGGCGCGGCGTCGCGCCCGGCCGGTGCCGGTGTAGCGGGTCACGGCCCAGGCGAGGTCTGGATCTGGTTGACCGGGTCGGTGAGCGGGTCGGTCATCGGCGTGTCACCGGAGGTCAGCGCGTGCTCGACGGCGAACCGGTCGAAGGCGGGGGTGACGGCGGGCGCCTCCTGGCGTCCGCCGGCGGCGTAGGACGCGGCGCCGAGCCCGAGGAACAGGGTGGCGGCGCCCACGACCAGGTAGCGGCGCTGATGGCGGCGCAGGGCGCCGGAGCCCGCCGAGGCGACGGCGCGGCCCGCCGGGCGGTTGTCGCGCGGACGGCCCGGCCCGGCCCCGCGCACGGGCTGCCGCATCGGCCGCGTGGACTGGCCGCCGAGCGTCCCGGGGTGGCCGGGGCGCGTGCCGGACGCGTCGTCCGGCGCGGCGGGCGCGGCGGGTTCGGCCAGCGAGCGCAGCCGGGTCAGGAAGTCATCGGTGGGAAGGTCGTCGGCGCCGTCGGAGGCGGGCAGCCGGGACAGTCCCCGCAGGCGGCCCTTGATCTGCCGCAGTTCGTCGGCCTCGGCGCGGCACCGCGCGCAGCCCGCGAGGTGGGCGAGCGCCCTGTCGCGCTCCTCGTGCCCGAGCTCTCCGTCGACCAGAGCGGTCAGTCGCTCCCCCAGGCAGCTCACACGGCCTCCCCGCGTGAGGACGGCCCCCGCCCCCCGGCAAAGGCCGCGCTGATGCCCTCGCTCCGCTCCGTCATGACGCCTCTCGTGGTTTTCCGTGGATGCGCGCGCGGTTCCCCGCCCGCGCGCGGGTCGCCTGCTTACACGCCCTCCGGCCGCGGCAGGGCTTGCGCGCCCTCCGCCGCGAGCACCTGGTAGCCGCCCGCGTGTATCCCCGCGGCAGCGGCCTCCTCAGCCTTTCCCGCCTGGAACTCGTTCCTCGTCCCAGGGCTGTGCACCCCGGCCGCTACCGCAGCCTCCCCGGCCTTACCGGCCTGGAACTCGTTCCTCGTCCCAGGCCGGCGGCGCGTCGGGGCCCTGTGCTCCAGGGCGGCGCGCAGCTGGGCGCGGCCGCGGTGGATCCGGCTGCGGACGGTGCCGAGCTTGACGCCGAGCGTCGCCGAGATCTCCTCATACGAGAGGCCCTCGATGTCGCACAGCACCACGGCCGCCCGGTACTCGGGGGCCAGGGCGTCGAGCGCGGCCTGGACGTCGGCGTCGAAGTTGGTGTCGTCGAACGCCTGCGCCGGGGTTGGCTCGCGGCCCTGGAGGCGCTCGGCGGCGTCGTCGGCGAGTCCCTCGAAGCGGATGCGCTGGCGGCGCCGCGCCATGTCGAGGAAGAGGTTCGTGGTGATCCGGTGCAGCCACCCCTCGAACGTGCCCGGGGTGTAGTTCGACAAAGAGCGGAACACGCGGACGAAGACCTCCTGGGTGAGGTCCTCGGCGTCGTGCTGGTTTCCGGTGAGGCGGTAGGCGAGCCGGTAGACGCGCGCGGAATGCTCGCGCACGACCTCGTCCCAGGACGGCGGCGCCCATTCGGCCTCGGGGGCGTTCTCCCGTGTGCGCGCGGCGCTTCCCAACCCCTGCCTGGGGCCGACCCCCACAGCGCCTCTAAAACTCAGTGCTGCGACTCCCATGGTGCCGGGCTGTTCCTCTCTCGTGAGCCAAGGTCTCGCCTTGGAACGGCACGGTCTCGCCTGGGCTGGGGCGGTTCTGAACCGACTCGGTACTACGACTCGGCTCATCGGGGTGATGTGCTCCGTCGCTGGTTAGAACGCGCTGACACTCCAGATGGTTCCCTGTCAGCGATATGGTCTTTCCAGCATGAGCCAGGCGGGGGTCCCGCGAGGAGGCAGCCATCGACGCCATTCAGGCCACCCTGGCCTACGTGGAGGAATTCCTCCCCGAAGACGAGCCGCTCGTGGCCGCCCGGCGCCGCGGCGAGGAGATCGGCGCGACGCCGATCAGCCCGGCGGGCGGCGCCGCGCTGCGCTTCGTGGCGACCCTCATCGGCGCCCGGACGGTCGTGGAGGTCGGCTCCGGCTGCGGCGTCTCCGGCGTCTGGCTCCTGCGCGGCATGGCCAAGGACGCGGTGCTGACGAGCGTGGACGTCGAGCCCGAGCACCAGCGCCTGGCCAAGCTCGCCTACCGGGAGGCCGGGCTCGGCTCGTCCCGCACCCGGATGATCATCGGACGGGCGCTGGAGGTGCTGCCGAGGCTCACCGACGGCGCCTACGACATGGTGTTCTGCGACGCGGTGAAGCAGGAGTACCCCGAGTACCTGACGGCGGCGCTGCGGCTGCTGCGTCCCGGCGGCGTCGTCGCGTTCGACAACGCGCTGTGGGAGAACCAGGTCGCCGACCCCTCCCGCCGCGACCCCGAGACCGAGGCGATCCGCGAGGTGCACCGCTCGATCCGCGAGGACGAGCGGCTCGTCCCGCTGCTGATCCCGGTGGGCGACGGCCTGCTGTGCGCGGTGAAGACGGACTAGCGCCCCGCGAGGTGTTCGCGGTGCGGAACCGGGTCACCTGGGCGGGGGCGCGGCTGGCCATCGCATTGGTGATCTTGTTCCTGGCCTCGGCGGGGTTCGTGGCGGGCGCGGTGATGCGCGGCCTGACGGTGGGCAGCGCGGTGTTCCTGCTGCTCGGAGTGGCCGGGATCACGCTGTTCGGCGCGGGTCTGGCGGTGTCGGCCGGCGGGATGCTGGCGCGGCGCCCCGTCCTGGAGATGGACGCGGACGGGCTGCGGCGGCCGGCGCGGTGGCCGCTGCCCCGGCGCGGTGAGCGCGTACTGCCCTGGGCGGACGTGGCGGCGATCGCGGCGGTGCGGCGGGTGACCTCGCGGGGGCGCGAGCTGGACTACCTGGTGTTCCTGCCGACGGCGGAGCTGGCCGAGCTGGCGCGCACGGCGGAGCGGCCACGGCTGGTCGCGCTGACGCTGCGGGACGTCCCGGCGACGGCGGAGGCCGCCGCGTGGTGCTTCGCGGTCGAGCCGGGCTGGGACGTGCCGCTCCCGGGCGTCGTCGAGGAGGCGGGGCGGCGCCGTCCCGTGCCGCTGATCGACCGCAGGACCCGCTGACCCGTCAGGCCGCGGTCAGCCAGTCCAGCAGGAGGCGGGCGCCGAAGCCGGTGGCGCCCCGGGTGAGCTCGGCGTCCTCGGAGGTGGACCGGCCGGGGCCCGCGATGTCCAGGTGCGCCCAGGCGCGGTCGCCGACGAACTCGCGCAGGAACAGCGCCGCGGTGATCGCTCCCGCGCCGTAGCCGCCGCGCCCGATGTTGTTGATGTCGGCGACGTCGGAGTCGATCGCGACCCGGTAGTCCTCGACGAGCGGGAGCCGCCACAGCGGCTCGCCCGCCGCGGCGCCGGCCCCGGTGAGGGCGGCGGCCAGGGCGTCGTCGGCGGTGAACAGGGCGGCGGTGCGCAGGCCGAGGGCGACCTTGGCCGCGCCGGTGAGCGTCGCCACGTCGACGATGACGTCGGGGTCGAGTTCGGCGTCGGCGTAGGCGAGCGCGTCGGCGAGGACGAGGCGCCCCTCGGCGTCGGTGTTGAGCACCTCGGAGGTCTTCCCGCCGAAGTGGGTGATGACGTCGCTCGGCCGCATCGACGACCCGGAGGGCATGTTCTCGGCCGCCGCGACCAGCCCGGTGACCCGCGCGCGGACGCCGAGGCCGCGCAGGGCGGCCATGACGGCGATGACCACGCCGCCGCCCGCCATGTCGGTCTTCATCGTCTTCATGTTGTCGTTCGGCTTCAGCGACAGGCCGCCGCTGTCGAACGTGATGCCCTTGCCGACGAGGACGACGTGCCGCTCGGGGGTCCCGGCCGGCTCGTAGGACAGCTCGATCAGCCGGGGCGGCCGGACCGATCCGGAGCCGACGGCCAGCAGCCCGCCGAAGCCGCCCTCGACCAGCTCCTTCTCGCCGCGCACGCGGACGGTGAGCCCGGCGCCGGCGGCGACCCGCTCGGCCTGCGCGGCGAGCCAGGAGGGGTCCTTCTCGCCGGCCGGGGTGTTGGTGAGGTCGCGGGCGAGGGCGGTGGCGCCGGCGCGGGCGGACCCGCGCTCGACGGCGGCCTCGACGTCGGCGTCGGTGTCGGCGTCTGCGTCGGCGTCTGCGTCGGTGAGGACGGCCAGCGTGCCGAGGGGCGCCTTGGGCGGCGGCGCGCCGATCTTGAACTGGTAGCCGGCGAGCAGCGCGCCCTCGACGAAGGGGGCGGGGTCCGCGGCGGAGTCCCCGCCGGGGAGGGCGGCGACCAGCGCGCTCCGGCCCCTGCCGCGGCGGGCCAGCGCGGCGCCGGCCCGGCGCAGGTCGGCCGGGGTAGCGGCGCCCACCCCGTAGAGCAGCAGCTCACGGACCTGGCCGCCCACCCGCACGGGAGCGGAGACGATCTCGCCGGGCTCGCCCTTGCCGCCGTGCAGCGCGAGCAGCTCCTCCAGCGTGCAGGGCAGCGCGGCGGTGATCTCGGCTGCGGGCGCGGAGGCGGCGGAGGGGCCCTCGGAGCCTGGACGGACGGGCAGCGCCACCACCTCGGCCCCGAGCTCGACCGCCGTCTGGACGAGGGTGCCGCCGGCACCCCCGCGGTGGACGCGGGTCTCGATGGGCATGGGTGGGTCCTCCCCCTTCTGAAAACGCTGCCGAAACTCCGTGATCTTCACCCCCGGGAACGGCAAGGGCCCCGGCGGATCCGCCGGGACCGTCACCAAAGGACCGGGAGCGCCGGGCCGTCAGCCCACGACTTCCTTGAGGGCCTCGCCGAGCTCCTTGGCCTCGTCGGCGGAGAGCTCGACCACAAGGCGGCCGCCGCCCTCTAGCGGGACCCGCATGACGATTCCGCGCCCCTCCTTGGTCACTTCGAGCGGACCGTCTCCCGTCCGCGGCTTCATCGCCGCCATGCGTGCATCCCCTTCCTGCCTAGGGCCGCTGGGGGCCTCGGGCACCGTTGGCCGCGGGGCCGCCGGTCGCATTCGCGTCATCAGTAGTGGTCCATTATCTCGTCTTCCGGGCGCGAAGTGGTAACGATCAGCCTCCAGATCGGCAGAGCGACCCCCGGGGCGCCCGCGACGGCTGTGAAAGGATCCGCATCGGATGGGAGGGCGACGATGCCAGAGACCGTGCTGTACGACGTCACCGAGGGTGTGGCGACTATCACACTCAACCGTCCGGACGGGATGAACTCGCTGACGGAGGAGATGAAGGAGGCGCTGCTGGCGACCGCGCGCCGCGCCGCCGCCGACGAGGCCGCCCGCGCGGTGGTCATCACCGGCGCGGGGCGCGCCTTCTGCGCAGGTCAGGACCTGCGCGAGCACGCCGGCAACCTGGCCGCGGGCAAGGGCCTGGACGACACCGTCCGCCGCCACTACAACCCCATCGTGCTGACGCTCACCCGCATGCCCAAGCCGGTCGTCGCGGCGGTGAACGGCGTCGCGGCGGGCGCGGGCGCCTCGCTGGCGTTCGCCTCCGACCTGGTCGTCGCGTCGGAGACCGCCCGGTTCGCGACCGCGTTCACCGGGATCGGGCTGGCGCCCGACAGCGGCATGTCGTGGACGCTGCAGCGCCTCGTCGGCCGCGCCAAGGCGGCCGAGCTGCTGCTGCTCGGCGAGCCCGTGAAGGCCGCCGAGGCGCTGGAGATCGGGCTGGTCCACCGGGTCGTCCCGGCGGACGAGCTGGCCCCGGCGTCGGTGGAGCTGGCGCGGCGCCTGGCGGCCGGGCCGACCGCGTCCTACGCGGCGGTGAAGGAGGCGCTCGACCACGCGGCCTCCGCCGACCTCGCGTCCGCGCTGGAGCTGGAGGCCGACCTCCAGGACCGGTGCGAGCGGACCGCCGACCACCACAACGCGACCGAGGCGTTCCTGAACAAGCGGCGGCCGACCTTCGAAGGCCGCTGACCGGCCCCGGGGTGGGGTTGTCCCCACCCCGGACTCTGGAGTGCGCGCCAATGTGGCCGGGGGTGTCCGCGCGGTTGCCTTGAGGCATGACACAGACAACCGCCGCTCCCCACGCGGCGCAGCTCGGCGGTCCCGTGGCCGTCGCGACCGACCTCGTGAAGTCCTACGGGACGGGCGACGGCGCCGTGACCGCGCTGCGCGGCGTCTCGGCGGTGTTCGCCCGCGGCCAGTTCACCGCGATCATGGGCCCGTCCGGGTCGGGCAAGTCGACGTTCCTGCACTGCCTGGCCGGGCTCGACACGGTGACCTCCGGGTCGGTCCGGATCGGCGACGTGGAGATCACCGGGCTGTCCCGGACGCGGCTGACCAAGCTGCGCCGCGACCGGCTCGGGTTCGTGTTCCAGTCGTTCAACCTGCTGCCGATGCTGACGGCGGAGGAGAACATCCGGCTCACCGGGCGGCTCGGCAACCGCCGCGCGGACCGCCGGTGGTTCGACACGATCGTGGACGCGCTCGGGCTGCGGGGGCGGCTGTCGCACCGGCCGAGCGAGCTGTCGGGCGGCCAGCAGCAGCGGGTCGCGGTGGCGCGGGCGCTGCTCACCCGTCCCGAGGTGCTGTTCGCCGACGAGCCGACCGGCAACCTCGACTCCCGCTCGGGCGCGGAGGTGCTGGGCTTCCTGCGCACGGCCGTCGACGACTACCGGCAGACCGTGATCATGGTCACGCACGACCCGGGCGCCGCCGCGCACGCCGACCGGGTGCTGTTCCTCGCGGACGGGATGATCGTCCACGAGCTGGCCGCGCCCACCATCGACGGCGTGCACGCCGTGATGCGCCGGATGGAGGGCTGAGCGGCATGTGGCTCATCGCGCGGCGCTCCTTCGCCGACGGCTGGATGCGCCTGATCGCCACGCTGCTGGCGGCGATGTTCTCCGTCGGGCTGATCGCGGGCTCGCTCCAGTTCACGCTGCGCGCGCAGGAGGCGGTCGCGGGCAGCGACGCCAGCGAGTACGCGCGGGCGGACGTCCTGGTGCAGGGCGGCTCGGCCGACCCCGACGACGCCTACTCGGCCCCGGACGGCCGCGTCGACCTGGCGCGCGTCGCCGGGGTGCCGGGCGTCGCCGCGGTCTCCGGCGACGCGATGGTCGAGGCGCAGGCCGCGGGCCGGAGCGGCAGGCCGGTGGTCGCGCCCGCGGGCGGCCGGACACGGCTGCGGCCCTGGCCGTCCGACGGCCGGCTCAGCGCCTACCACCTGGAGTCGGGCCGGGCGCCCGCCGCGCCGGGTGAGGTCGTCGTCACCCGGCACATCGCCCGCGCGGGCAAGGTCGGCGCGGGCGACCCGGTCACGCTGGCGCTGCCGCGCGAGACGCGCCGGATGACGGTCGTCGGGGTGGCGACCGTCCAGGGGCACAGCGCCGTCGCGAGCGGCGACCTGGTGCTGGCCACGCCCGAGACCGTCCGGCAGGCGGCGGGGCTGCCCGCCGGCGCCTGGCAGAGCGTGTGGGTGAAGGCGGCGCCGGGCGTCGCGCCCGCCAAGCTGCGGGACGACCTGAACCGCGCCCTCACCGCCCACGGCCGGAGGGAGGCGCCTCCCTGTGGGGGGACGACCCCCCACACCCCCCGAGACTGCCCTGTCACCGTCCAGACTGCCGCGTCGGTCAGGCACGGGGAGTCGGCGAGCAACAAGTCCAGCGGCGTCTCGATCGGCGGCGCGATCGGCATGCTGTCGTCGGTCGCGGTGTTCGTCGGGCTGTTCGTGGTGGCGAACACCTTCGGCACGCTCGTCCGGCAGCGGACCCGGCGGCTCGCGCTGCTCGGCGCGATCGGCGCGACGCCGCGCCAGATCAAGCGGCTGATCAGGTTCGAGGCGCTGGTGCTCGGCGCGGTCGCCTCGGCGTTCGGGGTGCTGCTCGGCTACCCGGTGTCGGGCCTGCTCACCCACCTGTTCGCGCAGGACGGCTTCGACATCAGCGCCGCCGACGCCCAGTTCGGCTGGGTCGCGCTCGCCGTCCCGGCCGCCGCCGGGATCCTCGTCACGCAACTCGCCGCCTGGCGGGCCGCGCGCCGCGCCGCCGGGATCTCGCCGATGCAGGCGCTGCGCGCCACCGCCGCCGAGACCGGCGGCCGCCGCTGGCCCCGGCTCGTCGGCGCCTCCGTGATCCTCGCGCACGCCGCGATGTTCTACGGGCTGACGTTCGCGGTCAGGGCCGAGGAGCCGCCGGGCCCCGACCGCGCCGTCGGCGTCGCGATGATGATCCTGATGGGCTCGATGACCATGGTGATCGGGCTGGCCGTCCTCGCGCCGTTCTTCGTCGGCCCGCTCGGCGGGCTGGTCGGACGGCTCGGCCAGGCGGTCAGCGGCGAGTCCGGACGGCTCGCCCGCGCCACCATCACCCGCAGCCCGCGCCGCGTCTCCTCGGCCGCCTCCTCGCTCATGCTGGGCGTCGCGCTGGTCACCACGACCGCGCTCATGGTGCTGTCGGCCGACGCCCGCTTCGAGGAGGCGGGCAAGCAGGTCATGGTCGCCGGGCACGCGGTCGCCGCGACCGGCACGACCTCCGACGGCCCCGCCCCGCTCCCCCGGGACGTGGCGGCCCGCGCGGCCCGCGCCCCCGGCGTCACGCACGCCGTGCCGCTGACCGTGACCGACGCCAAGCTCGTCAGCCCGCCGCCCCGGCCGCCCTCCCCCGAGGAGGCGCCGGAGCCGGTCTACCTGACCGTGACCGGCGCGGACCAGGCGGCGCTGCCGTCCGTCCTCGACCTCGGCGGGCACCTGCGGGCGCTCGGCACCGGCGAGATCGGGGTGACCTCGGCCGTGCTGAAGGCGAACCAGCTCAGGAAGGGGCAGAGCATCACCGTGCGCGGCGCGCGGGGACGGGTGCGGCTGACGGTCGCGGGCGCCTACCACGACCCGTCCCACCTGTTCGCCGACCAGGCGCTGGTGTCCCCCGCGACCATGGACCGGCTCGACCCGGACGCGGCGACCCAGGCCGTCCTCGTCAGGGGCGGGACGGCCGCCTCCATCGGGCAGGCGGTCGCGGCCGTCCCCGGCGTGCAGGTCATGGACGAGGCCGGATACGTCAGGACCGCGTCGAAGTCCATGACCAAGGGCATGCGGGTGATCTACGGCTTCATCGGGATGGCGCTCGTCCTCGCCCTGTTCGGGATGGCGACGACGGTGTCGATGAGCGTGGCCGAGCGCACCCGCGAGTTCGGGCTGCTCGGCGCGGTCGGCGCGACGATGGCGCAGGTCCGCTCGATCGTCCGGTGGGAGGCCGCGACCGTCGTGCTGCTGGGCGGCCTGCTCGGCATCGGCACCGCGTTCGGGACCGTCGCGCTCATGCACGTGGCGACCCAGAGCTCGTTCCTGACGCCGTCCGCGCCGTGGTGGCTGTACCTGCTGATCATCGGCGCGGCCGCCGCGATCACGCTCGGCACCTCCGCGCTGCCCGCGCGCCGGGCCGCCGGGATCCCCGTCCTGGAGGCGACCAAGGCGGACTAGCGGGGACCGACCTCGCTAGGCGTAGGCCCCGCGCCGGTGGCAGCCGGCGAGGTGGTCGTCGACCAGCCCGCACGCCTCCATCAGGGCGTAGACGGTCGTGGGGCCGAGGAACCGGAAGCCGTGCCGCTTGAGCTCCTTGGCGAGGGCCTTGGAGCCCTCGGTGGAGGCGGGCACGTCGCCCATGTCGGCGTAGGCGGGCGCGCCGGGGTCGGCGTAGCGCCACACGGTCGCGGCGAGGCCGCCGGGCAGGTCGAGGGCGGCGCGGGCGTTGCCGATCGCCGCGTCGATCTTCGCGCGGTTGCGGACGATGCCGGCGTCGCCCATCAGGCGGGCGACGTCGGCGTCGTCGAACGCGGCGACCTTCTCCATGTCGAAACCGTGGAAGGCGGCGCGGAACGCCTCGCGCTTGCGCAGGATCGTCAGCCAGGACAGGCCCGACTGGAACGCCTCCAGGCACAGCCTCTCGTACAGGCCGGCGTCGTCGCGGACGGGGCGGCCCCACTCCTCGTCGTGGTAGGCGATGTAGTCGGGCGCCGACAGCCCCCACGGGCAGCGCGCCAGCCCGTCCTCGCCACGGATCGCTGTGCTCATCCGGACCGTTCTACCTCATTCCACCGACATCCGACCGGCCGGGCGGGGTCAGGAGGCCGCCAGCGCGGCCAGGCGGCGCAGCCCGAGCCCCATGAACGCGCGGACGACGGGCCCGGCCAGCAGCCAGCCCGCGCGCCCGGCGGGCCCGAGCGGCAGGTCGACGCGCTCGGCCCACACGACACGGCTGCCCGACCCGTAGGGGGTGACCTCGAACCACGCCTCGCCGCGCACGACCCGCCCGGTGTGCCGGACGGCCACCCGCCGCCCCGGCCGCCAGTCGGTGACCACCATCGTGTCGAGGAACCCGGCCCGGCCGACTCCCGTGAAGGCGCGCAGGTCGGCGCCGACCTCATGGCCCCCCTCGGCGCTGGTGAACGGCATCCACTCGGCGTGCCTCGGCCAGTCGGTGAGGACCTCGAAGAGGCGCTCGGGCGAGGCGTCCGAGACCGCCTCGGCGTGGACGGCGACGGCGCTCACGCGCCCTCCTCGCCGGCGGGCTCGTCGGCCGCGCCGTCCTCGGAGCCGCGCAGCGCGCCGTTGTTCGCGACGACCTGCTCCTGGATGCCGTGCAGCGCGCCGATCCGCTCCGGCCGCTCCTGCTCGCCGAGGCGGCGGCGCAGGTCGTCGAGCTGCCGCTCCAGGACGGCCAGCCGCAGGTCGCGCTCGGTCAGCGCGCCCCGCAGGCGGCGCAGCGCCTCGTCGGTGACGGTGACCTGGTAGCCCCAGGCGGCGTGCGGAAGCCGCAGGTGGGCCGCCTCCGACGCGGTGAGCTGGCGCCCCTCCGGCAGCGGGAGCGGCGGATGGTCGGCATGGGTCTCGGCCAGCTCGCCGCCCCGGCCCATGGCGAGGACGACGACGGCGCCCAGCACGGCGACGCCGACCAGGACGAAGACCACAACCACGTTCGCGCTCCGATCTGTCACCGTCTCCCAACGTCCACGCATGACCGATCGTGCCACGCTTGGGGGCATGGGGTTGCATGAGCGATGGGTTCTGACGTCCGGAGCGGACGTTCCGGAGGGCGCGGTCGACGCGGGAGCCGCGCCTCCGGCGGCGCGTGTGGCGGAACTGGCGGAGGCGGGCGGTGTGGTCCTGGTCACGCTGGAGTCGGACGAGCCGGAACCCGACCCGGGCCTCCTCGCGGCCGCGTCGGTCTACGCGTGGCTCGGGGCGCGGGCCTTCCTCGTCCCCGGGCCTCAGGCGGACGCCGTGCGCCAGGTCGTCGACATGGTCGCCTCCATCCAGGGCGTCCGCCCCCCGGCCGCCGCCCGCCGCGGCCTGGCCTGACGGAACCCCGGTTCTCCTGGGGAGCGGGCCCAGGAAACCGGGGTCACGGGCGACTCAGCCGCGCAGCTTGTGCCAGGGGCCCGTGATGGCGAAGGTGGCGCCCGGGTCGGACTGGCGGTTGGCGAACAGGACGCGGCCGTCGGGCGAGAACGTGACGCCGGTGAACTCGCTGCCGTTGAGGGCGTTGCGGGCCATCGCGAACGGCTTGTTCTTCTTGGTGGTGCCGACGAGGTACTGCTCGCCGTCGCCGTCCTCGGCGAGGATCACGCCGCCGCCGTAGGGCGAGACCGTGATGTTGTCCGGGCCGTCGAACCGGCCGCCCGGCTTGAAGATGAGCTGGAGCTCGATCTGGTTGCTCTTCGGGTCGTAGGTCCAGACCTGGCCGGCGTGCTCGGCGGCGGCGCCGTCGGACTTGTGCGAGAAGCTGCACACGAAGTACACCTTCCCGTGGCCCCACCACGCGCCCTCCAGCTTCTGGCTCCGCGTGATCGTGTCGAACTGCTTGCGGACGGAGGTCTCCTTCGCCGACGGGTCGGGGACCTTCACCCAGCGGGCGTGCAGCTTGGTGCCGGGCTCCTGCACGATCGACAGGTCCGGGACGCCCCGGACGTTCAGCGCCTCAAGCCGGCCGCCCTGCGCGTAGGCGTGGTAGTCGCCCCGGTGCGCGCGGGGGCGGAACCGGTAGAACAGGCCGAACGGGCCCGCCGCGTCCTCGGTGAGGTAGGCGGTGAGCGTGTGCGGGTCGACGGCGACGGCCTCGTGGGCGAACCGGCCGAGGCCGGTCAGCGGGACGGGCTTGGTGCGCTTGCCGTGCGGGTCGACCTCGAAGACCCAGCCGTGGGTCTTGGTCTGGGCCGAGAAGCCCTCGGTCTCCTCGCACGTGAGCCAGGTGCCCCAGGGGGTGCGGCCGCCGGCGCAGTTGGTGGAGGTGCCGGCGAGGCTCACGTACTGGGAGAGCAGCGTCCCCTCGCGGTCGACCTCCAGCGTGGTCGTGCCGCCCCAGGCCGCCGGGTCGTAGGTCCACTCGGGACGGGCGACGGCGCGGGTGCCGTTGGTGCTCTGCTCGTGGTTGCGGACGAGGCGGGTGCGGTCCGGCTTGCTGCCCGGGAAGGTCGCCGTCCCGTCGTGGTGGCCGGGGACGACGCCGCCGCCGGAGATGGACTCGCCCTCCACCGACAGCGTCTTGTACGAGAAGCCCTCGGGCAGGTCCAGGACGCCCTTCGGGTCGGGGATCAGCGGGCCGTAGCCGTAGGCCTCGCCGACATCGGCGCCCGCGGAGGTCTGGAAGATCGAGTCGAGGCTTCCGGCCAGGGCGATGGACAGCGCGCCGGCGGCGCCGCCCTTCACCACACCGCGACGGGACACGGACATGGGCACTCCTTCGGAACACGTGGTGGGATCACGCGGGAGCCTGGTCCGCGCCCCTGAACCGAAGGTGAACGAGTGCCCGACGAACGGCAAACCCCCAGGGCAATCTTGCATCGGGCCTGCTTTGGGCCTGCTTTCGGATGTCCCGAAGGCGGCTGCGGCGCCGTCCGGCGCGCACTCGCGCACGGACGGTCGCCGCGGGCGCACGGTCAGGATCCGCCCCGCCGGAGCGCCCCGGTCAGAGCTCGGCCTCGGCGTAGTCCTCGGGGGTGGCCTCGATGCGCGGCTGGGACCGCTCCAGCAGGTCGAACGCCTCGTCCACCGAGGCCGTCCAGCCGACGGCGTCGAAGACCTTCGCGCGCGCGAGGCCCTGGTCGACCAGACCGGTCATCAGCGCGCGCAGCGGCTCGTAGACGCCGGTCGGGTCGAGGATCACCAGGGGCTTGTCGTGCATGCCGAGGGTGCGGGCCGTCCAGATCTCGAACAGCTCCTCCAGCGTGCCGATCCCGCCGGGCAGGACGAGGAAGGCGTCGCTGCGGCGGTCCATCTCGCCCTTGCGGGAGCGCATGTCGGGGGTGACGACCAGCTCGTGGTTGTCCCCGTCGGAGATCTCCACGTCGACCAGGCCCTCGGGGATGACCCCGACGGTCGTGGCGCCGCCCGCCCGCGCGGCGCGGGCGACGGCGCCCATGCACGACACCTGGGCGCCGCCGCTGACCAGGCTGTGCCCGCGCCGGGCCAGCTCGGCGCCGACCCGCTCGGCCAGCTCCACGTGGATCTTGTCGATCTTGCTGCTGGACGCGCAGAACACGCAGACGGCGAGGGCCATCAGGTGCCGCTCACGCCCGTGGCGGCGGCCTCGGCCACCGCCGCCTCCTCCTGGATGCGCCGCTCGGCCTCCAGGTGCGCGTCGACGATGACCCGGACGACCTCGTCGGGGTCGTCGGTGAGGTGGATCAGGTCCATGTCCTCGGGGGAGATCTTCGCCGACGGCAGCATGGTCTGCTTGACCCAGTCGATCAGGCCGCCCCAGAACTCGGTGCCGACGAGCACGATCGGGAACCGGGTGATCTTCTTGGTCTGGACGAGCGTGATCGCCTCGAACAGCTCGTCCAGCGTCCCGAACCCGCCCGGGAGCACCACGAACGCCTGGCTGTACTTGACGAACATGGTCTTGCGGACGAAGAAGTAGCGGAATTCGAGCCCGATGTCGATGTGGTCGTTCAGCTTCTGCTCGAACGGCAGCTCGATCCCGAGCCCGACCGACAGCCCGCCGTTCTCGTCGCAGCCCTTGTTGGCGGCCTCCATGATCCCCGGCCCGCCGCCGGTGATCACCGCGTAGCCGGCCTCGTGCAGCCTGGCGCCGATGTCCACGGCCAGCTCGTACTCGGGCGTGCCGGGCTTGGTGCGGGCGCTGCCGAAGACGCTGACCGCCTTCGGCAGCTCCGCGAGCAGGCCGAACCCCTCGACGAACTCCGCCTGGATGCGCAGCACGCGCCAGGGGTCGGCGTGCACCCAGTCGGACTTGCCGCGGTCGTCGAGCAGCCGCTGGTCGGTGGTCGTCTGCGGGACGGCGCGTCCGCGCAGCATCGCCGGCCCCTGCCGGCGCGCTGGGGGGTTCACTTCGGATGTCATGCGCCTAACGGTAGCCAAGTGCCGGTTCCCCCAACCGCCGAATTACCTCAGCCCGGCCGCGTCCGGCTGCGGCGCGTCCGGCTCCGGCTCCACCGCGGCTCGGACCCGGCGTTCGGGCGGCAGGACCAGCGCGATGAGCACCGCGACCAGGGCGAGCGCGGCGCTGGTGAGCATGCCGTCCTGGAAGCCCTCGTTGAGCGCCGCGGCCTGGACCCGCTCCCCGGCGGCGAACGCGTCCTCGGTGGCGGCGGTGGACACCGCGACGGTGATCGCGAGGCCGAGCGCGCCGCCGACCTGCTGGGTGGTGTTGATGAGCCCGGAGGCGAGGCCCGACTCCCGCGCGGAGGCCCCGGCGGTGGCCGCGATCGTGACGGCGACGAACGCCGTCCCGCCGCCGAGCCCCATCACCAGGGACGGGCCGAGGACGTCCTGCCAGTAGTCGCCGGGCGCCGACAGCCGCGAGAACCACGCGAGGCCCGCCGCGGCGACCGCCAGCCCGGCGGCCGACGCGGCACGCGGGCCGAACCGCGTGACGAGCCCGGACCCCGCGCCCGCGCCCGCGGCCATCGCCACCGCGACCGGGAGCTGCCCGAGCCCCGCCCTGACCGGCCCGTAGTCCATGACCTGCTGGAGGTAGAGGGTCATCACGTAGAACATCGGGAAGACGGCCATCGTCATCAGGACGGCGGCGAGGTTGCCGCCGCTCAGCTCCCGGCTCCGGAAGGTCGACAGCGGCATGAGCGGGTTCCGGACGCGGGCCTCCACCAGCACGAACGCCGCGAGCAGCAGCAGCGCGGCCCCGCCGAGCCCGTAGGTCCGGGCGGAGGTCCAGCCGGCGTCGCCCGCGTCCACGAGCGTGTAGACGAGCAGCGCGAGGCCGCCGGTGACCGTCGCGGCGCCGAGCAGGTCGAAGCCGCGGACGGCGGTGTCGCGCGCCTCGGGCAGCAGGAGCGGCGCGAGCGCGAGCGCGGCGGCGCCGATCGGCACGTTGACGAACAGCACCGCCTCCCAGCCGAACCGGTCGGTGAGCAGCCCGCCGAGGATCGACCCGGTCGCGCCGCCCGCGCCCGCGACGGCGCCGAACAGCCCGAGCGCGCGGTTGCGCTCGGGCCCCGGCGCGTACAGCGTCATGATCAGCGACAGCGCGGCCGGGGCGGCCAGCGCGGCGCCGAGCCCCTGGACGGCGCGGGCGGCGACGAGCAGCCCCGCGCCGCCCGCGAGGCCGCCGCCGAGCGAGGCGAGCGTGAACAGGGCGAGCCCGGCGACGAACATCCGGCGGCGCCCGGCGAGGTCGGCGACCCGCCCGCCGAACAGCAGGAAACCGCCGAAGGCGAGCGTGTAGGCGTTGCCGACCCAGGACAGGTCGGCCTGGTCGAAGCGCAGCTCGCGGCCGATGGACGGCAGGGCGACGTTGACGATCGAGGCGTCCAGCACAAGGACGAACTGGACGGTGACGAGCAGGGCGAGGGCGAGCCCCCGGCGCCGTCCCGGCATGGGCGTCAACTCCTGAGTAGAAGAGGAATTCCGGTTCCGCTTGTGCTCGGGCACGATACGGAATCAGGATTCCGGTTGTCAATTCATGATTGACTGGAGGTGATGTCCGCCACCGACGAGCGCCCCATGCGCGCCGACGCCCGCCGCAACCGGCGCCGCGTCCTGGACGCCGCGCGCGCGGTCTTCGAGGAGCACGGCGACGCCGCCCAGATGGAGGACATCGCCCGGCGCGCGGGTGTCGGCATCGGAACGATCTACCGGCACTTCCCCACCAAGAAGGCGCTGATCGACGAGCTGACCTACCAGTGGATGGAGGACGGCGCGGTCAACGCGGCCAAGGCGCTCCTGCTGGAGGACCCGTGGGACGCGCTCGCCGCGTTCGTCCGGAGCAGCTCCGAGGTGATGGTCCGCAACCGGGGGCTGCGCAGGGTCTACGGCGACATGGTCAACGTGCTGGACTCGCCCGACAACGTCCACCACGAACTGCGCGCCAACGTCGGCGAGCTGATCGACCGCGCGCACGCGGCGGGCACGCTGCGCCCGGACGTCGGGTTCACCGAGTTCCAGTCGCTCATGTGCGGCCTGGCCATGGCCACCGCCCGCTCCGGCCCCGGCGGGCACCACATCTACGCCGAGGTGATCCTCAAGGGCATGCGCGCCTGAGTCAGGGCCCCAGCTCGGTGATCTTGAGCGGGCGGCCGGTCAGCGCGGCCAGCGACGCGGCGTAGCCGGGCCCGGCCGACAGGTCCGCGAGCCGGACGGGCGACACGGCGGCCTCGCCGTCCCAGGCCACCACCTCGGCGGGGGCGTCCGGGGGCGAGAGGCGGATCGCGCTCATCGACGCGGCGAGCCCGTGGCCGGTGGCCTTCAGGATCGCCTCCTTGCGGCTCCAGTAGGCGTGGAAGGCGCTCCGGCGCCGCTCGGGCGGCAGCGCGGCGAGGGCCTCGCGCTCGGCGGCGGCCAGCACCATCTCCGCGAGCCGCTCGATGTCGCGGTCGCTCTCCTGCTCCACGTCCACGCCGATGTCGGCGCCCTCGGTGACGGCGAGCACGACGCGGTCGCCGGAGTGGGACAGGGAGAAGTCCACCCCGTGGCCGGGCAGCCGGGGCTTGCCGTGGGACGCGCCGCAGTGCGGGCAGTGGGTGCTGAACCGGATGTCGCCCTCGGCGAGCCCGGTGACCTCGGCGAGGACGGTGCGCGCGAGGAACCGCCCGGTGACGAAGCGGGCCCGGTCGGCCGGGCGGCGGAACCGGTCGTAGCGCTCGCGCTCCGCCGCGTCCAGCAGGTCGCGCATCGCCGGATCGTCGCTGGGCGCCGCCCAGTGCACGGCGCATTCGAGCATCTCCACGACGGCGATGATAGGACTTGGGCATGGGGCTCGATCTGTACTCGGACGTGGCGGACCTGACGGCGGCGATCGTCGACATCGAATCGGTGAGCGGTGCGGAGAAGGCCCTCGCCGGCGCCGTCGAGGACGCGCTGCGCGCCCTCCCCCACCTCACGGTGCTGCGCGAGGGCAACAATGTTGTGGCGCGCACGGAACTCGGGCATGGCGAGCGGGTCGTTCTCGCAGGTCACCTCGACACCGTCCCGCTGAACGGCAACCTGCCCTCGCGCGTGGAGGGCGACCGGCTCTACGGCTGCGGGACCAGCGACATGAAGAGCGGCGTCGCGGTCGCGCTGAAGCTGGCCGCCGCGCTCACCGCGCCGACCCGCGACATCACCTACGTCTTCTACGAGTGCGAGGAGATCGAGGCCGAGCGCAACGGGCTGACGCGGCTGTCGGCGACGCGTCCCGAACTGCTCCGCGGCGACTTCGCGGTGCTGATGGAGCCGACCGGCGGGCTGATCGAGGGCGGCTGCCAGGGGACGCTGCGCGCCGAGGTCACCGCGCGCGGCGAGCGGGCGCACAGCGCGCGGCCCTGGATGGGCTCGAACGCGATCCACGCCGCCGGGGGGGTCCTCGACGTGCTGCGGGCCTACGAGCCGTCGCGTCCGGTGGTGGACGGGCTGGAGTACCGCGAGGCCATGAACGCGGTGTTCGTGCGCGGCGGCGTCGCCGGGAACGTCGTCCCGGACGAGTGCGTCGTCACCGTCAACTACCGGTTCGCGCCCGACAAGTCGCTCGCGGAGGCCGAGGAGGTCACGCGCGCGCTGTTCACCGGCTTCGAGGTGAAGATCATCGACGGCGCGGCGGCGGCGCGGCCGGGGCTGACCCACCCGGCGGCGGAGGCGTTCGTCGCGGCCACCGGGGCGCGGGTCCGCGCCAAGCTCGGCTGGACGGACGTGGCGCGCTTCTCCGAGCTCGGCGTCCCCGCGGTCAACTTCGGGCCGGGAGAGCCCACCCTCGCCCACACCAAGGACGAATACGTGGAGCTCCCCCTGATCACCGACTGCGAGACCCGCATGCGCGCCTGGCTGACCGCCTGAGGCGGGCGTCAGGCGTTGACGCCGTGGTCCCTCAGGATCTGGTTGAGGGCCGACTTGTCGTGCCGCCGGCCCTCTTCGAGCCGCTTGAGGATCAGGACGGCGGGCAGCCCGAACGTCCCGCCGGCGAACTCCTTGGTGCGGGTGCCGCCGACCGCGACGCACCAGTCGGGGATGCGGCCCCGGCTGATCTCCTCGCCCGTCTCCACGTCGATGACCGGCATGGACGCCGACAGGTTCGTGCCGGATCCGACCATCGCGCCGCGCCCGACCCGGGCCCCCTCGACGATCATCGAGCGGCTGCCGATCATCGCCTCGTCCTCGATGATCACGGGCTTGGCGTTCGGCGGCTCCAGCACGCCGCCGATGCCGACGCCGCCGGACAGGTGGACGTTCTTGCCGATCTGCGCGCACGACCCCACGGTCGCCCACGTGTCGACCATCGTGCCCGAGTCGACGTAGGCGCCGATGTTGGTGAACGAGGGCATCAGCACCACGCCGGGCGCCAGGTGGGAGCCCCAGCGGGCGATCGCGCCCGGGACGACGCGGACGCCGTCCAGCCGGCTCTTCAGCGGGATGCGGTCGTGGTAGCGGAAGTCGCCGACCTGGGAACGCACCATGCCGAGGACTTTGAAGCTCAGCAGGATCGCGCGCTTGGCCCGCTCGTCGACGACCACCTCGTCGGAGGCGGGGTCGACGACGGCGACGCGGGCCTCGCCGAGGTCGAGCTGGTCGACGGCGGCCACGATGGCCGCGCGCGCGTCGGCGTCATCGGGCGTCAGGTCGGCGCGCCGCTCCCACAGCTCGTCGATGACGCCGGAGATCGGGCTGGTGAACGTTTCGGTCATGGCCCTTGAGCTTACTGCCGCCCATCTCCCGGTACCGTCGTCGCGTGGCTGTTTGGGCGAGGTTGAAGGCGCGTTCCGCGGAGGGGCGGGGCCGTGGGGGCGGCCCCCCGTGGCGGTGGACGGTCGTCTCCGCGATCGCCGTGGTCGCCGTGGTCGTCGGCGGCTACGCGGCGTTCCAGCGCGCCCGCCCCTACCTGCACGGATCCGGCTGCGAGGTGCGCGCCGCCGCGGGCAAGATGCCGCTGGACCTCGACCAGGCCGCCAACGCCGCCACGATCGCGGCGGTGGCGTTCCGCAAACAGCTCCCCGAGCGCGCCACGGTGATCGCCTACGCGACCGCGATCCAGGAGTCGCACATCCGCAACCTGCCGGGCGGCGACCGCGATTCGGTCGGCATGTTCCAGCAGCGCCCCTCGCAGGGCTGGGGCAAGCCGGCGCAGCTCCGCGACCCCGTCCAGGCCACGAGCAAGTTCTTCGACGCCCTCGTGAAGGTCAAGGACTACCTCGACCGCGACCTGCACGACTCCGCGCAGCGGGTGCAGCGCAGCGCCGACGGCCGCGCCTACGCCCAGCACGAGCCCGACGGCAAGCTGCTCGCCCGCGTGTTCACCGGCCGCGAGCCCGGCTCGGCGCGCTGCTGGTACCCGCCGGACAAGAAGACCGCGCCGCGCCGCGCGGAGGCGATCCGCGAGATGCGCCGCGCGTTCGGCGGGCGCCTCCAGGTGGACGCGCCCAGGAGCGCCGCGCCCGAGTGGGACGGGGTCCGGGTGACCAACACCCGCGCGGGCTGGGCGGTCGCCGCGTGGACCGTGACGCACGCGCAGGTCTACGGGCTGGCCGAGGTCCGCTACGCGGGCAGGCACTGGCAGGCGGACGCGGGCCACGACGGCTGGACCAAGGACGAGGACGCCCCCACCGACCACGTCATCATCCAGTGATCGCCGGGGGCGCCCCGTACGCGCTCACTTGCTCGGGACCGCCTCGGGTACGGCGGCCGCGACCGGCGCGTCGTGCGCCTCGCCGCGCGAGTTGGCGGCGCGCAGGCCGACGAGCGCGGCGGCCACCAGGAAGATGCTGCTGGTCAGCAGCGCCCGGGAGAAGCCGCCGGTCAGCGCCTCCGGTGCCGGGCGGTGGTCGGCGAGCAGGTCGTTCGTCCGGCCCGTGGCGACCGCGGAGAAGATCGCCAGCCCGATCGCCCCGCCGATCTGCTGCGAGGCGTTGAGCAGCGCGGCGGCGAGGCCCGCCCGGTCCGGCGGGACGTTGGCGTTGGCGGCCGTGGTGAGCCCCACGAACACCAGGCCGAGCCCGATCGAGGCGATCAGCAGGCCGGGCAGCAGGTCCTTGACGTAGGACCCGTCCACCGGGATGCGCGACAGCAGGTAGACGCCCGCGCCGGAGACCAGCATCCCGCCGATGATCAGCGGCCGGGACCCGACCCTCGGGATCAGCTGCGACGCCGCCCCGGCGGCGACCGCCACCCCCGCGCACAGCGGCAGGTACGCCGAGCCGGTCTTCAGCGGCGAGTACCCGAGCACGTTCTCCATGTAGAGGCTCAGGTAGAAGAACATCGACGCGATGCCCGCCACCGCGACCAGCATCGCGACGTCGGCGGCGCCGAGCCCCCGGATCCGGAAGATCGACAGCGGCAGCAGCGGGTTGCTTCCCCGGTGCTCGTTGAACAGGAACGCCACCAGCATCACGGCCGTCCCGCCGAGCCCGCCGATGGTGCGCGTCTCGCCCCACCCGACATCGGGCGCCTTGACCAGCGTGAACACCAGCAGCAGCATCGCGCCCGTCACCAGGACGGTGCCCAGGAAGTCGAAGTTCGCGAGCCGCGCCTTCCGCCGGTCGCCCTCCACGAGCAGGAGCAGCCCGACGACCACCACCGCGCAGACGGGCACGTTGACGAGCATCACCCAGCGCCAGCCGGGGCCGTCGGTCAGCAGCCCGCCGAGCAGCACGCCCGCCGCCGACGCGCCGCCCGCGACGCCGCCCCACACGCCGAGCGCCGTGTTGCGGTCCTTGCCCTCCTTGAACATCGTCGTGAGGATCGACAGCGTCCCGGGCAGCATCAGCGCGGCGCCGACGCCCTGCGCGAGCCGCGAGCCGATCAGCATCGCCGGGTCCTGCGCGAACCCGCCGGACACCGACGACAGCGAGAACACCACGGTGCCGGTGAGCACGATCCGGCGGCGTCCGAGCAGGTCGGCGAGCCGCCCGCCGAGCAGCATGAACCCGCCGTAGGTGAGCAGGTACCCCGACGGCACCCATTGCAGGTCCTGGACGCTGAAGTCCAGATCGCTCCTGATCGCGGGCAGCGCCACGTTGACGATCGAGGCGTCGATGAAGTCGAGGAACGCGACCGCGCACAGCAAGGTCAGCGTGAGCTTGCCGCGGCCGGTCGCGAGGAAGGACGGTTCTGCCATCGTCGTTCTCCGATCAGGCGCTCAGGGGCGCGTGCCAGCGCGGCGCGCGACGGTAACGGGGGCTCCACACGAACCGGTGCAGCACGCGCACGGGCGGCGGCACCGCGTCGAAGACCTTGCGGCGCATGCCCGGGTCCGCGCCGTCCAGCAGCCAGGGGAAGAACATGGCGGCGCTCCCCACCTGGTGGCGCTGCTCGGCGCCGAACGCCTTCCACTCCTGCACCGTGAGCAGCTCCTTGACCAGCGGCAGCGCGTCCTGCTCCTCGTGCTCGCAGTGGTCGCCGAGCTCGTCGGCCAGCAGCCGCGCCGCATCGGCGAGCTGTTCCGCCGACCCGGCCGCGACCGCGCCGCCGACGGCGTCCAGCAGCGCCTCAAGCCCGGCGTGCTCGTCCTCCATCCGGTCCAGAACCGCCGGACTCGCCCCCTTCGCCCGCAGGACGGGCCACAGGTGCGTGTCCTCCGCCGTGTGATGGACGTGCAGGAACGCCTTGAAGCGCTCCCACCCCGCCTCGACCGCCGCGCCTGAGGCGTCCCCGCCCTCGGCCATCGCGGCGAGCCGCTCCAGATCGCGTTGGAACGCGTCATGGACGGCGTACATGAACGTGACGTCGATTTCGCTCATTCAGACCCCCTCCTCATGCCGTTTCGCACCTATGAGGGTCCGGACACCGCACATGTGACAGCGCGCCGGAGAATGAGTTTCACGTCACACGGCGCCGCCCCATGTCACACTCCCGGGCTCCCGGCCCCTCAGAAGGGGGAACAACGCACAGGAGGTCAACGCCCATGGAAGCCACCGCGACAGAGGTGTTCGCCGACCACCGCGAACTGCTGTTCTCGGTCGTCTACAACCTGCTCGGCAGCGTCGCCGACACCGAGGACGTCCTCCAGGACGCCTGGCTCGCATGGACGGCCCGCGACCGGCCCGAGGTCGAGAACCCGCGCGCCTACCTCGTCCGGATCGCCGTCAACACCGCCCTCGCCCGCCAGTCGGCCATCAGCCGCCGCCGCGAGACCTACGTCGGCCCCTGGCTCCCCGAACCCCTCGTCGCCGAACCGGGCGCCGAGGAGAGCGCCGAGCGCACCGAGGCCGTCTCGATGGCCCTGCTGGTCGTCCTGGAGACGCTGACGCCCCTCGAACGCGCCGTCTTCGTCCTGCACGAGGTCTTCGGCTACGCGCACACCGAGATCGCGGGCATCCTCGACCGCAGCCCGTCCGCGATCCGCCAACTCGCCCACCGCGCCCGCGAGCACGTCCACGCCCGCCGCCCCCGCTACCAGGCCGACCCGGACGTCCAGCGCCGCGTCACCGAGCAGTTCCTCCACGCCGCCCTCGGCGGCGACATGGAGGCCCTCCTCAAGCTCCTCGCCCCCGACGTCACCCTCTGGACCGACGGCGGCGGCAAGTCCAGGGCCGCCGCCCTCCGCCCGATGACCGGCCGCGAACGCGTCGCCCGCATCATCACCGGCACCGCCGTCCAGGCCCCCGGCGACCTGGAGATCCGCTACCGCACCGTCAACGGCGACCCGTCCGCCGTCCTCTTCGAGCACGACGCCCCCTTCGCCGTCATGGTCCTGGACCTGAGCCCCGAGGGCGACAAGGTCGCCGGCATCTACGCGGTGGCCAACCCCGAGAAGCTAACCCGCGTAGAGCCGTGACCTGCGGCGGGTGCGCACGCGCCGCACGAGGTCGTCCGCCGCGTCCGGCCACCGGGGGTGCTCGAAGGCGAAACCCGCCTCGACCAGGCGCCCCGGGACGACGCGGCGGCTCTTCAGCAGCAGCTCGGTGTCCGAGCGCAGCGCCAGCGCCCCGATCTCCGCCATGCCCCTCGTCGCGGGAAGGCCCAGCGGGACGCCCCACGCGGCCCGCAGCGCGCGCATGAACGCGCGCTGCGGCAGCGGCCCGGGAGCGGCGAGGTTCACCGGCCCCTCAAAAGCATCTCGACCGACCAGGAACTCCACGGCACGGACGAAATCACGATCGTGGATCCACGACACGTACTGCGCACCACCCGCGACCGGCCCGCCGAGCCCGAGCCGCGCGAGCCACAGCAGCACGTCGAAGACACCGCCGCGGTCGGGGCTCATCACCATGGCCGAGCGCAGGGCGACCTTGCGGGTGGAGGGCGTGTCGGCCAGCTCCTGCTCCCGCTCCCACGCCTTAGCGATCTCGACGCTGTAGGCCCAGTAGCGTGGGACGCCGGGCTCCGCACCCCCGATCACGCCGGTCCCCTCGTCGTTGGGCGCGTCGAACCGGTGGGCGTAGACGGTGGCGGTGCTCATCTGCAACCAGACCCGGGGAGGCCGCGCCGCCGCCGCGATCGCCTCCCCCACCACCCGCGTGGACCGGACACGCGAATCCATCATCTCCCGCAGGGTGACCGGCGAATAACGACAACTAACGCTCCGCCCGGCCAGGTTGACGACGACATCGGCCCCATCGACCTCCCCGGCCCACGCACCCAACGTCTCCCCGTCCCACCGCACCTCACCCTCACGCGCAGGACGCCGCGTAAGCACCACGACCTCGTGACCAGCGGCGGAGAGGGCCCGGTTCAAGACCCCGCCCACCTGCCCGGTCCCTCCAGGGATCACAACCTTCATAGGCCACCTCCCGGCATCCCCCGAGAGCCTAACCGAACTATTGAACACGTTCAAAAAATCGACACCGGGCAACACCGGCCCGGGAGGGTCGTCTCCACTCGGCGCTCCGCCGTGATCTTCCGCTGGGAGGGCGAACCGAGCCGCCAGGCCATGGCGACGGAACCGGGCGCGCCCGCGGTGCTCTCGCCTCGCCGAAGCGCTCCGAAGATCCGAAGCGCTGCGCGGCGGCATCAGCGACGGCTGAAGGTCACCATTCGAACTCGCCGAGGAGCTCCCTGGTCTCGGCGTCCGCGTCGCGCGCGAGTTCGGCCTTCAGGGGGCGTTCCGCGACCACCCCGCGGCCGATGTCCGACCGCACCCAGGACGGGACATAGCCGAGAAGCAGCAGGCGTCGATATCCGGCGTCAACGCTGGACGGGACCGTCCGATGCCAGAGATTGGCATGGATGAGCACCGCGTCGCCCGGCTCGAAGAACAATTCGACCTGTCCGGGACGCTCGTTCTGGTCACCGAGCGGAATCCGCAGATCGCGTGCAAGGTGCGAGCCCGGAAGGAGGCAGAGAGCCCCCTCCTTCTCGGTGATCCGGTCCAGGTAGACGAGGCAGTGGATCTGGTGCGGGTAGCTGAAGAGAACGGGAAGAGGGTCGGGAACCACTGGGAGGTGGGCGTGCCACGGCACCGCGACGCCCGGACGGCCCGCGTGGTTCAGCCGGGCCTCCAGGTCGACCCAGACCTGCGGGCCGAGCAGCGTCCGCGCGATCGACAGCGGCGGTTCGAGCCGGAGCAGGGGGTGGAACACCTCGTCCTTGTCCAGCAGGGCCCGCAGGTAGATGCTGTCGCCCGGCAGGCTCTCGGCCTCGGGACGGTCGGCCTCGGCTTCCGCCAGCCGGAGCACGGCCTGCGCGAGGACACCCGATATCGCACCGTCCAGCAGCCCCCTGAGGACCAGGTAACCCGACCGGACGAGGGTGTTGAGATCTTCCTGGCTCGCCGAGGTCTCGACCGTGCGGCGGGGGTAGCCGGCCCCCTGGTCGTTGATCACGAACTCGGTGCTGAGGCGCGTCCCGTCGGCGCGCATTCGTCCACCTCCACCCGTGAGGCACCGGTCAGCGGCGCGGCACCGCCAGCTCGTTGCCGCGGATCCTCGCCAGGAGGTCGGCGAGCGGGAACGACCGGTCGTAGAACTCCCGCCAAGCCGTCCGCGCCTGCTTCAGCCGCTCCGGGTCGTCGTTCTGGTTGACGTACAGCAGCTTTCCCGCGTCGTCATAGCTGAGGTCGACCACGATCTCGTCGTCGAACAGCCAGGTGTCGGTGTAGACGACGTCGGGAACCTCCTCGCGGAAGATGAAACGGATGTCCTCACCGGCGGCGCCGTTGACCGCGTAATACCAGTCGATCTCGAACTGGAGGTACGGCGTCAGCGTGTGCTCGATGATGTGCACACGACCCATGTACTTGCCCGCGGCGACGCTGTCACGGATGTTGCGCGCCCACTCCTCGTTCCGCCCAGGCGGGAGTAGCGAGCCGGAGAGGTAATGAGCGAAGTTGTCGCGCTCTTCCTGGACGGAGTAGGCAGCGAGGGTCTCGATGCGGGTCGCCGACGACTTGAACTCCGCGAAGAACCGCCCGAACTGCTCCATGTTCAGAATAATGAGAGATCTCCTGACCTGGATGAACGGGTACGTCGAACTCGGCGATCACTCGGCGGCGAGCGCGCGCTCCAGGATGTAGCGCGGGATCTCCACGGCGCTCTCACCTGGCGGAAGAGAAAGGTCCACCTTCTCCGGGTCGACCACGAAGCCCTGCACGACGATCGTGTTGTTCTCTGTCTCGTACACCGCGGGACACGGTCCGTTGCCGCAGCCGGACCCACCGATCAACCTGAGCGCCATGACGCGAGCCCCTCGCCTCGTGGATGCTTTCGCATGTTTTATATCCCGCATAATTCAATGGGTCAAGCAATCGCCCGATACGGACGCTAGGCACACTTGACCTCAAATCGGATTTTATGCATCCTTAATAAGTATCTTCCGGATCACCTGACTCGGCGCTGGTAAAGTGGATCCGATCTGCAAGATCAACCCCCATTACCTGGGCCTTCGCATCACCCCACCGGCCGGCACTCATGATCGGATGTTCCACTCACCCTGTCGCCTTCGTGAGGCGACAATTACCAAGCGCCACAGTTCGATCATTCATCAGCCACAGAGCACTCCACGACACCCCCACGACACCCCCGCAAGACCCGCCCCACTCACCGGACGCCCCGGGCCCGCCCGAACGCCGAGGGCCCCGCGACCGGACGTGGTCGCGGGGCCCTCGCTTGCCTCTGGGCTTTGCCTACCGGTCGTAGTGCCCGGCGCGGATCTCGCTCACCAGCACCCCGAAGGCCCGCCGCCCGAACTCCAACCTGGGCCCCTCGGGGTCTTTCGAGTCCCGCAGCGCGATGACGGACTCGCCCGTGGCCACCTCGACGCAGTTGCCGCCCTCAGGGTCACTGCGAGAACTTTTGCGCCAGAATACGGGTGAGAGATAGGCCGTGCTCAATTATCCTCCTGCATGATTCTGCGGATCAGGGAGGCCGACTCTCCGCCGGGCAGCGCCTCAGCCCTCGCCATGTTGAACAATGTGGAGAGCTTCCTGATGACGACCGGGTCCGTGAGCATCTGGCCGTTGCCTCCCGTTCCCTCCATGTAGGCGACAGCCGCCCCCTTGTCGAACCCGAGCACCTGGTAGCCCGCCGGGTGAAACACGAGCGCGTCCACCGGAAGCACCTGAATACAGATCGTAGGTTGGCTCATCAAATCCAACAAGTGCTTGCACTGCCCTGAGCGGACCTCCGAGGGAAGATCGCGGAGGACTGCTTCACGGATCAGGGAGAACACCACGGGACACTCGGAGCCCGCGAGGACCTTCTGACGCTCCATGCGGATCGCGACGAGCTCATCCACCTTGTCCGGCCGCAGACCCACGCTGAACAAGAGCCGTGCGTATTCGTCGGTCTGGAACAATCCGGGGATGAGTACCGGTTCGTAGACACTGATCTCGTCCGCGCGCTTCTCGGCGGCGATCAGCGGCTGAAAACCGCTGGGAATCAGCCCCAGCTTACGCGCCTCCTGGTGCTTCTCCCACAGGCGGCGGAACAGGCCGCCTGTCTGGAAGTAGGTGTCGAGGTCGTCGGCCAGGCCCTCGGACGGAGGCTTCTCGAAGGTCTCCACCTTGGCGAGCCACTGCGGAGTGCATCCGAGCGCCGCCGCGAGCCTGTTGCGGGAGAGGCCCGCCATGTCACGCCGTGCCCGCAACTCGGTGACGAACACTTCCTGGTAGGCGGAGGGGCTGGTGTCACGTTGGGGTGGCATCGGGTGTCTCCCGGGTGTCGGGCCGTCTGCTCGGGTGCTCGGTGGGGGGTGAGCGGTTCGTAGCTCAGGGTAACCGCGTGCTGTGAGGCTCGTCCGTGAAATGCCGGACACCGATCTCACAGGGAATCCCGTCCATGGACGATCAAGAACGCCTGCGGCTTCAGCAGGAGTACCCCATGTGGCACATCCGCCGGATCCCGGCGATGGACTGCTTCATGGCGACGCGGCTCGGCCGTCCGCTGACGCGGCGGGAGCTGTTCTGCGGCCTGCACACCACGATCATGAAAGACACCTACGAGGAGTTCGAGGAGGCCCTCGCCGATCAGCGGAGGATCGAGGAGGATTTGTGATCCTCTTTCTCGTCGTCATCGGTGTCACGCTCGCCGGCGCCATGCTGTTCACCCTGGCCGTCAGCTTGATCGGCCCTGACATCGGCTATGTGGGACGGCACCGGGTAACGCCTTTGCGTCCTGCGGAAGAGCGCGCGATTGGCTTCCCTCGTTCGTACCATCGAACACTTGGCGGGCGAGGTTCCAAAGGGAATGGTGGTCCAAGAAGCAGGTCCGGCGGAGCGCCGCTCGCGGCTTCTTCCAAATGATGACCATTACAGATCTTCGGGGCGGGTTCCGGATCCGGCCATCGGGCCACTTTCCGGGAAAGCACGGGGCCGCCCGACGCCGGAGGTGGCTACGATTTCCACCGGCATCAGTCCTTCAGCGGACGGGGGCGTCCTATGGCGAAGAAGCCGGACCCTAAGGTCATCGAGGTGCACAGGCACACCCTGTCCATAGGCCCCGATTACCAGGTCTACCAACTGAGGAACGTCGCGCGCGTGCAGGTGCTGGACTGGAAACCGGATCTTGGATACGGGTCCATTTCGTCCGTGCTCTGGAAGATGATCCTCGCGGTCATCGCGGTGGTCGTGGCCGGGGTGGCGGCGAACACCGCGACGTCCGATGCGGGGTGGGTGAACTGGGCCGGGCTGGCCGCGGCGGTGCTCGCCGTCCGGTACCTCTACCAGGCGATCCGCATCGCCCTGAGGCGGACCCAGTGGGCGCTGGTGTTGGAGACGACGGGGATTCCGATAGCCGTCATCACCGGCAAGCAGCGCGAGCCGGTCGTGGAACTGCACCGGTTCATCGTGAACTCGATCGAGAATCCGCCCGCGCACGTCCAGACATGGCACATCGGCCACCTGAACATGGTCGGCGGCGATCAGATCAACCAGTCGGGCGAGGGCAACAAGTGGGGAAAGGTGCTCAATGGGTGACTACAACTTCGTCGGGGGCGACCAGATCAACCAGTCGGGGTCGGGTGACAAGCAGGGCAAGATCGTCTATTCCGAGCACGCGCGCAACGACGCCGCGCGGGACCTGGCCGAACTGATCGCGCTTCTGCGGGAGGCGGGGCTCGTGGACGCGGGCGGCGACCCGACCGACATGCCGCGCCTGCGCGCCGAGGTCGAGCGCCAGCGGAGCAGGTTCGCCTGGCTGGCGGAGTTCGTCCGGCGGGGAGGCGAACCGGTGGCGGTCACGGCAACCGGCGGCACGATCGCGGGCGTGGTGGTCGACGTCCTGCGGCAGCTCGGTTCCTGACCCCGGGGGCGATGCGCGTCCAGGTGATCGGCGGTGGGAGACTCGGGCGAGGATCACGACGCGCTGAACAGGGGGGACCTGTGGATTTCAGGCTTGAGTTGGTGACGGTGCCCGTCTCCGACGTCGATCGCGCGAAGGCGTTCTACGTCGAGAAGGTCGGATTCAACGCCGACCACGACCACCGGGTGAACGAGCAGATCCGGTTCGTGCAGCTCACGCCGCCCGGGTCGCCGTGCTCGATCGCGATCGGCACGGGCCTGGAGGACGGCATGGCGCCCGGCTCCGTCCAGGGGCTCCAGCTCGTCGTCGCCGACGCCGACGCCGCGCGGGCGGAGCTGGCGGGACGGGGCGTCGAGGTCAGCGAGGTCAACGAGTTCCCCTGGGGCCGCTTCGTCTTCTTCAAGGACCCCGACGGCAACGGGTGGAACGTCCAGGAACTCCCGCCCCGCGACTGATCCATCGCCCGGGACCCAAGCCGTCAGAGGCCCAGGCCGCGGCCGATGATCTCTTTCATGATCTCCGTGGTGCCGCCGTAGATGGTCTGGACGCGCACGTCCTGGTACGCCTTGGCCACGGGATACTCGGTCATGTAGCCGTAGCCCCCGTGGAGTTGCAGGCAGCGGTCGACGACCGTCTTGCAGAGTTCGGTGTTCCAGTACTTGAGCATGGCGGCCTCGTCGGCTTCGAGTTCGCCCTTGCCTTCTTTGGCTATGCACTGGTCGGTGAAGGCTCGGGTGACGGCGAGTTCGGTCTTCATCTCGGCGAGGGTGAAGCGGTTGTGCTGGAACCTGCCGATCGGACGGCCGAACGCCTCGCGGGTCCTGCTGTAGTCGAGGGTCTGCTCGAAGATCTCCTCTGCGGCGGCCTGCGCGCTCACGCCGATGGCCAGGCGTTCGCGGACGAGGTTCTGCATCAGGTAGACGAAGCCCTTGCCCTCTTCGCCTAGGAGATTACGGCTGGGTACGCGGACGTTGTCGAAGAACAGTTCGGCCGTGTCCTGGGCGTGGAGGCCGATCTTGTCGAGGTTGCGGCCGCGCTGGAAGCCGTCCATGCCGCGTTCCACCACGAGGAGGCTCACGCCTTTCGCGCCGGCGGACGGGTCGGTCTTCGCCGCGACGATCACCAGGTCGGCCAGGACGCCGTTGGAGATGAACGTCTTGGAGCCGTGCAGGACGTAGTCGTCGCCGTCCCTGGTCGCGGTCGTCCTGATGCCCTGGAGGTCGGATCCGGCGGCGGGCTCGGTCATCGCGATGCCGGTGATGATCTCGCCGGAGCAGTAGCCGGGCAGCCAGCGCGCCCGCTGCTCGGGGGTGCAGAGGCGGCGCAGGTAGCCGCCGTTGACGTCGTTGTGGACGGAGAACCCCGGCCCGTGCGCCCCGGCCCGCGCCAGTTCCTCGTTGAGGACCACGTAGAAGCGGTAGTCGGTGTTGCCGCCGCCCCCGTGCTCCTCGGGCATCTCGATGCCGAGGAGGCCCTGGCGGCCGGCGGCGAGCCACACGTCGCGGGAGACGATGCCCTCCTTCTCCCATTGGGCGTGGTGCGGCGTCACCTCCTTGGCGAGGAAGGCGCGGACCATCGCGCGGAACGCCTCGTGCTCCTCGGTGAAGATCTCCCGTGCCATCCGGTCGGCTCCCTCGGTAAGCGCGTCCTGATACGAGTTTAATGTAACACTGGCACTGTCATATGCAGGGGAGGCGGGATGGAGCTGACCGTCGACGAGCTGGCCACGCGCGCCGGGGTCACCGTCCGCACCGTGCGCTTCTACGCGGGGCGCGGCCTGCTGCCCCCGCCCAGGCTGCGCGGACGGACGGGCCTGTACGGCGCCGACCATCTCGCGCGGCTGGAGCTGGTCCGGGAGCTCCAGTCGCTCGGGCTGACGCTCGCGGCGATCGAGCGCCATCTGGAGAAGATCCCGCCGGACGCGTCGCCCGAGGATCTGGCGTTGCAGCGGGCGCTGCTGTCGCCGTGGGCGCCGGAGCGGCCCGAGGAGCTCGACCGGCACGAGCTGGACCGGCGGGCCGGGCGGCATCTCGGTGAGGAGACGCTCGTCCGGTTGGAGGCGCTCGGCGTTGCGGAGCGGCTTCCGGGTGGGGCGAAGGTGCGGGTGATCAGTCCCGCGTTGCTCGGTGTGGGGGTTGAGATGGCCGCTCTGCCGCTCCCCCTGGACACGCTCGTCGCCTCTCATGAGGCTGTGGAGCGGCACACGACGGCCTTGGCCGCGGAGTTGCAGGAAGTGTTCCAGGAGACCGTCGTCCGGCCCTACAGGGAGAGCGGGCGCGCTCCTGGGGAACGCGAACGGCTGATGGAACTGGCCGGGCGGCTCAAACCGCTGCTGATCCAGTCGCTGGTGACCTCGTTCCAGCGGTCGGTGGACAAGGCGATCCGCCGTTCCGCCGACCGGTGACTCAGGAGTTCTTCCACTCCTGCGACTCGTATTCGACCAGGCGCGGGTGGACGAGCGTGTTGACGTCCACGTCGCGGGCGCGGCGGTCCTTGGGGAAGACGGTCGCGGCGCGCAGGACGTCGGCGTCGAGGAAGCGCAGGTCGGGGACGTCCGGCGGCAGGGCGAGCGTCGGCGCCCGCGGGGTCGGCGACGCGAGGACGAAGCCCCAGTCCCCGAAGCTCGGCACGTCCACGTGATAGGGGGCCGTCGCCAGGCCCGCGGCGGCGATCGATTTCTGGATGCTCCAGAACGACTTGGGCGCGAAGTACGGGGAGCCCGATTGGACGACGATGCGGCCGCCCGGCGCCAGCGCCCTTCTCACCAGGCCGTAGAACTCGACCGAGTACAGCTTCGCGGTGGAGACGTCGTCGGGGTCGGGCATGTCCACGACGACCGCGTCGAACCGCTCACCCAGGCGGCGCAGCCAGGAGAAGGCGTCCGCGTTGACGATGCGGGCGCGCGGGTCGTCCAGCGAATGGCGGTTGAGGGACGAGATCGGCCCGTAGGTGCGCGCGAGGCGGATCATCTCCGGGTCCAGCTCGACCAGCGTCGCGGTGCGGACGTCCCGGTAGCGGAGCACCTCGCGCAGCGCGAGGCCGTCGCCGCCGCCGAGGATGAGCACGCGCCCGCGCGGCCCCGACATCAGCGGGTGGACGAGCGACTCGTGGTACCGGTACTCGTCCACCGAGGAGAACTGGAGGTCGCCGTTCAGGAAGAGGCGCGTGTCGGACGGACCGGTCAGCTTCCGGGTGATGACGATCTCCTGGTACGGAGTGCGTTCGGAAAGCGCGATCGGGTCGGAGTAGAGCGCCTGGCGGGCCGACACCTCGAAACCGTCCGCCAGCGCATACGTTCCGGACAGGGCGGCCAGGACCGCGGCCATTCCGCCCCACAGGGCGGTGCGGGCGACGCGTCCGAGCTGGGCGCGGAACAGCCACAGCACGACGGCGATCCCGGCGACCGCGTTCACGACGCCGACCAGCAGCGCGCCCTTGATGTGCCCGAACGTCGGCAGGAGGAGGAACGGGAACGCGAGCCCGCCGACGAGCGCGCCCACGTAGTCGGCGGCGAACAGGTCGGCGACCGCGCTGCCCGCGTCCTGCCGCCGGATCCGCTGGAGCAGCGTCATCAGCAGCGGGATCTCCGCGCCGATCAGCGCGCCGACCGCGAACGCGACCACGACCAGGGCGGGGACGTACAGGTCGAGCCACGCGAACGCCGCGTACAGCGCCAGCACCGACAGGCCGCCGACCAGCGCGAGCGCGCCCTCGATGATCGCGAACGCCGCCACCGGGCGGGTCTGGAGCGGCTTGGCCAGCAGCGACCCGACGCCCATCGCGAACACCATCACCGACAGGACGATCGACGCCTGCGTCACCGAGTTGCCGACCAGGTAGCTGCCGAGCGCGACCAGCGCCAGCTCGTACACCAGGCCGCAGGCCGCGCAGGTGAACACGGCGGCCAGCACGAGCGCCCGCGCCGCCCGCGCGGGCACGCTCAGCCCCGCCTCGCCCGCCGCGTCGGAGGCGGTCAGGAGACCGCCCCGGCGACGATCGCGGCGACGGCGAGGTCGGCGGCGGCGACCACCCAGCCCGCCGGGTGCACGGCCGCGCCGTCCACGAGCGTCGCGCCCAGCCTGCCGGGGGTGATGAGGTCGAGGAGGTAGAACGCGACGATCATGAGCACGATGCCGAGCAGCCCGTACACGGCGGTGTCGACCAGGCCCTCGGACAGGTCGGAGTCGCTGGTCACGATCGCCGTCGTCACGATCGCGCCGGTGCCGAGCAGCTTGACCGAGAGCAGCAGCGCGGCGCCGCGGTTGCCCTCGGTCCAGATCTGGTGGCCGAGCCGCCCCGGCGTGGTCACCTCGACGACGAGGTAGCCGAGCGCCATCAGCGCGATGCCGAGCGCGCCGTAGGCGAGCGTGGCGCCGCCCTCGTGCAGGACGTCGTTCATTCGGTGCTCCTCACTTGCCCGACGCTGCTCATTTGCCGGACCCCGGGCCGCCGCCGCGGAAGGACCCGACGCCCCTGCTGTTCCAGCCGTTCGTCCCGGGGCTCGCCCAGTACCCGCCGACGTGGGAGTGGTAGCGGCCGTATCCGCTGGACGGGGTGTCGACGGTGATGCGGCTGCCGGTCCCGTCGGGCAGGACGCCCACCACGAGCTTCGGGTAGCGCATGAAGATCCCGCCCTGCGGGCCCAGCCTCGCGAGGTCGTCCACCCGGTCGATCGCCTTGTGCTTCTTGTTGATCTCCGCGGCGACGGCCGGCGGCGGCTTCGGCGACCGGTAGGTGCCGACCCCCGTCCGCGAGTACTTCTTGGCGATCCACTTCTGCGGGGAGCCGCCGCCGTGGCGGAGCGTGGCCACCAGCACGATCGCGGCGACCACGGCGGCGGAGATCCCGCCGATCACCCAGTACTTCCGGTTCACCGCTGCCTCACCAGCCGGCTCCGCGTCATCACGATCTCCCGCGTCTGGGGGTAGGCGTGCCAGGTCCGCCAGCCGATGCCCGCGCCGGCACCGTCGCCGGCACCGCCGGCGTCGTCGAGCGCCAGGGCGGTGACGGCGTGCCGGGAGCCGGGGAAGGCCCCGGTCAGCGCGTCGTCGCGGCCCAGCAGCCGGGCGCACACCGCCTCGACGGCGCGGCCGAACTCCGGCTCGCCTCCGTGGGCGGACGTCGTGGCGGTGAACTCATAGCCCCAGCCGGGGACCGTCGTGGCGGCGCGTCCGGGCAGCGGCTCGGCGCCGCCGGGCAGGCACGCGACGGTCTCGCTCAGCGGCCCGGCGATGACCTGGTGGGACGCGCCGAGCAGGCGCAGGTGCACGGTCAGGCCCGCGCGCTCCACCGGCAGGACGGCGAGGGCGTCCAGCGGCGGCAGGCCGAGCGCGAACGACAGCGCGTCGGCGCGCGCGTCGGCGAAGGGGGTGTCGAGCGCGGCGAGCATCAGCCGCCGCCCGGGTAGATCGTGAGGGCGCCGGTCGGGACGCGGTCGCCGAGGCCCGCCTCCCACTGCCCGGCGCCGTACTGCTCGAACGACAGGTAGCTGCCGCGCGGGCCCTCGTAGTCGACGTACTCGACGCGGCCCTGGACGCCGACGCCGGTCGTCCCCTCGCTGGTGTAGTCGGCGGTGCCGTGCTCGTCACGGCGGTACTCGACGCCGTCGACGACGAGCGTCCGCTCGCCCGGGGACAGGCCCGCCGGGTCGTGCTCGGTCCACCAGACGACTTCGAGGTCGGGGTCCTCCTCGACGGAGATCCACACCTTGCCGCCCTCGCGGGTGTCGGCGTCCAGCAGGTGCTCGCTCCAGGTGAAGCCGCCCTCGCGCAGCCGCAGCGAGCCGCGCACGAAGTAGCGGGTGCCGAGGTACTCGACCATGTCGCCGGCCTTCAGCGTGCGCGGGTCGCCGCCGACCTGGTCCTCGGCGGCGAACGGGTCGCGCGGCGCGGGCGCGGGCGGCGGCGCCGGCGCGCGGCGGCGCAGCAACAGCACCACGATGAGCGCGACCAGGGCGGCCAGGATCAGCGCCAGCAGAATCACGATCGCGGTTCCACCCACGGGCACCTCCGGCTTTCGCCTCAGATCGCATCAGATCGCATTGCCTGTTTCACGGCACGGACCTGCGGGATCATACCGATAGTCACCCGTCAAGCCCATACCGCTCTCAGACGTCACGAACGCACCATCCGTTCCGTCCGGGATAGCCCGAAATGTCGTGAGTCGAGACCGGGTCAGAGGCGCTCGACGGCGGCGGCGACGCGCTCGTCGGTGGCGGTGAAGGCGATCCGGACGTGCCGGGCGCCCGCCGGGCCGTAGAACTCGCCCGGGGCGGCGAGGACGCCGAGGGAGGCCAGGTGGGCGACGGTGTCCCAGCACGGCTCGTCCCGGGTCGTCCACAGGTACAGGGACGCCTCGGAGTGGTCGACGCGGAACCCGTGGCCCTCGAACGCGGCGCGCAGCGCGGCGCGGCGGCGCGCGTACCGGGCCCGCTGCTCGTCCACGTGCGCGTCGTCGTCGAAGGCGACCGCCATCGCCGCCTGCACCGGCGCCGGGACGATCATCCCCGCGTGCTTGCGGACCTCCAGCAGCCGCTTGACCAGCGCCGGGTCGCCGGTGAGGAACCCGGCGCGGTAGCCCGCCATGTTGGACCGCTTGGACAGCGAGTTGATCGCCAGCAGGCCCTCGTGGGAGCCCTCGCACACGTCCGGATGCAGGACGGAGACGGGCGGGTTCGCCTCGTCCCAGCCGAACTCCAGGTAGCACTCGTCGCTGACGACGACGGCGCCGCGGCCGCGCGCCCATGCCACGACCTTGCGCAAGTGCTCGGCGGGCAGCACCTTCCCGGTCGGGTTGGACGGCGAGTTCACCCAGACGATCTTGGGGTTGACCGGGCCGAGCGACAGCAGGCCGTCGGTGCGGACCGGCCGCGCCCCGGCGAGCCGGGCGCCCACGTCATAGGTCGGGTAGGCCAGCTCGGGGAACACGACGTGGTCGTCCGGGCCCGCGCCGAGCAGGGTCGGCAGCCACGCCACGAGCTCCTTGGTGCCGATCACGGGGAGGATCGCGGCCGGGTCGGCGCCGGACACGCCCGCGCGGCGGCGCAGCCAGCCCGCCGCCGCCTCGCGCAGCCGGGGCGTCCCGTAGGTGGCCGGGTAGCCGGGCGCGTCGGCGGCCGCGCGCAGGGCCGCGCGGACCGGCTCGGGCGTCGGGTCGACGGGCGTCCCCACCGAGAGGTCGACGATGCCGCCGGGGTGTTCGGTGGCCTGCCGCTTGTAGGGCTCCAGCCGATCCCACGGGAAGTCCGGCAGCGTGAACACGAATCCACTCTCCTCAGGGAAACCGCGGGCCGTGGCGCCACCCTCGTGGACGGCCACGGCCCGACCCTTACACGACCGGCTTACGACACCGGCACAGAACGCTCCCGGGACCGTGACGCTTCATGGTCCCGCGTGCGCGACCCGTCAGTCGTCCTGGCTCTGCGGAGGCAGCGCCGCGACGATCGGGTGGTCCTTGTCGATCTTGCCTATCTTGGACGCGCCGCCCGGCGAGCCGAGGTCGTCGAAGAACTCCACGTTCGCCTTGTAGAAGTCCTTCCACTGCTCAGGAGTGTCGTCCTCGTAGTAGATCGCCTCCACAGGGCAAACCGGCTCGCACGCACCACAGTCGACGCACTCGTCCGGGTGGATGTAGAGCATGCGCTTGCCCTCGTAGATGCAGTCGACCGGGCACTCCTCGATGCATGCCTTGTCGAGCAGGTCCACGCAGGGCTGCGCAATGACGTAGGTCACGTCAGTGACTCCTCTCGGGTTACCGGCCCCGCCGCACGTCACGGCTCACCGCAAGCTCGCTGTGAATAGTATGGCCACCGAAGCGCAGTCGATTCGACACGGGGGTCCCTCACATGCCGGGCCGCTTCGCCGCGCGGCTGGTGGTTTCCATCAGTGGCGCGGACGTGGGTCAGCGGGTCTCGCTGCGCCGCCGCCTGCCAACGGGAGAGTACAGCGACGTGGTGGGCGTCCTCGAATCGTGGGCGGACGGCCTGCTCACCGTGCGCCGCCGCACCGGGGAACTGGTCGAGGTGCCCGAGGCGACCGTGGTCGCGGGCAAGGTCGTCCCGCCCCAGCCGCCGCCCCGGCGCAGGCCGCGCCGCGACGAACCGTCCTGACGCGGGCCGCCGCACGCGAGGTCGCCACGGCCGGTCGCCACGGCGCCGTCCGGCGGCGGAAGACTGTCCTGCGGGCGCTGCCCGACTCCCTTGCCGACGTGCTGACCCGGCGATGAAAGCCGTTTTGACCTGCGGTGCGGGCGCCCCCGCCGACGGGCCGTCACGGCGGTGAGAAGTCGTTCTGACGTGCGATGCCGGGCCGCTCGGTGGAGCGGCCCGGCGGTGTCGGCTACCTGCCCGGAGGCGTGGGTGTGCCCGGCGGTACGCCCGGCACGCCGGGGACCCCGGGGGTGCCCGGGACGCCCGGCACGGTCGGCGTGCCCGGCACGGTCGGGGTGCCGGGCAGCGGCACGCCCGGCGTGGGGCTCACAGGCCCTGGCGTGGGCGTTCCCGGCGTGGCCGGGGCCGTCGGCGTCCCCGAGGGCGGAGCGCTCGGCGTGGGCGCCTTCACGGGCTTCGGCGGGGCCAGGTCGGTGTAGGTCTTGCCGGGCTTGAGCGTCTGGCCCCTGAACAGCTCCGACACCGTCACGAACGTGAACCCGCGCCGCTTCAGCCCCTCCAGCACCTTGGGGATGGAGTCGACGCTCGGCTTGTGGATGTCGTGGTAGAGGACGATCCCGCCCGCCTTGGGCTCGTTGATGCCGACCCGGGTGTCGCGGGCGACGCTGCGGTAGCGCCAGTCCTCCGTGTCGACGCTCCAGAGGATCTCCGGGAGCGCGGCGGCGCGTCCGACCTGGGCGTTCGTCGCGCCGTAGGGCGGGCGCAGCAGCGTGGGCCGCACGCCGCCGGACGCCTTGGCGATCGCGTCCTGCGTCCGCTGGACCTGCGAGCGCACCCCCGCCGCCGACAGCCCCGTGAGGCTCGGGTGGGACCAGCTGTGGTTCGCGAGCTCGTGTCCCTCCAGCGCCATGCGCCGCACGGTGCCCTCGTGACTGCGCACGTTCTCGCCAAGCATGAAAAAGGTGGCGCGGGCGCCCGCCGCGTGCAGGGTGTTCAGCAGGCGGTCGGTGTAGGGGCCGGGGCCGTCGTCGAACGTGAGCGCGACGCACTTCAGCTTGACGCAGTCGATGGTGCGCGGAGGCGGCGGCTTCGGCGGCTCGGGCTTGCGCGTCGGCGGCGCCGCCGCGGCGGTGCGGCCGACCGTCCCGCCGTGCTTGTCGCCCGCGGTCCGCGCCTTCTTCTCCGGCGTCTGGCCGCAACCCGCGGCGAGCATCAGCCCGGCCACGGTGAGTGCACCGTATTTAATGATCCGCACCACGCACCCCCGAACGCGTTGCCTCGGGCGGTTTTCCTACCCTCCGCCACAGTGGTAACACACGTCACCAAGGTCTGGGAAACGCCATGATCGTTTCCCTGCACGGCGGCGCCGGGGCGGTTCCTTCATAATGCCCTCTCGCGGCCACTGGTTGATCACCGATCCCCGTTTTCGGGGCCCGCGGATCCCTCCGACCGGGGGCGGTTCAGGCGCGGGTCAGCACTGGTTCAGCAACAGTTCAGACACGTGCCTCGGGGAAAAGGCGCAGGACGACGTCGCGGTACCACCCCTGGCGGTCGCGGCCGGGCGGCGGGCCGGGGACCAACGTGCCGTCCGGGGCGGAAGTGAGGTAGATCACGACATCTGCGCCGATGGCCAGTTCGGACGGGGCGTCCCCGGCGGCGGCGAGGCGCTCCGCGCCGGCGGCCAGCACGCGCGCCCAGCCCTGGCCGAGATACGGCGGCAGGCCGTCGACGCGCAGTTCGGGCAGGCCGCCGGCCGACAGCCCGGCGGTGCGCAGCGTCAGCCCGTCCGGGCCCCGCGCGCCCATGATCTGGACCTCGCCCGTGCCGCCCGGCATCGGCAACGCCGCCTCCAATCCCGACTTTGTCCGATAAATTATGACAGTGAATTGGGCCGTGACGACGTACGACTCCGCCTTCGGGTACGTCTCCGCGCACGGCGCGCCCCTGGTCGACCTGCTCGACCCGCAGCCCGGCGAACGGGTCATCGACCTCGGGTGCGGCACCGGGACGTTCAGCGCGGAGATCGCCGAGCGGGGCGCCGAGGTGCTCGGCATCGACGGCAACCCCGACATGGTCGCGCAGGCGACCGCGCTGCACCCGGGGCTGTCGTTCATCCTGGGCGACGCGCACGACTTCACCACCAGCGAGTCGTTCGACGCGGTCGCCTCCAACGCCGCGCTGCACTGGATGACCCGCGACCCCGACCAGGTGATCGGCCAGGTGCACGCGGCGCTGCGTCCCGGCGGACGGTTCGTCGGGGAGCTCGGCGGCGCCGGGAACTGCGCCGAGCTGATCGCCGCGATGCAGACGGCCTGGCGCGTGTTCGGGCTCGGCGAGCCCGAGCTGCCCTGGTACTTCCCGAGCCCCGCCGAGTACGCGACGAAGCTTGAGGAGGGCGGGTTCACGCTCCGGCTGCTGGAGCACGCCGACCGCCCCACCCGCATGACCGAGGGCCCCGGCGGCGCCGCCGACTGGGTGCGCGCCTACGCGGGCCGCGCGCTCGCCGACGTCCCGCCCGAGCTGGTCGAGCCGCTGCTGGAGCGCGTCAACGACCTGGCAGCGCCCGCGCTGCGCCGCGAGTCGGGGTGGGTCGCCGACTACGTGCGGCTGCGGTTCGCCGCCGTCCGCAAGCCGGACGGCGGCGCGTCGCTGCTCACCGGTCCCACGCCGACGCCCGCTTCCGCGCCCGCTTCCGCGCCCACAGGGCCGCCGCCGCCGGGTGCGCCGCTCTGACCTAGGGTGGGGCCCATGCTGCGGCTGCACGACCGTCGGACGGGGCGCCCCGAGGGGCTGCCTGGCGGACGCGTCCTGCGCCTCCACGTGCTGGACGGCGCCGGGCTCCGCACGCTGGTGGTCGCCGACCTGCTGAGGCGGGTCGCGAGCCGGGCGGGGCGGCACGTCCTGGCCACGGGCGCAGCCGGGGGCGACTGGACGGCCTACAACGTCCAGCCGCTCGAACCGGGCGGCGGGGCGGACGCCGACGTCCGCGTCTCCGGCGACGGCTCCGTGGTCGACGGGTTCTGCGTCTCCGCGCCCGCGGAGACCGGCGACTGGCGCTCGGTCGGGGGCCTCGACCCGCTCGCCGTACGGCTCGCGCTGCTCGACGCCCCCTACGGGGAGCCGCTGGAGCTGTCCGCCGCGCGGGCCCGCGCGGCCGGTGCCCGGCTGGACGGGTGGCGGGACGCGGTCGCCGGATGGGCGCGCGGCGCGGGCCGTCCCCTGGACCGCGCGTACGCGGCGAAGGCCGAGGCGGCGCTGGCGGCCGACCTGGACGCACCGTCCGCGCTCGCGGTGCTGGACGAGCTGTCCGGCGCGGACATCGCCCCGGGCGCGAAGCTGGAAACGGTCGTCCACCTCGACCTGCTCCTGGGGCTCGACCTGGTCTCCGCCATCGGACGCGCCTGAGCCCTACCCCAGCCCTGCCTCAGCCCTACCGCGTGTCGCCGACCTCGGTGAGGGTGCCGTCGGCGAGCAGTTCGGAGATCCGGCGCCGGAACACATACGCCGTGCCGCCGCCGGGCTGGTCGAACCACGGGACCGCCGTCCCCGTCAGCGCGCCCACCGGCCTCTGGAGCCGGTAGGCGTGATAGGGGCGGTCCCTCCAGTCGGGCGGCAGCGACCTCTGCTCGAAGGGCGTGTGCGCGGCGTAGACGACGTTGCCGCCGGGGGCGCCGTAGCGGTCCACCGTCGTGCCCCGCGCGAGCTCCATCATGTGGCGGTCGCGCAGGAGGCTGAGCGGGGGCTCGCCCTCCACCGGCTCGATCGGACCGCCCTTCGCGGGCGCTTGCAGGAGGACGCTGCCGAGAAGGTGGGCGGCGGCCTGTTCGTGGTCGTCGAACGTGACGGCCCGGCGGGGTTCGCCGTCGCGCGTCTGGAACACCGTCCACCGCGCGCCCTCCGGCAGAAGCGACCAAGCACCTTCGGCGGTTCCGCCGATCCGGTATGCGGACGGGTCGGCGTCCAGGTCGTCCAGGCGGCTGCGGAGCGCGGCGAACCGGTCGGGTTCGCGAGGCGCCGGGGGCCGCTCGACGCGGGTCAGGTCGGGATCGCGGGTGGGGGGCTCCCGGCGGACGCGGTCGGGCGCGTCCCGTCCGGTGACGGCGGCGGTCGCGGCGTCCATCAGGTCGTCGCCGACCTCGGGGACCTCGAAGCCCCGGGCGCGCATGTGCGCGACGAGGTCGGCCTCCGGCGGCACCCCGTGCTCGCGCAGGTAGTAGCCGACCGCGCCCGACCACACCCACGTCCCGTCGGTGTGGAAGGTCAGCGGGACGGCCGCGCCGCGCGCCGGGTCGAGCCGGTCGGGGGCGTGCGAGCGCGCCGCCATCACCACGGGCGCCCGCCGCAGGTAGTCGGCCACGCGCTCGGCCTCCTCCGGCGGGACGGGCGGGCGCGACACGGCCGGGCGGGAGCCGTCGGGGCCCGCGTGGTCGAAGACGCGGGCCCGGCGCAGGCCGCCGTCCGGGGCGGGCGGAGCCGCCGGGGCCGGCGGCGGCGCCGAGGCCAGCCGCTCCGTCATCCATCCGGGGACGCGGTCGCGCGGGAACCGCTCCAGCTCGCGCCGGACGTCCTCGGCGGACGGCTCGCGGTTCCACTTCGGCTCGTCGTCGTGGGTGAAGCCCGCCCGGCAGCGGACGCCGCCGTTGTCGTAGACGACCTCGAAGTCCGTGCGGCACCAGGTGGAGCCCTGGAAGCCGTGCGTCCCGGCGCGGAGGCGGTCCAGGAGGGCGGCGGCCCCGGCGGGCGGCGTCCACACCGTCATCGTCCCGTCGGCCCGGTAGAGCATCATCGGCGGGAACTCCACGTGCCCGCCCACGGCCTGGTAGTACCCGAAGATCTTCAGCCACAGCGGCGGGGCGTGCCCGGCGACCAGGACGGCGAGGTCGTTCGACAGCAGCTCCATCTGCTCGATGGGGTCCATCGCGCCCACGGCCTCGTGGGTCGGCGGCGGCGCGGGCTCGCGGCCCTCCAGCCGGTCGCGCAGCCACCCGGGCTGGTTGGCGCCGTCGCGCGGCAGCACGATCTGGTCGCGCCGCCACGCCTCCACCGGGGCGGGCGGGTCCCAGCCCGGGTCGAAGTCGTAGTTGTAGAGGGGGCGCGCGGAGCCCGGCTCCACGAAGAACGACATCGAGAACCACGTGCCCTGCTCGGACAGGTAGTGGACGCGGCGCAACTCCATGAGCAGGTCGGTCACCGTGTCGGGGACCCGCTCGCACTCCTCGACCGTCCCGTCGGCGGTGAGGACGGTGAGCGCGGTGTCGGCCGCCGCCACCGTGGCCTTGCAGCGCAGGTCGGCGCGGCGCCACCCGGGCGGCAGCGCCTGCCGGACGGCCTGGACGACCCGTCCCTCGATCTCCGCGATCCGCTCGTTCGGCCCGGCCATACCTGCCCCCCTCGTGCGGCGACTGCCCGGAAGGGTACCGAGCCTCCCACGGCCCGGCGGAACGCTCCGGCCTCGCGGGGCGGGGCGTCCGCTACCGTTCCAACGTGACGACCCACGCGCCCGAGTCCCCGGCGCCCGCGACCCCCGAGCCGGCCCGCCCGGCGCGCCGGCGCCGCGTCCGGAGGCTGGTCGCCGCGCTCACCGGCCTCGTCCTCCTCGTCTGCGCGGCGCTCGGCGGCGTCGGCTGGTACTTCGCGGGCGTGGCGACGCAGGTCGACCACAGCGCGGAGTACCCCTTCAGGATCACCGACGCGGGGAACGGCACGGTGACGCTCCCCCGCGACCCCGACACCGAGCGCCCCGGCACGTGGGCGCTGGCCTGGCCGGACGGGCGGGCGCTGCTCGGCCCGGTCGTCGGGGGCGACCGGGCGACGGTCGTGCGGCGCGTGGCGTCCGTGCTGAAGGGGACGCCGGCGAAGGGCGCCCGCGCCACCATCGACCACTGGCTCTACGAGGGCGACCCGAAGACCGCGCTCGGCCTGGCCTTCGAGGACGTGGCGTATCCGACGCGGGTCGGTCGGATGCCCGCGTGGCTGCTGCCCGGCACGTCCCCCAAGGGCACGTGGGTCATCGCCGTGCACGGGCGGAACGCCGGCATGGCCGAGACGTTCCGCGCGATGAAGCCGGTGCACGCGACCGGGATGACGATGCTGTCCATCGCCTACCGCAACGACGTGGACGCGCCCCGGTCCGCCGACCACCGGAACCACATGGGCGCCACCGAATGGCGCGACGTCGCCTCGGCCGTCGCCTACGCGCGGGCGAACGGCGCCACCGGCGTCGTCCTGTACGGGTGGTCGATGGGCGGCGCGATGGCGATGAAGACCCTCCGCGCCGACCCGTCGTTCGTGCGGGGCGTCGTCCTGGACTCGCCCGTCATGGACTGGAGCGCCACCCTCGACAAGCAGGGCGACGCCCGCCATCTGCCGCGCCTTGTGACGGACGTGGCCAAACGCACCATGCGCTACCGGTTCGGCATCGACCTGGACGATCTCGACCAGACCCGGTTCGCGCCCCGGCTCAGAACGCCCGTGCTGATGTTCACGACCGCCGGCGACCGCACCGTCGCCAACCGTCCGGCGTTCGCGTTCGCGAAGGCCGCCCCGCCCGGCATGGTCACCCATGTCACCGCGCAGGGCGACCACACGGAGGCGTGGAACACCGACCCGGCCGCCTACGAGCGGGCCCTCGCGTCCTTCCTGGCGAGGGTCGGCCGCTAACCCGCCGCGGCGAGGCGCGCGGCCTCGGCGAACAGCTCCGCCTGGCGGCGCCGCGCGGACGGGAACGGCATCCCGATCACCCGGTGCGCGCCCGCCTCGGCCAACGCCGCGAGCCGCTCGGCCGCCCGCTCGGGCGGCCCGGTCAGCATGCCCTCCCGCGCCGCCTCCTCGGTCAGGCCGTAGTCGGTGAGCGACTTCACCTGCGCGTCGATCTCCGCCTCGGGCACGTCGCCGAGCCCGAAGCTCAGGCTGACGGTCACCTTCGGCGCCGGACGCCCGTACTCGGCGGCCAGCCCCGCGATGCGCCCGGCCCCCGCGGCGACCTCCTCGGGGGTGGAGAACGCCGGATACCACTCGTCGCCGAACCGGGCCGCGCGCCGCTCGGGCCCGGCGGCGACCAGCACCGGCGGCATCGGCGCGCCCGGGGTCAGCGTGATCTCCGCGCCGTCCACCGAGACGGCCCTCCCCTCGACCAGGGCGGGCAGCAGTTCCAGCGCCGCGTTGGTCCGGGCGCCGCGCTCGGCGAACGGCACGCCGACCGCGCGGAACGCCGCGTCGCCGTGGAGGGACCCGCCGCTGCCGACGCCGAGCAGCACCCGGTCTCCCGACAGGTGCTGGAGGCTCGCGATCTGCTTGGCCGCCCACACGGTCTGCCGCAGCGGCAGCACCATCACCCCGAACCCGAGCTTGAGCCGCTCGGTCACCGCGGCGGCCGTGGCGAGCACGAGCGTCGCGTCCAGGAACGGCCGGACGGGGCGGAGGTGGTCGCCCACCCACACCGACTCGTACCCGGCGTCCTCGGCGTGCCGGGCGTGCTCGGCGACCGTCGCCGACGCGTCCACCCCGAACGAGGGGAGATACAGCCCGATCCTCATCGCCCGACCTCCAGCAGCGTCTTGCCGACGCTCGCGCGCGACTCGATCGCCGCGTGCGCCTCGGACGCGCCCTCCAGCGAGAAGCGCTGCCCGATCACCGGACGCAGCCGTCCCGCCGCCGCCTCGGCGAGCGCGCTGAGCGTGAACCCGCGCATCTCCTCGGGCGACGCGACCGGACGGACGAGCGTCACGCCGCGGCCGTCCGCCGCGTCCTGCGGGATGTCGGCCCACTCGCCGCTCGCCAGCCCGAAGCTGACCATCCGGCCACCCCTTCTGACCAACGTGAACGCCTCCCGCGCCACGTCACCGCCGACACCGTCGAACACCACGTCCACCTCGCCGGCGTGCTCGCTCCACCCCGGCTCGCGGTAGTCGACGACCTCGTCGGCACCGACCCGGCGCGCCACGTCCGCCTTGGGGCCGCCGCCCACCGCCGCGACCACCGTCGCGCCCGCGGCCTTCGCCAACTGGACCAGCAGCGTCCCGACACCGCCCGCCGCCGCCTCGACCAGCACCCGCTCCCCCGGGCGCGGCGCCGCCGCCCGCAGCATCATCGTCGCCGTCCGCCCGTCGGCGAGCAGCGCGACCGCCTCGTCGAGGGCGAGGCCGTCCGGCACCTCGAACAGCGCCGCCGCGTCCACCGCCGCGCGCTCGGCGTAGCCGCCGGACCCGCCGGTCGAGCTGACGACCCGCCTCCCCACCAGCGCCGGATCGGCCCCCGCGCCGACCTCCACGACCACGCCGCCCACCCCGTTCCCCGGGATCACCGGCGGCTCCACCGTGAACGGCGCCGGACTGCCCGACCTGAACTGCGTCTCGACGAACGTGATGTTGACGAACTCCACGTCCACCAGCGCCTGCCCGTCCCCGGCCACCGGGTCGGGCGCCTCCCCCGGCACCAGGACGCCGGGCCCACCGAACTCCCTCAACCACACCGCTCGCATGACGGCCTCCCTTCGTAGGCCGCCAGCGTGCAACCTCAAGCGGGGTCGAGGTCAATCCGGGCGCAACGAATCCCTTTTCCCGCCCGACCTGTCTCTGTAAGCTACGCGCGTACTCGACCCGCTGTCGGCCGACGCCCAGGGAAGACGATGCGCGCCCGGACGGTACGTCCCTCCCCACGGAGGCTCCGCCGCGCCGCCCCGCTGCTGGCGACGCTGCTGCCGGTCACGCTGCCCCTCGCCGGCTGCGGCACGTCCCATCCCTCGTCCGGCGCCCTGCGCCCCGAGGGCTCGGTCAGCACCGGCGCCGACTCCGCCGGGCCCGGCGCCGCCGCGCCGTCCGCGCAGCCGACCGGCCGGCTCTACAAGCAGGTACTGAAGCGCTACCGCGACTACCAGGCCGTCTACAAGCGCGTCTACGAGCGGAACGACGCCGCCGAACTCGCCACCGTCGCCGTGGACCCGCTCCTCGCCCAGGTCACCGCCGACGTCGAGAAGACCAAGGCCAAGGGCGAGATCTGGCGCTTCGCCAACACCCACAACCCGCGCGTGTACGCCCGCTCCACCGACGGCACCAAGGTCTACGTCATCGACTGCGTGCACACCCTCAGCGGCTACCGCTTCTCCGCCAGAACGGGCGAACGCCTGAGCGGCGGGCCCGGCGGATCCCGCCTCTACCGGTCCACCGTCCAGTACGACTCCGGCACCTGGAAGGTCGCCGACATCGTCCAGGACCGCCCATGCTGACGGCCCTCAGCAAAGGACACAGGATGTCTCCCCACTCCCCCGCACGCCGCCGTGCCCTCACCACGGCCCTCACCACGGCGGCCGTGACCGTCCCCCTCCTCACCACCCTCCCCGCCGACGCGGCCCCCTGCTCTGTGGGCAGGGACGGCAAAGTGCACTGCAACGCCGACAGCCACCAGAGCGGCGGCACGTCCGGTGGTGGCGCGGGCGGGGGTTCAGGCGGGGGCGGCGGCCCCGTGGCCCCGCCCGACCCCGACGGCCTCACCCCCGACCAGGGCGTCGGATACGTCCCCGTGGACGGCGGCGGCGCCGCACCTCCGGCCGCCGCGCCGCCCACCACCTGGGAGCTTGTGGAGTCGGCCATGGCCTCGGCCAACCTGACCATCCCCAAGGTGCATATCGCGCCGGCCGGCAAGACCTACGTCCGCCTCCGGACCGCGCTGTGGATCGACGGCGTGCAGGATGTGAAGACCGAGCCGATCGGGGCGCCCCGGCTCCAGGCGACCGCGACCGCCGACCGCGTCGAGTGGAACGTGGGCGAGAAGACGTTCGAGTGCGACGGGACGAAGGGCCAGCGGTGCCACTACACCTACCGGCGGTCCTCGACCGGGCAGCCGGGCGGCTCCTACCAGATCACGGCGACGATCAAGTGGCACGTCACCTGGCGGTGCGAGCTGGCCGGATGCACGCCCCCGAGCGGCGACCTGGGCGAGCGGACGACGACGTCGCTGCCCGTCCCGCTGACCGTGAGCGAGATCCAGACCAACACGGGCCAGTAGATGCCGCGTAGCTGGAGCGTTCCCGGGTTCGTCGAACTCGGGGAGCTGGGGGCGGGGGCGCAGGGCGAGGTCGTGCTGGCGCGCCACCAGTCCGGCGGCTTACCCGTCGCGATCAAGTATCTGGCCCCCGGTCTGCTGACCGACGCCGCCGCCCGCGCCACCTTTCGCGGCGAGGCCGAGTTGCTGAAGCGGGTGGTCGACCCGCATGTCGCCCGTCTCCTGCACTACCAGGAGTCGCCGTGGGGCGCGGCGATCGTCCTGGAGGCCGTACGCGGCCGCTCGCTGCGCCGCGTCCTCGACACCCGTGCGGAGCCGCTCACGCCCGAGGCGGCGCTGACGACGCTCAAAGGGTCGCTGCTCGGCCTGGCCGCCGCGCACGCGGCCGGGGTCGTGCACCGGGACTACAAGCCCGCGAACGTCCTCGTCCAGGACGACGGGCTGAGCAAGCTCATCGACTTCGGCGTCGCGGTGCTCGCCGGACAGGGCGGCGTGGGCGGCACGCCCACGTACATGGCGCCCGAGCAGTGGGCGGGCGCCGCCGCGTCCCCCGCCACCGACCTCTACGCCGCCACCTGCGTGTTCGTGGAGTGCGTCAGCGGCGCCCGGCCGTTTGAGGCCCCGACCCTGGAGGGGCTGCGGGCGGCGCACTCCGGGGCCCCGATCCCGCTGGAGCGGGTGCCCGAGCCGCTGCGTCCGCTCGTCCGGCGCGGCATGGCCAAGAACCCGGCGGACCGGTTCTGGAACGCGCACGCGTTCCTCGGCGAACTGGAGACCGCCGCCATCGGCGCCTACGGGCCCGACTGGGAGCGGCGCGGCGCCCTCGCCCTCGCCGCTCTGGCCGCGGCGGTCGCGACGGCCGCGCCGCTGGCGATGCTCGGCGGCGCGCTCGTCGGCCCCGGCTCTGCGGTCACCGACCTCGCCGCCAAGGCGGGCGGATCTGTCGGGAAAGGCGTCCTCGGCAAGCTCGGCGGCACCAAGGGCGTCACCGCCGCGAGCATCGGCGGCGTGGGCGCGGCCGTGGTCGTCGGCTGGCTGCTCTGGCCCACGGGCCCGCAGGTCGGTGGGCAGAGCCAGGGTGAGATCCACGCGTCCTTCACCCGCCCCGGAGTCCTGCTCAGGCAGCCGAACATGCCGGCTTCGGAGACCCCCTCGATGGATCTGAAGCTGTCGGTGGCCCCGGCCCGCGTCAAACCTGGGACGGACGTGCGCCTCGTCATCGAGTTCAGGGCGCGCACCCTGGGCTCCGTGGAGTACGGCCCCGGAGGACGGCGCCGCTGCCTCGGCGAGGAGGGGCCTCGGACGGGCCCCTCCAGGAGCTACAGTTTCGGCCTCGGTGCCGACGCGCGGGATCTGGGAATCAAGGACGAGGGCATCCTCGCGTTCTATCCCACTCCCCCGGCGGCCTCGAGGGAGCTCCCGAACGGCAGGAAGGCCGTGATGCTTCCCGCGACGTCCACGACCACGGGGGTGACGGAGCCCTGGATCCAGGCGGAGTGCGCCTACCGGAGCCGGTGGACCGAGACGCGTACGCTCGTCCTGCCGGGGGCAGAGCTTCTGGAGCCGGGAAAGTATCTTGTCAGCCCGTCGGTCCCGCCGCGGTTCTGGAGGACGACGCGGAACGGCGTCGAGTTCCCGCCAGAAGAAGCGGGGGCGGTGGCGCGGGGGGCGTTGCCGGTGATCGAGGTTCTGCGGGGTTGAGGGGTGGGGGTGAGCGAGGCCGGGGCACGGGGGGCGCTGCTATGATCGCCGCCATCGCGTGGGCGGACGCGGTGACAACCCTTTGACGCGAACCGGGCGGACGGGCGGCCCGCGCCTCCCCGGTTCACCGCGCCGTCGCCGCAGCCGACGACCGCCGAGGTAGCCGACAACCGCATAGGAGGCCGACCGCCCGCGGTGGCTTCCGGTTCAGCATCCGTCAGCCGCACGTCCACAGTTAGGGTCCCGTGTCGCCAACCCCTCCGAAGGCCAGGTGGCCGAAGGTCGCGCCCGTCCGGGCGGCCGTCGGGGGCAACCGGCTGTTCTCGGGGCTGCTCCTCGCGGGCGTGCTGCTCCGGGTGGTCGCGATGCTCGGGTATCCGCCGACGCTGTGGTTCAACGACAGCTACGACTACGTGCGTATCGCGAACGCGCCGTTCCCGCACCCGCTGCGGTCGGAGGGGTACGGGCTCGCGCTGTGGCTGCTGCGGCCCTTCCACAGCCTGTACCTGGTGACGGGGTTGCAGCACGCGGCGGTCGTGGTGATGGCGGTGTTCGGGTACCGGGCGCTCGTCCGCGACTTCCGGTTGCGGCGGCATTGGGCGGCGCTGGCGCTCGCGCCGGTGCTGCTGGACGGCTACCAGATCGAGCTTGAGCACCTGCTGCTGTCGGACACGCTGTTCACCGTGCTGGTGTTCGGGGCGGTGCTGCTGCTGGCGCGGCCGGGCACGACCGGGTGGCGGCGGGCGGCGCTCGCGGGGACGCTGCTCGGGGCGGCGGCGGTCACCCGGACGGTCGGGCTGCCGCTGATCGCGATCGCGCTGCTGTACCTGCTCGTCCGGCGGACGCGGTGGCCGGTGCACGCGGCGCTCGCGGTGACGTTCGCGCTGCCGCTCTGCGGATACGCGGCCTGGTTCCACCACGACCACGGACGGTTCGCGCTGACCGGCACGGACGGCGTCTTCCTCTGGGGCCGGACCTCCGCGTTCGCCGACTGCGACACGTTCCGGCCGCCGCCCGACCTGGCCTCGCTGTGCCCCTACGGGGCGCCGGGCGACCGGCCCGCCTCGTCCCACCAGGTGTGGGAGGCGAACTCGCCGACGGGCTGGCGGGACGGCCATCCGTTCGAACCGGAGGTCAACGCGCGGGCCCAGCGGTTCGCGGTGTGGGCGATCAGGAACCAGCCGCTGGACTACGCGCGGGTCGTGACCTACGACTTCTTCGGCCGGACGTTCACCTGGCACCGCAGCCCGTATCCGCAGCCGGGCACCGAGAACAAGTACCGCTTCCCCGTCCGGCCCGACCGGATGCGCCCGCTGCCGGTGATCGGCGGCGGGGACCGGCTGTCGGTGGTGGCGGACTACGAGCACGGGTCCGGGCGGACGCGGGTCGTGAGCCCGTTCGCCGACATCATCCGGGGTTACCAGTCGGTGGTGCACGTGCGCGGCCTGATGCTCGGCGTGATGCTGCTGGCGGGCCTCGCCGGGATGGCGCTGCGGCGGGCGCGGCGCGGCGCCGGGCTGCTGTGGCTGACGGGGACGGCGCTGCTCGCCGTCCCGCCGCTCACCGCCGACTTCGACTACCGGTACCTGATGCCCGCGCTGCCGTTCGTGTGCCTCGCCGCCGCGACCGCGTGGGCGCGGCCGCGGCCGGACGCGCCGCCCGCCCCGGAGCCGGACGGGTCGGCGGGGACGGCGCCCGCCGAGCGGGAGGCCGAGGTCCAGCCCGCCGGGGCCTAGCCGAGGATCCGGGTACCGGTGCGGATGTCCGCGTGGGCGGGGCCGCTGTCATGATGAACGTGTGCGCCGACGTATGGGCATCGCGGTCGTCCTGCTCCTCATCGCGGGATGCGGCCTCATGCCGTCCCCCGAACGGCAGGCGACCGACCAGGCGCGTGAGAACGCGCGCGCCGCGGCCGCGCGGGTGGCGGGCCGCCCCCCGGCGGACGCGGGGCGCCTCGCGGCGGAGGTCCGGGGCGTCCAGGTGCTGCGGGAGACGCCCGTCGCGGGCGGGACGCGGCTGGTCATCCGGACGTCCGGCCGGGCCCACGAGGACGCCTGGAGCACCGAGCACATCACGATGCGGCGCTGCTACGCGCTGACGGTCGCCCCGTCGGCCGGTCCGCCGAGGCCGCACCGCGTGGACTGCCCGCGCGGGGCGCCGCTGACGTTCAGGCCCTAGGGGGGGCCGAGGCGCGCGGCGGCGACCTTCTTCGGGACGACCATGCGCCACGCCTCGGTGACGAGCTCGTACATCTCCTCCTCGTCGAGCGCGGACGTCCACGCGTGCACCCAGTTGAAGCGCAGCGACGACTCCTCGGGCAGGTGGAACCTGTCAGGCTCGGAGGCGATGAGCGCGTCGCGCTCCTCCTTCGGGAACGCGAAGCCCATCACGGTCTCGTCCCGGGAGAAGGCCACGTAGACGATGGAGCCGACGCGGAACTTCACCCGGTCCCGGATCAGGTGCTCCGACGTGCGGGGCAGCGTCAGCGCGAGCCGCCGGACATCGTCGACCGTGATCATCGTGACCTCCTGTGGCCGTGGTTCACCGACGCACCGTATCCGCTGCGGCTGATCTTGTTACATTGGCCACCGGACGGAGAGGGTGGGCGTGAGCGAACTGGTGCGCTGGCGGACCGAGCACGGCGTCGTCGTCGTCGAGAGCGACCCGGACGAGCCCGGGTTCGATCCGGTGTCGGTGGGCGCCGGGGTGATCCATGACGCCAGGGAGCGGTTCGAGGACGCGCTGCGGAGCGTCCGGGACGCGGCGGAGTCGGCGCTCGCGACCCTGCGCGGCGGCGACCTGCGGCCGGACGCCCTGGAGCTGGAGTTCGGCGTGAAGCTCAACGCCGCGGCCGGGGCCGTCATCGCCAAGACCTCGGTCGAGGGGCAGCTCAAGGTCAAGATGACCTGGGGCGATCCGGCGGCGCCGGGGGCCGGGGCCGCGGAGGAGGGCTAGCCCCGTCGTGGACGGCTTGGAGTGGCGCGGGTGGGTCGGCCGGCCGGAGGGCGGCAGGCTCGGCGCCGCGTTCCTGATCTCCCCGACCCGGCTGCTGACCTGCGCGCACAGCGTCCGGGGCCTGGCGGAGGCGCGGGTCGGGTTCTCCGGGGCGGCGGGCGCGGGCGAACGCGCCAAGGTGATCGCGTGCGGGGACTGGAACGCGCCCGGCGACCTCGGCGACGTCGCGGTGCTCGAACTGGAGGCGCCCGTCCAGCGCCGTCCCGCGCGGCTGGCCGCGCCGGACGACCTGCGCGGAGCGTCCAGGCGGGAGTTCGGCGTCTGGGGGTTCCCGGCGCGGCCCGACGGCGGCGAGCGGCACGCGACCGTGACGACCCGCGCGCAGCGCAGCATGCGGGACGAGTGGTGGGAGCTGAAGCCCGGCCCCGGCGACTGGCTGGAGCGCGGATACAGCGGGTCGGCGGTCTACGACCTCGACACCCACGAGGTCATAGGGATGGTGACCAACGCCGAGATCCGCGACGGCCGCGCCGCGCTCGGCTGGATGCTGCCGGTCACCCGGATCCGGCACTACTTCGAGGAGCTGGACGACCTCCTGCCGCTGACCTGGCTCACCCCCGAGGCGCGCCGCGACCTGCGCGGGCTGCTGGAGGGCGTCCGCTTCACCGACCCGCTCGCCGCCGACCTCGCGCGGGTCGTGGGCCGTCCGCCGCTGGAGGGGTTCCGGTCGGCGTGGGGCGCGGTGCGGCACGTCGCCGAGGGCTGGTCGGCCGAGCACCTCGCCCGCTACCTGGCGGCGCTCGGCCCGCGCCTGCCCGAGGACCGCGCGCGGCGGCTGGCGTCCTGGTCGGGGCGGCACCTGGGCGCCGCGCCGCCGCGGCCGGGCGACGAGCCGGCGTCGGTGATCGTCCGGCTGGAGCGGCTGACGCACGGCGACGCGTTCGACCTCACCCTGCACACCTGGGCGGACGGACGGGAGGGCCCGTCCCTCTCGACCGAGCGGGTCACGAAGGACCGGGTGCGCGGCGCCGTCGAGAAGGGCGTCGCCGACCTCGCGCCCACCCTGTTCGGACGCGACTGGATGATCGAGTTCGCCGTCCCCGAGACCTGGCTCGGCCGGCCGTTCGAGGAGTGGTACGTCGACCGCGACCACGGCATCCAGATGCGCAAGTACCCGGTCGTCGTCCGGGACGTGGAGCGCCTGCGCCCCCGCTCGTTCCGGCTCGACCAGGCCCACCGGCGCTGGCGGCTGCTCACCGAGCGGGGCCGCAGCGAGCCCCGTCCGATCCACTGCGACGCGCCGCGCAAGGGCAGGGCCTTCCAGGACCTGCTGGAGGCCAACACCGACTACTGCGTGCTCGTCTACGGGTCGCGGCCGGTCAAGTCGTGGCTGACCGCCGCGCTCAACAACGGCGTCCCCGTCATGCTGTGGACGCGGACGCCCTGCGACGCCGCCACGCACGAGGACTGCCGGGGCCACCGCGTCCTGGACGAGCTGACCGCCGCGGTCGAGCACGCGCACCCCGGCGACCTGCCGCGCCTCGCGCTGACGCTCCGCAAGAAGGCGCTCACCGCGCCCCGGGACAGCCCGCACTGCGGCCGCGACCTCACCCTGCTGTGGGACGACCCGTCCCGCTTCCCCGACCCCCCGCTCGCGATGGAGGACTAGGTGCCCGACTGGCTGCTCTACACCGGGAGCCGTCACCCCCACGACGCCGTCGAGCGGCTGCCGCCGCCCCCGCCGTGGCGGGCGTTCGACGGCGGGCCCGTGCTGCCGCCGCCGTCCGGGCCGTCGGGGAACGCGCACCAGGCGCGGACGTACCGGCCGTCCGACGACGCCGTCCAGCAGGTCAACGCCGCGCTGTACCTGCGCCGCCCGCTGCTGGTGACCGGCCCGCCCGGCACCGGCAAGTCGACCCTCGCCTACGCGGTCGCCCACGAGCTGGGGCTCGGGCCCGTCCTGCACTGGCCCATCACCAGCCGGACGACCCTCCGCGACGGCCTCTACCAGTACGACCCGCTGACCCGGCTGTACGCGGCGGGCCGCGACGACGCACCCGCGGACGAGGACATCGGCCGCTACATCCGGCTGGGCCCCCTCGGCACCGCCCTGCTCCCCTACGCGCGGCCCCGCGTCCTGCTCGTCGACGAGATCGACAAGAGCGACATCGACCTGCCCAACGACCTGCTGACGATCTTCGAGAAGGGCGAGTACGAGATCCCGGAGCTGACGCGCCGCGCCGACCCGTCCGCCGAGGTGATGACGGCCGACGGGCCGCGCGTCGCGGTCACCGGCGGGGCGGTCCGCTGCCGCGCGTTCCCGCTGGTCGTGCTGACCAGCAACGGCGAGCGCGAGTTCCCCCCGGCGTTCCTGCGCCGCTGCGTCAGCGTGGAGCTGCGGCAGCCGTCGGGGGAGGCGGAGCTGGCGGCGATCGTCCGCGAGCACCTCGGCGCGCTCGCCGACGACAGCGACGACCTCGTCCGCCGGTTCTTCGAGCGCTCCTCGGCGGGGACGCTCGCCACCGACCAGCTCCTCAACGCCGTCTACCTGTGCCGCCACGCCGGCGCCGCCGACCGCCGCGCCCTCGCCGACCGCGTCATGCCCTACCTGACGGGCCCGGCGGATGACGAGTGACCTCGACCGGTTCCGGGACGTGCTGGCGGCGGTGGGTCCGGCGCCGGACGCGCGGGAGCTGAGCGAGATCCTGTGGCTCGCCTGCCACGTCCCGGTACCGGACGAGACACCGAAGCCCGCGTCGCCGGTGCCGTCCGAGCCTCCCGCCGAACCCGTCGAGGACCGGCCCGCGTCCCCGCCGCCCGTGCCGGACGTCCCGTCGCCGCTCACCGCGCTGCATCCGCGTCCGGTCGCCGGGACCGGGCCCGGGGGCACGGCGGCCGCGGAGGTCCTCGTCCCGACGGCGCCGATGCTCGCGGACCCTCGGGGTGTGCAGCGCGCGCTGCGGCCGCTGAAGCGGCGCGTCCCGTCCCGGCACCGGCTCGAACTGGACGAGGAGGCGACCGCCGCCCGCGTCGCCGACACCGGCCGCTGGACGCCCGTCCTCGTGCCCGCGCCCGAACGCTGGCTGACGCTGGGCCTCGTCGTGGACGGCGGCCCCTCGATGCGGCTCTGGCGCCCCCTCGCCCGCGAACTCACCGAGGTCCTCGTCCGCCAGGGCTCCTTCCAGGACGTGCACGTCAGCCACCTCGACACCACTGGCCGCGTCTCCTCGGCCCCCGGCGCCCCCCGCCGCGATCCCGGCACGCTCGTGGACCCGTCGGGCCGCCGCGCCGTCCTCGTCCTCAGCGACTGCTCGGGCCCGCACTGGTGGGACGGACGGGCCGCGCGCGCCGTCCGCCGCTGGGCCCAGGCCGGGCCGACCGCGGTCCTCCAGCCGCTGCCCGAGCGCCTGTGGCGGCGCACCGCCGCGCCCGTGACGCCGGGCCTCGCCGTCCTGCCGCGGCCCGGCGCGCCCAACACCGACCTGCTGTTCACCCCCTACGACGGCGCCACGGCTCCGGGCGTCCCTGTCCCGGTGCTGGAGATCGCGCCGCACTGGTTCGCCGCCTGGGCCCGCCTGGTCTCCGGCGCGGGCCCGCAGCCCGCCGCCGTCGCGACGCTGCCGGCCCGGCCGCCCGGCGGCGCGCCGGTCCGGCGCGAGCGCGACCTGCCGGTGGAGGAACGCGTCCGGCGCTTCCTGGCCGCCGCGTCCCCGGCGGCCGCCGAACTCGCCGCGCACGTCGCCGTGTCCGTCCCGTCCCTGCCGGTGATGCGGCTGATCCAGCACCGCGTCCTCGGCGGCCCGGGCCCCGGGCAACTGGCGGAGGTCCTGCTCAGCGGACTGCTGCGGCCGGTGGGAGGCGTCCACTACGAGTTCGTCCCCGGCGCGCGCGAGGCGCTGCTCGACACGCTGCCGCGCCCCGAGGCGCTGCACACCCGCGACGTCCTCGAAGCGGTCTCGGCCGAGATCGAGCGCCTGGCCGGCACGTCCGCCGAGACGTTCCGCGCCCTTCTCCCCCGCGACGGCGGCCCGGTCGTGCTCACCGCCGGCACCGACCACTTCGCCCTGGTCACCCCGCGGACCCGCGCCGTCCTGACCCAGGACGAGCCGGCCCCCCGGAGCCCCGCGCTCTTCGGCCACGACTTCGACCCGCTCGCCGCGTCCGCGCGGATGCCCCACGGCCTCGTCGTCGGCGAGACCGGGGCGCGGCAGCGGGTGGTGCGCGAGATCGTCACCGAGCTCGCGGCCCACCACTCCCCCGCCGGCCTCGACATGATCTTCGCGGGGTTCGGCGAACATCCCCTCGGCGGGGCCATCGGCCTCCCGCACCACACGCACGACTACGAGGAACTCCTCGGCCGTCCCGCCCTGCTCGACGAGTTCCTCGACTTCCTTGCGGAGGAGATGAGGGAGCGCGACCTCGGCCGCCCGTCCGGGCGCCTCCTGGTGGTCGCCGACATCTCGCTGACCTTCCCCTCCAGCAGGCGGGACGCGGCCGAGGCGCTCCTCTCCCTCGCCCAGCGGGGCGAGCCGCTCGGCGTCCACCTGCTGCTGTCGTCCACGACGGTCGAGCGGACCACGATCTGGCGCCGCTTCCTCCCCCTCCTGAAATGGCGCGTCGCGGCCACCCGCCTCCCACCGGCGGAACTCCAACAGGTCATGGGCCGCGCCACCCTCCCCTTCCCGACCGAGCACACCGCCTACCTCCTCACCCCCGGCTCCCCTCCACGCCCCTTCGAAGCCCAGGGCATCCCCACCCGGATCCTGCGGCCGCCTCAGTTCGATCAGCCCGCCTACCAGGGCGTACCGCCGCCGTTCAGGTCGGCGCTGAGGTCCATCGAGACGAGGCTCAGAGCGCGCGAGGGCCGGCTGTCGAGCCCGCCGCACGCGATCTTCGAGGGCCCCTTCGCGCCGGACCGCGAGGCGGCGGCGACGGCCTACGGAAGGATGCTCGCCCGCCTCGGCGTGACATCCGCCGACAGGGTGATGCTGACATCGTGGACGGTTCTCAAGGGGTGGCTGAGCGGCGCTCCGGCCACTGCTCCGTCCCGCTGGCCGGGCACGATGCTGATCAGCGACGCGGACCTGATGCCGTCGGCCGCCGACTCCTCCTCCGTCGACGCGCTGGGGGCGCAGATGGACGAGAACGAGGGCCTCGTGGTCGTGCTGTGCGGAGAACGGGGGTTGCTACGGGCGCTGTCGGAGCGCCATCCCCGGTTCACAAGTCGCTTCGCGGGCATCACCGCCGAGAGGACGTTCGCCCTGGCCCCGGGAGCCCCCGCCGATCTCACCGAGGTGCCGCAGGTCAGCGGGCGGCGCCTGCCGCTCGGAATCGAGCACGGAGACGCGGACGAGCCGGTGGTGCTCGACCTGGACGTCCACCCGCATCTGCTGGTCACCGGGCCGCCCGGCACCGGCGCGGCGGACGTGATGCGGCTGGTTCTCGGTGAGCTGCTGAAGCGACTCCCGGCGGATGACAAACCGGTGTACTTCATCGACCGGGTGGCCGGTCCGGGCGTTCCCCCCGACGTATCCGAACGGTACCTTCGCTACGCCCGGACCCAGAGCGAGGTGGCCGCGCTACTGGACGAGGTCGGGACAAGGGTGCGCGGCGGCGGCCCGTCGCGCAACGCCGAGACCTATCTGGTGATCGAGGGCCTCTTGGAACGGGGTCACGAAGATCTCACACGTGCCGTCATGCCGCTGCTGGAGAGCAGTCACCAGACGGGCTTCCACCTCGTGATGTCGCATCCGCAGACGGTGCGGGCGGATCCCGGACCGCTGCTGAGCAAGCTCCGCGAACTCGCGGCCCCGGCGGTCATCACCGGACCCTGCACCGGCCCGGAGGCGGAGACCTGGGCGGTCACGCCCCCCTCGGAGCCGCTGCCCCGGGGGTGGGTGGTGGTGGCGCGGCCGGGCGACCGGCCCAAGATCGTCCAGTTGGTGACCTGACGAGTTTTGTACTGATCGGTTTTTTATTGTTACGGTGGGGCGCATGGCCAGGCCGCGGAGGTTCGAGGAGGGGCGGGCCGTCGACGCCGCGATGCGGGCGTTCTGGACGGCCGGGTACGAGGGGACGTCCACGCGCGACCTGTGCGAGGCGACGGGCCTCGGGCGCAGCAGCGTCTACAACACCTTCAGCAGCAAGCACGACCTGTTCGTAAGGGCGCTGGCCCACTACATGGACGAGCGGACGGGCAGGCTCCTCGACCTGCTGGAGGGCGACGGTTCCCCGAAGGAGAAACTGCGGACGCTGCTGCTGCAAACGGCCGACCTTGAGACCGGTGACCCGGTCGGATGCCTGGTCGTGAACACGATGGTGGAGATGGTGCAGCGCGATCCGGAGATCGCCGCGATGGTCGAGCGGGACCAGCGGCGCCGGGTGGAGGCGCTGCGGGCGGCGATCGAGGCCGGGATGCGGGCCGGGGAGATCGACGCGGCCCGGGACCCGGCGGCGCTCACGCACTACATCGTCGCGATCGTCAGCGGAATGCGGGTCGCCGCCAGCGGCGGCGCGGACCACGAGACCCTCGTCTCGATCGCGGAGACCGCGATGACCGCGCTCTGAGGAGAACGAAGGCGGCACCGGCCGCCTTTTTTCACGTCCGAATTTTGAACTGAACGATCTAAAACAGGAGGTGGGACCGGATGCCACGGGCCGTCTACGTGCTGGGGCTCGCGATCTTCGCGCAGGGGACCTCGGAGCTGATGCTCGCGGGGCTGCTGCCGGAGATGGCCGGGGACCTCGGCGTGTCCGTTCCGCGCGCGGGACTGCTGATCTCGGCGTTCGCGCTCGGGATGCTCGCCGGGGCGCCGGTGCTGGCGGTGCTGACGCTGCGCTGGCCGCACCGGCGGTCGCTGCTGGTGTTCCTCGCGCTGTTCGCGGTGAGCCATGTCGCGGGCGCGCTGACGCCCGGGTACTGGGTGCTGTTCGCGACGCGGGTCGCGGGGGCGTTCGTGTACGCGGGGTTCTGGGCGGTCGCCGCGGTGGTGGCGGTCGGGCTGGTGCCGGAGGGCGCACGCGGGAAGGCGATGGGGATCGTCGCGGGCGGGCTCACGCTGGCGACCATCGTCGGGCTTCCGGCGGGGACGGTGATCGGCCAGCACCTCGGCTGGCGCGCGGCGTTCTGGACGGTCGCGGTCATGTCGGCGGCGGCGATGGCGGCGGTCGCCGTGACGGTCCCGGCGGGGCGGCCGGAGGGGCGGGCGCCGCGCCTCCGGGACGAGGTGCGGGCGCTGGCGACGCCGAGGGTGTGGCTCGCGTACGCGACGACGGCGCTGTCCACCGGGGCGCTGCTGGTCACCTTCAGCTATCTCGGCGCGCTGCTGACGCACACGACCGGCCTCGCCGAGCGGTGGGTGCCCGCCGTGCTCGCCGTGTACGGGGTGGGCGCGCTGATCGGCATCACCCTCGGCGGACGGACGGCCGACACCCGCGCCGTCCCGACCCTGTACGTGGGGATCGGCAGCCTCGCCGCCGTGTCCGCCCTGCTCGCGCTGACGATGGGGTCGCCGGTGCCGGTGATCGGGCTGGTGTTCCTGCTGGGCGCGTTCGGGTTCGCGACGAACCCGACGCTGAACACGCGGGTGTTCACGCTGGCCGCCGGCGCCCCGACGCTCGCGGCGGCGGTGAACGTGTCGTCGTTCAACATCGGCATCACCGCGGGGCCCTGGCTCGGCGGCCTGGCCCTGGACGCGGGCGCCGGGTACGAGGCGACGGCCTGGATCGGCGTCGCCCTCGCCGTCGCCGCGCTCGGCGCGGTCGCCCTGGGGCGGACGCTCGAACGCCGTCCCGCCGGTGAGCGGGAGAAGGGGGCCGAGCTCCCCGCGATGAACGTCTGAGCAAGCGCGGAAGGCCGGTACGCGGAAACCGCGTACCGGCCTTTCCCATGCCGCCTTCTCGCCGAGGCCGTCAGTGGCAGGGCCGCGCCGTCAGGCCCCACAGCGCGCGTCTGCCCGGATGCTCGGCGACCGTCCAGATGCGGTGCTGGCCCCGGTAACAGGTGAGGGCCTCCGGGCCGTGGGAGATGGTGCGGTGCGTCACGCGGCCCCAGCCGGACCCGTCGCGGCGCGTGCTGAGGAGCAGCCCGCGCTGCTCCCCCCGGTTCTGGGTGAACCACCAGTGGCCGTGCGTCCTGAGCGCGCCCTGGATCCGGTCGGCGGGCAGGGTACCGGCCCAGTCGGGGCGGACGCGGTCGCCGTCGCCGGTCAGCCCGCGCAGCGGCCAGGTGACCACCCGGCCCCGCGGGGCGGACGGGCGGCAGTACTCCCCCGCGATCAGCACCGGGCGCGCGGCCGTCCGGTCGAGGGAGAGCCAGGACGTCCGCATCGGGCCCGTGCCCCGGCACCTCGGCCCGGCGCTGCCCCCGGTGTAGCGCCAGCTCCCCACCTGCGCCATGACGTAGCGGAAGCCGTGGCCGTGGTACCTGCCGCCGTGCAGCCCGACCATGTCGTCGTGCTCGGTCGAGCCCGCCGCGCTCCTGGCCAGGTCGAAGATCTGCCTCATGTCGAACACGCGGAGCCCGTGCCGGGTGTCGGCGACGTACAGTTCGTCGCCGTACCAGGCGATGCCGCCGGCGTGGACGTCGATGTCGCGGTAGGTGACGCGGCCGTCCGCCAGGGCGGGCTCCACGAGCAGGACGTGCCGGTAGGTGCGCCGGTCGGGGTTGACGAAGGTGACCCGGGTGCTGCCCTGGTCGTGCCAGGACACCAGCAGCGGCCGGCCGCCGCCGCGCCACCGCTCGCCGCGCACCGCGTCGGAGACGCTCGTGACGCCCTGCGGCACCCACACGCCGGTCGTGGCGTCCTGGTGGTCCCAGCAGTACACGCGGGAGCCGGACGGGACGCCCGCCGCCCCGCCGCAGCCGCTCCCGAGCCTCCGCTGGCCGGAGGAGTTGATCAGCGCGTTCACACTGCTCCGGCGGAGCGCGCCGTCGAGTACGCGCAGCGGGAACCCCAGCCCGGGGCCGCGCCCGAGTTCCATGTCGCTCCGGCGGGGGGCGGCGGCGCCGTCCGCGCGCGCCGGGACCGCGGCGGCGGCGCTCGCGACCAGGGCGGCGAGGGGGACGCCCGCCACGAGGACCACGGCGGCCGGACGCCTGAGCGCCGCGCCACGGCGGCGGCCCACCACTCTACGCTGCATGATCATCACAAGCCGCAACGTATCCCAGATGGGAGCCGGGTGACGGCGGCGACATCACCCGGGGAGTGCAACTTTAGTTTCGCTGACCATTACGTCAGCCGCGCCAACCCGTCCCGTCGCCCGCACGTCCCCGGCATGCCGACGGGGCGGCCCCCGCGATAGGAGGCCGCCCCGTCAGGGATGGAGGGGTCAGGGCAGGCGGCAGGTCCCCGAGTCGGTCTTGGTCGGGTCGCTCTCGGAGGTGCCCGTGAGCGTGATCTTCGCCTTGCGGTCGGCGTTCGGGCCGGGCTTGGCCCAGACCTCGACCGAGGTGGCGCCCTGCGCCGGCGCGCTGGCGAGCGCGTTCGGCAGCCACGTCGTCCAGCCGTTGCCGCTCACGGCGGCCTTGAGCCGGAACACGTCGGAACCGTAGTAGCCGGTTCCGCCCTTGCCCTTGTTGTTGAGCTGCATCGTGCACTTCTCCCAGCCGGAGCCGGCCGGGGTCGAGTCACCGGAGTCGACCTTCACGCCGCGGCGCTGCGAGCCCGCGCCGTCCAGCGAGCGGATCGCGACCGTGTACGACAGGACGCCCTTGTCGTCGCGCTTCAGGTCCAGGACGTAGAAGTGCAGCCGGTTCTCCTGGTCGACGTACTCGTACTGGCTGCCGGAGTTCGTGCCCGCGTGGTAGAGGGCGTCCGAGAGCTGGCGGTAGTCGCCGATCGTCATCTTCTGGGGCGTGCCGTCCGGGCGGACGAAGTCGACCTTGTCGATGTCCTGCGGGTTGGCGTCCTTGACCCAGATGAACGGGGCGTCGTCGCGGTTCTTGGTCTTGGACAGCAGCACGCCGGAGTCCGGGGTGAAGGAGTCGAAGCCCATCCGGTCGACGACCTCGACCGTGTAGTTGTCGTACTTGTGCTTGGCGTCGCCGTCGCACAGCGGGTCGGTCGAGGGGTTGCAGCCGGGGCTCTTGTCGCCGCCGGTGCCGAACTTCAGGTTGATGCCGGCCAGCCCGCCCTTGCCCGGCTCGACGGCGCGCGCCGTGACCTTCGCGACGACCGTCCCGTCCTGGGCGAGCGTGTCGCGGTTGAGCTGGAGCACCTTCTCCGGGTCGACGATGCCGAGCTTCAGCTTGTTGCGGAGCGTGTGCTGCGCGCCCATCGACCCGCCGCTCGTGGCCGGGATCGTCCAGCGGCTGTGCGGGCCGCCCGGGCCGTTGAAGCTGCCGCGGCTCAGCATCTCCCACGGGCCGGTGTAGGCGCGCCGCGGCGGCACGCCGTACGGGTTGTTGTAGTTGTCGCCGATGCCGAGGATGTGGCTGAACTCGTGGGCGAACACGCCCATGCCGGAGCTCTCCGCCTGCGTGGAGCTGCCGGTGACGGCGTTCGGCCAGATCGTGGAGCCCGCCTGCCAGGACGTCCACGGGACGTACCGGGTCTGCACCCAGTTCGGCAGCGCCGGGTCGCCCGAGCCCCACTCCGGCGGCACGTCCTCCTTGGTGTTGAACTTCATCTGGCCGAACTCCTGCCAGGTGGACGACTCGTCCTGCCCGGCGCTGAGGAAGAAGACGAAGTCGAACTTCTTGGCCTCCTCCTCGCCGACGTCGGCGATCCACGCGGCGCGCGCGTCCTTGCGGATGTCGCGGCGGCAGGTGTCACCGGCCGGGCAGCCCGTGCCGCCCTGCATGTCGTCCACGCCGTACTCGTGGTCCTTGGCCGGCATCTTGTAGGCGCCGAAACCGGTGAGGTCGACCCCGTACCGACCGCCGGAGTCCTCCATCCAGTACTCGTGGAGGGTGTGGCCGTTGTTCAGCTTCTGCGGCTTGTTGAGGAACTCCTCGTAGAACTTCGCGACCTTGGCGCGCGGCACGTCGCCGACGACGGTCGGGTTGCCGAAGATGGTGGAGTTCTTCGGCTGCGTCACCACGAACGGCTGGTTGGCGTAGTCGACCAGCACGACCGCGCCCTTGAAGTTCTTGATCGAGCCCTTGCGGGAGGAGTCGGACCACGAGGTGTCCGGGACCGGCTTGTAGTCGTCCCACGTCATCGTGTCCGGCAGTTCGTAGTTCTGCGGGTCGATGGGGCGCGGGTCCCCCTTCTTCGCGAACGCCCGCGTCTCCTGGCCGCGCTGCCACGGCTGCGTCTGCGGCCAGTGCCGCATCTGCCACGGGTTCGCGGTGGGCTCCGGGATCGGAGGTCTCGCCTGCGCGGCGGCCGGTGCGGCCGCGAGTCCCGCCAGCAGCGTCAACGCCGCCGCCGGAACCAACAGAGTCTTCTTGGCGCGCATGTCTCCCCTGTCTCAGTCGTTGCCTGAAGGTAAAGACAGGGCCATCCCCTGTTCAATGGCCGACTTGTACGAGCTTGCGGGGAGAGTACTGGCATGAACCGCCCAGACGGGGAGGCTCCATCCGTTTTCGGGCAGCGGACAGCGACGTCAGCGCAACTGTCGGTTCGCGACGACGACGCCGTCCTCGTCGCTGTAGAGCCAGTCGCCGGGACGGAACTCCACGCCCCCGAAGGACACCGGGACGTCCTCCTCGCCGGCCCCGTCCTTGACGCTCTTGCGCGGGTTCGAGCCGAGCGCCTTCACCCCGAGGTCGAGCGTGCGCAGCTCCGCCACGTCGCGGACGGCGCCGTTGATGAGCACCCCCGCCCAGCCGTGCGCCACGGCCGCCGCCCCGATCATGTCGCCCAGCAGCGCGGCCGCCAGCGAGCCCGCGCCGTCCACGACGAGGACGCCGCCGTTCCCCGGCGTGCTCAGCCGCCGCTTCACCAGCCCGTTGTCGTGGCGGCAGCGGACGGTCGAGACCGGCCCGGCGAAGGCGGGCCGCGCCCCGTACTGCCGGAACTGCGTCTCGCAACTGCGCAGCTCGTCGCCGAAGTCGTCGATGAGGTCGGCGGTTTTGACGTCCATCAGTGCGAGACCTGCCGTTCGGTGATCGGCGGCGGGCGGCCCCCTCCGCGCGTCCCGGAGGTTAACATCGGGCGATCAGGCCGCCGGCACCCGGCCAGTCTCCCAGGAGGGCCCCGATGCAGTCCCCCGCTCCGCCGCCCGCGTGCGAGCCGCTCCGTCCGGGCGATCCCGCGCTGGTCGGCGGCTACCGCGTGCTCGCCAGGCTCCGCGACGGCGCGGGAACGGTCTATCTGGCGACGACGCAGAGCGGGGTGCGGCTGGCGGTCCGGCGCCTCCCGGCGCGGCTCGCCGACGACGCCGGGTTCCGGAGCCGCCTCAAGGCGCGGATCACCACCGTCCAGCGGGCCCGGAGCCCGTATCTGGCCGCCGTGTTCGACGGCCACGCCGACGAGACCGGCGCCTGGGTCGCGACCGAGCACGCGCCCGGACCCTCGCTCGCGTGGGCGGTCGCCGAGGCGGGCGCGCTGCCCGTCACCGCCGTGCGGACGCTGGCGCGTGCCCTCGCGGAGGCGCTCCAGGCCCTCCACGACGCCGGGGCCGCGCACGGCGACCTGACCGCCTCGGCCGTGCGCCTGACCGAGGCCGGGCCGCGCCTGGACGCCTTCGGAGCGCCCGACCCCGCGGGCCCGCCGGCCGACGACGTGCCGCACCTCGGACGCGTCGCGCTCCACGCCGCCACCGGACGCGCCGTCCACGACGACGGGGCGGGCCTCGACGCCTGCCCGGACGAGCTGCGCGGCCCCCTCGCGCGGATCCTCGCCGGCGACCACCCCGAACCGCTCGCCGAACTCGGCGGGGACGCGCCCCGGCCGGGCTGGCTGCCCTCCGGCGTCGCCGCGCTCCTGCCCGCCTACCTCGCCGAGCCGCCGGGACGCGACGACGCCGCCGCGGCCGGTCCGGTCCCGGCGCCGAGATGGGGGCGCTCCACCCGGCCCGTCATGCTGCCCCCGGCCGCGCCGCCCCCGCCCGGGGTGTTCGCCGGGCCGCCCGCCACCCGCCCCGACCTGCGGCGCGGGCGCTGAGCCTCACGCGGACGGCGCGTCGATCGGGCGTCCGATCAGCCGGGACAGCACGATCGCGGTCTTGGTCGCCGTGATGTTGTCCTCCCGGCGCAGCCGCTCCAGCGCCTGCTCCAGGTGCTGGATGTCGCGGGCCCGGACGTGCACGAGCGCGCTCGCGTCGCCGCTGACCGTGTACGCCGCGACGACCTCGGGATGGCCGCGCACGCTGGAGTAGATCTGCTCCGGCGACGTCGCGCCGGTGCAGAAGATCTCGATGAACGCCTCCGTCGTCCAGCCGAGCGCGGCCGGCTCCACGACGGCGGCGAAGCCGTTGATCACGCCGTCGGAGCGGAGCCGGTCCACGCGGCGTTTGACCGCCGGGGCCGACAGCCCCACGGCCGCGCCGATCTGCGCGTAGGAGGCGCGACCGTCCTCCAGGAGCCGCGCAACGATCCGACGGTCCAGGTCGTCAAGACGCAACAAATAACACCCCCGAAGTCGGTTTTCATCATTGGTCGGCGATTGATGCCGAACATACGCTGGGAAGTGGACCGGCGGCCACCCCCTCCCCGCCGGCCACCCCCTTCCAGGCACCGGGCCGCCGCCCGGTGTCCCAGGCATGCCCCCGGCCGGGCCGGCCGGGGCCGAGCGCGAAGGAGCGTCGTGACGACCACCGACGAGCTGCGGGCGATGTCCGAGGAGCACAGCGCGCACAACTACCACCCCCTGCCGATCGTGGTCGCCAGTGCCGACGGGGCGTGGCTGACCGACGTCGAGGGGAACCGCTACCTGGACATGCTGGCCGCCTACTCGGCGGTCAACTTCGGGCACGGCAACCCCCGGCTCACCGAGGCCGCCCGCCGCCAGCTCGACCGGGTCACGCTGGTGAGCCGCGCGTTCGAGCACGACCAGTTCGGCCCGTTCGTGACCGAGCTGGCCGACCTGTGCGGCAAGGACATGGTGCTGCCGATGAACAGCGGCGCCGAGGCCGTCGAGACCGCGCTGAAGACCGCCCGCAAGTGGGGCTACGAGGTGCGGGGCGTCCCCGCCGACCAGGCCAACATCATCACCTTCGAGGGCAACTTCCACGGCCGCACGACCACGATCATCAGCTTCTCCACCGACCCGGACGCCAAGGACTCCTACGGCCCGTACACGCCCGGGTTCCGGACGGTCCCCTACGGCGACGTCGACGCGCTCAAGGCGGCGATGGACGACCTCACCGTCGGTGTGCTGATCGAGCCGATCCAGGGCGAGGCGGGCGTGAACGTCCCGCCGAGCGGGTTCCTGCGCGCGGTGCGGGAGCTGTGCGCGGAGAACGGCGCGCTGATGATCGCCGACGAGATCCAGTCGGGCCTCGGACGCACCGGCACGACGTTCGCGGTCGAGCACGAGGACGTCGTCCCCGACGTCTACATCCTCGGCAAGGCCCTCGGCGGCGGCATCATGCCGGTGTCGGCGGTGGTCGCGGACCGCGACGTCCTCGGGGTGTTCAAGCCGGGCCAGCACGGCTCGACGTTCGGCGGGAACCCGCTCGCCTGCGCGATCGGGCGCGAGGTCATCGCGATGCTGCGGACCGGCGAGTACCAGGAACGCTCCAGGACGCTGGGCGCGCACATGCACGAGCGGCTCGGCGCGCTGCCCGGCGACGTCGTCCGCGAGGTGCGCGGGCGCGGGCTGTGGGCGGGGGTGGAGCTGGCCGGCCCCGCGCGTCCCGTCAGCGAGCGGCTGATGGGGCTCGGCGTGCTGGCCAAGGAGACGCACGAGACCACGATCCGGCTCGCGCCGCCGCTGGTGATCGGCCGCGAGGACCTCGACTGGGCGCTCGACCGGCTGGAGATCGCCCTCAAGGACTGACACCGCCTCACGCGGCGGACCGGCCCGACCAGCGAAAGCCGCGCCCCACAGCGGGCTCAGGGAAGCCCCAGGTTCGTCAAAGTCTTGCCCGCCGCCTGCCCGTCGCACCGCCGGGACGGGCGGGCGCGGGCAGGGTGGGGCGCATGCTGGAGAGCGGGAGAAGGCGCCGGGTCCTGATCGGCTGCGGCGCGCTGGCGGTGGGCGCCCTGCTGCTGCTGGGCGGCGGCGCCTACCTGCTGCAGCGCGCCTACGACGGGCAGGTGCGGCGCATCGCGGGCGCGCTGCCCGAGGGGAAGGGGCGGCCCGCCTCCGGACGCGGCGAGAACTGGCTGCTGATCGGGTCGGACCGGCGCGCCGACCAGCCCTCGATGGGCGCCCGCGCCGACACGATCATGCTCGTCCACCTGGCCGGACGCGGCGACCGGCTGTCGGTGGTCGCGCTCCCCCGGGACGCCTACGCGGCCGTCCCCGTGCACGGCACCACCAAGATCAACGCGGCCTTCGCCTACGGCGGCCCGCCGCTGCTGATCCGCACCGTCGAGCAGCTCACCGGCGTGCGCGTCGACCACTACGCCGCGCTCGACTTCGGCGGCTTCGTGAAGATGACGGACGCGCTCGGCGGCGTGGACGTGAACGTCGCCCAGAAGACCCACGACCCCATGCACGACCGCACCTGGCCCGCCGGGCGCCAGCACCTGAACGGCGTGCAGGCGCTGGACTTCGTCCGGCAGCGCTGGAACCTGCCCGGCGGCGACCTCGACCGGATCAAGCGCCAGCAGGCGTTCCTGCACGCGCTGGCCGACAAGGCGATGGACACCCGCAACCCGATCAGGATCGACCGGTTCGTCCGCGCGACGACCCGGTCGGTGAGCGTGGACGACTCGGTGTCGTCCGGGACGCTGCGCGGCCTCGCCCGGCGGCTGACCCGCATCTCGCTGATGGAGTACCTCACCGCGCCGGTCGCCGGGACGGGCACCCGCGCCGGGCAGAGCGTCGTGCTGCTGGACGACGGGCGGGCTCGGGAGCTGTTCCGCGCCGTCCGGGAGGACCGGATCGGCGACTACGTCACCCGCAACGGCGCGGCGAACGCGGTGGACTCCGTGCGCTGACCTGGCACGACATGTCGGACATGAATAATATGTAGTGACTGCGGTCTAGATGGATTAGTCTGGTTGGACTAATCGACCTCGACCACAAGGCACCGCCATGTCCCGACCCCTCACGCCGCTAGCGCTGGCCGTTTTGCGCATGCTCTGTGACGGGCCCATGCACCCGTACGAGATGCAGCAGCGCATCCGCGACCACGCCTACGACAGCGCCGTGAAGATCACGCACGGCTCGCTCTACCACACGGTGGAGCGGCTCACCGGCGCCGGACTCATCGAGCCGCTGGAGACCAGCCGCGAGGGGCGCCGTCCCGAGCGCACCGTCTACGCGGTCACGGTCGCGGGGCGCGACGCCGCCTGCGACCGGCTGGCCGAGCTGCTCGCCAAGCCCGCCCAGGAGTTCCCGCTGCTCGGCGCGGGTCTCGCCTTCCTCAACCTGCTGTCCGAGCGCGAGGTCGAGCAGCAGCTGCGGTTCAGGGCCCTCGCCCTTGAGGCCGAGCTGGCCGGCCACCAGACCGTCAACGACTCGCTGCTCAAACGCGGGCTGGAGCGCTACAAGCTGATCGACCACGAGTGGACGATCGCGCGCGTGCGGGCCGAGCTGGACTTCGTCAGGGGGCTCGCCGACGACCTGGAGGCCGGGCGGCTCACCTGGGAGGAGGGCGCCGGCCCCACCTGCTGCGCCCCGCCCGGCGACCACGGGGGCCGCCACGACGACGACAACGCGCGCTACACCGAAAAGGGGACCTCATGAGTAGATGGCGCGGCAACCCGTGGGCGATCCTGCTCACGCTCTCCCTCGGGTTCTTCATGACGCTGCTGGACCTCACGATCGTGAACATCGCGATCCCCAGCATGATCGACAAACTCGACGCCTCGCTGGACCAGGTCCTGTGGGTCGTCAACGCCTACGTCCTGGTGCTGGCGGTGCTGCTGATCACCGCCGGCCGGCTCGGCGACCTGCTGGGCAAGAAGAACCTGTTCATCGCCGGTGTGGCGGTGTTCACGGTGTCCAGCCTGGCCTGCGGGATCTCCCAGGACCCGACCCAGCTCATCATCGCCCGCGCCGTCCAGGGGCTCGGCGCGGCGCTGCTGATGCCGCAGACCATGTCGATCATCATCAACGTGTTCCCCGCCGAGCGGCGCGGGGCCGCGCTCGGCGTCTGGGGCGCGGTCGCGGGCGTGTCCACGATCGCGGGCCCGACGGTCGGCGGCCTGCTGGTCACGAGCCTCGACTGGCGGTGGATCTTCTTCGTGAACCTGCCGATCGGCATCCTGGTGCTGGCGATGGCGGTGCCGATCCTGCCCGCGCACACGCCGTCGGTCCGGCACCGCTTCGACGTCGCCGGGGTGCTGCTGGCCTCGGCCGCGCTGTTCTGCCTGACGTTCGCGCTCACCGAGGGCCAGAAGTACGAGTGGAACGAGGGCATCTGGGGGCTGATCGCGGCCGGCCTCGCGCTGTTCGTGATCTTCGGGATCTACCAGCGCTCCCAGCAGGACGGGGAGCCGCTCGTCCCGTTCTCGCTGTTCCGCGACCGCAACTTCACGATCCTGAACTTCGTCGGCGCGGCCGTGTCCGTCGGCATGATCGGCATGTTCCTGCCGATGACGATCTACATGCAGTCGGTGCTCGGCTACAGCGCGCTGAAGGCCGGGCTCGTGATGGCGCCGTCCTCGGTCGTCTCGATGTTCCTCGCGCCGGTCGCGGGCAAGATGTCCGACCGCATCGGCGGCAAGTTCATCCTGATGGCGGGCCTGCTGCTCTACGCGGCGGGCATGCTGTGGCTCGTCGCGATCGTGGACGTCGGCATGGGCTGGCCGTCGTTCATCGCCCCGTTCGTGCTGTGCGGGCTCGGCGTCGGCGGCGTGTTCGCGCCGATGGCGACCGAGGCGACCCGGAACGTTCCGCCCCGGCTCGCGGGCGCCGCGTCCGGCGTCAACAACACGACCCGGCAGATCGGGTCGGTGCTCGGCAGCGCGGCGGTCGGCGCCATCCTGCAGAACCAGCTCGCCTCCTCGCTCAAGGACGAGGCGGCCACCCGCTCCACCGCCCTCCCGCCGGACGTGCGGGGCGGCTTCGTGGACGGCTTCGCCAGGGCGGCCAAGGGCGGCCTGGAGGTCGGCGCCGGGCAGAGCGGCGCGGAGCAGAAGCTCCCGCCCGGCGTCCCGCCGGCGGTGGCGCACCGCGTCCAGGAGCTGGCCGGGCAGGTGTTCACGCACGGCTTCGTCCACGCGATGCGGCCGACGATGGCGCTGCCGATCGTGGTGATCGTGATGGCCGCCGCCGCGTGCCTGGGCGTCAAGGGCTACCGGTCGGGCGCGCCGTCCGACGCCGCGGCCGAAGCCGCGTCCGTCGCGCGCTGACGCGGACCGGCGCGGACCCGGCGCGGACCGATCAGTGGGCCCCTGCCGCCCCCGCGGCGGGGGCCCGCGCGCCCTCAGAGCGCGTGGTAGGCGCCGCCGTAGTAGATGAGGGGGCGGCCGTCCGGGTCGGGGACCTGGAGGGTGAGCACCTCGCCGACCACGATGCTGTGGTCGCCGCCGTCGTGGACGGCGTGGGTGCGGCACTCCAGGACGCCGAGCGCGCCGTCCAGGACCGCGGCGCCGGTGGCGGGGCCGCGCGTGTGCGGCCAGCGGCGCAGGCCGCCGTCCAGGGCGCGGCCGCGGGTCGCGAACCACTCGGAGGCGTCCCGCATGTCCGCGGCGAGCACCGACACCGCCCACCGGCCCGCCGCGAGCACGACGTCGTGGAAGCGGGCGACCCGCTCGACGCAGACGAGAACGAGCAGCGGCTCCAGCGACACCGAGGTGAAGGCGTTCACGGTCATCGCGTGGTCGGCGCCGTCCGCGACGGTCGTGACGATCGCCACGCCGGTCGCGAACCTGCCGGCGACCTCGCGGAACAGCGCGCGATCGAGGTCGGGCGCGGGGGGCCCGGGGGAATCATCGGTCACAAGGCGGCCACCCTACCCGCGCGCCTAACCGCGGCTCCGCGCCGCCCTTCCCAGCAGCCACTGCCCGGGCGGCCCGGCCGCGGGGACGCGCGCCACACCGAGGACGGCGGCCAGCATGCCGCCGATGATGTAGACGTACCCCGGCAGGGTCGCCGGGACGACGAGGTCGCCCTCGGGGCGCCGCGTCGACATGACGAACACCACGATGCCCCACACGACCGCCGGGACCGTCGCGCCGATCCGTCCGCCCATGCCCCAGCCCGACAGCCGCACCGTCGCGAACACCACCGCGATGAGCAGGATCGAGGCGACCGGGACGTCACCGGCCGTCCAGCCCTGGGCGTAGGAGCCGAGCAGCCCGACGACCCCGCCGAGCAGGCCCACCAGCGCGTAGGCGGCGCCGGACACCAGCGCCTCCAGCGGCCCGCCGCCCGCGCGCGGCTCCGCCTCCGCCGGGGTGGCGCCCGCCACCGGTGCCGTGAGCGCCCGGCCCGGGGGGCTGCCGGGGGCGCTGTCGCGGGCCTCGTCGTCCTCGTCCACGCCCGCCAGCGTATCCAGCCGTTCAGTCACGCGCTTCCGGGAGCCCGGCGAACAGGTCGCGCTCGCGGCGGCCGGGGCCGAGCGGGCCGAGTTCGCCGTCCTCCAGGACGAAGTACTCGGTGCCGAACGCCTGCTGGCCGAGGTTGTTCGACAGCGCGAAGTACGGGCCGACCTGCTCGGGCGCGACGACGATCTGGGTGTGGTGGGCGCGCAGCGCGGCGAGCTTGGCGGGCAGGTGGGCGCGGGCGTCCACGACCGTGGTGACCGTGTCGTCGCGGACGCCGGAGCCCAGCTCGTCGAGCCCGGCGACGCGCGCGAACGGCAGCTTGGCCTCGCGCATCACCGCGATCGCGCGGGCCAGGACGGTGCGCGGCGTCGCGTAGGCGTAGAACTTCGCGGCCCGCCACGGCTCGGCGCCGTCCTCGTGGGACGGGTCGGCGGCCATCTCGTAGGCCCGCCGCGTGACGCGGTGCGCCTGGATGTGGTCGGGGTGCCCGTAGTTGCCCCGGTCGTCATAGGTGACGATCACCTGCGGCCGGACCTCGCGGATCACGGCGGCGAGGTCGGGGGCGGCCTCCTCGGGGTCCGCGCGCCAGAAGCAGCGCGGGTCGTCGTTGGTGGGGGCGCCCATCATGCCCGAGTCGCGCCAGCGCCCGGCGCCGCCCAGGAAGCGGTGGTCCCGGACGCCGAGGGCCGCGCAGGCCGCCGCCAGCTCCCCGATCCGGTACTCGCCGAGGGCGTCCTCCTTGTCGGAGGCGAGATGGCGCAGATCGTCGGGGATGACCTCGCCCTCCTCGCCCAGCGTGCAGGTGACGAGACAGACGTGGGCGCCCTCGGCGGCGTACTTGGCCATGGTCGCCCCGGTCCCGATGGACTCGTCGTCCGGATGGGCGTGGACGAACAGGATCCGCGGCTCCTTCATAGTCACCGAGCCTACTCAGGACGCGGCGCCCCGGCGATGACCGCCCTCCCCCGGGGGGAGGGCGGCCGGGTCACCCGTCGGTCTTCGGCTTGCCGCCGCCACCGGCGCCGCCACCGCCGCCGGCACCGCCCTCTCCGCCGTCCGGCGGCTCGCTGGTCGGCTTCTCACTCGTCGGCGGCTTCTCGCTCGTCGGCGGCTTCTCGCTGGTCGGCGGGGTGTCGCTGGAGGGCGGCTCGGTCGTCGGCTCGCGGGTCGGCTCCCGCGTCGGGCGGCGGGTCGGTATGCGGGTCTGCGTCGGCTCCTCCGACTCCTCGTCGGTCGGGCTCGGGGACTCCGACTCCGACTCCGAGACCGACGGGGTGACGGGCGTGCTCGGATCGTCGCCCCCGCGCTTGGCCATGGCCACGCCCACCACCAGCGCGAGGATGAGGATCGCGAGCACGGCCGCGACGATCGGCAGCTTGGACTTGCGGCGCGGCTCGAAGTCGTCGTACCCGGCGCCACGGGTGCCGCCCGCGTAGGGGGGACCCGCGGCGGGCGGGAGCGTCCCGGTGTAGTCGGCGGGCGACACGCGCTGCGTCCGGCCGCCGGGCGGGCCCCCGGCGTGCGGCAGCGCGGCGGCGGCGCCCGCGCCGGCGGCGAGCGTCGAGCCCTCCGCGAGCAGCGTGGTCGCCTGAGCCGGGTCGTCCAGGCGGGTCTGCCCGGCGCCGCCGGGGCCGCTGCCGATCAGCGCCATCATGAGCTGCTGCGCGGTGGGCCGCCGCTCGGGCTCCTTGACCAGGCACGCCGCGATCAGCCGGTGCAGGTCGGCGGGGACGCCCTCCAGCGACGGCGGCTCGTGCATCACCCGGTTGATCACCGCGACGACCGTGTCGTCGCCGAAGGGCGGGTGGCCGGTCGCGGCGAACACCAGCGTGGTCGCCCACGCCCACACGTCCACCGCCTCGGTCAGGGTCGCGCCCGCGACCTGCTCGGGCGCCATGTAGGACGGGGTGCCGATCGCCTTGGTCGCGGCGGTCTGCCCGGTGTCCAGGGCCCGCGCGATACCGAAGTCGATCACCCGGGGGCCGTCCGGCGCCATGATCACGTTGTGCGGCTTGAAGTCGCGGTGCACGATGCCGGCCTGGTGGATCGCCACCAGCGCGGTCACGGTGCCGATCGCGAGCCGGTCCAGCGGGGCGCCGGTGATCGGCCCCTGCTCGGTGACCTGCTTGTACAGCGACGGGCCCGGGACGTACTCGCTGGCGATGTAGGGCTGGTCGCCCGCGACGTCGGCCTCCAGCACCTGCGCGGTGCAGAACCGCGCGACCTGCTTGGCGGCCTGCGCCTCGCGGACGAACCGGTTGCGCGCGGCGGCGTCACCGGCCAGGTCGGCGCGCAGCAGCTTGATCGCGGCCCGGTTCCCGGAGGCGTCGACGCCCGCGTAGACGACGCCCTGGCCGCCCTCTCCGAGCCGGTCGACGATCTCGTACGAGCCAAGCCGCCGGGGATCTCCCGGCTGCAGCTCCGGCATGGACCACTCCTTCTAGCGCCCGCGACGACGAACGTGGTTGGGGAAGCTCCGAGCTTACGCGAGCGCGGACCCGGCCACGGAAGGTTCGATGTCCGCACGGCGACGACCCGTGATCATAGGGCCAGCGGGCCCGCCGTGCGCCCTACTTCGGGTTCGGCGCCGGGCTGGCAGACTCTGGTGCCATGAGCATCAGCTATCCGCGGCAGAGCGCCCGCACCCGGCGCTTCACCCTCGGCGTCCCGCGCGCCTTCCAGATCGCGCCGGACGGTGCGCGCGTGGCCTTCCTGCGCACCAGGGCCGGCGACGACCCTGTCACCTGCCTGTGGACGCTGGACACCGCCACCGGTGAGGAGCGGCTCGTCGCCGACCCTGCCGCCCTGGACGTGCCGGGCGAGGAGAACCTGCCCGCCGAGGAGCGGGCCCGCCGCGAGCGCGCCCGCGAGCAGGCGGGCGGCGTCGTCGGCTACGCGACCGACCGCGCCATGCGGCAGGCCGTCTTCGCCCTCGGCGGACGCCTCCATGTGGCCGATCTTGAGTCCGGGCGGGTGCGGGAGCTGCCCGCGCAGGCGCCGGTGTTCGACCCGCGCCCCGACCCGGCCGGGCGCCGCGTCGCCTACGTCTCGGGCCGGACGCTGCGGATCATCGAGATGGACGGCACCGAGGACCGGGCGCTCGTCCAGCCCGAGTCCGACCAGGTGTCCTACGGCCTCGCCGAGTTCGTGGCGGCCGAGGAGATGAACCGGATGCGCGGCTACTGGTGGGCGCCGGACGGCGGCACGCTGCTGGTCGCCCGGGTGGACGAGACGCCCGTGCAGCGCTGGCACGTCGCCGACCCCGCCAACCCCGAGCGGCCGCCCGGCGAGATCGCCTACCCGGCCGCCGGGACGCCGAACGCGCTGGTCTCGCTCGTGCTGCTGAAGGTGGACGGCCGCCGCGTCGCGGTCGCCTGGGACCGCGGCGAGTTCCCCTACCTGGTGACGGCCGCGTGGGACCGGCACGGCCTGCTGATCGTCGTGCAGCCGCGCGACCAGCGGTCCCAGCGGGTGCTGCGGGTGGACCCGTCCAACGGCGAGACGGCGCTGCTGCACAACGAGCACGACCCGGTGTGGACCGACATCGTGCCGGGCATCCCCGCCCGGACGGGCGGCGGCGACCTCGTCTGGATCACCGAGGACCACGACACCGCCACGCGCCGGATCACGGTCGGCGGCAAGCCGGTCACGCCGCCCGGCCTCCAGGTGCGGTCGGTGCTCGGGGTGGAGGACGGCTCGATCCTGTTCACCGCCTCCGAGGACCCGACGGAGATCCACCTCTACTCCCTCGACGCCGGTGAGGTGTCACGGATCAGTGAGGGGCGGGGCGTGTTCAGCGGTGCCCGCTCGGGCGAGGTCACCGTGGTCACGGGGGCGCGGCTCGACGCCCCCGGTACGGAGGTGGAGGTGCGCGGGCCGTCCGGGACGCACGCCGTCGCCTCGCTCGCCGAGACCCCGGTGATCACGCCGAGGGTGGAGCTGCTGCGCGCGGGCGACCGGGAGATCCGCACCGCCGTGCTGCTGCCCACCGGCTGGGAGCCGGGCGACGGGCGGCTGCCCGTGCTGCTCGACCCCTACGGCGGGCCGCACGCGCAGCGCGTCCTCGCGGTCCAGCGGGCGTACTGCGAGGCGCAGTGGCTGGCCGACCAGGGCTTCGCCGTCGTCATCGCCGACGGGCGCGGGACCCCCGGGCGCGGTCCGGGGTGGGAGCGCGAGGTGCGCGGCGACTTCGTCGGGCCCGTGCTGGACGACCAGATCACCGCGCTGGTCGAGGCGGCGAGGCAGCACCCCGACGCGCTCGACCTCGACCGGGTCGGCATCCGGGGCTGGTCGTTCGGCGGCTGGCTCGCGGGCCTCGCCGTGCTGCGCCGCCCGGACGTGTTCCACGTGGGCATCGCCGGGGCGCCCGTCACCGACTGGCGCCTGTACGACACCCACTACACCGAGCGCTACCTCGGCCACCCCGACGAGGAGCCCGAGGGCTACGCCGCGAACTCGCTGGTCGAGATGGCCGGCGACCTGGAGCGGCCGCTGATGATCATCCATGGGCTGGCGGACGACAACGTGGTCGCGGCGCACACGCTGCGGCTGTCGTCGGCGCTGGTGGCGGCGGGCCGCCCGCACACCGTGCTGCCCCTGTCGGGCGTCACGCACATGACGCCGCAGGAGGTCGTGGCCGAGAACCTCCTGCTGATCCAGGTCGACTACCTGAAGGCGGCCCTGGCCCGCTGACGCGCCCCCGGCCCGCGGGCGCGTGGAGCCCGCGGGTCAGGGGGTGCCGTGCCAGGACGCCCACAGCGCCGCGTAGGAGCCCTCGCGCGCGATCAGCTCGTCGTGGGTGCCGAGCTCGGTGACGCGGCCGTCCTCGACCACCGCGACGCGGTCGGCGTCGTGGGCGGTGTGCAGGCGGTGCGCGATCGCCACGACGGTCCGGCCGTCCAGGACGGCGGCGAGCGAGCGCTCCAGGCGGCGCGCGGCGCGCGGGTCGAGCAGCGAGGTCGCCTCGTCCAGCACCAGCGTGTGCGGGTCGGCGAGGACGAGCCGCGCGAGCGCGAGCTGCTGCGCCTGCGCGGGCGACAGCGTCGCGGCGTCCGCGCCGGTGGCGCCCGCGCCGACCCGGGCGTCCAGGCCGGGGCCGTCCCAGTCGACGGCCTCCAGCACCTGCGCGATCTCGGCGTCGGACGCCCCCGGCCGCGCCATCACGAGGTTCTCGCGGAGCGTGCCCTGGAACACGTGGTGCTCCTGGGTGACCAGCGCGACATGGCCGCGCAGGTCGTCCAGCGGCAGCTCGACGAGCGGGACGCCGCCGTCCGCGCCGACCGTGACCGCGCCGGCGCGCGGGCCGTCCACCCCGGCGAGCAGGCGGCCGAGCGTGGACTTGCCCGCGCCGCTCGGCCCGACCATGGCCAGCCGCTCCCCCGGTCTCAGGTCGAGGTCGACGCCGTGCAGGACGTCCTGCCCCGGCCGGTAGGAGTAGCGGACGCCGCGCGCCGTCAGCCGCTCCCCCTCGGGCACGCGGCCGCCCGCCGCGCGGTCGGGCGGCACGTGGCCGACACCGAGCAGCCGGGCCAGCGACGCGCCGCCGAGCTGGAGCTCGTCCAGCCGGAACAGCACGATGTCGACCGGCTCGATGAGCTGCTGCGCGTACAGGGTCGCCGCGGTCACCTGCGCGAGCGAGGCGTGGCCGTGGATGTAGAGGAACCCGCCGGTCACCAGCGTCGCGACGACCGGCAGCACGAGGCCGAGCTCGGCGGCGGGCAGCAGCACCATCCGCAGCCGCAGCGTGTAGCGCTCGGCGCGGTAGGACTCGGCGATGTCGGCGTCGCCGCGCGCGTGCCGGCGGCCCGCGAGGCCGAGCGCCTCGACCGTCCGCGCGCCCTGGACGGTCTCGGTCAGCCCGGCCGCGATCCGCGACCACGCCGCGTTCTCGCGCAGGTAGCCGCCCCGGGCGCGGGGCAGGTACCAGCGCATCACCGCCCACAGCAGCGGCGCGGTGACCAGCGCGGGCAGCGCGACCAGCGGGCCGGTCAGCAGCAGCGCCCCGGCGGTGAACCCGCCGACGACGACCGCGACGAGCGTCTCGGGCAGCGCGTAGCGGACGGACGAGGCGAGCGTGTCCACGTCGCGGGACGCGCGGGTCACGAGGTCGCCGGTGCCCGCGCGCTCGACCCGCGACAGCGGCAGCGCCAGGACGCGGTCGACGAACTCCTCCCGCAGCTCGGCCAGCACCCGCTCGCCGAGCCTGGCCGAGGCGAAGTAGGCGTACCGGGTCAGCACCGCCTGGACGGTCACGAACCCGGCGATGGCGAGGCCGACGGCGTCGATCGCCGCGTGCCCGTCGCGAACGCCCTCGACCAGCTCGCCGAGCAGCCGGGGCGTCACCAGGCCCGTCGCGGCGGCCAGCGCGTGCAGCGCCAGCACCCCGGCGAGCGCGCGCGGGTGCCGCACGATGAGCCGCCGCGCGTAGGTCCGCACCTGCGCGGGCGTCGCGACCGGCAGCGCCTCGGCGCTCATCTCCTCGCCCCTTCCGTCGCCGTGTCGGTGCCGCTGGTCTCGCCCCTGGTGACGACGCCCGCGTAGCGGGGTTCGGTGTCGAGCAGGTGGCGGTGGGTGCCCTCGGCGACGACCTTTCCGTCCTGGACGAAGACGACGTGGTCGGCGCGGTCCAGCACCAGCGGGCTCGTCGTGCACACGAGGGTGGTGCGCCCGGCGCGGGCCGGGCCGAGCCTGCCCGCGATGCGCGCCTCGGTGTGCGCGTCCACCGCGCTCGTCGGCTCCACCAGGACGAGGACCTCCGGGTCGGCCACGAGCGCCCGCGCGAGGCGGAGGCGCTGCTGCTGGCCGCCGGAGAACTCCCGGCCCGCCTCGGCGACGTGGGCGTCCAGGCCGGTGGAGTCGACGACGTCCTCGACGCACGCGGCGCGGATCGCGGCCCGGAGCGCCGCGCCGCCGTCGTCCGGCGCGGACGGCGGCGTCAGGGTCTCGGCGAGCGGCCCGGAGAACAGCCGGTCCTCGTTCACCGCGACGAGGACCCGCCGCCTGAGGTCCGCGACCGCGTGGAGCGGGACGCCGCCGAAGTCGACCTCGCCCTCCTCGTAGCGGCCGAGCCGGTCGGCGATGGCCTGCGCGTCACGCGGGTCTGCCGCCGCGACCGCCGTCACCCGTCCGGGCCGCACGACCAGCCCGGAGGTGATGTCGGTCAGCTCGGCGGGCGCCGCCGGACGCCGCGTCCCCGCCTCGGGCAGCTCGGGCTCGACGTCCAGCAGGGCCTTCACCCGGCCCGCCGCGACCAGCCCCTTGGTGACCTTGCCCGCCGCCTCCCCGAGGGTCTTCAGCGGGACGATCAGGAACACCGCGTAGCCGTAGAAGGCGACCAGCTCGCCGACGCCGATCGCCCCGTCGGCGGCGAACCGGGCGCCGACCCACGTCACCAGCGCGATCAGCAGGCCGGGCAGCAGCACCTCGGCGCCGTTCATCCGGGTCTCCGCCCGCGCGGCCGCCACCCCGGCGACGCGCACCCGCTGCGACTCCGCGCGGTAGCGGCCGGAGAACAGCGGCTCGCCGCCGATGCCGCGCAGCACCCGCAGGCCCGCGACGAGGTCGGTGGCGTGGCCGCTCAGCTCGCCGACCATCTCCCGGTGCGCCGCCTCGCGGTCGCGGTAGGGGCGCAGCAGCGGCGCCGCGGCCAGCAGGATCAGCGGCACGCCCACCAGCACGATCAGCCCGAGCTGCGGCGAGGTCGACAGCAGGATGCCCGCGACCACGACGATCGCGACGACCGCGCCGGTGCCGCGCGCGACGATGTCCATGGCCTCGCCGAGGTGCGCCACGTCCGACAGGCCGATGCTCACGACCTCGCCCGCGCTCGTCCGCTTCGGCAGCGTCGCGCCGAGCCGGGTGGACTGCCGGGTGACGACCTGGACCGTCCGGTAGGCGGCCGACAGCCAGTTGAACACCGCGAACCGGTGCCGGGTGACGCCGGTCACCGCCTGCGTGACGCCGAGCCCGGTGAGCACGGCCGCCCACAGCAGCAGCGCGCTCCCGTCGCGGGCGAGGATGCCGTCGCCGATGGCGCGGCCGATGGCGGCGGGCATCAGGGCCTGGCTCAGCATCCAGACCACGCCGAGGGAGGCGCCCGCGACACTGCTGCGCCACTGATGCCGCAGCAGCCACAACAGGTAGCGGGCGGGGGAGCTGTGGTCGGGGCTGCCAGGGTCGGTTTCCGGCAACGATCTCACCGGACGAACATAGACACGGCCGCCCGGCGGGTCGACCGATTTTCCCGGCGGCGGCCGCGCCCGTAAGAGGCGCGGTCAAGTCCCCTCCCCTGTGTGGGCGGGGTGTCGGCGCGTCCGCGCGGCGGCGGCGCCGGGGGATGCGTCAGGGCGGAGGGAGGCGCTAAAGTCGACATGTACGGAGTGAAAATCTCACCGCACCATGAGCCAGACCGCACCACGAGCCGGGATCCCTGCGGCCACGAAGACGCCGTCGGCCCGGCGCGGCCCGGTCCCGCCCGCCCGCGCGCAGGAATAAACCGGAACGGTCCGGCCGTTGCCAGTGCCGTCGCCAGCCCCGACTTCCGGAAGCCTTGTGAGCACAACGAGTCACCAGACGTCCGCCCTGGCACCAGGGGCCGAGGACAGGATCGACCTGCTCCTCATCGACGACGACCCCGCCGACGTCCTCATGGTCGAGAAGATGCTCGCCGACAGCGGCCTGGACATCCAGATCACCGTCGCGGGCGACCTGTCTGCGGCGCGGCGCCGGCTCACCCGCCGCACCCAGTGCATCATCGTCGACCTGTCCGCCCCCGGCATCGACCGGCTGGACGGGCTGCGCCGCGTCCTCGCGATGGCGGGCGACGCCGCCGTCGTCGTGCTGACCGGCCTGAACGACTCCCACCTCGGTGTTCGCGCGGTCGCCGCCGGGGCCGGGGACTACCTCGTCAAGCAGGAGGTCGACGGGCCGCTGCTGGCCCGCGCGATCCGCTACTCGATCGAGCGCAAGCGCGCCGAGGAGACCGAGCGGCGGCTGGTCGAGGCGCGGATCCTCGGCCGCGAGAACGCCCGGCTGGAGCGCGGGCTGCTGCCCGTCCCGCTGATCGACGACCCCTCGCTGCGGCACCACACCCGCTACCGCCCCGGCCGCCGCCGCGCGCTGCTCGGCGGCGACTTCTACGACACCGTGCAGACCGAGGGCGGCGCGGTGCACCTGATGATCGGCGACGTGTGCGGGCACGGCCCCGACGAGGCGGCGCTCGGCGTCCAGCTCCGGATGGCCTGGCGGACGCTCGTGCTGGCCGGGCACACCGGCGAGCAGCTCCTCGGCACCCTCGACAGCGTCCTCGGGCACGAGCGGCGCAGCGAGGAGATCTTCACCACGCTCTGCATGATCACCATCGCGCCGTCCCGGCGGACCGCCCGGATGCACCTGGCGGGGCACCCCGCGCCGCTGCTGTTCCGCGAGCGTCCCGGCGGCGCCGAGGTCGCGGCGCTGCCGGAGTACGCGCACGGCCCCGCGCTCGGCCTGCTGCCCGGCGCCGAGTGGCCGACCACCGAGATCGACCTCGGCGAGAGCTGGGGGCTGATGCTCTACACCGACGGCCTCATCGAGGGACGCGTCGGCCGGGGCTCCGAGCGGCTCGGCACCGACGGGCTGGTGGAGCTCGCGCGGGTCGCGAGCGGCCGCGGCGCGAAGGGGCGCTCGCTCATCGACGAGCTGGTCACCGAGGTGGAGCGGCTCAACGGCGACTCCCTCACCGACGACCTGGCGGTGCTGCTGCTGTCACGGCGGAGCGCGCTCATCTGAGCCCGCCCGATCCCCCGCGTGTCCGTCAATGTCGGCTGCGTCACCGCGCCGCCGAGTTCCCGGCCCCGCTATGAGGTCACTCACCTTCGCGCCCGCTCCCGAACGCCCCAGGTGGCCCCGCCGCTCGGTTCATAGCCTGCGGCTATCGCCACGAGTTCCCTGATGACTTGGAACTCTTTCCCCAGGCAGACGTACCGTCGCGAGGTGGCTATAGCGATACCTGCGATCTACCGATCGACCGTCGGCAAGAAGGCCGTCATGGCCGTGACCGGCGGCATCCTGGTGCTGTACCTGATCGCGCACATGGTGGGGAACCTGAAGATCTTCCTCGGCGCGGAGGAGTTCAACCACTACGCGCACTGGCTGCGGACGATCGGCGAGCCCGCGGTACCGCGCCGCACCGTGCTGACGCTGATCGAGGTCGTGCTCGGCGTCTCCGTCGTCCTGCACATGTGGTCGGCGGTGTCGCTCGGCAAGCGCGCCGCGCACGCGCGCCCGGTGAAGTACCAGTCGAAGAAGAAGTCGCACGCGCAGGGCTACGCCGTCCACACGATGCGGTACGGCGGGATCATCATCGCGTTCTACATCGTCTGGCACCTGCTGGACCTCACCTTCTTCGTCGTGAACCCCAAGGGCTCCGACGCGACCCCCTACGAGCGGATGGTCGCCGACTTCGACGCCTCCCGCTGGTACGTGACCGTCTGGTACGTCGCCGCGCTGCTGCTCGTCGGCCTGCACCTGCGGCACGGCATCTGGAGCGCGTTCCAGACGCTCGGCCTGCGCACGCCCCGGAAGGAGCGGGCCCTGCGGGCTCTCGCCAACACCGTCGCCGGGCTCGTGACGCTCGGCTTCGTCTCCGTCCCGCTGTCCATCACGTTCGGGTGGGTGAGCTGACCATGACCGACGGCTTCTACAAGTCCGGCGAGCCGATCGCCGACACCAAGGCCCCCGGCGGCCCGATCGAGGACCGCTGGACGACCCGCAAGTTCGAGGCCAAGCAGATCAACCCGGCCAACAAGCGCAAGAAGAAGATCATCATCATCGGCACCGGGCTCGCCGGCGGCTCGGCCGGGGCGACGCTCGGCGAGGCGGGCTACCACGTCCAGCAGTTCTGCTTCCAGGACAGCCCGCGCCGCGCCCACTCGATCGCCGCGCAGGGCGGCATCAACGCCGCGAAGAACTACCGCAACGACGGCGACAGCGTCCACCGGCTGTTCTACGAGACGGTCAAGGGCGGCGACTTCCGCTCCCGCGAGTCCAACGTCCGCCGCCTCGCCGAGATCTCCACGCAGATCATCGACCAGTGCGTCGCGCAGGGCGTCCCGTTCGCGCGCGAGTACGGCGGCCTGCTCGACAACCGCTCCTTCGGCGGGACGCAGGTCTCGCGCACCTTCTACGCCCGCGGCCAGACCGGCCAGCAGCTCCTGCTCGGCGCCTACCAGGCGCTGATGCGGCAGGTGGACGCCGGGAACGTCGAGCTGTACCCGCGGCACGAGATGCTCGACCTGATCATGGAGGACGGGCGGGCGCGCGGCGTCGTCGTCCGGAACCTGATCACCGGGGAGATCAAGCACTACACCGCGGACGCGGTCGTGCTGGCGTCCGGCGGCTACGGCAACGTGTACTTCCTGTCCACGAACGCGATGGGCTCGAACGTCACCGCGTCCTGGCGCGCGCACCGGCACGGCGCGCTGTTCGCCAACCCCTGCTACACCCAGATCCACCCGACGTGCATCCCGGTCAGCGGCGACCACCAGTCCAAGCTGACGCTGATGTCGGAGTCGCTGCGCAACGACGGCCGCGTGTGGGTGCCGAAGAAGGGCGGCGACACCCGCCGCCCCGCCGACATCCCCGAGAGCGAGCGCGACTACTACCTGGAGCGCATCTACCCCTCGTTCGGCAACCTCGTGCCGCGCGACATCGCCTCCCGCGCCGCCAAGAACGTCTGCGACGAGGGACGCGGCGTCGGCCCCGGCGGCCTCGGCGTGTACCTGGACTTCGCCGACGCGATCGAGCGCCTCGGCCGCGACAAGGTCGAGGCCAAGTACGGCAACCTCTTCCAGATGTACGAGCGCATCACCGGCGAGAACCCCTACGACACGCCGATGCGCATCTACCCCGCCGTCCACTACACGATGGGCGGGCTGTGGGTCGACTACGACCTCCAGTCCAACGTGCCCGGCCTGTTCGTGATCGGCGAGGCGAACTTCTCCGACCACGGCGCGAACCGGCTCGGCGCGTCCGCGCTGATGCAGGGCCTCGCCGACGGCTACTTCGTGCTGCCGAACACGGTCAACGACTACATCGCCCGCAACGCGCTCCCGCCGGTCGACCCGGAGGCCGTCGCGGCGGCGGAGGAGCGCGTCACGTCCCGGATCGAGCGGCTGCTCGCCGTCGACGGCGACCGCACCGTCGACTCCTTCCACCGCGAGCTCGGCCACATCATGTGGGAGTACTGCGGCATGGAGCGCACCGAGGAGGGCCTGCGCAAGGCGCTGGAGCTGATCCCGGCGCTGCGCGCCGAGTTCTGGGAGCGCGTCAAGGTGACGGGCAAGGGCGAGGAGCTGAACCAGCAGCTGGAGAAGGCGGGGCGCGTCGCCGACTTCCTGGAGCTGGGCGAGCTGATGGTCGTGGACGCGCTGCACCGCTCCGAGTCCTGCGGCGGCCACTTCCGCGCCGAGAGCCAGGACGAGGACGGCGAGGCCAAGCGCGACGACGCCAACTTCGCCTACGTCGCCGCATGGGAGTGGGCCGGGGAGGGCGGGCAGCCCGTCCTCCACAAGGAGGCCCTGGACTTCGAATACGTCAAGCCGACTCAGAGGTCTTACAAGTAATCATGAAGCTCACACTGCGCGTCTGGCGCCAGAGCGGACCAGAGGACAAGGGCACGATGGTCGAGTACAAGCTCGACGACATCTCCCCCGACGCCTCGTTCCTGGAGATGCTGGACGTCCTCAACGAGAAGCTCATCGCGGAGGGCGCGGAGCCCGTCGCCTTCGACCACGACTGCCGCGAGGGCATCTGCGGCATGTGCTCGCTGGTCATCAACGGCACCCCGCACGGCCCCGAGCGCGCGACCACCACCTGCCAGCTGCACATGCGCAAGTTCCGGGACGGCGAGGTCATCGACGTCGAGCCGTGGCGGGCCAGGGCGTTCCCGGTCGTGAAGGACCTGGTCGTCGACCGGTCCGCGTTCGACCGCATCATCGCCTCGGGCGGGTTCATCACCGCGCCGACCGGCACCGCGCCCGAGGCGCACGCCGTGCCCGTCCCGAAGCCGGACGCCGACGCGGCCTTCGAGGCCGCCGAGTGCATCGGCTGCGGCGCCTGCGTGGCCGCCTGCCCGAACGGCTCGGCCGCGCTGTTCCTCGGCGCCAAGGTCACCCACCTCGGCCTGATGCCGCAGGGGCAGCCCGAGCGCTGGGACCGGGTCGTGTCGATGCTCGACACCCACGACGGCGAGGGCTTCGGCGGCTGCACCAACACCGGCGAGTGCACGGTCGCGTGCCCGAAGGGCATCCCGCTGGACGTCATCGGCCGCCTCAACCGCGACTACCTGGGCGCCACCGCGGGCGGCAAGAAGAAGTAGCACGCCCCGTCGACCGCCCCGCCGCGTTCTGGGCGGGGCGGTCGCCTCGGGCCCGGTCAGCGGAGGAAGCCCTCGTAGTTGTGCTGCTGGAGGCGGCTCTCGATCTGCTTGACCGTGTCCAGGCCGACGCCGACGACGATGAGGATCGCCGTCCCGCCGAACGGGAAGTCGTCGCCGACGTCCAGCAGCGCCAGCGACACCATCGGGACGAGGGCCACGAGCCCCAGGTAGAGGGCGCCCGGCGTGGTCACGCGGGTGAGGACGTGGTCCAGGTACTCCGCCGTGGGACGTCCCGGACGGATGCCCGGCACGAACCCGCCGTACTTGCGCATGTTGTCGGAGACCTCGACCGGGTTGAACGTGATCGCCACGTAGAAGTACGTGAAGAACACGATGAGCACGAAGAACGAGGCCATGTGCCAGGGGTCGGCCTGCTGGAGGTAGGGCTGCGCCCGTTGCAGCCATCGGGCGTTCGGCCACAGCTGCGTCGCCAGGACGGGTATGTACAGCAGCGACGACGCGAAGATCACCGGGATGATGCCCGCCTGGTTCACCTTCAGCGGGATGTAGGTGGCGGCTCCCCCGTACAGGCGGCGCCCCACCATCCGCTTGGCGTACTGGACGGGGATGCGCCGCTGCGCCTGCTCGACGAACACGACCCCGGCCATGATCGCCAGGCCCACGAGGACCACGAGCGTGAACACGAAGCCGTGCCGGGACTGGTAGATCGCCCAGAGCTGGCCGGGGAAGACGGCGACGACCTGGGTGAAGATGAGGATCGACATGCCGTTGCCCACGCCGCGCTCGGTGACCAGTTCGCCGAGCCACATGGTGACGGCCGTCCCGGCGACCATGCAGACCACCATGGTCGCGATCGGGAGGATCCCGTCGTCGTGCAGGACGTCGCCGGACGAGCGGAACAGCCGGCCGCTCGACGCCATCGCGACGACGCTCGTCGCCTGGAGCACGGCGAGCGCGACGGTCAGGTAGCGGGTGTACTGGGTGATCTTCGTGGTGCCCGACTGCCCCTCCTGCTTGAGCGACTCCAGGCGCGGGACCACGACCGTCAGCAGTTGCAGGATGATGCTGGCGGTGATGTAGGGGTAGACGCCGAGCGCGAACACCGACAGCTTCAGCAGCGCGCCGCCGCTGAACAGGTCGAGCATCCCGTAGAGCTCGCTGCCCTTCTTGGCGGCGTCCGAGGCGTCCTTGAGCGCCCTGACGTCGACGTTCGGCGCGGGCAGGTTCTGCCCCACCCGGAACACCACGACGATGAACAGCGTGAACAGCAGTCTTCCGCGCAGCTCCGGGGTGCGGAACGCGCGCGCGAACGCGGTCAGCACGCCGCGTCCGGGTTCTGGGCAGGGGTCTTCCGGGCGGGCGCCGAGAGCGCCCGCCCCATGGCGGTGCGGTTGATGACAAGCCTCCGTACGGGTACGCCGCAGTGCCCGCGGGGACACCGCGGCAGATGACTGTGAGCGTCAGGAACCCGTGCGGGGCGGAGGCCCCCGTACCTTGACCGGGCCGAGGTGGAGCGACTTCGGCGCCGCCGCGCGCGTGGGCGTGGCCTCGGCCCGATGTGTGCCGAGGTCGGGGGCGGTGGCGTCGGGCGGCAGGACGGCGTGCTGCGCCGTGTCCGGGGACGAGCCGAAGCGGAGATGGTGGGAGAACGCGTCCGCCTGGCGCCAGAAATGCGCCGCGTCGACCGCGACGAGCCGCTGCCAGACCGCCGCCGGACGCCGGTCGCGGCTCAGGGCGGCCGATCTGGCCGCCGTCTCCCGGTTCCCGGCGCTGTTCGCGGCGGCCGCCGCGCCCGCGCGGATGACCTCGGCGACACCGGAGCCTGGGACGATCGAGAGCGTGGCGGTGACGGCGAAGCCGAAGAAGCCCGCCAGGAGCGCCAGCAGGCGCCGCTGCCGAGCGGTGCGGTCGCGCACGCCCGCCTCCCCCCGCCCGTCCCGTTTCGGAAACCGTACCTCGCGGAGCCGATCACCGGGGACCGCACGGGGTCGCGGTTGGCCGGATCCTTCCGGACGTTGGCGATCCCGCCCCTGTCGCCCGCGCGGGAGCGGAGCGCACAGTAGTGCGGTGTCCAGAATCACCCGTATGCACCGCGCCTGGCCGGTGGCGGCCGTCGCGTTCGTGGCGCTCGTCGGCGCGGCCGGCTTCCGGGCCACGCCGGGCGTCCTCATGGTCCCGCTCCAGGACGAGTTCGGCTGGTCGCGCGCCACGACCTCGGCGGCCGTGTCGGTCAACCTCGTCCTGTACGGGCTGACCGCGCCGTTCGCGGCGGCCCTGATGGACCGCTTCGGCGTCCGCCGGGTCACCGCCCTCGCGCTCACGCTCGTCGCGCTGGGCAGCGGGCTGACCGTGTTCATGTCCGCGAGCTGGCAGCTCGTCCTGTGCTGGGGCGTGCTGGTCGGGCTCGGCACCGGGTCGATGGCGATGGTGTTCGCGGCGACGGTCGTGAACCGCTGGTTCACCCGGCACCGCGGCCTCGTCGTCGGCGTCCTGACCGCCGGGGGCGCCGCCGGGCAGCTGGTCTTCCTGCCGCTGCTGGCGTGGCTGGTGGACGAGTCCGGCTGGCGGTCGGCGTCCCTCACGGTGGCGGGCGCCGCGCTGGTCGTGGTGCCGCTGGTCGTGTTCGTCCTGCGCGAGCGCCCCTCGGACGTGGGCCTGCTGCCCTACGGCGCCACCGCCGAGGAACCCGCCCCGCCGCCGAGCGGGGACGCGGCGCGCCGCGCCCTGCGCGCACTCTCCGGCGCGTGGCGGACGAAGGCGTTCTGGCTGCTCGCGGGCGGGTTCTTCATCTGCGGCGCCTCCACGAACGGGCTCGTCGGCACCCACTTCATCCCCGCCGCGCACGACCACGGCATGCACGAGACGACGGCCGCGAGCCTGCTCGCCCTCGTCGGCGTGTTCGACATCGTCGGGACGGTCGCGTCCGGCTGGCTCACCGACCGGCTCGACAGCCGCGTGCTGCTCGCCTGGTACTACGCCCTGCGCGGGCTGTCGCTGCTCACGCTGCCGGTGCTGTTCGCCGACTCGCCGCACCCGAGCATGCTGGTGTTCGTCATCTTCTACGGCCTGGACTGGGTCGCGACCGTCCCGCCCACGATCGCGCTGGCCCGGGAGGTGTTCGGGCCGTCCGCCGGGACGATCGTGTTCGGCTGGGTGTTCACCGCGCACCAGCTCGGCGCCGCCGCCGCGGCCGCGCTCGCGGGCCTGGTCCGCACCTCGCTCGGCTCGTACACGCTGGCGTGGTGGGGCGCGGGGGTGCTGTGCCTGTTCGCCGCCGGGATGTCGATGTCGATCGGACGTCCCTCGGCGGAGCGCCCCAGGGTGCCCGAGCCGAGCAGCGCCTGACCCCCGGCCTCCGGGCGCCCGGCCTCTAGACTAGCTAGGCGTCCACGAGGTTCTCGACCCCGGCCGGGAGGCTGCCCTCCAGGCCCGCCTCGACGAGGAACGCCTCCAGGGTGTCCTGGAACGCGCGTGCGGCGTGGGTCAGGTCGACGTCCTTGCGGTGGGCCAGGGCGACCGTCCGCAGCAGGCCGGGGGCGTGGTGGCCGCGGCGCGGGGGGTCCTCCGCCTCGTCCAGGACGAGCGGCGTCCCGCGCAGGCCGGGACGCCCAGCCAGGACCATGCTGGGGACCACCGCGATGCCGAGCCCCGCCTCCACGAACCGCAGGACGGCGTCCATCTCGCCGCCCTCCACGGCGAACTTGGGCTCGAACCCGGCCGTCCTGCACGCGCTGATCGTCGCCTCGCGCAGGTCGTAGCCCGGACGGAACATCACCAGCGGGCGGTTCCGGAGGTCCTCGATGCGCAGGTGCGACCGCCGCGGCATGTGCGCCGCCCGGGACGGCCGCTCGGACGGCCCCTGACCGGCCGGGGACGCCACCACCAGGTACTCGCGCAGTATCGGGGTCGTGTCCAGCGGCGGATCGCCGTGCAGGGGCAGGATCACCAGGGCCAGGTCCAGCGAGCCCCGGGTCAGCTCCCGGACGAGGTCGCGCGAGCCGCCCTCCTCGACCATCAGCTGGATGCCGGGGTAGGCGTCGTGGAAGCGGCGCAGGACGTCCGCCAGCAGCCCCGCGCACAGGGACGGCGTCGCGCCGAGCCGCACCCGGCCGCGCCTCAGCCCGGCGAGCTCCTGCACCTCCACGCGCGCGGTGTCGACGTCGGCGAGTATGCGCTTGGCCAGCGGAAGCAGCGTCTCACCGGCGGGCGTCAGCGTGATGTTCCCCCGGGCGCGGCTGAACAGCGAGACGTTCAGCTCGGCCTCCAGCGCGCGGATCTGCTTGGACAGCGACGGCTGGGCGACGCGCAGCAACTCGGCGGCCTGGGTGAAGTGGCGTACGTCCGCGACCGCGACGAAGTAGGCGAGCTGCTGCAACTGCATCCTGCACAGGGTACGGGTCGCCCCCGCGCGGGTTCGCGGGCGCCCACCCGTCCAGCCAGTTCAGCGGGGTGCGGCGCTCATCTCGCGTGCCGCTTGAGGGCCTGGAGGTCGTGCACGATGACGCGCCGCCGCCCCGTCTCGATCCAGCCGCGCCGGCGCAGCGTGCGCAGCGCCTTGCTGACCGCCTCCCGCGACGCGCCGACCCAGCCCGCCAGCTCCTCCTGCGACAGGTTGAGCGTGATGCGCACGCTCTGCGGCGCGCCGCCCGCGTTCGCCGCCGCCGACGGGACGCGGTCGTAGGGCACGCCGAACCGCTCGGCCAGCTCCACGAGCCGCTGCGCGACGCGTCCGGTCGCGTCGAACATGCCGAACTCCACCCGCTTGCGGTCGGCGTCGCGCCAGCGCTGGCACAGCATCCGCATGATGAGGATCGAGACGCGGCCGTGCGCCTGCAGGAACGCCCTGAACTCCTCGGCCGTCAGCGCGAGCACCTGTGCCGGTTCCATCGCCGCGACCGTCGCCGAGCGGGGCAGCCCGTCGATCGCGGCGACCTCGCCCAGCAGCGCCCCCGGCCCGCGCACCGCGAGCAGCGCCTCGCCGCCGTGCTCGCGGTAGGAGAACGCCTTGGCCCGCCCCTTGAGCAGGACGGCCACCCAGCTGGAGCGCTCCCCCTCGATGAACAGGGCCTCCCCCCGGTCGAACTCGCGGACGCGGCCACGCGCTTCAAGGTCGGCGCGTTCGGCCGGGGTGAGTTCGGCCAGGAACGAGCCCGGTTCGAGGGCGGTCATGCCACCACGCTAAACGGAACGGATGTTCAGGTGGCACCCGAAGGCGAATCACGAATGGATTACGCGTTGTGTGCATTTCTCCCTATACGCCGTGCCGGAGGTGCACCAGTGTTGGGCCGGGCCTGAGCGGCCACACGGCGGCACAGCGGCCACGGCGTTCATGGGGAACGGCGGTACGGCAGTATGGCGGGCGGCGGTCCGGGGGCACGCCGCCCGTACATATTGCGAGCTCGGCTGCGTTCGTTGCGACCTCGGCCCAGCGTGCTCGCCGGGCGGCTCGCACGCCGACCGTGGTCGTGCGGGTGCGGCATCGCTTCGCGATCTTCCCGGTGGGGCTCGCCTCCGGCGTCGCCCCACCGGTCAGGTCACGCACTCGCGTGACGGCCGGGGTCGCCGTTCTGGCCGTGGTCGCCGTTCTGGCCGGCACCGTGGATCGCCTGGCCCACGCCGTGCAGGTTGCCCTCGGAGTCGCGGAACCAGGCGGCGCGTTCGCCGCGCCCGCCCGCGGAGGGGTAGTTGCCCTCGACCTCGGTGATCCCGTTCACGGTGCGCAGGCCGGGGACGTCCACCTTCTCGAACACCACCCCGCGCCGCCGCAGCTCGGCCACGACCGCGTCGATGTCGTCGACCTCCCACGCGATCTGCGTGTGGTCGCCGGACGGGCGTCCCGCCGACTGGAACAGCGAGAACCCGCCGTCGCGCGTCTCGTAGCGCAGCCCGCCCGGACGGGACTCCACCGGCTCCAGGCCGAGCTTGTCCGCGTAGAAGCGCCGCGCGCGGTCCAGGTCCCGCGCCGGGAGCCGTCCGGAGGCGGACGCGTCGGCGAGCGTCCACACCGTCTCCTCGCGCTCGGCGCCCCGCAGGACCCTGGCGCGCTGGGCGCGTTCCCTGCGGCCGGTCCAGTACGCCTCGGTCAGCTCGATGATCTGGACGTGGTTGCCGTCCGGGTCGACCGCGGTGGCGAACCACAAGCCCACCTCGCGGTACTCCAGCGGGGCCAGCCAGGTCACGTCCATGGAGTCGAGGTGGGCCACGACCGCCCGCGCGTCGGGCACGTGCATGTTCAGGATCACCCGCGCGGGCTCGACCGCCCGGTCGGCGACGTCGTCGCGGCCGTCCACCAGCACGCCCACGCCGCCGAAGTCGAGGAAGCCGTCCATGTCGGCGGTCAGCCCGAACGCCTTCTCATACCAGGCGCGCAGCCGGTCGGGATCGGTGCTGGCCAGCAGCATGCTCCCGAGCCGGGGCACCGCACGCGCCGCCGTCTCCGCCTCTGCCCCTGCCACAGGTCCCCCCTGAGATTGAGTCGTTTCCTATTGAGACTCCCCGCCCCTCCAAAACTCACCGCGCCCGGAGACACGAACGCCTCCCGCCGGTGGACGGCGGGAGGCGTTTCGCCATGTCGGCCAGATCAGGCGGACGGGGTGTCCTGGCCCTTCCTGACGACGCCGAGCTTGCTGCCGAGCCACACCAGCGGGTCGTACCGGCGGCCCACCACCCGCTCCTTCATCGGGATCAGGGCGTTGTCGGTGATCTTGATGTGCTCGGGGCAGACCTCGGTGCAGCACTTGGTGATGTTGCAGAAGCCGAGGCCGTGGTCCTGCTGGGCGATCTCGCGCCGGTCGGCGGCGTCGGCCGGGTGCATCTCCAGCTCCGCGATCCGCATGAGGAAGCGGGGGCCCGCGAACCCGGGCTTGTTCTCCTCGTGGTCACGGATGACGTGGCAGACGTTGTTGCAGAGGAAGCACTCGATGCACTTGCGGAACTCCTGCGAGCGCTCGACGTCCACCTGCTGCATGCGGAACTCGCCCGGCTTGACGTCCCCGGGGTCGAACGAGGGGATCTGCTGGGCCTTCTCGTAGTTGAACGAGACGTCCGTGACGAGGTCGCGGATGACGGGGAACGTGCGGACGGGGGTGACCGTGATGGTCTCGTCCGGCTCGAACGTCGACATCCGCGTCATGCACATCAGCCGCGGCATGCCGTTGACCTCCGCCGAGCACGACCCGCACTTGCCCGCCTTGCAGTTCCAGCGGACGGCGAGGTCGGGCGCCTGCGTGGCCTGGAGCCGGTGGATGATGTCGAGGACGACCTCGCCCTCGTTCACCTCGACCTTGTAGTCCTTGAGCTCCCCGGCGCCGTCGTCCCCGCGCCAGACCCGGAAACTGGCCTCGTAGCTCATCGGTCGCCCTCCTCGTTGTCCTCGCCGCCGCCCTCGACCGCGCCGGCGGCGGTCGCGCCGCCCTTCGGAGCGGCCGCCTGCCCGCCGTCCCCGGCCTCGCCCGCGTCCGGTCGCGCACCGGCGTCCCCGGCGGCCTCCTCGGCCGTCTCAGCGCCTCCGGCGGCCTCCTCCGCCACGGGCCCGCCGGCGCCGGGCAGCTCACCGTCGGTGAGGTACTTCTTCAGCTCGTCGGTCTCGAACAGCCCGATCAGGTCGTCCCGCATGGGCTCCATCGGCTGCCGCCTCAGCTCGACCCTCGGCGCGGACCCGTCACCTGTCAGGCGGCAGACGAGGTTCACTTTGCGCCACTCCGGCGACATCACCGGGTAGTCGTCGCGGGTGTGGCCGCCGCGGCTCTCCTGCCGCTCCAGCGCCGCCTTGGCGATCGCCTCCGACACCAGCAGCATGTTGCGCAGGTCGAGCGCGAGGTGCCAGCCGGGGTGGTAGCCGCGCCCGTCGTTCACCGCGACGGGCTCGACGCTGACGTTGGCGACCCGCTCGCGGAACTTCTCCAGCCCCTCTATGGCCTGCGCCAGCTCCTCTTCCTTGCGGATGATGCCGACGAGGTCGTTCATCATCTGCTGGAGCTCGGCGTGGACGGTGTAGGGGTTCTCCCCGCCCTTGCGCTCGAACGGGGCCATCGCCTCCCGCTCGGCGGCCTCGACCACCTCGGCGGAGACCGGCGGGCGCTCCGCGAGCGCGTCGACGTACTCCGACGCGCCGAGCCCGGCGCGCCGTCCGAACACCAGCAGGTCGGTCAGCGAGTTGCCGCCGAGCCGGTTGGAGCCGTGCATGCCGCCCGCGACCTCGCCCGCCGCGAACAGACCGGGCACGAGCGCCGCCGCCGTGTCGGGGTCGACCTCGACGCCGCCCATCACGTAGTGGCAGGTCGGGCCGACCTCCATGGCCTCCTTGGTGATGTCGACGTCCGCCAGCTCCTTGAACTGGTGGTGCATCGAGGGCAGCCGTTTGACGATCTCGGCCGCGCCGCCCGGCATCCGGTCGACGACGGTGAGGAACACGCCGCCGTGCGGGGACCCGCGGCCGGCCTTGACCTCGGAGTTGATCGCGCGGGCGACCTCGTCGCGGGGCAGCAGCTCGGGGGGCCGCTTGTTGTTGTCGGGGTCGTCGTACCAGCGGTCGCCCTCCTCCTCGGAGGTCGCGTACTGGGACTTGAACACCTCCGGGATGTACTCGAACATGAAGCGCTTGCCGTCGGAGTTCTTCAGCACGCCCCGGTCGCCGCGCACCGACTCGGTGACCAGCAGGCCCTTGACCGACGGCGGCCACACCATCCCGGTGGGGTGGAACTGCACGAACTCCATGTTGAGCAGCGTCGCGCCCGCGAGCATCGCGAGCGAGTGCCCGTCCCCGGTGTACTCCCAGGAGTTCGACGTCACCTTGAACGCCTTGCCGATGCCGCCCGTGGCGAGCACCACGGCGGGCGCCTCGAACACCACGAACCTGCCGGTCTCGCGGACGTAGGCGAACGCGCCGCAGATGCGGTCGCCGTCCTTCAGCAGCCGCGTGACGGTCGTCTCGGCCCACACCTTGAGGCGGGCGTCGTAGTCGCCGTGCTCGCGGTGGTCCTCCTGCTGGAGCGCCACGATCTTCTGCTGGGCGGTGCGGATCAGCTCCAGGCCGGTCCGGTCGCCGACGTGCGCCAGCCGCGGGTACTCGTGCCCGCCGAAGTTCCGCTGGCTGATCTTGCCGTCCTTGGTGCGGTCGAACAGCGCGCCCCAGTGCTCCAGCTCCCAGACGCGGTCGGGCGCCTCCTTGGCGTGCAGCTCGGCCATCCGCCAGTTGTTGAGGAACTTGCCGCCGCGCATGGTGTCGCGGAAGTGCACCTGCCAGTTGTCGTTGGGGTTGACGTTCCCCATCGCCGCGGCGGCGCCGCCCTCGGCCATCACCGTGTGCGCCTTGCCGAACAGCGACTTGGAGATGATCGCCGTCTTCTTGCCCTGGAGGCGGGCCTCGATCGCCGCCCGCAGCCCGGCGCCGCCGGCGCCGATCACCACGACGTCGTAGGCGTGCCTCTCGATCTCAGTCATGATCCTCGGCCTCAGTTGAAGATGCGCGGGTCGGAGATGGTGCCGCCGGCCACCAGCGCGACGTACAGGTCGGCCACCACCAGCGAGCCCAGCGTGATCAGGGCGTAGGTGCCGTGCCGCTGGTTGATCTTGGACACCCAGCCCCACATCCGGTAGCGGAAGGGGTGCTTGGAGAAGTTCTTCAACCGCCCGCCGACGATGTGCCGGCACGAGTGGCACGACAGGGTGTACAGCCACAGCAGCACCACGTTGGCGACCAGGATGACCGTGCCGAGCCCGATGCCGAACCCGCCGTCCTCGCCGTGGAAGGCGCGGACCGCGTCCCAGGTGTTGACGAGGGAGATGAGGACGGCGGCCAGCCAGAAGTAGCGGTGCAGGTTCTGCCCGACCAGCGGGAAGCGCCGCTCACCGGTGTACTTGCTGTGCGGCTCCCGCACGGCGCACGCCGACGGCGCCGCCCAGAACGACCGGTAGTAGGCCTTGCGGTAGTAGTAGCAGGTCAGCCGGAACAGCAGCAGGAACGGCAGCGAGATCGCCGCGAACGGGATGAAGCCCCGCGTCCCGGACGGGAGGAACGTCCCGAACTCCGCCGCGTCGCCCGTGTGGCCGTCCACGGTGACGCCGTTGCAGATCTCGTTGAAGCAGGGCGAGTAGAACGGCGTCAGGTAGTGGTACTGCGGGACGTAGAAGGCGGACCCCCAGAACGCCCGGACGGTCGCGTACACCACCCACGCCGTGAAGATCACGAACGTGGTGACGGGATAGAGGCGCCAGTTGTCCTTCCGGAGCGTGCGGTCCTTGATCTGGGCGCGCGACTTGACCGGCGCCTCCACTGTGCTCATCGATCGCTCTCCTGAGCTCGGGTCGTCGTGTACCCGTACCTCGGTCCGAGCGCACTCATGCGGTCGTCGCGTGCGGCCGTCGCGCCTAGGCCGGAGGCCCTGCCGCATGCGGGCGGTGACGCCTCGTGTGCGCTTCCAGCGAAGCGACCCTACGCCAACGGCGCGGCACTGTGACACACATAACAGCCACACCCCTCTGTGACCCTGACCACAGACTTTAGGCCCGAAAACCCCCTGCGGCACGGCCGGGCTTCCATAACCAGTTGTTATGGCGCAGGGGAATCGAGACGAGCACACGAAAGCATGGCCCGCCTCGTCCGCCGGAGGCGCTAGGCCGGACGCGGGGCCGGCTACGCAGGGGCATCATCGGCTCGGACGGGAACCACGATTTCCGGACGTGTGTCAACACTTCGGGCCGAGCACGCATCCAACGGATGGGGATCCCGTCCGCACGGCCCCCGGGGGACCTCCCCAGCCGACGACCGCACGCCCTCGACAGGGCCCTGCCCGAGACGGGACCGGATGAGCGACGAAGACACCGGCCGCGACGACCTCGCAGGGGACGGCCAGGCGGCCGAAGAGTCCGCGGGCGGCGACGAGGCGACCGACGACGAGGCGACCGCCCCCGTGTCCGAGGACGCGGCGCCGAAGCGCGGCCGGACGCGCAGGCGGAGGATCCTGCGGTGGACCGCGGTCGGCACGGCCGTGGCGGTGCTCGCCGCCGGCGCGGGCGCGGTCGTCCTGTACCGGGACCTGGTCGGCGGCATCGAGCAGAAGCACGTGGGCGGGCAGCTCGGGGCGAACCGTCCGAAGAAGCTCAACAAGAGCCTCAACATCCTGCTGCTCGGGTCGGACACGCGCGAGGGCGACAACGCCCGCTACGGCGCGGCCGCCGGGCTGACCGGGGCGCGCTCGGACACGGCGATCCTGCTGCACCTGTCGCCGAACCGCGACCAGGCGGTCGGGATCAGCTTCCCGCGCGACTCGATGGTGAGGATCCCCGAGTGCGAGAAGGAGAAGGGCGGCAGGGTCCCGTCGCAGTTCGGGATGCTGAACGCCGCGTTCGCCTACGCGGGGCCGTCCTGCACCTGGAAGACGCTGGAGTCGCTGACCGGCATCCACATCGACCACTTCGTCCAGATCGACTTCTCCGGGTTCAAGCGGATGGTGGACGCGCTGGGCGGCGTGGAGATCTGCGTCGACCGCCCGGTCGACGACCCGCGCGCCGAACTGCACCTGAACGCGGGCAAGCAGACGGTCAAGGGCGAGGCCGCGCTCGGGTACGTCCGGGCCCGCTACTCGCTCGGCGACGGCTCCGACCTGGAACGCATCGAGCGGCAGCAGCGGTTCATGGCGGCGGTGGTCGACAAGGCCACCAGCGGGTCGGTGCTCACCGACCCCGCCAAGACCTACAAGTTCCTCAAGGCCGCCACGAAGTCGATGACCACCGACGACGAGCTGGACCTGTCCGCGATGCGCAGGCTCGCGGACGGCCTCAAGGGCATGAGCGCCGGGCAGGTCCGGTTCGTGACGGTGCCGGTCGAGGGGTACGCGCCCGACCCCAACCGCGTCCAGTGGGACATGGAACGGGCCAGGCCCCTGTTCTCCGCGATCCAGCACGACGACGACCTGCCCGCCGAACCGGCCGCCCCGGCCAGGCCCGAGCGCAGGCCGCCCGCGCCGCGCGAGGTCAAGGTGTCCGTGGTGGACGCGGGCGGCGACGCCAAGCTCATCGCGGACCTCGTCCAGCGCCTCGGCGAGCGCGGCTTCGACGTGGGGAAGAAGGTGGAGAAGGGCCCGGCGTCCGCCGAGAGCAGGATCGTCTACGCCCCGTCCGAGGAACTGCGGGCCTCGACGCTGGCCAGGGCCTTGCCCGACGCGCTCCTCTCCCCCAACGGCGCCGCTCCCAAGGACGGAGTGCGGCTCGTCATCGGGCGCGGCGGCGCCCGCCTCGCCCCGCCCGCCCTGAAGGTCACCGGAGGCGTCAAGGCGGGGCGCCCGAACCCCTGCGCGTAAGGGCGGGCGACCCGGTCCCCGGCCGGCCCCGCTAGGCGCGTTCCAGGCTCTAGAGTCTTCCTGTAGGCGGAGAGTCTTCCTGTAGGCGGCCCCACCCTGGAGACGACGGCGATGACACATCCTTCGGACCCCGGTTACCCACCGCGCCCACCCGGGCCCGGCCCCCAGGGAGACCCCTACGCACCGCCCCCGCGCCAGGGCCCCGCCCCCGACCCCCGAGCCTCCGGCCCCCACCCCACAGGCCCTCACAACACGGGCCCTCACAACACGGGTCCTTGGCCGCAGGGGCCCCCACCGGGTCCGCACGGCGCCCCTCCGGGTCCGCCCGGGCCGGCGGGGCCGATGGGCCCGCCGAACCAGCCACCGCAGGGCTGGGCGCCGCCTCCGGGCGGCCCCCGCGGGAAGGGGTTGTTCGGAGCGCTCTTCGACACCAACTTCGACCACATGGTCACCGCCCAGATGATCAAGATCATCTATCGGCTGGCGCTGGCCCTGATCACCCTGTTCGCCCTGGTGATGGCGTGGTACGGGGTCGCGTTCCTCGAATGGAACCAGGCGCTCGGGATCGGCACGCTCCTCGCCACCCCCATCGTGTGGATGTTCCAGCTGCTCACGGTGCGGATGGCGCTGGAGTTCCTGATCAACCAGTTCAAGATCAGCGAATATCTGCGGATCATCAAGGACAAGAGCTAGACGGGCGGGCCGGTGACAGACGACGTCGGCGGGACGGGGAACGGCGGGGGGCTTCCCCCGCGCGAGACGCGGCGCGACGCGGGGGTGACGCGGCGCGACCAGTGGGTTCCGGCGCCGCGCGGCGAGACGCCCCCGACCGGCGGGACGCGGCGGGAGGGCGGCCCTCCCGGCGAGTCGCTGCTGCGGTTGCCGGCGGCACTGGCCGAGCGGTACACGGCGGTCGCGGAGCTGCCCGTCCAGGGCGCGGAGTCCGACCTGCTCCTGGTCAGGGAGGCGCACGCGCCGGAGGACTCCGCCGAGTACGTCGTGAAGATCTTCCGGCGCGGCTACCGCGCCGACCGCGAGGTGTGGGCGAAGCTGCCCGCGCTCGACTCCCCCAACGTCCTGCGGATCCTGGAGACCGGCCACGCGGACGGGCGGGACTACGAGGTCACCGCGTACGCGCCGGACGGGAACCTGCGCGGGCTGATGGAGGGGGCGCGGCCGCCCGCGGAGGCGGCCGAGATCGCGGCGCAGCTCGCGGCCGGGCTGTCGGCGCTGCACCGGGCGGGCATCGTGCACCGCGACCTGAAGCCGGAGAACGTCCTGGTCCTCGGCACGGCCCCGCTGCGGCTGGCGATCGCCGACTTCGGGCTGAGCAAGGTGCTCGACCAGAGCGTGGTGTTCGCCTCGTCCTCGCGGACGCTGGCCTACGCGGCGCCGGAGTCGCTGTCGGGGCAGGTGTCGCCCGCCCGCGACTGGTGGTCGCTCGGCATGATCGTCCGGGAGCTGGCGACGGGGCGGGCGCCGTTCCTCGGGCTCAGCGAGACCGTGGTGGTCGACCATCTCGCGACGCGGCCGGTGACGGCCGACGACGTCGCCGACCCGCGGCTGCGGCTGCTGTGCCGGGGCCTGCTCGCGCGCGATCCGCGCCGCCGCTGGACGGGCGCCCAGGTCACCGAGTGGCTCGACGGCGGTTCGCCGCCGGTGGCCGAGGAGACCTCGGCCGCCTCCGCTCCCCCCGGCACCGGCCTGCCGTTCAGGGGTCGCCGCTACTCCGACCGCGCCGAGCTGGCGCGCGCGCTCGTCGACGAGTGGGAGCACGCCGCGCCCTACTTCTTCGGACGCGGCGAGTCCGGTGAGGCGTGGCGCGCGCTGCGCGACTGGCTCGCCGGCCTCCCCGACGACGACGGGCGCATCGACCTCGTCGACGGCCATCTGGCCACCCGCCTGCCGCCGGACGTGAAGCTGCTGCACCTGGTCCGGTGGCTGGATCCGGGTCTCCCGCCGCACTTCCTCGGACGGCGGGTGACGGCGGACGACCTGCCCGCGCTCGCCGCGCTGGCCACCGACCACCGGCACCCCGACCACCGCACGGCCTGCCTGCTCGGCCGGGAGCTGTGGGAGCAGGACCTGCTGCCCGTCCTGGCCGGGTTCGAGGGGGGCGGCGACCTGGCGCGCATCGACGGCCAGTGGCGCGCGCACGTGGCGGCGTGGAACGACCTGGCCCGCTGGCTGCGCGCCCAGGACGCGGCGCCGCCCGGCCTCGCGCCCCGCCTCCCCGACGCGGGCACCCGCCGGGACGAGGCCGTGCGGGTCGCGGGCGGGCGCCCTCCGGGCCCGTCCGACGACCCGCCGGTGGTGCTGCTCACCCTGCTCGCGCTCGCGGCGCGCCCGGCCGAGACGCACCGGCTGCTGGCCGAGGCGGCGGCCCACGCCCGCGAGGCCGTTTCCGAGCCGGTGCCGTGGTTCGACTGGCTGGCCGACGGCGCGGGCGACGACCCGCTGCGCCTGTTCGCGGTGACGCGGGCGGTGCCGGAGGCGGTCCTGGAGACCGAGAACCGGGCCCGGCGGCAGGACGCGGACCGGCGGCGCGACGAGGCGCTGCGCGCGCGGTGGGCGGAGCGGGAGCGCGAGCGCCTCGCCGGACGCGGCGCGGCGATGGTCCGGGCCGCGCTCTGGACGGTCCCCCTGCTCGTGTTCTGGCTGCTCGGCGGCGCGGTCGTCAACGCCCTGTTCGGCGGCGGGGGCGAGGACAGGGGGACCTCGTCCGTCGGCGTCCACGTCCAGCGGTCGTCGTGGCTGTCGTTCGGGCTCCTCGCCGTGCTGTCCGTCCTCGCGTGGGCGGTGCACTGCGGCGCCGAGGTGCTGCTGGCGCGCGCGCAGGGCAAGGACTACCTCCCCTACGGGCCGTGGTCGTCGATCTCCAAGGCGCTCGGCGCGTCCGGCCGGGGGCTGTCCAAGGCGTCCCGGACGATGTCGGGCGCCGCGCAGCGCGGCGGGCGGCGCGGCTGCGGCATGACGCTCCTCGCCGTGACGGTCCCGCTGCTGATCCTGCTGCTGCTGTTCGGGGCGCTGTCCTCCATCGCGGGCGTGCTGTGGGTGCTGGTGCTCGTCGCGGTCCCCGCCGCGCACGCCGCCGCGGCCGGGCTGCGCCTGCACCGCTGGCGCGAGTCCCGCGCCCCCTCCGCCGGCCCGGCGCACCGGCACGACCCCACGTACCCCGGAGGAGCAGCATGAGCAGCGGCGTCGAGGCCGACATCGCGCTGGACGCGGCCGTGATCCTCACGCTCGGCATGAACCGCGTCCTCGGACGCGGCGCGGGCCTGGCCGGGCGCGGCGCGGAGGCCCTCGCCGCGCTCGCCACCGGGCGGGCCGAGGCGCGCGCCGCCGCGCTCGCCGAGGTCGAGACCCACGAGCGCGCCCTGCGCGAGGTCGTCGAGCGCAACGCCCGGATCGCCGCGCTCGCCGAGACCCGCGCCAAGATCGGCGCGGACGCGGCGCTGCCCGAGCCGCTCCGGCCGGAGGAGCACCAGACCCCCGAGGAGCTGGCCGCCTGGTGCGCCGCGCTCGACCCCGTCCTGGACGAGGCGGAGCGCGCCCTCTCCGAGCACCTCGCCGCCCAGGTCACGGCGCAGATCTTCACGGTCCCCGCGGCCGGGTTGCAGGCCGACACCGGTCAGCGCGGCCCCGAGCGGGGCGCGTCACCCGTCCCGCGCGTCCAAGACGACGTGCAGGGGACACTCGAACGGATCATGACGCGGCTGCTGCCCGACGCGGCCGAGGGCGAGCGGCGCGCGGTCGCCGACGCGGCGCGGTTGCTCGCCGGGACCGGCACCGCCGAGGAGGCCGAGGCGGTCCTCCAGGAGGTGCGGCTGCGCATCCGGGACGCCAACCGCCGCACCGAGGAGCGGCGCGAGCGGGAGCGGCGGCGCGCGGCCGAGCGGGACGCCGCCGAGCAGGCCGAGGCCGAGCGCCGCTACGTCCTCGACTCGATCACCACGGCGTTCGAGGACATGGGGTATGAGGTGGCGCCCGGGTTCGAGACGCTGACCGCCGACGGCGGCGCGCTGGTCCTGACCAAGGGCGGCTGGCCCGAGCACAGCGTGAAGATGCGGGTCGACGACGCGGCGCACGTACGCGCCGCGATGGTCCGCGAGACGCCCGCCGAGAGCGAGGACGACCGGCGTGTCGACGCCGAGCGCGAGCGCGAGTGGTGCGAGGCGTTCGAGGCCGCGCGGACCCGTCTCGCCGCGGCCGGGATACGGTCGCAGGTGGCCTGGCGGCTGGAGCCGGGCGTGCGTGAGCTGCCGGTTTCCGAGCGGCCACGGCAGACTGGGGGGCGTGCCGAGCGGCGCGAACGCCGCCGGGAGCGGGGCCGGTGACGGGTCCCGCGGCCGGTGTGGGAAAGGCGGGAACGGAGTGGAGCGAGCCTGATGAGCATTGATTCGCCGACCCTCGGCGGGCGGTTGCAGGGCTGGCCGCCGTTCATCCGCGAGCTGGACGCGACGCTCTCGGTCCACTCCCAGTACGTGCTGTCGGGCAACCTCTACGACAGCTTCCTCGCGCCGCCGCAGGAGGTCGTCGGGCCCGCCCGGCTGCTGCCGCTGCGCGGGCTGCTGTGGGAGACGCTGCGCTCCAGCGGCGCGTCCTGCATGATCGTGTACGACCCGGTGGACGGCGTGCAGGTCTACCCCGACACCGGCGACGAGATCGCCGAGGAGGCGGAGCGGTCGGCCGACCGGCTGCTCGGCAAGCGCGGCCGGGACGAGAAGCCCTCGCTGGAGGCGCTGACCCGCCAGCTGGAGGCGGTGGCGCGGCCCACGGAGAACATCCGCGCCGCGTTCGTGATCGACTCGGCGTCGCGGATCGCCCGCACCCCGACCGACCTGGAGCCCGCCGAGCGCGACTTCTTCCGGTTCTGCGCGAAGCTGTCGCGGACGGCGCGCCCGGTCCGGGTGCCGGGGGCGCGGCCGAAGCCGCTCTACAACCCGGTGCTGTGGCTGGTGGAGCGGCCGGGCGACCTGCCGCCGTGGCTCACCACCGACAACGAGAACATCCGCGAGATCACGATCCCGCGCCCGCACCTCGGCGACCGGCAGGAGACCGCGCGGCTGCTGGCCCGCGCGTTCGGGGTCACCGACGTCGGCACCGACGAGGCCGCCGCGGCGGCCTGCGACGCGTTCGCCGAGCAGGCCGACGGCCTGACGCTCCAGTCGATGATCGAGGTGACCCGGCTGGCGAAGGAGCGCAACGTCGACCTCGCCGACCTGCCCGACGCCGTCCGGACCTACAAGCTCGGCGTCCTGGACAACCCGTGGAGCCGGGGGCACCTGCGGCGGCGCGTGCTGGAGGGCGAGAAGCGCGTCCCCGAGCGGGTGATCGGGCAGCCGCAGGCCGTCACCAAGACCCTCGACATCCTCAAGCGGGCCGTGCTCGGGCTGTCGGGCGCGCAGGCGACCCGGTCGGGCAGCCGCCCGCGCGGCGTGCTGTTCTTCGCCGGGCCGACCGGCACCGGCAAGACCGAGCTGGCCAAGGCGATCACCGAGCTGGTGTTCGGCGACGAGTCGGCCTACCTGCGCTTCGACATGAGCGAGTTCTCCGCCGAGGGCTCCGGCGACCGGCTGATCGGGTCGCCGCCCGGATACGTCGGGCACGAGGCGGGCGGGGAGCTGACCAACGCCGTCCGCGAGGACCCGTTCCGCGTCATGCTGTTCGACGAGATCGAGAAGGCGCACCCCCGGATCCTCGACAAGTTCCTCCAGATCCTGGAGGACGGGCGGCTCACCGACGGGCGCGGCAACACCGTCCACTTCTCCGAGTCGATCCTGATCTTCACCTCGAACCTCGGGATGTACGTCCCCGGGCGCGACCTCACGACCCGTGACGGCGCCTTCTCCCCCGGTGCCGGCCGTGTGCAGAACATCACGCCCGGGATGACCTACGACGAGGTCGAGCAGCGGATCAAGGACGCCGTCGCCGACCACTTCACCGAGGTCCTGAACCGGCCGGAGCTGCTCAACCGGTTCGGCGACAACATCGTCGTGTTCGACTTCATCTCCGCCGACGCCGCGCACAAGATCTTCGACCTCCAGTTCGCGAACATCTGCAAGCGGGTCGCCGAGGAGCACCGGCTGGTGCTGGCGGTGAAGGGCGACGCGCTCCAGACGCTCCGCGGGTGGTGCACCGACGAGCTGGACAAGGGCGGCCGCGGCATCGGCATGGCCCTGGAGTCGCACTTCGTCAACCCGCTGGCGCGCGCGCTGTTCGACCGCGAACTCGTCCCGGACGAGCGGGTCACCGTGTACGGGATCCGGCGCGAGGGCAGCATCGTCCATCTGGAAATCCAGTGAGCGACATCACGTCCCGCGATGCCGCGTCCGGGGAGCGGCTGCGGCTCGCCAAGGCGCATTATCCGGTGACCACGCTCGGTCCCGGGACGCGCGCCGGCATCTGGGTGCAGGGCTGCACGCTGCACTGCCACGGGTGCCTCTCCCGCGACACCTGGGACGCCGATCCCGGCAAGGAGGTGCCGGTCGAGGCCGTCCTCGGATGGCTGAGATCACTGCCCGGACCGGTCGACGGCGTGACGATCTCGGGGGGCGAGCCGTTCCAGCAGCCGTCCGCGCTGGCGGCGCTGCTGCGCGGCGTCCGCGCGTGGCGGGACGACCATCATCATGAGACGATTGGGTTGGACATATTGGTCTACAGCGGATATGTCTACTCTCGGCTCTCGCGGAGCGCGGCGACGCGGGAGATCCTCGGCATGTGTGACGCCGTGATCACGGGGCCGTACGTCGACCGGCTCAACCCGGGAGGACGACACTCCGAGAGTGGCTCTCTACTCTGGAGGGGGTCGGCGAACCAGCGCGTCGTGCCGTTGTCCCCGCTGGGACGCGAGCGGTACGGGGCACTGGCCGGTATCGGAGAGACTAGGGACGAGGCAGGGCCCCGGGTTCAGGTGTCCGTGGACGAGGGGCCGGAGGGAAGGCGGGTGTACTACATCGGGATCCCGCGAAGGGGTGACATGGAGCACCTCACGTCGAGGCTCGAACGCGCCGGGGTGCGCGCGGGGGAAGTGTCATGGCGACCTTGAACTGTCCTATCTGTGACGAACCGTTCCAGCCGGGCGATCTGCTCTGCCTGAGCTGCGGGGCCAACCTGGCGCGCGCCGGGGCCGGCCAGCAGCACGGGCAGCACGCCCAGGGCGGGTACGGCCAGCACGGCGGCCCTCAGCACGGCGCCCCCCAGCACGGGGCTCCCCAGCACGGCGCTCCCCAGCACGGCGCCCCGCAGTACGGCGCGCCTCAGCAGGGGGCCCCGCAGTACGGCGGCCCCCAGGGCGCGCCCCAGCACGGGGCTCCCCAGCACGGCGCCCCGCAGCATGGGGCGCCGCAGCACGGGCAGCCGTACCAGCCTCCCCAGCACTCGCACGACCCCTACCAGCAGCAGGCGCCCCAGCAGCAGGCACCGCCCGACTACGGGCAGCCGCAGCAGAGCCAGCCGATGTCCCAGCCCGACCCGTGGGCCCAGCAAGGGCAGCAGCAACAGCAGCAGGACCCGTGGGGTTCGCCCATGCAGCAGGGTCCTCCGCAGCAGCAGGGCCCGCCCGACTACGGCCAGCCGCAGCAGCAGGCCCAACCGGACTACGGCCAGCCCGACTACGGGCAACCCGACTACGGGCAACCTGACTACGGCCAGCACGCGGGCCAGCAGGGCGGCCAGTACGGGGGGCCGCAGGGCGGGCAGCCCGCGCAGCACCAGCAGCAGCCCTCGGCGGACCCGTGGTCCTCGCCGCCCCCCGGCCAGCAGGCCCCGGGGCAGCAGCAGCCCGACCAGTGGGGCATGCCGCAGCAGCAGGCGCCCGACCAGTACCAGCAGCAGCCCGAGCAGCACCAGTACGCGCCGCCGGACCAGTACGGCCAGCCGCAGCCCGGCCCCGGCGGGCCCGGTGGTCCGGGCGGGCCCGGGGGTCCCGGCGACCACCAGTTCGGGGCCCCGCCGTCGCACCAGCACGAGCCGCAGGCACCGATGCAGTCGCGGCCGCAGCCGCCGAGCGACAGCACGGCGTTCATGTGCCCGTACTGCGAGGCCGTCCTGACCAACCCGGGCGCCGCGCAGTGCGACACGTGCCTGCGCCCGCTGCCGCAGAAGGGGACGCCGGTCCTGCGGGTCCAGTTCCCGACGGGCGAGCTGAAGGTCTCGGTGGGGCAGCACCTCGTGCTCGGCCGGGACGCGGGCCAGTCGCCCGTGGCGGCCACGTTCACGCAGTACGACAACGTGTCGCGGCGCCACTCGACGGTCTGGCTCGACCCGTCCGGCACCGCCTGGGTCCGCGACGAGGGCTCCACCAACGGGACGTTCGTCAACGGCGAGCGCCTCCCCCGCGGCGTGGAGGCGCCCCTGCGCGACGGCGACCAGCTCCGGCTGGCGGCCGACGTGACCGGAACCGTCCAGCTCAACTGAGGCCGGAACGAACCACGACGGCGGCGGGCCCGGGGGGGACCCCCGCCCCCCCCCGTTACCCCCCGCGAAAACCCCCCCCCCCCCACCACCACCACCCCGGCGGGGTCACCCCCGGGGGGTGGACCCACGGCCGTCCGAGGCGGACTAGTCGCGGGTGAGCTTGCGGTGCGTGACCCGGTGCGGACGGGCGGCGTCGGCGCCGAGACGCTCGATCTTGTTCTTCTCGTAGTCGGCGAAGTTGCCCTCGAACCAGAACCAGTTCGAGCCCTCCTCCCACGCGAGGATGTGCGTGGCGATCCGGTCGAGGAACCACCGGTCGTGCGAGGTGATCACGGCGCAGCCGGGGAACTCCAGCAGGGCGTTCTCCAGGCTCGACAGGGTCTCGGTGTCGAGGTCGTTGGTGGGCTCGTCCAGCAGCAGGACATTGCCGCCCTGCTTGAGCGTCATCGCCAGGTTGAGCCGGTTGCGCTCGCCGCCCGACAGCACCCCGGACGGCTTCTGCTGGTCGGGCCCCTTGAACCCGAACGCCGCGACATAGGCGCGGGAGGGCATCTCGACCTGGCCCACGTTGATGTGGTCGAGCCCGTCCGACACGACCTGCCAGACCGTCTTCTTCGGGTCGATGCCGCCGCGTCCCTGGTCGACGTAGGAGACCTGCACGGTCTCGCCGAGCCGCAGCTCACCGCCGTCCGGCTGCTCCTCGCCGACGATCATCCGGAACAGCGTGGTCTTGCCGACGCCGTTCGGACCGATCACGCCGACGATGCCGTTCGGCGGCAGGTTGAAGGACAGGTCGTCCATCAGAAGGCGGTCGTCGAAGCCCTTGGTCAGCTTGTCGGCCACGATCACCGTGTTGCCCAGGCGCGGGCCCGGCGGGATCTGGATCTCCTCGAAGTCCAGCTTGCGGGTCTTGGCGGCCTCCGCCGCCATCTCCTCGTACCGCTCCAGGCGGGCCTTGGACTTGGTCTGCCGCGCCTTGGGGTTCGACCGGACCCACTCCAGCTCGTCCTGGAGGCGCTTCTTGCGCTTGGCGTCCTTGTTGCCCTCGACCTTCAGCCGGTCGGCCTTCTTCTCTAGGTAGGTGGAGTAGTTACCCTCGTAAGGAAAGCAGCGGCCCCGGTCCAGCTCCAGGATCCAGGTGGCCACGTTGTCGAGGAAGTACCGGTCGTGGGTGACGGCCAGGACGGTCCCCTCGTACTTGGCGAGGAACTGCTCCAGCCACTGCACGCTCTCGGCGTCCAGGTGGTTGGTGGGCTCGTCCAGCAGCAGCAGGTCGGGCGCCTCCAGCAGCAGCTTGCACAGCGCGACCCGCCGGCGCTCACCCCCCGACAGCTTGGTCACCTCGGCGTCGCCCGGAGGGCAGCGCAGCGCGTCCATCGCCTGTTCGAGCTGGCTCTGGAGGTCCCAGGCGTTGCGATGGTCGAGCTGCTCCTGCAGCTTGCCCATCTCCTCCATCAGCTCGTCGGAGTAGTCCGTCGCCATCTTCTCGGCGATCTCGTTGAACCGGTCGACCATCGCCTTGGTCTCGGCGACGCCCTCCTCCACGTTCCCGAGGACGGTCTTCTCCTCGTTCAGCGGCGGCTCCTGCTGCAGCATCCCGACGGTGAAGCCCGGCATCAGCCGCGCGTCGCCGTTGGACGGCTGCTCCAGACCGGCCATCATCCGCAGCAGCGTCGACTTACCGGTGCCGTTCGGCCCCAGGACGCCGATCTTGGCGCCCGGCAGAAAGTGCAGGGTGACGTCGTCCAGGACGACCTTGTCTCCATGTGCCTTGCGCACGCGCTGCATCGTGTAGATGTACTCGGCCATATTCACAAGGGTAGGGGGTCCACGGCACCGTTTCGCCGCAGTTCCCCTCCCCACCCGCCACGACGTCCCCTCAGCCGACCACCCCGCAAATCCCACCCCCACCACAGGCCCCCGCCCCCACCCAGGCGCAGCGGAGGACCCTCGGCGGCAACTCGCTGGCGGCTCACCCCGCACCGCATCGAACAGCGGCGCGGGGCGAAGGAACGGCCGCCCGCGAACCGGACCCAGCGCCGTCGTCCCGGCCCGGAACATCGTTGGGGCACCCACACAGCGGCACCGAACTCCCGGACGGGACGAGCGCGGCCGGGCACGTCAGCCCAGCACGAAGGGAATCCGCGCGGCCAGCTCGCCGAGCGCGGCCTTCTCCTCCTCCGTCGGCGGACGGCGCCCGGTCCCGATCCGCAGGGCGTCGGTGTCGGAGAACGTCGCCGGAATGGACACTCCGGCGATCTTCTCCAGGGACGCGCGAGCGGCGGCGAGGGTCTCGGCGGGCGGTTCGGCTGCCGAGGGAAGGTTCACGATCAGGTCGAGGTGGTGCAGCGTCCATTCCATGACGTAGGCGGACAGGTAGTCCCCGGTCGTCAGCACCTTGTCCTGGGTGCTGACGCGGACTTCTGGATCGGCGAGGTCGGCGGCACGTCCGGCGGCGGAGCCGATGTCGTCGAAGTGGAACTTGAGCCACCTCGGCTCGCCGTAGGCGGCGGCCAGCCGGGGGATCAGCGCGTCCAGCGGGTCCTCACCGGTCGGAGGATCGACGAGGTCCCAGTAGGTGGCCGCGTCCACGGTCGGCTCGGCGTCGGTGGGGGTGACCAGCGTGATCAGGACGTCCTGCGCGTCGATGATCAGGTGGCACACCAGGTCCCGCACAAGCCACCCGGAACAGCCGGACGGCCGCTCCCAGTCCTCCCCGGAAAGGTCGTCGACCGCCGCGCGCAATGCCGTCCAAGAACGTGAGAAGAGGTCCACTTCGGCAACGTAATGCCGCACCAGAACACCGAACAACCGAATTAGCCCACCCCACACACCCCCTCCCGGCGAGTCGCGACGCCAACCAGCTAAAACCACAGAACGTGGCAGGCAACCGAGCCCGACACACTCATAACGCCCCCACAGCCCCACCTGCACCGAGCCGCTCTCAGGTGACGCGGGTCGAAGACCCGGCACCCGCACCCGCTCCGCCAGTCCGGGGCCGTCCCCGGCGGTAAACGGGGTGCGGCGCGCGGCGGATGTGGTGCCCGGGGCCGGGGCCCCAGCGCAGGGGCGCCAGCAAGTGCCGCCGCGAGAACCGCCCGGAGCGGACGACTGCGACGTCCAGCAAACGCGTCCCACATCACGCAGCGAGGACCGCACCTCGGACTATCCAAGCTCGACAGCTCCGACGTCCAGCAACGCCCCACCCGCGCGGCAAGTGCCGCAGCTCAGCGAGGGGCACCCGGCCGCCCAGGCCATTCGCCGTCTCTTTCCCTGCCGGGCTACTCAACCCGCGCAGACCAGGCGCAGCCCGTCCAGCGCCCCGGCATGCGCCCCGTGAGCCCCGTGAGCCGCGTGACCTGCGTGAGCTGCGCGGTGCCGCCGTTCACCCGGCGCCCAGCGAAGGGACCGGCCGCGCCCTTCAGGCGGCTGCGAATCACCTCAAGGGCACCGTGGGGGCACACCGACTACGAGGGCACCTACCCACCATGGAAGCGCTCTGTCATGGGGAGCGCCCCGCCATAGAAGCGCCCACTGTGGGAGCGCCCGCCGTGAGAGCGCCCACCGTGGAGAGGACCCGCCGTGAGAGCACCCGCCATGGAGAGGACCCGCCATGGAGAGGACCCGCCGCGAGACCCGGCCGTGGGGCACCCGCCACAGGCGCCCGTCGGGGGGGACCCGCCGTGGAGGCCCGCCGTGAGAGCGCCCACCGTGGGAGCACCCGCCGTGAAGAGGACCCGCCGTGGCAGCGCCCACCGTGGAGGGGACCCGCCGCGAGGCCCGGCCATGGGGCACCCGCCACAGGCGCCCGTCGGTGGGGGGACCCGCCATAGGCCCCCGCCGGTGGGGGGACCCGCTGTGGGGGACCCGCCGTGGGGACCCGCGTGGGCGCTCGGGTCGTGGGGCTGCTTGCAGCCTGTGTCGCGTCTGTGCCCAGGGCGCGATTGTCTGGTCAGGGTGCGGGGTGGGCTGAGCGCAGCTGCTTGGGGGCCGGCCAACTTCGGGTTGTCCCTCGGTGATGGCCGGGCCGCGGCGTTCAGTGGCCACAGCCACGGCCATCTCCCTGGGGACTGGGGTCGTACGGGTCGTACGGCAGTCGCTAGGACCGCCAGGGTGGAGTGCCTTAGCTCGCAGAAGCCGAGGAGAGTAGTTGGTTATCGGATAGCAGTTGTGGTCGGGGGCGTAATGGTTGTCGGGGGTCGAGTTGTGGAGGGGGGCGGGTGGGGTTGGGTTGCGCTGCTTGGTCGTTGCGGCTGATGCCGGGGGTGGTTATCGGGGGGTTACTTGCCGGGTGCCTTGGGGCCCTCCAGGGCGGGGAGACAGACGCGGTCGCGGCCGGACGCCTTCGCTCGGTAGAGCGCCAGGTCGGCGGCGGCCATGAGTTCTATGAGGTCTTCTCCGTGCGTCCGGTACAGGGAGACGCCGATGGACACCGTGACGACGACCGTTCCATCCTCGGTGGGCACGGCCAGCCTGCGCACCCGGCCACGGAGGCGTTCGGCCACCCGGCATGCCTCGACGGTGTCGGTGCCCGGTAGCAGGGCGACGAACTCCTCTCCTCCGAACCGTCCGACCAGGTCGTAGTCGCGTAGCTGGTGGTCCAGTGTGTTGGCCACGCCGACCAGCACCTCGTCGCCGATCAGGTGTCCGTGGGTGTCGTTCACGCGCTTGAAGTGGTCGATGTCGATCAGCAGCACCGCGAGGGGGTCGTGGGTGCGCAGCGCTCGGGCCAGTTCCGTGGCGGCCTCCCGTTGCCAGGCCGCCGCGTTGAGCAGGCCGGTCTTGGCGTCCGTCCTCGCGGCGGCCTGGAGTTGCTGGTGCATCAGGCTGCGTTGCAGCAGCATCACGGGCGGCAGCGCCAGGAGGAGAAGGCCCAGTGTCAGCGAACTCGTGATCGCCACGAGGATGCCGACGCACAGGTCCACCACGTCCAGCAGCAGGCTCTCGCGTGTCCACAGGACGTCCCGCCAGCGGCTCTCCGGGTTGGCGGCATGTGCGGCAACCGCCACCAGCACCGTGTTCACCACCGTGAACAGGGCCGCGCAGCCGACCGCCGCCGGCACTCCGGGGTAGACGTCCACGACCCAGCCCGGCGCCGCGTCCAGCGGATCCTTCACGACGAGGTGGAACACCACCGACGCACACGCCCCCGCGATGCCGAGCGCCGAGGCGACGAGCACCCGGCGGTGGACGAGCGTCCGGAGCACGCGGAACTGCAACAGCGCCTGGAGCGGAATCGGCATCAGCAGCGCGTACAACGGGGGCAGCAGCAGCGCCACCGGCAGCCACCAGGCCGACAGCAGGTCACGGCCGACACCAGCCGGAATGCCCAGCCGCCGCGTCGCCTCGATGCACACCGCACCGCAGGCCAGCAGCGCAACGAACGTCAGTAAGTCATCGACCTCCGGAGAAGTGGTGACGAGCCCAGCGATGATCAGCCCCGCGTGGACGGCGACCACGGCCGGCACGTAGATCATGAGCAGGGACCTGCGCCCTGGGAACGTACGGCGCCGGGGCCTGTGGGCCAGTTCCCCACCACGGTCCTCGGCGGACGACTGCACTGCCGTCATCCTTCCCCCTTACGCGCATCACGTTGTGTAACACAATAGTTGCGACGTGTGCGGAGTGGGCAGGAAACCAGTACGTTCGAGAGCGCACATGAGGGTGACCGTTCAGGCAACCTCCTCCAGGCCAAGGGGCTTGTTAGGACCGGGCTTCGACGGCTTGGCGCGCAGTAAGGGGTTGCCTTCATGCGCGGATTTCGCCGGATTCGTACCTGTCATGGCCACTCGGGGCCCATGATCCAGTCGAGGCGGATTCGGGCAGCTCGTTCTTGTTCTGGGCGTCCGGACGGTAGAACTTCGGCACCTGGGCGAGGCCCTGTTGTCACCGAGCCGCCGCATCGCCAGCGCCGGCATCCCGGGACCAGCGTCGCGACGCGGCACTCGCGGCGCCGGTGCTTCGACGCCGCCGGGCGGGGCCGCGCGGTCGGCGGGCGAGCTGGTCGCCGCCGCCGCGGGCAGCGCCTTCGCCAGCCCGCCGACCGTGGCGGACGTGCCGGTGACGGTCGCCACTGGGCGCCATGGCGGGTGCCTAGTGCAGGTGTCTAGGGCAGGTGCACGGGGTGTCGCATGCCCAGCCCCTGTCCGCGCGAGCCGCCGCCTCAGGGCCCGCTGGTACCGCCTCCCCTCCCTTCGCCGATCGATCTATGGGAATGCTTCGGAGCCCACCTGGCGGCCCCCGTCAGGTGGGGCCCACCTGACGGGCCCCACCTGACGGACCCCACCTGACCGTCCCCGCCTAACGTCCCCGACGGCCCTGGCCTCAGGGCCCCGCCTGATGGGCTTGCCCAGGCGGGCCCGACCTGACTTCCCTGAAGGCCTGGCCTCTCCAGCCCTGGCCTCACATGTCTGACGGCCTGGCCTCACGAGCCCGTCAGGCGATGAGAACCTGACGGCCCGGACGGGTCTCATGCGCCTGACGGGCCTCATCGGCCCGACGGACCTGGCCTCACGGCCTCACAAACCCGACCTTATGGGCCTAGAAGACCGCGAGAACCTGACCGCCCCGACGAGTCCCATACGCCTGACGGGCCTATTCGGCCCGAGGGACCTGGCCTCACAGCCTCCTACGCCCCGGCCTCCTGGGCCCAGAAGGCCGTGAGGACCTGACCGCCCCGACCGGCCTCACCAACCCGACGGGCCCGAACTCACAGCCTCACAAGCCCAGCCTCATGGACCCAGAAGACCGCGAGAACCTGACCACCCCGACAGGCCTCATACGCCTGACGGGCCTATTCGGCCCGAAGAGACCTGGCCTCACAGCCTCCTACGCCCCGGCCTCCTGGGCCCGGAAGGCCGTGAGGACCTTGACGACCCCCCGACTGGCCCCATCAGCCCGACGGACCCGGACTCACGGCCTCACAAATCCGACCTCATGGGCCTAGAAGACCGCGAGAACCTGACCGCCCCGATGGGTCTCATGCGCCTGACGGGCCTGGCCTCACGGCCTTACGAACCCGACCTTGGGGGCCGGAGGGCCGTGAGAATCTGACGGCTTCGATGGGGCTCGTGGGCCTTACTGGCTCGTTGGACCTGGCCTAACGGGCCCGGTCCAAGGGGGGCCTGAACCATGGTCGTGGCGAGGCTGGGTTTTGGGTGCTGGGTTGGTTCGGGTGGCTTTCTTGTGTGGGGGTTGTGGGCGGGGGTTCAGGCCGCTTTCTCTGTTTCGCTTTCGGTGACGGGTGTCAAGGCCCACTGGTCGGCCACTTCTCGGGCCTGCTGGCGGTCTTCCTCGGTCAGCGCTCCGCCGCGCTGGACGGGACGGAAGTCGGCGGTGCCCCGGCTCAGGTCGTGGCCGACGGTGGTGGCCTCGATCTCTGCGGAGAAGCGCCACTGGCCGTCGCGTTCGTACTGGCGGATGCGGAGGCGGCCGGTGACCAGGACGGGGTGCCCGCGCTGGAACTCGGAGGCGTTGACGTTGTCCGCCAGGCCGCGCCAGCAGTTGACGGTGACGAACAGGGTGTCGACGTCCTGCCACTGGCCGGTCTCGCGGTCGTAGCGGCGCGGCGTGCAGCCCACCCTGATCGACAGGAACGAAGTGCCGTTGGTCGTCACGGTGTAGTAGGGCTCGGCGGCGATCCAGCCGATGATCGTGATGTGCGCTTCGTTCATGGGTTCCTCCGTTGTTGCTCTGAGTGATGAGTACAACGGTGGCTGAGGAGTGGGAGGGGGCGGAAGGGGTGGTGGCGATTGTGGATAACCGGGCGGGCGGGAGGCTCTGAGCTTCGGGGTCTGGTGGGCGTGGTCTTTGGCCTGGGTGGGGGGCTCGGGGAGATCGCGCGTTTGGTGTCAGTCGCCTAGCGCCTTGGTCACGTCTTCGCGGTAGCGGGCGTAGCGCTCCAGTTCCGCGGTGATGGGGGTGATGACCTTCTCGTCGGCCACGCGTTCGATGCCCTCGCGCATGTGCTCCTCCATCTTGTCGCCGTGTTTGGCGGACGAGAGGGCCACCAGGTTCCGGCAGGCGGACGCGGTGAGCAGGCCCATGCCGAGGGTGCAGACGGCCAGGACGGCGACGTAGGGGATGAGGCCCGCCTCGCCGACGAGGTCGGGCGGGTTCTGGCCCGCGTCCAGGAGCCCGTAGGCGACGAGGAGGCCGATCCAGGCGACGCTCAGGACGGCGACCAGGATGAGGAAGTACTGCCAGGTCTTGATCAGCCACCACCAGCGGGGCACCTGGTTGAAGCTGGGCAGGGCGTCCTTGAGGGACTCGCCGAGGGCCTCGGGGATCTCGACGGCGTGGGTGCGGGCGGCGGCGCGGACGGAGCGGGCCCAGGGGGGCGGGAGTTCGGCGGCCACGCCCGCGGTGACGGTGTGCAGGGCGTTGTCGACGTCGCCCTGCTGGGCGCCGATGGGGCCGGTGAAGGCGTCGCGGAGCTCCTCGCGCAGTTCGGTGAGGCGCATGCGGCGGAGCGGGTCGGAGCGGAGGCGGGTGATGAGGGCGGTGACCGGCCAGCCGACGAAGTCGGCGGCGCGCAGTTCGTAGGCGCTCTCCATGGCGTCGGCGACGGCGGTGGCGCCGGCGGCGTCGGTGAGGGCCTGGACGAGGTCCTGGCGGCGGTCGTCCTCGACGGTGGTGGGCGGGTCGGCGGTGTAGCGGTGGACGGCGAAGCGCTCGGCGACCTTGTCGATGTCGGCGGACAGGCGCTCGCCGCGGGCGCGGCGGGCGGCGACGGTGTCGACGAGGATGTCGCGGAAGCCGGTGACGCCCTCGTCGCTGACCGCGGACGTGGTGACGATGCGCGGGTGGGCGAGGCCCTCGGCCTCCAGCAGGCGGCGCAGGTCGGCGACGCAGTCGTCGATCTCGTCGGGGCCGAGGCGGTCGACCTGGTTGAGGACGATCAGCGTGACGCCCGCGTGCCGGGCGAACGGGACGATGTAGTTGCGGTGCAGGGCGGCGTCGGCGTACTTCTGCGGGTCCACGACCCAGACGAGGAGGTCGGCGATGGTGACGAACCGGTCGACCTCGGCGCGGTGCAGGGCCTGGATGGAGTCGTGGTCGGGTAGGTCGAGCAGGACGAGGCCCTGGAGGGAGGTGTCGGGGCGTTCGAGGTCGAGCGCGCTGGCGCGGGCGTAGCGGTGGCGCTTGTCGACGTCGAGCCAGTCCAGGAGCGGCCCGGCGCCGTCCAGCCCCCAGACGCAGGCGTGGGCCTGCGAGGTCATCGGGCGGCGGATGCCGGTGGGCGAGAGTTCGAGGCCGCAGATGGCGTTGAACAGCGAGGACTTGCCGCTGCCCGTCCCGCCCGCGAGCGTCACGACCGTGTGGTCGCCCGACAGCCGCAGCCGCTGCCCGGCGCGGTCGAGCAGGGCGCCGGCGTCGTCGAGGAGCGGCTGGTCGAGGCGTCCCGTCCCGGCCTGGACGAGCCGGTCGAGGCCGTCGAGCCGCTCGGGCAGCGGGGTGGGCTCGGGCGGGGCCGGCGGCGGGTAGACCGGGGTGCCGAGCGAGCTCGCGGGGATGGCCGAGGTGGTCATCGGGCAACCTCAAGATTGTAGGTGGCCTGGTACAGCTGGACGGGGACGGTCTCGTCGGGGATTCCGGCGGCGTCGAGCGCCTGCCCGTATCTGATCGCCTCCTCGTCGAACAGCATTCCGATGCGGCTGCGCAGGTCGGCGCGGGCCTTGGCGCCCATGCCGCGCAGCGACTCGGCGCCGAACAGGGCCTTCAGGAGCCGCTGCGGGACGGCGCTGTTGCCGCCCTCGACCGCGACCTCGGAGGTGCCGTAGCCGAGCAGGCCGATCATCAGGACGAGCGAGACCGCCTCGGTGTCGAAGGAGACCAGCTTGGCGACCGAGCGCTTGGTCACGCCCTCGGTGCGGATCAGCTCCTGGACGTGGTCCTGCCAGGAGCTGACGGCGCGGGTGGCGCGGCGCGACAGCTCCGGGGAGACGCCGCCGAGCGTCGCGGCCGGGCCGGACATGACGTGGCCGCCCGCCGGGTGCGCCCGCCAGCGGGCGAGGACCTCCTCGGCGCCGTGCTCGGCGGACGACATGATCAGCGATTCGAGGGCGTCGCGCAGCGCGGACTTCAGCGCGCGGACGCGGGCGGGGCTGCGGTGGCGGCGACCGGCCGAGCGTCCCCGGCGCGGCCGCTGGACGTGCAGGGCGCGCAGCAGGTCGCCGGTCCCGGCGAACTCCTGCCAGCGGGCGAGGACCTCGCCGCGCAGGAGGGAGCCGTTGCGGGTGGCCTCGTCGAGTTCGGCGAGGACGGTGGCGTAGGCGCCCTCGACCTGCTGGGCCAGCTCGGCCCGCTGGGCGACCTGCGCCTCGACGTGCCGCGCCAGTTCGGGGACGCGGGTGCGGAAGCTGTCCAGGACGGCGGCGAGGGTGTCGCTGACGACGATCTCGCGCCCGTCGGTGTCCTCGGCGACGCCGACGAGCCAGGCGCGGATGTCCGCGACGACGTCCTCGGGGAGGCGGCTCTCCTCGATCCGGGTCTCGGGGACGGTGAAGCGCCGCGCGTCGCCGACCTCGTGCTCGTCCAGCATCTCGCCGAAGTGCTCGGCGACCTCGGCGCCGCCCCAGCCGGTCTCGCCGGAGCGGTCGCCGCGCCCCTCGCTCTGCGGGATGCGGGAGAGCACGACGCCGATCGTGGCGCCGTTCTCCTTGGCGCGCTGGAGCATCTGCCATACCTGGGCGTCGGCGTACCGGGCGGCGGTGGTGACGCACAGCCACAGGTCGGCGGCGGCCATCAGCTTGGTCGCGAACTCGTAGTGGTCCTCGAAGACCGAGTCGAAGTCGGGGCTGTCGAGCAGCGCGAGGCCGGGCGGCAGCGCCTCGCTCGCGATGATGACGAGCTGGTCGCCGGCGATGGCGTCGGGCGCGGGTCCGCGCACCCGGCCCATGCCGGGCAGCATCGGCCCCTCCATGAACCAGGCGACGTGGTCGGGGTGGCAGACGAGGATCGGGCTGCTGGTGGTCGGGCGCAGCACGCCGGTGGCGCTGACGCGGGCGCCGACGAGGGTGTTGACCAGCGTCGACTTGCCCGCGCCGGTGGATCCGCCGAGGACCACGAGCAGCGGGGTGCCCGCCGCCTGGACGCGCGGCAGGACGTAGTCGTCGAGCTGGTTGCGCAGCTCGGTGCGGGCCTCGCGGGCCTCCTCGACGTCCGGGACGTCCAGGACGAAATCGAACGTGCCGAGCTGGTCGCGGAGCAGGGTGAGCGCGCGGATCAGCTCGCCCTGGCGCGCGGTCCCGCCGCCGGTGCGGGGCGCGGTGCGGGTGCCGCCGGACGCCCTGGAGGCGTCACCGCGCAGGCCCTTGGGCTGGGGCGCGGCCTCGGCGGGCTCGGCCGCGGGGGCCTCCACGACCTCCACGACCTCCACGACCTCCGCGGGCTGCTCCGCCTGCGGTTCCTCGGGAGCGGGTGTCGCCTTCTTGGACGGTGCGGGCGCGCCCTTCGTGGAGCGGCGGCGGCCTCTGCGCGACCGTCCCTTGCCCGAAGCGGGCTTGGCGGGTTCGGGCGTCTCGGTCTCGGCCGGGGACGCCGCGTCCTCGGCGGGCACGGCGGGTGCGGGCGCCGACGCGCCGCCGGACGTGCCCGGGGTCTCGCCCGCGCGTCCGGGGCCGGTGCCCGCCTCCTCGTCGTGAACCGCGCTCTGCTCTGCCGGGGGTGTCACGGATCCCGTCCCATGTCGGCTCGAATCAGTTCGATCTCTCGTGCCACGCCGACCACGTCGCCGACGACCACGATCGCCGGGGGCCGGACTCCCGCGGCGGCCATCTCCCCGGCCACCGAGCCCAGCGTCGCCGTCAGCGTCCGCTGGCCGGGGAGGGTGCCGTCCTGGATCACGGCGACCGGGGTGTCGGACGACCGACCATAGCGCATGAGGGCGGCCGCGATGAGCGCCATCCGCTCGACCGCCATGAGCAGGACGAGGGTGCCGTTCGCGCGGCCGAGCGCCTCCCAGTCGACGGTGGACTCGGCGTGGCCGGGCGGGACGTGCGCGGAGACGACGTGGAACTCCTGCGCGACGCCGCGGTGGGTGACCGGGATGCCGGCGGCGGACGGCACGGCGACCGCGCTGGTGATGCCGGGGACGACGATGACCGGGATGCCGTGCCGGGCGCAGTGCAGGGCCTCCTCGCCGCCGCGGCCGAACACGAAGGGGTCGCCGCCCTTGAGCCGCACGACGAACTTGCCCTGCCCGGCCTGCTCGACCAGGTGGTCGTTGATGCGCTCCTGGGTGACGGTGCGGCCGTAGGGGATCTTGGCGGCGTCGATGACCTCGACGTCGTCGGCCAGCTCGTCCAGCAGCGAGCCCGGGGCGAGCCGGTCGGTGACGACGACGTCGGCCATCGCCAGCAGCTGCCGCCCGCGCACGGTGATCAGCCCGGGGTCGCCCGGTCCGCCGCCGACGAGCGCGACCCCGGCGGGCTTGCGCCGGGAGTGCCGGGACTCCAGGCCGCCCGAGCGCAGGCCGTCGACCACGGCGTCGCGGATGCCCGCGGCGCGCCGGGGGTCGCCGCCGAGCAGGACGCCGACGGTCGCGTCGCCCGCCTGGCCGCTCGCGGGCGTCCAGGCCGGGGAGGACTCGGCGTCGTCGGCCCGCACCGCCCAGATCCGGGCGGCCTCGGCCTCGGCGACCACGGCGGCGTTGACCTTGGCGTCGTCGGTGACGGCCTGGACGAGCCACGCGCCCGCGCAGTCGCCGCGCTCGTAGCGGCGGGGCCGCCACTCCAGGCGCCCGGCCTCGATCAGCCCTTCGAGGGAGGCGGTGACCTGCGGGGAGACGAGCACCACGGCCGCCCCGGCGGCCAGCAGGGCCGGCACGCGGCGCTGGGCGACCCGCCCCCCGCCGACGACGAGGACGCGTCGCCCGCCGAGTCGCAGGCCTAGCAGGTACGGGGGCACGTGGTGAATCTCTCGATCGGGTGTCCGGAGTCGTTTCTCGCGGGCGCCGGTGACCGGCGCCTGTCTTTGTGGAACAACGGTACTCGGGTTGGCGAGCTCATGGAGAGGTCCGCGGGCGAGTCGATAGCCGAGCGTGACTCATTCCGTGATCGCGTCGTTACGCCGCCCGGCGTCCTTGCCGCTGACCCCGGCCGAGTCGAACGTGGCGACCTCGTGCAGGACCCGCACGGCGCCCTGGACCAGCGGCAACGCCAGCAGGGCGCCGGTCCCCTCGCCGAGCCGCAGCTCCAGGTCGACCAGGGGGCGCAGGCCCAGCGCGGCGATCGCGGCGGTGTGGCCCGGCTCGGCGGAGCGGTGCCCGGCGACGCAGGCGCCGAGCGCGTCGGGGCACAGCGCGGCGGCGGCGAGCGCGGCGGATCCGGCGATCACCCCGTCCAGGACGACGGGGACCCGCAGCGCCGCCCCGCCGAGGACGAACCCGGCGATGGCGGCGTGCTCCAGCCCGCCGACCGCCGCGAGCACCTCCAGCGGGTCCGCGCGGCCCGGGAGGCCGTGCCGGTCCAGCGCCGCCCGGACGATCTCGATCTTGTGGGCGTGGGTGGCGTCGTCGATGCCGGTGCCGCGCCCGGTGACCTGCTCGGGCGGCAGTCCGGTGAACGCGGCGACGAGCGCGGCGGACGCGGTGGTGTTGGCGATGCCCATGTCGCCGGTGACCAGGCAGCGGGCCCCGGAGGAGACCAGGTCGCGGGCGACCTCGATGCCGGTCTCGACGGCGCGGCGGGCCTCGTCCATGGTCATCGCGGGCCCGCGGGTCATGTCGGCGGTGCCGGGGGCGATCTTGCGGGGCAGCAGGCCGGGCGCGGGGTCGAGGGCGGCGGCGACGCCGACGTCCACGACGCTGACCTCGGCGCCGACCTGCGCGGCGAACGCGTTGACGACCGCTCCCCCGGCCAGGAAGTTGGCCACCATCTGCGCGGTGACCTCCTGCGGCCAGGGGGTCACGCCCTGCGCGTGGACGCCGTGGTCGGCGGCGAAGACCGCGACCGACGCGGGTTCGGGGAGCGGCGGCGGGCACCGCCCGGCCAGTCCGCAGAGCCGGACCGACAGCTCCTCCAGCACGCCGAGCGACCCCGGCGGCTTGGTGAGGCGGGCCTGGTGGTCGCGGGCGTCGCGCATCGCGGCCTCGTCCAGCGGGCGGATCGCGGCGACGGTCTGCTCGATCGGGTTCACGATGTCCTCTCCGGGCAGCGCGCGCCGCCCGTACTCCTCGTCGTGCACCGCCCACGCGAGGGGGCGGCGCCGCGCCCAGCCGGTGAGCGCGAGCAGGGGGGCGGGCGGGAACGCGGCGACGCGTCCCACGCACAGGTAGGCGATGATCTCGATATGGGCGGGGAGGCCCAGCTCGGCGGCCAGTTCGCGTTCGTCGAAGAAGCTCACCCAGCCGGCGCCGAGCCCCTCGGCGCGGGCCGCGAGCCACAGGTTCTCGACGGCGCAGGCGACCGAGTAGTGGGCCGTCCTCGGCTGGACGTGGCGTCCGAGCGGGTTCCGGCCGCCCCGGGTGGGGTCGCAGGTCACGACGATGTTGACGGGCGCCTCGCGGATGGCCTCCACCTTGAGTCGGTCGAGGCCGGCGGCGCGCGCGGGCGGCAGGCTCGCCGCGTAGACGGCGCGCTGCCGCTCGGCGAGGTCGCGGATGCGGCGCCGCTTGGCCTCGTCCCGGACGATGAGGAAGTCCCAGGGCTGGGTCAGCCCGACCGAGGGGGCCCTGTGGGCGGCCTCCAGGACGCGCGTGAGGACGGCGTCGTCCACGGGGTCCGGGAGGAAGCCCTCGCGCATGTCGCGTCGTTCGGTGATGACCCGGTAGACGGCCTCGCGGTCGGCCTCGTCCCAGGGCGCACTGGAAACGTCGCCGGACATGTCGTCAGATGCCCAGTTCACCGAGCACCTCCAGGAGCGCGTCGTTGGACGCGCGGTCGCGGACCGCTATCCGGAGCCAGTCCGGGCCGAGCCCTGGGAACGTGTCGCCCCGGCGGACGGCGTAGCCGCGCTGGCGCAGGAGCGCCCTGATACCGAGGGCGTCCGGTACGCGCAGGCACAGGAACGACGCCCGCGCCTCCGGGACGACGTAGAGCCCGCGCGCGGCGAACTCCGCCGCGAGCCGGTCCCGTTCCGCCGCGAGCAGGACGGCCCACCGCTCCGCCTCGGCGACCGCGTCCGGCGCGGAGCACGCCTCGATCGCCACGAGCGCGGGCGTGGAGACGGCCCAGAGCGGCTGCGCCTCGGCCAGCCGCGCGACCAGCCCGGGGGCGGCCAGGACGTACCCGGCGCGCAGCCCGGCGAGCCCCCACGTCTTGGTGAGGCTGCGGATCACGGCGACGCCGGGCGGCAGGCGCGTGGCGAGCGTCTCCGGCTCGCCCGGGACGCAGTCCATGAACGCCTCGTCGACGACGACCGTCCGGCCTGGCCTGGCCAGCGCCGCGACCGCGCCGGCCGGGTGCAGGACGGACGTCGGGTTGGTCGGGTTCCCGACCACGACGAGGTCGGCGTCGTCCGGGACGGCGGCGGGGTCGAGGGTGAAGTCCTTGCCGAGGACGACCCGCCCCACCGGGTGCCCGGCCGCCCGCAGAGCGGCCTCCGGCTCGGTGAACTGCGGGTGCACCACGATCGCCCGGCGCGGGGCGAGGACCCGCGCGAGCAGCACGAACGCCTCGGCGGCGCCCGAGGTGAGCAGCACCTCCTCCGCCGCCCTGGCGTGCCGCCGCGCGACCGCCCGGCGCGCGGGGCGCGGGTCGGGGTAGGCGGCCAGGCCCGCGACGGACGCGCGCAGCCGCTCGGCCAGCCACGGCGGAGGCGTCCCGGTGCGCACGTTGACGGCGAAGTCGGCGAGCCCGTCGCCGACCTCCGTGTCGCCGTGGTGCCGCAGATCCACCTCGTCCGGCGCCGCCGCCTCGGCGTGCCCCGTGGTCCCGTTCACCACTGAACCCCCTGCTCGGTCGTCCGCCCGCGTCCGTCGTTCTCGTCGTTCTCGCATGCCGTGCTCCGCGGCCGTCAGGAGGCGGCCGGCTCGTGGTAGAGCAGCGCGTTGACCGCCGCCGCCGCGACCACCGAGCCGCCCTTCTCCGAGACGTTGCTGAGCTGCGGCAGCCCGCTGGCGCGCAGCGCCTCCTTGGCCTCGGACGCGCCGACGAAGCCCGCCGGGACGCCCACCACCAGCGCGGGCCGCACCCGCCGCTCGATGATCTCGGTGATCGCCTCGTGCGCCGACCCGATCGCCCACACCGCGCCCGGCCCGACCTCGGAGTAGGACAGCCGGACGGCGGCGGCCGAGCGCGTGACGCCGGCGGCGCGCGCCATCCGGGCGGCGGCGGGGTCGGTGGCGTGGCAGAGCGTCTCGCGGGCGCTGATCCCGGCCGCGACCATGCCCTCGTCGGTGACGATCGGCGCCCCGGTGCGCAGCGCGGCCCAGCCCTGCCGGAGCGACTCCTCCTCGGTGACCAGGTCGTCGGCGTACGCCAGATCGCCGGTGGCGTGGATCACGCGCTCGGCGACGGCCCGCGACAGCGGGGGCAGCGCGGACAGGTCCACGCGGGAGCGCAGGATCTCATACGACCGGAGCTCGATCGGATGGGGCTGGCGTACGCTCACTGAGCCTCCAGGCTGATCATGGTGTTCCTCGCTGTCGCCGGGGATGCGGGGCCGGACATCACGCCCCTGTACAGTCTCCGCCTGACTTGTCTAGAAATAGTCGAGCCTGACCGCCTATTTCGGCTATCGATGCGGTCCTGGCGACCGCCGCGGTGGCGCGGGCCGATCTGCGCTTGCGCACCACGAGCCGGACGCCCCCGCCCGAACCGGGCGCCTTCAGGGCGGCGTGCAGGGCGGCGTGCAGGGCGGCGGCCTCCGCGACGCTCGCGGTGCCCGTCCGCGCCCGCACCGCGCCGGACGGGGAAGGCACCTCCACCCGCGCCAGCACCTCCACGGGGTAGGCGACGAGGGGCAGCCCGCGCCGTGCGGCGGCGGCGCGCAGGACGGGCTCGGCGGCCCGGCCCTCGGCGGTCGCCACGCACCAGACCGCGCCCGGCTCCAGGCCCGCCTCGTCCAGCACGCCGCCGATCAGCTCGGCGACCTCGGCGGCGCCGGCTCCGCTGGACGCGCCGACCCCCACCACCGCGCACGTCATGGCCCGAGGTCCCCGATCGGGATCGTCTCGACCCGCCGGACGTCCCTGGACGGGCGCGGCCGCGCGGCGGGCCCGCCGCGCCGCCCCCAGACGACCGTCACCGGCGCGGGCATCGGGGTCGCCTGGAGCGCGACCGCCCCGGCGGTGAACCCCTGCCCGGTCAGGACCTCCAGCATCGCGGGGGCCTCCTCGTCCGACGCGACGGCGGCGACCCGGCTCAGCGCCCGCCCGGCGCAGGCCGCGAGGGTCTCGGGGCCGCCGTGCCCGCCGAACACGGCGTCCGGCTCCGGCAGATGGTCGAGGACGGACGGCACCTCTCCCCGCGACACCGCCACCCTCACCCCGTGCGCGCGGACGTTCTCCCGCACGCGCTCGTAGCCGGCCTTGTCGCGTTCGACGGCGACCACGGCGGCGCCGAAGCGCGCGCACTCGATTCCCACGGAACCGTCGCCGGAACCCACGTCCCAGACCATGTCGCCCAGGCGCGGACCCAGTTTCGCCAGGACGAACGCGCGAATCCCCGGTTCCAGGGCCGCCGCGTCACCGAACGCCTCCCGCGGCAGGGCCCACTCGGACGGCCCCAGAGCCGCACCGGAGATCCAGCCCGCTTCCTCCGGCGGACGCCGGTCGTCCAGGACGAGGACCACGTCCGGGTTCGTCCACGGCCGCGTCGTCGCCTCGGCCGGACGGACGTGCACGATGCGCTCCTCCGGCCCGTCCAGGCCCTCGCAGACGACGAACGCGCGCGGGGTCTGCGGGAACAGCGCGCGCCCGAGTTCCGCCGGGCCCGCGCCGGGGCCCGTCAGCACCGCGACCTTCGGGTGGGCGCGGCACACGTTCACCGCCCGCCGCAGCTCGTGCGCCGACACGACGAGCGCGCCGTCCGGCGACAGCCCGGCCCGCGCGAACGCCAGGCCCGCCAAGGCGGCGCGGGTCATCGCGCCATCCGCCCGAACATGCCGACCATGCGCTGCCCGGTGGAGTCGACCAGCACGACCTGCGCCGCGATCGGGCTCTCGGCCGAGCCCGCCGCCCGCGCGGCGCGCCGCTCCAGCTCACCGGCGGTGCGGCGGCACAGCTCGCGGCCGCAGGGGCCGAGCTTCCCGGCCGCCTCCCACAGCTCGTAGGCGCGCCGGGGGGCACCGGCGACCTCGGCGGACAGCGCGGGCCCGCCGTCCATGTCCCGTGTGATCGAGCCGAGGACGTCGGAGCCGGCGGGCGCGAGCGCGGCCTGCTCGTCCAGGCCCGCGATCAGCACGACCTGGGCGAGGCCGTGCTCGACGGCGGCGGTCAGCTCGTCCAGGTCCACCGGGGTGAAGCAGGCGTCCGGAAGCGCCGGGAGCATCCGCCGGGCGGCCTCGCCCGCGCCCTCCCCGTACAGCACCAGGGTCGTCTCGCCGCGCGACGCCGCGTCCGCCGCCGTCATGTCCGCCGCTCCCCCTGGTCGACGAGGTTTCCGAGGTGGCCCGGGAGCAGGTCGGTGGCGAGCATGCTGAAGACGACCATGTCCTCGTTCACGCCGTCGGGGCGGCGCTCGGCGCCCCGCGCTATCCCCTCGCGCCGGTAGCCGCCCTTCTCCGCGACACGGATCGAGGCGTGGTTGCTGACCAATGCACGCAACTCCACCCGGAACAGGCCGCATTCGCGCAGCGCCCACCGGGAGACGAGCGACAGCGCCTCCGTGGCGTAGCCGTTCCCGCGTGCGCCCGGCCGGACGCCGTAGCCGACCTCGCAGGTGAGGTGGTTCCAGTCGACGCGGAAGAGCCCGATCGTCCCGAGCAGGCGGCCCGACTCCCGGTCGGCCACGGCGAGGTGCAGGGCGAGCCCGAGGCGCTGCACGTTGTGGACGCCCTCCTGGAGGAACCAGGCGATCGGCTCGGCCTCCAGCACGGTCGGGAAGTTGGGTGGGAGGAAGTCCTCACCGTCGCGGATCACCTCGATCACGTCGGCGGCGTCGTCGAGCCCGAACGGGCGTAGGACGAGCCGCCCGCCCTCCAGGCGCTCGATCTCCTTGAAGGCCCTCACTGACGGTCCCCTCCGCCGGCCCTCACCATCCTGCTCGCGAGCCGCGGCGACCCGGCCCAGTGCAGATGCAGGTAGGACGCGACACACTCGCCCTTCACGAAACCCTCCGGACCGGACGTGGACCACTGCCACGCCGCCCGCCACTCCCCCGCGGCGCCGTCCCGCGCCGCCCCGTGGCCCGGTTCCGTGACCGTGCGGTGGAACTCGTGGCCGCGCAGCCGCTCCCCCGTCCGGGCGACGACCGAGTCGGCCACCGCCACCGCGGCACGATAGCCCAGTGTCAGGCGCGGGGCCATGGTCGCCCTGACCCCGTCCAGGACGCCGCACATCGGCGCGCCGTCCAGTTCCTGGGCGAGGTAGAGGAGTCCCGCGCATTCCGCGTAGAGGGGACGCGACGATTTCGCGAACGCGGCCAGGTCCCTGCGCAGCGGCTCGTTCGCGGACAGCTCCGCCGCGTACACCTCGGGGAACCCGCCGCCGATGACGACACCGCGCGTCCCCTCGGGGAGCGCCTCGTCCCGCAGCGGATCGAACCGGACGACGTCGGCGCCCGCCGCGTCCAGCAGCTCCTCGTTCTCCGCGTAGCCGAAGGTGAACGCGGGCCCACCGGCGACGGCGATCCGCGGCCTCTCGCTCGGCGGCGGGTCCACCTCCGCGGCCGGGTCCCAGGGCTCGGCGTTCAGCGCGGGGACGTCGCGGGCCAGCGCCAGCACCGCGTCCAGGTCGCAGGACGAGGCGACCATCTCGCCCATCCGGCGGACGCTCTCCACCGCGTCCGGCCTCCGCTCGGCGGCCGGGACGAGCCCCAGGTGCCGGGACGGCGTCGCCGCGTCCCCGTGCCGCCGCAGCGCGCCCAGCACCGGCAGCCCGAGCTCCTCGACGGCGTCGCGGCACATCCGCTCGTGCCCGTCCGAGCCGAGCCGGTTGAGGATCACGCCGCCGACCCGGGCCGTCCCGAACGAGCGGAACCCGTGCACGAGCGCCGCGACCGAGCGCCCGGCCGCCGCCGAGGCGTCCACGACCAGCACGACCGGGGCGTCCAGCAGCGTCGCGACGTGCGCGGTGGACGCGTAGTCCCCGCCGCCCGGCGAGCCCGACGTCGCCGGCCCGGCGGCGCCGTCGTACAGGCCCATCACGCCCTCGACGACCGCGAGGCCAGCGCCCGCCGCGCCGTGCAGGAACAGCGGGACGACCAGCTCCTCGGACGTCAGCCACGGATCGAGGTTGCGCCCGGGGCGGCCCGTGGCGAGCGCGTGGTACCCGGGGTCGATGTAGTCCGGGCCCACCTTGTGCGGGGACACCGCGAGGCCGCGCGCGGTGAACGCGGCCATCAGCCCGGTCGCCACGGTCGTCTTGCCGCTCCCCGACGAGGGCGCGGCGACGACGATGCGCGGGACCGCGCTCACCACCCGATCACCACTCGATGCCCTTCTGGCCCTTCTGGCCCCGGTCCATCGGGTGCCGGACCTTGCCCATCTCGGTGACGAGGTCGGCGAACTCCACCAGCCTCGGGTCGGCGTCCCGGCCGGTGATCACGACGTGCTGGTTGCCGGGCCGGTCGCGGAGCGCGGCGACGACGTCCTCGACATCGACCCAGCCCCACTTCATCGGGTAGGTGAACTCGTCCAGGACGTAGAGGCGGTAGGTCTCGGCGGCGAGGTCGCGCTTGATCTGCTCCCAGCCCTCGCGCGCGTCGGCCTCGTGGTCGGCCTCGGCGCCGGGCCGCTGGATCCACGACCAGCCCTCGCCCATCTTCGTCCAGAACACCGGCCCGCCCTCGCCGGTCTCGGCGTGCAGGCGGCCCAGCGCGAGCAGCGCGTTCTCCTCGCCGATGCGCCACTTCGCCGACTTGACGAACTGGAACACCCCGATCGGCCAGCCCTGGTTCCACGCCCGCAGCGCGAGCCCGAACGCGGCGGTCGACTTGCCCTTGCCCGGCCCCGTGTGGACCATCACCAGCGGACGGTTGCGGCGCTCCCGCGTCGTCATCCCGTCCTTCGGCACGTACTCCGGCTTGCCCTGCGGCATCTCAGTCCCCGCCCTTCATCCGGTGGCCCATGACAATCACGCGACACTCACGCGACGCTCCGCGCGTCCCGGACGACCCCGGCGAGCGCGTCCGCGCCCAGCCGGTCGAGGTGCACGACCTCCGCGCCGAGCCGCGCGCCGAGCGCGCCCGCGAGCCCGAGCCGCACCGGCCCCGACTCGCAGTCGACGACGACCGACGCCCCGCCGCCGAGCGCGCCCGCGAGCAGGCCCGCGGTCCTGGCCGGGTCCGGTCCGTGCGTGGCGCGCCCGTCGGTGACCACGACCAGCAGCGGACGGCGGGCCGGGTCGCGCAGCCGCTCCACCCGCAGCACCTCGGCGGCGCGCAGCAGGCCGGCCGACAGCGGCGTCCGGCCGCCGGTCGGCAGCCGCTCCAGCCGCCGCGCCCCGGCCTCGACCGAGGACGTCGGCGGCAGCGCCAGCTCCGCGTCCGCGCCCCGGAACGTGATGAGCCCGACCTTGTCGCGCCGCTGGTAGGCGTCCAGGAGCAGGCTGAGCACCGCGCCCTTGACCGCGCGCATCCGCTTGCGCGCCGCCATCGACCCGCTCGCGTCCACGACGAACAGCACGAGGTTGCCCTCGCGGCCGTCCCGGACCGCCTCCCTCAGGTCGTCCGGGGTCACGACCAGCCCCCGGCCGGCGCGCCCGCGCGCGACCTGGTGCGGTGCGGCGGCCCGGAGCGTCGCGGTGAGGTGCAGCCCGCGCGCTCCCGGACGGGCACCGGACACGCGTCCGTACGGGCTGCGCGCCTTGGAGCGGCGTCCCGGAGCGCCCGCGCCCACGCCGGGCACGGTGAACAGGCGGGGTCTGTATGCGGCGTCGGCCGGGGCGGGCTCGGTGTCCGACGACCGTCCCTGGCCGCTCCCCACGGACGGCTCCGACGGCTCCGACGGCTCCCCGCCTTCCTGGGGGAGGTCGTCCCCGGGCGCGCCCCCGCCCGGCCCGTCAGGCCCACCCGATCCGTCGGGACCGTCGGGGCCGTCGTCAGGCGGCTCGGGGTCGGGGTCGGGGTCGCCGTGCTCGTCCAGGACCTCGTCGAGCTTCTGCCGGTCGAGGCCGGGCGCGTCGAACGGGTCGCGGCGGCGGCGGTGCGGCAAGGCGAGGCGCGCGGCGGTGCGCACGTCGTCGGCGTCGACCGCGGCCCGGCCGTGCCAGGCGGCCAGCGCGATCGCCGCCCGCGCCGTGACCAGGTCGGCGCGCAGCCCGTCCACCTCGAACGAGGCGCACACCGCCGTGATCTGGCGGAGCGCCGTGTCGGTCAGCTCGACGCCGGGCAGCCGGTCGCGGGCGGCGGCGATCCGCCCGGCCAGCGCGGCCTCCTCCCCGGCCCAGCCCGCGGCGAAGCCCTCCGGGTCGTCCTCGAAGCGCAGCCGCCGCCGGACGACCTCCGCGCGCTCGGCGGGATCGCGGGTCGCGGCCACCTCGACCGTCAGCCCGAACCGATCGAGGAGCTGCGGGCGCAGCTCGCCCTCCTCCGGGTTCATGGTCCCGACCAGCAGGAACCGCGCCGCGTGCCGCACCGACACGCCCTCGCGCTCCACATGGGACTCGCCCATCGCCGCCGCGTCCAGCAGCAGGTCGACCAGGTGGTCGTGCAGCAGGTTGACCTCGTCCACGTACAGGACGCCCCGGTGCGCCGCCGCGAGCAGGCCCGGCTCGAACGCCTTCACGCCCTCGGTCAGCGCGCGCTCGATGTCCAGCGACCCGGTGAGCCGGTCCTCCGAGGCGCCCACCGGCAGCTCGACCAGCCGCGCCGCCCGCTCCCGCCCGGCGCCGCCGTGCGGGGCGTCGGGGCAGCCCGGATCGGACGCCCGCGGGTCGCAGGAGAACCGGCAGCCGTCGGCGACCGCGACCGGCGGCAGCAGCGCGGCCAGCGCGCGGACGATCGTCGACTTGGCGGTGCCCTTCTCACCGCGCACCAGCACGCCGCCGACGCCCGGGGACACGGCGTTGATCAGCAGCGCGAGCTTGAGGTCGGCCATTCCGACCACGGCGGAGAAGGGGTAGCGCGCGGCGCGGCCGCGCTCGCGGGGCGGCGTCGCTTCGGCAGGGGGCATGCCTGGTCGTCCTTTCCTCGGGTGTCCACGCCCGTGGCGGTTCCTGTCCGACGGCCGGAGTCTCCTGGCTCCCGGATCACGGCTCCCCCTCGGCCTTCCAGCCGTCCCGGAGGGCGGCCGTGGCGCGAGCGAGGGGGAACTCCCCTGGTCACAGTTGCGGGACAGCCCCGGATTCGCACCGGGTTCCTCCGCTTCCGTCGCAAGGCACAGGATCGCACACCCGAGCGGATCGCGCCCGCCGGGCGCCCCCCGCGCGGGTCAGGTGCCGAGGAGGGACGGGCCGCCGGGGCCGCGCGCGGGCACCGCGAACCAGACGGCCTTGCCCCGGACGGGCGGCCCGAGCCGCGACAGCGCCCGCTGCATGCCCCAGCGGCCCTCCGACAGCTCCCGGACGATGCTGAGCCCCCGCCCGCAGTCGCCGGACGTCCAGGAGTAGCCGGGCAGCCGCGTGTCGGAGAGCGGGTCGGTGAGGGGATCGGCGAACGCGTCGGCGGGGGCGGCGGAGAACGCCTCGGCGTAGGCGTCGAAGACCGCGCAGCGGGCCTCCCCCAGGCCGTCGTGGTCGAGCCATAGCTCGTGCGGGCCGTGGTCGCCGGCGTGCTGGTAGGCGTTGGTGGCCAGCTCGCTGACCATGAGCCGGGCGTCGGCGACCACGTCGCGGGTCGCGCCCACCGCGGCGAGCGCGCCGGCGAGGACGCGGCGCGCGTGCCCGGCGCAGCCGGGGCCGCGGGGCAGCGCCCACGCCCGGCCGGGTCTCGCGCCGGCGGGCGTCCGGGACGGCGGCGCCGCGGGGATGGTGCCGCCGGTGATGTCGGGCGAGGTCTTCACGGGTCCTCCCGTGGTCTACGCGCTCGGGAACGCGCGACCTTCGTCGGTTACTTTAAGTCCCCGGTTGGTCACAGCGTCCAGACTCCCGTGAGAATCTCACGTTCGCAACCGCCTTGAGGAGATTGCTCTGCCCGGGGCTCCGGGTTCGCCATTCGCGTTGTGGGGCGGCGCCAGAGTGGGGAGACTCCACTCTCATGACCTACCGACCAACGGTTCGTGGCCGCCGGCTGGCCCGGGAACTGCGAAAGCTGCGCGAGGAGCAGCGGCTGACCCTGCAGGAGGTCGCGGACCGGCTCGACTGGTCGCGGGCCACCGTGTCCCGGCTGGAGACGAGCCAGACCCGGCCGCGTCCCGGCGACATCGCCGACATCCTCGACCTGTACGGGGTCCCGAGCCCGGCCAGGGACGCGCTCATCACGCTCGCCCGGCAGGCGGGCCAGCGCGGCTGGTGGACCGCGTACCAGGACGTCTTCACCGGCAGCTACGTCGCGCTGGAGGACGAGGCGTCGCACATCCGCACCTGGGATCCGCAGCTCATCCACGGGCTGCTCCAGATCGAGCAGTACTCCCGCGCCGTCATCACCGCCGGGCGGCTGCTGCCCGCGCAGGAGGAGATCGAGCGGCGGATCTCCGCGCGCACGATCCGGCAGGCGCTGCTGGACCGCGAGAACGCGCCGAAGCTGCACGTGATCTTCGATGAGTCGGTGCTGCACCGGCAGATCGGCGGGCCCGAGGTCATGCGCGCCCAGTTGGAGGCGCTCAACCTGGCCGCGGAAACTCGCCCATCCGTGTGCGTTCAGGTACTTCCTTATACAGCGCAGGAGCATGCGGGCCTTGACGGACGTTTCACCATATTGTCGTATCCGAACGCCGCGGACCCCGATATCGCCTACGTCGAGGGCACCATGGGCGACGTTTACCTTGAGAGCGCCGAGGAAATAGCAAAACATAGGGACCGCTTCGATCGGATCGAGGCGGAGGCCCTGTCCCCCGAGGATTCCGCGCACCTCATCGCCGAGGCAGCAAGGAGCAGCCCGTGACCAACCTGCAGCGCGAACTCACCGGAGCGTGCTGGCGCAAGTCGTCCCACAGCGGCAGCGGAGACCAGTGCGTCGAGGTGGCCACCCTGGCCAGTGACCTGCGCGCGGTCCGCGACTCCAAGGACCCCGCCGGGCCCGCGCTGGTGCTGACGCAGGCCGCCTGGCGGACCCTGCTCACCTCGCTCCGGGAGGCATAGCAGCAGCGAGCACGACCCGAGGGGCCGCGGCGTACGCCGCGGCCCCTCGGCCTGCCCGCCCCTTTTCGGCCCGCTCGAAATGGCACGTGAGGGATCGCACAGTGCGGAGAGGAATGGGAGGGACGGGCCGGGGGCTGACCCTTTGGGGAGCGGGAAACCCGGCTTCCCGGATAGCGATCAGAGAGTGGAGATGGGCACACGATGTCCGCTGAGCAAGCCGCGTCCGTACGGGAGACCACGCCCGTAGGGGAAGCCGGATCCGCAGGGGAAGGGGTTTCCGCGTCCGGAGCGGACGGCCCGGAGGGCGCGCCGGAGCAGCAGGACGCGGCCCGGCTGCTCGTCAGGACCCTGGAGGCGGAGGGGGTCGAGTACGTCTTCGGCATCCCGGGTGAGGAGAACATCCACTTCGTCCACGCGCTGAACGAGTCCTCCATCCGGTACGTGCTCGTCCGGCACGAGCAGGGCGCGGCGTTCATGGCCGAGATCTACGGGCGGCTGACCGGCCGGGCGGGGGTCGCCTCGGCCACGCTCGGGCCCGGCGCGATCAACCTGCAACTCGGCGTCGCGGACGCGACCACCAACAGCACCCCGGTCGTCGCGATCTCCGCGCAGGTGGGGCTGGACCGGATCTACAAGGAGTCGCACCAGATCGTCGACCTCGTGTCCCTGTTCCGCCCGATCACCAAGTGGTCGGAGCTGGCGCCGACGGCCGAGGCGCTGCCCGAGATGGTGCGCAAGGCGTTCAAGACGGCGCAGACCGAGCGTCCCGGCGCGGTGTACCTGGCGATCCCCGAGGACGTGGAGTCCGCGAAGGTCGCCGCCGACCTCAAGCCGCTGAAGGTCAACGTCGTCCGCCCGCAGGAGCCGTCGGCGTCCCAGATCGCGCGGGCGGCGGACGTGATCGCGCTCGCCCGGCAGCCGATCATCCTCGCCGGGCACGGCGCGGCCCGCGCGGGCGCGGGCGAGGCGCTCGTGCACTTCTCCGAGCTGCTCGGGCTGCCGGTCGCGACCACGTTCAACGGCAAGGGCGTGTTCCCCGACGACCACCGGCACGCGCTCGGCGCCGTCGGGTTCATGCGGCACGACTACGTGAACTTCGGCTTCGACGAGGCGGACGTGCTGATCGCCGTGGGCTACGAACTCCAGGAGTTCGACCCGGTCAAGATCAACCCGGCCGCCGACAAGAAGATCATCCACATCCACCAGTTCCCCGCCGAGGTCGACGACCACTACCCGGTCGAGGTCGGCATCCAGGGCGACCTCTCGCGCTCGCTGCACGCGCTCGCCGAGGCCGTCCACCGCCGCTTCGACGTCAACGGGACGGGCCGCGAGATCCGCCGGCTGATGAGCGAGGAGCTGGCCGAGGGCGCGGTCGAGGACGGGTTCCCGCTCTCGCCGCGCCGCATCGTCGCCGACGTCCGCGCCGCCATGGGACGCGACGACATCGTGCTCGCCGACACCGGCGCGGTGAAGATGTGGATGGCGCGCATGTACCCGACCTACGAGCCGAACACGCTGCTGGTGTCGAACGGGCTGTCGTCCATGGGGTTCGCGGTGCCGGGCGCGATCGCCGCCAAGCTCGCCCGCCCCGACCGGCGGGTGCTCGCGGCGACCGGCGACGGCGCGTTCCTGATGAACTCGCAGGAGCTGGAGACCGCCGTCCGCGAGAACATCCCGATCACCGTCCTGATCTGGGACGACTCCGCCTACGGGCTGATCGAGTGGAAGATGGACCTCGACATGGGGACGAGCTCGCACGTGAAGTTCGGCAACCCCGACTTCGTGAAGTACGCCGAGAGCTTCGGCGCGCGCGGCTACCGGGTCGGCTCGGCGGGCGAACTGCTGCCGACGCTGCGCAAGGCGCTCGCCGACGACGCGGTCTCGGTCATCACCGTGCCGGTCGACTACTCGCACAACCTCCGCCTCACCGACAAGCTGGGGGAGCTCACGGATCCGTTCTGACACGGGCACGCCGCGCGCGCCATGGCCGCTGACACAAATGTCCGGTGGGTCCTGGCCCTAACCTGGCGGCATGGGGAGCAACGGTGACGGGCCCCTCGCCGGGCGCGTGGCGGTGGTGACGGGGGCGGGACGGCGGGCGGGGATCGGGTTCGCGATCGCCCGGGACCTGCTCGCGGCGGGCGCGAGCGTGCTGGTGCAGTCGTGGACGCCGCACGACGACGAGCAGCCGTGGGGCTCCGATCCCGCCGGGATCGACGGGGTGCTGGAGGCGCTCGGCGGGACCGGCCCCCGGCTGGCCTACCTCGCGGCCGACTTCGCCGCGCCCGAGACGCCCGGACGCGTCGTCCAGTACGCGGTGGAGACGTTCGGCGCGATCGACGTCCTCGTCGCGAACCACGCGCGCAGCTCGCTGCAGGGGCTCGGCGAGCTGACGGCCGCCGAGCTGGACATGTGCTGGGCGGTGAACGCGCGGGCCAGCGCGCTGCTCGCGCAGGAGTTCGCGGCCGTGCACGACGACGCGCGGCCGGGCGGGCGGATCGTGCTGTTCACCTCGGGCCAGCATCTCGGGCCGATGCGGCGGGAGATCCCGTACGCGATCAGCAAGGGCGCGATCCAGCAGATGACGCTGACGCTCGCCGACGCGCTCGCCGACCGGGGCATCACGGTCAACACCGTCAACCCGGGGCCGGTGGACACCGGCTGGGCCGACGAGGAGCTGACCGCCAAGGTCGTCGGGGCGCTGCCGTTCGGCCGGTGGGGCGCGCCGGACGACGTCGCGCGGCTGGTGCGGTGGCTGGTCTCCGACGAGGGCCGCTGGATCACCGGTCAGGTCATCAACTCCGAGGGCGGCTTCCGCCGGTGGGCCATGTGAGCCCCGGGTGTGAGCCCCGGGGTCAGGCGCGGCAGATGATCTCGCCGTGGGTGACGGAGTACCAGCCGTCCTCGGCGGCGGCCCACGCCTTCCAGCCCTCGTAGAAGCGCCGCAGCTCCTCGCGGGTGGCGTGGCCTCCGGCGACGGCCTTGTCGGCGACCGAGGAGTCGCGCAGCCGCCCGCCCCAGGACTCGCTCCACCACTCGCGCTCCCGCGGGGTGGAGAAGCACCAGCTCGACGCGGAGGCGGTGACGTCGGTGAACCCCGCCGCGCGCGCCCAGGACACCAGGCGGCGCCCGCCGTCGGGCTCGCCGCCGTTGCCGCGCGCCACCTTGTAGTAGACGGGCAGCCAGGAGTCCATTCCGGGCGGGTCGGGGTACCAGACCATGCTGCCGAAGTCGGCGTCGCGGGCGGCGACGATCCCGCCGGGCTTCGCGACCCGCCGCATCTCGCGCAGGGCGAGCACGGGGTCGGCGACGTGCTGCAGCACCTGGTGCGCGTGGACGATGTCGAAGGTGTCGTCGGCGAAGCGCAGCGCGTGGACGTCGGCGACGGTGAAGGCGACGTTGCCGAGGCCCTCGGTGCTCCGGCGCGCCTCGTCCAGGACGGCCTCGGCCGCGTCGGCGCCGGTGACCGGGCCGGGGGCGACGCGGCGGGCGAACCCGGCGGTGATCGTGCCGGGGCCGCAGCCGACGTCCAGCACCGAGAGGCCGGGACGCAGGTGGTCGATCAGGTAGGCGGCGGAGTTCTCGACCGTCCGCCACTGGTGCGAGCTGAGCACGCTGCCGTGGTGGCCGTGGGTGTAGGACGCGTCGGCGGTCATCGGACATCACCTCTCCGTGCGGGTCCGCCAAACCCTACGCCGGTTCTCAATAAATGAGAATCGTGTCTCATAATGCAAGACGGCCGGACAGGGAACGAGGCCGGGGCGTCACGCCCCGGCCTCGCCTTCGGTCTCGCTGCCGGTCTCGCTGCCGGTCTTGTTGGGGGCCGGGTGTCAGGCGGCCAGCGCGATCCGGCGCTCCGGCATCGGAGCGCGGACGGGAGCGGGGACGGGGGTATGGACGGGAAGCGCCTCGACCACGGCCAGCGCGGGTGCGGTCTCGGCGTAGGCGTTCAGCGTCGCGTGGGTGAGTTCGGTGAGCCACGGCTGCACGACGGTCCGCTCGGCGGGCCCGCCCAGCCGCGGGTGGGAGAGATGGAATGTGCCGGTCGTCTCGCTCACTGCCAACACCCCTTCCTTGAAGCCCGGTGGCCCCATCACCTGCGGGTACCACCGGTTGTCACATACCCGTTAGTACGCGTGTACAAGCCACTTGGTTCGTCGCCTGTTCCCGGATGTCTCCGAGATCACAGCGCTCACGCTACGCACCACCACTGACATTTTCGAACAGGTTTTCGCCCCGGCCGGAGTCCCCGGCCGGACCCCCCGGCCGGCCCCTCCGTCAGTCCGGACGCGGCGCCGGGTCCGTCGTGACCGAGCGCAGCAGCGGGCGGCTGAGCGCGCTCGCTCCGAGCACGCCTCCGAACCCCGCGACGACGAACACGACGAGCGTGAGGAGGCCGGGCGTCCCGAAGCCGGTGGCGAACGGCGCGGCGAAGAACAGGCCGGTCAGCAGCGAGCCGCCGCCCATGACGGCGAGCGGGATCAGCGTCTCCTGCCGCCGCGCGCGGTCGAGCACCCCCAGCGGCGTACCGGCCAGGCGCAGCATCGCATACGTCTGCCTGCGGTCGAGGACGGCGGACGCGCCCGTGATCCCCGCGCTGGTCACGGCGATGAGGAAGGACACGAACAGGACGGTGAGCGCGCCCGTCCGCAGGTCGCCGAGCAGCCGGTTGCCATAGACGTCCTCGTCGGCCCGGCTGGTGGCGACCTTGCCGGGGACGAGGCCGGCCAGCGCCGTCCGGGCGCGGTCGGTGGGTGCGGCGCCCCCCGGAACCGTGATCGTGACGACGCCCTTCCGTGTCACCGTGCCGTGCTCCGCCAGCGGGTCGTCCTCCGCCTTGATTTCCTTGACCGCGACCGTGGCGCCCGTCCCGGCGAGCCGGTGCCGCGCCTGCTCGGCGACCTCGGCCGCCCGCGTCGGCGGGAGGTTCAGCCGCAGCGCGTGCGGGTCGCGCGTGCCGTCCACCGACAGCGACGGCGGCGCGTTCAGCAGCGCGAGGAAGCCCGCGACGAAGCCGGTGAGCGCGACGCCAGCGACCGTCCGCCAGGCGGCGCGCGGGTCGTCCAGCAGGCGGCGCCCGGCGAGCAGCCGCGCCGGGCCCCGCGCGGTCAGCACGGTCACGCGGCCGATCAGCGCGACCACCCACGGCCCCGCGAGGTTGATCGTGAGGAAGGCCAGCGCGAGGAAGACCAGCAGGACGACCAGCGCCGCCCGGCCGAGGCTCATCAGCGAGCCGCTCACGGCGCCGAAGGAGACCAGCACGGCGACGAGCGCGCCGAGCCGGACCGCGCGCAGCCGCGGCGGGGTCTCGCGGCGCGCCACGCCCAGCGGGCTGACGACGACGCGGCGGAGCCCGACGACCGCGCTGACGCCGACGAGCACGGGCACCGCCGCGAGCACGCCGAGGACCGTGAGCGGACCGGGCCACAGGTGGGCGGCGAACCAGCCGCCGCCCGCGATCTGGATGTGGACGAGCGCCGGGGTCGCCGCCGCGTACAGCAGCAGGCCCGCGACCGCGCCCGCGGCGGCGGTCAGCACCGCCTCGGCGACGGTGATCGCGACGACCTGCCCCGGGGTCGCGCCGACCAGCCGCAGCGCGGCGAGCCGCCGGTCGCGGCGCGCGACCGTGAGCCGGGCCGCCGCGCCGCCGAACACCAGCAGCGGCGCGACCATCAGCACCGACGCGATCGCCATCAGCACCCGGTAGGCGCCCGAGAGCGAGGACCCGGCCGTCGGGAACCGGTCGATCCGGACGGGCCCGGCGGTGGTCTCCAGCGACTCGGAGGCGTTCCGGTCCACCGTCATGGCGGGATCGGCGGGAGCGCGCCCGATCACGATGACGAGTTCGCCCGGGTACACGAGCGCGTCCCGCCCGAGCGTCCCGGCGGACGCGGGGAACCGCGCGGCGAGCCGGTCGGCGGGCAGGTCCTTCATCAGGCGGCCGAGGGCGGGCGAGGTCCACGCCTCGCCGGGCTTCGGGAAGTGCGGCATGCCCGGCGGGACCGGCGCGGAGCCGTTCAGCGCCGCGAGGTCGACCACCGAGATCGGCCTGCCCCGGACGTAGTCGGTCGACAGCGCCTCGATCGCCGCCGGCGCCGCGGCGGCCTTCTCCGGGTGCCGCCAGGCGTCGGCCTGCGAGCGCTGCTGGAACGCGTGGTTCGCGCCGATCGCGAACAGCAGCAGCCCGGTCGAGACGGCGACGGCGGCGAGCGTGAGCGCGGAGCCGAGCAGCCCGCGGCCGCCTCCGCCGCGCAGCAGCCGCCAGGCGAGCGCGAGTGTCGCGGGCATCACCGGATCCTCTGCACGCGGCCGTCGCGCACCTCGGCCACCCGGTCGCACCAGGCCGCCACCGAGGGGTCGTGGGTGACGACGACCAGCGAGGCGTCGTTGTGCTTGGTCGCCTCCACGAGCAGCCGCATCGTGTCGTGGCCGGTCGCCTGGTCGAGGGCGCCGGTCGGCTCGTCGGCGAACACCACGGCCGGGCGCGGCACGAGCGCGCGGGCGATCGCGACCCGCTGCGCCTGCCCGCCCGACAGCTCGCCGGGGCGGCGGTGCCCCATCCCGTCGAGGCCGAGCGGGCCGAGCCACGACCGGGCCGCCTGCACGGCCTCGCGCCGGGACGTGCCGCCCAGCATGAGCGGCAGCGCCACGTTCTCCTCGGCGGGCAGTTCGGGCAGCAGCTCCCCGAACTGGAACACGAACCCGAAGCGGGACCGGCGCAGCGCGCTGCGGCGCCGCTCGCCGAGGGTGTCGACGCGCTGGCCGAGCAGCCGCACCTCCCCCGCGTCCGGACGGGTGATCCCGGCGAGGCAGTGCAGCAGCGTGGACTTCCCGGACCCGCTCGGGCCCATGATCGCGACGGCCTCGGCGCGGCCGACCGCGAGGTCCACGCCGTCCAGCGCGACGGTCGTGCCGAAGCGCTTCACGAGGCCGTGCCCCGAGAGCACGGCCTCCGGCGGGGCGGGCAGGCTCACGGGCGGGGCTTCCGGACGGAGTCGACGATCTCCCGGGCGGGCAGCACGACCCCGCCGTAGACGACGAACACGACGAACGCGATGAACAGCGGCACATAGATGAGTTCCATGGCTCCAGCGTGCGCCGGGGCCGCGTCCGGCGGCATCGGGCGCGGGGCCAGGCCCTGGGCGGCGGCATCGGCCGAACGGTCGATCCCGGGGTCGGCTGCGGGTCGTAGCCTCGTGTTCCATGAGCGACCTGGCCCGCCGGACACCCCGGAACGACCCGGGCGCGCGGCTGGACCGCATCCACTCCGTGGGCGGCTGCCTGGTGCGCGGCGCCTACGGCGGCTTCGCGGCCCTGTACCTGCTGGCCTGCCTGCTCGGCACCCCGAAGACCGGGACGAGCATGTGGCTGATCGCGGTGGCGGCGGTCGTCAACGTCGCCGCCGTGACGATCCGGTTGCCGCTGGCGTGGGCGGTGGCGGCGGCGCTGGCCTCGGCGCTCAGCACGCTGCTGATCGCGCCGGTGATCGGGCCGGATCTCGGCAACCCGAGCATGTTCGCCGAGATCGGCGGCCTGCTCATCGTCATCGCCCGGGTGGTCTGGCGGGCCCCGCGCCGGCTGCTCGTCTGGATCACGGTCACCCTCGCCGTCGCGGTGCTGATCGTCCCGCTGCGCTGGTCGGTGGTCGGCGCCGTGCTGTTCACCGCGCCGCTCGGCATCTGCGTGGCGATCGCGCTCGGCGCCGGGCTCTACCTGCGCGCGGTGGACGCCCGCCGGTCCAGGTCGCTGGCCGCCGCGCGCCGCGACGAGCGGCTGGAGCTGGCCCGCGACCTGCACGACTTCGTCGCCCACCACGTGACCGGCATCGTCGTCCAGGCGCAGGCGGCGCGGTTCGCGACGCGGTCGGGCGCGGGGCAGTCGCCCGAGCAGCTCGACACGATGTTCGAGGGCATCGAGCAGGCGGGCACCGAGGCGCTCACGTCCATGCGCCGGATGGTCGGGCTGCTGCGGGACGCGCAGCACGGCGGCGCGGCGGACGGCGAGGCGTTCGGCGGCGCGGCCCCGGGATCCGGCGGCGGGTCCGGCGGCCTGTCGGACGATCGGGGCTCGGCCACCCGGCCCGTCGGCGACCTCGCGCAGTTGGAGCGGCTCGTCGAGGGGTTCACGCATCCGCGGGCCGTCCTCGCGCGGGCGCCCGACCTCGGCTCGCTGCCGCCCGAGGTCGCGACGTCGGTGCACCGCGTCGTGCAGGAGGCGCTGACCAACGTCCGCAAGCACGCCGCCGACGCGACGTCCGTCCAGGTGAGCGTCGCGCGGCTCGGGGACGGGTCGGTCGAGGTCTGCGTCCGCGACGACGGCCAGGGGCGCGGCCGCCGGCTGCCCTCCAGCGGGTTCGGGCTGTCGGGGCTCGGCGAGCGGGTGGACGCCCTCGGCGGGCGGCTGAGCGCGGGCCCGCGCCCCGAGGGCGGCTGGGAGGTCGTCGCCGTCCTCCCCGTCCACGGCGCCCGGCGGGCCTGAGAGAATCGGCGACGTGACCATCCGCGTACTGATCGCCGACGACCAGCAGATGGTCCGGACCGGGTTCCGGATGATCGTCGACTCGCAGCCCGACATGGAGGTGGTCGGCGAGGCCGCCGACGGCGCCGAGGCCGTCGCGCTCGCCCGGCGGCTGCGTCCCGACGTGTGCCTGTTCGACATCCGGATGCCCCGCATGGACGGCCTGGAGGCGACCCGGCTGCTGGCCGGCCCCTCGGTCGCCGACCCGCTGCACGTGGTGATCGTCACGACGTTCGACATGGACGAGTACGTGTACGGGGCCCTGCGCGGCGGCGCGGCCGGTTTCCTGCTCAAGGACAGCGGACCCGCGCTGCTGGTCGAGGCGGTGCGCGCCGCCGCGAACGGGGAGGCGCTGGTGTCGCCGTCGATCACCGTCCGGCTGCTGGAGCACCTGGCGACGCCGCCGCCCGCGCCGACGCTGCCCCGCGAGGCGCTCACCGACCGCGAGCTGGAGGTCGTCCGGCTCGTCGCGCGCGGCCGGACGAACGAGGAGATCGCGGGCGAGCTGTTCGTGTCGCTGTCCACGGTCAAGACGCACCTCGGCAGCATCCACCGCAAGCTCGGCACCCGGAACCGGGTCGAGTCGGCCGCCTGGGCGTGGGAGTCGGGCCTCATGGCCTGACCCCGCCGGGCGGCGCACGGGCACGATGGAGGAAGCGACGGGGGGACGGCACTGGCACCGGAGTCGATGAACGGGCTGCCCACGGCCGTCCTGATCGTGTGGGTGATGTGCGCCCTCGGGTGGGGCGCGGTCTACCTCGCGCTGCGGCGCGGCCTGCGCGGGCCGTCGCGGGGGCCCGCGCTGTTCACCCACACGCTGACCCCGGCGTCCACGATCCTGCTGTGCTCGCTCGTCGGGTTCGGCTCGCTCCAGTCGGTGATCGTGCTGACCGCCGAGTGGTGGGCACTGCTGCTGGTCACCGGGCTGCGGCCGGAGCGGCTGGTCGCCGCGGGCGGGCTCGGGAGGCTCGCGGCGTGGGCCGCCGCGGCCGCCTCCGGGACGCTCCTCGCGGGCCACCTGGTCCTGTGAGAAACCCGGCTTGGCGCACGAACCCGCGTTGCGCGACGTCGGTCAAACGTACGTAGTATCCGAAGCGACGGATGGCCGATGCGGGCCGGTCCCGTGTGGGGGCGGCCCCACGTCCCCCCGGAACGGCTCGAACCCTCGGAGGTGGAGCATGCCGTGTGCGCTGTGCGGCGACATCATCCCGACCGAGGTGGCCCGCTGCCCGGCCTGCGGCGCCTGGGCCCGGCGCCGCGACTTCCGGGCCGTCGGCGTCGCGGTGTTCATGCTGCTCGGCTTCAACGCGTTCATCGCGCTGGGCTCGGGGATCAGCCTGCTCAGGATGGCGCGGCCGCTGCGCGGCGCGACCCACGACACCTACGACCCGGGCGCCACCGACCGGGCGCTCGCCCCCTACAGCGACGTGTTCCTGATCTGCTCGATCATGGCCGCGGTCACCGGGCTGCTGTACCTCGGCTGGCTGTGGCGCGCCTACCGGCAGTCGCCCGGCCCGCACCGGCACCACCGCGCGTGGGTGGTCCTCGGCTGGCTCTGCCCGATCGTCAACCTGTGGCTGCCGCCCCGCCTGGTCTACGAGGTGTGGGTGAACAGTGGCCGGTACCGGACGGCCGAGCGGCAGGCGGCGGGCTTCGTGGTCGCCGCCTGGTGGACGTGCGTCCTGCTCGGCGTCCTGCTCGCCCGCGTGTTCACCGCGGGCAGTGTCGAGACGCTCGCCGAGGCCCGCTTCGACGTCCACGTCGGCGTCGCCGCCGCCGCGTTCCAGGCCCTCGCCGCCGCGCTGTGCATGGCCAGCGTCTTCCAGATCACCCGCCTCCAGGTCGCCCGCGGTACGTAGCGGTGTTCCGAGGTCGCTTCGGAACGCGCGTCAGCCCGAACTGCCCCGGCTGGCGTGCCAGAGGCGTGCCGGGGGCGGGCGCCTGACGGCGGGCCCCGCCGGGCCGATGTCGGAGTAGCGGGACATGGCGAAGCCCGTCGGCTGGACGATCCGGCGCCCCACCGGGCGGGCGACCGGTCCCGGGCGGGCCATCACGGCGCGGACCTCGTCCAGGCCGTCCCGCCGCCAGACCTCGTGCAGGGCGGCGAGGTCCCAGCAGGCGGTGGCGGTGATCGAGAAGGCGCGCTCGCCCGCCCGCCGCAGCCGGCCCCGGGCGACCAGCAGCCACGACCCGAACACGGTCGCGGCGCACCGCTCCTGCACCGACTCGAAGAACGTGAGGTCGACCGGGCCCGACCCGTCGTCCAGCGTCGCGAAGATGACGCGCTGCCCCGACCTGACCGCCGGCGTCTGCGTCGCGACCTTGACCCCGGCGACCAGCACCTCGCTCCTGTCGGGACGGCCCGGCAGCGCGCCCGCGCGGACGACGCCGAGGTCGCCGAGCAGTCCGTCGTAGAAGGTGAGGACGTGGCGGCTGACGTCCATGCCGAGGACGTCCAGCTCCGCCTCGACGATCTCGGCGGCCGTCATCGGCGGCAGCTCGCCCAGCGGGACGTCCTCGGCGAGGTCCAGGCCCTCGGGGCTCCCGAGCGGGAGCTGCCCCTCGGGGACGGCGCGGTCGGCGCGGCCGGTGCGGTGCAGCGCGCCGACCCGGCAGAGCAGGTCGCGGCGCGGCACCGGCGGATCCCGGTACAGCGCGTCGAACCCCCCGGCCAGGACGAGCCGCTCCGCGACCGGCCGCGACACCCGGGCGCGGCGCCAGAAGTCGGTCAGCGACGCGTACGGGCGCCCCTCCACGATGCGGCCGACCTCCGCGTCGCTGATCCCCCTGACCTCGCTCAGCGCGACGCGGATGCCGGACGGCCCGCCCCGCGACACCGGCTCGGCGTGCCAGGCCGCCGCCGACCGGTTGACGTCCAGCGGCAGGATCGGGACGCCGAAGTGGCGGGCGTCGTCGAGGATGACGCGCTTGGGGTACATGCCGGGGTCGTGGGTGAGGACCCCGGCGTAGAAGGCGGCGGTGTGGTGCCGTTTCAGCCACGCCGACTGGTAGGTGGGCAGCGCGAACGAGGCGGCGTGGGCCTTGCAGAAGCCGAACGCGCCGAACGCGGTCAGCGTCCGCCAGACCCGCTCGACCGACGGCCCGTCGTAGCCGCGCGCGAGGGCCCGCTCCCGGAACCACGCGCCCACCACGGCCTGGCCCTGCTCGTGGTTCAGGTTCCGCCGCGCCGCCTCGGCCTTGGAGAGGCCGCAGCCCGTCATCACGTCGAAGATCCGCAGCACCTGCTCGTGGAAGACGACCACGCCGAGGCTCTCGCGCAGCACGGGCTCCAGGTCGGGGTGCGGGTACTCGGGCTCGCGCGTCCCGGCGCGGGCGGCGAGGAACGGCGACACCATGTCGGAGTTCACCGGGCCCGGCCGGAACAGCGAGATGTCGATGACGAGGTCGCCGAGGTCGCGGGGCTGGAGCCGGCCGATCAGCTCGCGCTGGCCGGGCGACTCGATCTGGAAGCAGCCGAGCGTCCGGGACGTGCGGATCAGCTCGAACGTCGCCGGGTCGTCGCGCGGGACCGCCTCCAGGTCGATCTCCGCGCCGGACGCGCGGGCGGCCTCGGCGACGGCGTGCGCCATCGCCGACTGCATCCGCACCCCGATGACGTCGAGCTTCAGCAGGCCCATCGCCTCGACGTCGTCCTTGTCGAACTGGCTCATGGGGAAGCCGACCGCGCTGGTCTCGACCGGCGTGCGGTCGCGGAGGGTCGCGTCCGACAGCAGGACGCCGCACGGGTGCATCGCGATGTGGCGGGGCAGGCCGTCCAGCCGCTCGGCGATCCGGAACAGCACCTCCAGCCGCGCGGTCGCGAGGCCGCTCTGCCGCAGCTCGGGCAGCTCCTCCAGCGCGGCGCCGATCTGGCTCGCCCGGATCTGCGGGAACGCCTTGGCGACCACGTCGATCTCGTGCGGCGGCAGCCCGAGAGCGGCGCCGACATCGCGCAGCGCGCTGCGCGCCCGGTAGGTCTCCATCATCGACACGCACGCCGTGCCGTCCGCGCCGAACCGGGCGAACAGCGCCTCGTAGGCCTCCAGGCGGCGCGCCGACTCCACGTCGAGGTCGATGTCGGGCAGGCCCTCGCGGCTGTCGGCGAGGAACCGCTCCATGAGCAGGTCGTGGCGGAGCGGGTCGAGGTCGCCGATGCCGAGCAGGTGGTTGACCAGGCTGCCCGCGCCCGAGCCGCGGATCGCGCACCGGATGCCGCGCTCGCGGATCAGCGCGGCGGCGTCCGCGACCGTGAGGAAGTAGGCGGCCAGGCCCTTGCGGGCGATCACGCCGAGCTCGGTCGCGAGCCGGTCGGCCGCCGCGCGCGACCCCTCCAGGCCCCGGCGGGCCAGGCCGTCCGCGCAGCGCGCCACGAGCCCGGCGTGCGGGTCGCCCTCGACGGCGGGCAGGTGCACGCCGTCCATGCCGAGGTCGGCCGGGTCGAGGACGCAGCGCTCCGACAGCCGCCGCGTCGCGTCGAGCAGCCCGCCCGCCCCGGGGCCGGCGACCCCCTCGGCGACGCGGCGCATCTCGGGCGGCGACTTCAGGTAGGACTGGCCGGTCCGGTCGTCCAGGTGCCGCCGGTCCAGCGGAGCGAGGCGGCGCGCCGCGTCCAGCACCTGCGCGACCGGGTGGTCGGCGGCCTCCAGGTAGCGGACGGCGTTGCCGAGCACCGCGGTCACCCCCGCCTCGCGGGCCAGGGCGAGCATCCGCGCGGCGCGGTGCCCGTCGCCCCGGTCGTGGTGGTCGACGATCTCGATCACGGTCTCGGCGGCGGCGCGCCAGGCGGCCAGGCGCGCGGCCGCCAGGTCGGGACGGCGCGCCGCGACGGCCCGTCCCACGTCGGACGCGGGGCCGAGCAGCACCACCAGGCCCTCCGCGTGATCGGCGATCACCTCCCGGGTGACGAACGGGTGCCCCCGCTCCCCCGCCGCGTGCGCCGCCGTCACCAGCCGGCACAGCGACCGCCATCCGGCCCGGCCCTCCGCCAGGACGACCACCCGGTCCCCGCCCTCGGGGCCGAGGCGCAGGTCGGCGCCGAGGACGGCGCCGAGGCCCGCGTCCCGGCAGGCCCGGACGTGCCGGACCGCGCCGTACAGGCCGTCGCGGTCGGTCAGCGCCAGCGTCTCCATGCCGAGGGCCGCGGCGCGCCCGGCCAGCGCGGCGGGCGACGCCGCGCCGTACCTGAGCGAATACCCCGAAGCGACATGAAGGTGCACAATCAGTCCCATACCCGGGAAAGCAGCCAGGTTTCGGACGCGCCGTCATAGCGCAGCTCGTACACCCCGACCTCCCGGTCGGGGGTCGCCTCGACCCGCCAGAACTCCCGCTCCCCGGTGGCCTCGCCGTCAGGTCGCTCCTGCCACCAGTCGCGGGTCGTGACCCAGTGCTCCAGCACCCGCCGCACGGTGTGGAGCCGGCCACGCCAGACGAACCGGACCGGACGCCCGTCACTCACCCAGACGTCCACCGGATCGCCGAACACGCGCGTCATCTGCCTCCCCCTCATGTTCACCGCACGGGGGAAGACATGCGGAAGATTCGAACATACGTTCGCGGGGGAGTCTAGGGAAGCACGAGACCCGGAGGCAAGGCGGGCCCCCGCTCCGGCCCAAGGTTCCCGCCCGGGGCTACCTCAGCAGGCGAAAGAGCTGGTCAGCGACGTGGGCGACCTCGGCCACGTCGGCCATCCCGCCGCCCGGCCACAGGTAGGACCAGCCCGCCGCGACCGGCGTCGCGACCACCATGACCTGGCGCCGCGTCCGCGGGCCGAGCACGCTCAGCACCGACTCCGCGGGCCCGGCGAACCGCCAGGACAGGCCGCGCGCCTCGACCTCGTACGCGAGCGCCGCGAGGTGCCGCCGCCGCACCTCCGGGATCTCCCGCCCATCGACTACAGACACTTGATCAGCCGCCTCAGCACCGGGTCGGGCCGCCATGCCGGCACCGCGCCATGGTGGTGGCATGCCCGTTCCATGACCATGGGCGATCGCGTGGCGACAACTGGTGACCGGGTTCAAGCATGACCCGAGAACCGCTGCTGTGCAGGGGAAACCCGGAGAGTATGGCGGGGATTTCGCGGTCCTCCAGGGATGGACCCGGACGGCGCCGCGGACGCGCCCCGCCCGGCCGCGCCAATCAGGTCCCCGCCCGGCCTCCGGAAGGGCCCCGGGCGCCTCCGCGCGGGCTTTCTCACACGCTGGAACCCGGTTCCGGTAGCCGGATCGGCGTCATGATAGAAGCCAGGGGAAGAACCTCAGGGAAACAGCCCAGGGACGCCGGGCCCGCGCCCGGCGTCCGCGAGAGGTCGAAGGAGCCAGCGATGACCGCCGCCCCCGACGGCGACGTCCACGGTCCGGTGGACGGCGCCCGCTGCACGGCGCACCCCTGCGCGGCGGAGGAGCGGCGCGAGATCGCCGGGCTGCGCGAGCGCAAGAAGCGGCGCACGCGGCTGGCGCTCATCGACGCGGCCCTGGACCTGTTCCTTGAGAAGGGCTACGACGCGACGACGATCGACGAGATCGTCGCCGCGGTGGAGGTGTCGCAGCGGACGTTCTTCCGCTACTTCGCCACCAAGGAGGACGTGGTCACCGCCTTCCTCGGCGAGTACGACAAGCTGATGGCCGAGGCGCTGGCCGCGCGTCCGGCGCACGAGCGGCCCTTCACCGCGCTGCTGGAGTCGCTGCGCGTGATGCTGCGGACGAGCGCGGCCACCGGCGGCGGCGACAGCGACAGGTTCCGCCGCATCCGGCAGGTGCTGAAGTCGACGCCGGCGCTGGAGGCCGCGCAGACGGCCCGGTACTCGGCGGCGGAGAAGACCCTCGCCGCCGAGATCGCCCGCCGCGAGGGCGTCGACGCCGCCGACGACCTGCGGCCCCATTTCATCGTCGCGTTCCACACGGCGGCGGCGCGGGTGGCCTTCGAGGACTGCGCGCGGAACGATATCTGGGACCCGGAGACGGTCGCGGCGCGCGTCGAGGAGTCCCTCGCGCTCGCCGTGGCGACCATGCGCGAATGGGTCTGACCGGGGGCGACGCCGGTGAACGACGCGAACTCGACCTGGGCGGCGGGACCTGGCCGGAATAGGACGCCGGGGGGCCGGGTTGCCGCTGAGAAATCAGACCTGAGGAGTTGCGTATGCGTGCGATCGTCGTGACCGAGACGGGCGGACCCGAGGTCCTGCGCGAGGCGGAACGGCCGGACCCGGTGCCCGGTCCCGGCGAGGCGCTGGTGGACGTCGCGGCGAGCGGGGTCAACTTCGTCGACGTGTACTTCCGGACGGGCACCTATCCGCTCGACCTGCCCGCCGTCCCGGGCGTGGAGGCGGCGGGCACGGTGGCGGCGCTCGGCGACGGCGTCACCGGCCTCGCCGTGGGCGACCGCGTGGCCTGGGCGAACGTGCAGGGCGCCTACGCGGCGCGGGCGGCGGTCCCGGCCGAGCGGCTCGTCCCCGTCCCGGACGCGGTGAGCCTGGAGGACGCGGCGGCCACCCTCCTCCAGGGCATGACCGCGCATTACCTGACGCACTCGACGTATGAGGTCCGGCAGGGCGACACCGTCCTCGTGCACGCGGCGGCGGGCGGGATGGGCCTGCTGCTCACCCAGGTCGCCAAGGCGCGCGGCGCCCGCGTGATCGGGACGGCGTCCACGGCGGAGAAGGAGAAGCTCGCGCGGGACGCGGGCGCCGACGAGGTGCTCGGCTACGACGGCTTCGCCGACCGGGTGCGGGAGCTGACCGGCGGCGAGGGCGTCGCGGCGGTCTACGACGGCGTCGGCGCGCCCACCTTCGACGGGAGCCTCGCGAGCCTGCGGCGGCGCGGCGTCCTCGCGCTGTACGGGGGGGCGGGCGGGCAGGTGCCGCCGTTCGACCCGCAGCGGCTCAACTCGGCCGGGTCGGTGTACCTGGCCCGCCCGAACCTCACGGACTACACGGTCGGCCGCGCCGAGCTGCTCGAACGCGCGTCCGACGTGTACCGGTGGGTGGCCTCGGGCGAGCTGGACGTGCACGTCGGGCACCGCTACGACCTGGGCGAGGCGGGCACCGCGCACGCCGACCTGGAGGCGCGCCGGACCACCGGCAAGCTCCTGCTGATCCCCTGATCGCTCCTTACACCATGGTCCGTCCGCCCCCGGCCCCCGATCCTTCGTTCGGGGGACCGGGGGCCCCGGCTCCCTTAGGCTGTGCGCGGGAGAGACAGATCATCAAGGAGCCCGAGCACCCATGACGACGTACGCCGCCGGACCGCTCCAGCATGACGAACCCCGCGTCCTCGGCCCCTACCGGCTGCTCGGCCGCCTTGGGCGGGGCGGGATGGGAACGGTCTACCTCGGAGCCGAGTCCACCGGCCGCAGGGTCGCGGTGAAGGTGGTGAACCGGGAGCTGGCCGGCGAGCCGGAGTTCCTCGCCCGGTTCCGCCGCGAGGTCACCGCGGCGCGCCGCGTCCACCGGTTCTGCACCGCGCCCGTGCTGGACGCCGAGCTCGACCAGGACCCGCCCTACATCGTCACCGAGTACATCGACGGGCCGAGCCTGGAGAAGGCCGTCCTGGAGCGCGGCCCGCTGCCCGGCTCCGACCTGGAGGGCCTCGCGGTCGGCGTCGCGACCGCGCTCACCGCCATCCACGGCGCCGGGATCGTGCACCGCGACCTCAAGCCGTCCAACGTGCTGCTGTCCTCCACCGGCCCGCGCGTCATCGACTTCGGCATCGCCCGCGCGCTGGACGCCCCGGACGGCCCGACCCGCACCGGCCAGTTCGTCGGCACGCCCGCCTACATCGCGCCCGAGGTGCTGCGCGGCGCGCCGGTCGAGCAGGCGTCCGACGTGTTCTCCTGGGCCTGCGTCGTCGCCTACGCCGGGACGGGGCGCCCCCCGTTCCTGGGCAGGACGGTCGCGGAGACGTTCGAGCGGATCGGGGCCGCCGAGCCGGTGCTGGACGGGCTCGACCCCCGGCTGCGCGCGATCGTCGCGGCGGCGCTCGCGAAGGACCCGGCCGCCCGTCCGACGGCGCGGGCGCTGCTCGCGCGGCTCGTCGGGCAGGAGGAGGCCGACCCGGAGCGGATCGCGGAGTCGGTCTCGGCGACCTGGCACCGCGCGGACCGCGACCGCACGAGCGCGAACGGCGCGGCCCCGGCGCCCGCCGCGACCGTCCCGCCGCCGCCGGCGACGGCCGAGGCCCCCGGGGACGAGCGCGCCGCCGCGCCGCCCCCCGCCGCCGAGGCCAAGCCCCCGGCGCTGCCGACCGACGAGCAGACCGTGCTCGTCGACCTGCCCTACCCGGAGGCGTGGCGCGGACCGAAGCGCTGGTTCAGCCTGCTGCGCGGCGTGCTCGTGATCCCGCACCTGATCGTGATGCTCGTCATGTACACGCTGCTGGTGCTCGTGATGGTGCCGAGCGCCCTGCTCATCCCGTTCACCGGCGCCTACCCGCGCTCGCTCTACCGGCTCGTCGTCGGCTGCCAGCGCTGGTCGAGCCGGGTGGTGGCGTACGCGTTCGGGCTCACCGCCGAGACGCTGCCGCCGTTCCGGACGCTCCCGCGGGCGCGGCGCGCGCGCCGCTGACCTCCTCGTCCCGAACATCTCGTTTCCTGGGGCCCGCTAGGGTTTCATCGGAGAGAACCCCCCGATTTCCCAGGATCACCATGACCACGCGCGCAGGAGACAACGGCGAGGCGCTGAGCCCCGAGGACCCCGGGGAGCTCGGCCCCTACCGGCTGCTCGGGCGGCTCGGACGCGGCGGCATGGGCACGGTCTACCTGGGCGAGGACCGGACGGGACGCCGCGTCGCCGTCAAGGTGATCAACCGGGAGCTGGCCGGGGAGGGCGCGTTCCGGGAGCGGTTCCGGCGCGAGGTGACCGCCGCCGGGCGGGTCCGGCGGTTCTGCACGGCGCCGGTGCTGGACGCCGAGCTCGACCGCGACCCGCTCTACGTCGTCACCGAGTACATCGAGGGCCCGAGCCTGGAGCGCGCGGTCGCCGAGCGCGGCCCGCTGCCCGGCTCCGACCTGGAGGGCCTCGCGGTCGGTGTCGCGACCGCGCTCGCCGCCGTCCACGGCGCCGGGATCGTGCACCGCGACCTCAAGCCCGCGAACGTGCTGCTGTCGGCCACCGGCCCGCGCGTCATCGACTTCGGCATCGCCCGCGCGCTGGACGCGGCCGACGGCCCGACCCGCACCGGCCAGTTCGTCGGCACCCCGAGCTACCTGCCGCCGGAGCTGCTGCGCGGCGAGCCGGTGACGCCCGCCTCCGACGTGTTCTCCTGGGGCTGCGTGGTCGCCTACGCCGGGACGGGCAGCGCGCCGTTCGCCGGCGCGACCGTCCCGGAGATCTTCTACCGCGTCGCGCACGGCGAGCCGACGCTGGACGGCCTCGACCCGGCCCTGCGCGACGTCGTCGCCGCCGCGCTCGACAAGGACCCGCGCCGCCGTCCGAGCGTGCAGGACCTCCTCGAACGGCTCGTCGGCCACCGGCGGGCCGACCCGGCCGAGCTGGCCGAGACCGTCCAGGCGGGCTGGCACGGCGCCGCGGACCGGGAGGGCGCCTCGTCGGCGGTCGCGGCACAGGGTGCGCCCGCGCGGGCCACCGCGACCGCGCTGCTCGGCCCCGACGCGACGCGCGGCGACACTCCCCCGCCCCCCGAGACCGGGGGGCCGCGGGGGCGGAGGCCCCCGCGCGTCCCGCTGATCATCGGTGCCGCGGTCGTCGTCGCGGTGGCCGCCCTCGCGGCGGTCGGGTTCACCATGCGCGGCTCGGACGGCCCGCCCGGCAAGGTCGCCACCGTCTTCGGCGACGACTTCTCCCGCACCGACTCCGGCTGGAGCGGCGGCAACTTCACCAGCCAGAACGGCTACAAGGACGGCAAGTACCGGATGGAGACCGACGCCGGCAGCGACGCCCGCGAGCAGTGGGTGCCGCTGGAGAAGGCGGAGGACAACCCCGACCCGGTGTTCGCCACCGTGACGGTCGGCGTCCGGCAGGGGGCGCCCGAGAGCCGGTTCGGGATGGTGTGCCGCGCGAACGACAACGGCGAGCGCGGTTACGCCTTCCTCGTCCGCAACGACGGCAAGGGCGCGCAGCTCCGCAAGGCCAACGGCAACCAGGGCAGCAAGGAGCTGGCGGCCCCCGACTCCGTCCCGGGGTTCGAGCGCACGGGGCCGAACCGGGTCCAGATCGCCTGCGAGAGCCGGGACGGCGGCAAGCGGGTGCGGCTGCGGCTCTGGGTGAACGGCGCGCGGGTCATCGACGCGACCGACGCCGACCGGCCGCTCGGCGCGGGCTGGGTCGGGCTCGGGGTCGAGCGGGGCGGCAACCCGGCGCAGCAGATCGTCGCCGACTTCGACGACTTCGACATGTCGAAGATCCTGCGCTAGGACGCGGTCAGGGCGCGGGGAGGTAGCCGCCGGTCCAGCGGGCCAGCTCCTCGAACACCCGCCCCCGCACGGGCTCGGCGGACAGCACCAGGTCGTGCAGGCCCCCGTCGATCCTTACGAGCGTGACGGTCCGGCCGAGCCGGGGCGCCCAGCGGGCCATGTGCTCGACGTCCAGGACGGCGTCGGCGCCCGTCACGTCCGGCGCCCGGCGCGTCGGGCGGACGCTGCGCGCCGAGGCCATCACCAGCACCGGCACGTCGATGTCGAGGCCCCGGTGCAGGCGGAGCTGCCCGCGCCGGACCGCCGCGAGCCACGCCGCCCGCACCGGGAACCCGAGCAGCGGCTTCCACTCCAGGTCGAACTCCCATTCGCCGTCGTGGTCGCGGTGGAGGCTGCGCGGATACAGGTCGGACACCTTGGCGGGCAGCGGCGCCTTCGGGAACCGGGAGCGCAGCACCCGCGCCAGGCCCGCGCCGAGCTTGCGCGTGACGAGCGGCTCGGGGAGGTCCAGGAACGGGCTGTTGAGGAACAGGCCGTCCACGCGCCCCCGGCCGCGCACGCGGTCGGCCCACAGCGCGGCGATCAGGCCGCCGGTCGAGTGGCCGTTGAGCAGCAGCGTGCCGTGCCCGTCCACGTCCCGGACGATCCGGACGGCCTCGTCGATCTCCGGGAAGTACTCCGACAGGCTGCCGATGAGGTTCGGGGTCTGGTGCGGGCGCAGCGACCGCCCGTATTTGCGCAGGTCGAGCGCGTAGAAGTCGAAGCCGAGCTCGACGTAGAAGTCGGCGAGGTGCCGCTGGAAGAAGTAGTCGACGAACCCGTGCAGGTAGAGCACCGCGCGGTCCCGGGACGCCCCGGCGCCGCGCCGCCGGACGAGCGTCGCGACGACCTCGCCCTCCTCGTCGCGGCCCATCGGCAGCTCGATCGCCTCGTAGCCGTCGCCGAGCACGTCCGGCGTCGCGTCTGGCATCACGTTGGTGGCCCCTCCTCCGTCCGGGACCCCAGCGTAGAGGGCTCAGTCCTTGCGGCCGGTCGTGGCGATCGCGAAGCCGAGCCCGATCATCATGAGCCCGCCGGTGCCGCCGACCGCCGCGAGCCGGCGGGGCGAGCGGGCGAACCACGCCCGCGCCGTGCCCGCCGCGAGGCCCCAGACGCTGTCGCACAGCAGCGCGATCACGGCGAAGACCAGCCCGAACACCATCATCTGCAACGGCACGTGCCCGAGGTCGCGGTCGACGAACTGGGGCAGCACGGCGGCGAAGAACACCGTGGTCTTGGGGTTGGTCACGCCGACCACGAAGCCCTGCCACAGCTCCCTGGCGCGTCCCGGGTCGGCCTCGGCGGGCCGCCCCATCGCCTCGTGCAGGGCGTGCCGGTGCCGGAACGCCTGCGCCCCGAGGTAGACGATGTAGGCGGCGCCCGCGAGCTTCAGCGCGGTGAACACGACGACGGAGCGCTCGACGATCGAGCCGACCCCGAACGCGACCGCCGCCGTCAGCACGACGACGCCCAGCTCGTTGCCGACCACGCTGGTCAGCGCGGTGGCGCGGCCGTGCGCGAGCGCGCGTCCCACCACGAACAGCACCGTGGGGCCGGGTATCACGATGATGGCCAGCGCCATCGCGGCGAAGCCCAGGAGTTGTTGCGTCGACACCATGGCCCGCACGCTATGCGGGGGTCGCGCCGGTTACCTACCGATTTTTCCGTACGGTCGGGCGTCCGGGCCGTGTCAGCCGGCCAGCGTCTCCCAGGTCGCGCCGCGCCGCACCATCAACTCGTGCGTGAGCAGGCTCCCCGCGGGGACGTCCCACGCGGGGTCGGCGCCGTCGCCGCGGTCCTGCGCCCACACCTGCGCGACGGCCCAGCGGAGCTTGTCGACGCCGTCGGGGTGTCCGGTACCGGACGCGACGAACACGTCCCGCGCGGGCGCCGCGACGACGAGGTCGCCCTCCACGTCCTGCGCGAGCTTCTCCAGGAAACCCTCGTCCAGCAGGAGGGCCGCCTCCAGGCCGCCCTGCCGCGCCCGCCGCCCGCCCTGCGGGCCCGCGGGCGCCGCGGTGGGGCCGCCGTCGCCGAGCGTCACGGTCACCGCGCGGACGTCGGGGTACCAGCTCAGGCTCAGGTCGGGACGCCGGTTCCGCAGGTTGATCGTCGCGAGGCGGCGCAGCTCGCCCGCCACCACGCCCAGCTCCGCGCAGTGCCGCCGCGCGACATGCTCGTAGCGGCGGCCGAGCGGGGCGGCCTCGTCCGCGACCTCCAGCGCGTAGGTGACATAGAGGTCACCGGCGAACGGGTCGCGGACCGGCTCCTCCTCCGGCGGCAGCGGGAACTCAAGTTGGACCTCGGCGGGCACCCGGGCCTTCATCAGCGGGACGATGAGACTGGACCGCGGCTCGGTCACGGGGCGTTCCTCCTGATGGCTTCCGCACGATGTTCCACACGGCTCGCGCACGATGTTCCACGGGGCTCGCGCGCGGCGTCCGACACGGCCGCCGGCACGGGCCCCCGTGCGCCTTCCAGAGTGGATCACACTACCGCCGCCGCGGGTCCGGACGCCGAATCCGTGACCCGTACATGTGTGTTCCGTGGTGGGGAGGGGGTAATGATCTCCCCGGAGGGAACCGTGAGTTTCTGGGAGTATCTGGGCAGCAGGCGTGAGCGTCTCGTCTTCGAGACCTGGCAGCACGCCAGCATGGTGTTCCAGACCGTCCTGGTCGCCCTGGTGCTCGGGGTCCTGATCGGCGTCGCCGTCTACCGCAGCGCGCGGCTGTCGGCGTTCGCGACCAGCGCGGCCGGCGTGTTCTTCACCGTCCCCTCCCTCGCGCTGCTCGGCCTGCTCATCACCCCGCTCGGGCTCGGGGTGGCGCCGAGCGTCGTCGCGCTGACGCTGTACTCGCTGCTGCCGATCGTCCGGAACACGGTCGTCGGGCTGGCCGGGGTCGACCGCACGCTGGTGGACGCGGCGCGCGGCATCGGCATGACCCGCGCCGCGATCCTGCTGCGGATCGAGCTGCCGCTCGCCTGGCCGGTGATCCTGACCGGCGCGCGGGTCAGCACCCAGCTCGCCATGGGCATCGGCGCCATCGCCGCCTACGTCAACGGCCCCGGGCTGGGCGAGCAGATCTTCTCCGGGCTCGCCCGGCTCGGCGGCGCCAACGCGATCAACATGACGCTCGCCGGGACCCTCGGCATCGTCCTGCTCGCCCTGCTGTTCGACGGCTGCTTCGTGCTGATCGGCCGCCTGACCACCCCGAGAGGCATCCGTGTCTGAGGCCCGCTCCGACCCTCCGCCCGGCGGCGCCACCGCGGCCGGGCCGCCCGCCGCCGACGACTCCCGCGGCATCGAGCTGATCAATGTCACCAAGCGCTACCCCGGCCAGCGGACGCCCGCCGTGGACGACGTCACGATGACGATCCCCGGCGGCGAGATCGTCGTGCTGCTCGGCCCGTCCGGCAGCGGCAAGACCACGATGATGCGGCTGATCAACCGGCTGATCGAGCCGACCTCCGGCAAGATCATCGTGGCCGGGCGGGACACGCTCGGCCTGAACCCCACCGAACTGCGCCGCCACATCGGCTACGTCATCCAGAACGCCGGATTATTTCCGCACATGACGGTCGCGACGAACGTCGGGCTCGTCCCGCAGATGCTGAAGTGGGACCGCGACCGCATCGCCGCCCGCGTCGACGAGCTGCTCGAACTCGTCGACATGGACCCGGCGACGTTCCGCGGCCGCTACCCGAGGGAGCTGTCGGGCGGCCAGCAGCAGCGCGTCGGCGTCGCCCGCGCGCTCGCCGCCGACCCGCCCGCCATGCTGATGGACGAGCCGTTCGGCGCGCTCGACCCGATCACCCGCGAGCACCTCCAGGACTCCCTCCTCCGGCTCCAGGAGGAGCTGGGCAAGACGATCGTCTTCGTCACCCACGACATCGACGAGGCGCTCAAGCTCGGCGACCGGATCGCGATCCTCGACGAGGGCTCGCGCATCGCGCAGTACGCGACGCCGAAGGAGATCCTGCTCGATCCCGCCGACGCGTACGTGGAGCAGTTCGTCAGCGGCGGGCAGATGATGCGCCTGCTCCAGGTCAGCCGGGTCGCGGACGTGCCGCTGCAATCGGTCCCCGAGGCCGCGCCGCGGGACGACGCGGCCGACGTCCTGGCGCGGATCCGGGCCGGGGAGACCGGCTTCGGGATCGTCCTGGACGAGCGGCGGCGCCCCGTCCGCTGGATCCACCCGGAGGACCTCGACGGCGTCACCGGCCCGATCGGCACCCGCGGCATGGCGACGGCCACCCCGATCCGCGCCCGCTCCACGCTCCAGCAGGCCCTCGAACGGCTGATCCAGATCGAGCACGACTGGGTCCCGGTCGTCGGCCCGCGCGACGTCTACCAGGGCACCGTCACGCTCGGCACCCTGCAGAACGCGCTCAGGGAGATGAAGGAGCGCGGCCGCGTCCGGCGCCGGGGAACGGCGGACGCGTGAGCGCGCCGTCCCCGGAGATCCGGGCCGCCTCGCGCGCGGACGCGGCGGAGCCGGCCGCCGCCCTGCACGCGCCGACCGGCCGGTCATGGCGGATGCTCCTCGAACCGGTCGTGATCCTCGTCGTCGGCGCCGCGTGGATGCTGTACGTGGAGACCTCCGACCTCGACAGCATCGAGGAGCGCAGCCTCAAGCCCCGCTACGTGTGGCAGAAGACCTGGGAGCACATCGAGCTGACGCTGGTGTCCACGCTGATCGTGCTGCTGATCGCCGTCCCGCTCGGGATCGTGCTGAGCCGCGAGTGGGCGCGCCCGGCGACGCCGTTCGTGCTCGCCGTCGCCAACATCGGGCAGTCCGCGCCCGCGATCGGCGTCGTGGTGCTGCTCGCCGTCCTGCTCGGCATCGGGTTCTGGACGACGATCGTCGCGCTCGTCGCCTACGGGGTGCTGCCCGCGCTCCGCAACACCATGGTCGGCCTCCAGCAGGTCGACCCGGACCTGACCGACGCGGGCCGGGGCATCGGGATGTCGCCCGCGCGGGTCCTCGGACGCGTCGAACTGCCGCTCGCCGCCCCGGTCATCCTCGCCGGGATCCGCACCACGCTCGTGCTGATGGTCGGCACGGCCAGCATCGCCTCCTTCATCAGCGGCGGCGGCCTCGGCGACATGATCACCACCGGCGTCACCACCCAGCGGACACCGGTGCTGCTGACCGGCTGCGTCCTCATCGGCCTGCTCGCCCTGCTGATCGACTGGCTGGGCGGCGTGGCGACCCGCCTCCTCGCGCCGAAGGGGCTGTGATGGCACGCGGCGGTCGGACGGGGCGCCGGGCGCTCGCGGCGCTGCTGTGCCCGGTGCTGCTCGCCCTCGGCGCGTGCGGCCTGAAGCCCGCCTCGGCGTTCATCCCCGCCGTCGAGCCGGGCTCGATCCGGCCGATCCCGGGCCTGCGGGACGCCCGCGTCCGCGTCTCCTCCAAGGAGTTCACCGAGCAGCTCATCCTCGGCAAGATCGCGGTGCTGGCGCTGAAGGCCGCCGGGGCCGACGTCGTCGACCACACCGGCGCGCAGGGCAGCGTCACCTTCCGCAAGTCCATCACCAGCGGCGACAACGACCTCGGCTGGGAGTACACCGGCACCGCCTGGATCACCTACCTCGGCCGCGAGGACCCGCTGACCGACCCCCGCGCGCAGTTCGACGCCGTCCGCGACCTCGACCTGCGCGAGAACCGGATCGCCTGGCTCGCGCCGCCCGCGCCCTACAACAACACCTACGCGCTGGCCGTCAAAGTGCAGACGCAGCGGAAATACGGGCTGCGCGACCTCGGCGACATCGCCAAACTGCCCGTCGGACAGCGGACGTTCTGCATCGCGCCCGAATTCCTCGCCCGCAACGACGGGATACGCGGAATGCTGAAGGCGTATGGAATTCCCTACGGCTCGGGGGTGCCCGCGAAGAACTTCCGGGTGATGACCGAGGGCGTCATCTACCAGGGCGTCACCGAGAACCGGTGCGTGCTCGGCGAGGTCACCTCCACCGACGCCCGGATCGAGGCGAACGGCCTGACCGTCCTGTCGGACTCGCGGCACTTCTTCCCGAACTACAACCCGGCGATCATGGTCCGGGAGCAGGTACTGCGGGAGCACCCCGAACTGACCGCCCTGTTCGCCAGGATCAGCCCCAGGCTCACCACCGCCACGATGCGCGACCTGAACAGCAAGGTCGACATGGACGGCGAGGACCCGGCGTTCGTCGCCCGCGACTGGATGCGCGCCCAGGGCCTGGTCAGGTAGCGGACGGCGGCCCGGCCGGAGGGACCACGGGCAGCCCCTGCGGCGCCCCGCCCTCGATGAGCCGCCACAAGGCTCCGGTGTCGAGGTGCTCCTCGACGAGATCGCCGAGGACGTCCAGGGTGGCCTCCCGCAGCGCCGCGAACGACACGTCGGGTGCGGGGGTGAAATCACGCCCCGCGACCTCGGCGACCTCCCTCAGGAAGGCGCGGCGGAAACCGTCGTTCTCCCATGCCCCGTGCCAGGTCGTCCCCCACACGGCGCTCTGCCGGCACCCGTCGAGGAAGGGTTCCCCGCCCTCCCTTTCCGCGATCCCGTGGTGGATCTCATAGGCCAGGACGTCCTCGCCGTAGGCGCGCCCTTCCGGCCGTCCGAGCGTCTTCTCCTTCCCGAAGACGACCCGAGCCGGAAGAACCCCCAGGCCCTCGACCCGTCCGGCACCGGATTCCACGGAGTCCTCGATCTCCTGCGCGAGCATCTGGTAACCGCCGCAGATCCCGAGGACGGGCCGTCCCTCGTTCACGCGGCGCAGCACCTCGTCGGCCATTCCCCTTTCCCGCAGCCACGCCAGATCGCTCACGGTCGCGCGGCTCCCCGGCAGGATCACCAGGTCCGCCTCCGCCAGGTCCCCGGCGGAGGCGGCATAGCGCACCACCACTCCGGGCTCGCACGCGAGCGCGTCCAGATCGGTGAAATTGGAGATCCTCGGGAACCGCACCACCGCGATCCGCAGCGTCTCCCGCCCGTGGGGGCCCCTCGCCTGCGGGCGCGGCGCGTCCAGCGAAAGCGTGTCCTCCGAATCCAGGTACAACCCCAACCGCCAAGGCAGAACACCGAGCGTCGGCCGTCCCGTCAACGCCCGCAACTGCTCCAGGCCGGGCTCCAGCAACTCCCGCGCGCCCCGGAACTTGTTGATGACGAAACCCGCCACGAGCGCCTGGTCCTTCTCCTCCAGAAGGGCGACCGTCCCGAAAAGGGAGGCGAAGACACCACCCCGGTCGATGTCCGCCACCACCACGACGGGAATGTCGGCGGCCCGCGCGAGCCCCATGTTGACGATGTCACCGGCCCGCAGGTTGATCTCCGCCGGGCTCCCCGCGCCCTCGCAGACGACCACGTCGAACTCGTCCCGCAGTTCGGCGAGGCTCTCCTGAACGACCCCCCGGAGCCGTTCCTTGTGAGCGCCGTATCCCAGCGCGTCCACCTCCGCGACGGGACGCCCCAGGACCACGACCTGACTGCGCCGGTCGCTCCCCGGCTTGAGCAGCACGGGGTTCATCACGGCCCGCGCCTCGACCCCCGCCGCCTGCGCCTGCATGTATTGCGCGCGCCCGATCTCCGCGCCGTCCACCGTCACCATCGAGTTCAGCGACATGTTCTGCGCCTTGAACGGCGCGACCCGCACCCCCCGCCGCGCCAGCCACCGGCAGATCCCCGCCGTGACCACGCTCTTTCCCGCGTCGGACGTCGTCCCCGCCACCAGCAGGGCCCCGCTCATCGCAACCTCCACGCAACCAGGGCCGCCGTTCCCGCGGCGGCGAGCCCGACCCTTTTCGACAACCGCACGGCGCGCCGCACGTCCCGCACCTCGGGGGCCCGCCCGTCCCCCATCTCGGGCCGGCGCTCGACCTCTCCCCCGTACGAGTTGGCGCCGCCCAACCGCACCCCGAGCGCCCCGGCGAACGCGGCCTCGCACCGCCCCGCATTCGGACTCGGATGGTTCGCCCCGTCCCTCCGCAGAACCCGCCAGGCGTCCGCGCTCCCCGAACACGCCACCGTCAGCAACCCCGTCACCCTCGCCGGAATCCAGTTGGCCACATCGTCAAGCTTCGCCGCCGCCCACCCGAACCGCTCATAACGCGCGTTCCGATACCCCACCATCGCGTCGAGCGTATTGACGGCCCGATAGACGACGAGCCCGGGAACCCCCGCGACGGCCCCCCAGAACAATGGCGCGATAGCAGCGTCAGAGGTGTTCTCCGCCACCGACTCGACGGTCGCCCGCGCCAACTCCGCGCTCTCCAGCCCCTTGGGATCCCGAGCACACAAATGGGACAACCGTCCCCGAGCGGCCTCCAGATCCCCGCGCTCCAAGGCCGAGGCCATGAAAAGCCCCTCGCGCCCCAACGACGTCCCACCGAGCACGGACCAGGTGACAACACCGGTCACAACCGCACGCGAAACCGCACCCTTCCCCACCCGATCCAAAACCACCCCGACACCAAGGGCCCCACCGACCACAATCCCAACAAAGACAACGCCCCGCGCACGCGAGTCCTTATAGACCCGCCGTTCCACCCACGAGGCGGCGCGGCCGAATCCGGCCACCGGATGCCCCCGCCTCGGATCGCCCAGCAAATGGTCCAATCCCGCCCCGAGAAGCAATCCCTCAGGAGAGACGCGCGTCAAGTTCATCCCAGTGCCGCTCCAGCCAATCCTGGGCCCGCCTGATCCGCGGCCCCGCCCCACCCTGCCAGATCCGTGCCCACCCGCCGCCGCGCCGGGCCTTCGACTCCATCGCCAGATACGACCGCTCGAACCTCACCCGGGCCGCCGGAAGCACCTGTCTCCGCTCCTCCCGGTCCAAGCCGTAGGCGTCGCAGAACACCCGGAGCCGCCGACCCACGTCCGCCCGGTAGAGCAGCGCGTCCCGATCCGCCGGATCCGCGATCGGCGCCCAGTGCCGCAGCGCCGTCACCACGTCGTACAGCCGCGTCGTGGGCCGCGCCAGATCGAAGTCGATCAAAGCGACCGGCACCCCGTCCCGGAAGACCACGTTCTCCGGCGTCACGTCGCAGTGCCCGATGATCTCCGGCGCCCCGTCCAGGTTGGACGCCTCCGACTCCCACGGCGCCCCGTCCGGCGCGACATAGCCCGCGACCGCCTCGTGGTACCCCCGCAGCAGCCGCGCCACCCCCTCCAGCGCGCCTTCCGTCACCACATGCGGCGCCAACGGCCGCAGCGCCGCCTCACCGGGGACCCAGCTGAGGATCTCCCGCCCCCGCTCGTCCACCCCGAGCACCCTCGGCGCCTCGAACCCGACCGACTCCAGGTGCCGGAGCAACCCGTGCACCGCCGGACTGTGCGCCCGCAGGGGCCTCCGCACCGTGTCCCCGACCCGCACCACGCCCTCCGTCACGTCCCCGCCGGAGAGCGGCATCTCCCTGTCCACCGCCACAGCACCCCAAGATATGACCCCCCGGCCACCACCTCCGCCCGTAACGACCGTTTTAGAGGTGGAGCCCAGCGACCACCCCCCTTACACTGTCACCCGGCGCCCTCCCGGGCCGCCGAGCGCCCGTAGCTCAGCTGGATAGAGCATCGGTCTTCTAAACCGACGGTCGCGGGTTCGAATCCTGCCGGGCGCGCCACCCCCACCACCCCGATCACCACCCCCACCTGCCCAAACACCCCGCAAGCCGCCCATCACCGTGTGCCACGGCAGGCCAGCACCCGCCACCGAACGCCACCGCCCACGGAATATCCGCGGAATGATCAAGGGCACCCCCACCACAGGCGAACGATGACCGCAGCACCCCGCGGCCACGTCCAGATCCCGCGCTCCCTGATCTACTCCCCCACCCACAGCGCCCTGGCCGTGTGGACGTGGGCGATGTACGAGACCCTCATGCCCCACGCCCTAAACGGCACCCGCGCCCCCGCAATGGCCCGCCGCAGCTTCCTAGCCGACCGCGCGAACACCTCCACCACAGCCCTGGACGACGCCCGCCGCCAACTCCTAGCCCACACCGAGCACGGCCCCTACCTCTCCCGCTCCACCCCCCGGGGCGCCAAACGCAGCGTCCTGCACACCGCCCTGCGCCGCCCCCGCGAAACCGGCGAACGCTACGCCCCCGTCCCCGCCTGGACCCTCGACCTGGTCTGGGCCGGACGCCACCGCCCCACCGGCACCATCTCCACCGATGCCTGGCGCCTCTACACAGCCGCCGTCGACCGAGCCCACCGCAACGGCAAACCAACCCCCTTCGACACCACCACAGCCCGCCTAGCAGCCGCCCTGAACACCTCCCAACCCACCGCCAGACGCCGCCTAGCCGAGCTGGAAACGACCGGCCTCATCGAAGCAACCGCACGCCCAGGCGGCTGGCTCTCCCTCCGCGTCGTCCTAGACGAAGACGACGCCACCCAAACCGCCGAACACCACGCGAACCACGGCCGACGCCACACCAACCCGCACCGAAACCCCTCCCATATAGCGGCACTCACCCCATGCAAGAACCGGCACACACCCCTCGCAACAACCGGCACTCCACAGGAGACACCCCCCACCTATTCACCCCCTGAGGAGCCACCGCCACTTCCCGCCGCAGGCGCCTACAGCAACCAGAGCCCGCGAACGCAACCAGCCGGCAAAGCCGGGAAGCCCACACACCACCGTCAAAACCGCCCAAGCCGCCGACCACCGACGCGCATCCCCAGAGCTGCCACCGACCTCTACCGGGCCCTGCCGCCCGACCTAACCCATCAGATCCCCGAGCACGGCTCCCAACGCGTCCTGAAGGCCATCGCCGCCGAGCTGCAGCACCGCACTCCAGCCGAACTGACCGACCGCATCGCCCGCAACTGGGATCAGTGGCGCTACCGCATCACCGACACCGACCCCCTCCGCGACGCCGTAGCAGTAGCAACCCGCCTCATCCGCCGGGGCCGCCACTGCCCCGACGTCCGCTGCGAAGACGGCCACCAACTCGACCTCAACGCGCCCTGCAAGGCCTGTTGGAAGACCGTTGGCCGCCCCACACCTCGCGAAAGCGAGCCCACGGCTCCCCACCGAACGATTCAGTCCACCGAGGACATGGAGGTTAGCGCCGGGCGAATTCTCCGGACCGCAGGAGTCTCAGGGAGACCAGAAGTCGAATCTGGCACTGGAAAAGTGAAATCCGTCAGCGCGGTTGCTCGCGCTGGAATGTCAGAACGTGTCGACGGACGATTCTACGCAGCGCTCGCGCGCCGACTACTCAGAGCCACAACCACCGCAGAACGCGATGCAATCTTCTCCCAAATGCCACAGACCCGCGCCATGTGACCACCCCCCTCCACTCAGGTGCGGTACCCCTCTCTCAACTGACACTCACCAATCGCAGCGCTCAGGCGCCGGTCAGCCGCCTGCCTCGCATCGCTATGCGTCCTATTACTCATAGCCTCCGTCTGCACACTTGATCAAATAGCTTCCTGCCCCGATCCCTGACACGACAATAAGGCACATACGTGGAGCAATGCCCCCACCTACATCAAGTCTGGTTCGAGCGGTCTAGAGTGCCGCAAGCACGCCTCAAGATCGACTTGCCCGAAGGGTCGCGTGTGCCTCAAGAGGTCAGGTACTCTGCAGCAGATGACTGGCGTAAGCAAAGAATTGATCAAGTCGGCGCTCTCGGCGCTGGGCGTGGAGGACGAAGGAGAGATCGCCCGTGGTGGACAGAAGGTCGTCCACCGTGTGCGAACGAACCATCTACCGTTGGTACTCAAGGTCATCATGGTCACCTCAACCGGCGCAGCGGAACTACGACGTGCCGAAAGAGAAGTGGAACTTCTTGCATCGCTTGATAGCCCGCATGTCGTACGGGTCGCCTCTGGTCTTGTTGAACTTGGTGACCCTATCTCAGGCGCAGCCTGGCTAGAAGAGTTTCTAGACGGCGAGGACCTGACTGGCCTCCTATACCGCAGACAATGGACTTGGGAAGAAACTGCGCGACTCGGCCTAGAAATAGCTAAAGGACTGGGAGTCGGCCACGCCAAGGGTGTCGTGCATCGCGATCTAAGTTCGAATAACATACGCCGAGTAAGTGACGGCACTTACAAGGTGATGGACTTCGGATTTGCAAGGCACACCCTTCGTTCAGGTCTCACTGTCGCCGGCCAGCCAGGGACAGCCGGCTTCTTGAGCCCAGAGCATCTTCAGAGTTACTCGGGTTCTCCTACGGCAGCATCCGATGTATTTTGCGTAGGCATACTGATGTATGCAGCACTAACGAAACGACTCCCTATACCCTACAGTGGCGACGATACCGATTACCTTCATAGGCTTTCAGCTATCGATATCATCGACATCGGAAAACTAAGGCCCGACTTGAAGCCCCAGCATCAAGCCTTGATAAAGCGCTGTCTCCATCACCAGCCCGCACGGCGCTATCTCAACGGCGTCCGTCTGGCGGCAGCCCTAGAGGAGGTTTCATGAGTACTCTCATCGAAGACAGTCCTCGCCTAAACCTTAACGGCCGGGTAATCGAGGCAGTCGAAGGAGATTTAAGCGTCGGCGCTGTGCTTACTCCGTGGGCGACCCCATGGATCAACAGAGTTGGTCGCGGGCAACCGAAGGGGCTACGGGAGAAGAGTGACGGCCTACGAGAAGGGGGCGTGGACCTTTGGTTTGATCCGATGACCCATGCACTGCAAATGGGAGGAGTGGGTGACTTTAGGTTCTACGACGAGTACGACCTTTGGGACGCCGATCGAGGTGATTTGACAACCTCCGCAACGCGGCGTACTCACATCGACAAGGTTTTTGGCATACAGGACCGAATCGGCGCACCCCACCTTGCACCTACCGTACTTCTACATCATGGATTAAGCGACACCAGCCTTCAGGCACTCAACCTATCCCGGGAGGCCGTGGAACGCGACCCCGGTTGCTGGCTCTCCATTGCGGGTACATCGCCGTTCTGGGCCAGCGAATCTGCTCTTGACGCTCACGTTGGGGCCCTCGCACAACTAAACCCTAAAGGCTGGTTCGTCACCGTAGTGCGACCGGTGAATTCGCTGCCCGTAGAGGCGATACCGGAAGAGACACACGGACTTTGCCGCACAGTTCGCGCGCTTTCCGAGTATGCCCCCGTGCACGTATCGCATGGTGACATCGCTGCACTACCTGCAGTCGCTGCGGGAGCTTCTACAATCGGCACCGGCTGGGATAAACGTCAGCGCGTCTGCTCTTTTGCCGACTATGCCGCTCGCCCCGATCACACTGAGGGAGGAAGTGGCGGAACCTGGTATATGCGTCCCACGCTGACGATGCTACTCGGGTCACTTAGCCAAAATGAAGCTGCTCTCCTGAGGCGCCTCGATGCAGAACGGGCGACAAAGCTAGGTGGCATCCCTGCCCCCGGAGCGAAGGAATCATTTTTCCACCACCTACAGGTGCTTAACACTGTGATTAGCGAGATCACGGTAGGCGCCGACAATGAGCAACGCTATCGACGCTTGGTAGAACGATACTCAATCGCGAGCAGGGAATGGCCAGCCGTGCAGCGGCTGACCAATTCACCCCAAGGCGCAGCCGAGTGGATTCACAACCTTCAGAAAGGACTGATTTTCTACGGAGAAACGGAGGGATGGTCACCAACTGGCGACTGAAGAGCTTCGATTAGATGCTCTGAGGCCCATAGCCGCTGAGCCTCGCTTAGCGGATGAATTCTTGGCCGCTTCACCCACTTGCCGTCGACTACCAATCCACCCCTATCTTTTTCGACTTCGGCAACCAACTGTTCCATCACTCGTGGAGTCAACCGCCCCATGACAAGCATGTAGGCGTCTGCCCAAACACTGTATGAACGTGCTTGATAAAGGGCACCAACCCAGTCACGAACCTTTGTCTCTACCGCATACAAGCGCCCGACAGGTGCAAGCCCTCGCGGCTTTACGAATTTTCCTTCTTTAACTTCCTTAAGAGCTCCCTTCCTAACGAGATAAGGAAGGCGCCTGGAAATCGTTCCGGTCGGCCACCCAAGCACCTGCGCGATGCCAGACACGGATAGTGGCCTGCACGGGTGGCACACCGCTGCCACGGCAGCATCGACCTCATTAAGCAACGGTGGGACCTTTAGCGCCAACCGATCAGTGAGACAGCTAGACGAACCGACCAACACTGTCATATCCGGGATCCCGATGGGGCCAGTCATTTCCCGCATTATCAGCAAGCCACTTCTAGCGTTAGGAAGCTTGCGACAAGCCGCGAGCGCTGGTTCGAAGAGTGCAAGTTCATGGGTTGGTTCAAAGCGCCTTCCAGCTCGCGGGCGGCTGGTTTCAAGTATCAACTCGACTGTCATAACTAATATCCCTCGCTCAAGGCTCGTTGCGTCAAATCGTCAACAGCCAGCGCGCCAAAAGAACTTGTCCATGAGACTAGCGAGCGATCGCGCCTTTTGTGTGTGACTTACCTCACTTCCTCATAGAGTGTAGAGCCTTTGCTTACCGATGGCCATAGCGCCGGACTTTTGTGTAGGTATGTCGGTGTTCTCGGTGCTCCGTCAGATAGGTCAGGCAAGCACGAAGCACGGAGGCTGTGCCAACCCGCGCAAGGAGTAGGCGGCTCGTTCGCGCGGACTGTCCGTCGCGCCTGCAAACGTCCGAAGGGGTTGAGTCAATCAAGCAGGCAGCAGTTGAGCACTTTCACTGAACTTCGGGGAAGCGACAGGTGTCGAAGGACAGTGTGGCGGCTGGGGTCTGGGACGTGAGAGCTTCGAGGTCCACTTCGGCATGCTCCTCTGGAAGCAAAGCCGCAGCGTCAGCCCGCTTGGCCTGTTCTGCCTACTTCTCCAAGGCCGCAATCCTTTGGCGGAGAGCAGTCATCGTCGCTGCGAGAGTCCGACCAGCGTCCGCGACGGTGCCCTGGCGGAGCTCGGGGTAGCGGCACCTCAGCTTCGAGATCCCGCGCAGTGACCAGGCGATCTCCCATTCCATGCGCGGAAGCACGACCTCGTTACGGATGTGGTCCAGAGTTCCATCGGCGCGCACCTGGGAGCAGAGCACTGTGGTAATCGCCCAGTGTGTGCGGGCCAGCAACATGCGGGACTCTTCGTCCAGGTCCGCGGCCAGTACGTATCGCCCGTGTGCTTGACGAAGGGTCAGGTTCTGGTCGCGCCAGTACCGCGGCGTCAGGCCCCACAGGACCATGCCTGCCCCCACCAGCATTGGAAGGATGAGCAGAACCAAGAAGCCGGAGGGCTCCCAGCCAATGGCGACGGTCAGGAGTGCATCTAGTGCCACTCCGCCGGCCACGGTGGCCATAGTCTTCCCGCTGACGAGCGGAAGGCGCTGGTCCTCACCCTCAGATAGCGGGCGAAGAGATTGCAAGCTGTAGGGCTTGCCCTCGCCGTTCTCCCACTCCGTAAGCAGGGAGCGCACATCCTCGGGGAGATCAGGATCGACGACTATCCGGGGAGCGTCCACGTCGGGAGGTGTACCGGTCGCGGAGAGAGAAACCGCGCGGTGGCCGGACTAGGTCTCGACGACGACGGCCCGGCCGCGTGGCCGGGCCGTCGTGGGGTGGAGTTGCGTTATCTTGAGCGGTCGTCGCGATCGACCCACGGGTCGTCCATCGTGCGCTGCAGCGTTGCCACCGGGTCGGCGACAGGCCTGATGCCTAGGGAGCGCAGCAGCAGGGCGGCTGCTACCTGTGGGTTCGGATGATCGGGCCCTAGTGGCTTCGAGGTCTCGACATCTGCGATGCGCAGCAGTTCCTTGACCTCGCGTAGGAAGCGGTCGACGTCGTACCTGGGTTCCATAGTCACCCCTCCCAGCGCTGGCCGGTGATGCGCTCGTAGACCTCGACGTAGCGGGCTCGGGTGGCCTCGACGATGTCCTGGGGGATCTCCGGGCCGGGCGGGGTGCGGTCCCAGTCGGTGATGGTGGACGACCAGTCGCGGACGAACTGCTTGTCCATCGCGTACTGAGGGCCTCCAGGCTTCCACTGGTCGGCCGGCCAGAAGCGAGACGAGTCTGACGTCAGGATCTCGTCCGCCAGGACCAGCTCGCCGTCGGGCGCGCGGCCGAACTCCAGTTTGGTGTCGGCGATGATGACGCCGCGCTCGGCCGCCAGGTCGGCACCGCGTTGATAGACCTCCAGGGTGACCTTGCGCAGCCGTTCGGCGGTATCGGCTCCGATCTCGTTCACCACGTCGTCGTAGGTCATGAACTCGTCATGGCCTTCGGTCGCTTTGGTGGTCGGCGTGAAGATGGGCTCGGGCAGCTTGGAGCCCTCGACGAGCCCGACCGGTAGCTCGATGCCGGAGACCGCGCCGTCCCGCTCGTACTCCTTCAAGCCCAACCCGGCCAGATAGCCGCGGGCGATCCATTCCACCGGCAACATTTCGAGGCGCTGGCACCGCACCGCCCGGCCTGCCCATTCTTCCGGAACGTCAGTCGCCGAGATGACGTGGTTGGGCACCACGTCCGCGAGTTGGTCGAACCACCACAGTGATAGCTGAGTGAGGATCTTCCCCTTGTCGGGGATCTTCGTGGGGAGCACGACGTCGTAGACGCTGACCCGGTCCGACGCCACTAGAATCAGGTCGTCGCCGTCGGCGTAGACGTCTCTGACCTTGCCGCTGTGCACGAGTTCCATGGTCGGCCCTTCGATTAGTGATCTCGAATTTGCGTTGATCTATGACCTGGCCAGATTGACACCGTCGTGCTCTCGGAGGGCTGGCCGCGGATTGTCGCGGTATGCGTCGAGGATGCGGTAGGTGAAGACCTCGTTCGTCAGGTAGGCGACTTCGTCTGCAGTAGCCCAACGGAACGCGTCTGCCTCAGGGTTTGTCATCAGCGTGCCGCCGAGTACGTGGCAGCGGAAGGCCAAGGTCACGATGCCATGGGCCATGTTTTTATAGACCCCGGTGAGCGCTCCTGGTTCCACGTCAAGACCGGTCTCTTCTTTGACCTCGCGGCGCACGCCCTCGGCGAAGATCTCTCCGAGTTCGAGGACTCCGCCTGGCGGCTCCCAGCGGCCGTTCTCCAGACGTCGGATGAGGAGGGCCCGGTCTTGGTCGTCGATGACGACGCCGGCGACCGCCACTGAATGCCGTGGAAGAGCGGTCATTGCTCGTCATTCCGGGTCATGTCTGCTTGTGGGAAGACTACGAGTGCGGCTGCCTTGTCATCGTGTGTCTTTGGGCGTGGCCAGCGTTGGCGGTCCTTGTCAGTCGCCTCGGCCTCGTGGATGACGGCTAGGAGAGCCTGCAATCCGTCGTTCAGGGCGAGCGTGAGGGCGGCTGGCCACGACGGAGGAAGGCCGTAGTCGTCCACACCACAGCTGACGCCGTCGGTCATGGCTGCCACGGCGTGAACGCTGTTGATCGGCCATCGGCGGAGGATGGCGTGATGGCCGGCCTCAGGCATCGCCTCTGCTATCCAGTAGCCGCCATCGTGGTTCATGCGGGCCAGCTTCGCGGGCCGGGTCGCTCGGATGAGGTCGTCGAGCGTGTCGAAGCCCTCGGTGGTCTGGCGAGCTGCGCGCCGCAGCTCGGCGACGACGGCCTCATGGCGGCCGTCGCGTAGGACGTCCACGCCACCGTCTTGGCCGAAGACGACGATCGGACTGTCCCCGAGGACGAGGCCGTCGATGTGCTGGTCATCCCACCTGAGGATCGCCACTGTGCTGGCTGGTGATTCGCCGGGCACGAGCGAGTGCTTTGCTGAGACGTGATCGATAGCCGTAGCGAGTACATCGGGCAGGTCTGCGGAGGGATCACTGTCCAGGAGGTCGAGGATGCGCTGGCCGAGGGCATCCGGGTACCAGCCGTCTCGGGGGCCTTCTGGCCGTAGGGGGCTGACGCCGTCAAGGACGACCACCGCGTTAGACCGCGCGAAGACACGATCCTCCGAGCAGCCGTCATCGCCAGGGCGCTGCGCAGTGCAAACGCGTACCGGCACCATCACGCCTCAGCGCCCATCCAGGCGTGACGCACCATGCGCTCCCCCGTCAGTCGTTAACCGGCATGTCATAGCAGAAGACGTATCGATCACCGGCGAGGATGCCTTGCAGCACCTCAATCGGCTTGTCTCCCGAGAATGAGACCCTATGCAGTTCAGCGACTGGTGTCCCAGGCTCAAGCCGAAGCGCGCGAACTTCGTCGGGCGTCGGCATCCTGATCGCGACCTCCTCGCGTACACGCGTCAGCGGGTAGCCGAGCTCCTCAAGGACTCGGTAGCCGCCGCCTGGCCCGGTGTTCTCCTCCGTGATGCGCGTGCCCTTCACCAGGTCCAAGAGGTAGTAGCTGTCTGCTAGCTGTGACGGGTTGCCGTCGATCCAGAACCGTCGGCGCCTCACGAACAAGGGGGTGTCAGGTTCGACCTCGTACCAGCTGGCGACCCAATCTGGCGAGGGGACTTCGGCGAGCTCCAGGACCTCTTGACGCCACTTGAGTCCGAGCTCTTCGACCTCGGCCTGTAGCGGCGCCTTGCCCTGAACGCGGCGCCAACGCGCGTAGCGATCCGAGCCGACTCGGAGCACTGGCGGACGTTCGCGAACGAACACCCCGCGGCCTGGCATACCAACGACCAAGCCCTCGCCTTTTAGGTGAGATACAGCTTGCCGCGCGGTCTGTGGCGACGTGCCGTAACGCTCGACGAGCTCGCGTTCCGACGGCAGCCGAGCGCCTGGGGCCAAGACCCCGTCTCGGATCTCTTTGCGCAGGTCATCCGCAATCTGCCGTGAAGGTGACCGAGGGTCCGTCGGGTCGATCATCTCCCCATCCTACGCAACCTCACTAGCGAGGTTGTTGACCCGGATGCCGAGGGCGGGTTACGGTGCCGCCATGCTCCCCACCTCACTAGTGAGGTACCGCTCTGGTGTGGCTACTCCACCTTGGGGCGTATGGGGCGTTCGTCTGGTTTCTGCCTTGGAGGTCATCGTGAAGGGCAAGGACATCGAGGCTGGCGAGCTGTACGCCCTCAAGCCATGGCACCGGCCGGACGAGCCGCTTCGCGCGGTGCGGGCTATCCGAGCCGAGGGCGGGTCGCTCGTCTACGAGGGACGTGGCAGCGAGGAGTGGAACGGCGCGCTCTCGCGGGTCGTCGGGCTTTGGCGTCCACACGCTGAGGCACGCGACGCCGCTCGTCGAGCGGTCGAGCGGCTTACCAAGGCTCTGGAGCTTCGTTGGCCTGGCCCGCAGGGCTACAACGCGTATGCCGTCGAGTACGGCTACATGGATTTCCACGTCCAGGTGGAGTGCACAGCTCAGCAGGCCGACTGCCTCGCTGACGCGGTCAGCGCACCCTAATCACCGCAGATGAGAGCGGCTCCGGTGCTGGCACACCGGAGCCGCCGATCGGGTCGAACTGAGCCCCCTAGCGAGAGGAGATCGACCCATGCCAACCGTAGCCAAACCGTTCGAGCCGGAGCGACTGCTGACGTCCGCCGAGGTCGCGGCAGCGTTCCGCGTCGACCCGAAGACGGTCACTCGTTGGGCCCAGGCCGGCAAGCTGCCTTCCTTCAAGACCCTGGGCGGACACCGGCGCTTCCGCGAGTCGGAGGTCCGGGCGCTCCTGGCCGAGGAGTCGGCCGCGGCGGGCGGTGGTCTCTGATGGCCGCCTCTTCTAGGCCGTTCTGGGTCGATGACGTGTACGACCGTGAGTACGCCAGCGATGGTGTGTCTCGGTTCGGGGCGTACGTCCGTGACCGGCTGAGCAGCTCGTTCGCCGAGTGCTGGGAGGACTTCGGGGACTCTCCGGGTGTCCGGCTGGCCGAGTTCGCTTCGGCCTCTTGGCGGACGGCGTCGGGGCCGGTGATGGCGCCCGGGTACGTCCGCTCGCACACGCGCGTCCTTTATGCCCAGGTGCATCGCAGCGCCTGGGACGGGTCGCTGATCGGCTCGGTCAGCCTGGTCGCTCCCTGGCCGGAGCGGCTCCTGCGCTCCTACCAGTGGCAGGGGGACCTGTCCTGGCGGGACTGGCCCACCGAGCTGCGCGGGGAGGGCTATGAGTTCGTCCACCCGACCGAGGAGGACGTGACTCGGCGGCCGTTCCTGCAGGCCAGTGTCTCGCTGAGTTTTCCGGTGCCGATGCATCGGCTGCCCGCGGTTCCCGGCGGGCCGCGCGATGGCGTCGAGTGGGCCGCTCGCGCGATGGTCTCGGCGCTGGTCGCGGAGCTGAACGCTCTGGTCGGGCCGGTGCTGGAGGAGCTGGACGGGGGGCGGCTGCGATGACGAGCAAGGCCGCCAAGCTCAAGGCCGCTGCGGACGCGGCTGCGCAGGTGCGGGCCTACCAGACCGATCCGGACGTGGTGGCGCTGCGTGTGGAGCGGGTGCGGGGCTGGGTGGACCGGCTGATCTGGACCGGGATGGTTCTGGGGCTGCTGTTCACCATGGCCAACGTCGCGCGCTTCGCTGCGGACGGGGCGCCGCTGGGGTCGCTGGTGTGGGTCACGGCGTGGCTGCTGGATCCGATGGTGTCGCTGGTCCTGATCGGGGTGTTGATGGGTGAGCAGCTCATCAACCGGCATGGTCTGGACGCTGGCCGTTGGGTCCGGACGACCAAGTGGGTCGCGTTGGGCTGCACGTATGCGATGAACACCTGGTCGGCGTGGGCCGCGCTGGATCCGGCGGCGATCCTGCTGCACTCGGTACCGCCGGCGATGGTGTTCTGCGCGGCCGAGGCCGTGGTGACGATCCGGCAGCGGATCACCGAGGCGGTCACCGTCGCGCACCGCCAGGCCGCCGAGCGCGCGGCCGCGTTGCGGGCGATGGCGCCTGAGCCGCCCGCCCGGACTCTGGCCGCGGTCCCGTCCGCACGCACGGGTGGAGATGGTGTGGAGGGTTCCGCGAACGGTGTTCCGCACGGTGGCGTGCGGGGCCCGCATCGGCCGGTCGCACCGGTCCGCACGGCGCGGGGTGCGGACGCGGGTTCGTCCGTTCCGCGTCTGGTTCGTGGGATGCGCGGGGCCGCGCCGGGCGCCGGTGAGCCGGTCGACCGGGAGGCGGTCGTGGCGGAGCTGACCAGCGAGATCCTCGCTGCCGTCGAGGCCGGTGGGAAGTGGTCTCCGGACTATCGGGCGCTGATGGCCCGGACCGGTCGCAAGCGCCGGTGGTGTGAGGGCGTGGTGTCGCAGGCCCGCAACACCGCGCTCCGCACGGGTTCCGGTGGTGATGAGGCGCCCGCACGGTCTGACGGGTTCGTCTCGGCGCACATGGACGGGCCGGGGCGGACCGAGGCCGATTCTGCGGATGAGGATGCCGCCTCGCAGAGCGCGGGCCGCGCGGAGCGCGTGGAGGCGGAACCGGCGCTGGCCGGTGCGGGCGGGGGTGAGTGGTGATGGCGACGACCCTGCACACCTCTCAGACGGAGGCCTCGCTTCGGCAGGAATTGGCGCTGGTGAACGTCGAGTACGCCGAGCTGCTGGCGCACGTGCGCGCGGCGGTGGCCGCCGCCCGTGATGGCGAACTGGACCCGCTCGTGCACCTGGCCGGGTTCCTGGAGGAGCGCGGGCAGCTTCCGCCCGACGGGGTGTCGGCCTCGCGGCTGGTCGCCGAGGCGTTCGCTCGCACGGCCGAGGTCGACCGGCAGTTCGGAGGTGCGCTGTGACGCACGACAGCGAGTTCTTCGACTGGCAGGCCGCTCTGTCGGACGACCTGGCGCACGCGCTCGCGCACGGTGCCGAGTGTGCGCTGACCGATGCCGCCTCCGATGTCGGGGCGATGAGCCCGGGTGAGCATGCGCTGGTCGGGATCGGGTTCGCCGTGCTGGCCGTCCGCGCGCAACTGGCGCAGACCGGTTCGGAGGTGGCCGACCAGCTCAGCGCTATGGCGGACGACATGCGCGAGCTGACCGACACCATCACCGCAGTCCGGCGGCCTTGGTGGCGGCGGCTGACCAGCAGGTTCCGCCCGCGCATACGACTGTCCGCGCCGCGGAGCGAGGTGAGTGGCAACGAGGGCCAGGCCGCCGCGCCGGGCAGTGTCGAGCCCGGTACTGCCGCGCCGAGGTTGGCGTCGGTGACGCCTCTGCATCGGGACGGGGGCCGGTCATGATGCCGGAGCGTTTCGTGGCCGCGTTCGCCGGTGACGACGTGCGGACGGTGGCCGAGGCGCGGCGCTGGGCCCGGCGGACTCTGACCGCCTCTGGGCTGGCCGAGGACACGGTGTGCGATGCGCTGACGTGCGTGTCGGAGCTGGCCACCAATGCCGCCCGGCACACCCGCTCGGGCGACCAGGGCGGCACGTACCAGGTCGTCCTTCAGGTGCACAGCGACCATGCGCACGTCGAGGTGGTCGACCAGGGCGCCGCGCACGCTCCTGACGTCCGGCTCGGCGGAGGCGAGTCCGGGCGAGGGCTGTGGATCTGCGCCCAACTCGGCGCGCTGAGCCTTGTCTGCACCGGCGGCGGCCGCCGCATCTGGGTCGATCTTCCCCGCCCGGTCGGAGCTGCCGTGTCGAGCCCGTCGGCGCACATCACTGATGGGAGCGCGGACTGATGGCGTCCCGCGAGCACGGCGGCTGGCATCGGTGTGCGGGCTCTGGCCCGCGGATACCGGCACGTGCCGGAACGCGCAAAAGGTGCACCCGTACTCGCCGGGCTCGCGCTGCCGCCGCCACCCGTCCGCCGTGCTCGCGGGGCTCCTGGAGCCGAACCACCTGCCGCTGCGTCCTGCGCGGCCCGGGTCTGCTCAGCGCCCCCACCCCACCACGACTTGATCTTTCTCCCTCTCCCTTTGAGGAGGTCACCCCCATGCTCTTCCTTCCCACGATCATCACGAGCCGTCTGGCGCGCAGAGCGGCCCGGCGCAGCTACATTGACTGGTCCGGCGCGCTGAGCGAGACGCTCGGCGACCTCTCGCGCACCAGCGACCGGGATCGCCGCGCGATCTTGATCGAGTTCGCCGCCGACGCCACTGGCGAGCTGAGCCGACTGCACACCGAGTGCTGGGGCCGCGAGGAGGACGCCGACGGCCGCCCGATGGCGGTGTCCCTGTCCACCGCGGCGTCGCTGCTGCGGATGGCCGCCGCGACCGAACGCGCGGTGATCGGCGCGTTCCCGGAGTGGATCGGCTGGGACCACGCCACCATCGACCGGGCGCCGGAGTTGCGCGAGTGGACGCTGCTGACTGCGACCGCCGAGCCCGCGCAGCGCGCCATCCACCTGCGGAACCTGGCCGCCTTGGTCGCCGAGCACATCGACCCGACTGCGGCCGAGGCCCTGACTCGACTCGCTGTCAGCGAAGAGCGCCTGGCGGCCGCGGACGGCGGCTGGCGTGAGCCGTGGTTCCTGCCGCCGCGGCTGGCGGTGTTGACCGTGTTCTGCCTGCTCGCCGCCACGGTGGGGGTCCCTGGGCTGGCCGGTGGGGAGCGGCTCGGGCTGGGGGTGGCCGTCCTGGTCGGCGCGTATGCCGCGCTGTGGCTGGCCGACCGCCGCACCGACAATCCGAACGGCTCCTCGGCCGGGCGCCGCTGCGACAGCGCTCCGGTCGCCGACCACGAGGAGCCGGGCCAGTGAGCGCGCGGACCAAATACCCGACGCGACGCTCACTCAGCGCGGCTGTGCTGCTGTTCATGGTGGTGTTCCCGGCCGTGTGGACGGCGTTGACGGTGTGGACGGGCATGTACGGCGACGCCAAGTGCCTGGTCTCAGCCCTGGCGGCGGGATGGGCCGCACACCGCTTCCGGCGCCCTTTCACCGACCGGGGGCGGCTATGAGCGGCACCGTCCCCGGCCGGGGCACCGAAGGCCGCGCTGACCTGTCGACCCATTTCCGGCTCCTGCCACCGCCCGAGCCGGGGATATGGGAGCGCTTCGGCCCCTTCCTGCGCGGCGCGTGGGCGGTGCTGGTTCTGCTGGCGACCGCACTCGACGCGCTGATCACCGCGTTCGTCGGCACCGGGCCGCTGGCGCCCCGGATGCGCAGGGTCGGCCAGGTCCTCGGCGATGAGTTCCGGGCGGGCCGGGCCGGAGCGGTCGAGGCCGAGGTCATCGAGGACGACGTCCGGGACGACCGGACGTCCCGCCGAAGGAGCGCCTGATGGCACACCGCAAGATCACCGAACTGGCGAACGTCGAGTTCGAGGGCCGCTTGGGGGAGGCGTTCCAGAGCTACGGCAAGCAACTGGAGTCGCTGGCCAACCGGTGGAAGTTCGAGCTGGGAGCCGCCACGACCGACTCGCGGGCGGCGATGGAGGGGCTGCGCGGACATCTCCTGCTGTTCGGGCTGGACTCACGCGTCCGGGCTCGGCGCGTGGCCAAGCGGCTGCAGCGGGCCCAGGACCTGGCCGCCGGGCTGGCCGAGCAGGGCGAGAAATTCCACCGCGCCTACCGCCGCCAATTCTCCGATGCCGCGCACCGCGAGGACGTCGAGAAGGCCATCGAGGACGCCGAGAAGGACGCCGAGGCGGCCGAAGAGTGATCACACGCCGCGGGGAGTCGTCCACCCGGCCGACTCCCCGGGCTGTCACACCGCTATCTGAGGAGGTCAGTCATGGGAACCGGTGAACAGATGATCGACCGGATCGGCGACATCGAGTTCCGCGGCAAGGTCGGCAAGCATGTCGCCGAGTACGCGAGGGCGACCCAGCGGTTCGGCCATGACCTGGCCTACGAGCTGGACAACGCCGCCGCTGCCGCCGAAGCCGCGATGAAGCAGTTGGAGGGACATCCGCTGCTGTTCGGCCTCGACGTCAAGCTGCAGGCCGCTCGGGTCGCCGGGAAGTTGCGCAAGGCCAGCGAGTTGGCGCTGGCCATCAGCGCCGAGTCGGTGAAGTTCCACGTCCAGTACCGCCAGGAGTTCCTCGCCGTCGGCCCCGCAGACGTGCGCGGCCGACGCGGCGGCCGCTACACCGGAAGGGTCGATCTGTGATGGCGCGCAAGACCCCGACTCTGCAGATCGCGCAGGACGCGACCATGGAGCGCATCGCCGTCTCAGCGGTGTCGAAGGTGGGCGTCCTCGTCCCGCCGTGGATCCTGCTGGGCCTGCTGACCATCGCCGCGACGATCGCGCACGCCGCCTGGGGCGCACCGCCGGCGGTGACATGGGCGACCATGGCCGGAACCCTGTCCACCGTCACCCTCACGGGCCTGACCTGGGCCGTCTCCCACCAGCGCGGCCTGCTGGGCCGCACCCATTCGACGCTGACGACCTTCGGCGCGGGGCTGTGGTTCACCATCGCCACCATCACCGGCATCACCCAGCAGGTCACGCTCATGCTGCTGGCCTTCGGCGGTGCCACGCTGGCCATCGGGTGGAACATCCGCGCCGTCATCCGGCAGACGCCATCGGACGCCGCGCACAGCGGTGACCCGCTGGCGACGCTGTTCGACCAGGCCAAAGCCTCGTTCGGGCTCAAGGGCGCCAAGGTCCGCACCACCGAGGTCACCGAGCACAAGGTCAAGGGCAAGATGGCGCTGCCCGCCGGTGAGAAGACCGCAGAGGACGCGATCAAGAACACCGACCACATGGAGTCGGGCATGAAGCTGCCGCCCGGCAGCGTGATCGTCGCCCAAGACGAGGACGACGCCTCCCAGGCGCACATCACCTTCTCCGACCCCCGCCGGATCAAGCAGCCGATCGCCTGGCCCGGGCCGTCCCGCCCAGGCGCATCGGTGGGCGAACCGCTGCGGATCGCCGTCTACCAGGACGGCGACTACGTCGAGCACCGCTTCACCGGCCACCACCTGCAGGTCATGGGCCGGACAGGGTCCGGCAAGTCGATCGGTGGGGCGTGGAACTACGTCGCCGAGATCATCACTCGCCGCGACGCCGCGGTGTTCTGCATCGACGTCTCCAAAGACGACCAGACCATGGGGCCGCTCCGTCCAGCGCTGCACCGGTTCGAGACCACCAAGGCCGGCGCCGTCGACCTGATCCGCAAGATGCACGCCGAGATCCCCGAGCGGACCAAGTGGCTGGCCGCCCGCGGCTACCAGGCGTGGGAGCCCGGTTGCGGGTTGACCTACTGGTATCTGCACATCGAAGAGGTCGCCAAGCTGTTCAGCGAGCTGTCCGGCGAGGACGCCGAGAAGCTGGAGGAGATCGTCAAGGAGATCCGCTCGGCGGGCGGGTCGCTGTTCCTGAGCCTGCAGCGCGCCGACTACACCCAGATCCCCACCCTGATCCGCTCCCAGATGGCCAAGATGTGCTTCGGCCTCTCCGACCCCGAGGACGTCAAGTACGGCGTCTCGGCACGTCAGCGCAAGGCCGGAGTGCACCCGCACGAGTGGGAGGACTTCTACCCCGGCATGGCCTACCTGGACGCCAAGTCCATCCGGCCCACCCACTACGCCATGCCACTGCGCACCTTCTCCTGGGGCAAGACCAACAACGCCGCCAACACCGCGATGCGCGCACACGCCGCCGCCTACCCCGCCAGCGACCGCCCCGGAGACGAGTTCACCCAGCGCTTGGCCGCCCCCTCCGGCGCCACAGCGTCCGGCCCGGCAGACGGCAAGGCAATCCCGATGCCCGCTGCCGCCACTGCGGCCGCCGCCCCCTCCGGCCGTTGGGCTGATGCCCAGTGGGAGGACGACAACGAGGGCCAGGCCGCCACCGTCGACGGCCACAACGACGAACCGAGCGACCGTCCTACCGAGGCACGCGACGACTTCGGCGAGCTCCTCGGCGACGCAGCCGAGCTGGTCATTAGCACACAGTTCGCCTCGGCGGCGATGCTGCAGCGCAAGCTCCGTCTGTCCCACGTCCAGAGCCTGCGCGTCCTGGAAGCCCTGGAGCGCAAGGGCATCATCGGCCCCCGCAAAGGCACCGACGACAGCAGGCGAGTACTGGTACCGGCCGACGACGCCCAGGCGGCCCAGGCCGTAGTCGAGAGGCTCCGCCGCGAAGGCGACGCGGTCAGCGAGTACCTGCGCACCGACGACCCGGACCCGAGCGTGACCGCCGGGCCCAAGGACCCGATCCACCTCACCGACGAGGAGGCCGAGCGCTTCCAGACCTCCGAGGACGGCCGACCGCAGCGACAGATGCCGCCGGACGAAGCGTTCGGCCTGGTCTGCGACTGGCTCCGCCATCGCCACGCCATCGGGCAACCGACCTTCACCGCCGGTGAGGACGAACTGCACACCATCCGCACCAAGGCCGGACGCAAGCGACCCTGGATCTACAAGGCCCTCAAGCGGCTGGTCGACGACGGCGTCCTCACCAAGAACGAAACAGGATCAGCCACCACGTTCACCATCGCCGACTTGACTCCCTTGGACGACCCCGGCCTCGGCCGCGCCGCGTGAACGCCCACACGCGGGTCCGCGGCGCGGCCATCCTGCGCCCTCGCGCACATACGGCTGCGCGTGGGAGCGTCCGCGCCCGCCCGGATGATCTTGTCACGCGGGCGTCACGCCCACCTGTCACGCAGGTGTCACGGGCGCGGTGTCACGGGTGTTACGCGCCCTCTGACCTGTAACTCCCTCCCCCAGCCCCCGCCCGTGACACCGGCGCTGTCACGGCGAGCAGGACCCCGCCGGACTTGACCACAACGCCACCAGCGAAAGACGCAGCGACCGATGACCTACTTGGCACCACGCACGACAAAGACGTACGACCGCGTCGCCCCCGCTGCCGGGCACACGCCGCACATCAACGCCACGACCGGCGAACTGCGCCACCGCGATCTTCCCCCGCTCGTCATGCTGGCCCCGCGCGCCGCCAAGCTCGGGGACGTCCTGATCGGGGACGAGAGCCGCAACCTCGTGACCGTCGACGACGCACGCCGGGTCCTGATCAGTGACGCCTACACCACGATCACCGACCAGGTGTACGAGATCCCCATCAGGGTCACCATTGACCAGCTCACCGCCGACCAGAAGGCGACGCTGGCCCAGGTCGCCCCGCGCACCCCGGCCGTGCGCGAGAACGCAGGACGGTACTCCTGCGCGGACGGGTGGGTGGTGACAGGGCACCGGCCGGTCGCCGAGATCCTGGGCCCGCAAGCGGAGCAGCTCATCACCCTGGCAGCGGCGATGAAGGCCGCCCCAACGCACGATCCGACGGCCCTCCGCTACGACCACTACCGCGCCGCGATGAAGACGGCCTACCTGGACGCCGCCTTGGCCGCGCTGGTGGCCGTCGGCGCCGATGTCCAGTGGTGGCGCTCTCAAGCCACCTGCGCAGATGGCGGCGAATTGGTGGCGCTGGCCGCAAGAGACCTGATCGGCACCGTCCCAGGCTGGAGCACCACCGCCTACCGCGCCCTCATGACCCCGTGGGTCACCACCCACGGGGCCGGGCTCTGGCCCCACCCCGACGACCCACCGGACGAAGGCGGCAAGCCCCGGCCCGTGACGACCGACCGCCGTCACCGCACCGGACACCAGAAGGGAACACCTCTCATGCCCCACCCTGACGCTCAGCCCGCCGATGAAACGACGCCGCACACCCTCACCGAGCCCGGCGCTGTAGTCGCCGAGCACATCCGGAAGCACTTCCCGGTCGAGGAGGAACGGCACCGCCAGGTCCTCGCGCTCGCCGAGGAGGTCGGCGAGTTCGTCGGCGCCTACCGCCGCTGGGCCGGCATGGCCCGCCGCACCGGCGACTTTACCGACGTCCAGGACGAGCTGGCCGACGTCGTCATCACGGCCTACGTCACCGCCCACGTCCTGAACATCGACCTCGACGCCGCCTGGCGCGCCAAGGCCAGGCACATCCTCACTCGCGGCTGGCGAGACCGCCCGGACGGAGACATGCCATGAAGGTCCGCCTGATGGGCCTGCCGGACGAGGTCGACCAGGCCACCGAACGCCTCAAGCAGCTCTTCGACGTCATCGACATCTCGGCCCACCGGCCGCTGCGTGGCCAGAGCCGTCAGGTCTTCGTCTACATCGAGATCCACCTCTAACAGGCGGTCCCGGCGCCAACACCGCCAAGCATCCGCGCCGGGACCGCGTGCCCCTACCGAAAGGAGCACCCCCACCATGGCACGTCGCACGGGTCCGGGGTGGCTCACCGTCCCGGAAATCCTCGAAGAGCTGGCGATTCCCCGCCGCACGTGGCAGCGCTGGCACGCCCTCGGCCGAACGCCCAAGCCCATGGTCAGGCTCCCCAATGGGGAGTACCGGGTCCGCAGGTCCGTCTTCGACGCGTGGCTCGCCGACCACGAGGTCGGCGCGTGAAGTCCTACGACGTCAAGTTCTGGAAGATCAAGCGGAACGCGTCCAGCAAGCTGCCCTCATACGTCGTGCGGTGGGTCGTCGGTGGCGAGAAGCAGTCCACCACGATCCGCGGCTCGGAACTGGCGAAGAACTACTTGTCCGATCTTCGGCAGGCCGCCAAGCGGGGCGAGTGGTTCGACACGGTGACCGGGCTGCCGGAATCCATGCTCAAGGCCAAGAACGCGCGCACTTGGCTGGAGTTCGCGACCGCCTACGTCCGTATCAGGTGGCCGCATCAGGCTGCCACGTCCCGACAAGCCACCACCGAGTCACTGACCGCGGTCACACCCGTGCTGGTGACCGACCGCAGAGGCCGTCCCAGTGTCGACGTCCTGCGCCGGACGCTCCGCGATCACGTGTTCCTCCCAGAGGATCGCTGCGCCGAGCCGGACCCTGAAGGCGCCGCAGCGCTGCGATGGCTTGAGGAAGCCTCGCTGCCGATGAGAGACCTGGAAGAGCCGCGCCACGCTCGTGCCGCAGTGGAGGCGCTCGCAGTCCTTCTCGACGGAAAGGCGGCCGCGACGTCGACCTTCCGGCGTAAGCGGGCAGTCTTCCACCACGCTCTCGAATACGCCGTCGAACTCGGTGAGCTGACGGCCAATCCCCTGGATCGGATCAAGTGGAAGCCGACCAGGCAGAGCAACGCCGTCGATCGACGAGTCGTGGTCAATCCCCGTCAAGCCCGCGAGCTCCTGACGGCCGTGAGCTACGTCGGTCGCACTCGCGGCCCCAAGCTGGTCGCGATGTTCGCGTGCATGTACTTCGCCGCCCTGCGTCCAGCAGAGGCGGCGGGCCTGCGTGAACGAGACTGCCTCCTGCCGGAGGAGGGCTGGGGCCAGGTCACCGTCACCAAGACCAGACCCCAAGCCAACAAGCGGTACACCGACTCGCGCCGGACCTTCGACGAACGGGGCCTGAAGCACCGCGAGGAGGACGAGGACCGGCCCGTCCCGATCCCGCCCGAGCTGGTCGCGATCCTGCGGGCCCACATCGAGACCTTCGGCACGGCCCCCGACGGTCGGCTGTTCTACACGCGAGGTGGCGGTACGTTCTCGGGATCGGCGTACGCCACCGTGTGGAGGGAAGCGCGCACGTACGCGCTCCTTCCCGCCCAGGTCGAGTCCCCGCTGGCAGGACGGCCGTACGACCTCCGGCACGCGAGCGTGTCGACCTGGCTCAACGCCGGCGTCCATGCCCCCGAGGTCGCCGAGCGCGCCGGACACAGCGTCGAGGTGCTGCTGCGCGTCTACGCCAAGTGCATCGACGGCCAGCGCGACGTCGCCAACCAACGCATCGAAAAGGCCCTCTCCGAGTGAACGACAACAGGACGCCACGGAATGAGCGCGGAATGATCATCGCGACTGGCCACCACCGGCGGGATTCCGACGCAGGTCAGAGGAGGTATAGAAGCGTGGATCAGGACCGGTCTTCTAAACCGACGGTCGCGGGTTCGAATCCTGCCGGGCGCGCCACCCCCACCTGCATAGACTCCTCATCGCATCCGGCGACAAAGGGCGACCACGCCGCCACGAACCTGCGTCCACGCGGCCCCGGAGGATGCTCGACCAAGTTCTCCCGTTCCACCGCCTCGGCCGCGCGCCGGACATGGGTGTACCGGTCCGTGGCGTGCCCGAGGTGGACCGCGACCTTCTTGATGGCGATGTCCGCCTCCACATGTGGCGGGCGTGTTGTGGCATTGAGTGACGCTACCTCGTGCCGGTACTCTGTGTCGCATGACGCCTGAGGAAGCCGACGCCCGAGTGGAACTCGCCGAGACCAGGTACCTCCAAGCCAAAGAGGAAGCCGACACCCGCCTGAACGACCTCTTCTCCGCCTACGTGGACGCCGCCAACGCCGGCCGTACCGCCGACCAACTCGCCAAACCCGAGACCTTCACCGCCGGCTACATCCGCAAGAAGCTCCGCGAACGCGGCGTGGAGCGCCGCAAGGGCGGGCCCAAGCCGAGGCCGTGAGGCGCTCCACTCTCGTTCGGACTGCTGCGCCGCTGGTAGCTGACGCTCCCGCCCGTCTCGCGGTTCGCTTGTGCGGCACGGATCTGTCTCGGCGTCTGCTTCTTCCGGCCCTTCGAGGACGGCAACTCCCTGGACAGGTTGTGCCGCCCAGGCTGGTGGCCTGGGCGGCGGGTCCGGTACAGCCGATCATGCCTAGACGCTCTCCTTCACGGGCTCGTCCGCGTCCGCCGGGGCGGTGGGGGTTCGCAGGGTGACCAGGGCCAGGACGGCGCCCGCCAGGGCGACGGCGGCGGCGCCGACGAAGGCGGCCTGGAAGCCGTCGGTCAGGCTGGGCAGGTCGCCGAGCCTGTCCGCGCCCTGCGAGGTGGCGACGGCGGTCATCGCCGCCAGCCCGATCGCCGAGCCGACCTGGTAGGTGGTGTTGACGATGCCGGACGCCAGTCCGGCCTGCTCGGGTGCGACGCCGCCCAGCGCCGCCATCGTGGCGGGGATGAACACCAGCGACATGCCGACCGCCGAGATCAGCGACCCGGGCAGCACGTCGGTGACGAAGCCTCCGCCCGCGTCGATCGTCGACAGGACGGCCAGGCCGCCCGCGAGGACCACGAGGCCGGTGACGATGAGCGGCTTGGTGCCGAACCGGGCGATGAGCCGTCCGGTGACGCCGACCATCAGCACCATCATCAGCGCCGTCATCGGAAGCAGGGCCGCGCCGCTCGGGAACGCTCCGTAGCCCAGGACCTGCTGGAGGTAGAGGTTGAGGAAGTACCACATCGGGATCCAGGCGGCGCCCAGGAGTGTCATCGCCACGTTGGCGCCGGCCAGGTTCGGGGTGCGCCACACCGACAGCGGCATCAGCGGGCTGCGGGTGATCCGCTGGACGCCGACGAACGCGGCCAGCAGCAGGACGGCGCCGCCGAGTTGAAGGGCGGTCGCCGGGGCGTCCCAGCCCCGCCCGGGCGCCTGGACGATCGCGTAGACGGCGAGGGCCAGCCCGGCCGTGACGGCGAGCGCGCCCAGCACGTCCAGGCCGGTGCGGCGGCCGGGGACGTTCGGCAGGACGGCCGGAACCGCGGCCAGCGTGGCCAGGCCGATCGGGATGTAGATGATGAACACCCAGGGCCAGCTCAGCCACTCGGTGATGACGCCGCCGAGGAACACGCCGGCGGTGCCGCCCGCCGGGGCCGCGGCGCCGTAGAAGGCCATCGCCTTGGCCAGTTCCCTGGGCCGCGCCGAGAACAGGACCATCAGCAGCGTCAGCGCCGACGGCGCGATCAGCGCGGAGCCGACGCCCTGGACCGCGCGGCCGATGATCTCGGCCTCGGCGCCCGTGGCGGCCGCCGCGACCACCGAGCCGCCGATCAGCACCGTCCACCCCGCCGCGAAGACGCGCCGCGCCCCGAACAGGTCCGACAGCTTGCCGCCGAGCAGCAGCAGACCCCCGAGCGCGACGACGTAGGCGTTGAACACCCACTGGAGGCCGCCCTGGGAGAAGCCGAGGTCGCGCTGCATGTCGGGAAGCGCGACCCCGATGATCGAGGTGTCCATGATGACCATGAACTGGGCGGTGGCGAGCACGGCGAGCGCCCACCAGCGCCTCGGATCTGCGGACATGAGGGTTCACCCTTCCTGAGACTTACCCGTAGGGGGTATGTGCGAGACCGTAACATACCCCCTAGGGGTAAATAATCCCGGTGACGGGTGGAACCTCGGACGGCGCAGCGCTCAGGGACGAGGGATCGCGACGGCGTTGTAGGAGATGTGCGGGGTCGGTCCGCTGGCGAAGAACCGGATGTTGGGGAGGTAGAGCCGGGAGCCGAAGGCGGCCACGGTCGTCGGCAGGTCGAGCCGTGCGTCCTTCACCCGCCGCAGGACGCGGCCTTCGGTCCCCGCCGCGTTCAGTCGCAGGACGGCCACGGTGTCGAAGCGGTTCTGCACCGCGAACAGCGTCCGGCCGCGCAGCAGCAGGCCGTCGCCTTCCGGCAGCGACTCGCCGTGCAGGTCGACGCGGCGGGTCGCGCCGGTCGCCGGGTCGACGCGGAACAGTCCGCCGGTGTTCGACTGGACGACGACCAGGCCGCGGCCGTCCGGCGTCGGGGTGATGCCGTTGGCGTTGAAGGCGGCGCTGCCCTCGCCGCCCTGGTAAACGAGGTCGCCGGTGAGCGGGATCGGGACGGCGGCGGAGGGCAGCCGCCCACCGTGTAGCGGCAGTTTGTAGAGCACCGGGTTGGTGGAGTCGGTGAACCATGCGGCGTCCTGGGTGAGGACGACGTCGTTCACGAAGGCGGGGCCGGCGGCCAGCCGGTAGGAGGCCAGCACCCGGCCGGTGCGGGTGTCGAGGACCCGGGCGTCGCCGCCCGTCCCGCCCGCCACGAAGAGCCGTCCGCTCGGGTCGGACTTGAGACCGAGGGCCTGCGTGCCCGTTCCTCGGCTGAGGATCGCGCCGCCGCCGGTGCGCAGGTCCGCGCGGTAGACGGAGCCGTCGGCCATGGAGCCGATGTAGGCGACCGGGCCGGGTCCGGTCGCGATGCCTTCGGGCTGGAACCCGTTCGGCAGCCGGATCGTGGTCGGGAACACCGCCGTACCGGGGCGGGGAGCGTCGGCGGACGCCCGTGCCGGGGCTCCCATTCCGGCGGCGAGCCCGAACACCAGCATGGCGGAGAGTGCGGGACGGTACATGAGCAACCTTTCAACGCTGAAATGTTCAACGCTGAGGACGGTAGGTCCGGTGCTAACTTGATGTCAAACAGTTCAGCGTTGAAAGGTGCGGCCGTGGCGCGCGACGCCGTCGACCTCGTGTTGGAGCAGTGGGCCCGCGCCCGTCCCGACCTCGATCCGTCGCCCATGAGCGTTCTCGGACGCCTCTCCCGGGCGACGCGGCTGGCCGAGCGCGAACTCAAATCGCTCTTCAGCGAGTTCGGTCTCGAACGGGGCGAGTTCGACGTCCTCGCCACCCTGCGACGCAGCGGCTCCCCGGACGGTCTGACGGCGGGCATGCTGGCCCGTTCGTCGATGGTGACGTCGGGGGCCGTCACCAACCGGCTCGACCGCCTCGTCGCCAAGGGCTATGTCACGCGCGACCTCGACCCCGCCAACCGGCGCACGGTCATCGTCGCGCTCACACCCGCCGGCCGCGACCTCATCGACCGCGCCGTCGCCGCCCACCTCGACAACGAACGCCGCATCCTCGCGGCACTCGACCCGCACCAGCAGGACGAACTCGCCGCGATCCTGCGGTCTCTCCTGCTCAGCCTCGGCGACGAGGCGGACGCCCCCCGCTCACCAGGCGACCCCTGACCTCCGCGCGTGGACGGATCGACCACCCGGGGCGCCGAAGCCCGCGGGCTTACAGAACCGAGAATGCCCTGGCGGCCAGTTGGTCGGCGATCGCGGCCTGGCGAGCTGGATCGTGCTGAGGGGTTTTGGGTCCCCTATAGGCGATGCGCGCGACGGTTCCGTGATGGCTGAGGACGATGCCGCTGTTCAGTTCGGCTTGGTAGCGACAGGCCGATGACCCGGCGGCCTTCTGGACGGTGACGGCGGCGGTGCATTTCCAGGTCGTGGAGAAGTAGCGGTAATCCCGGGAAGCGGCCTCGCCGTCGTCTCGGTCGTAGGTGGCGGCGTCGACGGTGAGTCTGTCGGAATCGAGTTCGTCGCCGCCTTCCCACATGCACGCGGAGTAGGCGCGGCGGCTGGACTCGACGGGCTCACCGGTGCGGTCGCCGACGAGGGATGCGGCGAGGTCGGGGTCGACGAGTGCGCAGGCGTCCACGGCCCGTCCGTCCGGATCGGCGCCGCAGGCACCGGCGCTCAGGGCGACCCCCGCCAATAAGACCACCGCTACCTTGCGCATGACGCTCTCCTCTGCCCGGCTATCGCATGCTTGGACGATCGCAAATTCTAATCCGCCAGGAAGACGATCCGGGAAGGGTTGCGCTGGCCGGAAAGATTATGGACGCGCGAGGCAGGCGCCCGGCCTGGAGCCGGAAACCGAGCGATTCGCATTGGCAATTCTCCGGGGGGCTAAAGGCCAGGGGGAAGTGATTCGAGGAGGGCCCGGATGGTGCTCCGGTGGTCGCCGGGGCGCCAGGCCAGGGCCAGTTCGGTCGGCGAGAGGTCCGTGACCGGAATGGTCCTGATGCCCGGCCGCCGGTAGATCTCGGCGTTTCCGGCCGCGAGCAGGACGACGCCGATGCCGCTTTCGAGCGCCGCGAAGGTCTCCTCGGCGTTCGTCACGGTGGCGCAGACCAGCGGTGGGCGTCCGCCGCGCTCGTCGGTGGCGAGCCAGTGGTCGCGGAGCGGGCCGGCGCTTTCGGGGAGCGCCAGGAACTTCTCGTCCAGGAGTTCGGCGAATTCGACCTCGTCCCGCCCGGACAGCCGGTGGTCGTCCCGGAAGGCGACCCAGCGCGGTTCGCGGGCCACCACGTGGACGTTGAGGTCGTCCTGCCCGGGGAAGGGCAGCCAGACGAACGCCACGTCGACCTCGCCGTCGGCCAGGCCCGCCGTGGGGTCGGTCCAGTTGACCTGGCGCAGCCGCAGTTCACAGGCCGGACGGCGCGCGGCGAACCGGTCCCGCAGCGTTCGGAGGAGGCCGCGTCCGACGCTGGTCGACATGCCCACGGTCAGCCGCGAGGCCCCGGCGGCGTCGCCGACCGCGCGCTGGGCCTCGTCCCACCGCTGGAGCAGGTCGCGGGCCGCGGGCAGCAGCGCCTCGCCCGCCGCGGTGAGCCGCACCGCGCGCCGGTCGCGGTCGAGCAGCCGCACCCGCAGCTGCGTTTCGAGCTGCCGCACCTGCTTGCTGAGCGCCGGTTGGGAGATGAACAGGCGCTCGGCCGCGCGGGTGAAGCTCAGCTCCTCCGCCACGGCGGCGAAGTACCTGAGGTCGCGCAGATGAGCATCCATAACCATTGGTTATCACAGCGGATATTGGACGCGCCCGCCGATCGACACAATGATCGCGGGATGAGCACCACGGAGGATCGCCTGGCGATCATCGAGACCTGCACCCGGATGGCGTGGCACGCCGACCAGCGCGAGTGGGACCGCCTGCGCGAGGTCTTCGCGGACGCGGTGACCCTCGACTACACGAGCCTGAACGGCGGCGAGCCCGCCGTGCTGGCCCCGGCGCAGATCGTCGACGCGTGGGCGGGCGCGCTCGGCGCGTTCGAGGCCACGCAGCATCTGATCACGAACCACCTGGTGACCGTCGAGGGCGACACCGCGGTCTGCACGGCGGCGTTCCAGGCCACGCACCGCCTCGCCGACCCCTTCGGCTCGCCGCTGTGGACGCTGGGCGGGAACTACCGCTTCGACCTCGTCCGGACGGACGGCGCGTGGCGGATCCGCGGCCTGGTCATGACCGCCACCTGGGCCGACGGCAACCGGAACCCGCCGGCGCCCGCGGCCGGCGACCGGTGATCGCGCTCGTCACCGGCGGCAACCGCGGAATCGGCCGGGAGGTCTGCCGCGGGCTGGCGGAACGCGGGCACACGGTCCTGCTGACCGCCCGGTCGCTGGAGGCGGCCACGGCGGCGGCCGAGGAGATCGGCGGCGACGTCGTCCCGGTGCGGCTGGACGTCACCTCCGAGCGGGACGTGGTGGACGCGGCGGCCCTGGTGACCGAGCGCCACGGGCACCTGGACGTCCTGGTCAACAACGCCGCCATCACCTACGACACCTGGCAGGGCGCCGCGTCCGCCGACCTGGAGGTCGTCCGCGCGGCCGCCGAGACGAACCTGTACGGCCCCTGGCGGCTGGTCCAGGAGCTGCTGCCGCTGCTGCGCGAGAGCGCGCACCCCCGGATCGTCAACGTGTCCAGCGAGGCCGCGTCGCTGACCAACATGGGCGGCGGCACCCCGGCGTACGGCACGACCAAGGTGGCCCTGAACGCGTTGACCCGCATGTTGGCGGCCGAGCTCCGCAACGACGGCGTCCTCGTGAACGCGATCTGCCCGGGCTGGGTCGCGACGGACATGGGAGGCCCCGGCGGGCGTCCTGTCGCCGAGGGCGCGGCCGGCATCCTCTGGGCGGCCACGCTGCCCGACGACGGCCCGACCGGCGGGTTCTTCCGCGACGGCCGCCCCCTCCCCTGGTGAAGCACGTGAGGACGATGAAATGATCTTGGTGACGGGCGCGACGGGCAACGTCGGCGCCGAGGTGGTCCGGGCCCTGGTCGCGGCGGGCGAACCCGTCCGGGCGGTGGTGCGGAACCCGGACACCGCGCGGCTGCCGGACGGCGTCGAGCCGGCCGCGGGCGACCTCGACCGGCCGGAGACCATGACCGCCGCCCTGAAGGGGACACGCGCGGCCTTCCTCCTCCCCGGATACGCGGACATGCCGGGCCTGGCGGCCGAGGCGCGGCGCGCCGGAGTGGAAAGGGTCGTGCTGCTGTCCGGCGGCTCGGCCGCGAGCGGCGACATGTCCAACGCGGTGACCCGTTTCATGGCCGCGTCCGAGGCGGCCGTGCGCGACTCGGGGCTGCCGTGGACGTTCCTGCGTCCGAGCGCGTTCATGTCCAACGCGCTGCGCTGGCTGCCGCAACTCCGGTCCGGCGACCGGGTGCGGGTCCCGTTCCCGGACGTCCGGGTGGCGAGCGTCGACCCGCACGACATCGGCGCCGTCGCCGCCCGCGCGCTGCTGTCCGACGACCACCGGGGCGAGATCCTCCAGCCGACCGGCCCGGTCGCGATGCTGCCCGCCGAGCAGGTCGCCGTGCTGGCCGAGGCCCTCGGCCGCGACCTGGAGTTCGTCGGCCTCACCGACGAGGAGGCGCGCGCCGACCTGCTCGCCACCACACCCCCCGAGTACGTGGACGCCTTCTTCGACTTCTACGTGAAAGGCACGCTGGACGAGTCGATCGTCCGCTCCACCGTCCGCGACGTCACCGGCCGCGCCCCCCGGACCTTCGAACAATGGGCCCAGGCCCACACGAACGACTTCCGCTGACACCCCAAAGGTTCCACTGAACCGACTGCACCCTTTCGCCTTGCGACTTCTAGCGCCTCGTCCTCGTACAGCGTGGCAACATATCCGGATATGCCTAAAATCGACCAGTCCCTCCCCCGCCGCGGGGGACAATCCTGACGTTGGCGCACTGGCGGAACAGCATCGCCGAGATGGAAGTGTCCGCCAACATGATGTTGGCGGACACCTGGCCCTCCGGAGGGCGCCGCCCTGATGAGCGAGGGCACTGGGGACAGGCACCAAAGAGCTAGCGAGTGAGCGGTTCGCCCGCCGGAGATGCGACTCCCTGCTGATCGAAAGACCCAATCTCGCTGGAGTCTCAAGCGACTTCGTGATAACGCCATGACGGTGTGGCTAAGTCTGCGCCTCACTCCCGTACCGCCGCCCCGCGCATCCTCTCCGCGCTCCACAAGCACACCATGAACGCCTCGCCCGCACAGAGCTTGGCAGGGTGGTGCGCGAGCGCAAGATCCAAGGGAAGCGGCTCCATCGGCACCCACCCAGCCTTACACCCGAACCAGGTTTGGGTGCCCGACAGGGGAAGCCGACGATCCGAGCCGCCCGAGCGGCCGCCCCGAGATCCGGGCACGCAGGCACCCCGGCTCCTCCGGCGGTTCCACCCCACAAGAGCGTTGATCTGAGACCGCTGGTGGTGGGGGGTTTCCAGGTTCCCCTGTGAACAGTCAACCGGAAACGCCTTCCGCTCAAGGTGGCGGCCGCGCGAGTGTGTTCGGCGTCCGGTCGTACCTGGAAAGGGGCGCGTCGTGCACTCCCATCGTCTGGTCGGCTGAGCGCCCGTGACGGTTCCGAACACCGCGTTCCGGTTGGCCGTTGCGACCTCCGTGGACCGGAACGCGGTTTTATCGACGATCAAGGAATGGTATTGGCATCATGGCCTCATGGCGGACACAACCCCAGAATTCGGCACCGAGTTGCGGCGCAGGCGGAAGGAAGCAGGTCTCTCACAGCAGCAACTGGCACGGCTCATCCCCTGCTCCAAGAGTTGGATCAGCAAAGTCGAGACAGGGACGAGCGCAGCCACATTCGAACTCGCCCAAGGGTTCGATGACGCACTCGGAGCGAATGGGGAGCTGATGGTACTCGCACGCAGAAAAAGCCGGCAGAGCGCCGTCAACGGATTGCCACCGGTCACCGACCGCCTTGTGGGGCGATCGGAAGAACTGGCGAAGCTCGAAGTGTTCGTACGGGGCGAAGGACGCTCGAACGTGTCCGTGCTGACCGGGCCGGCTGGAGCAGGGAAGACCACGCTCGCGATTCGCGCGGGATGGGACGCATCCGACCAGTTCCCCGACGGCTGCCTGTACCTCGATTTCGGTTCTCACACCCCCAGAGCGGCTCAGCTGACCTGCCAGACCGCCCTGCGAAGCCTGCTGACGGCGCTCAAGGTACCGGAGGAGGAGGTCCCGGCCGGCGACGTGGGACTCGCGGGCGTCTACCAGGATGCTCTGCGGGGACGTCGGGCACTGCTCGTCCTCGACAACGTCGCATCGTCCGATCAGATCAGGACGCTCCTGCCCGCAGAACGGAGATGCCGAGTTCTGGTCACCAGCCGGAACCGGCTCAACTCCCTCGATGATCCCGTCATCCTCCACGTGGGTGCACTGCCCGAATCCGACGCCGCAGCGCTCTTCCGCACGGCGGTCGGCGAACACGTCGAGTGCACCGACGCGACGATCGAGCGGATCGCCGGGCATTGCGGACGGCTGCCACTGGCGATCACGATCGCGGCGGCGCGGTTCCGGGCCGATCCGGTGTGGAGTGTCGAGGACTTCGCGACCGAACTGGCCGACGAGAGGGCGCGACTGGAACTCCTCGACGATGGAGAGCGCAGCATCGAGGCGGCGTTCACGCTGTCCTGCGACGCCCTGGGCGACGCCGAGCGACAGCTGTTCGGCCTGCTCGCATTGCATCCCGCCCGCCGGATCCAGGTCAGCGGCGCCGCTGCCCTCGCGGACGTCGCCCCGGCACGGGCACGCCGCCTGCTCGGCCGACTCGCGGACGCCCACCTGGTGACCTACGAGACCGCGGACGGAGTCGCCATGCACGACCTGTTGCGATGGTTCGCTCAGAAGCATGTGCTGTCAGCGACACCTGCCTGGCAGCAGAACGCGGCGATGCTGCGGTTACTCGACCACGGGGTGCGGCTGGCCGAGTCGTGCGGGCGGCTTATCGACCCTCGGCGGCACCGGGTGTCCATGCCCACAGACGTTCCCGAGGATGGATCCGCGGACCGAGACACCGCCCTTGAAGTGATCCAGTCCGAATGGCCCGTCCTGGTGGATCTGTGTCATGAGGCGGCCGCACGCGGACTGCACCGGCAATGCTGGCAGTTGTCATTCGCCCTGCGTGACTACTTCTTCCTCGCGAAGCTGTGGGACCCGTGGATCAGCACCCATCAGGCGGCGGCGAACTGCGCCCGCACGGCCGGCGCCGAACGGGAAGCAGCGATCGCCCTCAACAGCCTGGGGATTGCGCACGCCGACCGGGGCAGCCTGTCGACAGCGGTCGCCCAGTACCAGCAGGCCCTGAAGCTGTTCCGGACGATCGGCGACGAACACGGAGTGACCAGCGCGCTGTCCAACATCGCCTGGACGTCGCTCTACCTTGGACGATTCGAACAGGCGCTGCGGGATCTACGCACCGTGCGGCAGACCTACCAGCAACTTGGGAACCGCCGGAATGCGGCCATCACACTGCGCGGCATCGCGCTGACGGAGACGGAGCTCGGTCTCTACAAGGATGCCGTGGATCACGCGTTGGAGACCCGGCGCGAGTTCGAGGCGCTGAACCTCCCGCTCGATGTCGCAATGTCGGTGAATTGCGCGGCGTGGGCGCATTTCCAGGCCGGGGAGCTCGACGCCGCAATGACCGGATACGCGTGGGCCTCGGATCTCGCCGACCGCTGCGGAAGCAGATACGAAGCCGCACGGGCTGCCACCGGCATGGGGAACGTCCTAGCGGTCACCGGGCGGGGAGCCGAGGCGGCCAGGCACTGGGAGCACGCCGACGCGCTCCACCGGCCGCTGGAACCCGCCATGCTCGGCGAAGCGCGCATCCGCTCCACGATATGGCTGGGAGACGAGGCTCCTGGAATGCTCGATGGATTTCGTGACTGACCTACTCTGCGAATTGAAGAAGTTGCGTAAGGGGTTCGGACTTGATGACCCGAGTGCCCTGACACGAATCGGGCCAGGACTGCGCCTAGTAGCCGGGGTGGCCGACGGCGACACTGATGGCACGACACGCACGAAGGTCAAAACCTTCCTTCGGCAGAGCGCAACGACGCTGTCGGCGCAGGAGGCGAGGGCCATCACGCTGGGGTTCGCCCTTGACGGCAGCGATGGAAAACGGCTGGAGTCCCGCCTCATGAGGTTGGCCCTGGAAACCGGCCGCGATCTTCGCACTGTGAGGCGCCGTTTGGACGCGACGCTCCAGAAGGTGGCGGAACAGTCCTGCGCCTCCATGTCCCCCGATGTTCTGGACCGCGCGGCGGAGCCCTGGCACCTCGAACGCCTGGGCACCCATGTCCGGCTCGGCTCGCCGTCATCCGAGATTCGGGAGGTACGGCGCGTCGTCAGTCACCGAAATGGCCTGCACGAGGTCGTCTTCTCATACTCGGCCGGCGGGCAAAGCGCCGACTCGGCTGAAATGTCCATCGACGTGCTGCGGGGCGGTGTCCGAGCGGCACACGAACGTTGCTCCGCCACTCGGACACGTGTCCACGTGGAACTACCGCGCCCAGTCAAGCGATCTGAGGCGCACGAGGTGACACTCAAGATCGTCGCTCGGATGTCCGTTCCCTACTACGTCTGCACGCCGCGCTACAGATGTGGACGGTTCGATCTCACGATCGATTTCAGCGAGACATCCCTCCCAGATCGCCTCTGGCTCGTTGAGGACGAGTTGCCCTTGGAGGCGGGCGACCCCGAACGTGCCCGCATCCCCGTCCATCTCGATGGCACCGGCCGAGCCACCGTGTCCTTCACCCACCTCTCCGCCAACCGCTCCTACGGCCTGGCCTGGTCAGCTGACTAGTCGATCAGTCCGCCGAGGTCGTCTTCCGCCTCCGCTTCCACAGCTCTACCGGCCGCCTTCCGAACGGCGGCGAACACCGTGGCGTCATTGCCGGCGCACCTGAGCAGGATCTCGTCCTCCGCGTCGAGGATCTTGGAAGCGTTCATGAGGCCCATGTCGGCCAAGCCGAGGAACACATGCCGTTCCACTGCCCCGTTCGCGTACCGGGCGACGGGCGCCAACCCGGCCTGGACCCCGAATTCCAGTTGCGTCGGTAGCTCCCACAGCTCGCCTAGTTCACCAGCATCCGGCTGAACCTCCAAAGTGATCTGGAGCGCCGTGTCCACGACCTCGGCCGCGCGCCGCGCCGCCTGGCGCACGGGACCAGGATCAGCGAACTCTGTCGGCAACCGGAAGGAGATCGCTTTTTCGATCTTCACCAGCCGGTTTCCCCTGCTCCACATGTAACAGGCCACGGCCCGCCGGGCCCTGCAAAGGAAGGTCTTCGGTGCGTCTTCCCCAGTTGACATCCGAGCCAGGACGGAGCGAGGAGCGCCTCGTTTTTGTAGTTCTCGGTCGAAAACCCTTACCACTTCGGTCCCCTTGCTGGAACCGCCGGAGAAACGAACGTCACCAAGCTCCGCGGTGAGCTGGGCCGCACAGATGAGCGTCATCGGGTTCATGGCGTCCAGAGGAACTTCCGACAAGGCCCGGACGAGGGTGAGGATGGACTCCACAGACAGCCCGCTGCGCACGGCCACGGCGCCGAGCCCGGTCAGCCTGTAGCCCGACTCCTCACTTTGCAGCAGCCGCGTGTCGCACAGCGAACGGAGCGCGGAGTCGACCTCAGCTGGCGGAAAGGGCCGGGAATCCACAGATTCGTACCGATGCTGATAGGACGCGAACGTCAGGTCCAGGATCTGCCGAACGTCGACACGCTTGGAGCCACCAGCATCGTCTCCGCAGTCCGCGTAGAGAGAAAGGATCGTGGTACGCAGGTCATCTGCCTCGCCAGGGAACGCGGTTCGCAGCGGTTGCGGCTCGGCCTGGACGTAGTCGCGCCATTTCTGCTTCGCGTCGATCTCGCTGTTCGCGATGATGAACGCCCGGCCCTCCCCCACCTGCCCCGTCCGTCCCGCACGCCCGGCCATGTTCTTGTACTCGGAGACCGTGTACTGCGGGCTGCTCGCCAAGGGGCGCTCAAGTCCGTGAACGACCACGCAGTCCGCAGGCAGGTTGACGCCCTGCGCCAATGTCGCCGTAGCGACGATCACCCGTATCTCGCTCGTGGCTCGCCCGAAGGAACACTCCACGACCCTGCGCTCGGCGTCGCTCAGATCGGAGATGTGGAAGGCGACGCCCCCGCGCAGGCATGAGCGCAACCTCTCGGTGACACGTCCGTCGTCGCCTCTCGGAAGCGCACCGAGTGCGGCCTCAGCGGATGGTAGGCCGAGGGTGGCCGCGAGCTCCCCCGCGAGCGTCCACGCCTCGTGCCGCCGGGGCCGGAACACGATGACTTGCCGCCCCTCCCGGACAAGTCGCCTGACCATGCTGAGGGCGGCCGCCTCGGCGTCGATCCCATGCTGGAAACCGGGTAGGATCTCGCTCCGCTCAGCGCCGCCGTGCTCACGGATACGGTGCCACCCGCCAGGCGACACAACGCCTTCCTGGAGCGGTGTCGGCCGCTCGGTTCCCAACATCGGCGTCATGCCGGCCCACTCGGCGAGCGCCCGGCCGGCACCCGGTGCGCTGGACAGCCCGATGACCTGCGGCACCGGCAACCCTCCCCGCCTGCGGGCACGGATCCGGGTGAGCAGTAACTCCAGCTTCGGCCCTCGGACCGGCACTCCGATCGTCTGGATCTCGTCGACCACGAGGACACCGATCTTGGGCAACAGTCCTGGCCTCAGGCGCAGCAGCCCGATGAACTTCTCATACGTGCAGACTGCCAGCTGGAATCGCCCCGCCAGCAGCTCGGGCACCTTCTCCCGTCGACCGCCGACCGCGCGGACGACCGTGATGCCGAGCTCGGCATAGTCGCTGACGAAGCGTTCGTAGACTTCGTCAGCGAGCGCACGCGTCGGCACCAGGAACACCGCGGAGCGACCAGCCGCGATCGACTTCAGTGCCGCGACTTCGCCGAGCAGCGTCTTCCCGCTCGATGTGGGCGCACCGACAAGTAGGCTGTCGCCGGCCAGTAGCCCTCCCCGGTCGATCACATCGACCTGGAAATCAGTCAGCTTCCCGACCCGCCGTTTCCATGTTTCGCACACCTCTTCCGGAAGCCCGTGGGGTACCAGGCTTGAGAAGGCCGGCGTGGCATCCGGCGGCCGAAGACCCCCCATGATCTTCCGGTACTGCTCGCCCGCCTTGAACACCTTGATGCTCACCAAACCGGTCGATGCGCGAAGCACGGGTTCCTGCCGGCCCTTCCGGACCGTTCCGGGATTGCGTGGAACCTGCCTCATGATGTTCTCGGCGAGTGCCAGAAGCGAGATCCGGCCGTCCCGGACGTCGAGACCACGACCAAGGAGTCCCTGGATGAGGTAGTGGGTGAGGACTCCGTGCCGCAGTCGCGGGTCCTCGTAGGCCACCTGCCCTTTGCCGGAGGCGGCGATCACGACTCGGCCATCACCCTCGAACTTGCCGATCGTGTGCTCCAGAGAGCGCGGGTCGCCGTATCGGGCGTGCTCGCTCGTGCGTGGACCGGCCGTCTTGGCCACATAAGAACGCGGGCCCGCCCCCACCTCTCCGCCGACAAAACAGCAGTCCAGCACGACTATGAGCCGACCGGCGGGAATCCGCTCCACAGCCGCCAGCAACTCTCCCAGCGGCAGGCCAGTTATGTGCAAATTGTCCGGGTCGGTGTCATACATCACCAGGTCGCCATCCAAAGTACCGTGACCCGAGAAAGAGATCACCGCAAGATCGCCGGGCGCACACCGATCCGCCACGTGGCCGATTTCTGTCAGGAAATTTCTCTTGGTCGCATCGCGATCAACCGATAGGTTCGTCTCACCATCGACGTTGTCCTCGAACAACGCCTGGAGCACCTTCGCGTCCCTGGCAGCGAAGCTCAGTTCCCTGAAATCGCTTCCATGCTCGTAAACGTCCACGCCCGCGAAGACACCATGGAGCCTTACCATGCTTAGTTCCCCCTACTCGCCCTTACGACGTGAACAGCAACGGAAGGGGAAGATAGCACAGCCGAATGGCGCAGGCGCAAGCCGATCAATTATCCGCCTCACCTGGCCGGGCCAGAAAGGATCAAGTTGGTGATCGCCACACCCCTGCGTTTCTCTCCGTCGTCGGTGAAACGATCCGATGACGGCTGCCCTCGCTACCGAGCACGAAAAGCACGGCCCGGCCAGACCAGAGTGAACAGCGCCCCTTCCAAGCGCACGTCCCGGGAGACTTACGGCCTCGGGCCGCTCGAAAAGGTGCTTGATCTGGTCGAGTTTGACGACCTCGACGTTCATACCGCGCTGCGACGATGGAGCGGAGGCAGGGGCCGCGACGCGCACCCTGCCCTGGTCCGCTGGACGGAGCACGCCGCCCGGCAGTACCTCGGTGCCTCCGCCGAACTGGCCGATGGCCTCTTTCTCCGGCCGGTGTCGCGCAGGTGGGCTAGGCGCCTGGATCAGCCGCTCGATGGCCTGGTCGCGCCGCATGAGGAGATCGTGTACGGCCGGCGGTACGCGGGTGACGGTGTGCGCGAACTGCGGCTACTCCGCTTCCGCGGGGTCAATGACCGTCGCCGGGACGATGCCGAGGTCGCGCTGGCAGCCGCCGTGCTGTCTGCCGGCGGCCCGGTTCTCAGCGACCCGTGGCGGCCCGGGCCGCTGGTGATCAAGCAGTACGAGCCGCCGCGACGTGTCCGGATCGTGGAGGTCGGCTGCCTGGACGGCTCCAGCAATGTCCTTTTCGACGGCGCCCCCGAAGAAGCGATGACCGCATACGAACGGCATGCACGAACGCGGGTGCATGAGGTGGCGGTCGGCGAAGCCCTGCGACCAGGGACCGATTGCGTACGCTGCCCGATGGTCGCCGACTGCCCGGCGGTGCCCTCCGTGCCCGGGCTGCTGGGAATCCGGGACGACACGCGGCCCCGCCGGACGTGGTCGGTCAGCACCGCACGCCGGTACGGCAAGTGTCCTCCGATCCCCTACTTCCACGACCTCAACCTCCCGTTGGACACCGGCAGAGAGGAGAACGAGAGCACCGCGCGAGGGCGGGTCGTCCACTACGAGATCGAGACCCGGCACCGTCGGGTCCCACCGCGGGCGTGCGCGGCCGACGACGCCATGCCCGGGTCCAGCGGATCAGCGAAGAAGGTCGGCGAGGACGGCCTTGAGATGAGGCTGCGTCAACAGATGGTCGGGGACCACTCCCTCGTCTGCCCCATGCGGAACGCCGGAGGCGATGCGGACGCGGAGTTCCTTCCGGAGCATCAGGTCGTCGTCCACGACCCAGCCGCCGACGTCGTGGTTATCGCCAAGATCGATCTGCTCTACCGGATCGGCGGGGTCTGGCGGTTCCGCGAGACCAAGACGTGCCGGAGGCTGTACGAGGGCGATCTGCTCAAGAAATACCGGCAGGTCGCGCTGGCGGTGCTGTTGTCGGCCGAGGGCGCCCTGCCCGGTGGGCCGGGAGGCTGCCGGGTGGAGCTGGAGCGGCTGACCGCGACCGGTCCCGTGTTGACCGAGTTCGACGTGAACGACCCGGAACTGGTCCGCGAGGCACGCGAGATCGCCCAGTCCTCGCTGGCCGGATGGCACTCCGACGACACCCTCGCCACGAGTCCCGGCAGAGCATGCCAGACCTGCGGTTTCGCCCGCTGGTGTCCGGACGCCGCGACGGGGGCGGGGACGTGAGCGAGCTGGTCGCGCCGTCGTCCGACACCATGGGCGAGCGCCGCCGCCGGGTGGTGACCGCCATGCTGCGGGCGGCGTACGCGTGGTCGATGCGGCAGGAGCAGCCGGAGGCGATGCGCGAGGTCGCGCGGATGACCGGTTTTGTGATGGAGGCGCACGGACCGGGGAGCGGACCGGACACGCCCCTCGCCCTCGTGGACGCGCTGCGCCGGCCGCTCGGCACGCTGCCGATCTTCGCCGAAGCGGGCGGGAGCGGCGACGAAGGGCTCCGCAGGGTCGTCCTGATCGAGGCCGGCGAGGGGGGCGACCAGCTGTCCGCCACCGCCCACGATCTGGTGTGCGAGCACGTCATCCCGCTGGACGCCGAGGCGGACGCGCACAGCTGGCTGCCGTCATGGACGCGGATGGACGCCGATCGGATCAGGGCACGTGCGTTCGCCGCGATGGCCGGCCCGAGTGACCAGCACATCTATGTGGCATCCCGCAGGCTTCTGATCGAGCACCCGGCCGGTCTCGAACGAACCCTTCAGGAGAGGGTCGGTGAGTCCGGTGCCCGCATCGTGCCCGGCGGATACCGGCCGATTCCCGACAGCGCGCTGTTCCGAACGCGGAACGGTGACGGATGGTGGTGGCCATGCCCCGACTGCCGCTGGCCGATGGGGGTGGCGGGAAGACGGGTGAGGTGCCGCTACCAGCCGCATTCCGCCATGTTCGAAGTCGCCAAGCGGCGCGGTTCGGAGAAGCCGAAGCTTACCCGAATCGACGAGGGGCCGACGGTGAAGCAGCCGGAGGCTCGACCCGCCAGGGGGTCCGTGTGCGTCGACCAGGGCGTGTGGCGCTTCATCGTCGTCCCCGGGTCGAGCGAGCTGCGAATCGCCGCGCGTCTCGAAAAGCTGGGCGCGAAGGTCGAGCTGTGGCCGCAGATGGACTCCTACGACCTGCATGTGGCCATCGGCGGCACGGAGCTCCAGTTGGACGTCAAGGAATACCGCTCACCACAGCGACTGATCGCCGATCTACGGGGCCGCACGCCGCGCGCGCAGGTCCGCGTGGTCCTGCCCCAGACGCACGAGATGCAGGCCGAAACGGTGCGGGCCGCCTTGCCGGAGATCACCCTTCTCACCGAGCGGGGCCTCGTCCAGCAGATACGGCGGATCGGAAAAGGGATCGAGGAACGGAAGGACGCGGGCGGGAAATGAAGGTCACGCCTCGGCTGCTCGGCGCGGCGATCGGATTGGCGGCGCTGCACTTCGCCATCGACAGGGAGGACGACGGCGCCTCTACGACATCCCGGGAGGATGTGCTTTTCGTCCTAGATGGTCACATCGCTGACTGGTCCGGTTGGCCGGACCTCGACGAGGAGGACGCCCGACGCTATATGCGTCTCCTGCGCCATCGCCCCAACTCGATGGCGAACAGGCAGGCGGCGGGGCCCTTGCTGGACCGGTGCCTCACCGAGAGCGAGATCGCTGGTTGCGTCACGGACGACTCCTACAAGGACGACGGCAGGATTCTCGTCGACCCCGGCATGACCCTGCGCCTGTTCATCGACGGGCTGCTGGGGGAACTGGACAAGCTGCATGTCGAACGGAGGCGCGAGCTCCCGGTGGCGGAGCATGGCCCGCATACCGCCATGGCTCGGTCCCGATCCTTAGGGAAGGGAGAGTCCGGTTTTACCGAACTGCGATTCGACATCCGCCCGCATCACGCGGAACCGCCCCGGACGTTGCCGCGTATCGAGGACGCGCCGCCGGAGTCCGACCTGTTCGTGACGTTCTCCGAACTGGAGGAGATCGCGGGTCGGCTGGACGAGGGCCTCGGCGGGACCCACCGGCAAGAGTGCGTCCAGCGATTTGCGCGGGAGATCCGCGATGCGAATGGTGCTACGGTCAGCGGGCTCCTGCTTACCGCCGGGCCCCTTCGCGAACTGCTGGCCTACACGGGGTTCGGAAAGTCTGTGGTGCTCGTCGAGAGTTTCGCCTGCTGGGCGGCGCGGCACGGGGTGTGCGTGGCGTTCGCCCTGCCGACCAACGCCAATGTCGTGCAGGCCGCTTACCAGATCGAGCGCGCGCTGGACGTCGATCGGCCCGGCAGGAGGCCCGGGGTCGTGCCGCTGGTTTCCCCGCGTGCGATGTTCGAGGTCGCGGAAGCGGCAGCGGCGGCACACGCCGCGTCACCCGACAAGGGTGGCCCCGACACGAGATGGATCTGGGATCGGTTCGGCTACGGCTGCGCTCTCGCCGCGGTGGCCACGGCCGAGGACGGCTCCGAGACATGGTTTCCGGGTAAGGAGCCATGCGCGGGCCTGCGGCCACCCCATCAGCGTGGGCGTCGGGACGAGCGGGTCGCGTGCCCATGGCGAACGACCTGCGGCCGGTTCCGGGCCGTCCGCGACGCCTGCTCAGCCGGCATCATCGTGACCTCTCACAAGAACCTGATGGCGGGTGTGCTGCAGGCGCCGGTGGAGAACGGATCCGGCGCCGACGACCGGATCGCCGTCGAGGAACTCGTACTGCGGCGCTGCCAGGTCGTCGTCATTGATGAGGTCGATCTGTTCCAGCGGTCCGCGATCGAGGAGGCGGGTCGCGGGCTGGTGCTCGACCACGCCGGTCGGACGAACACCCCGTTGCGCCGGTTCGACTCCGAGTTCGGCGAGGTGTCGGGGCGGCTCCACGGCAGCGTCGACGCGAATGTACGCGACGCCTACTTCGGGCTGCGCTACCTGTCCGAGTCGTACGTCAGCCATCTCACCCATCGACGGATCGGCGCCGCGCCTCCGGGGAAGGGACGGCGGCCACGTGGGCCAGGACGGCAGTGGATCATCCCGCGCCGCTGGGATCACTGGTTGACAGTCCGCCTGTTCAGCCTCGCCCCGCAAGCCAGGGCCACCACGTCGCAGATGAAGATGTTCCGCTCGCTGTTCCAGGGCGAAGGCCCCCCGATGCCTGGCGAACCGCCCGGTTTCGCCGCGGCGCGCGGTCAACTCGCCGCCGTGGTCACGAACGGGATCGGCGGCGCGGCCCTCGGGGAGGCGCGACCGGCGATCGAAGCGCTGTTCTCCACGCTTCCGGCGGATGAGCGGACCAAGGCCGTCAACCGGATGCTCCGCCGCGCCATACTGGAGCCAGTCGCCGGGAACCTGTACCGGCTGATGGCGAACAACGCGCAGCTTGTGGAGATCGGTGTAGAGGCGGCGCAGGAGATCGCGGACGCCCTCGGCGCCTACGGCCGCTGGCGGGCGACTCCGACCGGCCCCCTCGGCTCGCTCTCGTTCGCGTTCACCGAATACCACGACGATACGGGCGACGAGCCCGCTCGGCTGAGTACCGCCGCGTTCGGCGGCGACCCGCACGCCTATGTCGTCGGGCTGGGTGACACGACCGCGCTCGCCCACGCGGACACCCGAAGGATCGTGCTCGGCCTGTCCGCCACCGCCTTCTTCCCTGGCGCTCCACACCACCACGTCCACTCGGATCCGGCGTGGTACGTGCGCGATGACAATCCGGAGACGGTGAAGGTCGTCCCCGTCCCGATCCACGACGACCTGGACAACCTGCTGCGCGTATCCGGCCTGGACGGTGCCGTGCGCGTCGAGGCGACCATGCGCATCGCAGAGCGACTATGGAGCGCCGCTTTGAAGGGCGAACTGGAGCGGCTGCGGAGGGAGGACCGAAACCGGGCGCGGGTACTGCTCGCCACCACGTCCTACGCCGGTGCCCGGCATGTGGCGCAGGGACTGATCCGCGCCGGCGTGGTCCCAGCGCACGTCTGCCTCGCCGTCCGCCCGCAGGAGTCCGATGTCAACGGCCAGGGGAACATCGGTGGCTGGCATGAGATCCGGGCCGACCGCCTGGAGTCCTTCCCCAAATTGGAGGACGCCAACATCCTCATCGCGCCGCTTGCCAGGGTCCAGCGGGGCGTCAACATCATCGGGGCCGGGAACCGCTCGGCGCTGGGCTCGGTCTGGCTGATCGTTCGGCCGATCCCCCTGCTTGACGAGCCCGCGGAGTTGCTTGCGCATGTCCAGGCGGCGGCGCACGAGGCCCACCCCGGCCCCTCCGCGGACCCACCGACGCTCCTGAGGGAACGGCGCCGGGTCACCGACGAACGGCTGGGCGACATCATCCGGCGCCCGCCGTACTTCCAGGCCCAGCATCAGGCGGTCAAGGTCGCCGTGGTCGCCGAGATGCTCAACGGCGCGTTCCAGCTCATCGGCCGCGCCCGCCGCGGCGGTACAGACGCCGTCCTGCATCTGGTGGACGGCGCCATGCTCGACGAGGACTCGGGGACGAGCATCGCCGCGCTGATACGCCACCTGCACGAGAAATGGCGGACAGAGGGCGCGCTCGCGCGGATGACGACCTACTACGGCACCACACTCCAGGCGTTCTTCGACTACGCCGGGATCGAGGACAACGGAGAGCCCGCATGCTGATCACGCTCGCCTACCGCATTCCCCGCGAACTACTCGACGAGGTTCTCGGGACTGTGACCGCCTATCCACTGACGGAGGATTTCGACACTGCATGGCAGTCCCTGCCGCGCGGGGGCGGACGCCGAGTTCCGCGTTACAGCGCCCTGACACGTGGGCTCGTCGCGGCGACCGGCGAACCGATCCGGATGTTCGGGGAGACCGACCTCTCCGCCGACGAGGTGAAGACCGGAAGCCGAAAGCTGCTACTGACCGGGCGGGAGCTCGACCACCGGCTGCGTATCGCAGTACAGGCCTGGGAGCGGCACGTCCGCGACGAGCATGGGCGGTCGCTGCTCGCCGACGCGCTTCCGGAGCCGGAGGCTGCCCGCCCCTACGCGGACTTCATCCTGCACCGCCGAGGACAGGTACCGCTGGCACCCCACTGGGTCTATGAGACGGCCGAATGGCAGATCATGCGAAAGCTGGCGGGCGAGCCGCTCCGGATCGACGCTGGAAGGGGGCTGGCGTTGCGACTCGACACCGACGGCGCCCTGCTTGTCTGGGACCGGGACGACCTCCTCGTGCGCACCCAACACAAGCTCACCTCCTACGGGATGGCCAAGGTGACCGCTCAGCTGGTCACCCGCTCAGGTGTCGAGGACCCGGTGCTGTGTTTCGACGCGAACCTGTCGCGAATCTCCCATCGCTGGTACGGGAGGAGAACGAAGAACGCCTGGATCAACAGGGGTGAGGCGCACGAACCGATCCTGCGGTTGCCCGTTTTCCGTGCCCCCGACGGGAGCGCCGGCGACTACGAGAACCGTCTCGACCCCGCTATCGCGAAGATCCTCGAAGCGTGCAGGCTCAAGCCGATGAACCTGCCGCCGCTTCTGCCCCCCGTCCCGAACGACATTCGTCCGCAGTTCTCCAAGTCGCAGTTCCAGGCGCTTGGCAACGGATTGGGGCCGAGGTTCATGTTCTTCCTACACAAGCACGTGATGCGGATACTGCCCATGCTTGTTCCGCTGACCTACGAGGTGGACAGGAGCATCAAGCTGCCCAAGCGCGTCAAGAAGTATCAGGCGGGCGGCCTTCCCTCGACCGGGGTCGGCTCAAGCGGGTACCGGCACGTGACGATTGCCTGTCTCTACTCCACGGCCGAGGCCAGGTCGCGGATGCTGAAGCAGCTGGGTCTCCTCGCGGGCCACCCGGTCGACCCGCGTCCGAACGGTCCGGCCGTTCCCATCAACGACCGGCTCGACGTGGTCGCCAGGCACTGTCCCGAGCTGCTCTCCCACGACACTCTGAACAGAGCGGCGCACCTCAATGGCCTCACCGCGACACGGTCCGGAGGTGATCAGTTGACCGCTGTCTGGGCGGAGACCGAATTCCACCCCACGGTTGACCCCCCCATCTGCGACGCGAAGCCCCACCTGCGACGCATCCTCGGGCATCTGGGCAGTCCCGCGCAATTTCTCGCGACCGAGCCGGCTGTACTTCCTGACGGGGCGAGACGACGCAGCTTGAGCGAGGGGGAGCACTCTGCCCGCGCTGCCCTCCGTGACCTGCTGCGGGGCGCCGGGATCCTGGATGACAGGATGCCTGCGGCGCTCACCATCGAGCGACTGCCGAACGCGCTGACCCGCCGGACACTGCTCGTCGGCGTGCATGCCCGGCGGCAGCAGAATGGTGATGGCGACCCCGTTCTGGTGCTGGTCATGGTGGCCGTCGACCTGGTTCCTGGAAATCTGGCCGAGTGCAGGCTGCTCGTCTACAGCGAACGGCGGGGAACGTGGGCCCGCGCGGCCGAAGGAATCGCGGACTTCCATGCCGGCGCGATCGGTTCCGCGCGCCTCGGTCGTACCCGGGAGAAGGTCGTGCGTACCCGGGAGGAGATCGACTCGCGGCTGTGCGGCCTGGCATCCGGAGAGCGGTCGGAGATCCCGATGGTCATCTTCGTGGACGCTCCGTCGTCTCGGACAATCTGGCCCGGTCTGTCAGACACGTCTTTCGCGGAGGGCCCGGTGCCAGGAGACGCCCTGCGTGCGAGGGGTGGTGACGTGGCGATCGTCCGGCTGCATACCGCGGTGAACGAGCTCGGCAGGCCCGTCAACCGCACCGAGGGGCTCCAAGTAGGCGACCAGAACCAGCCAAACTCGCCCGGCCAGGCCGTCTACCGCCTCGCGGAAGCGAAGGTGCCGTCCTGGCTGTTCCCTGGTACGTCCGTCACATTCCGGTCCAAAGGAGGCAGCCTGGGAGCGAGGACGACCCGGTGGGCACTGGTTGACGACGAGGATGAGCACGGAGACCTGGGAAAGCCATGGCACTCGTATACGGCGAAAGAGATCGTGGTCGTGGAGCCGGGGTCTTGGCTGCCGGCGGAACTGGCCACGCTCACCGCGCGGTTGTGCGAGCAGAACATCTCCTGGGATGATCGCACCGCGCTGCCCGTCCCCCTCCACCTGGCCGTCACGGCCGACAAGGATCACCCCGACTATCGGGCGTCCGGCCAGGCAGAGGACGACTGGGCTAGCTAACGTGAGCGGGAGGGCCATTCACCGGAATCGGTCCTCCCCATCGCTCGCAGGAGGCCCGTGATCTCCTCCTCCGTGAACTCGTGGAGCTGATAGTGGTCACAGTTACGCGGCTGAAGAAAATCCGGCAGATTCTCGACCTTTTCGCCTGGCAGAACGACAGGCAGGATCTTCGGAATCCAGTGATCCTGGTTCTGTGAGAGCAACTCTCGGATCAGGTCCAGTTCAGCGCGGATCCCACGGTTCCGGTCGCTGGAGACCCTGCCCTCTGCTACGGCCTTACACAGAGGCGAGGCAACGACCGTGGTGAAATCCCCGCTCTTGATCTCTCCCTCTCCCCATATCCACCAGTTCTGGCGCGCAGGGTCGGCCAGCTTATCCATGTGGACATCCACCCCGACTTCGGCGAGTAGGTCGGCGAACTTGATGGCGTTCTGCTCGTGCCAGGGCGTGTCGTGTGCGTAGGAGATGAAGACCCGCGGCCCCTCCGACCTGCGGGCGGGGTCGGTGTCGTCGGTGGGGGCAGCCCTGATCAGAGGTCGGGCACCGTCCTTCAGGGCTATCGCGAAGGTCTGCGTTCCTCTACCCGGGCGTGAACCGAGAATCTCCTCAGGCGGAAGCGCGTAGCGGACCGAGAACTCGATCGCCACCTTCTGAGTGCCGCGAGGGACGAACAACGACAGCCAGGCCGCATGCGAACCCGAACGGACATTTTCCCCCTGTACGGCCATATTCCTCCAGCGCGGCCGGTTTCCGCCGACACCGAAAAGAGTGACCTGATGGCTGATGGCGGGGACGATGGCATCCGGCCCCATACCAGCGGTGTGGGGAGCGAACTGCAAGCGTCGGTTCAGCGAGTAGACGGTCTCCTCGGCCATACCGGTCCGGGGAAGGGCGTCCGCAACGGCGACAGGAGCGATGCCGTCACCAGCCGAGAAAGCGAACCCGATCTCGAACCAGTTCATGCGGATGGGGTCCGGGCCGAGATCCAGCTCGTAATTGAGCTTGATGAGGTATGCGTCATGCTCACCCAGGACCTCCGGCGACGCGTGGACCGGATGAATCTCCCAGCCCCGCAGCGTCACCACCCCGATACAGACTCCATCCGGCTCCAAGTCAACCCATCTTCCGCCTTCGTCGATCAAGGTCAGATCAACCTTGATCTCCCTTTCCAGCGACACACTTCCTCCCAGTCTTGTCTGGACTACGCGGTCACACTAGGACTCAGAGCACAGCCGCCGCACGAGAAGTTCGAAAGCGTCCTGTTTTTGTCAGGTTTTCGTGCAGGCGGCGGGCTTGGCGATCACGGCTGTCGCTCTCGTTCCATGCCGAGCACCACAGGACCGACGAGCAGAGATCGGTTATTGCTGTTACTTTCCACATCGATTGGTACGCGCTCAGGTCGGCATGGGCGTGACGCGAACTTTCGCATTCTCGTTCGGAATCGTTCCGACATGAGTCCCGCTCATCGGAGCATCGGAAAGGTCACCGCGGTCGGTCGGCAACCGAGATCTTCCGGCAGTCCTCGCATGGTCTGGGTGCTGGGCACATCGCGCTAATGCAGCGGACGGGGCTGCCGAAGACCACGGGGTGCCGGATCGTGGCGAGCGCGCGTCCGTCCTGTGGCACCCGCGTCGCCCGCCACACAGAATGAGGCGGCCCGACGCGGCTCGGTGCCGTTCCTTGAAACTTCACCTCAGTCGGCAGAAGGGGTGTGGTCCCAGGTCCAGGTGGCTATGCCTACGCGGTTGCGGGCGTTCAGTTTGCGTTGGATCGTCGCTATGTGGTTCTTGACCGTGCCGGGGGCCAGGTGGAGGGCCGCGGCGATCTCGGCGTTGGTCTGGCCGGCGGCGACGCCGCGGGCGATGTCGGTCTCGCGGGGGGTCAGCGGCTCGGTCGCCGGTTTCGCGGGGCGCGGACGGGCGAGGCGGCTCAGCATGCGGACGGTGATCTGCGGGCTGATCAGGGCGTCGCCGGCGACGGCGGCGCGGACGGCCTCGACCAGCAGCGTGGGGCTGGAGCGCTTGAGCAGGAAGCCGCAGGCGCCCTCGCGGAGCGCCGTGTCGACGTACTCGTCCAGGTCGAAGACGGTGACCACGACGACGCGGACGCCTTCGCCCGCCAGGGCCCGGGTCACGGCCAGGCCGTCCATGACGGGCATGCGGATGTCGGTGAGGACGACGTCGGGGCGGTGGCGCCGCGCCAGCTCGATCGCCTCGGCGCCGTCCGCGGCCTCGGCGACGACACGGATGTCGGGCTGCGCCTCCAGGATGAGGCGGAACGCGCCGCGGATCTCCTGCTGGTCGTCGGCGAGCAGAACGTCGATCACGCGTCCGCCCCCCGGTCGGGCAGTGTCGCCTGGACGCGCCAGCCCTGCTCGTGGGGGCCCGCGGTCAGCGTGCCGCCGAGGGCCCGCACGCGTTCGGTCAGACCTTGCAGGCCCAGCCCGCCGCCGGTGGGGCGCGCGAAGGGGACGCGCCGGCGGGTGCCGTCGTTGGTGACGCTGACCAGCACGTCGTCCCGGACGCGGCGGACGCGCACGTCCACCCGCGTGGCGGACGCGTGCCGGCGCACGTTCGTGAGCGCCTCCACGACGACCCGGTAGGCGACGGCGCCCACCTCCCGGGGGACCGCGAGGCCGGGGTCCAGGGCCAGGTGCACCTGTGCGCCCGCCGCCGAGTATCCGGCGGCCAGTTCGGGCAGTTCGGCGAGGCCGGGCATGGGCGCCAGGCGCCGGTCGGGGTGGAGGGCGTCGACGGCGCGGTCCATCGAGGCGAGGGCGCGCAGCCCGGCCTGTTCGACGGCCGCGAACAGGGCGGCGGCGCGGGCCGGGTCGCCCGCGGCGACCACCTGACCCGCCTGGGCCTGGGCGACGATGGCGCTGACGTCGTGGGCGACGAAGTCGTGGAGGTCCTGGGCGAGGGCCAGGCGCTGGTCGCGGCGCGCGTCGGTCACCGCGCGGCGGCGGCGCGCGTCCAGGAGGCGGAGGTAGGTGCCGGAGGCCGCGGCGACGGCGGGGCCCGTCAGGAAGATCGCGCAGGCGATCGCCGCCGTCACCGGCGGGACGTCGGTGCTCGCCTCGATGAGCCTGAGGACGAGCGCGGCGACGGCCGCGCAGGTCGCCGCCGTCAGCGCGACCGCCGACCGGAGCGGCGCCCGGCGGGCGAGCCCGAAGACCAGGGCCGTGAGCGCCGCCATCTCCGCGTATCCGAGCGCGGGCGCGGGCTCGGGGGCGCCGGTCCGCAGGAACGCCGCGCTGGCGGCGAGGGAGGCGGCCGCCGCCGCGCCCGCGCTCCACAGCGTGCTCGGCCTGGTTTCGGGCCGGACGCCGAGCACGGCGGACGACCCGGCCAGGCCGGCGGTCACGGCCGTCCAGCCGAGGGCGGGGACGGCCAGGCCGGAGCCCAGGGCGAGCCCCAGAGGCCAGAGGTGGCGGACGTGCATGGCGCCGATCCTAGGTCGTCGCGCCGGCGTCCGGACCGTGCCGATCGGCACCCTTTCACCGGGTGGGACGGGGCCGAACGGCATCTGGTGGCGGGCGGGGTGCGCCGCCGAGTGTTGAGGGCATGAAGACACCACCTCGCTGGGCCGTCTGGACGGCCCACGCCGCAGCACTCGCACCCGCCCCGGCCGGTCTTTGGCGGATCGCCATGGCGACCGGGATTCCCGTGGGATTCGACCAGGAGTGGCTCGACCGGGCCGACATTCCTGGAAAGGGCTCGGTATGGCCGATCCTGCTGAGCCTCGTCGCCGAGGGATGCGCGCTCCTGGCGCTGGGGCTGGTGCGTCCGTGGGGAGAGCGGGCGCCCCGGTGGATTCCCTTCATCGGCGGCAGGACGGTCCGTCCATATGCGGCCATCGTCCCGGCGGCGACCGCCTCGGTGCTCCTGACCGCGTTCGGCGTCGCGTTCGCCCTCAAGATCGTCCGGGTGCTGGGCGGGGCCGACGCCGATCCGAACTTCCCCGAGGGCACGGCGGCGGTCGTGATGAGCCTCACCTACGTCCCCATGCTGGTCTGGGGGCCGCTGCTCGCGCTCGCGACGCTCGCCTACCACCGGCGCAGGGCCGCCGCCCGGGCGGAGGTCCCGCTACGCCGCCCCGGGGTGCGCGTCAATCAGCCATCGGGGTGATCTTTGGGGGCGGCGGACGAGTCCCCGTGGTGGATCACGCGGTGCCGGTGGACGAAAGAGAATCGGTGCACCAATCCGCTTCTCTCGCGGAAAAGGCCTCCATCCCCCCGAAGGGAATCGCATGCGCTTCGGACCCAGGATTCTCGTGGCCGGCGTGGTCGCCGCGGCACTCGTCCCCGCCTTAACTGTCAGCGCACTCGCCGACCCGGGCACCGGCAGGGCCCAGGTCGGCGACACGACGAGCCCGGTCGAGGCGAAGCGCGTCGACCGGGTGCCCACCCCGAAGCTCGGCTGGTACAAGTGCTACGACTACGCGGAATGCGCGACCGTCCGGCTGCCGCTGGACTACGACGACCCGAAAGGCGCGACCACCGAGATCGCCGTTCTGCGGGTGAAGGCGCGGAACGCCAAGAAGCGGATCGGCAGCCTGTTCGTCAATCCGGGCGGGCCCGGCGGCCAGGGCACCGCGCTGGCCTACGGGGCGCCCGACATCTTCGGCGCGGACGTCCTCGACCGCTTCGACGTCGTCGGGTTCGACCCGCGCGGCGTCGGGTTCAGCTCGAACGTCACCTGCTTCAAGTCCGCCAGGGAGCAGACGCTCGCGATGACGGGGATGCAGGTGCCGTTCCCGGTCGGCGCGAAGGAGCAGGCGGCCTACATCAAGTCGGGCACGGCCCTCGGCAAGGGGTGCTCGACGACCGGGAAGCCGCTGTCGGGGTCGATGTCCACCGCCGAGGCCGCGCGGGACATGGACGTCCTGCGCCGCGCGGTCGGTGACAAGAAACTGTCCTATCTGGGGTTCAGCTACGGTACGGCGCTCGCGCAGTACTACGCGAACATGTTCCCCGACCGGCTGCGGGTCATGGTGGCCGACGGCGTCCTCAACCCCGTTTCCTGGGTCGGCACCCGCGCCACCGGGGGGCAGCTTCTGGACGACCGGCTGAAGTCCGCCGACGGCTCCTACAAGGCGCTGAAGGAAATGCTCGTCCGCTGCGGCAAGGCGGGCAAGAAGCGGTGCTCGTTCGCGGCGTACGGGGATCCGGTCAAGAACTTCGACGTCCTCGCCAAGCGGCTGAAGGCCAAGCCCGTCGAGATCGAGGGCGCGAAGATCACCTACGCCGACCTCGTCGCCGGGATCCTCGGCCTGCTCTACTACCCCGACGGCTACCTGTCCGTCGACCCCTCGCTCACCGACCTGTGGAAGGCGACCTCGCCGAAGGTGGAGGCGAAGGAGGCCGAGGCCGCGCGCCACGCCCTCGCGACCCGCATCGCGCAGCGCCGGGCCGAGGTCGCGCAGCAGAAGAAGTCGGCGGCGAACGTCCTGGCCAAGGGCTTCCCCTACGACAACGGCCTCGACGCGCTCAGCGGCGTCCTGTGCACCGACGGCGCGCACCCGAGGAAGGCCGGGGACTGGCCCGCGCTGACGGCGGCGTCCGACAAGCGGGCCCCCTACTTCGGAAGCGGCTGGGGCTGGAGCACCGTCCAGTGCGCCCGCGACGGGTGGACGGTGCGCGACGAGGACGCCTACACCGGCCCGTTCAACCGGCGGACGAGCGCGCCCGTGCTGTTCGTCGGCGACTACTACGACCCGGCGACCAACTACGACGACGCGGTCTCCTCCAGCAAGCTGCTGCCCGGCAGCCGGCTGCTGTCCAGCGACAGCTGGGGGCACACCGCCTACGGCACGTCGGCGTGCGTGACGGGGGCGGTCGAGACCTACCTCGTCAGCGGGAAGCTGCCCCCGGCGGGCAAGGTGTGCGTCGGCGACGTCCAGCCGTTCGCGAAGGACCCCGGGGCGGCGCTCAAGCCGCGGGGCCAGGCGGACGCGAGCGCGATGGCCGCCGGGCACGGCGCGAAGCTGCCGGCGGTGGCGACGCGGCTGCCGTCCTCCGTCCTGCTCGGGACGCGGTGACCTGAGCCGGTGAGGGCGCCGGGCGGGGCGTGCGACCCGCCCGGCGCTCTCAGCGGAACGAGCGGCGGTAGGCGGCCGGGGTGGTGCGCAGCGCGGTGTGGAAGCGGCGGCGGAGGTTGACGGCCGAGGAGAGGCCGACGCGGGTGGCGATGGTCTCGACGGGCAGGTCGGTCTCCTCCAGCAGGGCGCGGCTCGCGGCGAGGCGGCGCTCCAGCAGCCAGCGGCCGGGCGGGACGCCGAGCTGGTCGGCGAACTGGCGGGTGAGGGTGCGCGGCGAGACGCCCGAGCGGGCGGCCATGTCCTCGACGGTGATCTGCTCGGGCAGCCGGGTCAGCAGCCATTCGAGCAGGGGCGCCAGCGAGTCGGGCATGGGGCCGGCGGTGGGGAGCGGGGGGTACTGGCGCTGGCAGCCCTCGCGGTGCGGCCCGGCCGCGAGCTGGCGGCCGACGCGCATGGCGTAGGCGGCGCCGTGCTCCTGGAGGACCTGGTGCAGGCACAGGTCGAGGGTGGCGGCCGAGGCCCCGGCGGTGGCGACGTCGCCGTCGTCGACGTAGATGACGGTGCCGTCGGGGACGACGCGGGGGTGGCGTTCGGCGAGGTCGGCGGCCAGCTCCCAGTGGACGGAGACACGGCGGCCGTCCAGGATGCCGAGCGCGGCGGGGATGAAGATCCCGGCGGCGACGGCGACGGCGACGACGCGGGCGCCCCGGGCGTGCGCCCGCGCCACGGCGTCGAGCACGGCGGGCGACGGGGTGAACGTCCAGCCCGCGATGAGCACGGTGTCGGCCTCGTCGAGGGCGTCGAGGCCGCCGTCCACCTGGATGGGCGCGCCCAGGGTCGTGGACAGCGAGCCGGGGTGCTCCGCGCACAGGCGGAAGCTGTAGTGCTGGGGGATGTCCGGGCCGTGGTAGCCGAAGACGGCCGAGGCGGAGGTGACCGGATAAAGTTCCTGGTGAGGGGCGACCAGGGCGACCACGCGATGCGGGTCGGCGGGTGCCGGCGGTGTCTCCGGGCAGTCGAGGGGCATGGCACAAATGTACCTAATGATGTCATTTAGGACACCGGCGAACTGAGCTGGAGAAATCCAGACTTGGGGCTCATGTGGACGAGGAGCTTCAGCCTCTACTTCGGGGCCCGCACGGTCTCGCTGCTCGGCGACGCGATGATGCCCGTCGCCTCGGCGCTGGCGATCGGTGAGTACTACGGGATCGCGGGCGTCGGCTACGTCCTCGCGCTCTGGACGGCGTCGGCCGTGCTGGTCATGCTGTTCGGCGGGGTCGTCGCCGACCGGATCGGCGCCCGCCGCCTGATGATCGGCGCGGACGCGGTCCGCGTGCTCACCCAGGGCACCATCGCCGTCGCCTTCGTGGGCGGCGCTCCCCCGTACGCGCTGCTGCTGGTCATGGCGGTGCTGTCGGGCATGGCCGCCGGGGTGTTCGAGCCGGGCGTCTACGGCATGGTCCCGCTCGTCTCGGACGACCCGCAGCGCGCCAACGCGACGCTGAAGATCGCGGAGGCGGTCACGCAGCTGACCGGGCCCGCGCTGGCCGGGGTGCTGATCACCCTCACCGGCCCTGTCGTCGTCTACGCCGTGGACGCGGCGACGTTCCTGGTCAGCGGGGTGTGCCTGCTGCTGGTCCGGGTCGCGGTGCCCACGCCGGAACCCTCCGACGTGCTCAGCGACCTGCGCCGGGGCTGGGAGGAGTTCAAGGCCAGGACGTGGATGTGGTCGGTGATCCTGGTCTGGGTCTTCTGGGGCGTCCTCGTGATCGGCCCGTCGGTGCCGCTGGCCTCGCAGGTCATCGGGTCGGACTACGGCTGGGTGATGGCGGCGCTCGGCCTCGGCACCGTGCTCGGCGGGCTGGTGGCGATCAGGCTCCGGCCGCGCAGGCCGCTGGCGGCCGGGGCGGTGGCGCTGGTCGGCTACGTGCCCGCGCCGCTGACGGTCGCGCTCGGCGCTCCGCTGCCGGCGCTGATGGCCGGGCACCTGCTCGGCGGCTGCGCGATGGCGTTCTGGTCGGTGATGTGGTCGACGAGCGTCCAGACCCAGGTGGCGCCGGACGTGCTCAACCGCGTCAACGCCTATCAGGTGGCCGGTTCGGTGGCGGGCATGGCGGTCGGGCAGGCGGTGGCCGGCCCGGTCACGACGGTGGTCGAGCCGCGCGCCTTCATGGGGATGTCGGCGCTGGTCACGGCGGGCATCGTGGCGGCGCTGCTGCTGGTCGGGCCGATCAGGCGGCTGGGCCGGGAACCCCTGCGCGCGGCCGAGGACCCGCTCCCGGCCACCGCGTGCGCGACGACCTAGCCGCCGTCGGAGGGCGGGGCGATCATGACCGTATTCGGCCGTGGCCGACGTCGGCGGTTCCCCGCCGGGTATCGGTGCCCGACCATACAGTCAAAGCGGCATTCTCTCGGACATATCGGCCTTGGTGCCCGATCGGCTGTGAAGCGCCGCGAGGACGGCGGGGCACCTCGATCCCGGCAACGCGAAGGAGAGTTCGGCATGAGGCAGGCCCCGCGAAAGCAGAATCGTCTTCTCTCTGGCGCCAGGGCGCTCTTATGGCCGCGACGGATGGGGGCGCTGGCGGTCACATTCGTTCTGTCCGCGACGACGTTCGCCGTCAGTTCCGGTACCGCGCACGCGAGCGCGTTGTATTTCGAGGACGGGTTCGAGCGCGATCCGATGACGACCTGGGAATGGGACATGGAGGGCGATGGATCCGCCGGCTTCGAGTTCGCCGCGGGCATGGCACGGACGGGCGCGAACAACGGCTGGTTGACGGGAAGGCGCGGTGGGGCGTCCGAGAAGAGGTGGATGGACACAGCCGTGATCCCAAGAGGGGCCGGCGCCCAGTGTGCCGCGCAGATCTGGGTCGACGCGCCCTACCGGACCACCGTCGTCCTGGAGATGTGGACCCCGTCGGGCGGTCTGCGTTACAGCGGGACCCGCACCGTCAACGGCGGCAACTATGAGAGCGTGTCCACCGACCGGTGGCCGATGTTCGGCGAGTACAAAATGCAGTTCCGCATCGTCCTGCACGGAAGCGGCGGCGCCAGCGAGGACTGGGTTCGCCTGGACGACCTCGCCGTGCTGTGCACCTGGTGACCTCGACCTGACCGAGGACTGCTGAGGGACGGCCCCGGACTCGGCGCGCTGGACGCGGCGGCGCGCCGGGCCCGTGGCCGCGCCTTCAGGCGGGGGTCCGGTGGGGCGTGGGGGGCACGTTCCACAGGCGTGCGACGCGGTCGTCGCTCGCGCTGGCGAGCGTCCTGCCGTCGGGGCTGAACGCCAGCGCGGTGATCGCGCCGGTGTGGCCGGTGAGGGACGGGCCGAGGGGGGTGCGGGCGCGCGCGTCCCACAGCCGCACCGTGTTGTCCCGGCTCGCGGTGGCGAGCGTCCTCCCGTCAGGGCTGAACGCGACCGCGCCGGCGGCGTCCCTGGACACCAGCGGCTCGCCGACGGGGACGCGCGTGCGCATGTTCCACAACCGCACGGCCCAGGAGTGGCCCGCGGTGGCCAGGGTCTTGCCGTCGGGGGTGAACGCGACCGCGCCGACGGCGTTGGTGTCGCCCTTGAGCCGCCGGAAGAGGGGGGTGCGCGCCGTGACGTCCCACAGCCGCACGATGTTGTCGTTGCTCGCGGTGACCAGGATCCTGCCGTCGGGGCTGTAGGCGACCGTGCCGACGAGACCGCTGGTCACCAACGGGTCGCCGACGATCTTGAGCGTGTCCGCGTCGCACAGGAACACCAGTTGCCCCGCTGTCGCCAGGGTCTTCCCGTCGGGGCTGTAGGCCAGCGACCGGACGGCATCGGTGTGCTCGGCGAAAGGCTCGCCGATCGGGAAGCGGGTCGCCATGTCCCATCGGCGCACCGTCTTGTCGTCGCTCCCGGTGGCCAGGGTCTTCCCGTCGGGGCTGAAGGCCAGCGACCGGACCGCGCCGGAATGGCCGACGAAGGGCCTGCCGGTGGGGGCGCGAGTGGCCAGGTCCCACAACCGCACCGTCCTGTCCTCGCCGGCGGTGGCGAGCGTCCTTCCATCGGGGCTGAACGCGAGCGCGGTGAGGGGACCGGTGTGGCCGATGAGGGGGCGCCCGGCGGACCGCGGGGACGCGGGGGTCGACATGGCGCGGCGCGGGGCGGTCCGCTGGTGGCGCCTGAGAACGAAGCCGACCGGAACGGAGAGCGCCGCCAGGGCGGCGGCCCCGGAGACGAGAAAGGCGCGGCGCGTGGGCTGCGGGAACGCCGGCATGTCCGGCGCGGGAACGGGTGCCGGATCAGCCAGTGCGGTCAGGGTCGCGGCGGCGGCCTCGGCGGTGGGACGTCGCGCGGGGTCGCGACGCAGCAGGTCGCGCAGCACGGGCGCCAGCCGCCGAGCGCGCTGGGCGGGTGCGGGTTCGCCCCGCGAAACGGCCAGAAGAAGCGCGGCGAGAGTGCCGCCGGTGAACGCGGGACGGCCCTCCACGGCGGCGTAGAGAGTGGCGCCGAGCGACCAGACATCGGACGCGGCGGTGGCCTCGCCGCCGTTCACCTGTTCGGGTGCCAGATACGCGGGGGTGCCCACCAAGGCGCCGCTCGCGGTGAGGGTCGTCTCCCCCGCGACGGCGGCGATCCCGAAATCGGTGACGACGACCCGCTCGTCCTCCAGCAGGACGTTGGCGGGCTTGATGTCCCGGTGCACGATCCCGGCCTGGTGCGCGGCGGCGAGCGCGGAGGCGATCCGCGCGCCGACGCGGGCGACGCGCGCCTCGTCCAGCGGGCCCTCGTCGCCGATGACGGCGGCGAGCGAGCGGCCGCGCACGAGTTCCATGACGATCCAGGGCAGGCCGTCCTCGTCGTGGAACTGGTCGTGGACGGTGATGACGTCGGGGTGCTGGAGCGTCCCGACCGACCGCGCCTCCCGCTCCATCCGCGCCACGAGACGCTCGCGCTCGCCGACGTCCAGGCCCGGGGGGAGTTTGAGCTGCTTGAGCGCCACGTCCCGGCGCATCCGCTCGTCATGCGCGCGCCAGACGGCGCCCATTCCGCCCTCGCCCAGCACCTCCACCAGCCGGTAGCGGCCGATCACGACTCTTCCCGCGTCCCGTGTCACAGGGGCACACAACCACGCCGGCTCACGGACCGGAAGTGCCGCCGACCTGATTGTGATCAGCCCGCTCCAGCGCGATCAGGTCGGAGCCGAACCGGCGGCGGGAGAGCAGCCGGTGCCGGTGGGCCGTCCGGCGCCTCCTAGTGGCGGGCCCGGTACTCCGCGACCGCGGCGCAGACCGCCTCCACGTCGGCGAGCGTGTTGTAGTAGTGCAGCGACAGCCGGACGGCGCGTCCGCGCGGCGCGACCACGATGCCGCGCGCCGCCAGCCAGGCGCCGAGCCGCTCGGGGTCGGGGTCGTGGAGCGCGGCCATCGGCCCGCGCACCCGCGAGGCGGGCGGCGACATCAGCCGCTCCCCCGCCGCCGCGAGCCGCTCGTGCAGTTCGCCGACCAGTTCCGAGACGTGCTCCTCGACCGCCGCGAGGTCGAGGCCGCCGACCAGCTCCAGCGCGGCGGCGGCCGCGTACGCGGCGGGGATCGCCGGGGTCCCGGTCTCGTAGCGCCGCGCGCCGGGGGCGAAGTCGAGCGTGCGCGGGTCGAAGGCGTAGGGGTCGGCGCGGCCGAACCAGCCGGTCAGCCGGGGCGGGCACTCGTCCCGCACGCCGTCCCGGACGTAGAGGAACGCGATTCCGGGGACGCCCAGCAGATACTTGAGCGCCCCCGCCACCAGGTAGTCGCAGCCGAGCTCACCGACGTCGACGGGCAGCACCCCGACCGCCTGGTAGGCGTCGACGAACACGCGCGCGCCGGCGCGGCGCGCCGTCCGCGCGATGTCCGCGGCCGGCAGTCGGGCGCCGTCGCGGTAGGAGACCAGCGGCACCGACACCAGGCCCGTGGACCGACCGCTCCGCGCGAAGCCGTCGTAGCTGACCTCGGCGCCGGCGGGCCGCTGCGCCAGCCACACGTGCGCGATCGACGGGAACTCCAGCACGGTGGTGGTCAGGCCGGGACGCCGCGTCCAGTCGATCGTCGAGGCCACCTGGTAGGCGCCCACGGACGCGTTCGGAACCACCGCGACCTCCTCGGCGCGGGCGCCGATCAGCGCGGCGAACCGCTCCCGCGCCAGGTCGACCCGCCGCGTCCAGAGGTCCCACGGCGCCCCGAGGTCGCGCGCGGACGCGGCGAACTCCTCCAGCGCCGCGGCCACCGGCCGCGACAGGGCGCCCTGGCTGCAGCTCGCGAGATGGACGATCCCGCCCGGTGAGCCCTCGCCCGCGAGGCCGGGGAACAGCGTCCGGAAACGCTCCGGATCCCACCCCGGGGCCGCGGGCATTCAGCGCCCGCCGTCGCCGTCGATCGATCGCATCCCCAGAACGTAAGAGCGCTTGACTCCGGGGTCAAGAGCCTGTTCGGACCACTTCCCCCTGCCCGCTCTCCGGAGGCGTACCGGCGGCCGACAGGTCGCCGACGCAGTCGGCGTAGTACGTCGACTCGCCCACGTGGAACGCGATCTGGCGGAACGTCCAGCCCTCGCCGGGCGACCGGTCGAGTTGGACGGTGGTGAGCTCGGTCAGCCTGTCGGCCCAGATCCGGCCGAGGCGCGGGAGGCGGCTGCGGGCCTCCTCCAGGTCCTGCTCGGTGAAGGGTGCCAGATCGGCGGGCGTCGTGATCGCCGACGCGTGCCAGTGGTCGGGGATCGTGGGCCGCCCGGCCAGCCGCGCCTCCATCTCGGCCAGGTGGTCGACCATGTGGTCGGCGACGCGGCGGAGGGCCTTGTGCGGGGTGAAGACGCGGTCGTCGTCGGCGGGGACCGGCCGGCCGTCCCACGCCGTCCACGTGGCGGCGAGGCCGAGGACGTGGTCGACCATCGCGGTCACGACGAGCGCCGGGTCGCGCTCGTCGGTGATCGGAACCTCTTCGGACATCGGTGCCTCCCGGTCGGTGGTGTTCAGGGCCGCAGGTCACGTTAGGGCCGGTGAATCTCGATGGCCGTCGAAGTGTCGAAGCCCGGTCACAGGGCGATGAGGCCCGCTTCCGTGGAGCGGAATCCGCAGGCGTCGAAGTAGAACTCCCGCAGTTCGTCGTCGAAGTCGACGTGCAGCCATTCGCAGCGCGCGGCCCGGGCGCCCTCGACCGCCGCGGCGACGAGCGCGGCGCCGATCCCCCGGTGCCGGTGGTCGGCCCGGACCAGGGTGTCGAGGACGAACGCGTGGACGCCGCCGTCCCAGGCGACGTTCACGAAGCCGACGAGGTCGCCGCCGTCGCGGGCGCAGACCCAGCCGAGGCTGTGCCGGTGGAGTTGCGCCCGCCAGTCGATGTCCAGCACGGGGTGGTCGAAGCCTTCCGCGTGCAACGCGTTGAGGGGCGCGTTCTCGAACTCGCCCCGCCACTCATAGGTGATCGTCACCTCCACGACCCTAGGCCGCCGAACGATGGGCCTGCGGTCGCGCGGCCGCCGGGGGCGGGCGCTCAGCGCGGCGCGAGGCCCTCGACGACGAGCCGCAGCAGGCGGTCGGGATCGGCGCCGGTGTACTGGCTCGCGGTGCCCGCGCCGCAGGCCAGCGCGAACACCTCGGCGCGCGAGACGTCGGCGCGGACGGCACCGGCCTCCTGCGCCCTGGCCAGCAGCACGCCGGCCGCGGCCCGCATGCTCTCGACGCCTGCGTTCAGGTCCGATCCCTCGGCGCCGGCGGCCGTCAGTATCGATTCCGCCAGGCCGCGGTAGCCCGACGCGCACCGCCCGAACTCCTGCAGCCACTCGATGAGCGCCTCGTCGGCGGCGGGCGCGGCGGCGAGCCGCTCCGCGCTCTCCCGCAGGCTCGTGACCTGGTCGTGGATCAGCGCCAGCAGCAGGGACTCGCGGGTCGGGAAGTGCCGGTAGAGGGTGCCGATGGCGATCCCGCAGGTCCGCGCGATCTCCGCCAGCGAGGCGTGCACCCCCTCGCGCCGGAAGGTCTCATCCGCGATCCTCAGCAGCCGCTCGCGGTTGTGGCGCGCGTCGGCGCGCATCGCCTTCGGTTCGGGCACCCGGCCTCCTCGACAAGATGAGTACCCCTCACTATCGTAAGGTGAGAGGCACTCATCCTACTGGAGGACGCATGGACATCGCTGCCGGCCGCCTGGGCCTGTGGACGTTCGCCCTGGACACCCAGCCCGCCACCCGGGTCAGGGAGCTGGCCGCCGAGATCGAGGAGCTCGGGTACGGCGCGCTGTGGGTCGGCGAGGGGTTCGGCCGCAACGCGCTGACGCAGGCGGGGATGCTGCTCGACGCGACGGAGAACCTCGTGGTCGGCACCGGGATCGCCAACGTCTACCTCCGCGACCCGATCGCGATGGCCGCCGGGGAGCGCACGCTGGCCGAGGCCCATCCCGGACGGTTCGTGCTCGGCCTCGGCGGGCACCGGACCGACGACCGCCCCCTGATCCACCTGGGGTACCGCATCCCGTCCGGCGGGCGCGCCGTCGAGACCATGGGCGCCTACCTCGACGCGATGGACGCGGTGCCGCTCCAGAGCCCGGCCCCGTCCGTCCCGAACCACCGCGTGCTCGGCGTGCTCGGGCCGAAGATGCTGGCGCTGTCCGCCGAGCGGACCAGCGGCGCGCTGACCTACCTCGTGCCGGTCGCCCACACCGAGGACGCCCGGCCCCGGCTCGGCCCGGACGCGGTGCTGGCCGTCGAGCAGGCCGTCGTCCTGGACCCCGACGCCGACCGGGCCCGCGAGACCGCGCGGGCGCATGTCGCGGGCTACCTCAGGATGAAGGGCGCGCAGAGCAAGGACAAGCTGCGCTTCGGCTTCACGGAGGAGGAGCTGACCGGCACCCCGTCCGACCGGGTCGTGGACGCGCTGGTCGCGGGCGGCGGGCCCAAGTCGTTCGACGCCGTCGCCGAGCGGGTCCAGGCGCATTTCGACGCGGGGGCCGACCACGTGTGCCTCCAGGTGCTCACGGCCGACCCGTCGGTCGCGCCGACGGACGAGTGGCGCGAGCTGGCGGCACTGGCGGCGTCGGCGGCGCCGGGGCGCTGACCCGCGTCCTACCCCGGGAACGGCCCGTGCGGGGTCGCGCGCACGTGTGAGCGGACGCCCTGCTGGCCGAACAGGATGAGCAGTTCGACCGCGCCGCCGTCGGCGCTGCCCAGCCAGTGCGGCAGCGAGGTGTCGAACTCGGCCGCCTCGCCGGGCGGCAGCGTCAGGTCGCGCTCGCCGAGCACGAGCCGCAGCCGCCCGCTGAGCACGTACAGCCATTCGACGCCCTCGTGCGTCCGCGGCACCGGCTCCGGCGGCTCCGGCCGGGCCGGGATGATCATCTTGAACGCGTGCGTGCCGCCCGGCCGCCGCGACAGCGGGACGAACGTCATGCCGAACCGGTGGATCGGCTTCAGGTGGATGCGCGGGTCGCCGGTGCGCGGGGCGCCGACCAGGTCGTCCAGCGGGACGTCGTAGACGCGGGCCAGCGGCAGCAGCAGCTCCAGCGTCGCGCGCCGCCGCCCGCTCTCCAGCCGCGACAGCGTGCTCTCGGAGATCCCGGTCGTCGCCGCGAGGTCGGCGAGCGTGATGCGGCGTTCGCGGCGCAGGGCGCGCAGGCGCGGGCCGACCGCGTCGAGGACGTCCTCCGTCCCATGGTCCATGGGGCCAGCTTGCCAGAACGGCAAGATTTCGTGCCAGATCGAGGGGGTGGCGGTGAGACTGGGAGCGTTCCGACCAGGAGGAGGCCATCATGCCCAGGCGCCGCACCGACACGCCGCCGCCCCGGACCGGACGCGGTGAGGCCGACGTCCTGCGCGGTTTCCTCGACTACCTCAGGACGTCGGTCGCCGCGAAGGTCGCCGGCGCGCCGGAACCGCGGGTGCGGGAGGCGGCGGTGCCCTCGGGCACGAACCTGCTCGGCCTGGTCAACCACCTGGCGTTCGTCGAGCGCGCGATGTTCCTCGGCGAGGATGTCGCCGACTGGCAGGCGACGTTCCGGGCCGCGCCCGCGGCGAGCGTGGCCGACGTCCTCGCCCGCTACGACGAGGCGGTCGAGCGCGCGAACGAGGTGCTCGACGGGTGCGCCGACCTCGACGCGCCGCTCCCCCGGCCCCGACCGGGACGTCCGGCGCCGAGCGTCCGCTGGGCCCTCGCGCACATGATCGAGGAGACCGGGCGCCACGCGGGCCACGCGGACATCCTGCGCGAGCTGATCGACGGCGCGACCGGCCGCTGAGCCGCCCCGGCCGCCGGGGCCGTCGGGGCCGCCGTCAGGTCTCGTAGCGGGCGGCGATCGCGACCGCCCGGTCGCGCAGCGAGGCGCGCAGCCACTCCGGGGACAGGGCCTCCGCGCTCACGCCGAGCCGCCACAGCGCCCACACGGCGTGCCGCGCGTCCTGGAAGCTGACCTCCAGCCGCAGCCGCCCGTCCTCGTCGCTCTCCTCGGCGAGGACGGCGAGCGCGGTGTCCACCAGTTCCTTGCGCCGGGCCGGGTTCATCCTGACCAGCACCACGACCTGGTCGCCGCCGGTCCGGAACCGCGTGCTGCGCTCCTGCCAGGCCCGGTCGAGATCGACGTCGTCCGGACGCTCCGCGGGTTCGTCGAGCTCCTCGGCGGCGAGGACGCGCGACAGCCGGTAGGTGCGGTCCTCGCCCGACCTCGCGGCCAGCAGGTAGCCCTGGCCGCGCGCGGTGACCAGGCCGATCGGGTCGACCGTCCGCCACTTCGGGGCCTGGTCCACGGCCGCGTAGCGGATGCGCAGCCGGTGCCCGGCGAACACCGCGCGCCGGATCTCGGCCGCCACGGCGTCGGGCACCTCCTCGGCGGGCGCGCGCCGCGAGAGCAGGTCGGTCTCCGGCTCGATGAGCAGCCGCCGCGCCGCCCCGGCCGCGATGTCCCGGTGGCCCTCGGGCAGCGCGTCGGCCACCTTGAGCATCGCCGAGGCGAGCGCGGAGCCGAGGCCGAACACCTGTGCGCCGCGCCGCGACCCGGCGACCAGCAGCGCGAGCGCCTCGTCGTGGTTCAGCCCGGTCAGCTCGGTCTGGAAGCCGGGCAGCAGCGCGAACCCGCCGTGCCGCCCGCGCTCGGCGTAGACCGGGACGCCCGCCGCCGACAGCGCCTCGATGTCGCGCAGGACGGTGCGCGTGGACACCTCCAGCTCGCGGGCCAGCCTGGCCGCCGACAGCCGGCCGTGCCGGCGCAGCAGCAGGACCAGCGAGACCAACCGATCGGCGCGCATACGGGAACTCTACGAAATACACGACACAGGATGTCGTGTATGCCCTGCGACGCTCTGACCTCGACATCAACCAGTCAAGGATGGAGCAGATATGGCTGTGGAGCGAACGGCGGTCAACCCGTGGCCGTGGTCGGCGCAGATGGGCTACGACCAGGGCGAGATCGTCTCCGGGCACACCCGGACCCTGTACTGCTCCGGGCAGACCGCGATGAGCGTCGAGGGCGAGCCCCAGCACCCGGACGACATGGCGGCGCAGCTGGCCCTGACCCTGGACAACCTGGAGGCCGTCCTCGCCGAGGCGGGCATGTCGCTCGCGGACCTCGTCCGGCTCAACGTCTACACCACCGATGTCGACCTGCTGTTCGAGCACTACGGGGTGCTGGCGGGGCGGCTCGGCGCCGCCGGTGCCGCGCCGACCACCACGATGCTCGGGGTGACGCGGCTGGCGATCCCCGGGCTGATGGTCGAGCTTGAGGGCACCGCCGTCGGGTGACATCCGCCCCTCCCGGCTAGGCGTCGCGGACGTGCAGGAGCAGGCCGCCGACCAGCAGCGCCGCGGCGGCCCATCCGGCGGTGACGCCGAGGCCGGTCCAGGGCCCGTCGGGGCCCGCCGGCCCGATCCGCTGGAGCCACCGCGGACCGCCGATCGCCCGGGTGAGGACCGGGAGGAGGTAGAGCAGGGCGAGGACGGCGCCGGCGCCGGACGCCGCGTCCCGCACGATGGCGGCGACGCCCAGGCCGAGCAGGGCGATCAGGACCAGGTAGAGGACCGATCCGCCGATCGCGCGCGGCGTCGGGCCGTCGGCGGTGGGCAGGATGAGCCTTTCGGCCGCCGCCGAGCCGAGGATCGCGACGGCACCGGCCGGGGCCACGGCGCCGGTGAGGACGACGGCCTTCGCCGCCAGCACGGCGGTCCGGCGCGGCGTCGCCGCCAGCGTGGTGCGGATCATGCCGGTGCCGTACTCGCCGCCGATCACCAGGACGCCGAGGACGGCCACCGGCGCCTGGCCGAGCCGGACCCCGATGAGGCTCGGGACGGTCGTGGCGCCGCCGTCCACGGACGCCGCCGCCCAGGCCGCCCCGGCGCCGAGGGCCGCGGTCGCGGCGATCGCGCCGAGCAGCAGCCACCGGGGGGCGGCCACCGTCCGCAGCTTGGTCCATTCCGCATGCAGGGCCGCTCTCACGCGTCCCTCCTGTGGAGGAGGACGGCCGCGACGGCGAGGGCCGCCGCCGCGTACCCCGCCAGCACGCCAAGCCCGGCCCACGGCGGCAGCGGATAGTAGCCCTCGTACGGCGTGTAGACGCTCGCGACCTGGTCGTAGGGCACGAGCGTCTGCTGGACGGCGAACGCCGCCGCCGGGGTCACCCGGGCCGCCCAGTTCGACACGCCCGCGGGCATGAACGGGATCGCGACGAGGACGTAGGGCAGCACGATCCCCGCGACGACGGCGGTGACCGCGCCCGCGCCGTGCCGGAGGACGGCACCGACGGCGAGGGCCAGCACCGAGGCGGTCGCGAGCAGCGCCGCGATCCCGGCCACCACCCGCAGTTCGGTCGCGAACGCCACCGGGAAGACGTAGACGCCGCTCGCCCGCGCGAGCCGCCCACCGACCGGTACCGCGACGGCCGCTCCGACGAACCCGGCGGCGAACGTGACGGTCCACAGCACGATCGCCTTGGCCGCCAGCACCCGGCCGCGGCGCGGGGCGGCGGCGAGCGTGAGATGGATCAGGCTCCCGCGGTACTCGCTCGTGATGAACTGCGTCCCGATGACGACCACGGCGACCAGCGCGGCGAACGCGCCGGTGAGGATCTCGCCGAGGGTGCCGCCGGTCGGCAGGCTCGCGCGGACGGCGGGCGCGATGTCGCCCGCGCCGGTCACCGTGAGACGGCCGCCCTCCTCCGCGACCGAACCCGCGACGTTCCGCGGATAGCCGGAGAACGTGGGAGATCGCGGACCGACCTGCTCGCCTCTCCATTTCCCGTCCGCCCAGCCTCCCTCGGCGTGGAGATCCTCGAAGACGGCCGTGGACACGCTGCCGCTCGTGCCCATGCCCCGCACGGCCGGCGGGGACGCGACGAACGGCCCGCCCAGGACGGTCGTCCCGAGCCCCCGCACGCGGACGGTGCCGACCCTGGTCCAGTGCGTCCCGTCGGCGGAGGCGAGGCCGGTGACCTCCTCGCCCGAGCGGTCCAGCCGCAGCCAGCGCGGGGCCGCACCGGCGGGGCCCGGCGTGTCGCGGGTGTAGCCGTCCTGCATCCGCACGCCGTGCCCGCCGGTCAGCATGATCGCCGCGTAGGGCGACCCCTGGCGGGTGCCCGCCTTGATGATGAGCCCGGCCTTCGACCACGGCACGCGGCCGGGACGCAGGTCGGCGAGGCCCCTGGGCAGGCTGCTGCGCGGCGCGGAGACGGCGGCGGTGACGCTGCCGTCCCCGGTCAACGGGCGGTGGACGAGGTAGAAGCTGTCGGTGACGGGCCCGCCGTCCGGCCCGACCGGGACGTCCGGCCCGCCGTCGCCGCCGCCGCCGATCCCGGCGAGCACGGCGAACAGCACGACCAGCAGCGCGGCCGCCACGGTGCCGGTCACCCAGCCCCGGACGGTCCGGAACTTGGTCCACTCCGCATGCAGCAGGAGGAGGAAGCCGTACCGGTCGCGCGTCACCGCCGCACCTCCGCGGAAATCGCCGCGCGGTACTCGACCGCATCTCGGGTGAGTTCCAGGTAGACGTCCTCCAGGGTGGCGCGGTGCGCCGAGACCTCGGAGAACGGCACCGCGCCCGCGCCGAGCAGCGCCGCGATCCGGTCGGCGGGCAGCCCCGAGACGGTGACGGTGTCGCGGCCGCCCGCCACCACGCTGCCACCGGCGCGGACGAGCACCGCCGTCGCGTGCGGGGCCGCCGTGGTCCGCAGCGTCACCCGGCCCTCGGAGACGGCGGCGACCAGGTCGTCCACGGCGGCGTCGGCGAGGGCCCGGCCGCGCCCGGCCACGACGAGGTGGTCGGCCACGTCCTGCACCTCGCTCATCAGGTGGCTGGAGACGAGCACGGCGCGCCCCTGGGCGGCCAGCGACCGCAGGAACGCGCGCATCCAGATGATGCCGTCGGGGTCCATGCCGTTGAACGGCTCGTCCAGCATGAGGATCGGCGGGTCCCCGAGCAGCGCGGCGGCGATCCCGAGCCGCTGGCGCATGCCGAGCGAATAGGCGCCGCCCCTGCGGCGCGCCGCAGGGGCGAGGCCGACCTGCTCGATCACCTGGTCCACGCGGCGCGACGCCAGGCCCTGCGCGTGCGCGAGCCACAGCAGGTGGTCGCGCCCGCTGCGGCCGGGGTGCGGCGCCGCCGCGTCCAGCAGCGAGCCGACGTGGTTCAGCGGGCGCCGGAGCGAGCGGTAGGGCCTCCCGTCGACGAGCGCGGTGCCCGCCTCGACCGCGTCCAGGCCGAGGATCACACGCATCGTGGTGGATTTTCCTGCCCCGTTCGGGCCGACGAAGCCGGTCACCACCCCCGGGCGGACGGAGAAGGACATGCCGTCGAGGGCCGGGGCCGCGCCGTAGCGCTTGCGCAGACCGGCGACGACGATTCCGGTTGGACTCATGGCGACGGTTGTACGCGGCGCCCGGTTCCGCCCGCGTCGCGGCGGCCGCGACCCGGCTGGAACCGGGCATCTGGCATCGTGCACCGCATGGCATTTCGACCAGGCGGCCCCGGCGGGCGGCGATGAGGGTCCTCGTCGTGGAGGACTTCGAGATCCTCGCCCGCTCGCTCGGGACCGGGCTGCGCCGCGAGGGCATGGCCGTCGACGTCGTGCTGGACGGGACGGCCGCGCTCGAACGACTCGCCGCCACCCGCTACGAGGTGGTGGTCCTCGACCGCGACCTGCCCGGCGTCCACGGGGACGAGATCTGCCGCCGCCTCGCCCACGGCCGGGACGGGACCCGCGTGCTGATGCTCACCGCGTCCGGCACGATCGAGGACCGCGTCGGCGGGCTCGCCCTCGGCGCCGACGACTACCTGCCGAAGCCGTTCGCGTTCGCCGAACTGGTCGCCCGCGTCCGCGCGCTGGCCCGCCGCGCCACCCCGCCGCTGCCGCCGGTCCTGACCTGCGGGGACATCACACTCGACCCGGCCCGCCGGGTCGCGACGCGGGCCGGGCGGCGGCTGGCGCTGAGCCCCCGGGAGTTCGCGCTGCTCGAATGCCTGCTCGCCGTGCCGGGGCTCGTCCTGTCGGCCGAGGAACTGCTCGAACGCGTCTGGGACGAGGCGGCCGACCCGTTCAGCAGCGCGGTCAAGCACGCCGTGCACCGGCTGCGGGCCAAGCTCGGCGAACCGCCCGTGATCGAGACCGTCCGCGAGGGCGGCTACCGCATCGGGCCGGCGTGACCGCGCGGCGCCCGCTGCGGACCCGGCTCGCGCTCGCCTACGCGGCGGGCGTCTACGCGGCCGGGTTCCTCGTGGTCGTCATGGTCGCCGTGCCGCTTGCGAGCGTCCGGTCGACCGAGACGAGGGACGGTGCTCCGGCGCCGACCGGCACCGGAGCGGGCGTCGGCCTCCCCCGCCTGCTCGCGGGCTCGGCCGTCGCGCTGGCCGTCCTGGTCCCGGTCGCGCTGGTGCTCGGCTGGTTCGTCGCCGGACGGTTCCTGCGGCCGCTGCGCGCGATCACCGCCACCGCCAAGGTGATCTCCGCCGGGGACCTGCACCGGCGCCTGGACCTCGGCGGACCGGTGGACGAGCTGACCGAGCTGGGGCACACCCTCGACGACCTGTTCGCGCGGCTCCAGGCGTCCTTCGACGCGCAGCGCCATTTCGTCGCGAACGCCTCGCACGAGCTGCGCACCCCGCTCGCGGGCCTGCGCACCCTCCTTGAGGTGACCCTCGCCGATCCGGACGCCGACGCCGCCACGCTCCGCTCGGCCTGCCGGGAGGCGCTCGACCTGGGCGGGCACCAGGAGCGGCTCGTCCAGGCGCTGCTCGTGCTGGCCACCGGCGAGCGCGGCGTCACCTGCCGGGACGGGCTGGACCTCGCCGGAACCGCGGAGAACGTCCTCGCCTCCCGGCGGGCCCAGGCGGCGGAGGCGGGCATCGAGGTCACCGCGAGCCTGGCGCCCGCGGCGGCCACCGGAGACCCGAGGCTGGTCGAGAGCCTCGTCGCGAACCTCGTCGACAACGCCGTCCGCCACAACCACGCGGGCGGGTGGGTGCGGGTCACCACCCGGACGCACGGCGCGGAGGCGGCCCTCACCGTCGCCAACAGCGGGCCGGTCGTCCCCGGCGACCAGGTCGAGCGGCTCTTCCAGACCTTCCAGAAGGGGTCGCCCGACCGGCACGGCCACGGTCTCGGCCTCGCCATCGTCAACGCCGTCGCCCAGGCCCACCACGCCGCCCTGACCACCACCGCCCGCCCCGAGGGCGGCCTCTGCGTCACGGTGCGGTTCACGAGGTAGCGGGCCGGGGGCCGCCGGAGCGCCGGGAGGTCAGCCCGGGACGCGGCCGAAGACCCGGCTGCCCGGGGCGGCGGGGTCGTCCCCGGCCCAGAACTCGAACCAGTGGGCGGCGAACTCCTCGCGGGAGATCACGCCGTCGCCGTCGGTGTCGAGCAGGGCGAAGGTGTCGGCGACGTCGGCGCGGCCGCCGCTCCACGCCTCGATCATCCGCCGGTACTCCGCCGGCGAGATGCGGCCGTCGCCGTTCTCGTCCACGGCCTCGAACATGAGCGAGGCGGTCGTGGTGACCGCCTCGGACATGGTGGTGAGCAGGTCCACGACGGTCAGCACGTCCTCGATCGCGACCGCGTCGGACGCCCGGGAGTGCGCGGCCAGCGTCGTCCACCAGCCGCGCATCGCCGCCAGCAGGCGCTCCTCGTCGCCCGCGACCCGGGTCGCCGCCCACCGGCGGGCGAGGTCCTCGAAGTCGGACTCGCGGAGGGTGCCGTCGCCGTCGCCGTCCAGGGCGTCGAAGACCAGCCGGACCTTGTCTCGCTGAAAGGGGGTCGCCGCCTTTCCGTGGTCCCCCCATCACCGCAGGGTGACACTGCCCTCACGGTCGGCTTGGCATGGTCGAAGAGTAATGTCCTGATGGCCCTGCGGGTCAGGAGGACGACGTGGCCGCGGACGACTCGGCTGCCTCCTGGCGCGGCGGCCGGGGCCGCGCGGGCTCCGACCTGACCAGCCACAGCCCGGTGAACACCGCGCTGACCAGGGTGACCGCCCCGGCCGTGAGGAACGCGCTGTCGAGCCCGGCCCCGAACGACGCGCCGCCGGACTCCCGGGCGCGGACGACGGCGCCGAGCACCGCCACGCCCAGCACCGCGCCGATCTGCCGGGTGGTGCTGCTGATGCCGGACGCGAGCCCGCCCTCCCGCGGGCCGACCGCCTGGATGGCGGCGCCGGTCAGCGGCGACATGGTCAGCGCGAACCCGACGCCGACGACGGCCAACCGCCACCACACGTTCGCATACGCGGTATCCGCGTGGGCGAAACCCATCGTCAGCAGTCCCAGCCCGGCCAGCACCAGGCCGGCGGTGACGACGATCCGGAAGCCGTACCTGGCGGCGAGCCGTCCCGCGAACGGGCTGACGACCACCATCGCGAGGGAGCTGGGCAGGGTCTGGAGCCCGGCGCGCAGGATCGACGCCCCCTGGACGTAGACGAAGAACTGCGAGAAGAAGAACGCCGACCCCATGAGCGCGAAGCCGACCACGACCATCGCGGTGTTGGCGACGGTGAACAGCCGCTGCCGGAACAGCCGCAGCGGCAGCATCGGCGTCGCGGTGCGCGCCTCGAACGCGACGAAGGCGGCCAGCAGCACGACCCCGGCGGCGAAGGAGCCGAGGATCGGCGGCGAGGTCCAGCCCCGGGAGCCGCCCTCGATCAGCCCGTAGGTCAGCACGCCCACCCCGAGCACGGACAGGACCGTCCCGGGGACGTCGATCGCCGGCGCGTCCGGGTTGCGCGACTCCGCCAGGACGCGGAGACCGGCCAGGAGAAGGATCGCGCCGATCGGGACATTGACGAGGAAAATGGCGGGCCAGCTGAAGGCGTCCACCAGAATGCCACCGGCCAGCGGCCCGGCGGCGAGGCCGATTCCGCTGAATCCGGCCCACAGTCCGATCGCCCTCACCCGTTCCTGCGGGACGGGATAGGCGGCGGCGAGCAGGGCCAGTGAGGCGGGGCTCAGCGCGGCGGCGCCGACGCCCTGGAGCACCCGTCCGGCGATCAGCCAGCCGAGCGTGGGCGCGGCCGAGCACAGCACGGACGCGGCGGTGAACACCGCCACACCCGCGAGGAACACGCGCTTGCGGCCGAACCGGTCGGCGAACACGCCGCCCGACAGCAGCAGCATCGCGACCAGCAGGACGTAGGAGTCGACGATCCATTGCAGGCCGCTCAACCGCGTGTGCAGCCGCTCCTGCATGTCGGGCAGGGCGGCGCCGACGATCGTGCTGTCGAGCAGCACCATGAACTGTCCGAGGCAGGCGACGGCGAGCAGCACGCCCCGTTTCAGGGGAATTCCTCCGCCTGCGGGTGATGCGTTTTCGGGTGCGGACAACGCTGTTCCCTTCGTGAGGCGAAGTGCCGTCCCACAACATAGTTCGATAATCTCGTACTGTCGAACCATGGGGTATCGTCGAGCCATGCGACTGCTACCCGAGCCCGCCCGCGAGTCGATGACGCTGCCGCCGGTGCTGCACGCGCTCGGCGATCCGGTGCGGCTGGAGCTGGTGCGGCGCGCGTGGGCCAGTCCCGACTCGCACTGCTCCGCCCTCGCCGAGGGCATGAACGTGCCGCTGTCCACGATGACCAACCACTGGCGGATCCTCCGCGAGGCCGGGCTGGTCAGCGTGCTCGTCGACGGGCGGCACCGGCGGATCCGGCCGCGCTACGGCGACCTCGGCGACCGCTTCCCCGGCCTGCTCGACCCGATCCTGCGTCTGTGTTCATGAAGTCACGGCCCACACCCCGCGCCTGGCGGCTGTACTCATGAAGTCACGGCCCACACCACTCGCCTGGCGGCTCGCGGTGTGACCGCGCCTTCGGCGAGTGCGGCATCGCTTCGCGATCTTCCCGGCGGGGCTCGCCTCCGGCGTCGCCCCACCGGTCAGGTCACGCACTCGCGTGAAGGTTGAGGTCGCTGCGCGGCCCACTCTCAGAACCCTGAGAACGCGGCCAGCCCTAAAACCCTAGGACGGGGCGTCCGCCGCCAGTTCGCGCAGGATGGCCTGGCCGGCGGCGCGGTGCTCGGCAGCGGCGCCCGGGTCGGTTTCGGCGAGGACGGCGGCGATCCCCTCGTGGGCCCGCGCCTCCTTGTGCCGGGAGCCGACCTTCGGGGCCAGGTCGAGCGCCTCGCGGTGCAGCCGCAGCGCCTGCTCGGGCAGGCCCGCCAGGCGGCACGTCTCGCCGTAGGCGTCGAGGAAGTGGATCTTCCAGTGCTCCTCGAACAGCTCCTCCAGCAGGGCGAACGCCTGCCGGTGGCTGGCGAGGGCCTCCTCGTAGCGGCCCATCTGGCGCAGCGCGACGCCCAGGCAGTTGAGGCACCACGCCTCGTTGTGCTTGTGCCCGTCCTCGCGGGCCAGCTCCAGGGCCTGGCGCAGGTGCTCGGACGCCTCGTCCGGGCACTCCTGGGCGATGGCCACGCCGAGGGTGATCCGGGCGGTGAGCGTCGGCGGCCAGGCGGGGTCGGCGTGCGGGACGTCCAGCGCCCCGCGGGCCAGCCGCGCCGCCTCCTCGCGCTGCCCGAGCTGGAGCAGCGCCCACGCCTCGTAGGCGATCGCGTGGGTCCGGCCCGCCGGGCAGCCGGCGGCGCCGTACAGCTCGCCCGCCCGCCGGAACAGGCCGAGCGGCTCCTCGACGTGCCCCTCGTCCCACCTCAGGTAGCCGAGCCGCATGGTCAGCTCGGCCTCCGCCCAGGCGTCCCCCGACTCCGTCACCAGCGGCGCCGCCGCCTCGTAGGCCGCGCCCGCCTCCGCCATCCGGCCCGCGTTGTAGCGGGCGAAGCCGAGGTCGCTGTGCGCGTCGGCGAGCAGCCGCGGGTCGCCCAGCCGCCGCGCGGCGATCAGCGAGCGCTCGAACAGGACGTTGAGGTGCGTGGTGCCGCAGCGCCGCGCGAAGAACGCGCGCATGACGCGCGGCAGCTCGCAGACGTGCCGGTCGGCCCCGGTGGCGACCGCCGTCTCGAAGACGGCCATCAGGTTGGTGTACTCGGTGCCGAACCAGAACAGCGCGGCGTGCTTGCCCGCGAAGCGGGGCAGGTCGGCCGGGGGGCGGCTCGCCGAGGCCGCGCGGCCGGGCACCGCGTGCGACATCGCGGCGTCCGCGGCGGCCGCCGCGTGCACGTAGTAGTCGAGGACGCGGGTGAGTGCGCGCTCGGACTCCAAAAGGCTGTTCCGGGGGGCGTGGGGGGTCGTCCCCCCACCGGAGAACTGGCTGTTCCGGGGGGTGTGGGGGGTCGTCCCCCCACCGGAAAGCTGATCGTCATGCTCGGACGCGGCGCGGCGCGCGTGCTGGCGTACCAGGTCGTGCAGCCGGTAGCGGCCCGCCGCGGGCTGCTGGACGAGGTGCGCGTCCAGCAGGTCCTCCAGCATCTCCCGTGCGTCGCGCACCGGCAGGTCCGCGAGCGCCGCCGCGACGTACTCGTCGAAGGACGAGCCGGGCACCAGCCCCAGCAGCAGGAAGAAGCGGCGCCGCGCCCGGTCGAGCTGCCGGACCGACATGGCGAACGCGGTGTCGAACTCCGACGCGCCCTCCGCCAGCCGCTCGACGAGGACGCCCACCGTCCAGCCGGGCCGGTGCCGCAGCCGGGCGGCGGCCAGCCGCAGGGCCAGCGGGAGGTGCCCGCACAGCCGCAGCACCTCGGCGGCCGACTCCGGGTCGCGGGCCAGCCGCCCCTCGGCCCCGCCCGGGTCGCCGCTGGCGCGGGCCAGCAGCTCGGCGCTCTCGCGCGGGGAGAGCACGTCCAGCGACACCGGGGGCACCTCGTCCAGGCCCAGCAGGCGGTTGCGGCTGGTGATCAGCGCGACCGACGGCCCGGCGCCCGGCAGCAGCGGCCGGACCTGCTCGGCGCCCGCGGCGTTGTCGAGCACCACGACGGCCCGCCGGTGCGCCAGCTCCGAGCGCCAGCATGCGGCCAGCGGCTCGATGCCGCCCTCCTGCGGGATCTTCTCGGACGGGACGTCGAGGGCGGCGAGCAGCGTCCGCAGCGCGGCGTCGGGGTCGAGCGGCTCGCGCCCGGCGGTGAACCCGTGCAGGTCGACATAGAGCTGGGCGTCGGGGTAGGCGGCGGCGAGCCGGTGCGCGGCGCGCACCGCGAGGCAGGTCTTGCCGACGCCCGCCATGCCGTCGAGCGCGACGACCCGGTCGGCCTCCACGGCGGCGAGGACGGCGGCCAGCTCGGCCTCGCGCCCGGTGAAGTCGGGCAGGTCGCGCGGCAGGTCGTTGCGGGGCGGGCGCGGCGCCCCGGCGGGCGGCGACGGCGGCTGGACCTGGCGGCTCGTCTTCGGCGGCGCGGGCAGCGGGTTCGCCGCGCGCTCCCAGAGCGGGCGCAGCGGGCGCGGGTCGCGCTGGACGAGGCGGCACAGCGCGATCACGGCGGGCCAGGGCGGCACGGTCTGGCCGCCGAGGTAGCGCGACAGCGACGACGAGCTGAGGCCGGCGTCGCGCGCGAGGGCGCGGACTCCGCGCTCGGACACCTCCTGGAGCAGGCGCAGCCGGGCGGCCAGCTCGTCCCGGGGGTCCGCGCGCGGGCCGGCCTGCGGTGTCCGGTGTTCCACGGTCATCCGCCCGGTGCCTCCCTGTCCCATGCCGGTACAACTCTTCTGGATAGATTAGCCCTGCTCAGGGGTGTTTCGACTGTCCCACGGTGTCCCACGGCCATCGGCATGCGCGGCCCGTCCCGCTGTGATGGAGCCATGCCCCGAGGGAACGGGGCGGCCGATCACACGAAGGAGAACACCGAGATGCAGTCCCGGATGCAGAACCCCGCCGCCGTCCTGACCGGTGCGATGCGGCCGATCCAGGAGCTGTTCAAGGCCGCGCACTCCGGCGGGGTGGACCAGCAGACGCTGGAGCTGGTGCACCTGCGGGCCAGCCAGATCAACGGGTGCAGCCCGTGCGTCGACAGCGGCGTCAAGTCGGCCCGCAAGGCCGGCGTGGGCGACGACAAGCTGGCCCTGGTCGCCGCCTGGCGCGAGGCCCCCTACTTCACCGACGAGGAGCGGGCGGCGCTGGCGCTGGCCGAGGCCGCGACGCGGCTGGCCGACCGCCCGGACGCGGTGGACGACGAGACCTGGGACGCCGCCGCCACCTACTACGACGAGAAGCAGCTCGCCGCGATCGTCCTCATGATCGCGCTCACCAACCTGTTCAACCGGCTCAACGCCACCACCCGGCAGATCGCCGGGGCCTGGGGATAACCAGACCAGAAGGACGGCCCTCCGCCGAGGGCCCGCCAGCGAGAAACCGAGAGAAGGGGATTCCCATCATGAGCGAGACACCGAAGGCCGCCAAGGGCGACGCCGCGACCGGCAAGAACTTCGACGGGTTCTCCGAGGACGAGCGGGCCGCGATGAAGGAGCACGCCAAGGAGCTGAAGAAGGCCGCGCGGCGCAGCGCGTCCGAGGCCAAGGCCAGGGAGGAGGGGGAGCGCGACGTCCGCGAGAAGATCGCCGAGATGCCGGAGGCCGACCGGGTGCTCGCCGAGCGGCTGCACGAGATCATCGCCTCGGTCGCGCCGGGCCTCGTCCCGCGGACCTGGTACGGGATGCCCGCCTACGCCAAGGACGGCAAGGTGCTGTGCTTCTTCCAGAGCGCGCAGAAGTTCAAGTCGCGGTACGCGACGCTCGGCTTCAGCGACGTGGCCGCGCTCGACGACGGCACGCTGTGGCCGACGACCTACGCGCTGACGGCCCTGGACGCCGCGAACGAGGCCGTGATCAGCGACCTTGTGAAGCGGGCGGTCGGCTGACCCTCAATCGAACAGCCGGGCCCACGATCGGCGCCGTTTCACAACGGCCCCGGTAGTGGGCCCGGCTGTGGTTTGGGCCATGCAGCACCAGGGTAAACGGGCGCCCCACGCGTGGCGCCACTCGAAAAAAGCCGTGTGATCGTTAGCACTCTCGAATGTATGATCGAACAATATCGGGAAGGATTCATAGCAAGACCGGCTCGGCCGCACGCCGGGCCGGCGGACCTTCGACGTAAGGGCGGACACACCGATGTCGTTCTCACCCGAGGTGCTCCCAGCCGCCGTCAAAGCGATCACCAACTCCCCGTCCCGGCAACGTCCCGTCGTCATGATCACCTGTGGCGCCGACGGGCTGCCCCAGGTCTGCGTCCCGGACTGGGGCGAACTGCGCGTCGTCGGCGACCGGCACCTGCGGGTGTCGGTCTGGCCGACCGACCCCACCGCGGTCAACCTCGACCGCGACGCGCCCGCGCTGCTGATCGTCACCGCCCTGTCCGACGTCTACCTCGTCCACGCCACGGCTCGCAGGCTGCCCGGCGCCGCCATGGTGTGGGCCCACTACGAACTCACGATCACCTCGGCGCGGATCGCCGATCGGGGCACCACCCCGCGGCTCGTCCCCGACCACGACACCCCGACCGAGTTCCCGGCCCAGCGCCTGCCGAGGGCGCGCGACATGCTCGGGACGAAGGTCACCGCGCTCCGGGCCCACCGCCGGGACCCCGGCCCGCTCATTCGTCCTCGGACTCGGACGACTCCTCGTCTCCGGCCGGGCGCTGGGCGCGCAGGACGACCTTCCGGATGAGCTGCACATCGGTGAGCGGCCCGGTGGACGCGGCGAACCCGAACCGGTAGGCCGCCGGGACCGGCTGCGGGGCCGGGAACCGCAGGACCCGCTGGAAGCCCTCGTCGTCCTGGAAGTCGATGTCGACCGTGACCACCGGGTTCGGCGCGGGCGTCACGACGACGCGAACGACCCGCTTCACCGGCTCCAGCAGGCTCTCGGCCTTCTTCGCGGTGACCCTGGCGGGCATCGTCCTCAGGTCGCCATGCAGGCGTCCGGGCAGGCTCGACGTCCAGGGGCCGGTGGACGACCTGTTGCTCGTCGTGGCGTCGAGCAGGCAGTAGCCGTCGATGCCGTTCCCGGGGCCGCGCGCGGTCACGATGTTGGGCCCGGGAGCGGGCGCGCGGAACTCCGTCCCGGCCGGGGAACGCCGCTCGCAGCCGTTCCCGCGCCTTTCCCCGTCGCCGAAGTACTCCCCCAGCACGTCGAATCCGAGGCCGAGGTATCCGCCGCTGACGCCGGGGACGAAGTGCGCGTCCGACCTGCCGCCCGGCAGTTTCTGCGCATATCCGAGGCTTCCGCCGAACGCGCCCGGAGTGTGCAGCGACCGCGCGCCGTCGGTGAGGAAGAACGAGATGCCGTCGGCGGGCGCCCGGGTGGTGTTGCCGTACTGCCACTGCTCGAAGGTCACCTCCAGCCCGTCCCGCGCCGGGACGGGCGAGTCGAACATCACGGCGCCGGTCACCTCGGGGTGGGCGTCGGTGAGCTGGAGGTAGCCGCGCGGCGCGGCGCCGCCCGGCGGCACCGGACCGGCCGGATCCCGGCGGCAGCCCGAGAGCGCGTGGTTCGCGCCCTCCTGCGGCGCGTTCCCCCGCGCGGCGCCCGTCAGGCAGGCGGCGCCGTATCCGATGAAGCGCGAGTCGGCGGTGGCGCGGGTGAACGGCTCGTCCACCAGGACCGGCCCCGGCCCCGGGCCCGCGGGCGCGGCCACGGCGTGCCCGGTCGACGCGACGGCCAGCACGGCCCCGATCGACGCGACCACGCGAATCAACCCATGTCTCATATCGTCGATTCTTTCTGCGCGAATTCCCCGGTGATCTCCTTCTCCGAACTCATGGGACCACGAACTCGGGGCGGGAGCGGCCCATTACCTGTTCCATGGGAATATGCGCGGCAGATCATTAAGAAAACGCATGTCGGCCCATGCGGAGGTCACGGCTCCCCAGCGGAGTGCTCCGGGTGCGACCCGTCGGTGAGGGCCGCGTTGATCGCGGACGCGACCGCCGCGCCGTCGGCGGTGACCGCGACGACCCGCTCCAGCGGGGACGCGCCGTCCCCGGCGGCCCAGACCCCCGGCACGGCGGTGCGTCCGGCGCCGTCGGTCGCGATGACGGTGCCGACGACCCGGCCGCCGACCGTCAGCTCGGTGGGGCGCAGGCCGAGGCCGTCCAGCAGGTCGGCGCGGGCCCGGAAGCACGGGGCCACCACCAGGGCGCGGATCGGGACGGACGTCCCGTCGCCCAGCCGCACCCCGCAGAGCCGGTCGGCGGCGGCGATCACCTCGGTGACGGGGCCGTCGAGGACGGTGATGCCCCGCGCGCCCAGCCGTTCGAGGTCGGACGGGGCGGGCGGGTGGTCGGGAGCGGTGATCAGGGTGAGGTTCGGGGTCCACTGCCGCCACATCAGGGCCCGGCGGGCGTCCGCGCGGCCACCGCCCAGGATCGCGATCGCGCGGCCGCGCAGTTCCCAGCCGTGGCAGTGCGGGCAGGCGACGGCGTCGCGCCCCCAGCGCGGGGCCAGGCCGGGAATGTCGGGCAGCTCGTCGACGGTGCCGGTGGCGAGCAGCAGATGCGTCCCGGCGAGGACCCTGCCGTCGGACAGGGTGACGGCGAACCCGCCCTCGGGACGCGGCCGCGCCGTGCGGGCCGTCCCCTCCAGCACGTCGACGCCGTAGGCGAGGACCTGCGCGCGGCCCACCTCCAGAAGGACCTGCGGCGACAGGTCGGGAAGCCCCAGCACGCCGTGGACGTGGGCGGACGCGGCGTTGCGGGGCCGCCCGGCGTCGACGACGGCCACGGCGCGGCAGGCGCGGGCCAGCACCAGCGCGGCGCTGAGCCCGGCGGGCCCGCCGCCGACGACGACCACGTCGTGGGAGGTCATCCGGGGCCGAGGGCGCGGCCGCGCGGGCCGGGGACGACGCAGGCACCGGCGGTGACCGCGAAGAAGCGTTCCAGACCGGGCACGAACACCGACACCGTGCTCACGCCGTTGGGCTCGGTGCGCAGGACCCGGCCGTAGGGGCGGTACCCGTAGCCGGTGAGCGTGGCCGTGAGGCGCTGGAGGTGCTCGCGGGGCGCGGCGGGCGCGCCGGTCGGGAGGAAGTCGCGCGGGCGGGCACCGGCCAGATGCGGGTCGAAGTCGGCGCGTGCCGCCTCCAGCAGGCGCGGGTGGCTTTCCACCGCGCGGAGGTCCGCCGGCGGGTTCCGCTCGCCGCGCCGGATCGCGACGACCTGGATCAGCTCGTTCAGCGCCCGCCGCACCGCGTGCTCGGCCGACAGCGACGCGCCCTGCCCCTGCGCCGCCCTCCCGTCGCGGGAGGTGTGCGCGCAGAACGCCGGAACGCCCAGGTCGCTGGTCATGTCGATCAACGCGACCGAGCCTCCGGCGTGCCATCCGGCGCTCAGGTAGAGCTCCTGGAGGTGGTCGGGCAGGCTCGCCGGACGCACCAGCCGCAGCGGCGACGGGCGGGCGAGCAGGAACGTTCCGGCCAGCAGCAAGGAGAAGGCGTCACGTTCCACCGCCTCGGCCAGGGCGTGCACCAGGGCCTCGTCGCGGGTCGCGCCGATCGCGGTGCCGCTGTTGGTGCTGAACCGGCTCAGCGGGGCGTAGTCGAGGACGTCCCCCAGCTCGTGGCGGCGGTCGGCCGGGCATTCCAGGTAGGCGGGGTTGGTGAGGAACACCGGCACCGGGAGCGTGCGGCCGGAGTGGTCCAGCGCGGTGTAGCGCCGGCACGCCGCCGCCCCCGGCCCGCCGGACGCGGCGAGCGGCTCCAGGGCCGGGTCCCGCGCCAGGTCGGTGCCGGCGAGTTGGGCGGCGGTGAGCAGCTCGACCGGTTCGCCGCGCGCGGGGAGGGCGGCGCCGCGGTGGTGCTCCAGCGCCTCGTACAGGGCCCCGACCTGCGCGGACTGCGGGTCTCCCTTCCCCGCGCCCACCCCGTCGCGGACGGGGGTGCCGTCGGGATGGGAGAGGTGGCAGCGCCAGGCGCCGCGAAGATCGGTCAGCCGGGGGCGCAGCGCCGCCTCGTCCAGCGCCGCCTCGATGAGGGCCCTGGCGCGCGGCAGCGGGAACGCGCGTTCTCCGGCGTGCGGCGCGGCGGCCCGGAAACCGCGGGCGCCGCGGAAGTGGTCCGCGCACCAGAGGGCCCCCTCCCGGGGGAGGGGACCGCTCCGTTGGTACCTGTCCTGCGCGGTCAACTGGCCGACTCGTCCTCGGCCTGAGGCCGCTCCATCCGCTGGAGGCGTTCCGCCTCCTCGGCGGTCAGCTCGCCGACGGCGATGTTGGGACCGCAGCGGTATACCTCACAGCCCATTGCACTCGCTCCCTAACTCTGCGTGACTGGCAGTGTCGAGAGGTACTGTGCCCCACCGCGCCGGGCGGGGGAACATCCGGGGCGGATAGTTCCCGGTTGCCTCGCGGCCCCGCTTATCGCCACCACTGCTGGTTCCAGGGACCGCAGTCCCACAACTGGACGATGCCGCCGTTGCCGCCGGTGTTGGTGTCGGCGTCCAGGCACCGCTGGAAACGCCTGTTGTAGAGGTGGCCGTCGGGCCAGATGTCCCACCATTGCTGGTTCCAGGGGCCGCAGCCCCAGAGCTGGACCTTGCCGCCGTTGCCCCCGGTGTTGGTGTCGGCGTCCAGGCACTTCTGGAAGCGCGAGTTGTAGATGTGGCCGTCCGGCCAGACCTCCCAGTCCTGCTGGTTCCAGGGGCCGCAGTCCCACAGCTGGACGATGCCGCCGTTGCCGCCGGTGTTGGTGTCGGCGTCCAGACAACGCTGGAACCGGTCGTTGTAGAAGTGCCGTACCGCCAGGATCTTCGCGTCGGCGGCCTTCGCGGTCCGGGTGGTCTTCGCGGGCTGTGCGGGTTGCGCCGGCTGCGCGAACGCCGTGCCGTTGCCGACACCGACGAAAAGCAACGCCAGCGCCGCCCCCAACACGCGAGTCGTCCGTTTCATTTCGCTTCCCTTGGTCGGATGATGCGGATCCGAATGACGCACATCCTGTTCCGGACGACTCCCCCGGCCCATCCCCAAATATTGGGGGGTTACGGACCACTCCGGCCCGCGTTACTCTCGCGGGTTTCGCGGTTCTCCGGCGCTCAGGGACGCAGCCCCGCGGCATGCCGCATGGCCGCGCGGGCGCGGGGGGCGGCCTCGCGGTCCTCCAGCAGCTGGACCTCCTGGTTGAGGGCCATCGAGAGGCCGACCAGGGTCACGGCGACCTCCTCCGCGGGACGGTGCGGGCCCGGGAGCTCGGCCTGCGCCGCGGCGACCTCGGCGGCGATCCGCGCGCGCCAGGAGGCCACGCCCTCGCGCAGCCGGTCGCGCAGCGGCCCCGGGCGGCCGTCGAGTTCGGACGAGGCGGCCGTCACGAAGCAGCCGCCGGGGAACGGGCAGTCGGCCAGGTAGGCCACCCACCGGTCGATGAGCAGTTCCAGCCGTTCCGCGCCGGGGGGCCGCTGTTCCAGCGGGGCGATGACCGCCGCCTGGAAGATCTGCACGGCATGGTCGAGCGCCGCCGCCAGCAGCGCCTCGCGGGATCCGAAGGGGCCGATCAGGCCCGCCTTGCTCATGCCGAGCCGGCGCGCGAGCGAGCCGACCGTCAGCCCCTCCAGGCCGAGGCGCGAGGCGTCCCGCACCGCGGCCCGCACGATCCGGTCGCGCGTCCGGGCCGCTTCGGCGATCGAGTGGCGAGGAGACACGGGCCCATCATAGCGAACGACCGTACGTTATAGTTTTGGCGTACGATCGTTCGCTATTACCGGGAGCCCCCATGACCGACCTGTTCCGCCTGGACGCCACGGCGCTCGCCCTGATCGGGCACGACGTGGCGCTGATCCCCGACGCCGCGATGGCGGACCCGACCCCCTGCGAGGGATGGACGGTGGCGGATCTGCTCCACCACATGAACGAGCGGCACGAGGCCCTCGCCCGGACGGTGCTGCCGCCTCTCGAACCGGGCGAGGACCCCCGGGACGACTTCGCCCGTGTCGCCGGGCGCTCGCTCACGGCCCTCGACCGGACGGGGGCGACCGTGGACCTCCCGTGGCGGGGCCCGGCGCCGACCGAATGGGTGCTCGGCGTCCACGTCGTCGACATGCTGGTCCACCGCTGGGACCTGGCCCGCGCGCTGGGCACCGCGCTCGACACACCGGCCGGGCTGCTCCGGGCCGCGCTGCCGCTCGCCCGCGCCAACACCGCCCCCGGCAGCGTCCTCAACGGGCCGGGCGGCGTCTACCTCCCGCCCCTCCCCGAGGACTCCGGCCGTTCCGCGATCGACACCATCGTCGCCCTGCTCGGCCGCGACCCGCGCTGGACGCCGCCGGCGTGACCCGCGAAAGCGCTGACCGACGCGCGGGCGGCCCCGCCGGAGGGCCGCTCAGGAGGTGCCCATGCCCGCCCGGCGCGCCACCAGGATCGCCTGCGCCCGGTTGTTCACCTCCAGCTTCACGAACAGGTTGGAGAGGTGGTTGCGCACCGTCTTCTCCGAGATCCCCAGCTCCCTGGCGATCTGCGCGTACTCCCGGCCCCCGGCGAGCAGGTCGAGCACCTGCGTCTCGCGTCCGGTGAGCGTCGGGAAGTGCGTCCTCGCGGACGCGCCGGCGTCGGCCTTCAGCCAGTCGCGCAGCAGCACGGCGATCGGCTCGCCGAAGGCCGTCCCGCCGGCCGCGACCAGCCGCACCGCGTGCCGGATCTCCTCGCTGCCGGCGTCCTTGGTCAGGTAGCCGTGCACCCCGGCGCGCAGCGCCGACAGCACCGCCGCCCGGTCGGTCAGCGCGCTGATGACCAGCACCCGCACCTGGGGATGGGCGGCCAGGACGCGCTGCGCCAGCGCGGTGCCCGAGCCGTCCGGGAGATGGAGGTCGAGGGTGATCACGCGCGGTCGCGCGCCGCGCGGGCCCTCCAGCGCCTCCAGCGCGGCCGCGCCGGTGGCGGCCTCCGCGACCACCTCGAATCCGTCGCCGCGCTCGAAGAGCGCGCGCAGCGCGCCGAGATAGAGCGGGTGGTCCTCGATGATGAGAACGGGAACGCTCATGCCGGCCGCGACGGGATCCGGGCCCGGACGACCATTCCCTCGTCGGTCGCGCGGACGTTGCATTTGCCGCCGAGGGCGGCGGCCCGCTCCCGCATGGAGCGGAATCCGACGCCGTAGGAGGGGTGGCGCTCGCGCTCGCTGCCGATGGCGCTGCTGACCTGGAGGACGATGTCCCCGTCCTGCCGGTCGATTCGCACCACCGCACTGCGGTCGGAGGAGTATTTGCGCGCGTTGGTGAGCGCCTCGGCGGCTATCTTGTAGGCCGCCACCTCGCAGGCCGGCGACATCTCCAGCAGTTCGTTCTCGTCGGCCTCGATGCGCAGATCGGCCAGGGAGAGGAAGGCGCCCAGATCGGCGAGCGCGCCGATGAGGCCGAGCCTCGCCAACTCGGCGGGAAACGCGCCGTCGATGGCGGCGAGGAGGCCCGAGAGCGCGTCACCCAAATTGCGGATCGCCTCGTCCACCGAATCCAGCGAATCGAGCGGGTCCGGACCGCCGGCGCCGTCGGCGACGACCTCCCGCGCCAGGTCGAAGCGCAGCCGCAACGCCGCGAGGGCGGGCGCCATCTGGTCGTGGATCTCGCGCCGCAGCCGCTGCCGCTCCTCCTCGATCCCCGCCGTCAGTTCCCAGGCGACCTTGCCGTTCTTCTCCCGCCGGTCCATCGGCCTCCCCGTTCGGCGCCCCGTCGTGCCGGATCGTACGGCAGGCCGAACCGCCGGTGGACGAATGGTCACGGCCTTCCAAGAAAGCGGACGTCGATGCCCACGAGTTCCCGGCCGCAAAGCCGCAGCGCGACCGTGGACTCGCCTTCCATCTGGAATTCCGCGTGTCCGCCGGGCACGTGAACCCGCAGCGCCGCGCCGGCGACGTCGATTTCCGCGGCCCGCGTCTCCACCCGCGCCAGCAGGCCCATGACGTTTTCCGGGAGCCCGTCCAGCCCGATGGTCAGGCCCTTCCCGACGCTCGCCCGAGCGGGGAGCCCGCGCACGTCGACGACGCTGCACGCGCGTGCCGGCCAGGGGAACCAGACGCGCAGCCCCGCACCGCACACCGCCACGCGGACGTCGGAGTCCACCGGCGCTCCGGGCCCGCCTTTCCCCTTCATCGATCCCATTTTCCTTGCCGCGTAATGGTCCGCTCCTTCGGCCGAGTCCGTGTCAGGGCCCACCGAACCATGCCCGGTCACCCGGGGGCATGGGCTGAAGGTCTCGACCACCCAGGAGGATCGGCGCCCGGCCGGCGTCAGGAACCCACGCCGTCCCCGCCGCCGTCGCGGCGGAGCCAGCCGCGCTGGGCGCCCAGGTCGATGAGCTTGCTCGCGTAGGCGCCCAGCTCCGCGGACGCGTCGCCGATCACCGACTTGCGGCGGCGGACGCCGGCCTCGGTGACGCCCGGGGTGTGCCAGGTGCCGCCCTCGTTGCCGAAGTTGAGCAGCAGCGGCTGGAGGCGGTCCATGGCCTTGGCGAACCGCGCCTCCGGGGTCGCGCGGGCCTCGAACTCGTCCCACAGCGCGCGGAACGCCCCGGCCTGGTCGGGCGGCAGCAGCGCGAACAGCTCGTCGGCGGCGGCCTCCTCCCGCTCGGCCTGGTCGGCCGACGCGGCCTCGTCGTAGAGGAAGGTGTCGCCCGCGTAGATCTCCACGAGGTCGTGCACCAGGACGAGCCGCAGCGTCCGCGCGACGTCGATCGGCTCGTCGGCGTACTCGGCGAGCACGGTGACCATCAGCGCGAGGTGCCAGGAGTGCTCGGCGTCGTTCTCGCGCCGGTCGGCGGCCAGCAGCGGGCTGCGCCGCACGACGGTCTTCAGCCGGTCCACCTCGGCGATGAACGCGATCTGGGACGCGAGCCGCTCCGGGACGTCGCGCGGGGGCTCGGCCCTGCCGATGAGGTCGCGCCGCGTCGTGGAGGTCATGGAGATCCTTTCGGTCGGGGACCCGGGGCCGCGCGGTCTCCCGTGGTTCGCGGCTACCCGGTCAACGCATGATCGACACCGAGCCGTTCCGGGACAGACAAGCACTGTTCCGACACAGGCAAGTACGCGGGCTGTGAAGGCGGTGAACTTTGCCCGAAGCGTCCAGAGCGGACGAGGAAGGGGGCCGCCGTGGCAGCGGACCACCAGTCCGGGGTCGACGACAAGGTCGAATCGACACCCCGGAGCGAGGAACGGGCCGCCCCGACGGCGCTCGGCCGGATCCCCGTGCTGGCCGTCAGGGCCGGACGCGGCGAGGCGACCAGCGTGCTGATCGCCACCATCGTACTGGTGATTTTCACCAGCATTCTCCACCCGGACTTCCTGCGGCCGGGGCAGCTGCTGGACACCCTCCAGTCGTCGGTGTACGTCGGGCTCCTCGCCTGCGGCATGGCCTACCTGCTGTCGATGCGCGAGATCGACCTGTCGGTGGGCTCGACGTTCGGGCTGACGGTGATCGCGACCGGGCTGATGATGAAGCACGGCGTGCCGCCGTGGCCGGCGGCCGGGCTCGGCATCCTGCTCGGCGCGGCGCTCGGGCTCGGCAACGCGCTGATCGTCCAGTACATCGCGATCCCGGCGATCGTCGCGACGCTCGCGACGATGTCGGTCTACCGCGGGCTCGCGCTCGCGATGAGCGGCGGCCAGCAGGTGACCGAGATGCCGCTGGAGAGCTCCTTCTTCACGCTGCTCGGCGGCAAGACGCTCGGCGTCCCGACGAGCGTGTGGATCCTCGTGCTGGTCGCGGTGCTGCTGACGCTGGTGCTGCGGTTCACCCCGTTCGGGTACCGGGTGCGCTCGATCGGCTCCAACCCGGACGCGGCGTCCTTCTCCGGGATCTCGATACCGCGCGTCCGGCTCCAGGCGCTCGTGCTCGTCGGGCTGCTCGCGGGTGTGTCGGGCGTGCTCGGCCTGGCCTTCTTCACCTCCGGTGACCCGAACATCGGCACCGGGTTCGAGCTCCAGGCGATCGCCGCCGCCATCATCGGCGGCACGCCGCTGCGCGGCGGCAGCGCCACCGTCATCGGCGCCTGCCTCGGCGCCGTGCTGCTGAGCGTGGTCACCAGCGCGCTGCAGTACTTCAACATCCCCGCCAACTGGAGTGCGTTCGCGACCGGCGGGGTCATCCTCGCGGCGGTCGCGCTCGACAGCCTCGTCCGGCGCAGGCGGCGGCGAGACGACGCCCTGCTGGGACTCTGAACGGCTCTGAGGAGGGCACACGTGAGGATCAGATCGTTCGCCTTGACCACGCTGCTGATCGGCGCGGTCGCGCTGACCGGGTGCACCAGCGACTCGGGCGGGTCGGGCAAGAAGAAGACCGGGAAGCTGAAGCTCGGCTTCGTGTACGCGACGACGACGCAGAACCCGTTCCAGGAGATGGCGTTCGGCGCCAAGGCCGCGGCGGCCGCCGACGGCAAGGTCACGCTCAACGCGTCCGCGCCGACGGGGGTCAACGGGCCCGCGCAGGTGCAGCTGTTCCGCTCGGCGATCCGCAACTCCAAGGACGGGCTCGCGCTGCAGAGCCTCGCGCCCGACCTGTTCGTGCGCCCGCTCGTCCAGGCGGACGACGACGGCATCCCGACCGTCGCGGTGGACGCGGCGCCGCCCAAGGGCACCAAGACCAAGCTGTTCATCGGCAACAGCAACACCGAGGTCGGGCGGGCGCTCGGCGAGGAGTTCATCAAGCACGTCCCGAAGGGCACCCGGGGCGAGGTCGTGATCGGCAACGACATCCCCGGGCTGCGGCTGCTCTCGCAGCGCATCGACGGGCTGACCTCGGTCATCAAGAAGGAGCGGCCGGAGCTGACGATCAAGGGGCCGTTCGACTCCAAGTCCGAGCCGACCGACAACTACAACGCCTGGAACTCGATCGTGAAGGCCAACCCGAAGGCGATCGCGTTCCTCGGCGTCGGCGGCCAGGACGGCGTGTCGCTGCCGCTGATCCAGAAGCAGACCGGGCGCAAGTTCCTCGCCGGGTCCTGCGACATCGACCCGGCCGCGCTGAAGGCGGTGAAGGACGGGTCGCTGTTCGCGCTGTCCTCGCCCGAGCACTGGCTGAAGGGCTACGTGGCGCTGCAACTCATGATCGACCACCAGCGCAAGGGGACGAAGCTGCCCGAGGGCTGGTGGAACCCCGGCACGCTCGTCATCAACTCCGCCAACATCGACCAGGTGCTGGCGCGGCAGGTCAACGAGCAGAGCCGGACCGCCTACTTCAAGACGATCACGCAGGAGCAGCTCGCGAACCCGGGCAAGTACCTCAAGCCGCTCTCCCAGGCCGACTGAGCGCCATGACGGTACTCCAGGCACGCGACATCACCAAGACCTACGGCGGCGTCACGGCGCTGGCGGCCGGCACGATCAGCGTGGAGGCGGGCTCGGTGCACGCGCTCCTCGGGGAGAACGGCGCCGGGAAGTCGACCATGGTGAAGGTGCTGTCCGGGGCGATCCGCCCGGACTCGGGGACCCTGAACCTGGACGGCGAGCCCGTCGCCTTCCACGACACCGCCGACGCCGTCCGGCACGGGGTCGCGGTGGTGTCGCAGGAGCTGAACCTGTTCCCCGACCTCGACGTCCTCGCGAACCTCTACCCGCTGCGCGAGCCGCGCCGGGGGCCGTTCCTGGACCGGCGCGCGATGGCCGAGGCCGCGCGTCCGATCCTGGCGCAGCTCGGGCTGAAGGTGGACCCGCGCACGCGGGTCGGCGACCTCTCGCTCGGGCAGCGGCAGCTCGTGGAGATCGCGCGGGCGCTGCTGACCGAGCCGCGCGTCCTCGTCCTGGACGAGCCGACCTCGGCCCTCGACCAGGACGGCTCGGACCGGCTGCTCGGCATCCTCCAGGTGCTGCGCGAGCGCCAGGTCGGCGTCGTGTTCGTCTCGCACATCCTCGAAGAGGTCATGCAGCTCTGCGACGTGGTCACCGTGCTGCGGGACGGCCGCGCGGTGCTGCTCGGCGCGGACCGGGCGAGCCTCGGCATCGACGACATCGTGTCGGCGATGCTCGGCCCCCGGCCCGCCCGGGAGGCGGCGCCGCCCGCGCCGGCGCGGAGACCGGACGCCCAGGCCAAGGAGCTGCGGCTGGACTCGGTGTCGGTGGACGGCGTGATGAGCGACGTCGACCTGCGGGTCCCGGCGGGCGAGATCGTCGGTGTCGCGGGGCTGGCCGGCGCGGGCCACCTCGCGGTGCTCGAACTCGTCGCGGGGCTGCGCCGCCCGTCGCACGGGAGCGTGCGGCTGCCCGGCGACCGTCCGGTGCCGCGCGGCCTGCGCCGGGCGATCGCGGCGGGCGTCGCGGTGGTCTCGGGCGACCGGCGCGGGCGCGGGCTGATGCTCGACCAGCCGATCTGGGAGAACATCGGGCAGGTGCGCGCGATCGGGCTGCGGCGCGACGGGATCGTCGTCCGCCGCAAGGCGCTGCGGGAGCGGGCGCGCGGGCACGTCGAGCGGCTGCGCATCCGGTGCCGCGACATCGAGCAGCGGGCGGGCCTGCTGTCCGGCGGGAACCAGCAGAAGGTGGTGCTGGCCAAGTGGCTGGACGCCGCGCCCACCGTGCTGCTGCTCGACGACCCGACGCGCGGCGTGGACGTGGGCGCCAAGGCCGAGATCCACGACCTGATCCGGGGCGCGGCGGCGGACGGCGCGGTCGTCCTGCTGGCCTCGACCGACGTGGAGGAGCTCGCGGCGATCTGCGAGCGCGTCCTCGTGTTCCACCGGGGCCGGGTCGCCGCCCGGCTGTCGGGCGACGACCTGGACCAGCACGCGATCGTCCGGATCTCGAACACGGGAGAGGCGCAGTAGAAGACGTCAGTTCTGCGGCAGCCGGAGCGGGCCGTTGCCCTCGCGCACGTTCTCGACGATCGTGAGGCCGCTCACCGGGGTGCCCCGCTCGTCGACGGTCACGCGGACGGCGTGGTCGCCGAGGCAGGTGCGGCCCTGCTCGGGCCCCTCGCAGAACAGGACGTAGCCGGTGAGGCGGTCGATCCGGCCGGGCTCCAGGCGCCACACGCCGACGTAGTCGGTGACCTTGGCGTTCGGCCGCTCGGCGCGCAGCCGCTCGCCGACGGCGGCCTGGACCCGGCGGCCGAACGCCTCCCGGTCCTCGTAGGAGCGCGAGACGGCGAGCCCGGAGGTGACCGGCTCGTCGCGGTCGTCGCGGACGGTGAAGGCGGCGGTGAAGTAGGTCTTCTTGGCGAGGGCCGCCTGGAGTCTGGTCGAGGTCAGCCGGGCCAGGGTGGGACCGGAACCCTCCGCCGGGCGGCCCCGCGCCACGTCCGGCCGGACGATCCGCACGCGCAGCGCGCGGCTGCCGGCCGGCAGGCCGTAGGAGCCGTCGGAGGCGGGCGGCGACCCGTTCGCCGTGAGGGCCTTCGACCACCGCGCGGCGCACCGTCCCAGCTCGTCGAGCACGGCGGTCACGTTCTCGTTCGACAGCGACATCACGATCCACGGCTCGCCGGCCGTCGGCCCCAGGGCGATGATCTGATGGCCGCACCGTTCGAGGGAGGCGCGCAGCAGCCGGAACTCGGCGGCCTGCCTCCGGCCCTGCGCGACGGCCTTGACCAGCGCGTCCTCGCAGGACTTGCGCTCGCACGTCTTGTTCTTGCCGTCGATGCGCAGCCGCACGACCGCGTCGGGGTCGTCCTTGACGGCGAAGGTGACCTCGGATCCTGTGGTCTGCGGAAACAGCGTTCGCGCGCCGAGCACTCGCAACTGCCCCGGATAAAGGCGCTCGGCGAGTTCGCCCGCGCGCTTCCTGTCGTCGCCGGTCCCCACCGCGCATCCCCCGGCCAGCAGCGCGACGAGCGCGGCACACGAGCTCAGCGCCGACGTCCGCATCCTCGTCCTGCCCGATCCGCTCATGAATGTTCCTCACTGGGCTCCGCTGCCGCCGCGACCCACGCTATGGCCCGCACCCTTTGGACAGATGAGTACGGCTACTCATCCGGGCGCCGCCGGCGTACTCATGAGGGAAGCTGGGAGAGGACGTGTCGGCCGGCATGTCGTCGAAGAGCCGTCCGCCTAGGGTGGAGGGCGCTGGAGGTGGACCGGTGGCCGAGGAGATCACTGCGGTGCGGAGGGGCGGCGGGTCCCCTTTTCCCTGGGCTCCCCCCAGGGTGGACGGCGGGACGCGCGTCGGCGGCGAGACCGAGGTCCCGCCCGAGATCTGGGGGACCGCGAGCTTCCAGCGCTGGTACCGGGCGCAGCGGAGGGTCGGCAACATCCTTGAGGGCGCCCGCCTGGTGTGGACGTCGCGCGCCGGGCCCGGCCTCGGCGCCATCTTCTTCTGGGCCCTGCATGTGCGGGTGCGCGTGGTCGCGGAGGACAGGGTCAAGGACAACGAGATCGTGGTCTCCCGGCCCGACATCTCCTCCGTCGCGCTCTACCGGCGCGGGCCCTCGCTGGACGAGACGACGGTCGTGCTCGTCCGGGAGTTCCGCAGCCCCGCGTCCACGCCGGACGGCAACGTGCACGAACTGCCCGGCGGTTCCACGCTGCGCCCGGTGAGCCCGCTGGAGCAGGCGGCGGACGAGGTCGCGGAGGAGATCGGGCTCGCGGTCGACGCGAACCGGCTCCGCGCGCACGGCAGCCGCCAGGTCGCCGCGACCGTCTCCGCCCACCACGCGCACCTGTTCTCCGCCGAGATCACGCAGGACGAGCTCGACCGGCTCCGCGCCATGCGGGGGCGCCCCTACGGGGTCCACGGCGACTCCGAGCGCACCTGGATCGAGATCGCGACGTACCGGGAGATCCGGACGGCGCGCCTCGTCGACTGGGCGACGCTCGGCATGCTCGCGGAGGCGCTCGCTGACAACTGAGCGCGGAGGGCAGAACGCACTGGCCGGATGGTGACGCCATTGTGGCCCTGGGTTGGACGACACAGAGTCGCGGGGCGGACCCTCGTACCGTCGGCCGCGTGGGCCGCCGCTCGCGGGTGCCGACGCGCCCCGTTCCGGGCCGCCCACCGGGCACACGTCCGCCGACCGAGCGGGGGCAGCATGACCGGGCAGGAGACGGCGTTCGGGCCGGAGCTTCGCCGGCGGCGGGTGGCGGCGGGGCTCTCGCAGGCGCAGCTGGCCGCCCGGACGCACTACACCAAGGGCTATCTGAGCAAGATCGAGACGGGGCACAAGCCGCCCGGCCCCGACCTCGCGCGGCGCTGCGACGCCGTCCTGGACGCGGAGGGCGAACTCTCCGCGCTGGTCAGCAGGCCGCCGCCCGCCGCCGAGGCGGAGGACGGCGCCGGCGGTGAGACCTGGCACATCCGGCTCGCCCCGGACGGGGAGTGCCGCTTCCTCCCCGCGACCGGCGCGGCCGACGACACCACGCCGCTGTACCTCGGGCCGGGCGGCAAGGGGATGGGCGCGGCCGTCCGGGAGGACCACGCGGCACGGGCTCTGACGGCGTTCCGCGCCCAGTTCGACCAGGCCAGGCGGCTCGGGCAGTGGGCGCCCCCGGCCGCCGTGCTGCCCACGGTGATCACGCAGACGCACACGCTGCGGGGGCTCGCGGCCGCGGCCCGCGAGCCCGAGCGCGGCGAGCTGCTCTACCTCGCCGCCCGCTGCGCGGAGTTCGTCGGCTGGATGGCGCAGGAGGCGAGCGACGACCGGGCGGCCCTGTGGTGGACGCGCGAGTCCGTACGGATGGCGGCGCCCACGGGCAGCACCGTCCTGGAGGCGTACTCGCTGGTCCGCAGGGCCGAGATCGCGCTGTATCACGACGACGCCGTCCAGGTGATCGAGCTGGCGCGGCGGGCGCGGGCGCGGCCAGGCGTCCCCGCCCGCATCCGGGGCCTGGCGGCCCAGCGGGAGGCGCAGGGCCACGCCCTGTACGGCGACCACGACGGCTGCCGCCGCACCCTCGACCAGGCGGCCGAACTGCTCGCCGCGCCCCCGGCGGACGGGCCGCACGAGCCGGTCATCGGCTCCTCCACGGTCGCCAACCTCAACGTCGTCGTCACCGCCTGGTGCCTGCACGAGTTGGGCCGCTCGGAGGACGCGGCGGACCTGCTCGACCGCGAGGTGCCGCTGATCCCCGCGACCGCGCTGCGGGCGCGGCTGCGCTTCGGCGCGCGGCGTGCCCTCGCGCACGCCTCGGCGGGCGAGATCGACCAGGCCTGCCTGCTCGGCGCCGAGATCCTGGAGCAGGTGGACGTGGTGGACTCGGCGACGATCCGCACCGACCTGCGCCGCCTGGCCCGCACGCTGATCCGCTGGCAGGGGCAGGGCTCGGTGCGCGAGCTGTATCCGCGCCTCATCGCCGCGCTGCACACCGGCGCCGCCTGACCCGCCGCCCTCACTCCCCCTCCCCTCCGGACGCGCCGGGGCCGCCGTCCGGCCTGGCCCAGAGCACCGCGAGCATCACCGCGAGGGCGGCGGCGATCCCGAGGGCGGTGCCCCCGGCCACCGAGATCCGCGCCGCCGCGTCGAACTGGAGGACCAGCGCGATCGCCCCCTGCGCGCGGACCGTCGTGCCCACCATCGTCCGCGCCATCAGGCGGGCGAGCACGCGCCGCCGGGAGTGCGCCGATGCCATGGACCGGATCCGGGCCCCGACCGCCGTCCGCAACCTTCCCCGGTCCATGAGCACCCCTTCGCAGCGCGGCTTCGACCTGGTGTTGCGACCAGCCTGATCGGCGCTCGGACCGGGTCCAAGGAGTTGCCCGTGGCACACCCCGGAGGAGACGGGAAACCGCCTCCTCGCCGGTGGAATTCCCACGCCGGGTTTCCCGTCGCCCCGAACGCCGGGCGACGCATGACCGCTTCCCACCGGGAATGCCCCGTCGGCAGCATCGAATCGGGTGATCGACACCGATTCCGATCACGATGCGCTGGAAATCCGATGCTCTTTGGGGGCCATCATGCAGGTGAACACCGACCCGGCGCCAGGTTCGCTCCACGGCGGCGACGAGTATTTCCGGGCGCGTTTCGTCGAGGCCGACCGATTCGACCGCGGCGACATCTGCGCCCTGCTCAGCGGCACGGTCGCGGCCGTCGGGATCAGGCGGCTCCTCTCGCCGCTGCTCTGCGCCGAGGCCATGGCACGGCTCGACGCCGGCGCGCTCGCCCTCGACAGCTACGACCGGCGCCGGGTGCACCCGCCCGTCGCCCGCTTCGGCCCGGCCCTCAACGACTTCCGCGAGGGCGACCGGCCCGCCGCCGCCTACTGGACGCAGGCGCGGCGCGCGCGGCAGGTCCGGCGCGCCGCGCTGGGCCGCGTCGACCCCTTCGGCGCGGCGGTCGCCGGGCTGACCCGGGCGTGGGGACGCCCGCCCGCTCCCGCGCGCAACCAGGGCCGCCCGTTCTTCGCGGGGACGCTGCGCGAGATCAACGACGGCGCCCTCGTCCACTGCGACGACGTGCTCCGCGAGTACGGCCCGCACCTGTTCGACGGCGGGCCGCCGATCGCGCAGCTCGCCTTCAACGCCTGGATCTCCACGGCGCCCGAGGGCGGCACGACGCGGGTCTGGCGGCGGCGGTGGCGGCCCGGCGACGCGCCCCTGCGCAAGGGATACGGGTTCGACGAGCGCGTCGTCGCGGGCGAGCAGTGCGTCGAGGTGGCGATGGGACGCGGCGACGCGCTCCTGTTCGACTCGCGGAACTTCCACGCCGTCGACCCGAGCACCGGTGGGCGCCGCCTGGCGGTGGCGTTCTTCCTGGGGTTCGGCTGCCGGAGCGACCTCGTGATGTGGTCGTGAGCATGGCGGTGGACCCGATCTCCTGGTCCGGGCCCACCGCCTCCCCGTCCGGCCCCCTCGCGACGAGGGCCGGGGAACCCGCCGCAGCACTCCTCAGTATGCCTGCGGCAACATCAGTCACGGTGGTGGCCGACGGTTTTTTCCGTTAGAGGTACTTAATGCCGTGCCGTTACGGCTGTCCCCGTCGCCCCGCTGAGCGCCGCCGCGGCGTCCTGGAGGAACTTCAGGAAGGCGAACAGCGCGGGGTTCCGCGAGGTCTCCCGGTGCAGGGCGAAGATCGTCCGATGCTCGGCGGGCTCCAGGGGGAGCACCCGGACGCCCGGGTCGGGCCTGCGCACGAGCGAGCGCGGCACGATCGAGGCCCCGGCGCCGGCCGCCACCAGCGCCAGCGTGACCGCGTAGTCGCGCGTCTCGAACTCGACCCGCGGCTCGGCCGCCGACCGCTCGAACCCCCGGTCGAAGGCGACCCGGTGCACGTCCCCGGCCCGGCCCGAGATCAGCGGCAGGTCGGCGAGGCGTTCGAGCGTCACCGGCCCCCGGCCGAGCTCCTTGGCGTCCCGGGCCGGGACGATGGCGACGAAGGCGTCCTTCATCAGCGGCGTCCGCAGCAGCCCGGGCACCTCGGGGAGCGGGACGCCGGGGTAGGCGTGGCTGACCAGGATGTCGAGCCCGCCGGTCAGCACGTCGTCGTGCCCGCCCGGGGGCTCGACGTCCGCGAGCGAGATCCGGGGCCCGGGATGCTCGGCGCGCATCCGGGTGATCGCGGGCGTGACCAGCGTCAGCGCCGCCGTGGTGAAGCTGCCGACGCGCACCGCCCCCCTGCGCAGCTGGCCCACGTCCGCGACCGCCTGCTCGGCCTCCTCCAGCCGCCGCAGGATGTCCCTGGCCCGCTTGACGAGCTCCTGCCCCTCGGTGGTGAGCACGATGCCCGTGCGGGTGCGGATCGCCAGCGTCGCGCCGACCTCCCGCTCCAGCTTGGCGAGCTGCTGCGAGACGGCGGACGGCGTGTACCGGAGCGCCTGGGCGGTGCCCGCGATCGTGCCCTTCTCGTCCGCCGTGACCAGGATCTTCAGCCGCACCGTATCCAGCATAAGTAGACCTTAAGGCCGAAAGCGATCGCTGAGACTTCCGCTAAAGGCCATCCGCGCTCGCCCAGCGCGACCGCCGCCGCTTCTTCGCCGCCCGGGCGGCGCGGACTCGCCGTGTCCACGGGCAACATCGCCGGGCCCGCGCTGGCCGGCGTCCTGGTCGCGGCGGCCTACCCCGGGTGGGCCATCGCCGCCGGCGCCGCGACCTTCGCCGCCGGCGCCGCGCCGCTCGCCCGGCTTCGGGCGCGCCGCCGCCGGCCCGCTGGCGGCGGGGATCGGGGTTCATCGGGCGCTGGGGCTGGCGGGCACCGTCCAGGTCGTCGCGATGCTGGCCGCGCTCGCCGTTCCCGCCGTCCGGGGCCTGCCGGCCGGGGAGGAGACCCCCTCGGGGGATCTCCATGAAGGACATTCAGGAAAGGCCGTATTCGGAGGTAGAGTTAACCGATACGCGTTCAGCCGTCCGCGTCGGCGCGGGTTCGCTCCCATGTTCCGGAAGCAAGTATTTCGGCGGCGATCCACGTTATACCGTGCCAATTCCCGTGGACGCGAATATTGCGGCGAAGAGATGTACATAGGATCATGAAAGCGATACCCAGCAGGTAAATCGCACCTGGTGTTCGCGTCAGCCGAGAGTGACGCAAGGGTGATATTAGATATGGATATTTCGGGCATCGCTGGGCATACACCCACATTCTCTGTTCGGAGTCCGTCATGCCTGTCGCTCCTCCCGCCTTCCCTTTCCTGGCCGACCACGCGCTGCATCCGGCCACCGAACTCGCCGAGGCCCGCCTGAACCAGGGGCCGATCCGCATCCAGCCCCGTTACGGGGCGCCGTGCTGGCTCGTGACCCGGTACGAGGAGGCGCGTTTCGTCATGAGCAGCCCCGCGTTCAGCCGTGACCGCGAGCGCGTCGGGATCAGCCCCGAGGACGTGGCCCGGGTCACGCCCATGGAGGTGACCAGCGGCACCTTCGCCGCGCAGGACCCGCCCGACCACACGCGCCTGCGCCGCTTCATCTACCGCACCTTCACCCCGAACCGGGTGGAGGCCCTGCGGCCGGGCACCCAGGAGATCGCCGACCGGCTCGTCGGCGAGATGGCCGAGAAGGGGCCGCCGCTCGACCTCTACAAGCGGTTCGGGCTGATCCTGCCGGTGGAGGTCATCTGCAACCTGCTGGGCGTGCCCAGCTCCGACCGGGAACGTTTCACCCACTGGACGGAGGGCGTGCTGCTCTCGGAGGGGACGCCCGAGCGCGCGGCGGAGAGCGTCGAGCAGATGAACGCCTACCTGGCCGGGCAGGCCGCCCTGCGGCGGCGGCAGCCGACCGACGACCTCATCGGCGCCCTGGTGCGGGCGCGGGTCGAGGGGGACCGGCTCAGCGACGACGAGATCACGAACCTGCTGCGCATCCTGCTCGGCGCCGGGCACGAGACCACCGCCTCGCAGATCCCCAACTTCGTCTACCTGCTGCTGACCGGCGACGGCTACACGGCGCTCGTCGACCGGCCGGAGCTGGTGCGGACGGCGGTGGACGAGCTGCTGCGCTTCACGCCGCTGCTCACGCAGGGCTCGCTGGCGCGCTTCGTGCTGACCGACGTCGAGGTCGGCGGAACGCTCCTGCGCGCCGGCGACCAGGTGCTCATCGAGCTGGCCGCGGCCAACCGCGACCCGGACGCCTTCGCCGACCCCGAGACGCTGGACCTCGGCCGCAAGGACAACCCGCACATCGCCTTCGGGCACGGCCTGCACCGCTGCGTGGGGGCGTCGCTGGCGCGGATGGAGCTCCAGGTGGCGCTGGCCACGCTGACCCGGCGGCTGCCCGACCTGCGGCTCGCCCGGCCCGCCGGCGAGGTCGACTGGCTGGTCGAGCGGTTCGTCCGGCGCCCGAAGGAGCTTGAGGTCACCTGGTGAGGCGCGCGGGCGGCGGGCTCGTGCCCGCCGCCCGCCGCGGTTCTACCCGCGGCCCGGCCAGTCGGCGTAGTGGACCTCGCCGAGGACGGCGTCGCCGTTCGGCACCAGCGACAGGTCCTCCAGCTCGGTCCCGAAGTAGCGGGCGTGCGGGTCGGTGACCACCTCGCGCGGGTCGTCCCAGGCGGCGAGGGCCGCGCGGAAGAACTCGTCCATGCGGTAGCGGTCGGGCCCGGCGATCTCGACGCGGCCGTTCAGCGGCGTCCCGGCCGCGACCCGGCCGACGGCCGCCGCGACGTCGTCGCCCGCGATCGGCTGGAAGGACACCGGCGCGACCCGGACGGCGCCGTCCTCGGTGGCGTTGTCGGCGATCATCCTGGTGAACTCGTAGAACTGGGTCGCGTGCACGATCGAGTACGGGATCGGCGACTTGGCGATCAGGTCCTCCTGCGCGACCTTCGCGCGCAGGTAGCCGCTGCCCGGCAGCCGCTCGGTGCCCACCACCGACAGCGCGACATGGTGGCCGACCCCCGCCGCCTGCCCGGCGGCGAGCAGGTTGCCGGTGGCGGTGGTGAAGAACTCCAGCACGGCGGCGTCCTCGAACGACGGGGAGTTCGCCACGTCGACCACCGTGTCCGCGCCCGCCAGGACGTCGGCGAGCCCCTCGCCGGTGAGCGCGTCGACGCCGGTGCTCGGCGCCGCCCGCACCGCCTCGTGGCCGTGCTCGCGGAGCCGCGCCGCGAGCTTGGTGCCGATCAGCCCGGTACCACCGATGATCACGATCTTCATGTTGGTGCCCTTCCGTCCGCCGGGGCCCGGTCGCTCCCCGGTCGCCAGATACGACCGGGCAGCCCGCCGCCCTGTGACAGCTCCGCGGACATTTCCGCGGCAAGCCTCGCCGGGGTCGCCCTAACCGCAGGTCAGGGGTCGAAACGCCGCCGGGAACGGGCGAAGGCGGCGAGCTTGGCGGGGTTCATGACCCACAGCAACTCATAGATGCCCTCGTCCGAGACCGACGACGTCACCAGCAGGAGGTCGGTGCCCTCCCGGGAGAGCAGCACCCCCGGCGCGCCGTTGACCTCGACGGCCTCGGCGTCGGCGTCCGGCCAGAACCGGGGCAGGGCCGAGCACAGCGCCGCCACGCGCTCGGCGCCGGCCACCGGGGTCCGGGCGGCGCCCCTGGCGCCGTCGCCGTCGGCATGGCTGACGGCGTCGGCGGTCAGCATGCTCTCCAGCGCGGCGACATCGCCGCGCTGCGCCGCCGCGACGAACGCCTCCAGCAGGCGGCGGTGCTCGGCGCGGCCGACCCGCTCGCGCCGCCGCGCCGCCAGCCGCTTGCGGGCCCGGCTGACGATCTGCCGGGTGTTGGCCTGGGTGAGCCGGAGGATCTCGGCGATCTGCGCGTAGGGGTAGTCGAACGCCTCGCGCAGGACGTAGGCGGCGCGCTCGGTCGGGGTCAGCTTCTCCAGCAGGAGCAGGACGGCGAACTCCAGCGCCTCGGCCCGCTCGGCGCCCACCGCCGGGTCATGGCTGGTGTCGACGGGCTCGGGCAGCCACGGCCCGACATAGGTCTCGCGGCGCGACCGGGCGGACCGCGCGACGTTGATCGCGAGCCGGGTCGTGGTCCGCGCGAGGAAGCCCGCGGGGTCGAGCACGACGGAGCGGTCGGTGCCCTGCCACCGGACCCAGGTCTCCTGGACGACGTCCTCGGCCTCGACCACGCTCCCGAGCACGCGGTAGGCGATGCCGAACAGGTGCGGGCGCAGCGCGGCGAACGCGGCGGCGGCCTCGTCGAGCGCGCCGTCCGGTGATGCCTGCTCGGAGTGCACCCGCCGACCCCCGTGCGTCGTGGGCGCTCAGCCTATCGGGAGCTTGGGCCGTTCCGGGGGGTGCGGGGGGTCGTCCCCCCGCAGGAGACCGGCCCCGGTCAGCGGGGCACCGGTCGCGTCCCGGACGTCCCGGGCGCTCACCCCGGGCGCCGTCTCGACCAGCGCGAACGCGCCGTCGGCCACGTCCAGCACGGCCAGGTCGGTGATCACGCGGGACACGACCGCGCGGCCGGTCAGCGGCATCGCGCAGTCCGCGACGAGCTTGGGCGAGCCGTCCTTCGCGCGGTGCTCCATCAGCGCGAGGACGCGCTTCGCGCCGTGCACGAGGTCCATCGCGCCGCCCATGCCCTTGACCATCCGGCCGGGGATCATCCAGTTGGCGAGGTCGCCGCGCGCGGACACCTGCATCGCGCCGAGCACGGCGACGTCGATGCGCCCGCCCCGGATCATCGCGAAGCTGGTCGGGGAGTCGAAGAACGCCGCGCCGGGCAGCACGGTGACGGTCTCCTTGCCCGCGTTGATCAGGTCGGGGTCGGCCTCGTCGTCGTAGGGGTAGGGGCCGGTGCCGAGGATGCCGTTCTCGGCGTGCAGGACGACGCCGTGCCCGTCCGGGAGGTGGTTGGGAATGAGGGTCGGCAGCCCGATGCCGAGGTTCACGTACTGGCCGTCGCGCAGTTCGGCCGCGGCGCGCGCCGCCATCTGCTCGTGGGTCCACGGCATGGTCATCCTCCTGCGGGGCGGGGGCGGACGGTCCGCTTCTCGATCGACTTCTCGGCCGCCTGGGCCGGGGTGAGCGCGACGACGCGGTCGACGAACACGCCGGGGAGGTGCACCGCGTCGGGGCCGATCTCGCCGGGCTCGACGAGCCGCTCGGTCTCCAGCACGGTGAGCCGCCCGGCCATCGCGGCGGCGGGGTTGAAGTTGCGGGCGGCGGCGTGGAAGACCGCGTTGCCGTGCCGGTCGGCGACCGCCGCGCGGACGAGCGCGACGTCGGTGACGATCCCCTCCTCAAGGACCATCTCCCGGCCGCCGAAGACCCGCACCTCCTTCGGGCGTGAGGTCACGGCGGGCGTCCCGTCCGGGTGGTAGCGCAGCGGCAGGCCGCCGTCGGCGACCACCGTGCCGACCCCGGCGGGGGTGTAGAAGGCGCCGATCCCGGCGCCGCCCGCGCGCAGCCGCTCGGCGAGCGTGCCCTGCGGGGTCAGCTCGACCTCCAGCTCGCCCGCGAGGAACTGGCGGCCGAACTCGCGGTTCTCCCCGATGTAGGACGCGACCACGCGGCTGATCCGTCGCTTCTCCAGCAGCAGGCCGAGGCCCGCGCCGTCCACGCCGCAGTTGTTCGACACGATCGTGAGCCCGTCGGCGCCCTGCTCCAGCAGCGCCTCGATGAGGAAGCGCGGGATGCCCGCGAGGCCGAACCCGCCGACCGCCACGCTCGCGCCGGACGGGACGTCGGCGACGGCCTCCGCCGCGGTCGCGATCACCTTGTCCATGGCCCCGACCCTAGGCCGCTTGATTCATATGTTCCAATATAAATAAGTTAGTCGTGTGATATGCAATCGGTCTTAATCGGGAGGTCCGGATGGAGCTGCGGCGCCTGCGGTACTTCGTGGCCGTCGCGGACGAGGGCCACTTCGGGCGGGCGGCCGAGCGGCTGCACATCGCGCAGCCGCCGCTGTCCCTCCAGATCAAGAAGCTGGAGGGCGAGGTCGGCGTGACGCTGCTCGACCGCTCGACCCGGCGGGTGGCGCTCACCCCGGCGGGTGAGCGGTTCCTCGGGCGCGCGAGGGCGATCCTGGCCTCGGTGGAGGACGCGCGGGCCGAGGCCGTCCGGGTCGCGGCGGGCGAGGTCGGGCGCGTGTCGATCGGCTTCATCGGGACCGCGACCTACGCGATGCTGCCCGCGCTCGCCCGCCGGCTGCGCGCCGAGCTGCCGGGCGTCGAGCTGGACCTCAAGGGCGAGATGCTCACCCCCGACCAGGCCGACGCGCTGCGCGAGGGCAGGCTCGACCTCGCCGTCGTCCGGACGCCGCTCCCGGGCACCGAGCTGGACGTGCGCCCCTTGCGCCGCGAACGGCTGATCGTCGCGCTGCCCGAGGGCCATCCGCTCGCCGACGGAACCGACGTCGATCTGCGGAACCTGCGCGAGGACCACTTCCTGAGCTACCCGTCCCGGCACCGGTCGGTGATCCGCGACGCGGTGCTGGAGGCGTGCCGCCGCGCGGGCTACCGGCCGCGCCTGGTGCAGGAGGTCGCGGAGACCTCGACGCTGCTCGTCTTCGTCGCCGCCGGGCTCGGGGTCGCGCTGGTCCCGGAGTCGGTGCGGTACCTGCCGCTTCCCGGCGTGGTTTTCCGCCCGCTGACCGGCAGCCCCGTGCATGTGGAGTTGGCCGTCGCCACCCGGGACGGCGAGGCGTCGCCGCTGGTCGCGCGCGTGCGGGCCACGCTGCTGGCGATGTACCGGGAGACCTAGGGGGCCTCGCCGCTCCAGGCGGCGCGGAGCAGGCGCGTCACGCCGTCGAGGGTGAGGGGCGCGGGGTTGGCGGGCCGGGCGTCCACGACCTGCGCGGCGATGGGCTCGATGTCGCCCTCCGCCATGCCCAGCTCACGCAGCGAGCGCGGCGCGCCGAGCGAGCCCGCCAGATCGTGGAGGCGGCGCGCGGGGTCCGCGGAGTCCAGCGCCCGCGACAGCGCCTCGACCGCCTCGGGCGCCGAACCCTGGTTGTAGGCGAGCGCGTACGGCAGGACGACCGTGTGGGTCGGCGCGTGCGGGAGGTCGAGCGTCCCGCCGAGCGCGTGGCACACCTTGTGGTGCAGCCCCGTCGTCGTGCCGGCGAGGCACGCTCCGCACAGCCACGACGCGTACAGCGCCCGCGTCCGGGCGTCGAGGTCGGCGCCGTCCGCGGCGACCCCGGGCAGCGCGCCCGCCATCGCCCGCACGCCCTCCACCGCCATCAGCGAGGTCAGCGGCGACCGGTCGGGCGCGTACAGCGCCTCGACCGCGTGCGCGACGGCGTTGAAACCGCTGGTCACCGACACCTCGACCGGCAGGTCGAAGGTCAGGTCCGGGTCGTACAGGACGCTTTTGGGCAGCACCCGCGCGTCGCTGCCGGTCCGCTTGCGGCCGTTCTCGGTGAGGCCCCACCCGGGGGTCATCTCCGAGCCCGAGTATGTCGTCGGGACCGCGACCACCGGCAGGCCGTGCTCCAGCGCGACGGCCTTCCCGAGCCCGATCGCCGACCCGCCGCCGACGGCCACGCAGCAGTCCGCGCCGAGCCGCGCGGCCTCGTCGCGGGCCCGCCGCGCCACCTCCACCGGGACGTGCATGCGCGCCTCGGCGAGCACCCCGGCGGCCCGGTCGCCCAGCGCGTCCGCGACGGCCCGCCCCTCCCCGGGCCGCCTGGGCGAGCAGAGCACGAGGGCGCGGCGGGCCCCCAGCCGGTCGACCTCGTCCGGCAGGGACGCGAGGGAGCCGGAGCCGAACCGCACCCGCATCGGCAGGGCGTCGTAGGAGAAGGACGTCTGGAACATGGGTCAGTCTTCCTGTGCGTGAGCGTCATCGGGGCGGAGGACGACGTCGAAGTTCACCGTCCGGAACGGGTTGGGCAGCCCCGCCCGCGCCGCGCGCTCCGGGTCGTCGACCACGGGGAACTCGCGGACCAGGCTGGGCTTGACCCCGAACACCGCGTCGGAGCCTATGTAGGGCGTGTCCGCGACGAACAGGTGGGTGGTCAGCGTCCGGTATCCGGGCGCCGACACCTCGAAGTGGATGTGCGCCGGACGGTTCGGATGCCGCGCCGTCGCCTCCAGCAGCCTGCCGACCGGGCCGTCCTGCGGGATCGGGTAGTGGCGCGGGACGATCGAGCGGAATCGGAACCGGCCCTCCGCGTCGGCCGTGAACAGGCCGCGCAGGTTCAGCGGGGGCTGGACGTCCGGCTGCTGAACGTCGTAGTAGCCCTCGTCGTTGGCCTGCCACACATCGACGGTGGCACCGGGGACCGGGCGGCCGTCCGCGCCGGTCACGCTCCCGGTGACCAGGCACGGCGTGCCCTTCCCGTCCTCGGCGATGTCGGCGCCCGGCTCGCGCGGCGGCGAGGCGACCATGTGGAAGGGGCCCTCGACCGTGGACTCGGTGAGCCCGCCGCCCGCCCGGTTGTTGATCGTCTCGACCAGCATCGAGACGCCGAGGACGTCGGAGAGCAGGATGAACTCCTGCCGGGTGTCCGTGCACGCCTGCCCGGTCTCGGTGAGGAACCCGACCGCCGCCGCCCACTCCTCCTCGGTCAACCCGACGTCCTTGACGAAGTCGTGCAGATGCCGGACGAGCGAGCCGAGCACGTGCCGCAGCCGCGGATCGGGCGTCGCCTCGAAGCTGGCCGCCACCACCTCCGCCGACCGCCCCTCACTGAACAACTCCGCCGAATCCATGGTCACCTTTCGAGTAGGGCGCGGGCCCGGTCACGTCCGGCGGACGGACCGCTGCGGCGCGGCGTGGATCAGCTCGTAGTCGCGCCCGATCGCACCGGTCGCCCGCAGCAGCAGCGGCAGCAGGTCCTCGACCAGCTCGCGCGGGCCGACCTCGGCGGCCAGCGCCGCGACGTTGACGGCCGCGACCGTCCGGCCGTCGCCGTCGCGCAGGGGCGCGGCGACCGACCGGATGCCGGGCGCCACCTCCCCGTCGGTCGACGCCCAGCCCCGGGCGCGCACCTCCCGCAGCTCGGCCTCGACCTCCGCCACCGGTCTCCGGCGGTGCGCCCGGTGCGGTGACCGGGTCTCGGTGCGCAGCGCCGCCCGCAGGGCGCCGTCGCCCAGGGACGCGAGGAGCACCTTGCCGAGCGCCGTGCTCGCCGCCGGGAGGCGCATGCCCACCTTGATGTTGACCGCGACCACCTTCGGGACCTCGACGCGCGCGACGTAGATGATGTCGGACCCGTCCAGCTCGGCGACGGACGCCGCCTGGTCGGTGCGTTCCACGAGCTCGCGCAGGTGCGGGAGCGCGACCTCCCACAGCCCGGACGAGAGCGTGTAGGCGACGCCGAGCTCCAGGACGCGCGGCGTCAGCACGACCCCCTCGGGCGACGTGCGCGCGTACCCCAGGGTTTCGAGCGTGCGCACGATGCGGCGCGCGGTCGGCCGGGCGAGCCCGGTCGCGGTGGCGATCTCGGTGAGCGACATCGGCACGGGGCGCGAGCCGAAGCATCTGAGGACGTCGAGGCCGCGCGCCAGGGCCTCGACGAAGTCCGGGCCGGCGTCCTCGCGCGGCATGGGGCTCCCTTCCGGCCGGGGTGCGGGCCCGACCGCTGTCCGGTCGGGCGCCCGTATTCGCAACGCCGACTATGCCGCCGACATTCTCGCAGTTCAAGTGCATGAGCATTCAATGAACGACCCGATTGACCGGCGCCGTCCACCGTCCGATGCTGCGGGCACGCGGCGGTGATGACCGCATGCCGGTCGATCAGCCGTACAACGGTCGCTCCAGTGGAGGCAGTACATGTCGAACAGCGCCACGTCCGCCGACGTCGTCGTCATCGGCGGCGGACCCGCGGGCCTGACGGTCGCGGCCGAGGCCGCGCGCGCCGGGGCCCGCGTCATCGTGGTGGAACGCCGCACGGGCGACACCCATTCGCGGGCCGGGGTGATCCAGCCGCGCGTGCTGGAGCTGTTCGACGCCCGCGGGCTGATGGGCCGGTTCCGGGCGGCGGCGCAGCGGTGGCGGCCCGACTTCGAGGTGCCGCGCTACATCTACGCGGGGCTGAGCGGGCTGCGCTACGACCTGCTGGACAGCAGGTTCCCCTACGCGCTGATCCTGCCGCAGACGACCACCGAGCACCTGCTCGCGGAATGGGCCGTGGAGCAGGGCGCCGACCTGCGCCGGGGCGTCGACTACACCGGGCACACCGACACCGGCGACGGCGTCGTGGTCACCGCCCTGGACGCCGACGGCGGCGCCCTCGAACTCACCGCGTCCTACCTGGTGGGGGCCGACGGGGCGCGCAGCCTCGTCCGCGACACGACCGGCATCCCGTTCGAGGGCCGCAAGACGGCGATGACCGCCGTCGCGGTGGACGCGGACCTGCCCTTCCCCTGGGAGGCGTCCATGCGGATGAAGCGCAACGGGCACGGCTGGGTGCTCGCCTATCCCTTCGGCCGGGGGATCACCCGGTTCATCATCGTCGCCGAGCACCGCCGGAACGTCCACAAGACCGAGCCGGTCACGATGGAGGAGGTCCGGGAGTCGCTGCGGCTGATCTTCGGGAGCGACTTCGGGGTGGCCTCGGCGCGCTGGCTGTCGCGCTACGGCGACGCGCACCGCATGGTCCCCGGGTTCCGGCGCGGGCGGGTCCTGCTCGCCGGTGAGGCGACCCGCGTGCACTATCCGGCCAGCGGCATCGGGATGAACTACTGCATCCAGGACGCGTTCAACCTCGGTTGGAAACTCGGCTGGGCCGCGACGGGCCGCGCGTCCGACGCGCTGCTGGACACTTACGACGACGAGCGGCACCCGGTGCTGCGGGCCCTGATGGACGACGTCGCCGCCCAATGCGCCCTGCACTTCGACTTCTCCCCCGCCGGGATGGCGCTGAAGGAGCTGTTCGAGCGGGAGCTGGTGCCGATCCCCGAGGTCAACGCCGTGCTGCGGAACCGGCTGAGCGGTTTCGGCACGTCCTACCACCGCGACGCCGACGCCCACGCTGCCGACGGAACCCGCGTGAGCGACTTCCCGCTCGTCTCCCCCGCGGAGGCGACCTACACCCGCGTCGCCCAGGACTCCGGTTTCGTCCTCGCCGACGTGCCCGGCGCGCCGCGGTCGCTGCCCGCCGGGATCACCGCCGTGACCGCGTCCGCCGCCGACCTCGCGCGGAGCTTCGGCGCGGCGGCGGTGCTGATCCGTCCCGACGCCTACGTGGCGCGGGCCTGGGCCGAGCGGCCCGGCGACGAGGAGGTCGCCGCCGCCTACGGCGCGGCGACGCGACCGGAGCGGGAGCGGGCATGAGCGGGCGCCTCCTCATCGAGAACGGCTGGGTCGTCACCGGCGACCCGGCGCTCGGCACGGTCGCGGGCTGCGACGTCCTGGTCGAGGACGGCCTGATCAGCGCCGTCGGCCCCGGGCTGCGCGGGCGGGCGGAGCCCGAGGTGATCGACGCGGGCGGCATGCTCGTGTTCCCCGGGCTGGTCGACACGCACAAGCACACGTGGCAGTCCGCCGTCCGGCACCGGTGCGCCGAACTCGACCTGCCCGCCTACTTCGGGGAGATGTTCGGACGGCTCGGCCCGCTGTACCGGCCCGAGGACGTCTACGCCGGGAACCTGCTCGGCGCGCTGTCGGCCATCGACGCGGGCACGACCACGCTGATGGACTGGTCCCACGTCCAGAACTCGCCCGAGCACGGCGAGCGGGCCGTCGCGGCGCTGCGCGACAGCGGGATCCGCGCGGTCTTCGGGCACGGCTGGCCGCTCGTGGACCTCCCGGCGTGGATCTCGGGCAGCGACCGCCCGCACACCGGCGACGTCCGGCGGATCCGCCGCGAACTGCTGCCGGACGACGACGGCCTGGTCACCCTGCACCTCGCCGGGCGCGGGCCCGAGCTCTCCACGCTCGCGGCGACCCGCGCCGACCTCGCGATGGCGCGCGACCTCGGCATCCGCGTCTCGATCCACATGGGGTGCGGGCGGGAGTTCGGCGCCATGGCGGCCATCGCGCAGATGGAGCGGGCGGGGCTGCTCGGCCCGGACCTGAACTTCGTGCACTGCGGCGAGTCGTCCGACGACGAGTTCGCGATGATCGCGGACAGCGGCGGGACGGTCGCGCTCGCGCCGCAGCACGAGCAGGCCCTCCCCGGCATCGGCCACACCCCGATCGACCGGGTGCGCGCGTTCGCGATCACGGCCGGGCTGAGCACCGACACCGAGACCGCCGGGGCCGCCGACCTGTTCACGCAGATGCGGGCGGCCCTCGCCGCGCACCGCAACCAGCTCGCCGAGGGCCGCTCGCGGTTCGCCGACCGGGTCGGGCCGTTCACCGTCGCCGAGGTCTTCGCGATGGCGACCCAGGGCGGCGCCGACACGCTCGGGCTCGGCGACCGCGTCGGCAGCCTGACCCCCGGCAAGCGCGCGGACGTCATCCTCGTCCGCGCGGGCGACCCCAACCTGTTCCCCGTCACCGATCCGGTGGCCGCGCTGGTCACCGCCGCGCACCCCGGCAACGTCGACACCGTCCTCGTGGACGGCGTCGTCCGCAAGCGGGCCGGCGCGCTCACCGGCGACCGCTACGACCGCGCCCGGGAGCTGGCGCTGGCCTCCCAGCGCCGCCTCCTCGGCTGACCCTCCCACCCGTTCCGCTCCGAAAGGCCGCCATGTCACTCGACCCCGCCGTCGCAGGGTTCCTGTCCGCGCTGCGCTCCGCCGGCGCGCCGCCCGGCTTCGCCGGCACCCCCGCCGAGATGCGCGAGCGCATGCGCGCCGCGATCGAGGGGAACTGGGACCCCGCGCGGTTCGCCCCCGTGGGGAGCGTCGACGACGTGGTCGTCGCCGGGCTGCGCCTCAAGGTCGTCCGGCCGGTCGCGGACGGGCGAGAGCCCGTCCCGACCGTCCTGTACTTCCACCCCGGCGGCTTCATCACGGGCAGCACCCACCTCATGCAGGACGTCGCGCGGCGCCTCTCGCACGACCTCGGCGCCTGCGTGGTCTCCGTCGGCTACCGGCTCGCGCCGGAGAACCCGTTCCCGGCCGCGGTGCGGGACGCGGCGGCCGCGCTGCGCTGGGTCCACGAGTCGATCGGCGACCTCGGCGGCGATCCCGCGCGGGTCGGTCTCGCCGGGGAGAGCTCGGGCGCCAACCTCGCGGCGGTCACGGCGCTGCGGGCGCGCGGGGAGGGCCTCCCGGTCGCGGGCCAGTTGCTCGCCTCGCCGGTGACGAACCTCGCGGCCCGGTACCCCTCCGTCGACCAGAACGCCGACGGCTACTTCCTGACGCGCGACGACCTGGACGTCATCAGAACCCTCTACCTCGGCGGCGACGAGGCGCTCGCCGCCGACCCGCGGGTGTCCCCGGCCCTGGCACCCGACCTGTCCGGCGCCGCCCCGGCGGTGGTCGGGGTGGCGGGCTTCGACCCGCTCCGCGACGACGGCACCGTGTACGCGGCGCGGCTCCTGGAGGCGGGCGTCCCCACCGCGCTGCGCGTCTACCCGGGCCTCATCCACCCGTTCTTCGGCATGCCGGGCCTGTCCCCCGCCGCCGACGCGGCCGTCTCCGAGCTGACCGGGCTCCTCGGAGACCTGCTCGGCTGACCCGGAACACCGAAGGCCCGCCCCCTGAGGGGGCGGGCCTTCGCGCTGGTCAGGGGAGGACGGCCTCGCCGCCCGCGTCCGGAGCGTCCCGCGCGGCCGCCGCCCCGGCCGCGCGGGGGGCGGTCTCGCGGATCAGCAGGGCCACCGCGGCGAGCACCAGCGGCGCCGCGCCGTACAGCAGCAGGGCGTCCGCGAGGTCGCCGGTCGCGTCGGCGACCGCGCCGCCGATCTGCGGTCCGAGCGCCCCGCCCACCGTCTCGCCCACGGCGATCTGGAGGGCGAACGCCGTGGCCATCAGCTCGCGCGGCACCGACTCGCCGGGCACCACGTAGGTGACGAGCGTCAGCGACCCGCCCGCCACCAGCCCGACGACCAGCGACACCAGGAGCATCGGCACCGAATGGGCGAACACCACGAAGCACACCGGCACGAGCCCACTGGCGATGGCGGCGGCGAACAGCGCCGGTCTGCGTCCGACGCGGTCCGACACGGCCGGGGCGAGGACGCTGCCGAGCGCGATGGCGCAGCCGTAGGCGGTGAGGACGAGCGTCGCGGCGCCCCGGGAGAGCCCCTCGTCGTGGAGGTAGGAGGGCGCGAACGTGCCGAACCCGATGCTGGAGCCGATGCAGACGGTCGAGCCGAGGAGGGTCAGCGGGACGTTGCGGTCGGCGAACAGGCGCCGGAAGTCGCGCGCCCTGACGCGCGGGGCGTCCTCGCCGGACGGGCCGCCCTCGCGCATGAAGACCGCGACGAGGGCCGCGACCGCGAGGCCCGGGACGGCGACCAGCGGGAACGCGAGCCGCCAGCCCCATGCGGCGGCGAGGCCGATCATGATGCCGGGCGCCAGCGCGCTGCCGATGAGCAGCGTCCCGGCGATGACGACGCCCATGTCGCGCCCGCGCCGCTCCGGCGGGGACGACCGGGCGACCGCGCCCTGGATCAAAGGCAGGGCGGGACCCTCGCAGAAGCCGATGAGCGCGCGGAGCAGCAGCATCGTCCCGTAGTTCGGGGCGAGCCCGATCAGCCCGACCGAGCAGGAGAACAGCACCAGGCTCGCGACGATCATCCATTTCGTCCTGCCGCCGAGCCGGTCGGAGACGGCGGAGAAGATGAGGCTGGAGACCGCCCACGCCACCGCCGTGACCGAGACCAGTGCCCCGAGGCGGCTGTTGCTCAGATGCAACTCCTCGCCGATCTGCGGGAAGAGGAAGGTGATGCCGAAGCGGTCGAGGAAGACGATCCCGGCCGCGAAGAACATGATGAGGACGAGGGTGTTCTGCCGATGGGCACGCCTGATGGCGGACATGAAAAGACTCCCCATGGGTTGGACCGGGACATGTGCGGGCGCGCCGAAGAGGGCGCTTCGCGGTGGGGGGAGCTGTGCGGCGCGGCGGTTCTACTCGGCGTCGGCCATGCGCCGTGCCGCGCGGGGGAAGAGGTCGAGCGCCCGGCCGCCGATGGCGGCCGCCTGCTCGGGGGTCAGCGCGCCGCATTCCCTGAGGCTTCTGCGGTTCGTCTCGGCCGTTGACTCAGTCGTGCAGGGCGCGCCCCAGTCGCTGCCGTAGACGATGCGGCCGGCTCCGACCGTCGCCACCGCCGGCAGCAGGGAATGCGGGAACGCCGTCGCCGCGGTGTCGACATAGAGCGAGGACGTCTGCGCTTCGACGTCGTCCGCCGTCACTCCCTGCGGGACCCATGACTCGTTCCCCAGCAGCCCGAGCCGTCCGGTGAGGGCGGGGAAGGCGCCGCCGCAGTGGGCGATCACGAAGGTGATGTTCCGGAAGCGCGCGAACGTCTTGCGGAAGACCATGTCGAACACCGTCCGCGCGGTGTCGAAGGCCACCTCGTAGAGCGGCGCGGGGTGGTCGAGCGTCGGCGGGAGGCGCGCGTCGGGATGGACGAAGACCACCGCCGCCCAGTCGTCGAGCCGCTCCCACAGCGGATCGAGCGACGCGTCGCCCAGATGGACGCCGTTGTAGTGCGTCGTCACCGCGAACCCGTCGGCGTCGAGGGCGTCGCGGGCCCGCGTCGCCTCGTCCGCGGCGGCCGGTGGGTCGTCGGTGGGAAGCGCCGCCAGAAGGCCGAACCTTGACGGGTGGCGCCGCACGAGCGACGCGCCGTAGTCGTTCGACGCGCGGAGCCTCCGCAATTCAGCGGGAATATTGCTGAGCATCTGCATCGCGGTTCCTGACGCGTCCATGTACGCCAGGGTCCGTTCCGGCGACCAATGATGAGGCTCGCGGAAATAGATTCCCTTGGCCAGCATCGCCTGCCAGCCGCGCACGCGCTCGTCCTCTGTGGACGGCGGCGTGAAATGCGCGTGGACGTCGATGTAGCGGCCGTTGAGCGGCGGCATCCCGCCCTCCTTTCGGGCTCAGGCCCTGAACAGGCGCAGACCGTTCTCAATTTCGGCGAGCGGGCTCTGCGCCAGAAGGGGCGCCAGGGCCTCGCGGGCCTCGGCCGGGGACATGAGCGCGGACGGGTCGACCTCGTCGAACCGCCAGCTGCCGGTGTCGTCGTAGATGAACTCGCCCGCCAGCCGCCCGTCGCGGTAGGGCCAGGCGGCGGCGAACCGATGCGAGATCTGATAAGTGCCGTCAGGATCGACGTCCTCGCCCGCGAGCGCGGCGTCGGCGCCTCGGACGACCTGCGCGAAAACGGCCTCGATGAAGATTCCGTAATCGGAGACGGCGACCTGCTCGTCGAGCGCGCCGAACACGTTCACGCCGCTGTCGACGATCTCGCGGTAGAACTCTCGGACCTCCTTCATACCGTCGCACACGTGCGTCCGCCCGCGCTCGGTGAGCCGGTAGAGGGGGTGGTCGACGGTCATCTCGGGGACGAGGATGTCCTCCCAGAAACCCGACACCTCCAGCAGCGCGTGCCTGCGGTAGTTCTTCAGCATGTGCCGGTGCCTCGGGTTCTCGACCACGGCGAGCGCCGCGTCCACCCCCGTGGTGATCTCCCGTACGTCGAAGACCTTCATGGCGTCACTCCTTGGTGGTCCGGGGATTCGGGGTCGTACTCGTAGATCCAGCCGTTGTCGACCAGCGGGTCGGTCGCGGTGAAGGACGCGTCGCGGGCGCGCTGGTCCGGGCCGTCCGGGAGGTGGTTGACCTCCGACCGCGCGTGGCTGACCTCCTGCAACCGGGTCGTGCGGGGCAGGCGCAGCGCCTCGTAGCGCCGCAGTGCCCGAGGCGGGTCGGCGGCGTCCTCGGCGAGGCAGCGCGCCAGGACCGCCGCGTCCTCGACGGCCTGCGCGGCGCCCTGCGCGAAGAACGGGAACATGGGGTGCGCGGCGTCGCCGAGGAGCGTGACCGGCCCCCGGCTCCACGCGGGCAGCGGCGCGCGGTCCAGCAGCGCCCAGCGCCCCGGCGACCGGGCGGCGCGGATGAGGCCGACGAGCCGGGGGTCCCAGCCGTCGAACTCGGCGAGGAACTCCTCGACGGTCGCGCCCGCCGTCCACGACTCCACCGAGTCGCCGCCCGCCGGGGCGAACGCCACGAGGTTCACGAACCGCCCGCCGGAGATCGGGTAGTGCACCAGGTGGTGGCCCGGTCCGATCCAGAGCGTCTGCGCGCGCCGCCGCGCGAACGAGGGTGCGCGCTCGCCCGGCACCAGGGCGCGGAACGCGCACAGGCCGGAGTCGGCGATCTCCCGCGGCCCGGCGACGGCGGCGCGGACCACCGAGTGGACCCCGTCGGCACCCACGACCACGTCCGCCTCGGCGACCGCGCCGTCCGCGAACCGCAGCGCCACGCGCTCGCCCCGGACGTCGAGTGCGACACAGCGCGCGCCCAGTCTGACCGCGCCCGGCGGGACGGCGCGCCCGAGGGCCTCCAGCAGGTCGGCGCGGTGCACCGTGTAGGTGTGCTCGCCGTAGAGGCGCTCGCAGGCCGTCGCGAGGTCCTCGGCGGACAGCACCCTCCCGTCCCGCCAGCGCCGGAACTCCCACCCGACCTCCAGCCGGACGGCGCGCTCCAGCAGCGGCCCGAGGACGCCGAGCCTGCGCAGGAGCCGGGCGGCGTTGGGCGCCACCACGAGCCCGGCGCCGACCTCGCGCAGTTCGGGTGCCTGCTCGTACACCGTGCCGCGGAGACCCGCGCGGCGCAGGAACGCGGCGGCCGCGAGGCCGCCGATCCCGCCGCCGATGATCGCGATCTCCGGTGTCCCGCCGTCCGGCCCGAGCATCTCCTGGACTCCCACGGTCGTCGCCTGCGTGCTGACGACGCCATGCTGCCCCGGCGGCCCCTCCCGGGGCGCGCGGCTGGTCATCCTATGGACACCGTCGGCTATCCTCGCGGGTCAACGAGAGGAGGGCCGCGCCATGCCGCGCACCAGCGAGCCGGGCCGGAGCGTCAGCTCCCGCCTCCTGGAGGTGCTGTTCGCGTTCCGGCCGGGCCAGAGCGTGCTGAGCCTCGCCGACCTGGTCCGCAGGACGGGCCTCCCGCACGCGACCGTCCGCCGCCTGGCCATGGAGCTGACCGACGCCGGCGCGCTGACCCGCCGGCACGACGGCCGCTTCACGATCGGCCTGCGGCTGTGGCAGCTCGGCACGCTGGCACCGCTCACCGAGTCGCTGCGCACGCAGGCCCAGCCGTTCATGGAGGACCTCTACGCCGCGCTGCACCAGCATGTGCAGCTCGCGGTGCTGGAGGGGACCGAGGCCGTGATCATCGAGCGGCTGTCCGCGCCGCAGGCGCCCGAGCTGGTCTCCCAGGTGGGCGGGCGGCTGCCGCTGCACTGCTCGGGGGTCGGCAAGGTCGTCCTCGCGCACGGCGGCGCCGACCTGATCGACCGGGTGCTGTCGGGCCCGCTGCGCAGGTTCACGCCCGAGACCACCGTCGACCCGGGCGCCCTGCGCGCGGAACTGGCCGACTGCCGCCGCACCGGCAACGCGAGCGTGCGCGGCGAGCTGACCCCCGGCGCCGACTCGATCGCGACCCGGATCGTGGACGGCGACGGGCAGGTCGTCGCCGCGCTGTCGGTGGTGGTGCGGGCGGGCTCGGTGAACCCCCGCGCGGTGCTGCCACCGGTGATCGCCAGCGGCCTCGGCATCTCCCGCATGCTCGGCTGGCGCCCCGGAACCAGGATCCGCGACATGTGAACGTTATCCATTGAATGAACAACGCGCGCCGATCGGCGCCGAGCGGGGCTACCCTGCGCCGGACGCGTCGATCTCGGCCATGTGCTCCTCGGCCCAGTCGCGGACGGCGGCCAGCACCTCCTCCAGCGACAGGCCCAGGTCCGTGAGCCGGTAGTGGACGCGCGGCGGCACGGTCGGCTCCACCCGCCGGACGACCAGGCCGTCCCGCGCCAGGTTCCGCAACGTCACCGACAGCATCTTCTGGGAGACGCCGGGCATCCGCCGCTGGAGTTCGGCGAAGCGCAGCTCGCCCGGGGCGGCCGAGGCCAGCACCTTCACCGCCATCGACGTCCACTTCGTGCCGATGCGGTCCAGCAGCCGCCGGGTCGGGCACAGCGGGTCGAAGAGGTCGCCGCGCGCGCCGCTCTTCGGGGAGGGGGTCACCTGGAACTCACCACCTGTCGCGAAAGTGCCTTCTTGGACCTGCGGCACAGGTTACCTATGGTCAGCTTGTCACCATTGGTTACCCCGAAGGGCTCGGCATGGCCTCACTCCCCGCGACGCGGCGGGTCGCCGCCAACGGCATCGAGTTCAACGTGGCGGTGGCGGGGGACGGGCCCGCCGTCCTGCTGCTGCACGGCTTCCCGCACACCTGGCGGCTCTGGACGGAGGTCATCACCGCGCTCGCCGGCCGCCACCGCGTCATCGCCCCGGACATGCGCGGCACCGGCGGCACCGCCAGGGCACCGGACGGGTACGACGCCGCCACCCTCGCCGCCGACGCCGAGGCGCTCCTCGACGCGCTCGGCGAGCCCGCGGCGGCGGTGGCCGGGATCGACGCGGGCGCCCCGCCGGCGTTCCTGCTGGCCATGCGGCGGCCCGAGCGCGTGCGGCGGCTCGTCCTCATGGAGTCGCTGCTCGGCCGGCTGCCCGGCGCCGAGGGCCGCCCCGCGCCCTGGTGGTTCGGCTTCCATTCCGTCCCGGGTCTCGCCGAGACCGTCCTGGCCGGCCATGAGGCCGAGTACGTCGACTGGTTCCTCGACTCCGGCACGCGCGCCCGGGACGTGCCGCGTCCGATCAGGGACGCGTTCGTCTCCGCCTACACCGGCCCGGACGCCCTGCGCTGCGCGTTCTCCTATTACCGCGCGCTGCCCGCGAGCGCCCGCCAGATCCAGGACGCGGCGGACGCGCACCGCCTCACCGTGCCCACGATGGCCGTCGGCGCGCATCCGGTCGGAGACGTCCTCGAACGCCAGTTGCGGCCCCTCGCCGACGACCTCACCGGCCACGTGGTCGAGGACTGCGGCCACATCATCCCGCTGGACCGTCCCGACGTCCTGATCCCGCTGATGAGATCGTTCCTCGCCGGATGGTCGCCACCGGGACCAGCCGCCGGCGGGCCGGGCGGTGCTCGCCCAGGGCGTCGGCGTAGGTGAAGCTCCCCTCCTCCCAGTCCAGGACCGCGATGTCGGCCTCGGCGCCGGGGCGGAGTGCGCCGATCCGTCCCGCCCAGCCGAGCGCGGCGGCCGGGGACGCGGTGGCGGCGCGCACCACGTCGGCGAGCGGCATCCCGAGCGCCAGCCACTTGTTCATGACGGTGAGCAGGCCGGGCGCGAGGGCGGGGAAGGAGCGGCGGCTGAGGTCGCTGCTGATGGTGTCGGGCGGGAAGTCCTGGGCGAGCAGGGCCTCGGCGACGGCGAAGCCGAAGTGGCTCATGCCGTGGCCGCAGTCGAAGAGCACGCCGCGGTCGCGGGCCTCGCGCGCGGCGGGCAGCAGCACGCCGGAATCGTCCAGCAAACCGTTCGGCCGCGGTGTCTGGTAGTGCGTCACCATGTCGCCGGGCGACAGCAGCGGCAGCAGTTCGGAGAGCGGCTCGGCGGTGCCGCCGATGTGGACGTGCAGCGGCGTGCCGGTCTCGGCGGAGACGCGCGCGCCCAACTCCAGCATGGGACGGCACGGCCCGCCGGTGATCGTCGCCGACAGCCGCAGCTTGATCCCGACCACGAGGTCGGGGTGCTCGTGGATCAGCCGCGCCACGCCGCCGGGGTCCACGAGGTCCGGGCGCAGCTCCCCCACCAGCCCGGTCAGCCCGATCCGCGCGAGGTTGAGGTGGCACAGGACGCGGGTGCGCGAGCCGCCCGCGATCCAGCGCCGGAAGCCCGCGAACGTGTCGGTGCCGCTGCTGCCGCCGTCGGCGACGGTCGTGACGCCGCCGCCCGCGCACACCTCGTCCGGCCAGGCGCCGATCGACGTCGCGCCCCAGTAGACGTGCGCGTGCGCGTCCACCAGCCCGGGGCACACGAGCGCGCCCCGCGCGTCCAGCACCCGCGCCGCCGACGCGGGATCGAGGGCGGGCTCCACGGCGGCGATCACACCGCCGCGGACCCCGACGTCGCGGCGCCCGTCCAGGCCCTCGCCCGGGTCGAGCACCCGGCCGCCCCTGACCAGCAGGTCATAGACCGGGCCCGTCATCGGGAGGACTCGAAGAACCTTCGCGTGCCCAGCCGGACGAGCCCGAACAGGATCTTGTTCTGGAGGACGCCGAGCAGCATCAGCACGACCAGCACGGAGAACTCGGCGGCCACGTTGATGGCCTCGCTGTAGGTGAGCAGGAGCTGCCCGAGCCCGCCCGCCGACGGCGCGACGAACTCGCCGACGATCGCGCCGATCAGCGCGAACGCCATGCTGATCTCCAGCCCGGACACGATGCCCGGCACCGCCGAGGGCAGCGAGATCCGGCGGAACCGCTGCCAGCGTCCCGCGTGGAACGCCGTCGCCATCTCCAGCCGCGTCTCCGACACGGTCGACAGCGCCGACAGCGTCGCGATCAGCACGGGGAAGAACGCCAGCATCGCCGCGAAGCTGAACTTCATCGTCAGCCCGAACCCGAGCCACAGCGCGCACACCGGGGCGAGCGCGATCTTGGGGAGGGACTGGAACGCGACGACGTAGGGGTAGAGGATGAACCGCGCCGTCCGGGACTCGGCCATCAGCACGCCGAGCGCGACGCCCGCCCCCGCGCCCAGCGCGAACCCGATGAGCGTGGCCTTCCAGGTCTCCCAGGCGCTCTGCCCGACCTGGTCGAGGAACAGGTCCGAGCTCATGATCTCCCAGACCTCGGTCGGCTTGGGGATCACGACCCCGCTGATCTCGAAGCGGGAGATCACGAGCTGGATCGCCAGCACCCCGGCGAGGCCGACCAGCAGGGGCGGCAGCAGCACGAAGGCGGCCGCTCCAAGCGGCCCGGCCAGCGGTGAGCGCCTCGGTTCGAGATCGCGTCGCGGTCTGACGCGTTCGTCCGGCGCCTCGGTCACCTTATTCATTGGGCATGCGCTCCAGTACGAGACGCCGGGCGAGCCGCACCAGCAGCGCGAGCGCCAGCCCGACCACGACCAGGATCATCAGCACGGCGAACTCCTCGGCCAGCCGGTAGTCGCGCTGGTAGACCTGCAAGATCACGCCGATTCCGGCGTTGGCGCTGATCAGCTCCCCGGCGATCGCGGCCAGGAACGACAGCACCACCGAGATCTCCAGCCCGGAGAAGATCGGCACCACCAGCCCGGGGAAGACGATGCGGAGCCGGATCTGGGACTTGGACGCGCCGAACGCGGTCGCCATCTCGATCCGGCCGCGGTCGGTCTCGGCGACGCCCGCCATCGTGCTCACCAGGACGGGGAACAGCGTCGCCGCCGCGACCAGCCCGATCTTGGACTGCATGCCGAGCCCGAACCAGATCACGAAGATCGGCGCGAGCGCGATCGGCGGCAGCGCCTGGAGGGCGAGCGCGTAGGGGTAGAAGCCCTGCCGGAGGATCCGCGACTCGCCCAGCAGCACCCCGAGCACCACCCCGGCCGCGAAGCCGATCAGCAGCCCGAAGAACGCCTCGCCGAGCGTGACGCGCAGCGCCTTCAGGTAGGCGCCCCACTCGCCGGACGGGCCGAGCGCCTTCAGCACCGCGTCCAGCTTCGGCACCGAGCTGCCGTCGCCCTGCACGTCCGACGGGAGGATCTGCCAGGCCAGCAGCAGCGCGGCGGTGACCGCGACCAGCCCGCCCCAGCGCGCCGCCGCCCCCAGGTTCGCGGCGGGGGCCGGGGCGGTCATCCGCCGACCCTCTGCTCGGAGGCGAACAGCCGGTCGCGGATCCGCCCGCACACCTCGGCGAACTCCGGCGTCGCCATCAGCTCCTTGGTCCGCGCCTTCGGGAAGGGCGGGGTGACGACCTCCACGACGGTGCCCGGACGCTCGGACAGGATGACCACCCGGGTGGACAGCAGCACCGCCTCGTCGATGCCGTGGGTGATGAGGATCGCGGTCTTGCCCGACTCCCGCCAGATGCGGTTCAGGTCGATGTTCATCTGCTCCCTGGTCAGCGCGTCCAGGGAGCCGAACGGCTCGTCGAGCAGCAGCAGCCGGGGGTCGTCGGCGAGGGCCCGGCAGATCGCGACGCGCTGCCGCATACCGCCCGACAGCTCCTTCGGACGGCGGGACTCGAAGCCCGCGAGCCCGGCCCGCTCCAGCAGCCCGGTCACCCGCTCGCGGGCCTCGGCGGTGACCTTGCCGTGCAGCTCGACCGGGAACAGGCAGTTGGACATCACGTCCCGCCACGGCAGCAGCGTGGCGTCCTGGAGCGCGATGCCGATGTCGCGGCGCGGCCCGGTGACCGGCTCGCCCCAGACGCGCACGGCGCCCTCGGCGGGGCGCAGCAGGCCCGCGATCATCTTCAGGATCGTGCTCTTGCCGCAGCCGCTCGGCCCGACGATGCTCACGAACTCGCCGGGCTCGACGGTCAGGTCGACGCCCTTGACCGCCTCGACCCCGTGTACGGCCCGCCGGCCGCGGCCCCGGCCCGCGAACACGTGCCGCAGGCCGGCGAGCTCGACGGCGTGCCCTGTCGTCGCCATCTCAGCCTCCGAACTCGTAGGTCTTGGCCGCGTTCGTGATCTGCTGGGCGTCGAAAGCGTTGAACGCCGGCACGAACTGGTTCGTGACGATCTGGTCGGCCTTGAAAGCGCTCGGCGTGAGTTTCGTGGTGACCGAGAAGTCGCTCCACGCCTTCACGCCGTCCTCGGGGAAGGATCCCCAGTTCTTGTGGCCGGACGGGTCGCCGCTCGTGAGATAGGTGGTGCGCAGCGCGAGGATGCGCTTGTTGTCGGCGATCTTCTTCTTCTCGGGGACGCCGGGGACGTTCGTCTTCGGATAGATCTTGTACATCATCTTGATGGCGGCCTCGGGGTTGGCGGTGGCGAAGACGTTCGCCTTGGCCATCGCCCGCCCGAATCCCTCGATCACCTTCGGGTTGGCCTGCATGAACGACTGCTTCGCGGAGAACCCGGTGGAGAACAGCCGCTTCCCCAGCGGGGAGTTGAAGTAGCGGAGTTTCGCGCCGAGGTTCTCCATCGCCGCGTACTGCGAGTCGAACAGCATCAGCGCGTCGATGCGCTTGCTCTGCATCGCGTGGTAGGCGGCGGCCTCCAGCCCGACCGACACGAACTGCACGTCCTTGTCGGGGTCGAGGCCCTGCTCCCGCAGCAGCGCCTTGGCCAGCGGGATCGTGCCGCTGCCGAGGCTCTGCGCGCCGATCTTCTTGCCCTTGAAGTCCTGCCAGCCCCGGATCGGGCCGGCGTCCTCGACGGCGAAGCTCGCCACCTGCGACCGCGCCCAGTTGAAGAACATCCGCTGGTCGGACCTGTTCGTCACCGCGTCGGGGATGAGCGACTGCGGCACCGGCGCGGCGATGTCCAACTGCCCGGCGGCGACGGCCTGGATCGCCTGGGTCGAACCGGGCGTGAACGTCGTCTCGACCTTCAGGCCCTCCTCCTTGAAATAGCCGAGATAGCGGGCCACGGGAATGGCGGCGAAACTGGAGTTCATCGCCTTGATGGCGAGCGCGACCTTCACGGTGCGCAGGTTCTCGCCCTTCTCCTTGGAACCCGAGTCGCCGCCGCCGCAGCCGGCCGCCACGAGCGCGGCGGCGACCAGCGGAAGCGCCACGCGAAACGCAAGAGAGCCCGACCTACGACGTCTCATCGTCGTCTTCCTTCCACAGTTCAGGCCGCGGTGTCGGGGACCAGGAGAATCCGCCCGGTGGCCGAGCCGCTCTCCAGGATCTCGTGGGCCCGCGCCGCCTCCGACATCGGCAGCGTGTCGGTCACCACCGGGGTCACCAGGCCCCGTTCGATGAGCGTCAGCACGTCTTCGAGCTGCCGCCGCGTGGTGCTGGCGGCGGAGTGGATCGTGATGTCGCGGCCGCGCCAGCCGACGAGGTCGACCTCCACCGGCGGCGGCACCTTCTGCACCTCGCCGACCAGCACGAGCCGGCCGTGCAGCGCCACGGTCTTGATGCTCGACAGGAACGAGGCGGCGCCGACGTTCTCCAGGACGATGTCGCAGCCCCGGCCGGCGGTGGCCTCCATGACGTCCTTGCTGTAGTCGGCGCCCCGCTCGACCAGCAGGATCTCGTCCGCGCCCGCCTGCCGGACCGCCTCGACCTTCTCCGGCGAGGTCGTCTGCGCGACGACCCGCGCGCCGGAGGCCTTGGCGAGCTGGATCGCGTGCAGCCCCACGCCGCCGCCCGCGCCGGTGACCAGCACGGTCTCGCCGATCTCCAGGTGCGCGACGTCGCGCAGCGCGTTGAGCTGGGTGCCGATGGCGCAGGACGCGATCGCGACGTGCGGGGAGGTGATGCCCGGCGGCACCTTCACCAGGCTGCCGTCCGACACCGCGACCAGCTCGGCGTAGCCGCCGTTCAGCCCGATGTCGCCGAGGAACACCTTGCGCGGGCAGCGGGTCTCGCGGCCCGTCCGGCACTCGCGGCACTTGCCGCACACGCGCTGCCGCTGGTTGGCGACGACCCGGTCGCCGACCGCGAAGTCCACGACGGCGGCGCCGATCTCGACGACCTCGCCGACGACCTCGTGCCCGGGGATGATCGGGAAGCCGGTGCCCTGCGCACGGTCGCCCCGGCGGACGAGCACCTCGTGCATGCACGCGCCGCACGCCTCGACCTTCACCACGCACTCGTCGGGCGCGGGCCTGGGCGGCTCCATGTCCGTCCACGTCATGACGCTGGGCGGTCCGGTCTCCCTGGCGACGATGGCCTTCATGCGCGCTCCGTTCCTCTCGTCATCTCTCGTCGGCTCGGTCCCACGCGGCGTCGACGAAGCGACCGCCGTCGGCGGGGAAGTTCTGGCTCCAGTCGCGCACCGCGAACAGCGAGGCGCCCGCGCGCACGCGCGGGGTCAAGGTCGTGGCCTCGCGCAGGTCGCGGGCGGCGGCGGCCTCGGCGACGCGGGCGGCGTCCTCCAGCGGGACGACCGCGACGCCGTCGCCGTCGGCCACGACCAGGTCGCCGGGCCGGACGTAGGCGCCGCCGCACACGACCGGGACGTTGCCCCACCCGGTGCGCGTCTTGCCGGTCGCGGCCGGGGTGACGCCGAGCGCCCACAGCGGGAACCCGACCCGCTCGATGTCGGCGATGTCGCGGGCGTGCCCCTCGATCACCGCGCCCGCGAGCCCCCGCGCGGCGGCGGACTCGCTGACGTTGGCGCCCCACACGGCCGAGTCCACGGGCCCGTGCTGGGACGTCCACACGAGGAAGTCGCCCGGCCCCGCCACCTCCAGCATCGCGTGCAGCGTGAGGTTGCTGCCGGACAGGTCGAGCGCGGTGACCGCGCGGCCGACCGCGCGGGTGCCGGGCGCCAGCGGGCGCACGCCGCGCAGCAGGTTGCGCTGCCCCATCGCCTCGTGCACCGACGCCACGGCCAGGTCGTCGTAGGCGCGCAGGACCTCCTCGCCCGGACGCGGCGCCCGGGTGAACACCGTGCCGCGCGGATGCAGCCTCGTCGGCCCGCCCGTCCGCTCGCCGGAGGTCATTCGCCCTCCGGCGGGAAGCCGAACAGCTCGGCGGGGTTGGCGACGAGGATCCGGTGCCGGGTCTTCTCGTCCGGCGCGATCCGCGCGATCAGGTCGACCAGCACCCCGTCGTCGGGCATCTCGCGGACGTTCGGATGCGGGAAGTCACTCCCCCACAGGCAGCGCTCGGGCGCCTGCGCGGCGAGCAGCGCGGCCAACCCGACCGCGTCGTCGTAGGGCGGGCCCCCTGCCGAGAGCCGGTCGGGCGCGCTGAGCTTGACCCACACGTTCCCGGTGTCGAGCAGCCGCCGCAGCGCGCCCACCTGCGGGCCGTCCAGCCCGGTGCGCAGGTCGACCCGCGCCATGTGGTCGATCACCACGGGCGGGCCGCCGGCGCGGAGCGTGTCGAACAGGTCCACGACCGTGTCGCCCGCGATGTGGAACGCCATGTGCCAGCCGTGCGGGCGGACGAGGCCCGCCACCGCGCGCACCTCGTCCGGCGTCGGGCTCGGCCCGAGGTGCGGCATGAACTGGAGCCGGACGCCGCGCACCCCCGCCTCGTGCAGGCCCGCGACCTCGGCGGAGGTGGAGCTCGCGGTCAGCAGCGCGACGCCCCGGTACCGGTCGGGGTCGCCGCGCAGCGCGTCGAGCAGGGCGGCGTGGTCGGTCCCGTGCGCGGCGGACTGGACGATGAGCGCCCGCTCGACCCCCATCAGGTCGTGCCTGCGGCGCAGGTCCTCCTTGGTGACGTCGGGCGTGTCGTACGCCCGGTCCTCCGGGTAGGGGAAGACGTCGCCGGGCCCGAAGATGTGGCAGTGCGCGTCGCAGCTCAGCGGCGGCAGCGCCAGAACGGGAGCCGTGGGGTTCGGATGCGGCGGGGCGGCGAGCCTCCTGCCGCCCCGCGCCGCCTCATGGGAGGTCATGGGACTCGTTTCAGCCGGACGGATGTCAGGGAAGGAAGGTTCGCCTGTCGCACGTTTGTGCGCCAGTTGAAGCGAGTGTGCATGACCGAGCAGGGGCGGTCAAGGGGGTGCGCCCGCCCCGGACGCGAAAGCGCCGCCCCCACCTCGCATGGTGCGCGCGTTTGATGACGATGACAACACCCAGTCGTGAACCGTCTGACCGGCACCTTTTCAAGCCACTCGAACCGGACGACCCCGAGGGCATTTCCCCAGCTCGATCCGCCCTCACGGCGACATGGCCGATCGGGCACCCACCGGCCGCCGTGAAGGAGGGCCGGAAGTCAACTGTTGACTTCATCAACAGCAGTAAGGAGACTGTGCTCACCCGCCGCGATCATCCGCCCAGGGAGGTCCCGGACATGCCGCCCTCGACACCCCCACCGGTCTCCCCCGCGCCGCCGCGCGCGGGCGGGTCGCGCCCCCGCGCCTGACCCCACCGGCTTCTACCGGCCCTACCCCGTCGGCCCACCCCCCACCGGCTCATCCCACGGCTCGGCCCCTCTCCGCCGAGACCGCCCCACCCCCTACGGGAGCGCTCTGAGGTCATCGACCCCTGCCCTAAGGAGAAGCCCGACATGACCCCTGGAATCGACCGCCGCCAGGTCCTGCACGGAGCCGCGGCCGTGGCCGCCGGAACGGCCGCCGTAGGAGTGCTGCCCGCCGGGACCGCGCACGCGGACGGCGAGCGGAGCGGCGACGCCGACCTCGTCATCCACAACGGGAAGGTGCTCGTGCTCGACGAGCACCTCCGCGAGGCCGAGGCGGTCGCCATCCGGGACGGGCGGATCCTCGCCGTCGGGCGGGCCCGGGACATGCGCCGCCACACCGGCCGCCGGACGCGGCTGCTCGACGCGGGCGGCGGCACGGTCCTGCCGGGGATCAACGACTCGCACCTGCACCTGGGCTCGCACGGGCTGAGCGTCCCGCCGTTCAACGTCGACGTGGACACGAGGACGATCGAGGAACTGGTCGCCGCCATCCGCGCCGCCGCGGGCGCGGCGTCCACGCCGGACTCGTGGATCCGCGGGCGAGGCTGGCAGGAGCTCGTGCTGCCCCGCACCCCGGTCGCCGCCGACATCGACCCGGTCTCGGGCGGCCATCCGGTGATCCTCAACGACTTCTCGGGGCACGCGACCTCGGTGAACACCGCCGTCCTGCGCAAGGCGGGCATCACCCGCGACACCGTCCCGCCGCCGGGCGGGGTCATCGACAGGGACGCGAACGGGGAGCCGACGGGCGTCCTGCGGGAGACGGCGCAGGGCCTCGTCCGGAACGTGGTACCGCCGTTCACCCGCGACGAGCGCTCGACGGCCATCGACGCGGCCATCGCCCGGTTGCACTCCAGGGGCGTCACGAGCCTCACCGAGCCGGGCATCGACCTCGACACGCTCGCGCTCTACGCGGAGAAGGCGCGCGCGGGCCGACTGCCGATGCGGATCACCGCGCTGCTCGGCAGCGGCACCGGGCCGCGGACGCTCCGCGACGTCCTCGACCGGTACCGGCCGTCGCGGGACGTCGATCCCCGCGTGCTGCGCGTCGCGGGCGTGAAGATCTTCGCCGACGGCATCCCCCGGTTCCGGACCGCGTGGATGAACAAGCCCTACCTCGACGGCTCCAACGGGCGCCTCACCATCGACGGCGCGACCGCCGGCGAGCAGCTCGCGAACCTGCACGAGATGATCGAGCTGGCCTCGCGCGCGGGCCTCCAGGTCGGCACGCACTCGTGCGGCGACGGGAGCACCGACGCGGTCGTCGCCGGGTACGTCAGATCAACGCGGCACCGCGCCGACCTGCGCCACTACGTGATCCACTGCAACTTCCCGTCGGCCAGGACGCTGCGGACGATGGCGCGCCACGACATCGGCGCGAACCTGAACGCGGAGATCCTCTACCTCCAGGGCCGCGTCCTCGAAACGATCATCGGCCGCGAGCTGACCGAGTACCAGTGGCCCTACCGCAGCGCGATCGGCGCGGGCGTGCATGTCACGTCCGGGTCGGACGCGCCGGTCGTGGAGCCGCACTGGCTGCGCGGGGTGATGACGGCCGCCCTGCGCGAGGGCGCGGACGGCGGCGTCGCGGGGCAGGCCGAGCGGATCACGGTCCCGCAGGGCCTCGCCACCTACACCCGCGAGGCGGCGTGGCAGGACCACGCGGAGCGCTGGAAGGGCACGCTCGAACCGGGCATGGCCGCCGACGTCTGCGTCCTCGGCGGCGACGTCCTTCGGGTCGACCCGCACGACCTCGCCGACCTCCCGGTCACCACGACGCTGCTCGGCGGCCGGGTCGTCTACGAACGGCCCGCCGCGGGCGCGGCGCCCGCCGCGTTCGCGGGCGCCGGGAAGCACGGCCGCGACTGCTCTGACGGCGGGAGGTGCTGCTGCGAACTCTCCAAGGAGATCAGCGGCACCTGACCGCGCATGACGGCCTCCCGGCCGCGCGGGCCGGCAGGCCGGTCATGGGCGGTGGCCGTCAGGAGATCCAGCCGTTCTCGCGCGCCTCGTCGAGCACGCGCTCCGCCTCGCGGGTGTCGAGCATCTCCAGGCCGCGGACGGCCCAGAAGCGCAGCGACTCGTCCATGCTCTCCAACTCGTCGCGGAACACCCGCAGCGCGCTCGGCGAGCGGGCCTCGGCGATCAGCTCCAGCAGCCAGCAGCGCAGGCCGTGGTCGTCGCGCTCGGCCGCGAACTCGGCGATCAGCTCCTCGACATAGGCGTCGGCGTGCTCGCGCAGGAAGTCGAACGCGTCCTCGCTGACCTGGGGGTCACTCTTGCGCATGAGCTGCATGGCCTGATCGAACCGTCGCCGCGACATACCCCGACACTACGGCCGGGCGCCGACACCCTCCACGGCCGGCTTCAGAACCTCCTCGCACCACTGGCGGAAGGTCGTGGGGGTGGACGAGCCGGGCGTGCGCGGCGCGGCGTTGTCGAGGCCCGCGTTCTTGGCCGCCATCATCTCGACCATGCCCTCGGCCATCGCCGCGGACATCCCGTGCGCGAGCAGCCCGGCCCGGAACGTCTCCGCCGGGACCTCCTCGTAGCGGACGGGCCGCCCCAGCACCTCGGACATGATCCGCGCCATGTCGTGCATGGTCAGATCCTCGGGGCCGAGGACGGGAACGTCCGCATTGCCGGTCCAGGTGGTGTCGCGCAGCAGCCCGGCGGCGACGGCGGCGATGTCGCGGGTGGCGCAGGCCGGGACCTTGCGGTCGCCCAGCGCCATTCCGGAGAACACTCCCCGGCCGGCGATCGACTCCGCGTCGCGGAGCAGGTTGTCCATGAACGAGGGCATCGCGAGCGCGCGGTAGGCGACGCCCGTGGAAGCGATGAGGTCGTCCATCGCCAGCGACGCGGACACGAGCCCGGCCTTGCCGGTGACGCCGCGTCCGAGGGCCGACACCCCCACCACGCGCCGGACGCCTCGCGCCACGATCGCCTCGCACGCCGGACGGGTGAAATCCAGATAGGCGGCGGCGAGGCTTTCGGTGCGATAGTCCGGCGGTACGAGCCAGAAGACCGAGTCGGCGCCCGTGAACGCCCGATCGACGACATCGCGGTCGCCGTGCGAGCCCGCCACGACCTCGACGCGGGCGCGGACCCGCGGCGCCAGGCGGGACGGGTCGCGCGCGATCACGCGCACCGGCTCGCCGGCGGAAAGGAGAAGGTCGATGAGCTGCCGCCCGATCTGGCCGGTCGGCGCCGTCACCACGATCACGATTACCTCCGAGGGGTGAAAGGATAATTGCCATTTCGGAACTGCCATCGCATGGAATGGCGATCCCGTGGAAAGGCAAGGCCAGTCAACCCGGCGGCGCGGCCGACCTGAAGGACCGATCCGATCCCGATTGATACCCTGGCGATATGAGTGATCTGGAGGTGCGGCAGCTCCGCTACTTCGTCGCCGTGGCCGAGGAGCTGCACTTCGGGCGCGCGGCCGACCGGCTCGGCATGGCGCAGCCGCCGCTGTCGCGCGCGATCCGGACCCTGGAGCGCCATCTCGACGTGCGGCTGCTGGAGCGCACCACGCGCAGGGTCGAGTTGACCCCCGCCGGGGAGGCGCTGCTCCGCGACGCCCGGACGGCGCTCGACGCGGTCGCGGCGGCCGACCGGCGCGCCCGCAACGCCGGGCGCCCCGCGCCGAGCCTGCGCCTCGCGCTCAAGGCCGACTACGACGCCGGGCTGCTGCCCCTGATCCTCGCCGCGTACCAGCCGCACGAGGCGGCGCTGCCGGTGGAGTTGACGCTGGGCGGGCGCGGCGACCAGGACCCCGCGCTCCGCGACGGCCGCGCGGACGTCGCGATCCTGCCCGCCCCCTTCGACCGGCACGGCCTGGACTCCGAGCCGCTGCTGACCGAGCCCCGCCTGGTCGCGATGGCGGCGGGCGACCCGCTGGCCGCCCGCGCGTCCCTGCGCCTGGCCGACCTCGCGGGCCGGTCGCTCCCCGACGGCACGTTCGCCGACATGGAGGGCCGCCCGTCCGGCCGGGAGGGGGCCGGGATGTCGCCGCCGCGCGGGGCCCGCTCGTGGGACCTGGCGCAGATCTTCAACCTGGTCGAGCTGGGCGACATCATCTGGTTCCTGCCCGTGTCGCTCGCGCGGCGCTACCCCCGGCCGGGCATCGCGTACCGGACGGTCACCGACCTCGCGCCGTCCGAACTCCGCATCGCCTGGCCGCGCGACTGCCGTTCCAGGCCGGTCGCCGCGTTCGTCGACGCCGCCATGACCGTGGCCGCGGCGTCATTCCCGCGCATCGACGGCCGACCCCGGATGACCGGCTGAACGGAGAAGAACAGTTCCCGGTGGCGGACGAGGGGTCCGCCACCGGGAACGGTTAATCCCGTCTGCCTGTGGTCAGCAGTACAGGTTGTCGCCCGGCGGGACGTTGAGGAGCTGGGTGAACTTCTTGTAGGCGTTCACCCTGCTTTCCACCTGGCCTGGATTGCCGCCGTTGCATTCCAGGCCGCCGTTGATGCTGCGGATCGTCTCACCGAAGCCGCGGCCGTTGACCATCGCCTCGTGCGGGGTCATCGTGCCGGGGCCGTCCTGGGTCATCCAGTACCAGAGCGCGGTCTTCCAGGCCACCGCCGCGTCCCGCTCCACCAGGTAGGGGTTGTTCAGCAGGTCGATGCCGAGCGCGTCGCCGGCGGCCTTGTAGTTGAAGTTCCAGCTGAGCTGGATGGGGCCGCGCCCGTAGTAGGCGGCCTGGCCGGCGGGGCAGCCGTAGGGCTGGCTCCTGTCGCAGTAGTGCGGGTAGTTCCCGGTGTTCTGCTCGACGATGTAGACGAGGCCGCCCGTCTCGTGGTTCACATTGGCCAGGAAGGCGGCGGCCTCCTGCTTCTTGACGGTGTCGCTGCCGGTTCCCGCGAACGCGGGATATGCCTTGGCGGCGGTGGTCAGGCCGCTGTAGGTGTAGAAGGAATTGCGGCTCGGGAACATCTGCTCGAACTGCGTCTGGCCGACCACGAAGTCACCGGTCTGCGGGGGTTCCTGCGTTCCGCCGCAGGCGCCCTGGTCGGCCCAGACCAGGTCCTGGCCGGGCGCCTGGTTCTGCGTCCACCATTTGGCCTTCCAGTTGTGTCCGTTGTAGGACACCCCGGCGCCGCCGGTGTAGACGGCCGAGGAGTTCCAGGGGGTCGCGCACTGCGTAGCGGAGGCCGAGGCGAGCTGCGGGGCGGCCAGCTGCATTCCGGCCGCGAGCGAGAGGGCGGCGAGCGGTGCCAGGAATCGGCGCACCTGATCACGTCCTTCGGGGGATTCACGCGGCGGGGCGGTCCGCGTGTGGAGCGAGGGCGGGGGGCGGGGCGCGGAGCGACCTTCTTATAGGAAACTTTACTATCAGATCTTCCGACGTCAACCCTCTGCCCCGTACGTCCGCGTTCGCGGCCGTTCCCGGCCACCGCCCTCCGCCTTTGACCAGGGAAATCGCGATCAGAGGCGGGAATGGGTCGTGCGGAGCACGGAGAACGCCTCGACGAACTCGCCGTGTCCCGACGTCACGCCCCGGTACCGGTTGAGGCCGAGGGCCCCGTCGATCCACTCGTTGTGCGCGAGCTGCGAGGCGTAGGCGGCGAGCGCGCCGGCCTTCCGGTCGCGGACGGCCGTGATGTCGACGAAGACCGACGGGCGCGCGATCGGCGTCCACACCTCGAACTCGTAGACGACGGCGGGCGGCTCCTCCAGCGCGGGCCCGGCCTCCGGCAGGATCGGGTAGGCGGAGATCCAGCGGGCCTCGCGGGCCAGCTCGGCCGCCACGCGGTGCGCCGGGTCGTCCTCGTCCGCGTGCGGCGCGTACACGATGCCGGGACGGAACTCGCGGAACACCGCGACCAGCTCGGTCAGCAGCGCGCGGTCGGCGGTGAGCTGCGTCTCGGGCGCCGACAGCGTGGAGATGCCCGCGACCCCGAGCCGCCGCCCGGCCTCCCGCGCCTCCGCGAGGCTCGCGCCGCCGAGCCCGCTCAGGTGGACGACGTGGACGAGGTCGCCCCGGTCGGCGTGCAGGCTGATCGTCCCGCCGCAGCCGATCGCCTCGTCGTCGCGGTGCGGGCTGACCACCAGCACGCGGGCCTGCACGTCGGGGCTCATCCGGGCACCGTCCTCACGTCCTCGGTCCGATCGTCGTCGCCGGCGGCGCCGCCGTCCGCGCGGTCCGGGCCCCGCTCGGCGAGCGCGGACCAGAACCGGAGCTGGTCGGCGTAGTGGACCAGCTCGGCCACGGCCGCCGCCTCCATCCGCGCGTGGTGCTCCCGCCAGGTGCGACGGAGGGTCTCCCCCGCCCGCTCGGCGAGGGCGTCGCCGTAGGCGCGGATCTCCGCGTGCGGCGACCGGCGCGCCCGGCGGACGTCGGCGCGCAGCTCCGCCCACAGGGCGTGCCCGAGCGCGGCCGGGACGATGCCGCCGCGTCCGGCGCGTCCGGCCACCGCGTCACCGGCGGCGCGCAGCCAGGCCGGGTAGCCGGGGTATCCGGGATCGCCGGGCGCCGCGCCGACCTCGCCGAGCGCCTCCCGGGACGCGTGCAGCAGCGGCCACAGCAGCTCCTCGCGGAAGAGGTAGGACGACAGCTCGCCGCGTCCGGAGTCGGTGACCTCGCCCCGGTCGTGCCACAGGCCCGTCCCGGCGACGCAGCCGGGGACGCCGAGCGCGGCCATCAGGTCGCCGACCGCGATGTCGACCAGCCGCGCCGAGGTCGCCCACATCGTCGGCGGGCCCGGGGTGCGGCGGGCGGGCAGCCCGAGGACCGTTCCGAACGCCGACGTCCAGCGCCGCAGCGACACCGTCGGCGGCGGGTCGGCGAGCAGGCGCCGCATCGGCAGCCCGCCCGACAGCAGGCTCCGCCGAGCGGGCTCCGGGGTGCCGGGGTCGAGCGCGAGGTGGTGGCTCGCGCGCGCCCGGAAGTCGGGATGCCCGCAGGTGTGGAAGTGCACCATCCCCGGGAGCGGATGGCTCGCGGACGAGGCCGGCCCGAGATGGGTGAAGTCGGTGTCCTCGTAGGTGACCGAGTGGGTCTCGTGCGGCCTGGCCTCCAGGGGCGCCGCGTGGGCGAGCCGGTCGATCACGTGCAGGACGTCCACGGGCTGCGGTCTGACCGGCGCGGACGCGCCGTCCATGACGTCGACGAACGGGCGCGGGCCGCCGCCGGGCCGGGCGGGGGTCGTCGGCGCCCAGGGCGTCGCGTCCTGTTCGAGCCAGACGATGTCGCGGCCCGCGAACGCGGCGAAGACCGCGTTCGCGGTGCCGGGCAGCCCCGGGGCGAACGTGCGCTCGGCGCACGCCCGCAGGGCGCCGTGGACGGCCATGCGGCGGCGGAACACCTGTTTCGCCCCGAAGCGGCCGTCCGCGTTCCACTCCCCGAACCGCGTCACCCGGAACCCGGACTCGCGCCGCGCCCGAGCGCAGACGGCGTCCAGTTCGCGCGCCGCGTCCGGGGTGGGCGCGTCGTCGGCGACGACGATCCGCAGGCCGCCGTGGCCGTGGCGCAGCATGACCTCGCAGTGCGCGGCGAGGGCGGCGCGGACGTCGGCGGCCCGTCCCGCCGTGGGCAGGACGATCAGCGGCGGCTCCACGCCGAGCCGGGACCGCTCCCGTGGCGGGCGCCCCGCCAGCAGCGCGTACTCGGCGGGCGAGACACCGCGCGCCGCGCCCGTCCAGCGGAGGCCGACCGGGTGCTCGTCGCGGGCGGTCAGCGTGCCGTCCGGCGCGCGGACGACGCTCAGCCGCGCGGCGAGCCGGACGTTCAGCACGCCCAGCAGGTCGGCGAGCGCCGCCGCGTCCCCGCCGGTCAGCGGGAGCGCGAGGCGCAACCCGAGGAGGAACTCGAACAGCTCCCGGGGGTCGCCGCCGAACGCCGCCGCGAGGCCGCCGCGCGGGCGGACGCCGAGGAGCCCGAGCGCGACGGCCCGGCCCTGCGCGCGGACGTCCCGCCACCGGCCGATCACTCCGGCACCCCGCCGAGCACCGCGACGGGATCGCGGCCGCCGAGGAGGTCGCCCGCGTAGCACTGGAGCTGGACGAGCGGCTCGATCACGGCGACGTCGCCGAGCGCCGGTTCGCCGGGCAGGCCGCCCAGGTCGCGCACGTCGGACGCGGCGGCGCAGCACAGCAGCAGCCGGACGACGCCTCCCGCGTCGGGCCTGGCCGGAGGCGGGGTCAGCAGCGCGCGGTGCACCCGTGTCTCCGCCCCGGGGTCAGCCGACCGCAGGACGCGGACGGCGGCCTCCGCCGCCTCCGCCAGCTCCCACTCGCCGTAGCGGCGGACGAGGTCGAGCCAGGCCGGGGCGCGCTCCGCCGCCGCGCGGTCGGCGAGCCCCGCCACCCGCGCCACCGCCGGGTCAGGCACCGGACGGCCCCTCCGGCCACTCGACGACCAGGTCGTCGCCGTCGAACCGCGCCGGGACGACGTCGAGGTCCGCGCAGGCCGGCCCGTAGACCGCGCGGCCGTCCCCGGCCCGGAAGGTCGAGCGGTGCCAGGAGCAGATCAGCATCCCCTCGACCAGGTAGGCGTCTTCGAGGGGGCCGCCGCGGTGCGGGCACAGCGCGCCGTGGACCACCGGCCGCCCCCCGGCCAGCCGGGCGACGTAGGGCCCGCGCGCGGTGTCCAACCGCACGACGCCCTCCTCGGCCAGCCGTCCGCGCAGCCCCTCCACCCTCATGCGGTCTCCTTGGACGGCGGGGTGCCGGGCGCCTCGTCCAGCCAGCCCGCGTGCGAGCGCCACAGCAGCGACCCGTCCGTGCGGGCGGCGTCGAAGAAGGCGAGGACCACGCGGCGGACCTCGTCCATGCCGAGGCTGCTCGGCGCGGGGACCTCGGCGGGCGAGTACAGCTGGAGCAGCGGCGTCGCGGTGGCCGGTGACTCGCAGAACCAGGTCCCGTCACGTTCCAACATGTTGAGTTCGCGCGCGAGGAGATCGCCCCGGACACGCGGGCCGGGACGCCGCGACCGCAGATCGACGAAGTTCTCGTACCGGAAGCGGAGGCTGTGCCGGCCGTCGGCGCGGAGCCGCAGCACGTGGCCCGCCTCCGTGCGCGCGTGGACGGCGTACTCGTGCAGCGGCTCGGCGGTGTCCTCGAAGACCGCCAGGTCGCCCCGCTCCTCGATCTCGACCGGGGAGCGCATCGAACGTTCCACGTCCTCCCACTCGGCGGCCCAGCCGTCGCGCCAGGCACCGGGGTCGAGCAGGCACTCCTCGGCGACCTCCAGCATCCCGGCGAACAGCGCCGTCGTGGCCTGCCCGACCGACCGGAACTCCGTCGCGGCGCTGATCTCGCGCTCGGCCGCCAGCAGCGCCAGGCACGCGCGCACGGGCTCCTCGCCGGTGTGGACGTCGAAGTCGCCGCACAGCGCCGTCCGTGCGAGCAGGTCGCGGTGCCGGGCCGTGAAGTCGGGGCTGACCAGGCACAGAACGCTCAGGAGCCCGTCCACGTCGTAGTGGTCGCAGGTGACCGCGCTCGCGTCCGCGAGCAGTTCCGCCCGCTCGGCCTCCGGCAGCCCGAGCAGGCGCAGGACGGACTGGGTGCTGACGTCGTCCTTCAGGTGGGCGGGGGTCCGGTTGCCCGGCCAGTGGCTGAGTTCCAGGACGGTGCGCGGGGTGCGGAGCCCGTCGACGAACACGTGCGGCCGGTCGTCGAGACCGGGGCCGAAGGGGACGTAGGGCAGCGCTCTCATCGGTCCCCCTCCGGCGGGCGATGGCGGGGGCCGGGAGCGGCGCCCACGCCACGTGCGCGAACGGCTCCTTCGAGCATATCAAGATCAACTTCGGTCGAGCAGCGCGTCGACGTCGGCGGCGCGCGGAAGCGAGCCCTGCGCGCCGCGCCGCGTCACGGCGAGGGCGCCCGCCGCGCACGCCCGCCGCGCGGCCGCGCGCAGCGGCAGGCCCGCCGCGACCCCCACGGTCAGCGCGGCGCAGAAGGCGTCGCCGGCGCCGACCGCGTCGACCGCCGGCACCGGGAACGCCGCGACCTGGAACGCGCCCTCGGCGTCGGCCCCGGCGGCACCGTCCGCGCCGAGGGTCACGACCACCCGGTCAGGGCCGAGCCGCCGCAGCCCGGCGGCGGTCCCGTCCCCGCCCAGCGCGGCCGCCTCGCCCTCGTTGACGATCAGCAGGTCCACCAGCCGGAGCAGCCGCGCCACCGGCGCGTCCACGACCGCCGGGGCGGGCGCCGCGTTCAGCGCCACGAGCATGCCGTGCCGCCGCGCCTCCTCGGCGGCGGCCTCGCAGGCCGCCACCGGGATCTCCAGTTGCAGGAGCAGCGCGGACCCGCCGCCCGCCACGGCCTGGCGCACGTCGGGGCCGAGCGCCGCGTTGGCGCCGGGCGCGACCGCGATCGCGTTGTCGCCGTCCGGCCTGACCATGATCATGGCGATGCCGGTCGCCGCCCCGGGGGCGACGCCGACGCCGGACGCGTCGACGCCCTCGGCGGCGAGGGCCGCGCGCAGCTCCGCGCCGTGCGCGTCGTCGCCCACCAGCCCGGCCATGCGGACGGCGGCGCCGAGCCGCCGCGCGGCCACCGCCTGGTTCGCGCCCTTCCCGCCGGGCCCGTGGGTCGCCTCGAAGCCCAGCACGGTCTCGCCGCACCCGGGCAGCCGCGGCACGGTGACCGTCAGGTCCATGTTGACGCTGCCCACCACCAGCAGCCGCACCGGCTCAGCCATCCCGTCGATCCTGTGCCCGCCCCCGCCCGAAGTCAACGCCCGCGGATACCCCTTGACGGTCGCCGCCGCCAAGAATGATCATGAAATACCAAGATCAACAACGAAGGGGCACCGCATGCGCAAGACGCGTCTCGCCGTCATGACCGGGATCACCACGGCGCTGATCATCGCCGGAACCGCGACCAACGCGATGGCCACCTGCATCGCCTACTGAGCCGCGGCGCGGCGCAGGAGGGGCGGCCCACGAGCATGAGGGCCGCCCCTCTTCTGGCTACACTCGGGAACGTGGATGGTTCGCTCGTCCCCGCACGGGTGCGAGCGTCGCAAGAGGGAACCCGGTGCGAATCCGGGACTGCCCCGCAGCGGTGAGCGGGAACGACCGCCGTCAACACGCACTGGGCCTCCGGGCCTGGGAAGCGACGGCCAGTAGGGCGCTTCCTCAGGGAAGCGGCGCCCGCGAGTCCGAAGACCTGCCTCCACCCGCGCGCCGCCCGGCGCGCGGTGGTCTGCGGCCTCGCGGGAGGGCCGGCGGCGCGCGCACCTGGCCGTCCCCCCTTCGCGTCTCCGCACTGTGGCTCAGCGAGGGAAGCTGCCATGAACACGACGATCCTCGGATACCCGCGCATCGGTGAGCGGCGCGAGCTGAAGTTCGCCACCGAGGAGCACTGGGCCGGGCGCCTCGACGCCGCCGCCCTGGAGCGCGCCGGCGCCGACCTGCGCGCCCGGACGTGGCGGACGCTGCGCGACGCCGGGCTCGACGCGGTCCCCTCCAACACGTTCTCCTTCTACGACCAGGTGCTCGACACGAGCGTGCTGGTCGACGCCGTCCCGGACCGCTACCGGCACCTGTCCGGCCTCGACCGGTACTTCGCGATGGCGCGCGGCGCGCGGGACCTCCCGGCGCTGGAGATGACCAAGTGGTTCGACACCAACTACCACTTCATCGTCCCCGAGGTGGGGCTCGGCACCCGGTTCCGGCTGGCCGACGGGCCCGCCGCCAAGCCGGTCGCGGAGTACCGGGAGGCCAAAGAACTCGGCATCGAGACACGGCCGGTGCTGGTCGGGCCGCTGAGCTACCTGCTGCTGGCCAAGGCCGCGCCGGACGCGCCGGAGGGGTTCCGCCCGCTCGACCTGCTGGACGACCTGGTCGAGGTCTACGCGGAGCTGCTGGAGCGGCTGTCGGGCGCGGGGGCGGCGTGGGTGCAGCTCGACGAGCCCGCCCTGGTCGCCGACCGGAGCGAGGAGGAGGTCGCCGCGCTGGCCCGCGTCTACGAGCGGCTCGGCGCGCTGCCCAGCCGGCCGCGCCTGCTGGTGGCGACCTACTTCGGGACGGTCGGCGCCGCGTCGCTGCGCGCCCTGGCCGGGTCCCGCGTCGAGGCCGTCGGCCTGGACTTCGTCGCGGGCCCGGAGAACCTGGACGTGCTCGCCTCGGTCGCCGGGCTGCCGCGCAAGACCGTCGTCGCGGGCGTCGTGGACGGCCGCAACGTGTGGCGCGCCGACCGGCGCCGGGCCAAGGCCGTCTGCGCGGCGCTGCTCGGGCTGTGCGACCGGGTCGTGGTGGGCACGTCGTGCTCGCTGCTGCACGTCCCGCTCGACCTGGACGCGGAGGAGGCGCTCGCGCCGGACGTCCGGGAGCGGCTCGCGTTCGCCCGGCAGAAGGTCGGCGAGGTCGTCGCGCTCGGCCGGGCGCTGCGCGAGCACGTCCCGGACGAGAGCGGCGGGCGGGCCCCGGCGGCGGCCGACCCCCGCGTCCGCGAGCGCCTGGACGGGTTCGCGAGCGGACTCGCGGAGGCGCGCCGGGGCGACCGCGCCGCGCGCTTCGCCGCCCAGCGGGACGCGCTCGGCCTGCCCGAGCTGGCGACGACCACGATCGGGTCGTTCCCGCAGACCGCGAGCATCCGCCGGGCCCGCGCCGACCGCCGCGCCGGGCGGCTGTCCGCGGCCGCCTACACCGCGGCGATGCGCGAGGAGATCGCGCACGTCATCGCGTTGCAGGAGGAGCTGGGCCTGGACGTGCTCGTGCACGGCGAGCCCGAGCGCAACGACATGGTGCAGTACTTCGCCGAGCAGCTCGACGGGTACGCCGCGACCGAGCACGGCTGGGTGCAGTCCTACGGGACGCGCTGCGTCCGGCCGCCGATCCTGCACGGCGACGTCGCCCGGCCGCGTCCGATGACGGTGGAGTGGGCCGCCTACGCGCAGTCGCTGACGGACCGGCCGGTGAAGGGCATGCTGACGGGCCCGGTCACGATGCTGGCCTGGTCGTTCGTCCGCGACGACCAGCCGCTCGCCGATACCGCCCGGCAGGTCGCGCTGGCGCTGCGCGACGAGGTCGCCGACCTGGAGGCCGCCGGGATCGGGATCATCCAGGTCGACGAGCCCGCGCTGCGCGAGCTGCTGCCGCCGCGCCGCGCCGACCACGACGCCTACCTGGACTGGGCGGTCGGCGCGTTCCGGCTCGCGACCTCGGGCGTCGCGGACGCCACCCAGATCCACACGCACATGTGCTACGCGGAGTTCGGCGAGATCATCGAGGCGATCGGCGCGCTGGACGCGGACGTGACCAGCGTCGAGGCGGCCCGCTCCCACATGGAGCTGGTCGCCGACCTGCGCGCCGCCGGATACGCGAACGGCATCGGGCCGGGCGTCTACGACATCCACTCGCCGCGCGTCCCGTCGGCCGAGGAGATGGAGGAGAACCTGCGGCGCGCGCTGCGGGTCGTGGAGCCCGGCCGCTTGTGGGTGAACCCCGACTGCGGGCTGAAGACCCGCGCCTACCCGGAGGCGGAGGCGTCGCTGCGGAACCTGGTGGCGGCGGCGCGCCGCGTCCGGGAGGGCATCACCCGCTAGCGCGGTCGTCGAAGGCGAGCGCCTCGCGGATGCGGGCGCGCAGCCACGCGTGCGCCCGGTCGTTGTCGTAGCGCTGGTGCCAGGCCAGGACGATCGGCACCGGCGGCAGGTCGAACGGCAGCGGCCGGGTGCGGAGCCCGAGGACGCGCAGCGTCGGGCGGCACATCCGCTCGGGCACCGCGACGACCAGCTCGCTGCGCGCGACCAGGTACAGCGCCGCCGTGCTCGTCGGCACGGACGCGACGACGCGGCGGCGCAGCCCCCGCTCCTCCAGGACCCGGTCGACGGGGTCGCGGAGCCTGCCCCGCCGCGACACGAGGACGTGGTCGGCCCCCGCGAACCGCGCGGGCGTCAGCTCGCCCTCCCCGGCCGGGTGGCCGGGGCCGAGCACCGCGACGAGCCGGTCGTGCCCGACGGTCACATGGGTGATCTCGGGCGGGTCCGGCTCGGCGGCGCCGATCTCCAGGTCGACCCGCCCGTGCCGCAGGTCGCTGGTGTCGCCGGCCGCCTCGCCGAGCAGCCGGACCGCGACGCCGGGGGCCCGCTCGCGGACGGTGCCGAGCAGGTCGGGCGCGATCGCCGTCATGACCGCGTCGTGCCCGCGCACGGTGAAGACCCGCGAGAGGTTCGCGAGGTCGAGTTCGCGCTCGGGTTCCAGGACGCCGCGCGCCCGCTGGACGAGGTCGTGGACCTCGGCGCGGATCGCCAGCGCGTGCGGTGTCGGGATCATCGTCCGGCCGGTGCGGACGAGGATCTGGTCGCCGGTGACGCGCCTGATCCGGCCGAGCGTGCGGCTCATGGCGGGCGCGGAGAGGTTCAGCCGTTCGGCCGCGGCGGCGACGCTGTTCTCCTCCAGCAGGGCGTCCAGCGCGGTCAGCAGATTCAGATCCAAGTGCACCGGAGTAAATCTAGCCCTACCAAACATGCACTGGTCACAGCCGCGAACCGCTCCTACTGTCGGGCTCACCGACCCGAACGAAGGAGTGGGACATGCGGATCGAACAACAGGCGGCGGCCGGGACCGCCGCGTACGAGGAGGACCGGGCGCTGGTGGCGCAGGTCGCGGCGGCGGTCCAGGCGGCGGGGGCGCACCTGGCCGGGCGCTTCGACACGACCGCCCACCTCGCGGGACGCGAGGAGGTGGTGGCCGGGATCCACGCCAACGACGAGGCGGCGCTGGCGATCCTGCGGCCGGAGCTGACGCGGCTGCGCCCGGGCGCCGGATGGGTCGAGGACGAGTTGGAGGGCGGCCCGCTGCCCGGCGGCGAGTGGTGGGTGACCGACCCGGTCGAGGGCAACGTCAACCACGTCCACGGGATCGCCGACTGGGGCGTCACCGCGACGCTGGTGCGCGACAACGTCCCCGTCCTCACCGCCGTGCACCTGCCGCCGAGCGGCGAGACCTACACCGCCGTCCGGTCGGGCGGCGCGTTCCGCGACGGCGCGCCGCTGCGGCCCTCCCCCAAGCGGCGCCTGGACGGCGCGCTCGTCGGCACCGGCCAGGCCAGGCCGGGCGAGAGCGCCGAGACCTTCGCCCGCATCGGCGCGTCGGTCACGGCGATGCTCGACACCGCGATGGTGGTCCGGGTCTCGGTGCCCGCGACGCTCCAGCTCCTGCACGTCGCGGCCGGGCGGATGGACGCGTTCTGGCAGTTCAGCCAGGTGCGCTCCGGCCTGCTCGCGGGCGCGCTGCTGGTCGCCGAGGCGGGCGGCGTCGTCACCGACACCCGCGGCCGGCCGTGGACCCCGGGCAGCGCCGACTTCCTCGCCGCCGCGCCCGCGCTGCACGCCGCCGCCGTCGAGACGCTCTCGACGATCGACTGAGAACGCCACGGAAGAAAGGAACCAGGATCATGCGCACGCTCCCCCTCGGCACGTCCGGGATCCGGATCAGCGAGTTCGTGTTCGGCGCCGGCTCCATCGGCGGCGTCGGCGCGTCCGCGAGCACCCGCGGGCACGGGCTGACCCCCGAGCAGGGCCTCCAGCGCCTCGACGAGGCATGGGACCTCGGCATCGACACGATCGACACCGCCGACTCCTACGGCGGCGGCGAGAGCGAGAAGACCGTCGGGCGCTGGCTGCACGACCGCCGCCCCGAGGGCGTGGTCGTCTCCACGAAGGTGGGCCTGATCAGCAGGCCGGACGGGTCGCGCGGCGTCGACCTCTCCCGGGGCCACATCGAGAAGCGGCTGGCGCGCAGCATCGAGCGCCTCGGCCGCGTGGACCTGTTCCTGTCCCACGTCCCCGACCCGGTCACGCCGGTCGAGGAGACCGTCGAGGCGTTCAGCCGGGCGCAGGACGAAGGGCGGATCCGCGCCTACGGGGTCAGCAACGTGGACCGCGCGAAGCTGGAGGCCGTCCTGCGGGTCGCGGACGAGCGGGGACTGCACCGGCCCGCCCTGGTCGAGAACAGGCTGAACCTGCTCGACCGCGCGGACGAGGCCGAACTCCTCCCCCTGGTGAGAAGGGAGGGAATCGGATACACGCCGTTCTCCCCGCTGGCGGGCGGCGTGCTCTCCGAGCGCTATCTGGACGGCAACGCCCCCGAGGCCGGAAGCCGGATCGCGGTGGCCGGAGACCTCTACTACAAGGGGTTCCATTCCCCGGAGAACCTGGCGAAGGTCGCCGCGCTCCGCGACATCGCGTGGGAGCGCTCGACCAGCGTCTCGGGGCTCGCGCTGGCCTGGCTCCGCGACCACCCGGCGGTGACGGCGCCGATCGTCGCGCCGCGCACGTTCGCGCAGTGGGACGCGGTCCACGACGCCATGGCGATCCGGCTCGGTGAGGAGGACCACGCCCGTGTCTCCGACATCTTCGGCTGAACCGGCGACTCGGCCGGCGACGGTGGAGAGGGCCGCGGTGCGGCTGCGCGGGGTCGGCAAACGCTTCGAGGGCGGCGTCGAGGCGATGCGGGACCTCGACCTCTCCGTGGCGCCGGGCGAGTTCGTCTCGATCGTCGGGGCGTCCGGCTGCGGGAAGTCGACGCTGCTGCGCGTCATCGCCGGGCTCGTCCCCGGTTCGGAGGGCACCGTCGAGGTCCACGGCGAGCCGGTCACCGGGCCGCGCGAGGACGTCGGGCTGATGTTCCAGCGGCCCGCGCTGCTCCCCTGGAAGACGTCGCTGGAGAACGTGTTACTCCCCATCCGCGTCCGCCGCAGGGTCACCCACGACGACGTCCGTGAGGCGATGCGGCTGCTCACCCTGTTCGATCTTGAAGGTTTCGAGCACGGTTTCCCCTCCCAGCTCTCCGGCGGAATGCGGCAGCGCGTCGCATTGGCGCGGCTGATGATGACCGGGGCCGGCGTCCGCCTCCTGGACGAGCCGTTCGGCGCGGTCGACGAGCTGACCCGGGAGACGCTCAACCTGCACCTGCTGCGGGTCCACGAGCGGACGGCGTCGGCGACGGTGCTGGTCACGCACACGATCTCCGAGGCCGTGCTGATGTCCGACCGGGTCATCGTGATGACGTCCCGGCCGGGGACGGTCGCGGCCGAGGTGCCGATCCCGCTGGAGCGGCCCCGCTCGCCCGAGATGGCCTACTCGCAGCGGTTCCAGGAGCTCGCGCTGACCGTGCGGCGCGCGCTCGGCCCGTCCGGGAGCGAAGGAGGACGGCCGTCATGACCCGGCCGTCCAGGATTCCGGCCCCGGGACTCGGCCGGATCACCGCCCCGACCGCGCTCGGCGCCGCCGTCCTCCTCCTCTGGGATCTCGCGAACACCCGCCACTGGGTCAGCGACCTGATCCTGCCCCGCCCGCTCGACGTCGCGGCCGCGACCCGCGACCTGTTCGCCTCCGGCCTGGTCTGGGGCCACCTCCGGGCCACGCTCTACGAGACGCTGGCCGGGTTCGGCCTGGCCGCCGCGCTCGGCGTCGGCACCGCCCTCGCGGCCGGGACGTCGGCGGTGGTCCGGCGGATGGTCTACCCGTACGCGGTCACGCTCCAGGTGCTCCCGATGCTGTCGGTCGCGCCGATCCTGATCTCCGCGTTCGGCTTCGGCGCCACCGCCAAGATCGTGATCGCCGCGCTGGTCGCCTTCTTCCCGGTCTTCGTGAACACCCTGACCGGGATGCTCGACCCGGACGCCGACGCCGAGGAGCTGTTCCGCTCCCTGCGCGCCGGACGGCGGCGGACCTTCACCGGCCTGCTGCTCCCCACCGCCGCGCCGATGATCTTCGCGGGGCTGCGGATCGGGCTGACGCTGGCGCTCGCGGGCGCGGTCGTCGCCGAGATCGTGTCCGCGCAGGAGGGGCTCGGGTTCCTCGTCCAGCGCTACAGCTCGCAGCTCAACCAGGACGACGCGTTCGCCGTGGTCGCCGTCGTCACCGGGATGGGCCTGCTGCTCTATGGCGCGGTCGGCTGCGCGGACCGCGTGATCGTCTTCTGGCGGCACGCCGGGCGGCTCCCGGCCAGGTCGCGGGCGCGGGAGCGGCGCGTCCGGCGGCGCCTGGCGGCCGCGGACAGGAGCACCTCATGAGGCGCGCATTCACCGCCGCGCTGACGGCGGTCGCGCTGACCGCGTGCGGCGCGGGCACCACCTCCGGCGGCGCGGACGGGACGCTCACGCTCGCCACCCCCGCGCCGAACTCGCTGTTCACCTTCAACGAGGTGCTGGCGGACCGGCTCGGCTTCTTCGCCGACGAGGGCCTGCGCGTCAAGATCGCCCCGGTGGCCGACAGCGTCCCGATCGCGGGCCTGGTCCAGGGGCGCAAGGCCGACATCGGCCTCGTCGCCGCGAGCGACGCGCTGACGGCGGCCCTCAGGACGCCCGACCTGCGCGTCCCCTACGACGAGCGGACGGGCGGCAACGGCTTCCTCGTCGGCCTCGTCGTCCCGGAGCGGAGCGCGGTGCGGACGGTCGCCGACCTCAGGGGCGGGAACATCGGCCTCGCCTCCCCCGACCAGGACCGCGCCTACCTCACCGCCGCGCTGAAGAAGGTGGGCCTGTCGATCGACGACGTCGAGACGACGACGGTCGGGCCGGGCAGCGCGGCGGTGGCGCGGACGCTGGAGTCCGGACGGATCGCGGCCTACGCCGGGACCCTCACCGACTTCTTCGCCTTCGACGACGCGGGGCTCCCGGTTCGGGACATCACCCCCTCCGGCCTCGAAGAACTGCCGGTCGGAGGCTACGTTGTGAGGGCGCGCACACTTGAGAACAGCGACGTGCCGGTGAGGTTCTTCCGTGCCCTGGCCCGGGGGACCTACGCCGGCCTCCAACGCCCGAGGGTCGCCGAGGCCGCCGCGCGGCAGGCGGCGCCCGAGGAGTGGGCCGAACCGGAGAAGGCCCGGGGCCTGCTCGCGGCACTCTCCAGGACCCTCACCCCCTACGACGGCCGTACCTTCGGCGAGATCAGGCCCGCGCGCTGGTCCAACGCCCAGAACCTCCTCCTCGAATCCGACGTGCTCGACGAGCCCGTCGACCTGACCGCCTTCCTCGCGACGAACGTCCTCCAGCAGATCAACACCTTCGACCGCGCCGCGACGCTCGCCAGGGCCGACGCGTGGCTGACCGAGAACACCCCCGCACAGCAAGGGAGCACACCATGACCGACATCGCCGTTCTCGCCCTCACGGTCGCGTCGTAGGGGGCGGGATGGACGAGCTGCACTGGCTGTCGGCGGTCGACGCCGTCCGGCTGCTCCGCGAGGGCGGGTTGGACCTCGCCGAGTACGTGGAGGCGCTGATCGACCGGACGGCCCGGCTGACCCGGCTGAACACCTACGTCACGCACGACCCCGACCGCATCCGGCGGGCGGTCGCGGACGGGCCGCGCGGCGGCCCGCTGTACGGGCTGCCGTTCGCGCTCAAGGACGTCTACGACACCGCCGACCTCCCCACCTCCGCCGCGACCCCGGCGCTGCGCGGCTGGCGCCCCCGCCGCGACGCGCCGCTCGCGCGGCGGCTCCTGGACGCGGGCGGCACGCTGATGGGCAAGCAGACGCTGGGCGAGCTGTCCCTGGACATCACGGGCAACAACCCCGCCTACGGCCCGATCGGCAACCCCTACAACGCCGGGCACATTCCAGGCGGCAGCAGCGGCGGCACCGCCGCCGGGGTCGCGGCGGGGCTGGTCCCGTTCGGGCTCGGCGGCGACACCGGCGGGTCCCTGCGCATCCCGGCCGCGCTGTGCGGGTGCGTGGGGTTCCGCCCCACGCACGGGCGCTACGACGGGCGCGGGATGGTCCCGATCTCCTCGACCCGCGACACGGCGGGCCCGATCGCGCGCTCGGTGGCGGACGTCCGGCTGGTGGACGCGATCTGCGCCCCGTCCGGCGCGGACCCGGACCTCACCGTCGATCTGGCCGGGCTGCGGCTCGGCGTCCCGTCGGTGTTCTTCTACGAGGACCTCGACCCGGACGTCGCCACCGTGACCGAGCAGGCGCTGGGCAAGCTCGCGTCCCAGGGCGCGGTGCTGGTCGAGCAGGACGTGCCGGACCTGGCGCGCCTCAACGAGGCGGTCAGCTTCGCGCTCGTCCTGTACGAGGTGGGCCGCGAGCTGTCGGCGTACCTGTACCAGCACGCGGCGCCGGTGGCGCTGCGCGGGCTCGCGGAGGAGGCGGCCACCGACCACGTCCGCGACCTGCTCGCCTCGGTCCTGGACGAGGACCAGGTCACCGCCGCCGACCACCGGGAGGCGCTCACCGTGCACCGCCCGGCGCTGCGCGCGGCCTACGCCCGGTACTTCGCCGAGCACGAGGTGGACGCGCTGCTCATCCCGACGACGCCGCTGCCCGCGCGGGCGCACCGCCCGCCGGGCGCGGACCGGACGGTCGAGCTGAACGGCCGCGACGTCGACACCTTCCTCACCTACATCCGCAACACCGACCCGGCGAGCAACGCGGGCCTGCCGTGCCTGTCGGTCCCGTCCGGGCTGTCGGGCGACGGCCTGCCGATCGGCCTGGAGCTGGTCGGGCCCGACGCGTCCGACGCCCGGCTGCTGGCCGTCGCCGAGGCGGTCGAGCAGGCGCTGCCCCCGCTGCCGCGCCCCGACCTGGAGCGGACCTGACCCCGGCCCTCTCCGCCGGGGGCTAGGACGCCGCCCCGGCCAGGGAGTGCAGCCACTCCAGGGCCGGGGCGGCGGACCGCAGCACGGAGATGTGCCCGTCGTCCGGCGACAGCCGCGCCGTCGCCGTGGGGCAGCGGCGCGCGAGCCACCGGGCATGCGCGGCGGGCACGATCCGGTCCTGGTCCCCGTGCAGCAGCAGGACGGGCACGGTGATCCCGGACGGGTCGAACCCCCACGGCGCGACGTAGGCGAGGTCGTCGTCGATGAGCCCGCCGGGCCCCTGCGCGACGGCCGGGTCGACGACCTCGTCGAACCAGGACCACTCGGCGGCGAGCGCGACGTGGTCGGCGGGGGTGAACATCTCCGGGTCGAACCCGGCCTCCGCCTCGTGCCGCTCCTTGGCCGCGCGGCCGCGGGCGGCGGCGCGCAGGGACGCCGCGCCACCATCCGCCATGCCCGCGAACCAGTCCAGGCCCGCCGCGTCGTAGGGCGCCAGGGCCGCGACGGCGACCACGCCCAGCACCCGGCCGGCCGGGGACACGCCGCAGGCCAGGGCGTGCGAGCCGCCGCCGGAGTGGCCCACGACCGCGAACCGCCCGATGCCGAGGGCGTCGGCGACGGCGGAGACGTAGAAGGCGGCGGACGCCACGTCCCGCCCCGGGACGGGGGTCGAGCCCCCGTACCCGGGCCGGTCGTAGGACACCCAGCGGAGGCCGAGCCGCTCCGACGCCGCGACCAGCGGGCGCGGCGGCGCGCCGAGGTTCGGTGTGCCGTGCTGCCAGAAGATCGTCAGGGCGTCGGTGGCCTCCGGGGCGGTGTCGTAGACGTGCAGGGTCCGGCAGCCGTCCAGTCTCAGGTCGAACTCGGAGACGTTCACGCCGCCCCGCCGGGGGGCTTCTCCCAGACCGAGACGTGGCGGCGGCTCTCGTGGGTGAAGGGGGCGCGCGTCCAGTCCTCCCAGCGGTCGGCGAGGCGGAGCCCCGCGATGCGCGCCATCAGGTCGAGTTCGGAGGGCCAGACGTAGCGGAAGGGGAAGCTCTGGAAGCGGTGCTCGCCGTCCACGACCTCGACGTAGTTCGAGCTCATCGCCTGCGTGGAGGTGTCGAGGAGGTCGTAGGCCCAGCGGCCCCCGCCCACCTGGAACGGCACGGCGTTCTGGCCGGGCGGGAGCAGCCGCAGGTTCGGGACGCCGACCTCGATCACGAAGCGGCCGCCGGGCTCCAGGTGGGCGGCCGCGTTGCGGAAGCAGTCGACCTGCGCGTCCTGCGTCGTCAGGTTGTTGATCGTGTTGAACACCAGGTAGGCGAGCGTGAACGCGCCCTCGACCCGGGTGGTGGCGATGTCGCCGATCGTCACGCCGACCGCGTCGCCGCCGGGCTTGGCGCGCAGCCGGGCGACCATGGCCCGCGACATGTCGATGCCGTGCACCGGGACGCCGCGCGCGGCCAGCGGCAGCGCGACGCGGCCGGTGCCGACGGCGAACTCCAGCGCCCGGCCGCCGCCCGCCAGCCCGGCCAGCAGGTCGACCGCCGGGTCGAGGGCCTCCGGCGCGAACATGTCCGCCGACGTCTCGTCGTAGGTCGCCGCCACGGGCTCCCCGAAGTAGCCGTCCTCATCATCCATGATCAGGACCGTACCCGCGCCAAGGGCCGCCCCTACACTGCCGTGCATGCTCAGACTCGGATTCCCGGTGGTCGGCGTGACCGACATCCCCCGTGCCGTCGCGTTCTGGACGTCCGCGCTCGACCTGGTCTCGGTGCCCCGGTGGGAGAGCCCGACCTGGCGGACGCTCGCGCACGCCGACGGCTCGGGCCAGGCGCTCGGCCTGATGTACAGCGAGTCGCCCGCCGAGCCGCGCCCCCGCCTGCACCTGGACCTGCTCGTGGACACCACGGCCGAGCAGGAGGCGGAGGTCGAGCGCCTGGTCGGCCTCGGCGCGAGCAGGGTCGACTGGGAGCTGTATCCGCCGAAGCCCGACTTCGTCGTCCTCGCCGACCCCGACGGCAACCTGTTCTGCGTCGTGGACCTGAGCCGCGCGCCGTCCGGCTCGTCCTGATCCGGGGTGGCGCGAATCTGGCGATCTTCGTCCGATTCGCGCCTTGCGCGGGGTCGCGTCCGGCCGCAACGATCCTGGTCATGGACCATTTCCCCACCGGGCGCGCCTCGTTCGCGCCGCCGCCGGACGCGGCGCTGGAGCTGTGGCGGCACGTCACCGAGCTGCTGGAGGACGAGCGCGAGCGCGTCCCTGACCGGTCGGTCACCCCGCCGGTGGACGTGCCGGCCCTGCGGGCGGCCGTCGCGGGCTACGACTTCGGCGCCCCGGTCCGCGCCGAGACGGCGGTCGACGAGGTCGCGGCGCTGCTGCGGACGGGGACCGTGCACACCACCCACCCCGGCTACTTCGGGCTGTTCAACCCGACGCCGACCCACCTCGGCGTGGTCGGCGACGCGCTCACCGCCGCCTTCAACCCGCAGCTCGCCGCCTGGTCGCACGCCCCGGCGGCGGCGGAGATCGAGGCGCACCTGCTGCGCTTCCTCGGCGGCCGGCTCGGCTACCCCGACGGGTCCGTCGCCGGGTCGTTCACCAGCGGCGGCGCGGAGGCGAACCTCACCGCCGTGCTGCTGGCGCTGACCCGGACGTGGCCGGAGTACGGCACCGAGGGGCTGCGGGCGCTGCCCGGCCGTCCCGTGCTGTACGCGTCGGCGGAGAGCCACCTGGCCTGGTTGAAGATCGCGCACGGGACCGGCATCGGGCGCGACGCCGTCCGGCTCGTCCCGACCGGGCCGTCGCTGAAGCTGGACCCGGCGGCGCTCGCCGCCCGGATCGAGGCCGACCGCGCGGCGGGCGACCTGCCGTTCCTGGTCGTCGCCACCGCCGGGACCACCGGCGCCGGGGTGATCGACCCGCTGCCCGAGCTGGCCGACCTGTGCGCCGACCTCGGGCTGCGGTTCCACGTCGACGCGGCCTACGGCGGCGCGGCGGCGCTCTCGGACCGGCTGCGGCCCGCGCTCGCGGGCATCGAGCGCGCCGACTCGATCACGGTGGACGCGCACAAGTGGCTGAGCGTCCCGATGGGCGCGGGGGCGCTGCTGACCACCGACGCCGAGGGGCTCGCGGAGACGTTCCGGGTCACCACGTCCTACATGCCCGCCGACGTCCACGGCACCGTCGACCCCTACACCACGAGCCAGCAGTGGTCGCGCCGCTTCACCGGCCTGAAGCTGTTCCTCAGCCTCGCCGTCGCGGGCCGCGACGGGTACGCCGAGCAGATCGACCACGACGCGGACCTCGCCGACGCGCTCCGCGCCGGGCTGTCGGACGCGGGCTGGGACCTGGTCAACGACACGCCGCTCCCGGTCGTGTGCTTCGCCGACCCCGCGAACCCGGCATGGGAGCACCACGCGGCCCTCGCGCGGACGGTCGTCGAGGGCGGCGGCGCGTGGATCAGCCCGGTGAAGCTCGCCGGACGCGCGGCCCTGCGCGCCTGCGTCATCAGTCACCGCACCACGCCCACCCACATCGACGCCCTGATCCAGACCGTGAACGCGGCCCGAGGCCAGAGCACCTAGCACGACGACCTCGGCCGTCACGCGGGCGCGTCGGCTGACCGGTGGGGGCGACGCCGGAGGCGAGCCCCCACCGGGAAGATCGCGAAGCGATGCCGCGCCCGCCGAGACACGGTCAAGGCACGAGCCGCCAGGCGAGCGCCTTGGGCCGGGGCTTCATGAACACAGCCGCCAGGCGAGTGCCTTGGGCCGGGGCTTCATGAACACAGCCGCCAGGCGAGTGCCTTGGGCCGGGGCTTCATCAACCGGGCCAGTAGCGCTGGTCGGTCGTCGCGCGGGCGCCGAAGATGGCCTGCCCGACGCGCACGACGGTCGCGCCCTCCTCGATGGCGATCTCGTAGTCGCCGGACATGCCCATCGACAGCTCGTCCAGACCGATCCCGTCGGGGGCGTCCTGGCGGGCGCGGTCGCGGATCGTGCGCAGCGTGACGAAGCACTCCCTGACCCGGTCGGTGTCGCCGGTGAGCAGCGCCAGCGTCATCAGGCCCCTGACCCTGAGCGCGCCGTAGCGCGGCAGCTCGGCGAGGAAGCCGGGCACCTCCTCGGGCGGCAGGCCGTACTTGCTGTCCTCGGCGGAGGTGTTGACCTGGACGAACACGTCGAGGCCCCGGCCCTCGGCCTGGAGCCTGCGGTCGAGCGCCTCGGCCACGCGCAGGCTGTCCAGCGCCTGGAACTCCGAGGCGAAGGCGGCGACGAACCGTGCCTTGTTCGTCTGGAGGTGCCCGATGACCGACCACGACACGTCCAGGTCGGCCAGGTTCTCCGCCTTGCGCTTGGCCTCCTGCACCTTGTTCTCGCCGAGCACGTCGCAGCCCGCCCGCACGGCCAGGCGCAGCCGCTCCTCCGGGACGGTCTTGCTCACCGGGAGCAGGCGGACGTCCGCGGCGTCCCGTCCGCCGCGCTCGGCGGCGGCGGCCATCCGCGCCCGGACCGCCGCGACGTTGCGGGCGAAGTCCTCGACCGTCTCGGCACCGGGGTAGCGCGGCGTGTCCCGTGTCGTGTCCTGTTCCATCGCACCTCCTGCCCCCCATCGTCCACCCCCGGCGCGGCGGACGGGGCGGCGGGATGCCCTCAGATCCGGACGGACTGGCGGTGCCGGAACACGTTCCGCGGATCCCAGACCCGCTTCGCGTCCTGGAGGCGTGCGTAGTCGGCGCCGTAGTAGAGCGTCGACCAGGGGACCTCGGAGGTGTTCCACACCGGGTCGCTGAGATCGACTTCGGGGTAGCCGATGTAGCAGCCGTCGGTGGGCGCGCTCGCGTACGGGGCGTTCACGGGGACGCCGCCGGTGTCGCGGTACATGTCGCGGTACAGCTCGCGGATCCAGCGCAGCTGGTCGGCGCCGTTGACGGACGCGGGCCAGTACACCTGGTGCTGGAGCTTGAGGATCGAGTCGCGCTGGGAGACGGCGGTCTCCCCGGCGGCGACCCGGTTGATCGCCGAGCCGTAGGAGTCGATCTGGACCACGGCGTCCCGTGTGATCGCGGGATGCTCCTCCGCCAGCGCCGTCCACAGCGCCTCGACATGCCGTTTCGGCAGCGGCCCGCGCATGTAGGCGGACTTGTGCTTGCCCGCGCGGGTGTTGTCGGTGCCGCCGAAGAGCTTGTCCACCTGGTCCCACGGGAGCGGCGTCGGCGCGTGCAGGCCGACGAGCGCCGGATACTCGCCGTAGGACCGGGTCAGGGCGTGCCGCTCGACGCCGAGATCCCGGCCGACCTCCTTCAGGAACCGGGCCATCAGCTCCTCGGCGTGCGGGAGGCCGGCGTCGAGTTGGGCGATGAGGCCGATCGTGTCCTGGCTCCGGTGGGTCAGCAGCAGGATCCCGAACAGCGCCGCGAACGGGTCGTCCTCCCCGCCGCGGTGCCGGTCGAAGAAGCCGCCGAAGTTCGCGATGATCTGGGCGAAGGACTCGGGCCCGATCGAGTCCCACTTCCAGCCGCCCGCCGTCAGCAGGACGTGGCGCGGCGCGTCCGGGAGGCGCCGGAACCACAGCCGCGTCAGCACGCCGAAGTTGCCGCCGCCCCCGCCGGTGTGCGCCCACCACAGGTCGCCGAGCGCTCCGACGCTGTCGGCGGTCGCGGTGACCAGGCGGACCCTGCCCGTGTCGTCCACGACGGCGACCTCGACCGCGTACAGGTAGTCGACGGTGAGGCCGAACTGCCGCGACAGCAGCCCGAACCCGCCCGCCGGGACGTGGCCGCCGACCCCCACCGTGGCGCACGACCCGCCCGGCAGCACCTTGCCGGTCTTCAGGAACAGCCGTTTGCGCAGGTCGGCGTTGGTGGCCCCGGCCTCGACGCAGATCGCGTCCATCTCCGGGTCGGGGTAGATGCCGTCCATCAGCGACACGTCGATGATCACCCGGACGTCCTCGGAGCACACGAAGTTCTCGTAGCAGTGCCCGCCCGACCGGACGGTGATCCGGTCGCGCACCGCGCCCTCGCCGGATGCGCGGCCCGCCTCGTCGACCGCCTGCTGGAGCGCCTCCTTGGCCTCGTGCGGGCTCGCGACGAGCCGCACGTACTCCGGGTCGGCGTACCAGCGCGGGTTGTAGCCGCGGCGGAGCGCGGGATACCGCAGGTCACCGGGTTCGACCTTGATGCCGCCCGGGTCCTCGCCGCGCTGCCCCACCACCATCGCCCCCTGCCGGTCGCCGGACGGGCGGCGGCCGCGCTCGGGCCGCCCCGGTCACCCGTCCCCTACCGCGAGGGCCACAAAGCCCAACTCAACACTTCCACCACATTTGCCTATCCACGGAGCGGCATAGGCGAAAACGGGCCGGTCTGGTGTGGGGCGCGAACGGCCTGGGGGCCCGTGCGCGCCACTCGAAATCATGGCGTGCACGGGCCCCCGGTCGTCGTCGGGGTTACCGCGCGGGTCAGCCGATCTGCACGTCGATGCAGGCGTAGAAGGCGTTGCCCGTGTCGGCGATGTTCCAGATCGCCAGGACCTTCTGGCGGCCGGAGAAGTTGCCGAGGTTGATGTTGTGGGAGACCGTCTCGGGCGGCTGGGCGTTGTTGCCGCTCACGTTGCCGACGCGCGTGCCACCGATGTAGTACTCCCAGTTGGTGGTGCGGTGGCGGGCGGTGAACTTCCAGGTGAAGGTGGCCGACCGGCCGACGGAGGCGGCCTTCCAGCCCTTGCTGTCGTCGTTCAGCTCGGCGAAGGCGCCGTTGCCGCCGTTGCAGGACCGCTGGCCCTTGGGGCCCTCGACGCTCTGCGGCTCGTACTTGATCGAGCCGCACTGGACGGTGCGCGCGGCGCACTGCGCCTGGCGGCTCGGCGGGGCGTTGACGTAGCCGTGGGCGCTGGCGGTGCCGGGGAGGGCGACGAGGATGGCGGGGGTGAGCGCCACACTTGAGGCGGCGGCGATGAGCCTTTTCTTCATGGGAGCTCCGAATCTCAGGGTATGGCCGCTCGGACGGCCATTGCGGGGGGCTGTTCTCGGCTCGGTGGGCTCAGCGGGGCGGGTGGGGCACGGGCCTCCATGGGGACTCCGGGGCGTGACCAGGCCAAATCTAATAGGAAAGTTTCCTATTCAACCGATTCTCGCTCCGTACCGTTTTGATGTCAATACCGGGTGAATGCCCGGAATCGTTGCGTGGGCGATTCGGGGGACGGTTGTTTCGGCGATGACCTGGGGATCTCTCGCGTGATCCGGCTCGCGGCGGAGGTTTCGGACCGGCGGGCGGTCAGTGCTCCTCGTCGCCGAGCAGGTCGGCGTAGACGTGCAGCCGGGTCGCGACCTCGGCGAGGTCGGCGGAGGCGACCACGCACGCCGTGATGTGGGCGTTCAGCGTGTCGAACAGCCAGGGCGGGGCGGCCGCGTCCGAGCGCAGCCGGGCGGCGAGCGCGTGCAGCCGCGCGGCGCATCCGGTGAGCGCCTCGGCGTCGGCGTCGAGGGCCTCCGCGTGGGCCGCGATCACGCGCTGATGTGCGGGCATCGGTTCTCCCGGGGAATCGGGGCCCTCAGGGGCCTTCGCTGACGTCGGAGGACGCGTCGGGAGCGGCGGCGGAAGCGGACGGATCGGTGGGCGGGTCCGCGGACGGATCGGTGGGCGGGTCTGCGGGCGGGTCCGCGGGCGGGGCGGGGAGCGTGAGCGGGACGGCCGCGCCGCGGCGGCTGCGGCGGGCCGGGGCGACCAGGCAGAGGATCGGGCGGGCGCCGTCCAGCCCGAGGTCGCGCAGGTGCCGGGCGAACGGGTGCTCCGACCGCGCGACGGCGAGCCGGAGCCGGGGGGAGGGGTGCGCGCGCCGCGTCCCGCGCCACTGGAGGCTGGAGCGCACCGGGACGCCGTCGCGGTCGGAGTAGACGACCAGGCTCCGCCCGGCGACCGGGGCTGCCACCGGGAGGCCGGGGCCGAGCGTTCCGGCCAGCGACATGACCGGCTCGCCGCCGGCGACGGCCTCCACCCGCGCGGCCCCCGCGCCCGCCTCCACCCGCACCGTGCCGAGGGACGCCGCGTGCCCGAAGACCTCCTCGGCCACGGCGCGCGACAGCTCGGTGTTCACGAGCACGTCGGTGAAGCGGCTGCCGACGCGGTCGGCGCGCGGCGAGCGCGGGAGCAGGGCGCGCCAGGACGGTAGCCGCGGCGTGCCCCGGCCGCCCGGCGGGGCGACGAGGACGGCGAGCCCGACCTCCGCGTAGGCGCCGAGGCTCGTCCGCCGGTTGTCGGACACGTGGATCGCGACGACCGCGCGGCCCCCCAGGCGCACGGCGGACGCCCGGCCGCCGAGCAGCCCCGCCGCCGCCTGGGCGTCGGCGACGAAGTAGGCGGTGAGCGCGTAGCCGTCGTCGCAGCGGACGGGCAGCTCCACCGGCCCGCTCGCGGTCGCCGCCCGCGTCACGGCCGGGGCCACGGCGACGCCGCGGCGCACGACCTCCGGTACCGGCTCGTCGTCGTAGAGCCGGTAGAGCTGCGAGCGCGTGGCCGGGCCGTGGTAGGGGCGCAGCTTCGCGTCGATGTGCTCGCGCGCCTCGGGCAGGTCGACCGCGAGGTTGGCGGTGTAGTGCTCGACGGCGTGGCAGGCGGGGAACTCGTGGGTGGGGTCGGTGTAGTCGACGACGTACCAGTCGGGGTGCAGGTCGAAGCAGTTCCCGGCGCCCTGGCCGTCCAGGCTGGGGATGATGTCGTGCTGGTTGGCGACGCTGGCGACCCAGGTGCTCTCGGTGGCGGGCCGCTTGAAGTCGACCGGCGAGCCGACCACGACCACGTGGGTGATGGTGTAGCGGGACGCGAAGGCCGGGTCCTGCGCGAGGGTCATCACCGCCGATCCCCCGGCGCTGTGCCCGACCAGCGCGATCTCGGCCCCCTCGGGGATGCCGTAGTCGGCGACGGCCTTGGCCAGCGAGCGGCTGTAGGGCGCGCTGTCGAGCAGCGTGCTGCTGAACGCGCCGAGCAGGTCGCCCGGCGAGTCGTTGTCGGGGTTGCCGGGCCGCATGCCCGGCGCCTGGACGACGTGCCGCTCGACGCCGTCCGGGCCGGTGACGGTCTGGATCAGGACACGTCCGGTGGTGCCGACGACGCCGATGTTGGTGAGGAAGTCCAGCAGCGAGCCCGTCTCGCGCAGCCGCCGCCGCTCGGGCGGGTCGGCCTCGACGCGGCGGGCCGCGCCGCCGCCCACGTCCAGCAGCGCGATCGCCAGGTTGCTCACGCCGCTGACCGGGTCGGCGGTGGCGGCGGCCGAGCCGCTCGCGATCATCCAGGCGGTGTGGTCGTTCAGCGGGTTCTCGTCCAGCAGCGCGCGCAGCGCGAGGATCTCCCCGAACACCGGCGCGATCGCGGTCAGCGCCCGCGCGGCGCCCCGGTCCTTCACCAGCGCGTACAGGGCGCGCGCGGCCTCGATCTCGCGGTCGGCGGCGACGGCCTCGTTCAGCCGCGCCAGCACCGGGTCGGCGGCCAGTTCGGGGTTGTCGAGCGTGACGGCGGCGATCCGCAGCCGCAGCGAGGTCGTCATGACCGAGACGGCGAGGCTGCGCGCGCCGAGCACGCTGCCGAGCTTGGCGCCGACCGTCCCCGCCGGGCCCCCGGCCAGGGCGTAGCCGAGGCCCTTGCGGTTGGTCACCGCGTGCAGCAGGGCCTGCTCGGCGCGCAGCGCGGCGCCGGGCGCCCGGTGCAGGGCGCCCGGGACGGCACCGGCGGTGAGGGCGCCGGTCGCGTGGACGGACACCTCCCGCATGACCCCCGCGATGTCGGCCAGCTCGCGCGCGGCGGCGCGCAGCGTCCGCGCGGTCTCCGGATCGGCGAGCGAGGGGCCGGTCGGGGGAATGTCGTCAGAGGGGTCGTCCGTGGTCACCTGTCCTCCTCACCGATGTCGGGGCCGCGCGTGCCGGAGGGCGCCCTAGAGGGCGCCGCGCCAGGTCATGCTCACGAAACGGGGTCTCGGGTCCTCGGGGATGTTGCGGTGCAGGACGTCCGACACCGTGCGGGTGGCGCCGATGATCCGCATGCCGAGCGAGGTGAACGTGGCGGGGTTCAGCACGCGCGGCGCCAGCAGCGGGTTGGTCAGCGCCTGCGAGAACGCGTCGATCGCGATGATCTTGGTGAGCAGCGGCGGCAGGATCGCCCGCGCCGATCCGGGCTCCTCGGCGAACAGGCCGACGTACAGGTCGATGTCGTCCACCGTGTCGTAGAGGCCGCGGAGCGCGTCGCTCACCCGGGGGTCGCCGGAGATCTGCTCGAACCGCCGCACGCGGGGGAAGCGGCAGTGCGCGCGGTAGTCGTTGTAGGGGGCCAGGTCGAGCGCGCGCGAATGCTCGATCGAGGTCCGGTCGACCTCGCGGAGCGCGGGGTCGGTGTTGAACAGGCCGATGCGCCCGGCGCGCTGCTCGGAGGCGTCCTCGAAGAGGCGCCCGAGGCCCGCCTTGGGGATGAGCGGGCCGCCGAACAGCGTGGCGTGCAGCGGCACCTCGGCGTCGCCGACGACGAGCCTGGACGGGATCAGGCTGTGCCAGCGGTAGACGAGGTTGAACTCCACCGACGCCCAGTTCTGCCGGTGCCACGGCACGCGGGCGAGCGTGGTGCCCAGCCTGGGGTCGAGCAGGAAGCGGAAGTGGTAGGGCGTGATGTGGTTGACGTACTCCTCGACCACGAGCCTGATGACCTGCGCGGTCACGATGTTGCGCGCGGTCTGGAAGAGGCGCTCGTCGTCCCAGCGCGGGTTCTCCTCGGCGAGCAGCCGCGCCACCCGGTTGTGCTCGCGCAGGAACAGCACCGTGAACATCGTGAAGCCGATCTGCACGTTGCCCCGGTCGCCCCCGGTCGCGAACAGGGTGTCGCGCTGCGCGGTGTCGAGCCGGTCGAAGTCGGCCATGCTCAGCGCCCGGAACTCCGGCTTGACGGCGCCCTGCTCGCACAGGTAGGGCGGGAACTCGCCGCCGTCGACGAGCTGGCTCTTCAGCAGGCCCCCGTCGAAGGCGCGGACGGCGCCGGTCGCCTCCTCGTTCAGCCCGTAGAGGGGGTTGACGTCGATCTCGTGGTTGGAGGAGTTGCGGCGGGGGTCGCGCGGCACGTTGACGTCGCCGCGCAGGAACCCGTCGGTGAACCATTGGGCGAAGTAGGCGAACAGCACGGTCGAGCGCGGGCAGGGGATCATCTCGTCCCCGCGTGTGAACAGGTCGGACGCCTGCTCCGGGGTGGGCCTGGCCCCGGCCCGCGACGGCGTCGGCGGGAGGTGGCGGCCCAGGTAGGTCCGGTCGGTGAGCGAGGCCCACGAGGTGTAGTCGGACCTGGTGCTCAGCGGTTCGGGGCGGGCCGGCATCTCGCGGACGGCGCTGTCGATGAGGAAGGCGTTGAGGCGCCGCCGCACCGGGCGGACCGACTCGGCGAGGCTCCACAGCGGGCGCCCGCGGGTGAGCGCCAGGTAGCGCAGCCGGTTGGCCGCACCGTCGGTCGAGATGCTCCGCGCCTTGACGCGGCGTGCTCTCATCGTGCTGAGCGGCGACATCGGGCTGAGCGGCATCCTCACTCCTCTTCCTGGCCGAGGCCGAGCGTGAACCGGTCGGGGAAGACGCCCCTGTCGCGCAGGACCGTCCCCTCCGGGGGCGGGAGCAGCCGCACGCCGGGGCGGCGGAACAGGCGGCGCAGCGTCTCGCAGATCACGGCCGCGCCCGGGTCGGCGCCCAGGCACGCGTGCGGGCCGTGGCCGAAGTGCAGCGAGGTGTGGAGCGGCCGGTCGAGGCGGAAGGCGTCCGGCGCCGGGACGGCGGTCTCGTCGAACATCGCCGAGGCGACCGCGGCCAGCACCAGCGAACCGGCCGGGACCCGCGTCTCGTGCGGGGTGCCGCGCGCCAGCACGTGGTCGCGCTCGCACGTGCGCGCGATGAGCTTGAGGAACGGGTCGAACCGCAGCGCCTCCCACACGTGCCGGTCGAAGGCGGCGGTGCCGTCCTCGGCGGCCGCCTCGGTGACGGCCTCCCGCAGTTCCGGACGCCCGAGGACCTGCTGGACCACGTGCACCATGGAGCCCGACGCGTTCTCCATGAACCCCAGCAGCAGGCCCGCGACGTTGACGAGGAGGCGCTCGTCCTCCAGGGACAGCTCGCGGGGCAGCCGCGTGCGCAGCAGCCGGGACAGGATGTCCTGCGGGGCGCGCGCCGCGTCGGCCGCGACGGCCATCCGGCGCTCGGCGAGCAGGGCGCGCAGGTAGTCCATCATCTCCGCGCCCGCGCTCAGCGACGCCGCGTGGATGCCCGGGTCGCCGGCGAGGTTGGCGGTGACGTCGGTCATCACGGCCCTCGACCAGCGCGACAGCGTCGGCCGGTCGGGGCCGGGGAAGCCGAAGTAGCGCCCGGACACCTCCGCGCAGACGTGCCGGAACAGATCTCCGACGACCTCGACGCGCCCGTGCGGCAGGGCGGCGTCGAGCACCGCGTCGGCGACCTCGGCCACCAGCCCGCGGACCCGCGGCACGTCCTCGGGCGGGAGCATGACCTGCATCAGGCCCTTCTCCCGCCGGTTCAGCGGTGTGCCGTCCCTGGTCAGCATGACCGGGCCGCCGAGCGCGGGGTCGAGGCGCGCCGCGTACCCGGCGACGGTGAACACCTCCCCGCGCGAGAGCACCTCGGTGACGTCGGCGAAGCGCGTCACGATCGTGAACACCGGGGTGGCCAGGACGGGACGGTGCGCGCGCAGCTCGGCGAAGAGGGGCCGCCAGTCGGTGCGCAGCCAGCCCGCCAGGAGCGCGAGGGCGTCGGCGGGGTCCTTCCCGGCGGCGGCCTCGTACCGGTCGAGGTAGCCGCCGGCGCCCGCCCGCCCTGAGGTGTTCAACTGCGCGTCCACCTGCGCGGACGTCTGCTCGGGAGGGTTCATGCGGCGGCCACCTCGGGGGTCGATGGGTGCCGTCGGCCTCGGGGGGCCACGGCAGACCTGCCACGACACGCGCAGCCGGACGAGCACCAAAGGTAGCCAGATTCCACGCACTTCGCCACATAGAGTTAGAGAACAGGTGCGCAAAGTAATGATTTGTTGGCCTTCAGGCCACTGTTGCGGGACTGGCCCGGTGTCGTTCACTGCGGGAAAAGAGGAGGCCTCATGGGTTCGCGACAGCGCTGGACGGAGCCGGAGTCCACCGGCACCGCCGCCGTCTCGCACGTCCGCCGTGACGCCTACCTGATCACGCTGGTCGTGCTGCCGGTGCTGGCCCTGGCGGCGGCCGTCGTCGCGGTCTGGGGGCACGGCGTCGGCCCGGCCGACCTGGTGATCTTCGCGGTCATGTACGCGGTGAGCATCTTCGGCATCAGCGTCGGCTACCACCGGATGCTGACCCACCGCTCGTTCCGGTGCCGCCGTCCCTTATTCCTCGCGCTGGCGCTGGCCGGCGGGCTCGCCCTCGAAGGCCCGGCCTCGCTGTGGGCGGCCGAGCACCGCCGCCACCACAAGTACGCCGACCGCCCCGGCGACCCGCACTCCCCCTGGGCCTACGGCGAGTCGCTGCCGTCGCTGGCGCGGGGCCTGCTGCACGCGCAGGTCGGCTGGTTCTACACCGCGCGGCGGCGCTCCATTCGTAGGCACTGGGTCCCCGACCTGCTGGCCGACCCCGTCGTGCGGCGGATGGACGCCGCCTACCCCGCCGTCGTGCTGCTGTCGTTCGCGCTGCCCGCCCTCGCGGGCGGGCTGGCCACGATGTCGTGGGCCGGGATGTGGTCCGCGCTGTTCTGGGGCGGGCTGGTGCGCTACGCCGTCGTCCACCATGTGACCTGGTCGGTCAACTCCGTCGCGCACAGCTTCGGCGGGCGCGCCTTCGACACCCGCGACCGCTCGACCAACGTCCGCTGGGTCGCGCTGCTGACGTTCGGGGAGGGCTGGCACAACTGGCACCACGCCGAGCCGACGTCCGCGCGGCACGGCGTCCTGAAGGGCCAGTTCGACGCCAGCGCCCTGCTGATCCGCGGCTTCGAGCGCCTCGGCTGGGCGCACGACGTGCGCTGGCCCGACCCCGCCCGGCTGGCCCGGCGGCTGACCGACCACCTGGCCACCGAGCGGGAGGCGCCTAGCGGGCTGCCCTGATCGTGAGCCGCCCGGCGCGGCCCTTCTCGCCCGCGGCCCAGCAGCCGCCGTCGGACGCGCAGTCCACGGTGTCGAAGCTGCCGGTGTCGAACCGCGTCCACGAGCGGCCCGCGTTCAGGGTGCCGTCGCTGCCGGTGGGCCCGACCGCGAGCGCCGCCGGGCCGGTATAGGTCGGCCACACCACGCCCGACCGGTACTCCGCCGGAGGACGCGGCGCCGGGCGCCACGTCCGGCCGCCGTCGCTCGTGGTCGCGGCCGCCGCCGGGGACGGCTCCCCCGGCCGGTAGTCGCCGCCGACCGCGACGCCGTGGCGAGTGTCGCGGAACGCCACCGCGAACACCCCCTGGGACGCGCTGCTCGGCAGCGGCGTGTCGGCGACGGTCCAGGTCAGCCCGCGGTCGCGGGAGTGGAACACCCGCGCCTTGGACGCGCCGCCGGTCGCGAGCCACACGTCCCGGCCGCCGTGGCTCACCAGGCACTGCCCGCTGGCGGCGAACGCGGCCTCGCCCGGGAGCGCGTCGGGCATCCCCTTGTTGGGCAGCACCCGCCAGCTGCGCCCGGCGTCGCTGGTGGAGATGATCCGGAAGCGCCCGTCCACGGGATCGCTGACGGCGAGCCCGTGCCGCGAGTCGAAGAACGTCATGCAGTCGTAGAAGGCGCGCGGCTCGTCGTTGCGGAAGCCGGCCGTCCACGTCCGGCCGCCGTCGGAGGTCTGGTAGACCCGGGACGCGTCGCCCTCGCCGATCGCCAGCACCACGGCCCGCCGCTCGTCGAACGCCTCGACGTCGCGGAACTCCAGGCCCGCCGCGTCCGGCGGCCCGACGCCGCGCCAGGTGCGGCCCGCGTCGGTGGTCCGCAGGACGGTCCCGCCGGTGCCCGCCAGCCAGGCGGTCTTCCGGCTGACCGCCGCGAGCCCGCGGAACCGCGCGCCGGTCCCGGTCGGGGTGACCTGCCACCCGAGACCGGGCCGCGCCACTTTCCGCACGGCGGGCGCGGCCTGCGCGACGGGCGCGGACAGCGGCGTCGCGACCATCACCCCGCACACCCCGGCGAGCGACATCTTCCACGCGAGCGCGAGCATCGGCTTCATGCGACGCAAGCTAACGAATGTCGATCATCCCGTCCAGAGCCCCCGTCACCGGGTCGCGGTGAGCGCGTAGAGGACGGGCAGGTTCCGGCCGTCCACCGGGAAGCGGTGGCGGCCGTCGGGCCCGACCGGGGTGCCCCGGCCGAGGTCCAGCGCCGAGTCGAGGCGCTCGTCCAGCCGGGTGACGCGCAGCCCCGCCGCCGCGGCGGCGGTGACGATCTCGCCGAGCGAGTGCGCGAACTCCACCGACGTGGTCGGCCCGGTCTCGGTCGCGTACGACCCCGACGAGGCGTACTCGTGCGGCCCGTCGAAGGCGTAGGGGAAGTCCAGGACGAGCGGCTCCACGGTCTCCACCATCTGGAGCAGCGGATGGAAGTCGACGAGGACCAGCCGTCCGCCGGGCCGGAGCGTCGCGGCGACCGAGCGCATCCAGGCGTCCACGTCGGCGATCCAGCAGAGGATCCCGTAGGCCGCGTAGGCGAGGTCGAACCGGCCGCGCATCCGCTCGGGCAGGTCGGTGGCGTCCGCCTCGACGAACCGGACGTCCACCCCGCACCGCTCCGCGAGCGCCCGCCCCTTCTCCAGCGCCACCGGCGAGAAGTCGACGCCCGTCACCCGCGCGCCGGAACGTGCCAGCGAGATCGCGTCGAACCCGATATGGCACTGGACGTGCAGCACGTCCAGCCCCTCCACCTCGCCGACGGCCCCGCGCTCCACATCGGTGAGCGAGTCGGCGCCCGCCACCAGCCCGGCCGTGTCGTAGTACGCGTCCTGCCCGTGCGCGGCGGCCCACACGTCCCAATGAGCCCGGTTGACCCCGGAAACACCCTCTCCCATACGGCGACGCTATTCACCCGCCGCGCCCCTCGACAAACCGTTTGCGCACGAGGGCGGGCGCCCCCGGGGGGAAGGGGGGCGCCCGCCTGGTTCCGGGTCAGCCGATGGGGGTCGGCTGGATGGGGAGTTCGATCGAGGAGGGGTGCTCGGCGTCGTGGTAGATCGTCTGGTCCGCGACGCGGGTGTGGCGGTCGGAGCCGAACTCCTTGCCGGTGTTCGGGTTGCGGTCGTACATCGGGAAGTTGCTGCTGGAGATCTCCAGGCGGAGCCTGTGCCCGGCCTTGAAGACGTTGCCGGTCGGCCAGATCTTGATCGTGTACTTGTAGACCTGGCCGGGCTTGATCAGCGAGGGGTGCTCCAGCGAGTCGCGGTAGCGGGCGCGCTGGATGCCGTACTGGATCAGCATCGAGGTGCCGTCCTCGGCGACGTCGGTGAGCTTGGCCGTGAAGTCGGTGTCCTTCGCCGAGGAGGACGCGTAGAGCGTGACCGAGATCGGCCCGGTGACCTCGGTGTCCTTCTCCAGCGCCGGGGTGCTGTAGACGAGGACGTCGGGGCGCTGCTCGATGAGCCGCTGGTCCTGCGGGCCGCCGGGCACCGACTGCTGGAACCGCCCGCCGAAGCTCGGCACCGGGTTGTCGGGGTCGTAGCGGTAGCGGTCGGGCTCGCGGCGGCCGGACGGCGGGGCCGTGCTCAGCGTGCCGTCACCGGTGATCGTGTTCGCGCTTCCCTCGCTGTTCAGGTAGTACTTCGTGTTCACGGTGCCGGGGATCGGCCAGGCGTTCGCGGTGCGCCACTTGTTGGCGCCCATCACGAAGACCTTGACGGCCGGGTCCTTCTCGACGCCGTTCTCGGCGCCCTTGAGCCAGTGGTCGAACCAGCGGAGCTGGAGCGCGTCGACGTCGACGGCGGCGTCGGGGCCGAAGTCGAGCGCGCCCGCCCGGCTGCCGTGGCCGCCGTGGGTCCACGGGCCGAGCATCAGCGTGCTGCCCTGCCGGGCGGCGGGCGAACCGCCCTTGGCGCGCATCCCGGCGAAGTTCTCGGCGGTGCCGTCCAGGAAGATGTCGTACCAGCCGCCGAAGTTGAAGGAGGGGACCGTGACCTGCGGATACCGGGTGCGGATGCTCCAGCGCCGCCAGTAGTCGTCGTTGCTCGGGTGCTTGATCCAGTCGTAGTAGTACGGGGCGACCCGCTCGTCCTTGGGGTACAGCGGCGGGAACTTCTTCAGCGGCAGCGACCAGTACCACTTGCTGAACAGCTGCTGGCCCGCCTTGTTCATCTCGGCGTCCAGCTTCGCGCCGTCGGGGTACTTGCGGACGGAGCTGTTGGCGAGCGAGCTGAGCGGCCACGACTGGGTGAACGACTGGTACATCGCTCCGCCCTCGTACGTCCAGCCGTCGTAGTAGTCCGACGAGGTGAACGCCGGGATGATCGTGACGAGGTGCGGCGGGCGCATCGTCGCGGGCATCCACTGGGTCAGGCCGGGATAGGAGAACCCGTACATCCCGACCTTGCCGTTAGAGTGCGGCAGGCGGGCGGCCCACTCGATCGTGTCGTAGCCGTCGGTGCCCTCGCTGCGGTAGGGGTAGAAGTCGCCGTCCGACTTGTACTGGCCGCGGACGTCCTGCACCACGACGACGTAGCAGGCCGAGGCGTAGCGGGTCGGCCGGTCGTAGAAGATGTCCTCGGCGCGTTCCTTGTTGTAGGGCAGGCGCATCAGGATGACGGGGTGGTCGCCGCCGCCCTTCGGCGTGAACACGTTCGAGCGCAGCACGGTGCCGTCGCGCATCTTCGTGCCGACGTCCTTCTGCTCGGTGAAGTCGCAGTGCGCCGCCGCGCCTGGGGCGGCGGAGGCCGGGGCCCCGGGGACCGCCGCGGTGCCGCCCAGCGCGAGCGCCGCGGTGCCGAGCACCGCCAGCCGGACCCGGCCCCGCCCGACCGGCCTGGACGCGCGGCCCGCGCCGCGCCGCTCTCTGGATTCGCGCCGTCTTCTCATGTCACAGGGTCCCTCCTGCTCGATGCGGTGCAGGCCCGGAGCGTGCCATGATCGGACGGCGCCGCGAAGACGCGGGCGCCGACGCTGCGTCGAGCAGCCGGTTCCGTGCGCCGAGCGCCTCGTCCCCGGCGGGCGAACGGTCCAAAACGTGCGATGGACGGACGTCTTATGGTGCTTTTCCATAATTCGTCCCTCCGGCTCGGGGAGCCCGGCGCCCGCCGGACGAGAGTCAGTGAGCCGCCCGACATGTCGTGACTTGTCGCGAAAAGGCGTTCATCGCGGTGAATCAACCGTTCATCGGGGGCGCCCTGCTCGCGGCCGACCCGGTCTCACCGTTTGCCGAAGGTGACCTTCCGGGGGCTGTCCGGCGCGTCCCGGCCGCCTTATCGTTCGGTTCGCCGATCTAGATCCTTGCACGTCACGCGCTTTCCACTCGGTGACGACGACCGCTCCGTCGTCCATGACAAGGAGCAACCGCATGAGGCCGACGCGTCTCCGAAATCCGGTCACCACGTCAGTGCTGGCCGCCGCCGCGACCTCGGTCGCCCTACTCATGACATCGCTGACCGGCGCGATCCCCGCCGCGTCCGGCACCACGGTCCAGGCGGCCGCGGTCGACTGCGCGGACGGGACGACCGTCCAGACCGACACCGGTGCGGTGTGCGGCGTCGTCAAGGACGGCGTCAGGTCCTGGCTCGGCGTGCCCTACGCGGCGGCGCCGGTCGGGAACCTGCGCTGGGCCGCGCCGCGGAAGAGGCCGGCCTGGAGCTCGACGCTGCCCGCGACCGAGAACGGGCCGACCTGTCCGCAGTCGGCCGCGCTCGGGGCGGGGTCGACCAACGAGGACTGCCTCAACGTCAACGTCCGGGCGCCGGAGAACCCGCGCGGCAAGAAGCTGCCGGTCATGGTGGAGTTCCACGGCGGCGGCTGGCTGCTCGGCAGGCCGGCCGACGGCAGCCACCTCGCCAAGGCGGGCAACCTCATCCAGGTCGGGGTCAACTACCGGCTCGGCATCTTCGGGTTCATGGCGCACGCCTCGCTCGGCGACCACTCCGGCAACTGGGCCATCCAGGACCAGCAGGAGTCGCTGCGCTGGGTGAAGCGCAACATCGCGAGGTTCGGCGGCGACCCGGACAACGTGACCATCTACGGCGCGTCGGCCGGTGGCGCGAGCGTCTGCTCCAACACCGTGTCGCCGACCGCGAAGGGCCTGTTCCAGAAGGGCATCGCGCAGAGCGGCGAGTACAACTCGCTGCGCGGCGGCACCGTCAACACCTCCTGGCAGCCCGGCGACTGCAAGTCGCAGCTGCCGACCGAGAAGCAGGCGCAGCAGGCGGGCGCGCGGTTCTCCAAGGTCCTCGGCTGCGAGGGCGCCGCCGACAAGGCCGCCTGCCTGCGCAAGGTGCCGGTGCAGACGCTGCTGGACAAGTCCGGTGACGGGCTCGGCCCCGACAAGGGGACGATCGCGCCGATCGCCGACGGGAAGACCCTGCCGATGTCGCCCGCCGAGGCGTTCAAGAAGGGCAAGGTCAACGACGTCACGCTGATGCACGGCGTCGACCGCGACGAGACCCAGCTGGAGAACGCCGAGACCCCGGCCGACTACCGGCGCCTCGTCCGGCAGCAGTACGGGCCGCACGCGAGCGCCGTGTTCGACCTGTACCCGCTGGAGCGCTTCCCCGAGCCGTCGGCGTTCATCGCCTACCGGACGATCGTCGCCGACTCCAACTCCGTGTGCCCGGCGCTGCTCAACGACCAGCGGCTCGCCAGGCACCTGACCGTGTTCGCCTACCAGACCGACAACGCCGACGCCCCGCCCGCGTCCTGGCTCGACAAGACCAAGCCGAACGGGTCGTTCCACGTCGGGGAGAACCAGTTCCTCGCGCCCGGCCCCGTCCCGCCGAACCCGAACCAGCAGGCGCTCGGCAACCAGATCACCAACCAGTGGACGGGCTTCGCCCGCACCGGCGACCCGACCGTGCCCGGCGCGCCGTACTGGCCGAAGTTCACCAAGCGCAACCCGAACGTGCTGTCGATGGCGCCCGCCGGGACCAGCGAGCTGACCACCGAGATCGGCAAGCAGCACCACTGCGGGTTCTGGAACGCGCTCACCCCCTTCAACAACTGATCCGGCGGCGGGCGCGGAGCGCGCTCCGACGCTGAGCCGCTCACGCGCTGAGACGCGGGGCTGACCGTGGGGTCCCTGACAGGGGATCCCACGGTTCAGTCGCCCGTTCTTTGACCGAAACTCGCCATTGATATGCCCGAAACGGGCGTGTCATAGTTGCGGCAGTTGCGATCAAGGGCGTGCGGATGCAGACGACACTGGCCACCCTCGCCATCACCGGCGCGATCCTCGCCATCGGGGTCCTGCTGCGGGTGATGACCCGATCGCGCCGCTACCTCGGCGGCCCGGCGGAGCAGGCGACCTACCAGACGCTGCACACGGTCTCGGTCGCGGCGCGCACCCTGCGCGGCGGCCTGGACGCCCAGGGCGCCGGACGCGCCGCGCGGCACCTGCGGGCCCTGCTCGGCTGCCAGGCGGTCGCGGTCACCGACGGCCGCGCCCTGCTCGCCTGGGACGGCACCGGCGAGGCGCACGCGGGCGACGCCGTCCGGCACGCGCGGCACCCCGTCGGCACCGGGCGCAGCGTGGTGCTCAAGGCCGACCAGGTCGCCTGCGAGGACCCCGACTGCCCGCTCGTGCACGCGGTGATCGCGCCGCTGACGGCGGGCGACCACGTCGTCGGGACGCTCGCCGCCTACGACTCGGCCGCCACGGCGGGCCTCGTGCGCGCGGTCGGCGAGACCGCCCGCTGGGTGTCCACGCAGCTCGAACTCGCCGAGCTGGACCGCTCCCGCACCCGCCTCGCGGAGATGGAGGTGCGGGCGCTGCGCGCGCAGATCTCGCCGCACTTCATCTACAACTCGCTGACGACGATCGCCGCGTTCGTCCGCACGCAGCCCGACCGCGCCCGCGAGCTGCTGCTGGAGTTCGCGCACTTCACCCGGTACTCCTTCCGCAACCACGGCGAGTTCACGACGCTCGCCGAGGAGCTGCGCTCGATCGACCGGTACCTGCTGCTGGAGCACGCCCGGTTCGGCGACCGGCTGCGGGTCAGCCTGCGGATCGCGCCGGAGGTGCTGCCGGTCGCGGTGCCGTTCCTGTGCGTCCAGCCGCTGGTGGAGAACGCCGTCCGGCACGGGCTGGAGCGCAAGACCGGGGTCGGGCACGTCACGATCGTGGCCGAGGACGCCGGGCAGGAGTGCCTGCTCAGCGTGGAGGACGACGGCGTCGGCATGGACCCCGAGCACGTCCGGCGGGCGCTGGACGGCGAGCAGCCCGGCGGCGACTCGGTCGGCCTCGTCAACGTCGACGAGCGGCTGCGCCAGGTGTACGGCACCGCGTTCGGCCTGGTCATCGAGACCGGGCCGGGGGCGGGCACGAAGGTGAGCCTGCGGATCCCGAAGTACAAGGCGGGGGTGAGCGTCTCTTGACCAGTCTGGCCGAGGAGAGCGTCGAGGAGGGCCTGCACGTCCTCGTCGTGGACGACGAACTGCCCGCGATCGAGGACCTGGCCTACATGCTGGCCGCCGACGACCGGGTGTGCCGGGTGTCGAGGGCGGCCACGGGCGCCGCCGCGCTGCGCGCCCTGGAGGACGGGGCGGTCGCGGCGCTGTTCCTCGACATCCGGATGCCGGGGCTGTCGGGCCTCGACCTCGCGCGGGTGCTCGCGCACTTCGAGCGCCCGCCGAAGATCGTGTTCGTGACCGCCTACGAGACCCACGCGGTGGACGCCTTCGAGCTGGGCGCCGTGGACTACCTGCTCAAACCGGTCGGCCAGGAGCGGCTCGCCGAGGCCGTGCGCCGCGTCGTGGAGGCCGTCTCGGGACGGACGGCCCGCGAGGTGGCCCCCGAGGACGAGATGATCCCGGTCGAGCTGGTCGGGGTGACCCGGTTCGTCCGGCGGTCGGAGGTGCGCTACGCCGAGGCGCACGGCGACTACGCCCGCCTGCACACGCAGCGGGAGAGCTACCTCGTCCGCACGTCGCTGACCGCGCTGGAGGAGGCGTGGAGCGACGCCGGGTTCGTCCGGGTGCACCGCTCGCACCTGGTCGCGCTCGCCTACATCGACGAGATGTACATCGAGTCGGGACGGTGCGCGGTGCGGGTCGGCGACATGCGGCTGCCGGTCAGCCGCCGCAACACGCGCGCGCTGCGGGACCGGCTCGTCCGGCACGCCCGGCCCGGGGCGCACCGGCCGTGACCGGGCCCGGCGAACCCGGCGGGCCGCCGAGGCGCGTGCGGGTGCAGCGCGGCGGCGGCCGGGCCGCCCGGCTGCGGCCCGGCGCGGGCGGACGGCGCGACCTGCACGAGCAGACCCAGCTCGGCGACCTGATGATCAGGTCGCTGATGCGCGTCCAACTGCACCTGGCGATCCGGGTGTGCGCGCTGTTCGGGGGGCTGCTCGGCGCGCTGCCGCTGGTGTTCGCGTTCGTGCCGCAGGTGCGGGACCTGAACGTCGCGGGGCTGCCGCTGCCCTGGCTGCTGCTCGGCGTGCTGGTCTACCCCGGCCTGGTCGCGGGCGCGGTGCTCTACGTGCGCCAGGCCGAGCGCAACGAGCACGAGTTCGAGGACCTGGTCGACCGTTCGTGAGCTCGCCGTACGCGGTCGTCGCGATCGCGGTCGTCACCGTGGTCACCGTCCTGATCGGCAGCCGCGGCCTGCGCCGGTCGCGGACGACGTCGGACTTCTACGTCGCCTCCCGCACGGTCTCGCCGATCTGGAACGCCTCGGCGATCAGCGGGGAGTACCTGTCGGCGGCCTCCTTCCTCGGCGTCGCGGGGCTGGTCATGGCCTACGGCGCCGACATGCTCTGGTACCCGGTCGGCTACACCGCCGGGTACCTCGTCCTGCTGCTGCTGGTGGCGGCGCCGCTGCGGCGCTCGGGCGCCTACACGCTGCCCGACTTCGCCGAGGCGCGGCTCGGGTCGCCGGTGGTGCGGCGGATGTCGAGCGTGCTGGTGATCGTCGTCGGGTGGCTCTACCTCGTCCCGCAGCTGCGCGGCGCCTCGCTGACCCTGCACGTGATCACCGGCGCGCCGCCGTGGCTGGGCGCGCTGATCATCGTGGTCGTGGTGGTCGCGAGCGTGTCGGTCGGCGGGATGCGCAGCATCACCGCCGTGCAGGCGTTCCAGTACTGCGTGAAGATCACGGCGATCACGATCCCGCTGCTGTTCATCGGGTTCGTCTGGTCGAGCCGGGGCGCGCCGCCGGTGACCGCGCACGACACGCCGGAGTTCGCGGAGGCCACGACCGTGCGGTTCGACACCGCCACGCGCGTCGACGTGCGCGTCCCGGTGACGGTGGCCGCGCGCGGCGTGGTGGACGGGCAGCGCGTCGACGCGCCGCTCCCCCTGGCCGCCGGGCGGCACACGGTCGGCGACGAGACCCGGCTGGGGTTCCCGGCCGGGTCGGCGGCGCCCGTCATGGCCGGCTCGGCGATCGCGGGCAACCACGCGTGGGCGTCGCCGCTCAACGGCGGCGGCGGGCACGGCCACCCGCTGTACGCGACGTATTCGCTGGTCATCGCGACGTTCCTCGGGACGATGGGGCTGCCGCACATCCTGGTCCGCTTCTACACCAACCCCGACGGGCGGGCGGCCCGGCGCACGGCGCTGGCCGTCCTCGCCCTGCTCGGCGGCTTCTACCTGCTGCCCACCGCCTACGGCGCGCTCGGCCGGCTCTACGCGCCCGAGCTGCTGGCGACCGGCGACTCCGACGCGATCGTGCTGCTGCTGCCGGGCCATCTCGTGCCCGGCACGGCCGGGCGGCTGCTCGGCGCGCTGGTCACGGCGGGGGCGTTCGCGGCGTTCCTGTCGACCTCGTCGGGGCTGACGATGTCGGTCGCCGGGGTGCTCGCGCAGGACATGCTGGGCGGACGCTCCGGCGGCCGCATGCGGCGCTTCCACCCGTTCCGGATCGGCACCGTGGTGGCGATCTGCGTCCCGTTCGCGGTCGCGCTGTCGACGGGCGGGGTGCCGATCGCGCGGGCGGTCGGGCTGCCGTTCGCGGTCGCCGCGTCCTCGTTCTGCCCGCTGCTGCTGCTCGGGATCTGGTGGCGCGGGCTGACCTCGGCGGGCGCCGCCGCGGGCCTGGTCGCGGGCGGCGGCCTCGCCACCGCCGCGGTGATCGTCTCGACCCTCGCGCCCGCGCTGGACGGCTGGCCGCGCGAGCTGCTGGCCGAGCCGTCGGCGCTGACCGTCCCGATCGCGTTCCTGGTGATGTTCGTGGTGTCGCGGCTGACCCGGGGACGGCTGCGCCCGGACATCGCCTCGGTGATGGTGCGCATGCACGCGCCCGAGTCGGTGCGCCCTACCGCACCCGACACGGGCGACACGCCGCGGGCGAACCGCTGGTCGTAGCGGATCGGCGAACCGCTGGTCGCCGGGGATCGACCGTTCGCTCGGACGCGGGCGCACGCCATCGCCCGGGTGTCGCCATTGGTCGATCAACCCCGAACTGCTCTATTTCGCCCGAGTTCGCGGGCCTATGTTCGCCTCATCAGCGCTTGTTCGCGTCGCGAGACGCGCGACGGGAGGGAAATCGAATGGCCGATACCGAAGCGGGCAGGCTACCGGTCAGGGCCCCGGAGCGGATCGCCCCGGCAGGGGGGATCGCCGACCCCGGGCCGCTCGGGCTCGCCGCTTTCGCCCTGACGACGTTCGTCCTGAGCTGCGTCAACGCGGGCATCCTCGAAGTGGGCACGAAGAGCGTCGTGCTCGGGCTCGCCCTCTTCTACGGCGGGCTCGCGCAATTCGCCGCCGGAATGTGGGAGTTCCGGAAGGACAACACCTTCGGCGCCCTCGCGTTCACTTCCTATGGCGCCTTCTGGCTCGCCTTCGCGGGAATCCTGTTCTTCTACAAGCCGACCGGGGCGACCGCCGACCAGGCGACCCACGCGGTCGGCGTCTTCCTGCTCGGCTGGACCATCTTCACCGCGTACATGACGATCGCCTCGCTGCGGGTGAGCGGCGCGGTCGCGGCCGTGTTCGTGTTCCTGACCGCGACGTTCGTGTTCCTCACGATCGGCGACCTGACGGTCAACGAGAACATGACCAAGGTCGGCGGCTACCTCGGCCTGCTCACCGCCGTGCTGGCCTGGTACACCTCCTTCGCCACGGTCACGAACTCGACCTGGAAGCGCACGGTCATGCCCACCTGGCCCATCGGCTGACGCCCTGACGGACGAGTGAGAGGAGCGCGACCGTGAGCGAGACACCCCCGGCGCCGCCGTCGAAGGACACCCTGTCCAACCTGATGCACGAGGACCGGCGGTTCCCGCCGCCGTCCGGGCTGGCCGCCGAGGCCAACGTCACCGCCGCCGCCTACGCGGACGCCGCGTCCGACCGGATCGCGTTCTGGGAGGAGCAGGCGCGGCGGCTCGACTGGGGGCGCCCCTGGACGAACGCCCTCGAATGGGAGCCGCCGTTCGCCAGGTGGTTCGAGGGCGGGCTGCTCAACGTGGCGGTCAACGCCGTCGACCGGCACGTGGACGCCGGGCACGGCGACCAGGTCGCCATCCACTGGGAGGGCGAGCCGGGCGACACCCGCACGATCACCTACGCCCAGCTCAAGGACGAGGTCTGCAAGGCCGCGAACGCGCTCGTCGAACTCGGCGTGCGGGCCGGCGACCGGGTGATGATCTACCTCCCGATGATCCCCGAGGCCGTGTTCGCGATGCTGGCCTGCGCCCGGCTCGGCGCCCCGCACTCGGTGGTGTTCGGCGGCTTCTCCGCCGAGGCGTTGCGCAACCGCATCGAGGACGCGCGGGCCCGCGTCCTGATCACGGCCGACGGCGGGTTCCGGCGCGGCAGGCCGAACGCGCTGAAGCCGGCGGCGGACGAGGCGGCGGAGGGCACCGGCATCGAGCGGGTGCTGGTCGTCCGGCGGACGGGTGAGACCGTGCCGTTCACCGAGGGGCGCGACGTGTGGTGGCACGACCTCGTCGACCGGCAGTCCGCGGCGCACACGCCGGAGTACTTCGACGCCGAGCAGCCGCTGTTCATCCTCTACACCTCGGGGACGACGGCCAAGCCGAAGGGCATCCTGCACACCTCGGGCGGCTACCTGACCCAGGCCGCCTACACCCACCACGCCGTGTTCGACCTGAAGCCGGACACCGACGTGTACTGGTGCGCGGCCGACATCGGCTGGGTGACGGGCCACACCTACATCGTGTACGGGCCGCTCGCCAACCGCGCGACCCAGGTGATGTACGAGGGGACGCCCGACACGCCGCACCGGGGCCGGTTCTGGGAGATCATCCAGAAGTACGGGGTCACGCTGCTCTACACGGCGCCGACGGTGATCCGCACGTTCATGAAGTGGGGCGAGGACGTCCCCGCGAAGTACGACCTGTCGTCGCTGCGGCTGCTCGGGTCGGTCGGCGAGCCGATCAACCCCGAGGCGTGGATCTGGTACCGCGACACGATCGGCGGCGGCCGCACGCCGGTCGTGGACACCTGGTGGCAGACCGAGACCGGCGCGATCATGATCAGCCCGCTGCCGGGCGTGACCGCGGCCAAGCCCGGGTCGGCGCAGGTGGCGCTGCCGGGGATCGCGGCGGACGTGGTGGACGGCGACGGCGTCCCGGTGCCGGACGGCGGCGGCGGCTACCTCGTCCTGACCGAGCCGTGGCCGTCGATGCTGCGCGGGATCTGGGGCGACCCGGAGCGCTACGCCGACACCTACTGGTCGCGGTTCGCCGGGCAGGGCTTCTACTTCGCCGGGGACGGCGCCAAGAAGGACGGCGACGGCGACCTGTGGCTGCTCGGCCGCGTGGACGACGTCATGAACGTCTCCGGGCACCGCATCTCCACGACCGAGGTGGAGTCGGCCCTGGTGTCCAACCCGCAGGTGGCCGAGGCGGCGGTGGTCGGCGCGACCGACCCGACGACCGGGCAGGGCATCGTCGCGTTCGTCATCCTGCGCGGCGGGGCCGCCGACAAGGGCCCCGAGCTGGCCGCCGAGCTGCGCGACCACGTGGCGCGCGAGATCGGGCCGATCGCCAAGCCGCGGCAGATCCTCGTCGTCCCGGAACTGCCGAAGACGCGCTCCGGCAAGATCATGCGGCGGCTGCTCCGGGACGTCGCGGAGAACCGGTCGCTGGGCGATGTGACCACGCTTCAGGACTCGTCGGTGATGGACCTCATCTCCGCGAAGCTGCCCACGTCGAAGGAGGACTGACAGGGGAGAACCGATACGGGAGGTCTCGGCGATCACGGGCCTCCGCCTCCGGGCGGGGGCCCGTGTGCCCGTTGCCGTGCACCCGCGCTCGCCGTCTGCTTTCATCCCGTCCGTTCGCCCGTGTCCGTTCCCGTGAAGGGGCATGAACGGCGGTTCTGCGCGTCCCCTGCCAAGGGACGCGCGTATTCGTTGGCAGATGGTGCCGATATTCGTGGTGGGCGGGCTGGTTCGGTCCTTTAGCTGGGGTGGTTGAAAGGCGAAACGGAGGCGCGCGCCGCGAGGGGTTGCCGGTGGGCGACGCGGTGGTTACCGTACATCCGACTGATAGGAAACTTTCCTAATGATTCGAGGTCGGTTGTGGCCCGCTCCCCGCCCGCGTTACTCCGGCATGCCATGTCAACGACTCGGGGTTCGGGGGATTCCTGCGTGTCCGCGTCTCCTACCCGGGAGCGAAAATTGAGAAGACTTCTCCCACTGCTCACCGCGCTCAGCGCACTCGTCATCGCCCTGCTGGTCCCCGTCCCGGCCAACGCCACCGCGTCGGCGACCGCGACGTTCGCCAAGGCCTCCGACTGGGGCTCGGGCTACGAGGGCAAGTACACGATCACCAACACCACCGGCTCCCAGATCTCCGGTTGGAAGGTGGAGTTCGACCTGCCCGCCGGCGCGTCCATCGGCTCCTACTGGGACGCGGTGCTGACCAAGTCCGGGCAGCACGCCACCTTCACCAACCGTGAGTACAACACCACCATCGGCGACGGCGCCAAGGTGACCTTCGGCTTCCTCGTGAACGGCACGGGCACGCCGGAGAACTGCACGCTGAACGGTGCGGGCTGCACCGACACCGGGACCCCCGGCGCTCCCAAGGCACCGAACTCGCCGAGCGTGTCCGAGCGCACCGACACCTCGCTGACGCTGTCGTGGACGGCGCCCGGCGGCGACGTCACCGGCTACCGGGTCTACGAGGGCTCGGACGTCCGCGCCACCACCAGCGGGACCAGCACGACGATCTCCGGCCTGGAGACGTGCTCGTCGCACACCTACGTGATCAAGGCCTACAACGCGGTGGGCGAGTCCCCCGCGAGCCAGGCCGTGTCCGGGACGACCACCGGCTGCACCACCCCCGCCGTCGGCAAGGCCGCCCCGTACCTGTACATGGGCTGGGGCAACCCCCCCGACCCGACCACGGTCATGAAGGCCAGCGGGGTCAAGTGGTTCACGATGGCGTTCATCCTCTCGGGCGGCGGCTGCAACCCGAGCTGGGACGGCCAGCGGCCGCTCACCGGCGGTGTGGACGCCCAGGCGATCGCGAAGATCCGCGCGGCCGGCGGCGACGTGCTGCCGTCCATCGGCGGCTGGTCGGGCAACAAGCTCGGCCCGAACTGCAACTCGCCCGAGGCGCTCGCCGGTGCGTACCAGAAGGTGATCGACGCCTTCAACCTCAAGGCGATCGACATCGACATCGAGAACACCGACGAGTTCGAGAGCGCGGCCGTCCAGGACCGCGTCCTCGGCGCCCTGAAGATCATCAAGCAGAAGAACCCCGGCATCCAGACGATCCTCACGTTCGGCACCTTCACCAGCGGCCCGAACAGCTGGGGCAAGCGGCTCATCGACCAGTCCAAGGCCCTGCAGGCCGACGTGGACGTGTTCACGATCATGCCGTTCGACTTCAACGGCGGCGCCGACATGTACGGCAACACCGTCAGCGCCAGCGAGGGTCTGAAGAACACCCTCAAGTCGGCCTACGGCTGGACGGACGCGCAGGCGTACGGCCACATGGGCATCTCCGGCATGAACGGCATGTCGGACCAGAAGGAGCTGACCTCGACCGCGACCTGGACGAAGATCCGCGACTGGGCGAAGTCCAAGGGCCTGGTCCGGTTCACCTTCTGGTCGGTCAACCGGGACCGTCCGTGCCCCGGCGGCGGCACCTCTGAGACGTGCAGCGGCACCGACCAGCAGCCGTGGGAGTTCAGCAAGATCACGGCTGGCTTCTAGCCCCTCCCCATGGCGCGGCCTGCGCCGAGCCGCCCCCCGGCGCAGGCCGCGCCCTTCTCCCCAAGGCCCGATCGTCCGGCGTTTGAAAATCCGCCGATAATTCAGTTAGGAGGGGCCCGGCCTGGAGTGTTCGCAGGTCGGGTCCCCGATTCCCCGCGCAGGCCCTTCTAGCGCACCGATTCACACCAATCCGGAAATGGAAATTTCCAGCCGCATGGTCAATAGTGCAGAGCACCGGCAGGCGGCGCGTCCCGCTCCCCCCGCATGCGTCGCCCCGCCGGCGACGGCAGGGCCCTGCGGTCGGCACGCTTCCCCGCGGCGTGAAAGGAAGAAGACCCGCACATGAGAAGACCTCGCACATGAGAAGACCCCCACACGACGTCACGGCGTCCCGCTCCCAGGTCTCCCTGGGGATCGGCTCGGGCGCGGCCCGCTGATCCTCCGAGAGACCGGACGCCGCCGAGATCGCCGAGGTCGAGCGGGATCGCAGAGAACGGCGCCACCCCGCCGTCACGCCGGGCGTCCTCCCATCTGAGGCCCCCCGCCGCCGCCGACCACAGAGTCAGCCGCCGCAACGGCCGCTGAACCGGCGATCCCAGGGCGTCCACCCTCTTGCCGGGTGGACGCCCTGGCCTTTTCGTTCCGGAGGGTCAGAGCAGCGCCGGACGCCTCGACTCCGGCTCGGGCAGCGGCTCGGGCGCCGCGGCGCCGGGCTCGTCCCTCAGCCGGAGGGCCATGTGGGCGAGGAAGCACGCACCCGCCACCAGATAGCAGTTCGCGACCATCGTCAGCGGGCCGTGGAAGCCGTATTGCAGGGGGGCTCCGCCGTGGGGCGTCCACCAGAGCGGCGACAGCACGAAGAGCACGTAGCCGCAGCCCGCGATGACCCGGCTGCCATCGCGCAGGAGCACCAGCAGCGCGGGCGCGACCCACACCCAGTGGTGCGCCCAGGAGATCGGCGAGACGAGCAGGCCGGTGACCCCCGTGACGGCGGCGGCGGCCAGCCAGTCGTTCCGCCTCGCCCACGACACCGCGAGCGCCAGGCCGAGGACGGCGACCGTCAGCGGGATCGCCTGGTACCACCCGCCGACGTTGTCGACGCCCTTCATGATCCGCGCGGCGGCGCCGAACGGCGACTGGTTGCTGATGTAGGTGACACCGACCCGGGAGGTGTCGTAGAAGGTGTGCCGCCAGTAGAGGCGCGAGGCGTCCGGCGCGATCGCGAACGCGGCGAGCGAGCAGACCGCGAACGTCACCGACGCGGTCACGGCCGCCTTGATCCGTCCCGTGACCAGCAGCAGGACGACGAAGATGGCCGGTGTGATCTTGATGGCGGCCGCGATCCCGATCCCGATCCCCGCCGGTCGCCGTTGCGACACCCGCCAGATGTCGGCCATGACCAGCGCCATCAGGAACATGTTGACCTGGCCGAGGAAAATGGAATGCCACATCGGCTCCAGGACCATTCCGGCGACGACGGCGATGGCGACCGTCCGGCGCGTCGTCCGGTAACCGGCGAGCCGCATCGAGCTGGCGCAGGCCCACGCGAACGCGGCGACCGACGCCAGTTGCCAGGCGACCCGGGCGATCGTCAGCGGAACGGCCGACAGCGGAATGAACAGCGCGGCCATGAACGGCGTGTTGGTGTACCAGTGGTGGGAGAGCTGCTCCAGGTACAGGCGCGAGCCGCCCTCGATGGCGTGCCCGCCGAGCATGTAGATGCGGAAGTCCAGGGAGTCGTACAGGACGGCGAACACCAGAACCGCCGTGAGCTCCACAGCCAGCACACCGTAGACCCAGTGTTTGCGCACGCGCGCTCCGTCCGCCGTCGAATATCGGATTCGATCAACGGTCCCCGGGCGGACGCGCCGGGGCATCGGGCCACCGGCCACATCGCGGTGGCCTCCGGGCGTACGCCTCAGGGCCAATACCGGGCCGCGAGCCCGCCGGTTACGATCATCCTATGGTCGCCACGCGCACCACTCCCCTGCTCAGGCGGTCGCGCCCCTCCCTCTGGACGATCCTGGCCTGGTGCGGCGCCGCCCTCTATCCCGCCGTCCTGAACCTGGTGGTGGGCTACGGGGCGCCGGGCCTGACCCGCATCGAGATCGTCCCGGCGGCCGCCCTCACGCTCGTGGTCGCGAGCCTCCTGCGCCGCCACCCGCTGCCCGCGGTCACGGTGCTGCTCGTCGCCTGGGGCGCCGCGTGCCTGGTCGCTGGCACCGTGGCCGTCGCGCTCGTGGAGATGCTGACCACCGACCTCGCCGTCGGCTACGTCGCGGCCCACCACCCGCGCCGGACGTCCCTGACCGCCGCCGCCATGGCCTTCTGCACGCAGGTCGCGACCATCGGCCTGTTCCCCGGCACCGACGTCGCGTCCCGGGGCGTCCTCATCCTGGTCGCGCTGGTCGCCGCCTGGACGGTCGGCAACTCGGCCCGCGAGCGCCGCGAGCACGCGCGGGAGCTGTCGGAGCGGGCCACCGCGCAGGCCGTCACCGCCGAGCGGCTGCGCATCGCCCGCGAACTGCACGACATGGTCGCCCACAGCATCGGGATCATCGCGATCCAGGCGGGCGTCGGCAGCCGCGTCATCGACACCCAGCCCGGCGAGGCCCGCAACGCGCTCGACGCCATCGAGGCGACCAGCCGCGAGGCCCTCTCCGGCCTGCGCCGGATGCTCGGCGCCCTCCGCCGCGCCGACGAACCGGGCACCGCGCCGCTCGACCCCGCCCCCGGCCTGGCCGACCTCGACCGCCTCGTCGCCGCCACCGCCGACGCGGGCGTCCGCGTCGACCTCCGCTGGCGGGGCGAGCGGCGGCCGCTGCCCCCGGACATCGACCTGTCCGCGTTCCGCATCATCCAGGAGGCCCTCACCAACGTCGTCCGGCACGCGGGCACGTCCGACTGCGAGGTGCGCGTCGGCTACCTCGACGACGAGCTGTCGGTCGAGATCGTCGACGACGGCATCGGCGTCGCCGACCCCGGCGCCGGATACGGCCTGGTCGGCATGCGGGAGCGGGCGGGCCTGCTGAAGGGCGACCTCACCGCGGGCCCCCGTCCCGGCGGCGGCTTCCGCGTCGCGGCGCGGCTGCCGCTGGAGGCGCGGTGACCGTCCGCGTCGTCCTCGTGGACGACCAGCCCCTCATCCGCGCCGGGCTCCGCGTCCTGCTGGCCGACCACCCCGACCTCAACCTCGCCGGGGAGGGCGAGACGGGCGCCGAGGCCATCGTGCTGGCCCGCGAGCTGCGCCCGGACGTCATCGTGATGGACATCCGCATGCCCGGCCTGGACGGCATCGAGGCGACCCGCCGGATCACCGCCGAACCCCCCGCGCCGCACGTCGTCATGCTCACCACCTTCGACGACGACGAGTACGTCTACGCCTCGCTCCAGGCGGGCGCGAGCGGCTTCCTCGTCAAGGACATGGCGCTGGAGGACATCCTCGGCGCGATCCGCGTCGTCGCCGCCGGCGACGCGCTGATCGCCCCGAGCGTCACCCGCCGCCTGATCGAGCACTTCGCGGCCGGTCCGGCGCCCCGCCGCGCCCCCGCGACAGACCGGCTGGACGCCGTCACCGACCGCGAACGGGAGGTGCTCACCCTCGTGGGCCGCGGCATGTCCAACGCCGAGATCGCCACCGCCCTGTTCATCAGCGCCGCCACCGCGAAGGCCCACGTCGCCCGCCTCCTGACCAAACTGGGCGCCCGCGACCGCGTCCACCTGGTGATCATCGCCTACGAGACCGGGCTCGTGTCCCCCTGAGGCCGGGGCAGGAAGACGACCAGGGCGGTGCCGACCGCGGTGATGGCGGCGGCGACCCAGAACGCCGTCGAGTACCCGGCGGCCAGGTCGTCGCCGGACCTGCTCGCCGCCGTCGCGAGGACGGTGAGGCCGATCGCGCCGCCGATCGTGCGGGAGGTGTTGACGACGCCCGCGACCGCGCCCGCCTCGGAGGCGTCCGCGCCGAACGTGGACGCCTCGACCAGCGGCGTCATCAGCAGACCGAAGCCGAACGCCATCACCAGGCCGGGGCCGAGGATCGCGGTGAGGAAGGTGCCGTCGGCGTCGAGCACGGCGCTCTGCCAGCCGAACCCGGCCGCCGCGAGCAGGCCGCCGATCCCGGCCAGCAGCCGCGCGTCCATGCGGGCCATGAGCGGCGGGGCCAGCTTGGAGCCGATGATGATCCCGGCGGTGTGCGGGAGGAAGGACACACCCGTCCGGACGGCGCTGTAGTGCAGGACGTTCTGCATGTAGAGCGACAGGAAGTACCAGAGCGCGAAGCCGCCCATCATGCTGACCAGCGTGGCGAGGTTGCCGACCGAGACGCTCCGCAGCCGGAACAGCCGCAGTTGGACGAGCGGCTCGCGCACCCGCGCCTCGACCGCGACGAACAGCGCCAGCAGCACCGGGCCCGCGACGAGCGGGACGAGCGAGGCGGCCGACGTCCAGCCGTGGCCCTCGGTCTGCCCGATGCCGAACGCGAGCGCCCCCACCCCGGCGGTGACCAGCACGGCCCCGGGGAGGTCCAGGCGCGGACGCGGCCCCTCGGCGGCCTCGTCGTGCAGCCACAGCAGGGCGATCACGGCGACCACGATGCCGACCGGGACGTTGATGAGCAGCACCCAGCGCCAGTCGAGGTAGTCGGTGAGCAGCCCGCCGACCAGGCCGCCCGTGGCGCCCCCCGCGGTGCCGACGGCCGTCCACATCGCGATCGCCTTCGTCCGCGCGGGCCCGGCCGGGAACGTTCCGGTGATCAGCGACAGCGTCACCGGCGCGATGATCGCGGCGCCCAGCCCCTGGACGGCGCGGGCGGCGATGAGCGTCCAGCCGTCGGTGGCGAGGCCGCCCGCCAGGCTCGCGACGAAGAACAGCCCGACGCCCAGCAGGAACACGAGCTTGCGCCCGAACAGGTCGGCGGCGCGCCCGCCGAGCAGGAGGAACCCGGCGAAGGTCAGGGAGTAGGCGTTGACGACCCATTGCAGCGCGGTCGCGCCGAGGTCGAGCCCCGAGCGCATGTCGGGCAGGGCGACGTTGACGACGGAGATGTCCAGGACGACGAGGAACTGCCCGATGCTCGCGGCGAGCACGGCGGCCCACCCGGGCGTGCCCCCGGCACGGGGTCCAGCCGTCCGGACGGCGGACTCAGGATCTTGGAGTGCGGTCATGCCCCCATGCTGGTTTCCGGCCCCGCACGCGCGCGTCGGCCACCGGTCCCAGCGTCCGGGGTAAATCGTCCTAGGTCCCCTGCCCTACCCCTTGAGCCGCGCCACGAGGACGGCGAACCGCGCGGGCGTCAGCCTGATGTGCCCAGCCTCAGGGTCCTTGGAGTCACGCACCCCGACACCGGAGGAGAGACATCCCAACTCAACGCAGTGCTGGTCGTCCGCCCCGCCGCTGTAGGAACTCTTACGCCACTGGACGGACATGGCTACCTCTCGGGGTGACGCTTGAGGGGGGTTCGCCCCTGAATGTGGACACCGATCTCAGGCAGCGGTAGCCAGGCTACCTGCGATTTAGGGGCGGTGCCGTCCCCGGCTGGAACCGCACACCCACGATCGTGGTGTGCGCCGGAATGACCTCGATCTCCGGACCGGTCAGCGGACCGACCAGCTGAGGACGGCCACCGATCGGAAAGTGGATCTCGACCCCGCCTGTGGGCAGGTGCCGTTGTACGTACGCCGCCTCACCCGTGTGCTGGATCCAGACCGTCCGCACCACCCCCGCCAATTTCGGCAACGGCGGACGCTCAACGTAAGGCTCCACTACGTCATCTTCGCACTGCAGCGCCCGAGCGGCATCGAGGTCAAGGCCGTCCGGCCGTTGACGAGGCCGGCCGCCACCCGACCTCGACGCCGCCCCGTCGTGCCGGACCAAATAGAGACGGCCCGACACGACTCACTGTAGTCAGAATGCGTCGAGTACGACGACTGGGATTTCTCGCGTTGTGCGCCGTTCGAACTCGGCGAAGAGCGGGTTGAGTTCTTTTTGCCTCGACCAGATCCTTTCGCGCTCGGCTCCCTCGGCGACACGGGCGAGGACGTCGATCGTCTGGCTTCCCACTTCGATGGTCACTCTGGGATGGGTGCGAAGGTTGTGGTACCAGTTTGGATGAGCGGGTGCGGCGTCGTTGGAGCCGAACACGGCGAAACTGGTGTCATCGAGCCGCTGGTACGTCATTGGGTTGGTCCGCTGCGCGCCTGTCTTGGCGCCCACATGGTGGAGCAGGAGCAACGGCATCCCTTCGAACATGCCCCCGACTTTGCCGTCCCGTGCTCTGAATTCCTTGATGACCTGGCTGTTCTGGGCGTCCAGTTCGTGCTTGTCCATGTCGATTTCCCCCTGCGGAGTGGGCCGAAGCGTGCTGGGGTTTCAAGCGGCGGAAAGGCCCGCGAACATGCCTCCGTCGACGACGATCTCCGCTCCGGTGATGTAGCCGGCGGAAGGGGAGGCCAGGAAGGCGACCGTGCGGGCCACTTCGTCATCGGACCCGATGCGGCCCAGCGGCACACGGGACGCCATGTCCGCCCGGAAGCCGTCGACCGCTTCCGGGGGCAGTCCTTGCTTGCTCAGGGCGGGGGTGTCTATGGGCCCGGGGCTGATGGTGTTGACCCGGATACCCCGAGGGGCGAGCTCGATCGCCAGCGCCCGTGCCAGCGCCAGCAAGGCACCCTTGGTCGCGCTGTAGACCGACCAGTCGGGAAAGGCGCGCGTGGCGATGCGCGAACTACTGAAAAGCACGCTGCTCTCCGCGCCGAGCATGGGCAGGACACGCTGCAGGGTGAAGAACTGTCCTTTGACGTTGACATCGAAGTGCTCGTCGTAGAACGCCATGTCGACGGCTTCGAGCGGCGCGGATCGCGCCACGGCCGCGTTGAGGAACACCAGGTCCAGTTTTCCGAATCGGTCTTCGACCTCGGCGGCGAGGGTGTGGGCATCGGCGGGGCAGCGGGCGTCGGCGCGCCGGACGATGACACCGTCGCCCAGTGTCTTCTCGGCGGCGGCCAGGGTGTCGGGGTTCTGGCCGGTGACGACCACGGCGAACCCTTCATCGCGCAACACGCGGGCCGTGGCCAGGCCGATACCGGTCGTACCGCCGGTGATGAGCGCGACCGGACGGGATGTTGCTCGGGCCATTTCGCTCTCCTTGGTTTCTTGATCGCCAGATGATGCGGTTGGGCTGCAGGATGGTGTTCAGGCGCTCGCGGCCAGGCCGCCGTCCACTAGAAGGTTCACCCCGGTGATGAAGCCGGCCGCGGGCGAGGCCAGGAAGGCGACCGTGCGGGCCACGTCCTCGTCGGTGCCGATGCGGCCCAGCGGTATCCGGGACGCCATGTCCGTCCGGAATCCGTCGAGCGCACCGGTCGGCAGGCCGAGCTTGCCGAAGGCGGGCGTGTCCACCGGGCCCGGGCCGATGGCGTTGACGCGGATGCCCCGGGGTGCCAGCTCGACCGCCAGGGTGCGGGCCAGGGAGACCAAAGCCCCCTTCGTGGCGCTGTAGACCGACCAGTTGGCCTGGCCGAGTTCCGCCCCCAGCGCACTGTTGAAGATCACCGCGCTACCGCGGCCGAGCAGGGGAAGCACATGCTGGAGCGTGAAGAGCTGTCCTTTGACGTTGACGTCGAAGTGCTCGTCGTAGAACGCCTCGTCGAGGATCTCGATCGGCGCGAACCGGCCGATGCCCGCGTTGAGGAACACCAGGTCCAGTTTGCCGAACCGATCCTTGACCTCGGTGGCGAGGGCGTGGCCGTCCTCGGGGCGGCGGGCATCGGCGCGCCGGACGATGACACCGTCGCCCAGTGTCTTTTCAGCGGCGGCCAGGGTGTCGGGGTTCTGGCCGGTGACGACCACGGCGAACCCTTCATCGCGCAACACACGGGCCGTGGCCAGGCCGATACCGGTCGTACCGCCGGTGATGAGAGCGGTGCGGGGCGAGCTGGCTGTGGTCACGTCGATACTCCATGGTTCGGTTGCCGGTGAGATACCGCCTGTGGCCGGGCAGGGAACAGTCATCCCGCACGGACTGGACGGATCCGTCCACTGTAATCGGACTGGACGGATCCGTCCAGTCCGATTACAGTGGCGACCATGGCTCACGAACCGACCACCGACCGCGGGCGGCGCAGCCGCGACCGGATCGTCGAGGCGGCCGACGCGCTGATCGACGACCAGGGCGTCAGAGGCGCGGGCGTCGACCGGATCATCGCCCGGGCCCGGGTGAGCAAGAGCCAGCTGTACCACTTCTTCTCCGGCAAGGACGACCTGGTCCGTGCCGTGATAGCGGACCGCTTCGAGCGTGTGCTGGACGCGCAGATGTCCATGCTCACCGACCTCGGCAGCTGGGCGGGGATCCGCCGCTGGCTCGACATGTTCGTCACCGAGAACCAGGTGCACGACCTCCCCGGGTGCCCCATCGGCACCCTCGCCGGCGAGCTCGCCGCCCGCGACGAAGCGGCCCGAGCCGACCTCGCCGGCTGTTTCTCGACGTGGGAGCAGTATCTGGTGAAGGGCCTGGAGAGCATGCGAGCACGCGGTCAGCTCGTCCCGGACGCCGACCCCGAGCAACTGGCCACGGTGGTATTCGCCGGTCTCCAAGGCGGGCTGCTTCTCGCCAAGACCCACAAAAACATCGAACCGCTCCGCATCGCCCTCGACGCCGCGTTCGCCCACCTGCGCTCGTTCCGAGCCCAAACCGAGGATCCCCAAGAACACACCTGACGGGCGCGGGTGAACCGCCGACCTTCCGCTTACTACTCACGTTCCGGACGCCCGGCACCCGATGGCCCGCTGATCGAGCCCACCTCACGGGTCTCGAAACGACCGGGGGATCAGCCCTTGATGTGGGCCAGCAGGGCCAGGAAGGCGTCCCGGTCAAGAGTGATACATCCGGCGTTGAGGTGTTTGCTGTCGCGGATGCCGACGCCGAGCCTTGCCCTCAGGACAGGTACAGCACAATCGCATGGTCGGGGAGCGTTTCGTAGCGGGGGCAGCGAATTCGTTCTCGCGCACAAATGATCAGGAGGGCCCGCTAAGCGCGGGCCCTCCTGAGAGAGAGTGAAAGTTATTCCGGGTCGTAGGCGAGGTTGGGGCGGAGCCAGCGTTCGATGTCGGCGAGGGGGGCGCCTCGGCGGGCGGCGTAGTCCTCGGTCTGGTCGCGGCCGATGCGGCCGACGGTGAAGTAGTGCGAGTCGGGGTGGGCGAAGATGAGGCCGCTGACGCTGGCGGCGGGGGTCATCGCGAACGACTCGGTGAGCTTCATGCCGAGGGTGCCCGCGTCCAGCAGGTCGAAGAGCATGCCCTTCTCGCTGTGGTCGGGGCTCGCCGGGTAGCCGAGCGCGGGACGGATGCCCCGGAACCGCTCGGCGTGCAGGTCGGCCAGGTCGGGTTCGGAGCCGGGCTCGAACCAGGCGCGGCGGGCCTCCAGGTGGACGTACTCGGCGAACGCCTCGGCGAGGCGGTCGGCGAGGGCCTTCACCATGATCGCGCGGTAGTCGTCGTTGTTCTCCTCGAAACCGGCCGCGAGGTCGTCGGCGCCCTGGATCGTCACCGCGAAGCCGCCGAGGTGGTCGCCGGACGGGGCGATGTAGTCGGCGAGGCAGCGGTTGGGGCGGCCCGCGGGCTTGGCGGTCTGCTGCCGCAGCATCGGGAACCGCACGCCGTTCTCCAGGACGATGTCGTCGCCCTCGGAGTGGGCGGGCCAGAACCCGTAGGCGCCGTGCGCCTGGAGCGTCCCGGCCTCGATGATCTGGTCCAGGAGCTGGTTGCCGTCGTCGAACAGCTCGCGCGCGACGGGCTGGTCGAGGATCGCCGGGTACTTGCCCTTCAGCTCCCAGGCCAGGAAGAAGAACTGCCAGTCGATCATCTCGCGGAGCGTGGTCAGGCTCGGCCGGACGACGCGGGCGCCGGTGAACGCGGGCACCGGGAGGTCGGCGAAGTCGACCTGCTCGCGGTTGGCGCGGGCCTGCTCGATCGTCAGCATCGGCTGGCGGCGCTTGTTCTCGTGCTCCTCGCGCAGCCGCTGCTGCTCGGCGCGGTTGGTCGTGTCCAGCTCGGCGGCGCGGGCCGGGTCGAGCAGGTTGGACACGACGCCGACGACGCGGGAGGCGTCCAGGACGTGGACGGTCGTCGAGTCGTAGGCGGGCGCGATGCGGACGGCGGTGTGCTGGCGGGACGTGGTCGCGCCGCCGATCAGCAGCGGCAGCCGCAGGCCGCGCCGCTCCATCTCGGTGGCGACCGAGACCATCTCGTCCAGCGACGGGGTGATCAGGCCGGACAGGCCGATGGCGTCGGCGCCCTCGGCGATCGCGGTGTCCAGGATGCGGGCGGCGGGGACCATGACGCCGAGGTCGACGACGTCGTAGTTGTTGCAGCCGAGGACGACGCCGACGATGTTCTTGCCGATGTCGTGGACGTCGCCCTTGACCGTGGCGAGCACGATCTTGCCCTGGCCGCGGCTCTGCTGGTTCTCCTCCTTCTCGGCGTCCATGAAGGGTTCGAGGTAGGCGACCGAGCGCTTCATGACGCGGGCGCTCTTGACGACCTGCGGCAGGAACATCTTGCCGGAGCCGAACAGGTCACCGACGATCTTCATGCCGTCCATCAGCGGGCCCTCGATGACGTCCAGGGGGCGGGGCAGCGTCTGCCGGGCCTCCTCGGTGTCGTCCTCGATGAAGTCGATGATCCCGTGGACGAGCGCGTGCGCGAGCCGCTTCTCGACCGGCGCGTCCCGCCAGGACAGGTCGACCTCGCGCTGCTTGCCCTTGCCGGTGACGTTCTCGGCGAAGGAGACGAGCCGGTCGGTGGCGTCGGGACGGCGGTCGAACAGCACGTCCTCGACGAGTTCGAGCAGGTCGGCGGGGATGTCCTCGTAGACGGCGAGCTGCCCGGCGTTGACGATGCCCATGTCGAGGCCGGCGCGGACGGCGTGCAGCAGGAACGCCGAGTGCATCGCCTCGCGGACGACGTCGTTGCCCCGGAAGGAGAACGAGAGGTTCGAGATGCCGCCGCTGGTGCGGACGCCGGGGCAGCGCTCCTTGATCAGCGGGAGCGCGTCGATGAACGCCTTGGCGTAGCCGTTGTGCTCGGAGATGCCGGTCGCGACGGCGAGGACGTTCGGGTCGAAGATGATGTCCTCGGCGGGGAAGCCCGCCTTCTGGGTGAGCAGGTCGTAGGCGCGGCCGCAGATCTCGACCTTGCGCTCGGTCGTGTCGGCCTGGCCGCGCTCGTCGAAGGCCATGACGACCACGCCCGCGCCGTAGTCGCGGATGCGGCGGGCCTGCTCCAGGAAGACCTCCTCGCCCTCCTTGAGGCTGATCGAGTTGACGACGCCCTTGCCCTGGACGGTCTTCAGCCCGGCCTCCAGCACGCTCCAGCGCGAGCTGTCGACCATGATCGGGATGCGGGCGGCCTCCGGCTCGGTCGCGACGAGGTTGAGGAACGTCGTCATCTCCCGCTCGCTGTCGAGCAGGTCGGCGTCCATGTTGACGTCCAGCAGGTTGGCGCCGCCGCGGACCTGCTCCAGCGCCACCTCCACGGCGGCCTGGTGGTCGCCGGCCTCGATGAGCTTGCGGAACCGCGCGGAGCCGGTCACGTTGGTGCGCTCGCCGATCATGACGAAGCCGGTGTCGGGGCCGATCGCGAACGGCTCCAGGCCGCTGAAGCGGGTGGCCTTCGGCTCGGGCGCCACCGGGCGCGGCGCCGAGTCGGCGACGGCCGCGGCGATCCGCGCGATGTGCTCGGGGCTCGTCCCGCAGCAGCCGCCGACGGCGTTGACCATGCCGGACGCGGCGAACTCGCCGAGCATCCGGCTCATCTCGTCGGGCGTCTGGTCGTAGCCGCCGAACGCGTTGGGCAGCCCGGCGTTGGGGTAGCAGGCGGTGTAGGTGCCCGCGAGCCGGGCCAGCTCGGTCGCGTGCGGGCGCAGCTCCTCGGCGCCGAGCGCGCAGTTCAGGCCGACCAGCAGCGGCTCGGCGTGCTCGACCGAGCGCCAGAACGCCTCGACGGTCTGGCCCGACAGCGTCCGGCCGCTCAGGTCGGTGATCGTCACCGAGATCCACAGCGGCAGCTGCGGGGCCACCTCGCGGGCGGCGGCGATCGCGGCCTTCGCGTTCAGCGTGTCGAAGATCGTCTCGATCAGCAGGACGTCGACGCCGCCCTCGGCGAGCCCGGCGATCTGCTCGGCGTAGGACGCCTTGACCTGGTCGAAGGTGACCGCGCGGTAGGCGGGGTCGTCCACCCGGGGCGACAGCGACAGCGTCACGTTCAGCGGGCCGACGGACCCGGCGACGAACCGCCGCCCCTCGGCCTCGTCGGCCGCCTGGCGGGCGAGCCGCGCGCCGCGCAGGTTCATCTCGCGGGCGTGCGCTTCGAGGCCGTAGTCGGCCTGGGCGATGCTCGTCGCGGTGAAGGTGTTGGTCGTGGTGATGTCGGCGCCCGCCGCGAGGTACTGCCGGTGGACGTCCAGGATCACGTCGGGCCGGGTCAGGTTCAGCAGGTCGGGGTCGCCCGCGACGTCGCGCGGATGGTCGGCGAACCGGTCGCCGCTGTAGTCGGCGGGGGTGAGGCCGGCGCCCTGGAGCATCGTGCCCCACGCGCCGTCGAGGATCGCGATCCTCCGGTCCAGCAGACTCCGGAGCGCGTCATCGTTTTTCTGCACTGGCCACCTCCCGTTTCTGGGAGGCGCCCTTGTTTGCAGAGTGAAGGGTGAGGACGGCGCGGACCGTCCCGAGCCGAGCGTGGCGGGCATGAGCCCGTTGCAGCGCCTCTCGGCCTGTCCCCGAGATTACCGAACGATCCGGCGACCTGAAATCCCTCATGGCCGTTTTGTGTAGACGAGCGTGAGGTCACGCTGCCACTCGGCGCCGTCGGGCGACTTCTCCCAGGCACCCCGGATCGTGGTGCCGTCGGGCGCGACCGTGCCCTCGAAGCGCTGGTGGAAGCCCTGCGCGTCGCGCCACATCCGCCACCGCCCGTTGTCGAATCCCATTCCATAGACGCGGGACACCCCGCGCGAGTCGTAGTGGAACAACGTGTACTCATCGGTCGAATCGTCCCGCCCGATGATCAGCGTCGCGTCGGGGGCGGGATCGGGCGCCTCGGTGTGGAACCGCAGGAACGCGCCGCCCTCGATCCAGGTGATGGTGGCCTTCCCCCGCGCCCCCGGGATCTCCGGGACCTCGACGTCCCATTCCCCCACCAGGACCTCAAGCTGTATCAGAGCCGGATTCGGTGGTAGCCGTGTCATGTCCCGAGACTAACCGCGACCGCTCAAGCCGGCCTGATGTTCTGGTTGAGGTGGAAGAGGTTGCCGGGGTCGTAGCGCGCCTTCACCTCCGCGAGCCGCCGGTGGTTCTCCGCGCCGAACCCCGCCTCGACCCGGCCGCGTCCCTCGTCGCCGATGAAGTTCAGGTAGACGTCCCCGGTCGAGTAGGGCTTCATGGCGGCGCGGACGGCTCGCACCCAGGCGATGGCGCGCTCGTCGTCCGCCGCGTCCTCCCAGAGGGCGATGGGGTGGACGGTCCACGCCGCGTTCCGCCACGGGACGGGGTAGCGCGCCCCGGGATCGGCCAGCGCGCCGCCGCCCGGGATCAGCGTGTGCAGCGACGGCGACGGGACGATCATCCCGGCGGCCCGCGCGCTGTAGGCCGCGACCGCCGCGTCGGGGCAGTCGTGCAGGTGCTCCGCGGACCAGTGGTTCCGCAGCCCGGCGGGCTCGTCCAGCATGCCCTGCATGTCCGCGTAGGGCCTGTCGAGGACGACTCCCCCGGTGTGGCCCAGGCCGAGCATGGGCGCGATCGCCGCGTCGGCGTCCGGACCCGTCCCGGCGTAGGCGAGCAGGGTGGCGAACGCCTGCCTGCCCAGCATCTCCTCCGGGACGAACTCCTCGCGCGGTGGCGTGAGGTAGAGCGCGGTGCCGCCCAGCTCGTCCGGAGCCGTTTCCATGAGGTCGCGGTAAGCCAGGGCGATCTCCTCGCCCGCCTCGGCGGGCCAGAGCAGGAGGGCGAGGGTCACCTCCGGCAGTTCGTGCAACCGGAACGTGAACGAGGTGACCACGCCGAAGTTGCCTCCGCCGCCGTGCAGGGCCCAGAACAGATCCGGGTTGCGGTCCTCACCGGCCTTCACCTTCTCGCCCGCCGCCGTCACCAGCTCGGCTTCGAGGAGGTTGTCGCATGCGAGGCCGTACTTGCGTTCCAGCCATCCCGAGCCGCCGCCCAGCGTGAACCCGCCCACTCCCGTCGTGGAGGCCCTGGACCCGGGCGTCATCAACCCGTACGGCTGGGTGGCGCGATCCATGGCCGACGTGGTCGCGCCGCCGCCGACCCGGACGGTCATCGCCTCCTGGTCGACCTCGACGTCGTCCATCCGGCGCAGATCGATGACGAGGCCGCCGTCGCTGAGCGCGTTGCCCGCGACATCGTGCCCGCCGCAGCGCACGGCGATCTCCGTTCCGTGCGCGCGGGCCATCCGTACGGCGCGCTGGACGTCAGCGTCACTCCGGCATTGCGCGATCACCGCCGGACGCCGGTCGACCATCGCGTTGAAAACGGTTCTGGCGTCGTCGTAGCCGGGGCCGTCCGGCGTCAGGACGTCGCCCTCGAAACCGGTGGGCATCGCGGCGATGTGCGTGGAGGTCATGTCCCTCCCCTTCTCCGCCTGCGGCCTCCGTGTGGGGGCGCGGGCTTTAACGGGCGTGGGAGCGAGGGCTTTTCGGACCTGCCGTCGTTTTCATTCTGCTCCGCCCTGCCCCGCATGAGAAGCGCTAACGTGAAGTAGACCTCCCCATCACCAGGTGTTTAAGGGATCCCGTCATGAATATCGACGGCTACACGGTGCACGAACCCCTCGACCGGGACGGAGAGGGCCCCGTATACCGCGCGACGGACCCCGAAGGCCGCGAGGTGACGCTCCGCCTCCTGCCGCCCGAGATGGACGCGGCGTCGCGGCGGCGGCTGGAGCGGGAACTGCGCGCCGCCGTCCGGATTCCCGGCTTCGTCGTCACTTTCCACACCGTCGATGTGGCGGCGGCGCAGCCGTATATCGCCACCCCGTATCCGTCCGGGCGGACGCTGAGGGAGATGGTCGAGGAGTCAGGCCCGCTCCAGGAGGAGGAGCTGCGGCGGCTGGGCAGAGGATTGGCGTCGGCGCTGGCGGCGCACAGGACGGATGCGCCTCGTCCGAGCGTCGAGCCGTCGAATGTCGTCCTGGCCGGTGGAGTGCCCGCGCTGGTGGACTTCGGCATCACCCGGGCCGTGGCCGGTGATGTCGCATACACAGCGCCCGAACTCCTCCAGGGCGGGCAACCTACGGCCCAGGCGGACACGTACGCCCTGGGTTGCGTCCTCTATTACGCGGCCACCGGACGTCCGCCGTTCCAGGCCGACTCGCCGGCCGGGCTCATCGACGAGATCGACGGCTCGGCGCCCGATCTGAGCCGCGTGCCGGCATGGCTCGCCGTCTTGCTGGAATCGGCGCTGGCCAGAGAACCGTCCGCCCGCCCCACGCCCGCCGCCATGACCGCGAACCTGGAGCCGGCCAAACGCGCCAGGGCCAAGCGGGTCAAAGGCGCCTTCGCGCCGGACCCAGCCACTCCGGGTCCGGAGTGGCTCCCGGCGGTCGCCGCTCACCCGTCGCCCAAGGGGGCGCCGTTCGAGTGGCCCGCCGTCTGGAAGCTCGTCATGGCCGCGCTTTTACTGGCCGTGATACCGGTCGCCTGGGCGCTCAAGGCCGGCCGTGACGCGCTTGTGATCGGGCTCGGCCTGGGCGCGTGGCTTGCGGTGGCCTCGCTCGTCGTGATCCTCATCGTGCAGCTCCGGCGGTGGCGGCGGCTGGCCGCGCGGCGACGGGCCGGGCCGCTGAACGCCGAGGCGGCGCGGCTGATCCGCGGCGGGCACCACAGGTCGGCGGCGGCGGCGCTGCGGCGGATCCTGGAGTCCCTGCCGCCGGACGACCCGCAGGCGGTGATCGCGCGCAACAACCTGGGTGTCGCCCTGCGCGGCCTCGGAGAGGTCGACGCCGCCCACGCCGCCTTGGAGGACGCCGTGCGGCGTTCCTCCCCCGAGGTGCGGGAACGCGTCCAGGCGAACATGGCCGCCCTCCAGTACGAGCGCGGCGTCGGCGGCCCGGAGGCCCTGCGGGTGAGCCTCCCCCTGGTCCGGCGGACGAGTGTCCCCGGGAAACACGGAGCGTCCGGGGTCGTTCGCGGGAATCTGGCCGTGGCACTGCACGGGTCGGGACGGTTCGACGAGGCCGCGGAGGAGGCCCACGAGGCGCTGAACGAGGCCCTCGCGTACTACGGGCCCGACAGTCCTCGGACGCTGGTGCTGCAAGCCAACCTGGGGGCCGTGCTCCGCGACGCCGGGGAACTCAGGACCGCCGAGCGGATGCTGCGGGAGACCTTCGAGCGGTGCCGCGTCGTCCTCGGCGGAGAGAACGCGCGGACGCTGGACGCGCAGTCCGGACTCGCGGCGGTGCTCGCGGATATCGGACGGCGGGACGAGGCCCTCGCGCGTCTGCGGGAGGTCCACGACGTCCGGACCCGCAAGCTCGGCCCCGGCCACCCCGCGACCCTCAAGGCGGTCAACAACCTCGGATTCCTGCATCTGCGGGACGGCGACCGGGAGGCGGCGGCGGCGCTGTTCGAGGACGTCCTAGCCGCCGGAACCTCGTCGGAGGCGATCATCGCGCGGGCGCGTGAAGGGCTCGCCAAGGCGGGGCGGGCATGAGCCGCAGGTTCCGGCCGTACCTCGTCGGCCTCGTCAGCGCCGTCTCGGCCTCCGCGCTCGGTGTCGCGGTCAATGTCGCCACCGACCTCCAGGGCAACCTGCTGGCATGGGTCACGGTCGGCACGATCACCGCTCTGACCGGGACGGTCGGCGGCGTGATCGAGGGGAACCGGGAACTCGCCGAGGAGCGGGAATCCGGAGACCCGCTCGCCGACATCATCCTGTCCATCGAGTGCGAGGTCAGGGCCGACGGGTCGGGGTCGATGAACGTGAAGGTCCACGATCCTGAGGCGGAGCGGCTATTGCCGCATCTACCCGCGCTGGTCCCCTCGCTCGGGGCGTCGCGGGCGCCGAACGGGGTGCTGCCTCGGCCGTTGGCGGTCGCGCTGGTCACGCGGAGCCGCACCACCGGGATCGCGCGGCGGCTGCGGGAGGTGGACGCGCTGTGCTCGGGCCTCGGCGGGCTCGACGTCCGGCTGTGCGTCGCCGACAGTGCCGAGCGGCGGCGGGAGGCCCTCCGGGCGGCGCAGGTCGTGCTGCTGGACGATCACTGTGTCGAAGCCGGGACGCGTCCGCTGGTCGGCGGCCTGGACCTCGCCGGGTTGCGCGGGGGCGGCGGCGACGGGCTGGCCGCGCGGGTGATCGTCCTCGGGTGCCAGGACGGTGCGGCGGCGGCCCACACCGGGGCGCTGCGGCGGAGCCTCGACCGGCCGGTGGCCTTCCTCGGCTGCGACGGGCCGGTGCCGACCGGTCATGCCGCCGTGCTCTATCCGCACGTCCTGTCGCAGTTGGACGGGCTGGCGGGCGGGCGGGCCGGGGAGAGCGAGTTGCAGGCCGCGCTGGAGGCTGCGATCGGTCTCGCCAAGCGGCAGGAGGCGCAGCTCGACTGGGGCCGCTGGAGCACGACCGTCCTCCATCCGGCGGGCTGAGCAGGCAGGACTCGGACTGTCGGACCTTACTGAGAGTGTTCTGGCGGCTGAGGGATTCGGGCCCGTACGGGGTTCGGGTCCCGGTAGCTTTCCGGTTCATGATCGTCCGTTTGGGTGGGGGTCGAGAGTCGATGAACGCGGATACCGCCGCGTGGGAACAGCACAGCGCGGCGCGGGTGGTGCCGCCCGTCGAACCGCGCAAGCTCGCGAAAGTACCGTTCGTCGAGCTGGCGGACGGACGGCTGCAGGGGGTGGTGTCCAGCGGCTCGGACGCCGCCCGCGTGTACGTCTCGTCCATCACGGCGAGCACCTACGGGTTCAGTTGCAGCACCAACAACAACCGGCCGTGCGGCGGGCTGAGCGGGTACTACACCTGCAAGCACCTCCAGGCGCTGGCCGACGAGGCGGTGCGCCAGTACGGGCTCGACCGGGTCGCGCGGTACCTGCGCGTCGAGGTCGGTGAGGGCGAGAACCTCATCGACCGCATGAAGGGCAGACGGGAGCCCGCCCCGGCCGCCGTGGTCTTCAGCCGGTTCCTGCGGCACCTGGCCTACCTGGAGCTGCCCGAGACCGTGGAGCCGCTGCCGGAGATGCACTGGTTCCCGTCCTCGTCGGCGGGGGTGCGCTGATGCTCGGGGTGCAGCTGGCCGCGCTGGTCGGAACACCGGCGGGAGTGGAGGAGGCGCTCGGCCTCGCCGACGGCCTCGACGACGCGCTCGTGCACGGGCTCGGGCGGCTCGGCGAGCAGCGCGCGGCGGCGCTCGCCGCGCTGGCCGGGGCGCTGGAGGGCTCGCCGCTCGGCCGCCCGGTGAGCGAGGCGACCGGGAAGCTGGCGGCCGGCTCGGTCGCCGACGAGCAGATCGCGGCGCTGGCCGGGGCGCGGGCCGCGGTGTTCGGCGCGGTGCACGACGCGCTGCTCGCGCGGCTCGACGCGGCGCTCGGACGCGAACGCGCCGCCTGGGAGGAGCCCGCCGGGACGGGCGGCGGAGACGTCCCGGCGAACCTGCTCAGCGGCTGCCGGTCCTGGTTGAACGAGCTGGCGATCGCGGGCTGGCGGGGCGTCGACCACGACCTGGTCTCGGCGTCCGACCAGACGCTGGAGGCGGTGCTCGCCGAACCCCGGCTGCGGCGCCTCGGCGTGCTGCTGGACGGCCTGGCCGCCGAGCTGCGGGCCTCGTGCCCGGTCGCGACGATGGACCGGCTGCCCGTCCGGCGGTGGGCCGACCTGTGGGCGCGCGGCGTGCTGCTGGCGCAGCCCGGCCTGCCCGGCGGCGGCGCCCCCGAGACCGTGTCGGGGCGGCTGCTCCCCCTGGGCGTGGACGTGCACGAGCACGGGACGGCCGTCCAGATCGAGGTGCACGGCGTCCTGGAGTCGTCCGGAGGCGGCACGCGCCTGGTGCGGACCGGCGTCGCCGCGCCGAAGGTCGACACGATCGTCGGCCCGGCCGTCTGGCAACTGCTCGGCGGGCACCCCGTGCTGATGGCGGCGCTGGCGGAGCGGCGGAGCGTCACCGTCCAGGACCTTCCCCTGAGCGCCGGCCATCTCCGGTGGGACGACGCGAGGGCCACGCTCGCGGAGGCCGCCGACCCGTTCGCGACCGCGCGGCTGATGCTCGCCGGGTCGGTCGCCCCCGCCGTCCCGCCGCTGGAGCGGCACCCGGTCCGGATCTCCGAGCCCGTGCTGGTGGAGGGCCACACCGTGAACGGCACCACCTGGTCGCTGGACGGCCAAGAGATCGAGGTGGACGTCGAGCGGCTCCCCTCCTGCGGGCCGCTGACCCCCGCGCTGGTGGCGGCGTCCACGTCCTGTATCGGGCTCCTGCGCTGGGACGGCGGCCGATGGCGGCTGCAACCGCTCGCCGTCCAGGCGACGGTGAAGAAGAAGCCCGTCGAGGCGCACACCGGCGACTGGGCGCTCGGCCCGACCGATCCGAAGGTGGTGAAGGCGGTGGCGAAGTCCGGCGACGTCGTCACCGTGCTGCGCGAGCGGGCGGGACGGTTGCTGCGCAAATGACCATCGAATTCGAGACCGGGCAGAGCGCGGACGACACGCGGCGGCAGGTGCTCTACTGGCGGCTGCTGGCGCGGGTGTTCGACCCCGAGGAGCAACCGTCCCTGGAGGCCGCGAGCGTCGCGATCGTCGACGACCTCGGCCTGCCCGCCTCCCTCCTCGACCCGGGGGTGTCGGTCGACAACGTCGTCCAGCGCTTCCCGGAGCTGGCCGCCGAGCTGGCCGGCCTGATGCAGCCCCCGCCCGCCGCCGATACAGCCGATACGGCGAGCGAGGCGGACGCTCTGCCAGAGGACTCCGGGGAGCGGGTGCGGCGGGCGGCGCTGGTGTCGAAGCTGCTGCTGAACGTGTTCTGCACCGGGAGCGGCAACGTCAGCGCGCAGCAGCTCGCCGGGTGGCAGCAGGACGCGGGGTGGCTGAAGCAGGCGCTCGGCGAGGAGGGCGCGGGGGCGACCGCGGGCGTGCTCACCGAGGTGGAGGGCGACCTCGTCCGGCGGATGCGGCTGCGGGAGGTGCTGGCCGATCCGAGGCTCGCGAGCAGGCTGACGCCGAGCATGTCGCTCATCGAGCAGCTGCTGCGCGACAAGGCGAACCTGTCGGGGGTGGCGCTGGCCAACGCCAAGGCGCTGATCCGCAGGTTCGTCGACGAGGTCGCGGAGGTGCTGCGGACGCAGGTGCAGCAGACGAGCGCGGGGACGCTCGACCGCTCCGTCCCGCCGAAGCGGGTGTTCCGCAACCTCGACCTCGAACGGACGATCTGGAAGAACCTCACGAACTGGAGCCCCGAGGACGAGCGGCTCTACGTCGACCGGCTGTTCTACCGGCACACCGCGAAGCGGACGACGCCCGCGAAGATGATCGTGGTGGTCGACCAGTCGGGCTCGATGGTCGACTCGATGGTGAACTGCACGATCCTCGCGTCGATCTTCGCGGGGCTGCCGAAGGTCGACGTGCACCTGATCGCCTACGACACGCGGGCGCTCGACCTGACGCCGTGGGTGAGCGACCCGTTCGAGGTGCTGCTGCGCACGAACCTCGGCGGCGGCAACGACGGCCCGGTGGCCATGGAGATGGCGCGGCCGAAGATCTCCGACCCGAGCAACACCGTGATGGTGTGGATCTCCGACTTCTACGAGTTCGACCGGTCGCAGCCGCTGCTGGACGGGATCCAGGCCGTGCACCGCTCGGGGGTGAAGTTCATCCCGGTCGGGTCCGTGAACAGCTCCGGCACCCAGATCGTGAACCCCTGGTTCCGGGAGCGGTTCAGGAACCTCGGGACGCCCGTCATCTCCGGGCACATCCGCAAGCTCGTGGCCGAGCTGAAGAACTTCCTCGCCTGACGCGTCCCCCGGACGACGTTCCACTGATCTTTTAGGAGACATCATGACCGATGGCATGCTGCGCGCCCCGGCCGAGGTGAAGTACGCCGAGGAGCTGGACTGGCTGGAGTCGATCGACGACTCCCCCAAGCCGTTCTCGTGGCGGCTGAGCCCGCGGATGGTGCGGCTGTTCGTGCTCGGCTCCGAGCGCGCCGACGGCCTGGACCGCGAGGTCAAGCAGAAGTGGTTCGGCGACCGCAGCTTCGTCGAGCGCGCGATCGTGACGCTGGCCTCCGACCGCGGGCTGCTGCTGATCGGCGACCCGGGGACGGGCAAGAGCTGGCTCGCCGAGCTGCTGTCGGCGGCGGTCTCGCGGAACTCGACGCTGGTCGTGCAGGGCACGGCGGGCACCACCGAGGACCACATCAAGTACTCGTGGAACGTGTCCATGGTGATCGCCAAGGGGCAGTCCCGGGAGTCGATGATCCCCTCGCCGATCATGACGGCGATGGAGGCGGGGGTGATCGGCCGGTTCGAGGAGCTGACCCGCTCGACCAGCGACGTCCAGGACGCGCTGATCTCCATCCTGTCGGAGAAGTACGTGTCGATCCCCGAGTTGGACGACGACAACATCGTGTTCGCCAAGCCCGGCTTCTCGATCATCGCGACGGCCAACAGCCGGGACCGGGGCGTCAACGACCTGTCCTCGGCGCTGAAGCGGCGGTTCAACTTCGTCCGGATCCCGGTGGTGACGAACAAGCGCAGCGAGGCCGAGATCGTCCGGTTCCGGACCGAGGAGCTGCTGCGCCGCCACCAGATCGAGCTGGAGCTGCCGCCGACGCTGCTGGACGTCCTGCTCCAGAGCTTCGCCGACCTGCGCGCGGCGGCCGCGTCGGCGACCAGCGACGACGAGAAGCTGGAGTCGGCGCTGTCGACCGCCGAGCAGATCGGCGTGCTGGAGGACGCGATCCTGCACAGCCGGTTCTTCGGGGACGCGACGCTGCGGCCGGAGACGCTGGGCGGTTCGCTGGTCGGGTCGCTGGCCCGGCGCAGCCCGGAGGACCTCGCGATCCTGAACAAGTTCTGGCACGGCGTCGTCGAGCCGCGCAGCAAGAAGGACAAGGGCGGCCCCTGGGAGGGCTTCCTTGAGGGCGGCCGCCAGGCGATCTCGACGCTGTCGTGAGCACCTTCGAGGCGCTGCGGGAGCAGCTGGAGGAGGCCGCGCGCGCGTTCGGCGCGCGGGACGCGGTGGCCGGGATCCTGTCGGGCATGGTCGACGACGTCGGCCGGGCGCTCGGCGAGGAGCCGGAGATCTTCCCGGTGTGCCACCACTCGCCCGCGTCGGCGCTGGCGATGGCGCGGCGGCTGCGCGACAAGCGGCCGTCGGTGATCTACCTGGAGCTGTGCGAGGACCTCGCGCCGCTGCTGGAGGAGCTGCGCAACTGCCGGCTGCCGGTGGCGCTCCAGGCGTTCGCGAGCGAGCTGGACGGCTTCCCGGCGGCGTGGGCGCCGCTGAGCGTGATCGCGCCGATCACCGAGGCGTCGGCGGAGTACCAGGCGATCGCCTACGCGCTGGACACGCCGGGCGTCGAGGTCGTCCTGGTCGACCGGTCGACGGACCACGTGTTCCAGTGGGAGCCCCGCGAGGAGCCGTCCGCCGAGCGGAAGGAGCCCGAGGAGGGCGAGGGCGAGGACGACGCGGCGCTGCACGGCGACGCGGTCGGCATCGAGATCGGCGACCTGCGTCCCGGCTTCGCCGAGCTGGAGGAGCACCTGCTGCACCACGGGAAGGTGCGGCACTGGTCGGAATGGTGGGACCAGTACGTCGAGCAGCCGCTGGCGGGCGCCGACTACGCCACCTACCGGCAGGTGATGGTGCTGATCGGCAGCCTGTTCCGGCGGCTGCGCCCCGAGCGGCCGGGCCGGGACCGCCGCGACGAGGACCGCGAGCGCTACATGTGGACGCGGATGCGCGAGCACCTCGCGGCCACCGGCGCCGACCCGTCCGAGTGCCTGTACGTGTGCGGCGCGTTCCACGCGGCGAGCCGGGTGGAGCAGTTCGGGCTGTCCGCGGACGCCGAGCCCTACGAGATCACGCCGCGGACCGGGACGCGCTGGAGCTACGGGCTCATCCCCTCCAGCCACTCGGCGATCGAGGCGCAGTTCGGGCTCGCGCCCGGGTCGGTGTCGATCGCGGCGGCGACGTTCGCGAAGGCGCTGAAGCGCGGCGGCGTGACGCCGTTCCGGCTGGAGGGCCAGAAGGGCGCCGCGAAGCGGAAGGCCCCCAAGCCGTCCAGGGCCCCCGCGGCCGAGCCCGCGACCGACCGGCTGTCGGGGTATCTGGCGAGCCCGCCCGTCCTGGACGGCCTGGACGAGTCGGAGCTGCTCGGCTGGTGCGTCGACATCGTCCGGCTGGCGCGGCGCAACGGGTACCTGTCGAGCACGGCGGACGCGATCGCGGTGTTCGAGACCTCGATCCTGCTGGCGGGGATGCGCGGGCGGGCGCGGCCGACGCCCTACGACTTCCAGGACGCGGCGGTCACCTGCATCGAGAAGGACTCCGTGCCCGGCCGCCGGGACGTGCGGCGGCTGTGCGAGATCCTGCTCGGCGGCGACCGGGTCGGCTCGGTCGGCTATGAGTCGCTGCCGCCGCTGGCGCGCGACGTCCTGGACCGGCTGGAGCCGCTCGGCCTCGACCTGACCAAGCGCACGATCCAGCGGGCGCTGCTCGACCTGGACGCCGACCCGGCGCTGGCGTCGTGCTCGCGGCTGCTGTGGATCCTGCGGCGGCTGCTGCCGGACGACGCGGTCCGTCCGATCATGGGGTCGCGCGAGCTGGGCGAGCGGTCGATCCAGGAGAGCTGGGACCTCGCGATCGGCCGCAACCAGCGCTCGATCGTGGAGCTGGGCTACGAGGGCGTCACCGTCGAGCAGGTGCTGGAGCAGCGGCTGCGGCGCGCGGTGTGGGATCCGAAGGCGACCGCCGCGATCGCGCTGGAGGCGGTGGAGGACGCCACGCTCTACCTGGGCGGGCGCCGGTTCGCCGACGAGCTCGGGGCGCGCGCGGTGGAGCTGCTCGCGGCCGAGCGGACGGTGGACGACGCGCCGGAGGTGCTGCGGCGCGTCCGGCGGCTGCTCGCCTACTACCGCGCGAGCGAGCCGGAGCTTCCGGCGTGGTGCGAGGCGTTCGTGACCGAGGGCTACGCGCACTACTGCACGCTGCTGCCGACCGCGTTCACCGACGAGGACACCGGTGTCCGGCAGGTCGGGGCGATGCTCGGGTTCCTGTTCGGGATGGAGAGCCTGGCGCTGTCGCTCGGCTGCGACCACGCCCAGCTCGAACTGGCGGTCCGGCAGTCGCATCCGGAGGCGCCCGCGAAGGTCGCGCTGCTGTGGGCGGCGCGGTCGCAGCTCGGCATGGCCTCGCTCGCGGAGCTGCGGGAGCGGTGCGACGAGCTGCTCGCCAACCCGCTGGTGATCCCGTCGTTCCCGCTGTACATGAGCGGGTTCGTGCAGGCGCTCGTGCCGTTCCCCGCACTGGCGGCGCTCGTCGTCGAGGTGATGTCGAAGGCGTTCGCGCGGCTGCCCGACGCGGTGCTGCTGCCGTGGCTGCCGGGCCTGATCACGACGCTGCGCGAGCACGCGCGCGAGCTGGTGCCGGTGCTCGTCCGCGAGGCGGGCCGCACGTTCCCGGCGACGCTCGGGGCGGTGGACGCGTGGGCGCCGCCGTGGGAGGCGTCCGCCCCGGGGGCGGGCGCGGAAGTCGCCGCGCCGGCCGGAGGGCCGGTGTCGGAGCTGCTGGCCGCGCGTCCGGACACCTGCGACGCCGTCGCCGCGCTGCTCGGCTACCCGGGCGGCTGGACGGAGACCGCGTCCGCTAGCGGTGCGGCGGGGGCGCTGCTCGTCCGGCATCCCGAAACCTCGGCCGCGGTCGCGGTGCTGCTCGGGTAACGGCCGCCCCAACCCGGTTCCCATCCCGTTCCAACGGGTTCGTGCCAGAATCCCGGGAGATCGGGAGGGAACCGGGGATGAGCCGAGGGCGGTTGCGGGGACGGGCGGGCGCGGTCGGCGCGGTCGCGGCGGCCCTGCTGCTGCTCACGGTGATCGTCGTGGTGAGGTCGCGGGGGGACGGCCCTGCCACGGCGGCACTTCCGAGGGGGGAGGCGCATCCCCGGTCCCTCGCGTTCGGACGGAACCCCCTGTGGGACGAGCGGACGCTCGGGATGACGGACGTCGACGGGGCCGAACTGCGCGGGGGCGCGGCCGTCGTCACCGGGCGGTCGGCCTCGGCGGGACGGCTGGTGGTGGCCGACGCCCGGACCGGGACGATCCGCTGGTCGGCCGACGGCGGCGACCCGCTCCTCGGCGGGGACGGCGCGCTCGCCTACGACGGGCCGCCGGACGCCGAGGGCGTGCGGGGCCTGTCCGGCGGGCCCGTGCTCGTCGACGCGGACACCTCGCCCGGGGGCTGGTCGGTGATCGTCCAGTACGCGAAGGGCGCCGACGGCGAGGAGCGCGGGGTGGCCGCGCTGTCAGGCGAGGACGGGCGCGTCCTGTGGAAGCAGGCCCTGTTCCGCGGCGCCGACGACGACCGCGAGCAGGAGACCAGGTTGCTCGCCGCCGACGGGCGCGTCGTCCTGGCCGGTGTGCGCTCAGCCGGGCGGCTCCGCCTGCGGACGGTCGCGTTCGACGCGGCGGCGGGACGCAGGCTCTGGGAGCACCAGGACGGCTGGGCGTTCCGGATCGACGGCGGCACCGTGCTCGGCGAGAGCGCCGAGGGCGAGCCGTGGCGGCCGAGGGAGGTGCGGGACGGCGCCGCCGTCTTCGGCCTCGACCTGATGACGGGGCGCAAGCGCTGGGACCTCGCGGGCGCCTTCGAGGGCGCGCACGTCCAGGCGGCGGCCGGCGGCACCGCCGCGGTGACCGTGCGGGAGCGGATCGCGGGCGGGCCGTCCACGCGGTTCCGGACGATGGCGCTCGACTCGGCGACCGGACGCGTCCAGGTCGCCTCGCTGGAGGCGGAGGAGGCCGCCGGCACCCCCGGCCCCGTCCTCGGCTGCGTGGACGACCGCCGGACGTTGATCGCCTGCGCCGCCTACTCGGGGCGGCTGGTGACGATCCGTCCGGGGGGCCGCCCGTTCACCGCGAAGAAGCCGCTGTTCAAGGGCGCGTCGTCGGTCGAGCCGGACCTGGTGTGGCGCGACCGCGTGCTCGCGAGCCGCGCGCTCGACGGGAACCGCCGCGCGGGCGCCGTCGCCGACCGCGCCGCGAACGGCCTCGGCGCGACGCCGCCCGGACGGCCCGCCGCGCTCTCCGACCGCTTCGCCGCGCTCCTCGTCAGGCGCGGGCTCTACGACGGGCTCGCGGTGTACGGCGCGTCCGAGACCGGCAAGCCGGAGGAGCCCGCCCCGGTGCCCTCCTCACAGAAGCCGCTGCGCGTCGAGGCGCGCCCGCTCTGGACCGCGAAGGCGGACACGATCCGCGGCGTGTCGAGCGCGGTGCTGGACGGCGACGCCGTCCTGATCTCCGGCACCGGCCCCGGCGGCTCCGACGACCGCCGCCACGTCGTCGCGGACGCGCGGACCGGCGAGACCCGCTGGACGAGGCGCGCCGGCGACTCCCTCGGCGGCGGCGACCGCGTCGCCTCGCTCGGCCTCCCCCGCCTCGCGCACGTGGGCGGCGAGACGTTGAGCCTCGTCAAATACGAGGGGCAGGGCTCGCAGGGGATCGCGGCGCTGTCCCTGCGGGACGGCCGCGTCCGCTGGAAGAAGGCCGTGGCCGGCGACGGCGTGAACCTCTACGCGGTCGGCGACGCGACGTTCGCCGTCCGGGTGACGGACTACGGCGCGGGCGCCGGGGGCGGCGGCGAGCGCGAGCGGACGGTCGCGTTCGCGACGTCCACGCGGCGCGAGCTGTGGCGGCGGAGCGGGGTCGTGCCCGAACTCGACCCCGCGGGCGACCTCGTGATCGCGGCGCGGCTCGGGAAGGCGGAGAGGTACGGGGTGGAGCCGCACACCGACCTCATCGCCTACGGCGCGTCCGACGGGAGGCAGCGGTGGCGTACCGGCGGCCGCTACCGCGACCCGAGGCTCCAGTTCGCGGGCGGGAGCGCGCTCGTCGTGACGGTGGGCGACGGCGCCGCCGTCCTCGACCGGGCCACCGGGCGCGAGCTGGCGCGGACCGGCGCGCGGCTGGGCGGCTGCGGCGGCACCGGCGCGCTCGTCGTGTGCCGCACCGGGGAGGGCGACGTGGGCGGGGCGGGCGAGCACGCCGTCACCATCGAGATCGGCGACGGCACCGCCCGGATCAACGACCTGCCCCGGACCGCCGGGCTCACCGCGTTCCGCGCGCTCGGGCCGTGGCTCACCGCGACCCGTCCGGCGGCGCCCGGCGGCGGGAGGCCGGCCTTCCCGCTTCTGGACGCGGCGGGCCGCACGCTCGCCGAGGACCTGCCCGGCGCCCCGCTCGCGCTCGGCGGCGGCCTCGCCGTCCTGACCACGCCCGGCCCGGACGGCGCGGCGGCGCTCAGCGTGTACCGGGTGCGGGGCTGAGCGCCAGACCGTGGCCGAGCCCGTGGCCGAGGTTGAGGGCGGGATGGTGGCTGAGGATCGCGCGCTCCAGCGCCCGCAGCGACGGGCTGACGTCCAGGCCCAGCTCGGCGGCGAACAGCGCGCGCGTCTCCCGGAGCACCTCCAGCGCCTCGGCGGCCCGGCCGAGGCGGTAGAGGGCGAGCATCAGCTGCGCGCGGGGACGCTCGCGGAACGGGTCGTCGACCACGACGCAGCGCAGTTCCCCGACGAGGTCGGCGTGGCGTCCGAGGGCGAGGTCGGCGTCGATCCGGGCCTCGGTCGCGGCGAGCCGGAGCTCGCCGAGCCGCACCGCCTCCCGCCGGACGGCGGCGAGATGGTCCTGCCCGTCGAAGGGGACGCCGCGCCACAGCGCCGCCGCCTCCCGCAGCAGCGCGGCGCCGCGCTCGTGGTCGCCGGCCGCGAGGGCCCGGCGCCCGGTCCCGGCGAGGTCGGTGAAGCGCGCGGCGTCGAGCTCCCCGTCTTGGACGAGGAGGACATAACCCCCTGACCGGAAGGTAAGGCGTTCCTCACCCAACGCCCGGCGCAGATGGCTGGCGTAGCCGCGCAGCGTCGTGCGCGCCGAGCGCGGCGCCGCCTCGCCCCACAGCCCGTCGACCAGCCGCTCGGTGCCGACCGCCGCGTTCGGCGCGCACAGCAGGAGCGCGAGCAGGTCCCGCAGCTTCGGCGACAGCTCGACCGCCCCGTCCTCGTCCCGCGCCTCCAGCGTCCCCAGCACGCTGAACCTCACGGCCGCTCCCCTCGTCCCGGACCGGCACCGCACCGGCCCGGCATCAGGTCTACGGGGCCGGGGGGTTGTCCGAAACCCCAGCTCAGCGACTCCGGACATCTCCGCGACGTGCGGCGGGGCGGCATGGCGCGGGCACGGCGCGGGCACGGCGCGACATGGGTGCGCCATGGCGCGGCGCCGCGTCCGGGCGACACGGCGGATGGGCGCCACGTCGCGGATCAACGACGTGGAGTGACCCTCAGCAGCGTGGCGCAAGGCCCTTGCACGCGTGCAAGCGTCGGTGACCGGACGGGGGACGGTGCGCCAGGGTGACTGGCATGCGGGGCGGACGCCGGTCGCCCGGCCCGCGAGCGCAAGGCCGATGTCCGACACCCAGCAGGCCATCACACAACAGGCCATTGGACACATGTTCGCTTACAGCCCGACACGGAGACGTGAAGCCGTCGCTGCCATGAACGCACCAGACGCGTGGTCGGGGACGCCGGTCCTGGCACCGGCCCCGGCACCCGCTCCCTCGCTGGAGCTCGCATCCTCGTCCGCCTGGAACAACGGAAAGTCGTTCGGGCGCCTCCTCGGCGAGCTGGACCTCGCCGCGACACCGGCCGCCGTCCGGCTCGGCCGCTCCTACATCCGCGAGCTGGTCGGCCAGTACTTCGGCGCGGACCGCTCCGACCTCGCCGACCTGGAGCTGCTGACCAGCGAGGCCCTCACCAACTCGGTCCTGTACGCGCGGCCGCGCCGGGACGGGACCGTCATGCTGTCGGCCCTGCACATCGACCGGTTCGTCCGGATCGAGGTCACCGACGGCGGCGGCCAGCCCGGCCCCCAGCGCGCCCCCGAGGAACCGCTCCAGAACCACGGGCGGGGCCTCGTTCTGATCCGCGCGCTCTCCGTCGACCACGGCACCCACCGCAACCGCAACGGGACGTCCACGTTCTGGTTCGGCATGGCGGTGCGGGAAGGGTGGCGGTTGCCATGACCCCGCGCGCCGCCGGGACGGGCGTACCCGTCACCGGCGGCGGAACCGGCGGCACCGGGCCTCGTGGGCCGGGCGGCGCCGGGGTGGATCCCGTGGTGGTCGCGCATGGGCGGGCCTTGCCCGCCGCCGACGAGGGGACGTGCGCGGCACCCGGGAGTCCCCACCGCCCCGCGGCGGGCGGCCTCCTCCTGCCGCCGCATCACTCGACACCGGCACCGGACCCGGGACCGGAACACCCGCCGGAGGCATACTCCGCCGAGCCGTTCGGCTTGCCTGGCGCTTCGCTACGATCGGAGTTCCACCAAGTCCAGGCTGTAGGGCGAGTGATGGCACCGGACGGCGCGCCGAAGTCCCTCTCGGAGATCACCAAGGACATGGGCCTCAACATGTCCGACGTCGCGGCCTTCTCCGGGCTGGACGAGAGCACGATATTCCGGCTGTGGGACAACACCGAATGGCTCGACCGGGTCAGCGGCCGGTCCTTGCAGAGCCTCATGTCGTCGGTGCCGGGAATCGCGGAGTACTCGATGGCGCACGCCATCCGGAAACGCCGCGACGTCCTGGTCGCCGACCTGAGCGCCGAGGGCCTCACCGTCGACCTCGACACGTTCGAGTCGTCCACGGTCGCCCAGCAGCACCTGCTGAACGCCCTTGAGGCGGCGCTGCACATCGTGCGCGGCGAGGCGACCCAGAAGGTCTCCTCGTTCATCGCCCGCTTCTGGGGCCGCGAGCAGGACCGCGCCCTGGAGTCGCTCTACTCGGTCGAACCGGGGCACGGGCTCCTCACCGACCCGCAGCCCCTGTTCGAGTCGTCGGTCGAACTGGCGCCGAGGCTGAACCGCAAGACCTACTCCTTCCACTCGATCCTGGCGCTGAACATCCTCACGCACCAGGTCAGCAAGGTGACCGGGACCATGGACGCCGAACTCGGCTTCGAGGTCCCCGGCCGCCAGGCGGCGTTCATGATGCGCGGCGTCGTGATGGGCGCGCTCATCAGCACGGGCGACTTCGACCTCGCCGAGCGGTACCGGCGGCAGCTTGAGGCGATGCCCGTCTACGCGGCGCTGGAGGAATGGTCGTTCCCCACCTATTCGCGGGACGGGCGGCTCAGCTCCGACTTCACGCTGCCCAGTTCCCTTCCGCTGCGCAACACGGCGCGGGAGGTCCTGCGGGAGATCACGACCTACAACGACGCCTATGTGTACTACCTGGCGTCGACCTACATCCCGCTGGCGCTGAAACGCGACCCCACGTTCGGGGGGAAGCTCACCGAGCTGATCCTCGCGCTGGAGCTGCGCTGCGCCGACTGCCGGGACAGACGCATCCGCGGCACCGTCAACCAGCTGGTGCGGCGGCTCAAGGGCATGGCCTGATCCCATGCCGTGGGAAGGGGAACTGGTGGACGACCGGGCGCGAGCGATCGCGGACATGACGCGAAGACGATGGGAGAACAACTCCGCGTACTGGGTGAAGGTCATCCGGGAGGGCCGGGACAGGTACCGCACCGAGCTGACCGACCGCGCCGTCCTGGAGGCGGTCGGCGAGTGCGCCGGGGAGCGGGTCCTGGACGCCGGGTGCGGCGAGGGCTACCTCGCGCGGACGCTGGCCGCCCGCGGCGCGCGGGTCGTCGGCGTCGACGTGTGCCAGGGCCTGATCGACGCGGCGTGGGGGCTGGTCGACGCCGCCGGGAGCCCGCCGTCCGCCGCGCCCGGCGGGTCGCTGTCGTTCACCTGCGCGAGCGTCGACGACATGCCCCTGGCCGACGGCCTGTTCGACCTCGTCGTCTGCAACCACCTGTTCAGCCACCTGCACGACCCGACGGGCGCGATCAAGGAGTTCGGGCGGGTGCTGCGGCCCGGCGGGCGGCTGATCATCCTGACCCTGCACCCCTGCTTCTACGTGAAGGACTCCGAGCTGGGCGCGCTGACCTCCGTGCCCGCCGCCCAGTACTTCGTGACCCGGGGCGTCGACCAGCACTTCGTGGTGGACGGCATGGTCTCCCCTTCGATGATCACATCCTGGCTCCGGCCGCTGGAGTACTACTCTGGAACGCTCCGGGACGCCGGTTTCGTCATCACCGACCTCCGCGAGCCGCACCCGACGGAAGAGCAGCTCGACCACGACCCCTGGTGGCACAAGGGCTTCCCGAGCGCCATGTTCATCCTCCTCACCGCCGAGCGCCGCTGACCGGCGGCCCCGTGCGGCCCCCTTGTAGGGTCGCGGTGTGGGGGACGCGGACCGGGAGCGGTGGAACGCGAAGTACGAGGGCGCCGCGGAACCGGCGGCGGCGCATCCGCTGGCGGAGCGGGCGCTGACCTCGCCGCTGCCGGACGGCCCGGTGCTCGATCTCGCCTCCGGGCCGTCCGGGAGCGCGCTGCTGGCCGCGCGCGGCGGCCGCGACGTCCTCGCCGTGGACATCTCCGGCGTCGCGCTCGCCCGGCTCACCGCCGCGGCCCGCCGGGACGGCCTCTCCGGCCGGATCTCGGTCGAGGAGGCCGACCTGGAGGTGTGGCGGCCCCCGCCGGACGCCTTCGCGCTCGTCCTGTGCACCGGCTACTGGGACCGCGCGCTGTTCGGACCCGCCGCGCGGGCCGTCGCGCCGGGCGGGCTGCTGGCCTGGGAGGCGTTCACCTCGGACGCGCGGCGCGCCCGTCCGTCGCTGCCCGCCGAGTGGTGCCTGGCCGAGGGGGAGCCCGCCGCGCTGCTGCCCGCCGGGTTCACGGTTCTGGACCAGCACGACGTGCCCGGCGGCAAGCGCCGCCTCCTCGCCCGCCGCGCCGACGGGTCAGGGGGTGTCGTTCGATGACCGTGTGTGATATTCCGTAGGCGAAGGACGCCCCGGGGCGCGGACAAGCCCACGTCGCGAGGCGCACGCCCTTGATCGCCACCGCGGGCGCTCATCCGGGGACGTGAGGGAACCGTCCGACGCGAGTATCCTGACGGCTCCGTTCCCCTGCCATGCGCCCTCCCGGACCAGCACCGGCCGTGGTTTTGACCGGTAGATTGCGGGTCGGCCGCCTTTGCTCGGTTTTCACGCTGTGCTTAGACCGGTGGTGGAAGGGTGGCACAGTTCGTGATGTCGTCGAACCCGGAGCGAGTGAGGAAACATGTCCGAGGATGACAAGCCCCGGGGCGAGCCGGCGGTCAAGGCGAAGGCGAAGATCCCGGCAGCCAAGAGCATCCGCAGCCCGGAGTTCACCCCGCACGGCATCAGCGCGGGGCGCGGCAGCGGACCCTCCCGCCCGTCGGGGCTGACCGCGGCGCAGGCCCGCAAGCGGCGGTTCGCGGCGGCCGCCGGCGTCGTCGTCGCGCTGGCCCTGGTCGTCGGCGGCACCGCCTACTGGGTCACCCGCCCCGGCCCCGAGCTGTCGGTGAGCGGCAAGTTCGCGTCCGAGCCGAAGGTGAAGATCCCCAAGAGCCTCGAACCGGCGGACGAGCTCAAGGTGACCACCGCGATCAAGGGCACCGGGCCCGCGATCGCCGACGGCGACAACATGTACGTCAAGTACGTCTTCTACCAGTGGTCGAAGGCGGCCTCCTCCGAAGACTCCAAGGACAAGAGCACCAGCAAGCAGCTCGGCTCGTCCTACCAGCAGCAGCAGGGCCAGCCCGACCGGCCGCTGGTCGTCGGCAAGAGCGGCGTCAAGGGCCTCGACAAGGGCCTGCTCGGGCAGACCGTCGGCAGCCGCGTGATCCTGGAGATCCCGCCGGCGATGGGCTTCGGCGAGCAGGGCACCCAGCTCGGCCTCGGCAAGGACGACTCGGTCGTGTTCGTCGTGGACGTGCAGGCCACGATCCACAAGAACCAAGCCCCGCAGGGCGCGGCGCAGAAGCTCGACGACAAGAAGCTCCCCAAGGTCGAGGACCAGGGCGCGGGCAAGGCCCCGAAGGTCACGATGCCCAAGGAGGACGCGCCGTCCAAGCTCCAGGTCAAGACCCTCGTCCAGGGCACGGGCCCGGCGCTCGCCAAGGGCGACGAGGCGATCGTCAACTACCAGGGGCAGCTCTGGGACGGCGGTAAGGTCTTCGACTCCAGCTTCACCAACGGCCAGCCCGCCAAGTTCCCGATCGGCACCGGCGGCACCGTCCCCGGCTTCGACAAGGGCCTGACCGGCGCGAAGGTCGGCAGCCGCCTGATGCTCGTCCTGCCGCCCGAGGAGGGCTACGGCAAGAAGGGCAACACCCAGGCCGGGATCAAGGGCACCGACACGCTGGTGTTCATCGTCGACATCCTCGCCAAGGTCGTGAAGTAGGCCGCCCGGCGGACCATCCGAGAGCGGCGGGGCACCCGGAAGGGGCCCCGCCGCTCTTTCGGTTCCAGGGCCCCGGCGTTCGGGGCCCCGCGTTCAGGAAGGCTTCAGGGCGGCCTGAGGACGCGTTCACCCCGGTGTCGTCCGGCGTTCTCCCCCGTGCCAGATAGGGCCGGGAACGGCGTTCTCACGGCTTTTGCGACGTCCGTCACGACAACCTCGCGGGCTCACCGGTCGTCCTCCTAATGGAGCGACGGGAACCCGAGCGTGTGCCGCGACCGCCTTGGAACGGAGCCGCCCGACGCATGGACGCCCTCGGGTATCGTCTGTAACGCATTAATCACGGGGGGCTTGTGAGCATCGGCAGAAAGGGTCCTGAGGGCGACGAGCCCGGCGGGCCGGGCGAAATCAATCGTGACGACAGCGCGGCCGCACCGCCGGAAGAGGGCGGCGCCGGCGTGGCGACCACCGCCCGTGACCGGGAGCAGCGCGACGGCGATTCGTCCGGCGGCGACGCGATTTCCGGCGACGACCACATATCTCGAAACGGACACAAGGCGGCCGAAACCCCCGCCGCGGACGAGGGCGGCGTCGAAACCGCCGTCCCAGAAACGCCCCTGGACCACCACAAGTCACCCGACGAACCGGCCGCCGGGCCCGAAGGCGCGACCGGCGAGCCCGAAGCGGCGGACGCCGAGCCGGAGGACGCGGCCGCCGACCCCGAGGACGCGGACGGCGAGCCGTCCGAGGAGTCCGACGAACCCCGCAGGTCCGAGAAGGTGCCCGAGGAGACAGCCGCCATGTCGGAAACGCCCGGACGCGCCGGGCCGCCCGCCCCGGCCGCCGGACGCGCCGGCCCCCCGCCGCCCGCACGCGGCGGCAAGGGAGGAAAGGGCGGCGGCCGCAGGCCCAAGAAGACGCGCAGCCGCAAGGCCCGCTACACGCGGCGGATCCTGTTCACCCTGCTCGGGCTCATCGGGTTCCTCATCGGCGCGTTCGCCGTCGCCTACCTGTTCACGCCCGTGCCCTCGCCGCAGGAGCAGGCCGTCGCGCAGGGCCCGGCGTTCTACTACTCCGACGGCAAGACGATGATCGCCAAGACGGGCGTCAACCGCGACGCCGTCACCCTCGACAAGATCCCGCCGGGCGTGCGGAACGCGGTGATCGCGGCCGAGAACCGCAGCTTCTACGAGGACCCGGGCGTCTCGGTGCAGGGGACGGGGCGCGCGTTCTGGTCCACGGTGACCGGCGAGCAGTTGCAGGGCGGGTCGACGATCACCCAGCAGATGGTCCGCAACTACTACGGCGGCATCGGCAAGGAGCGGTCCGTCACCCGCAAGCTCAAGGAGATCATGGTCTCCCTGAAGGTCGGCCGGGAGAAGTCGAAGAACTGGATCCTGGAGCAGTACCTCAACACCATCTACTTCGGACGCGACGCCTACGGGGTGCAGGCCGCCGCCAAGGCGTACTACAACAAGGACGTCTCCGAGCTGACCCCGGCCGAGGGCGCCTACCTCGCCGCCGCGATCCAGCAGCCGAGCAACTTCTCCGACCCGAGCGGCGCGCGGCGCGCCTACGCCGAGCAGCGCTGGCACGCGGTCGTCGCGAACATGGTCCGGGACGGCGCGGTGACGCCCGCGCAGGCCGCCGCGATGCGCTTCCCCGCGCCGGTCAACCAGAAGATCACCGACATCCTCAAGGGCCAGAAGGGCTACATGGTCAACGTGGCCAAGAAGGAGCTCATCGAGCGCCGCGGCTACAGCGAGGACGAGATCAACCGCTCCGGGCTCAAGATCACCACGACCTTCGACCGGAGGCTGATGGACGCGACCCGCCGCGCGGTGACGGCCAACACCCCCGACGGGATGAGCAAGCGCATCCGCACGGCGGTCGTGTCGGTCGACCCCTCCACCGGGCAGGTGCTGGCGTTCTACGGCGGCCGCGACTACCTCTCGGAGATGGCCAGCAGCGCCTTCTACGACACCGCGCAGGTCGGGTCGGGCTTCAAGCCCATCGCGCTCGCCGCCGCGCTGGAGGACGGCAAGAGCCTGAGCAGCTCCTACGACGGCAGCTCACCGCAGTACTACAACGGCCACCCCATCGAGAACGACAGCGGCGAGAACTTCGGGCAGGTCGACCTCGTCACCGCCACCGAGCACTCGATCAACACCGCCTACGTCAACCTCGGCCAGGACATCGGCACCCGCCGGATCGCCGAGATGGCCGAGAAGATGGGCATCCCCGCCGCGCAGATGTCGCCCGCGCAGCGCGCCGCGCCCTCCTTCCCGCTCGGGGTGGTGTCGCTGCACCCCGTCCAGCAGGCGGGGGTGTACGCGACGTTCGCGGCCGAGGGCGTCCACAAGGCGCCCTACGTGGTCAAGTCGGTGACCGACGACGAGGGCGAGAAGCGCACGTTCACCGAGAAGGGCGACCGGGCGTTCAGCACCCGCACCGCGCGGGACGCGACCTACGCGATGCAGCAGGTCGTCCAGGGCGGCACGGGACGCGCCGCGCAGCTCCCCGACGGCCGCGAGGTCGCGGGCAAGACCGGCACCACCAACGAGGGCCGCGCGATCTGGTTCAACGGGTTCATCCCGCAGATGGCGACGTCGGTCGCGATGTTCCGGGCCGACAACAAGCCGCTCAACATCCCCGGGTACGGCGCGTACGGGGGCCAGCTCCCCGCGCAGATCTGGAACTCCTACATGAGCGACGCGGTCAACATCAAGGGATACGAGCAGAAGGAGTTCGGCTCGCCCTCGGAGACGCCGGGCGGCGGTGACGGCGGCCCGGTCATCCCGACCCCGGGCCTGCCGCAGGTCCCGCGCACCCCCGTCCAGCCCCGCGAGACGCCGACCACCAGGCCCGACACCCCCGAGATCCCGGTTCCGCCCACCCGCCTGCCGACGCACGATCCCGAACCGCCGGGCGGCGGGGACGGCGGCGGCCCCGGAGGGGGCGACGGCGGGGACGGCGGCGGCGGTGGCCCCGGTGGCGGGGACGGCGGCGGAGGCGGTCCGAACCGTCCGGGGTTGAACTCCTGACCCGGAACGGGACCCGGCCCGCACGGCCGGGCCCCGTTCCCGGGTCAGTCGCAGGCCTTGCCGATCTGGGCGGGCGCCTCGGTCATCGCGGCGTTCAGCTGGGACGCGTCGCCGGTGCCGAGGGCCGTGGCCGCCGAACGCAGCCGGTCCGCCTCCGCCTTCAGCGCCTTCTTCAGCGCGGCGTCGTCGGTCTTGCCCGCCAGCCCGTCCAGGCGTCCGGCGAGCTGCCCGGTGGCCTCCCGCCACTGGCCGGGTTCGGCCGCCGACACGCTCCGCACCCGCGTCACGTACTGCTGGAACGCCTGCCTGGTGTCGGCGCACACCTTGCCGGTGTCGCCGCCGCCGCTCAGCACCCCGCACGCGCTCGACGCGCCGAGCAGCACCGCGGCCAGCACCCCACCCACCCGGTACCGCATCGCACCCTCCCCTTTGATCCCCGTAAGGCTCCGCATATACTTCCGCATTAGGTCATGAGCGCCAGCGCCAAGCCCCGGCTCGCTGGCCGGCAACCCTTCGTCCGCGATGGGGTGCCCCGGGTGAAGACCTGGCCGAGCGCGAGAACGCGTCCCGGCAAGCGCGGACCCCACCCTTCGCGGGGTCCCTGACCCCGGAAGGTCTCCTGTGCCCACGCTCACCCCCGCTCCCGTCCGTCCGACGCTCTCTGTGACGCCTCGCTCGGGGGTCGGGGTTCGACCCAATGTGATCGGCGCCGACTCCCTCGTCCCGCTGGACGACGGACGCCGCGTCCCCTACGCCAACCTCGACTACGCCGCGTCCGCCCCCTGCCTGGAGGCGGTGCACGAGGCCGTCACCCGCGCGCTGCCCTACTACAGCAGCGTCCACCGCGGCGCGGGCCACGCGTCCCAGGTGACGACCGAGGCGTACGAGAACGCACGCGAGACGGTCCGCGGGTTCCTCGGCGCGTGGCGCCGCGCCGCCGTCGTGTTCACCCGCAACACCACCGACGCGATGAACCTCCTCGCGCACGCCGTGCCGCCCGGCACGACCGTCGTCACGTTCGAGACCGAGCACCACGCGTCGCTGCTGCCGTGGCGGCGGCCCGTCCGGCTGCCCGCCCCGGCGACGCCCGCCGAGGCCGTCGCGCTCGCCGACCGCGCCCTCGCCGCCGCGCCCACCGGCCCCCGGCTGCTCGTGGTCACCGCCGCGTCCAACGTCACCGGCGAGCTGTGGCCGATCGGCGAACTCGCCCGCGTCGCGCGCGGGCACGGCGCCCGCATCGCCGTGGACGCGGCGCAACTCGTCCCGCACCGCCCCCTCGACATGACCGCGCTCGACCTCGACTACGTCGCGTTCTCCGGCCACAAGCTCTACGCGCCGTTCGGCGCGGGCGTCCTCGCCGGACGCGCCGACTGGCTGCGCGCCGCCGAGCCCTACCTGAAGGGCGGCGGCGCCAGCGCGTCGGTCACCTCCACCGTCCGCTGGGCGTCCTCCGCCGAGCAGCGCCACGAGGCGGGCACCCCCAACGTCCTCGGCGCCATCGCCCTCGCCGCCGCCTGCGAGGCCCTCGCCCCGCACTGGAGCGACCTCGCCGCCCACGAGGAGCGCCTCCTCACCCGGCTGCGCACCGGCCTCGCCGCGATCCCCGGCGTCCGCGAACTCACGCTGTGGGGCGGCGGCCCGCGCGTCGGCATCGTCTCCTTCACCGTGGACGGCCTCGCCGCCCGCGAGGTGTCGCTGGCCCTGTCGGAACGGCACGGCATCGGCGTCCGCGACGGCAAGTTCTGCGCGCACCCGTTCGTCCGGCACCTGCTGTCGGCCGACGGCGCGACGGGTGACGGATCCGCCGTCCGCGCGAGCTTCGGGGTCGGTACGACGACCGGGCACATCGACCGGCTGCTCGCCGCGCTCACCCGTCTGACCAGCGAACTCTCCGACGCGGGCGATTGGTCCTGTTCACCCATGTAGCGTAGGCAGTCGCGCGGCTTCCCGCTGCCGCGGGTCGGGGACAGCAAGACAGAAACAGGGGGTGCCGACCGTGGCCGACGCCTGGCGACCCACGTCGGAGTTGGAGCGCCGACTTCAGGACAGCGTCCGGACCGGGGACCAGGAGGGCTACTTCCGCCTCCTGGCCGACAGTGAACTTCTCGTCCCCGTCCCGCCGGGCGCGGTCGACGACCTGCTGGCGAACACGTCCCACCCGTCCTGGCCCGTCCAGGAGGAGGAGGGCCGCGTCCACGTGCTGGTCTACACCTCGCCCGCGGCGATGCACGCCTGCCTTGGCCAGACCCACCGGCACTTCATGACGCTGCGCTTCCGCGACCTCGCGGAAGCCTGGCCGGACTCCCGCTGGTGGCTCGCGGTGGACGTCCCCGCCGGGCACGGCGCCCCCCTCCCCATCGAGGCCCGCATGCCCGCCTGGTTCATCCGCCAGGTGGCCGAAGGCGACGTCCGCCCACCCCAGGTGGGCCGCCCCGTCCAGCCAGAGCCCGACGCGCACCGCGGTGTCCCCGCACCGGCGCGGCACGCCGCGCAGGAGCGGCCTGGCGCACCGAGCCCGCACGCCGCAGGAGGCGAGCCCGGCGCCCCGGACCAACACCCCGCGCAGGCACCGCACGCGGCGCAGGTCGAGTCGAGCACGCGGGGCGAGCACGCCGCACAGGCGGAACCAGTCGCCCTGGAGCGACCCGCCCCACCGACTCCCCACACCAGGCCTGTCGAGCCTCCCACCACGCAGGCACGAATCGGCGCGCGGGAGGAAGCAGCTCCGCAAGAGAAGCCCGACGCGCACGGCAACGTCCCCGCGCCAGCGCAGCACGCCGCGCAAGCCCCCCCGATAGCGCAGGAGCAACCACCCACGCAGGACGGCCCCAGCACGCCAGGACCGTCCACCCCCCAGGGACAGCTCAACCCCCCGGACCAGCACACCGCGCAGGAGCCGTCCCCCGCGCAGGCACCCCTTACGCAAGCGCCGACCAGCGCGCCGGAGCAGCACACGACGCAAGGCCCGTCCCCCACACAGGGGCAGCCCACCGCGCCGGAACAACGGACCGCACAGGGACAACACACCGCGCAGAGGCCCTCCATCGCGCAGGCAGAGCCCACCGCGCCAGAGCAGCACGCCGCGCAAGAGCCGTCCCCCGCGCAGCGGCCGTCCAGCGCGCCGGAACAGCACACCGCGCAGGGACAACACCTCGCGCAGGGACCATCCACCACGCGGGCACAGCCCACCGCGCCAGAGCAGCCCCCCGCGCCAGAGCAGCAGACCGCGCAAGGGCAACACACCGCGCAAGGGCCGTCCACCACGCGGGCACAGCCCACCGCGCCGGAGCAGCCCCCCACGCCGGAGCAGCCCCCCACGCCGGAGCAGCACGCCGCGCCGGAGCAGCACGCCGCGCAAGAGCCGTCCCCCACGCAGGGGCAACCCGGCGCGCCGGAACAGCACACCGCACAGGGACAACACACCGCGCAAGGACCGTCCCCCGCGCAGCGGCCGTCCAGCGCGCCGGAGCAGCACGCCGCGCAAGGGCCGTCCCCGGCACAGGGGCAGCCCACCGCGCCAGAGCAGCAGACCACGCAAGGGCAACACACCGCGCAGGGGCCGCCCCCCACGCCGGAACAGCACCCCGCGCAAGGGCCGTCCCCCACGCCGGAACAGCACCCCGCGCAAGGGCCGTCCCCCGCGCAGGGGCAACCCGGCGCGCCAGAGCAGCAGACCACGCAAGGGCAACACCTCGCGCAGGGGCCGCCCCCCGCGCAGGGTCAGCACAGCGCGTCGGAACAGCACACCGTGCCGGGACCGTACGCCGTGCAGGGGCCGTCCGCCGCGCAGGAGGCGCCCGGTGTGGTGGAGCCGGAGGCCGTGCGGGACGAGGCGCGTGCGCCGGAGCAGTCGGGTGCGCGTGACGAAGGCTCCGAGCAGGCGCAGCATGCGGCGCCAGGCGCCCTGGTCGGGCCGCCGGGGCAGCATGCCGTTCCCGGGCAGGTGCCGTATGCCGCGCAGAGTGACGAGGTCTCCCCGCAGGGGGACGCGGGTGAGTGGGAGGAGTTGCAGGCCCAGCATCGGGGGTTGCAGCGTGAAGGGGCGCGTCCGGCGTTCCAGCCCGCCAACGAGGTCGAGCGGGAGTTGCTGCGGGCCGCCGCGAACAACGACCATGACCTGTTCCTCCAGACGATGGCCGGGGCGGAGGTGCTGCTGCCCACGCCCGAGGACATGGACTACACGCTGCGGCCCGGACGCGCCGGGTTCCCGTGGCAGACGCGGGAGGTGGACGGGGCGACCGTGGTCCCGGTGTTCACCTCGCCCGAGCGGCTGATCGAGGCGGCGCGGGCGGCCGGGACGGGGAACGAGTACATCAAGGTGCCGTTCACGGTCGTGCTGCGCTACTGGCCCGACCAGGGGTGGCCGCTGGCGATCAACTCCGGGTCCCCGGCGGGCGGAACGATCCTGGCGCAGCAGTTGCCGGGGCTCGCGCGGTGGGCCGACCAGCGGGCCGTCCAGCGGATGGCGGACGGGTTCGAGCCGCAGAACGACGTCGAGCAGCGGCTGTTCGAGGCGGCGGCGCGGCGGGACACCGACGCGTTCTTCAAGGTGCTGCTGGGCGCGCAGGTGCTGGTCCCGGCGGAGCCGGAGACGCCGTGGGGCATCGCGCCGGACGACCCGGACTTCCCGTGGCGGCCGGTGCCCGTGCACGGCGAGGTGTGCGTCCAGCTGTTCACGTCGCTGAAGTGGATGAACGAGGCGATCGGGTCGTCGCGGTTCGTCATGCCGACGCTGCTGGAGATGGTGTCGGCGTGGCCGGACGTGGCGTGGACGCTGGTCCTCAACCCGGGCACGCCGATCGACGCGACCATGCCGGGCGAGCAGGTGCGGGCGCTGAGCGGGCAGCCCAGGGAGGACGTCCCCGCGCCCGAGGCCGTGACGCCGGAGGTCGCCGAGGCGCCCCCGGAGCCGCGGCCGGCCGAGCCCGAGTTCGAGCCGGGCAACCGCATCGACCAGGAGTTGTACGAGGCGACGCTCGGCGGCGACTCCGACGCGTTCCTGCGGGTGCTGCTCAACGCTAACGTGCTGGTGCCCATCCCGGCGGACGCGCCGCTGGAGGTCACTCCGGTGCAGAACGAGTTCCGGTGGGACGCGGCGCTCCAGGACGCGACGTCCGTGCAGGTGTTCACCTCGCTGGTGCGGCTGCGCGAGGTCCTGCCGGAGGCGCGGTTCGTGTACGCGGACTTCCGGGAGCTGATCGCGGCGTGGCCCCGCGAGGACTGGGCGATGCTGCTCAACCCGGGCACGCGGATCGGCGCGTCGCTGCGCGGCGACCAGGTGCGGGCGCTGAGCGAGTGGGCGGTGCGGGTCGGGCTGGTCCCGGCGCGGCCCGAGGCGCCGCTGCCGCCGCCCGAGCCGTCTCCGCTGGTCACAGCGCACGACGTGGTGCGCGAGTTGCCACCGCCGGTCGCCGTCGAGGACGTCCCGCAGGAGGTGGCGCGGCAGCCGGAGCCCTACTTCGAGGGCGACCGGGTCATGCAGCCGACCATCATGCAGAAGGTCGTCCCGCACGGTCACGTCGGCTGGTACCTGGACCAGGGGTACGACCGCGTCGGCGGGTTCGTCCACCCGACCGGGGACGTGACGGAGCTACAGACACCCGTCCAGCTGTACGAGGCGCTGGGCCTGCTGTACGAGGACACGTCGTTCTCCCCCACCGACGAGGGCGTGTACGTCATCCGGTGGCCCGCGTACTGCCCGGACCTGTACCGGACCCCGTTCGGAGGTCAGGACGAGGCGGAACTCGCGGCGTGGGGCGAGGCCGGATGGGTGATCGAGCGGGCACCGTTCCTCGGCACCGGGTTCGCGCCGGGCAGCGCGGGGTCGATCCGCGAGTACAAGGTCGACAGCGTCCGGCTGCCCTACGGCGCGGAGATGTACTATCTCGGCCACGACCGGTCCGAGCGCTTCGTCGCCATGTACGACCCCGACAGGCTCGCCTGGCTGCGGCCGGACGCGGCGACCGGCCCCGACGGCTGGGACGGGCGATCGGAGGCGGCGCAGTGATCCGGGACGGGTACGTCGCGCGCTGGCTCGGCCGCGACTTCGAGGCCGCGCCGGGTGCGGACGGCGAGGTCCGCCTGTACGCGCCCGAGCCCACCGACGGGTTCGAGGAGCTGCGTCCGGGACGGTTCCGGCGGATCGTCCCGGCGTCGGAGATCGAGGACCTGCGCTATGTCCGGACGACGTGCGCGTGGCGCGGTGAACGCTTCGTGATCGTCGGGGAGCATGAAACCTGGCTGCGGGTCGAGTACGCCGGTGGCCGCGCCACGACGGCCGAGAGGCTCGGGCTCGACCGCGTCGACCAGGGCATCTGGCAGGCTTGGGCGCCGAGTTCGGAGATCGAGGACGTGCGCGAGGAGTTCATCTGATCGACGGCAACGCTCAACCGGGGTTGATTTGAACGGTAGTTCCGTGTTCGCATGATTCCGGTGTGGACTCCCCGGGTAGAGTTCCGGGGCTCAGGCGCTCAATGGCGACGCGGCGGAGGTGCGGCGGCGGTGGTCTCCCGATCGGCGGTAAAACCGATCTTCGTAGGGCTCGGGACGGCGGCGGTGCTCGCCGCGGGCTCCGGCTCCGCGGTCGCTTTCGCGTACGAGGATCCCTCTCCGCCCCCCTCGTCGACGCCGGGTGGAACCCCGGGCGAGACACCGGCCAAGCCCGGGACGCTCACGGTGAACGTCAGCCCGATCAAAGATGAGCTGAAAGCCGGCGTGAAGGGGTACCTGAACGTCTACTTCCTGGCGGAAGGCGGATCCGTCGAGAACGTGAAGGTCACCAAGATCGAGGTGACCTCGAAGCTCGGGGCGAAGCTGAAGACGAAGGTGGGGGGCGACTGCCCGAGCCCGTTCACATCGGCGGGATGCAAGGTGGGGACGGTCGACAACCATCGCCTACCCATGAGCTCCTGGGTGAGCCTGGCCTCCGAGATCAAGAAGGACGTCAAGGTGACGCTCACCGTGACGGCAAGCGGCAAGGACATCAAGGACGTCAAGTCCGAACCGGCCACGGTGACGTTCAAGGCGCCCAAGCCGAAGCCGCCGGCTAAGGGCGGCAAGGACAAGGACGACAAGGGCAAGGGCGGTAAGGGGTCGTCCGGCAAGGACCACGGCACGGGCAGCGGCAGCAGCGGCGGCTCCGGGACGGGCGGCACGGGCAGCGGCAGCACCGGGACCGGCACAGGCACGGGCACGGGCACGGGCACGGGCACGGGCACCGGGTCGAGTTCCGGGAACGGGACCTACGTCCCGCCCACGCCGAACTTCGACTCCAAGAGCCCGCAGGTGGCGCTGCCGCCGATCGCGGCGCCGAGCCCGCAGATCGCGCCGAACCCCGCCGACGCGACGCCGGTCAGCCGGTTGCGCAACAACAAGACGCCGGTCGCGCAGGACCTCACGTTCGAGCGGATGGCCAGCACGCAGATCGCGTGGCTGGCGGCGCTGCTGGTGGTGTTCTCGCTGCTGCTGACGCAGCTCCGCCTCGGGCGCAAGAGCACGCCGAGCGCGGCGGCCGCCGAGGCGGCGCGGCGCGCGCGGGGCCTGCACCGCCGCACCCGGCGCGGCACCTTCGCCAAGTAGGGAGCGCTACGGGGCGTCCGCCGCGCCGACGAGGGTGTGGCAGGCGATGGCCGCCGCGGCGACGACGTTGAGCGAGTCGACCCCGGCGGACATGGCGTCCGGGCTCATCGGGATGCGGACGGCCTCGTCCGCCTCGTGGATCCAGTGCGAGGACAGCCCGTCGCCCTCGGAACCGAGCATCAGCGCGACGCGTCCGGTCATCGGCGCCTTGCCGAGCGGGACGGCCGCGGCGTCGGGCGTGAGGGCGAGCAGCGTGAAGCCCGCGCCGCGAAGCCGGGCGAGGCCGTCGTGCCGGCCGGTCATGCGCGCGTAGGGGATCGCGAACACCGCGCCCATGGACACCTTCACGGAGCGGCGGTAGAGCGGGTCGGCGCAGCGCGGCGACAGGACGACGGCGTCCACGCCGAGCGCGGCGGCGCAGCGGAAGATGGCGCCGACGTTGCCGTGGTCGACCAGGTCCTCCAGGACGAGGACGCGGCGCGCGTCGCCCAGCACGGCCTCGACCGGGGGCAGCGGCAGCCGCTCCAGCGACGCGAGCGCGCCCCGGTGGACCTGGAAGCCCACGAGCCCCTCCATCGTGGCGTCGTCGGCGATGTAGACGGGGGCGTCCAGGCCGTCCAGGACGTCGGAGAGGGGCTCGGCCCAGCGGCGCGCCATGAGCAGCGAGCGGACGGGGTGCCCGGCGCCGACCGCGCGGCGGATCACCTTCTCCCCCTCGGCGACGAACAGCCCGTGCTCGGCCTCCAGGCTCTTGCGCAGGTTCACGTCCCGCAGCCGGACGTAGTCGGCGAGGCGCGGGTCGGCGGGGTCGGAGACGGGTACCAGGCTGGCCATCCCCCAATTGTGCCGGGGGCCTCGGCGTGCCCCGTACGCGCGGGAAACGGCAATGCCCGGCGCCTCGGAAACCCGGCTTAATTTGATCTTGATTGGCGGGAGTGATCGTATTCCGCGCCGTGGAGTGCCGTTCCGATCGCGGGCGGTCACGAGGCCGCGAAGGCGCCGAGGTGACCGGGCCGCACGCTCATGACCTGCGTCATCATCGGTTTTGAGTTCTTTGTAACCTTCAGTTCGTACTACTACAGTGCCGCATGACATCGGCGGGTATCTGGCGAATCGAGGGCAGCCATGAGCGGACGTCATCGCGATGACTTCCCCGAAGGGAACGGCGAGGACGGGAACGACCCCGGCTCCCCCGTTTTCGGTCCCGCCAACGACGGGTCATCGGACTGGTTCGGAACCCGGGACAGCCGGCGGACGCCGCTCCCGCCGGAGCCTCAGAGCCCGCCGGAGCCTCACGGCCCGCTCCCCCCGCAAGGCTCGCAATCCCCGCAAGGCCCTCAGATGCCCCAGGGGCCTCCCCCCGGGTCCGGGGAGACCCCGTCGTGGTTCACGCCGCGGCGATCGTCCGAGGAACCCGTCTACGGCCCGGGAGGGTACGGCGTCTACGGCGCCGGGCCCGGCGGCGCGCCCGCCGCCGAGGAGCCGAGGGACCCCGCGGCGGGACGCCCGGGGCCGTATCCGCCCGAACCCGCGGCGTCGCCGCGCGGCGGCCCCGGCAGCGCCCCGCCGCCCGGCGGGTACGACGTGCTCCGCAGCTCCGCCGAGAGGCCGACCGGCTTCTTCGGCGGCGGCGGCAGCGGACCCGGCGGACCCGGCGGACCCGGCGGACCTGGTCGCCCGGACGGCCCGCGCGGATCCGGCGGCTACGGCAGCGGCGAGTACGGGCGGCGCGGACACAAGCGGAGCATCGCGGCGCTGATCGGCCCGATGGCCGGAGCGATCGGGCTCGCGCTGCTGCTCGGCGTCGGCGTGTACGCGTTCGCCGAGAGCGGCACGGACTGCGGCGGTGACGCGCTGAGCCTGTCGGTCGCGGCGGCGCCCGACATCGCGCCGGTGGTGACCAAGGCGGCGGAGCGCTTCAACGACGGCAAGGAGAAGGTCGGCGACCGGTGCGTCCGCGCGAACGTGCGGAGCGCCGAGCCCGCCTCGGTGGCGACGCTGCTGTCCGGGCAGGGCGTCGCGAGCGGCTCCAACCAGCGTCCGGACGTGTGGATCCCCGACTCCTCCCTGTGGCCCTCCCTCGCCCAGGGGCAGGGCGGCGCGGCCGGGCAGAAGGGCGCGGTCACGCTGACGAGGACGTCGGTGGCGACCAGCCCGATCGTGGTCGGGCTGCCGCGGACGCTCGCGGCGCAGCTGAAGCGGTCGGGTGTGACGGCCGCCCCGTCCTGGGACAACCTGCTGAAGGCCGCGGGCGGTGTCGCTGGCGGCGCGGTGACGAAGAACCAGATGATCCCGGCCGGGTCGGTGCGGCTGCTCGTCCCCGACCCGACGCGCAACGCGGCCGGGATGGGCTCCCTGATGATCACCAGCGCGCTGCTGGCGAACGACCCGAACAAGGAGTCGATCTTCACCGGGATCGTCCGGACCGTGCGGGAGAGCATCGTCCCGGACGTCGAGGAGCAGTTCACGCACTTCCGCAAGGACCGGACGGGCAAGCAGCCCATCTCGCTGTCGTCGGAGCAGGCGCTGTGGAAGTACGACAGGGGCGGTCCGGCCGAGCCCGCCGTCGCGCTGTACCCGCTTGAGGGCACGCTGTCGATGGACTACCCGTTCACGATCACCACCGGCGACGGCGACCGGGCGAAGGCGGCCCGCGCGCTGGAGGAGGCGATGAGCACCGAGGCGACCAAGAGCGACGTCCGCGACGCCGGGTTCCGCTCGCCGGACGGGAAGGCGCCGGCGACGTTCGGTGAGAGGACCGGCGTCAGCCCGGCCCGCCCGCGGCAGCTGCCGATGCCGCAGGCCGCCGAGGTCACGCAGGTGATGCAGGCGTGGTCGAAGCTGTCGCTGGGGCTGCGCATCCTCACGCTGGTCGACGTGTCGGGGTCGATGGCCGAGGAGGTCGCCCCGCACACGAACCGGCTCCAGGCGATCGCGCAGGTGTCGCAGGGCGGGCTCAGCATGATGTCGAACGACACCGAGCTCGGGCAGTGGCTGTTCTCGACGAACATGCGGGGCGGCCTGCCCTACCGGGAGACGGTGCCGGTCGGGCCGCTCGGCGAGCGCGTCGGGTCCAACACGCGGCGCGGCCTCGTCCTGTCGTGGCTGAACCAGATGAAGCCGAAGCCGGACGGCGACACCGGCCTCTACCGCACGATGCTCGCCGCCTACAAGGCGATGAACAGGTCCTACAAGCCGGAGTTCGGGAACTCGATCCTGCTGATGACCGACGGCAGGAACGACGACCCGGGCGGTCCGTCGCTGAAGGAGGCGCTGGCCGAGCTGCGCGGCATGCAGGACCCGAACAAGCCGATCCAGGTCAACATGATCGGCTTCGGGAAGGGCGTGGACCGCGCCGAGCTGGAGCAGATCGCGGCGGCCACGGGCGGTAACGTCCAGATCGCGATGACGCCGCAGGAGATCTCCAAGATCTTCCTCAAGATGCTGTCCCGGCGCATCACTTCGTGATCTTCCGGACACGGTTCGAAGTTCTCGATTTTTCCCCACGATCGGTGTCAACCGGACGCCGGAACAACCCGTCATTCTAGGTGGAGGCCCGACGGGGAGCGGGGCCGTCGGGCCTCCGACCTCTTCCCTCCCTGCCGGTGACGGGGAGTGGTTCCGGCCCACCGGTCCCGACCGGTCGGCTCCGGCCCGGGGCGGTGCCCCGGCCCTGGAAAAGGATCCCCTTCACAGGGAAGCGGATCCTCTTTCCGCAGGCCCCCCGCTCTCGCGGAAGGCCCCCTTTCGCAGGACGTCCCGCCGTCGCGGGACGCCCCGCCCGCCACGGGTGTGCAGGCCGACCCCGGCCCCGGGCGAGTATCCCCCATCGAACGGCTGGAATCCCCGGTGGACCGTCCGCCGGGGATCGCTTCACCCAAGCTCGGGAGGCCCTCGTGTCCGGTTGGCCCAGCCTCGACCGCGCCGACGACGAAAGGCTCGCGCGGGCGCTCGCCGCCGGCGATCCCGGCGCGCTCATCCAGGTGATGGACCGCTACGCGGCGCGGCTCTACGACTACTGCCACGCGCTGCTGCGCGACCAGGAGCTCGCCGCCGGGGCCCTGCACGACGCGCTCATCGCCGCGTACGCGCACGTGCCCGCCCTGCGCGAGCCGGAGTGGTTCCGCGCCTGGCTGTATACGCTCGTCCGAGGCGAGTGCCTGCGCCGGCTGCGGGATCCAGACCGGCCGGCCGGGCGGCATGAGGCCCCGGAGGTCGAGGACGGCTTCGTGGACGAGGCGGAGCGCGCCCGGCGGCAGGAGGCGCGGCAGCTCGTCCACGGCGCGCTGGCGGGCCTGCGCGGGCGCGAGCGCGAGTCCCTCGACCTCGTGCTGCGGCACGGCCTCGACCCGCTGGAGGTCTCCGGCGTCCTCGGCATGGACGGCCAGGAGGCGACGGCGCTGGTGGCCGAGGCCCGCGCCCGCCTCGACGACGCGCTCGCCGTCGCGTTCGTCGCCCGCACCGGGCGCGGCGACTGCCCGGACCTCGCCGCGCTCGTCGGCGACGCCCCGTGGCCGCTGCCGCCGCCGCTCGCGGCACGGGTCGCCGAGCACATAGGCCGCTGCCCTGTCTGCCACGTCCGGCGCGAGCGGCTGTCGGCGCCGCGGCTGCTCCAGGTGCTGCCGGTCGCGATGATGCCGACGGACCTGCGCGGCCTCGTCCTCGCGACCGCCACCGACCCGGCGCTGGCCGCCGACCTCGGCGCGATCGCGCACCGCGCCGGGCCGTTCGACGACCGGGGCTGGCCGATGGCGGCGGGCGAGACGGCGCCGCCGGAGGAGCCGTCCCGGCGGACGCCGCGTGCGCTCTGGCCGGCCCTCGCGGCCGCCGCGGCGGTCGTCCTCATCGTCGCCGGGGCGTTCTTCCTGATGCCCGACTCGTCCAAGAAGCCGACGAGCGCGACCGGCCCCGGCGGGAGCCTGTCGGCATCGGTGGACGACCCGTCGGAGTCGCCCAGCGAGAGCGAGGAGCCCTCGGACTCGCCCACGCCGACGAAGAGCGGCACGCCGACGCCCACGCCGACGACACCGTCGCCGACCACCCCGACGCCCACCCGGACGCCGACGCGGCACCCCTCGTCCCGTCCGCCGCGGTCGACCCCCACCCAGTCGCGGCCGGGGATGCTCTCGGCGAGCGGGTGCACCATCGCCGGGCCCGGTGGCAGTTGCACGGTGACGTTGACGGCGTCCGGCGGGCCTGTGAACTGGCATGTCGCGAGCCACTCGCCCTTCCTCAGCGTCAGCCCGGGCGGCGGACGGGTCCCCGCCGGAGGCTCGCGGCCCGTCACCGTGACGCTCAACGGCGGGTGCCCGCCGGGCGGCGGAACGGGATCGGTGAGCTTCTCGCCCGGCGGCGCCGCGTCGATCACTCTGACGTGCCCCGAACAAGGCTGACGGCACCCCGAAAGTCAAGAGTGATCCACATCACATTCAGGGGCGAAACCCCGGCTCTACAAGGCCAGACGGCCACGGGGCGTACCGTGCTGGTCACATAAATCCGCACATAGGGGAGAAAATCCAGGAACTTGGTGGCAAGATCGGGCAACCAGTGCGGGCGGTCAGGCGTCGGCGCTCGCTCGGGGACCCCCTCCCCGGGCGCACGATCAACGACACCGACTCATCTGGAGGGATCCCGTGGCCGGTGAGCCAGGGCCCGGTCAGTCCGACGACATCAGGCTCGCGGAGGCACTCCGCGACGGCGACGTCATCGCGCTGACCGAGGTCTACGACACCTACGCGCCGTTCCTCTACGACTACTGCCACGGCCTGCTGCGCGACCGCGTCGAGGCCGCCGGGGCGCTGCGCAACTGCGTCATCGCGGCCCGCGAGCACGTCGGACGGCTCAACGAGCCCGACCGGCTGCGCGGCTGGCTGTACGCGATCGCGCGCAAGGAGTGCATGCGGCGGCGCGACAGCCCGAACCGGCACACCGGCCAGGAGGCGCCGGAGGCCGACGACGACCTCACCGACGACCAGCTCGCCCGCCGCGAGGAGCGGCGCCTGCTCGCCCACAGCGCGCTCGCCGCGCTGTCCGGGCGCCAGCGCGAGGCCATCGACCTGTCGGTGCGGCACGAGCTGGACGAGGTCGACCTGTCCGGCGTGTTCGGGATGCCGCTGGAGGAGACCCTGGAGCTGGTGGAGAAGTCCCGCGAGGACCTCGCCGCCGCCCTGCACGCGGCCCTCATCGCGCAGAACCACTGGAAGGACTGCCCCAGCGTCTCGGCGCTGACCGAGTCGTGGCCGCTGTCGCCGCAGACCTCGGCGTCCCTCGTCCGGCACGTCGCGAGCTGCCCGGTGTGCGGGGCGCGCGACACCCCGCCGCTGCCGCCCGACCGGCTCCTGTCGGTGCTGCCGATCGCGGCGATCCCCGCCGACCTGCGGCTGGACGTGCTGACCGCCGCGACCGCCGCCGACCGCGCCGACAACCGGCGCGCCATCGCCGCCTGGACCGAGCCGTTCGACGAGTACGGCTGGCCGCTCCCCTACGAGCCCGCCCCCTCGCGCGCCCGCGACCGCGAGTCGCGCCGCCGCCGCGGCCCGCTGATCGGCGTCGCCGCCGCCGCGGTCGCCGCGGTCGTGGTGCTGGTCGGCGCGATGTCGGCGTTCGGCGGCGAGGAGGACGGCGGCGGCTCCACCCCCCAGGCCGGCGCGTCCGGCCCGGCGCCGGGCGACAGCGGCAGCGGCTCCCCGACCGGGACGAGCGCGGACCCCTCGCCGACCAGCCCGTCCCCCTCGCGGTCGTCGGCGTCGCCGTCGAAGTCCCCGTCCGCGTCGCCGTCGAAGTCGCCGTCCAAGACGCCGTCCAAGACCCCCTCGAAGACGCCGCCGCCGAAGGACCACGACGACCCGCCTCCGCCCTCGCAGCCCGGCACGCTGTCGGCGCAGGGGTGCAGCATGGGCTACGACGACTCGTGCACCGTCCGGATCACCGCCGTCGGAGGCCCCGTGTCCTGGCGCGTCACCGGCACCGACGGCCCCGTGGAGGCGGGCGGCTCCGGGCAGCTGTCGGCGGGCCAGTCGACGAGCGTGCGGGTGTGGCGCGAGGGCGGCCTCTGCCTCGGCAACCGCAGCGGATCGGTGTCGTTCTCCCCCGGCGGCTCCGCGGGCGTCTCCTACCACTGCTGAGGATCGTCGCGGACAGGACGCGCGCTCGTGGCGGGCCACGGGCGCGCGTCCCCGTCTGCCGCGCCGCCCGTGAACGGCGTCGCTTTTCTCCGTGCGAACCCCGTGTGATCTGCGGCGATGACCGCTGGACGCGCGGCGCGACCGGTACGGATACCGCGGCGGCAGGCCACTTCCGGCCGCCATGCAGGCAACCTTCAGCATCCCCCCGGTTTTAGGGCTGACCTGGGGCTACGTACCCTGTACCCCACCGCAGGACATGAAACTTCCCCAGGAATCCCCGACCACAAGGTGGATTCGGAGGACGGCCGGGGTACGCATCTGCGACGACACCCGAGCAGAGTGGACCTCTTCCGGCATGGAGGTCGTAAGCCGCCATATCCGGCCCATGGCGGCAAGCTGGACTTTTGTGTCCCGCTGGGCTACTACAGGGACTAGACCACTCGGGGCTAGACCGCCCGATTGGGGGGACACACCGTGGCAGACGCATGGCTGCCGGGAGCCGGCCGTATGCCGGCGCGACAGGACGGGGGAAGACTGGGAGGAGGCGCTCCCCGGGTCGTCTGGTTCGCCAGCGAGTCCGACCCCCGTACCGTCTCGGCACGCTCGGTCGCCGCCGACATGGTCAAGGAGGACCGGCCCGCGCACCTGGTGTGGCACCCCGGCACCGGCGAGATCATCCAGACGCTGCCCGCCACCCGCGCCGCCCGGCTGCTCGGCGACCCCGTCAGCCGCGAGGGCCGCGCCTGCCTCCAGGTCGTCGTGATCGGCCAGGCCCGCGTCCCCTTCACCGCCGCCCTCATGATCGGCGTCGAGGCGATCGTCGGCTGGCTGGACACCTGGGGCGTCGAGCGCCGCTGGCCCGCGGGCCCGCCGCTGCCCTCCCCGCAGTCCTACCACTCCCTGCGCGCCCGCAAGGACTGGGCACGCGGCGGCCACTTCGGCGCCTCGCAGGTCCCGGTCGCCGACCGTCCCGACCCGGGCGGCATCGACATCCGCCGCATCACCGGCCCGAACACCCCGGTCGCGCCGCTGCCCACGACGCGCGCGCCGATCCCCGAACCGGCCGGTGCCCGGCTGGTGCCGCGCCCGTCCCGCCTCGGCGACGCCCCCCGGCAGGGCCCCGACCACACGCCGCCGGGGCCCTCCCCCGTCCCGGCCCGTCCGAGCCCCCTCCCGGTCGCCGCGCCGCCCGACCACCTGGCCGCCCCCGGCGCGCGCCCCCGCGCGATGTCGAACTAACCGCTCTCCAAGACGAGGTCGCGGACGACTCCGCACCCCCACCGCAGCTCGGCGAGCCCCGGGGCGGACCCGTAACCGATCACCAGACCGGTGAACGGGTCGCCCGGGCCGCGGTGGCAGCGGCCGAGCGTCTCCACCAGGATGCGGTGACCGGCCGCCTCCTCGACGACCCGGTCCGCGACCGGGCCCGGCACGTCCACGACCAGGTGCAGGCCCGCGGTGTCGCCGCGCAGGCGCAGCCCGTCCAGCGCCCCGACGACCGCCTCCCGCCGCCGCGCGTACTCCGCCCGCATCCGCCGGACGTAGCGGTCCAGGTCGCCGCGTTCGAGGAGCAGCGTCAGCGCGTGCTGCGGCACCACCGCCGTCCGGTCGTTCAGCTCCTCCCGCCGGCCGGCGATCGCCGCGACCAGCTCCGGGCGCCCCACCAGCCAGCCGACCCCCATGTCCGCGGTGAGGATCTTCGCGGTGGTGCCCAGGTAGACGACGACGTCCGGGTCCAGGCCGTACAGCGCGGGCAGCGGCGCGACGTCGTAGCGGAACTCGCCGTCGTAGTCGTCCTCCACCACCAGCGCCCCGGTGCGCCGCGCCCACGCCAGCAGCGCCTGCCTCCGCCGGACGGGCAGCACCCCGCCCAGCGGGAACTGGTGCGAGGGCGTCGTGTAGATCAGCCGCAGGTCGTCCGGGAGCCCGTCGACGACCAGCCCGTGCTCGTCCACCGGGCACGGCACCGGCACGGCGCCGCGTCCCGCCAGCACCGTCCACGCCCGCGGCCACCCCGGCTCCTCGATCCCGACCCGGTCGCCCGGCCGCAGCACGGTCGCCGCCAGCAGATCGAGCCCGCTGGTCGCCCCCCGCGTGACCAGCAGCCCCTCGGCCGGGCAGCTCACCCCCCGGCTGCGCCGCGTGTAGTCGGCCAGCGCCACCCGCAACTCCGCCATCCCGTGCGGCTCCTGCCGCTCCTGCGGCGGCATCCCCGCCGCGATCCGCCACGCCCGCCGCCACGCGGGCGTGTCCAGCGCCCCGACCCACGCGACCCCCGCGCGCAGGTCGAGCATCCCCGGCACCGACGTCCGGTAGACGGCCTGGTCCACGATCGGCTTGGGCAGCGGCACGGGGGCGACGCCGTCGGTCACATACGTCCCGGAGCCGTGCCGCCCCTCCAGCCAGCCCTCCGCGTGCAGTTGCTCGTACGCCTCCGTCACCACCGTCCGGCTCACGCCGAGCAGCCCCGCCAGCGCGCGGCTGCCGGGCAACCGCTCCCCCGCGGCGAGCCGTCCGTCCCGCATCGCCGCCCGCAACTGCGCCACGAGCTGGGCGTTCATCGGCTCCTCGGCGTGCCGGTCGACGACGAGCGGCAGGTCTATCGACAAACTGGTCTCCCGCTATCGGCCCCAAGTGGCCCTACCGACCAGGCCACTCTCCTCCTAGCGTAAACGGACATGACCCCACTGTCCGCAACCGACCGCACCCGCCTCGGCCGCCTCCCGGAGCGCTCCAGCGGCGACCGCTCCGTCCTGTACTCGATCCTCGACGACGGCATGATCTGCCACCTCGGCGTCGTCGTGGACGGCGCGCCCCGCGTCCTGCCCACCGGCTACGGCCGCTCCGGCGACACCCTCTACCTCCACGGCTCCACCGGCGCGCGCAGCCTCATGACCGCCCCGTCCCAGGAGATCTGCGTCACCGTCACCCACCTGGACGGCCTCGTCATCGCCCGCTCCCTGTTCCACCACTCGATCAACTACCGCAGCGCGGTGATCTACGGCACCCCGCACCTCACCACCGGCGACGAGAAGCTCGCCGGCCTCCGCGCGATCGTGGACCGCCTCGCCCCCGGCCAGTGGGACGTCGCCCGCCAGCCCACCCGCAAAGAGCTGGCCGCCACCACCGTCCTCGCCCTCTCCCTGGACGAGGCTTCCGTCAAGACCCGCCAGGGCCCGCCCGGAGACGACGAGGAGGACTACGCGCTCGACGTCTGGGCCGGAGTGGTCCCCGTAAGCCAGACCTTCGGCACCCCGTCCCCCGACCCATTGCTCCACACCGGTGTCCCCGTCCCCCCGCACATCGCCGCCCGCGGTACCGAAACGGCTCCGACCTCGTAAATCGGCCCGGCTCGATGCCCCGCGCAGTCGTTCATGGTCGTAGGGTGAACCCATGAACGAGCGGCTGGTCTGGATTGATTGCGAAATGACAGGACTCGACCTGCGTCACGACGCGCTCATCGAGATAGCCGCGCTGGTGACCGACAGCGAACTCAACATCCTCGACGAGGGCGTGGACGTCATCATCAAACCCCCGCCGGAGTCGATCACCCAGATGACCAAGGTCGTCCGGGACATGCACACCACGTCCGGCCTGCTGGAGGCCCTCCCCGGCGGCGTCACCCTGACCGAGGCCGAGGACACCGTCCTCACCTACATCCGCACCCACGTCAAGGACGCCAAGAAGGCCCCCCTCTGCGGCAACTCCATCGCCACCGACCGCTCGTTCCTGGCCCGCGACATGCCCGCCCTCGACGGCCACCTCCACTACCGCATGGTGGACGTCTCCTCCATCAAGGAACTGGCCCGCCGCTGGTACCCCCGCGTCTACTTCGCCAGCCCGGAGAAGAAGGGCGGCCACCGCGCCCTCGCCGACATCACCGAGAGCATCCAGGAACTCCGCTACTACCGCGCCGCCGTCTTCGTCCCCCAGCCCGGCCCCGACTCCGAGACCGCCCGCACCCTGGCGTCCGGCGTCACCGGCTGACCCACCCGGCAGAACCCGCTACACTACTGAAAGCCGGGACGCGCTCCCGGCCACGGTGGGTGTAGCTCAGCTGGCAGAGCACTTGGTTGTGGTCCAAGATGTCGGGGGTTCAAGTCCCCTCACTCACCCCAAGCAAAGAGCCTGGTCACCAAGGGTGGCCGGGCCTTTTCTCTTCTCAGGATCCGTGATCGACGATCTTCGGTGTCCGATTTTGGGAGCACGTTGGGAGTGATCTCGTTGTGACGCCCCCTGGAGAACCGTTCTTCGCCTCCCTGCTCGCCGCCCCGGATCGGCTCTGGACGGCCGCCGAGGTCCTCACCAAGCCCAGCCCCGTCCCAGCCGCTCCGGGCGTCTACGGCTGGCACTTCAACGTCTCGCCGTTCGCGTCCTTGCGGCCGAGCAGTTGCTGTACGTGGGAATCGCACCGCGCAAGATGACGTCACGGCGTAGCCGGCAGAACCTGCGCACGCGGGTCCGCTACCACTACCGCGGCAACGCGGAGGGATCCACGCTCCGGCGCACGCTCGGCTGCCTACTCGGCCTCGAACTCCGACGCGTGGGCAGCGGCAAGCGCATGACGTTCGGCAAGCTCGGCGAACAACAGCTCACGGCCTGGATGGCCGAACACGCCTTCGTGTGCTGGACGCCCCACCCGGAGCCCTGGCTCCTGGAAACCCAGCTCATCAGCCAGCTCGACCTCCCCCTCAACCTGGACCAGAACAAGCACAACGCGTTCCACGCCCAGCTCACCGAGATCAGGTCAACGGCGAGGCAACTCGCCCGCGAGCTACCCATCCTGGCCTGATCCAGCTCATCCGCCCGTCCACACCTTCGCCATGCGCTCACGGGCCGCCAGAGGTGCAGGGAGCCGCTGGAAGTCTCCCGGCCCCTGGCGGTACAGGCAGTCCACCCCGTACCGGTGAAGGAGAGCGATGGAGATCTCAGCCGGCTTCTCGGGGAACAGACCAGAGAGACTGTCGACCGGTTCAGGGCTATGGGCGACGTAGTCGAGAAGCTGCCCCAAGGCAGCGCGCACGTACTGGTGGCCAGCGCCGCTCTTGGCTTCGATGATCTCTGTACCGTCGGGCCCCGTGACGTGGATGTCCGTGATGCCGACTGGCACCCGCAACCTTCCGGTCTCACAGCCTTCCAGGCTGTTGATGTACTCGCGGACAAGCAAGGCTTCCGCGCGCTGAACGAGCACTCGCCGCCCAGCAGTCTGATAACTGGTCCGTGTCGTGTGGACGTTCTCCAGGTCCACCACCTGTGTGCCCTGCGCGAGCGCTTGAGCAACCTCGTTTTCCCGCACGAGGTCTTGCTGGAGACTAACGGACGGGATGATCCCGAGTCCCTGGAGCACGGCTTCCGCCTTGTCGCCATCCAGAATCCGAAGCCCCATGAAGTTGTCGCCCGCATTGAAGCCCGGTAGCGCCCAGATCTCCTCATAGGGGATCTCCGTGGACTGGAAGCTCAGAAGACTGTAGACGTTGTTCCAGCTCCCCTTCTCGCCTGGCGCCCAGAGAGTGTCAGCGAAAGCCGCATTATCGAAGAGGACGCCGACCTCCCCGATGCCACAGACCTTCTTCTGGCCTGTGAACAGCACGACATCACCGAAGTGCACGTCCTTCATCTTGCCGTTCTGGAACGAGCTGGCCCCCCAGAACCGGGCCCGCCCTGACGGATGAAGCTCCAACAGCGCCTGACGCTGCTCCTGAGAGAGGAGGCCCTCCCGCTCCGGGACGGTGAACGGGACCTCCTGCCCCAAGGTGTCAGCCCACCGGCGTCGGGATGCAGCATTGCCGGCTGACGGCTGGATGACTACGACTGCCACACTCGGTCCCTTTGGTCGGATTTGCCGCATGCGCTCTGATCCGACCATTTTTGCACCTAGAGCCAGTGATTTCGACCGGCCAGAGCGGCCCACTGCACTCTCGCCCTATAAACGCGATAAGCCCTGCTCATCCGGAGATGAGCAGGGCTTATCTAGTCTAGAGTCGCGTTCCGCTGTACGGGGTCACCGTTCAGGCCGTGCGCCCTCCGGTGCCGTGCCGCCCGGCTTCGACCTTGAGCAAAGCGTCCAGGGTGTCCACTTCAGAGCACGTCGCCATCTGTGCGCGCTCGGCTAGTGCGTCCTCCCAGAGGAGTCGCAGCGCCGTCAGGAGGGCGGCCCGCATCTCGGGTGTGGGTGAGCGTAGGTGCCTCGTATGCCGATGACCTCGTGCCCCATCCGCTCAGATTGCAGGACGCACGGGATGCTGGCGTTGTCCATCCAGGGCTGGTGACCGTGCCGGAGCCCGTAAGGCGTCAGGCCGGGACGGAGTGGCAGCCAGCATGCGAGCGGGACATCTTCTGCTTGCGGCTTCCTCGATCCGGGGCATTCGACCCCGCGCGTTCTGTGGCTGATCAGGGTGCCGTCGATGCGAAGGAGTTGCGTCCGGCGGCACTCCGAGCACCGTCCACGGCCCTCTCCGCTGACCAGCCGAGTGATCCGCGACCGGTCGGCGGGGAGAACGGTTCCCCAGGCACAGCCGGCGGCCAGGGCGGAACGGGCTGCCCTACCCCACGTCCGCCAGCACCGGCATAGCGGGCTTGGGAGCGCGTTTCGAATACCAGGCGTCCGCAGCGGGCCTCAATACCCGGTCGCTGTAGTTGGAACGGCGGAAATGCGCGCGTTCCGTACTCAGGAAGACGCACCGACCGCCCCGGCAGCATGGATCTTCGGTGCCGCGGCATGTGCAGGTCCGGGGCGACGCGAGCTGGCGGGCCAGCAAGTCGTCCAGGAGCGGCGGGAGGTCGAGGGTTCGCATGGAGCCGTCTTTGGGGCGCCTGCCGTTCAGCTCGTACAGCTTCAATGGATGTCGAGTTGGCCCAGACGAACGCTTTCGGGTGGCAGCCCGAGCAGCTCGCCCCATCGAGCGCCGGTGAACGCCGCGGTGACGACCATCACGAAGTCGGTCTCCGATCCGGTGAGCAGCGCACACCGCTCGGCGAGCAACAGCGCTTGCAGCGGCGCCTCCGCGAGATCGACGGCGGCGGGCTCGGGAACCCTCCGCACGTCGCCTCTTGGCCGAGGTCGGGCCGGGGTGCACTAGGCAGGGAGCGCCGGACAGCAACTCCTCCTCGTGAAGCAGAAGTCGCACGCGTCCATTGCGCGCGAGCCGTCAGCACCTCTGACGGATGCCGCCGGTCAAAAAGATCCACGCGCAAGAACCGGTGCCCGCCGGGATGAGTGGCAGCGCGACCCCGGCTACCCCTGACCGGTCCCCGTTCCAACGGAAGAACGATGTTGAGGGTCTCAGAAGCCGCGCGTCCACTCCCCCGCAACCGCCTCAAGCTCAGAGAACCAGTTCGGCGACGCGCGTCGTGTTCATGGAGCCGGTCCCGGCCGCCGAGGCGGCCGGGACCGGTGGAAGAGGCGGGTCGCTCAGTCAGCGCAGATGGCGTAGACGCTGATGCCGACGTCGTTGTAGCCGATCTGGCGGCCGAGAGCGATCCAGCCGCGGCCGTCCCCGGTGGGGAAGGAGCCGACCAGGATGGCGCCGTTGCCCTGGGCTTCGGCTCCGCCTCCCAGGACGTGCTTGGTGCCGGGGCAGAGCAGCGTGCGGCGCTGGAAGTTGGGGACGGTGGCGTTGGGCAGGGTGACGATCTGGTAGCCGGGGGGCAGGGCGACTGCCTGCGTGGTGGTGGCGGGGGCGGCGGTGGAGTAGGCGTGGGCGACTCCGGCGGTGACCAGGCAGGTCGCGGCGGTGGTCGCGGCCAGGGCCAGGGCGGTGGTCTTCATCGATGCCATGTGCTCTCCTTCGGCGATGGTTCCACGCCGCCGGTTCCCAGGACACAGTCGGGACGCGCGGATCCCGGGGGGAGCGGGCGGTGGGGAACCCAGCAAGGGTCGACACGAGAAGTGTCCGTGATGTCACAGCCCGTTTCCATGATTACTTGTGTTCATATGATTACCGAGAGTGCATAATGGGTGATTACGGAAGGTGTTCACAGAGGCGCACTTCCGTAACCTGCGGTGATCGCACACCGATGGCAGGATGGCCGTCCAGATCCGGCCGCGCGTGCTGCGAGTCGGTAGATCCCCTGGTAAAAGGGCCGCTGCTCGGCGCTCTGCCCCAGGCGGTCGAGATGCCTCAGGCGATCCAAGCTCGGACCTGTTCACCTCACAAAGGCGGCCTCGATGATCGATGCGCTACCTCTGATCAGGATTTCGGCAGAGACCGCTGCCGGCGACCGGTAGCCCGAAGCATCCAAGCCTTCCCTTGGCCGAACACCCGCAGAGCGAGAGACCCCGCTCCGACGCCGGGCCGTCGAGCGGGGCCTGCTTCGCCTCGGAAGCCGTGGGACGATCCTGGACGCCAGGCCGCTTCATCCTGGGCGTGCCCAGGTGTCCGACATGCCGAAACCTTGGTAGGCAGGCGCGTCCGATGGTCCAAGATGTCGGCGATTCAAGTCCCCTCACTCACCCCGACGAACAGCCCTGGTCATCGCGGATGATGACCAGGGCTTTCCGGTGTCCCGGGTAAGCTCCACCACCCATGAGGTGAAGCTGCGCCGACCCATGTCCCGGATCCTTATGACCGAGGCCGGCGCCTGGCAGTCGCGCCGGTACCGCCCAGGATGATGTTCGAACCGATGCCGCCCAGCAGTCGTCGGCAACCGGACGACCTGGATGAGGCCGATGGGCTCAACGGCCCGTTCGGAGCCGAGCGGCGAGAAGAACGAAGGCAGCGAGACCGGCCGGGCGCCGAAACTGCGCGACAAATGCGGTACAGGTCCTTCGAGGGAATACGCGTCCCAGAAAGGGAGGCCATCTTTCCATGTGGGTGAGCGACAGCGGACGTTCGTGATGCTTGTGCGGCATCTCGGATGCGACGGCCTTGGCCGAAATGTCGCGGTGGCGGCTTGCCTGCTCGGCTTCGACGCAGAGCAGGGCCGGTTCGGGGTCGGCCGTCCTGGAGAATCGCCGACCGATCTCGTGAGTCTCCGAACCTTGTTCGGTTCTTCTTTGGATTGCCAGCGGGCGAGCGTGCTCGTAGCCGGTTCCCGCCGGGCTCAGCGGCTCTGCAAGTGGTTGCTTACGCCATCGGCTGACGGCTGCGCCAAGGCGGGCGTGAGGTCGTGTCCCTGGTTCGGCTGGTGAACCGATCGGCTACGGCGGTGCCCTCGGCCTTTCATACGTGCGGCGCCTCCCCCGCGTATGGAGCCGTATCCGACGCTTTGGGATCTTGGTCCGTACGGCCTGAGGTCAAGGACGTATCACCCGAAACCAGCCCTGGTCGCCCGGCCACGGGCTTCTTCGTGGCGCGGTTCATCGACTCAGGATGATCGGCCGGTTATGCTCCGTCCTTATAAACGCCCAACGACACCCCAAGGGCAACGGATGAGTGTCGACGAAACGGCCCCACTGCGCGTCCTCGTGGTGGACGGCGACCCCCGCGTTCGCGCGGACGTCGTCGCTCTGCTCGACGACAGCGACGAGCTTGAGGTCATCGCACAGACCGCCACGGCCGGTGACGCCGTCGAGCTGGCTGAACGCCTGCGTCCTGACATCGTGCTGCTGGACGCGGACTCCGCCCGCACCGGCCACGCCACGCCCCTGAGCCGAGCCTCCAGGGTCTTCGTCCTGGCCTCCCCGGGGGACCAGTGCGTCGAGGTCGCCATCCGCGGCGGCGCCTGCGGCCACCTCGTACCCGGCGTGTTCACCGTCCGCGACCTGATCCGGGGTGTCCGGGACGCGTCGCGCGTCTCCCTCGGCCTGTCGGCCCGCGAGTCCGAGGTGATGGACCTCATCGCCACCGGCCGGTCCAACGGCGAGATCGCCCGCCAGCTCTTCCTCAGCGAGAAGACCGTCAAGAACCACGTCAACCGGATCTACGCCAAGCTGGGCGTCAGCTCCCGCGCCACCGCCATCGCCCTCTGGCGCGGCATGATGAGCGTCCTCCCGGCCAAGGACTAACCGATTCGCACAGGTCCACGGCCCCTGGTACTGTTCTTCCTGTCGCGAGGGACACCGGCCAAGGCCGGAGCCCCCCATCTGACAGGCGCCGTTAGCTCAATTGGCAGAGCAGCGGACTCTTAATCCGCGGGTTCGGGGTTCAAGTCCCTGACGGCGCACCGCAACCACTAGGGCGTACATCGGCTATCGGTGTGCGCCCTGTTGTGCTTCAGGGCTTTGCGGTTGAGAGGCGGCGTGATTCCGCCAGACGTCAGCGCGGGGGCGCGGTCCATCCAGGCGGGTGCATCAGGGGCGGTAATGCCGTCCGGCTTGTGCGCCTCCAAGCTCCGGTGATATCTCGAACGCCGACGTTCCCGGACGGTTGGTGTCGAACGGTGAGTTCACCGTCGGCGGCTTCCGCAGCCGGCCGCCATGCCTGATGAGTGGGGGGCGGATGGACGATGCAGTGCGGGCACGGGCTGCTGCCGAGGCGCGGCTCGGGTCGGAGGCGCGGTCCGAAGAGCTCGGCGAGCGCTGAAGCGGACCACCGCTGATCCCGCCGACTGGGTCCTGCTCGCGGAGCGGGTGTTCGCCGGGGACGGCGCCGAGGTGGGGCGTCCGGCCGCGCTGGTCGTGGCCGGGTTCATAGAGTTCGCCTTGGATGCGACTGCCGCGCAGAATCCGCTCCGCGATCAATTTTTTCAGTACTACTCCTTCGCATTCAGCGTCCTTGTGGAGCGGTTGGGCGATGTCGGACGCGGTTAAGGTGATATCAGCGGAGGCGGAGCGGCACCCGGAGGGCTACTTTTACCTGGCCGAGCGTATCGCCACGGTCAGGGCGGATCTGGCGCCCAGCGCCGCGGCCGTGGACGCGCTCATCAGTGCCCGGTTGCTGCTCGTCCCACTCATGGCGCCGGACGATCCCGAGACGGCTGAGCTCATGGCCCGGTTAGGGTCGGTCTTCCTCGACCGGTGCGACGCCGCGAATTCGGTGCTGGCGGCCGAGGCGGTGCGCTGGACGCGGAGGGCCATTGAGGCCATGGGTGCTGAACATCCCCGGTCTTGGGGACCGCCGCGCAGTACGCCGGTGACGAGGCGGAATTGGCGGAAGCCGCCCGAACTGGCCCGGGTATTGGTGTGTCTGTTCGAGGTGAACGGCGATCTCGCGGTGGTGGACGAGGCGGCCGAACAGTACGCCCTCTGTCTCACGTAGTGCCCGGACGAAGCAGTTGCGCGGGCGCATGTGCTGGCGGGGCTGGGCAACGTACGGCGTCTCCGCTACCAGCGGACCGGTGATCTCAGCGATTTGCAGCAGGCAATACTGGCGGTGCAGGAGGCCCGCGACGGTATGCCGGTGGACGACCAGCATTACGCCACTGTGCTCAGCAACCTTTCGGCGCTCCCGTACTACCTGTACGAGCGCACGGGGAGCGAGAGCACGCACAACGAAGCGGTCGCGGCCGGTCGCGCGGCTCTTGGGGCGGGCCATTCCCTGTCCACACTCAGCAACCTCGGTTCCTCACTGCTGCAGCGTTTCGTCCGCACCAGGGACAGCCGCGTCCTGGAGGAGGCGGCCGACCTGCTGGCGCGCGCCGTAGCGGGGACTCCGGAGGAGGACCCCGACCTGCCGGTCAGGCTGAACAACCTGGCTGAGGCGCAGGGCTGTCGGTTCTTCCAGCTCGACGAGTCGATCAGGCTCGGTCGCAGGGCGTAGGCCGCGCTGTCCGCACGTCCGCCCCACGACCAACTGCGGTGCGGGGTCCCGGTACGTCTCGGCCACCGGCTGCGGAGCGCTACGTGAGCACGGGCGATCCGTCCGCGCCGGAGTTGCTCCGGCAGGTCGTCGCCGCACTGCCGGAGACCGCCCCCGACCGGCCGCACCTCCTGTTCATCGCCGCCACGGCACTGGAAGCCCCTACCAGGAGACCAAGCGGCCCGAAGTGCTGGACGAGGCCATCGCGGTGGCCCGTGCCGGGATGGTTCTCGGCCTGCTGCTGGGCCACAGGTATGACGAGGTGGGCGACCGGGCGTTCCTGCGGGAGGCCGGGACGCGTCCCTTCTCGACGGTCCCGAGCGGTTAGCCGTTCGTTTCGCACGGGGGGTCTACGAGGCGGTCGCCGCGGAGGGGACGGGCATGGCCGCCCGCGCGCTGCACGCGACCATGCACCGGCTGCGCGTCCGCTGGCCGGGGCATCCTGAGCTATGGGCGTTCATTCATGTGGGCGCGTAGCACGCGAAGGCCGCCTGTAGCCCTCCCGCTCCCGCATGGTTGCGAGAGCGGGAGGGCCGCACGGAGGAACTGGTTCGTCGCGTTAGGGGTCGGTGCGGGCCGACGGCATCATGAGTTCTCGTTGATGAGGTTCTGGGCGTTCTCTACCCATTGTTTGAACACTTCGAGGCCCTTGGTGAGTTGCGAGTTGTTCTGCTCGATCAGTTGGGTCTCGTAGGCGGATTTCGCGGCTTTGTACACGCCCACCACGTTGACTGATGCTTGGCATTCGGCGTCGCTGACCGCTGTTTTCTGTTCGGCCTCGGAAGGCGGGGCGCCCGGGTCGCGTTGTCCCCAGCGGGGGTCGATGGGGGCGCTCAGCGGGATGTCGTAGGTCAGCCCGCGGGCCGCCATGCACCGGCTCCATGCGCCGAAGGCGTCGACCACGCGGCTGTCGCGGAGGGCCAGGACTCTGGCGTCGGCCGAGAGGGCGCGGGGGTCGGACGGCATCTCGCCCGTGAGGATCGTCGTGTCGCCGGCGCGCTGGCAGCCGCCCTTGGGGACGTCCTCGCCCGATCGGGTACGCGGCGCGTATCCGTAGAAGGCGTTTCTCTCGTCGATCGTCATGCCGGGCCGGGAGATCATCGAGGACGGCTTGGGTTGCGCGGTGGGAGGATATCCCGTTGACGCGGCCTTTTCGGGGTCGAGGTACTCCAGGACGTCACCGTCTGCGGCCGGGTTGCTGGACGGGGTGGCCAGGGTTCGCGCGTTCCAGCCGGTGAAGCCGAGGCGCTTCATGCACAGGCCCGCGGCGACGTTGCCGGCCTGCTCGATGAGTTGCACATCGCCCGCCGAGGTCATGTAGGCGTCCAGCGGCATTCGGATTCTTTCCGCGCTGACGACCTTGGGGATGTCGCCGAGCGGCGGTTCGGGCTGGGTGGTCGGGGGCGGGCCGGGGTCGTGCGGGCCCGGGGAGACGGTCACCGGCACTTCGGGGCTCGGCGTGCCGGCGCTCTCCGCCGCCGAATGCACGGGCTCCGGGAGCAGGCCCACGGCGGCGACGCCCGCCAGGGTCGTGCCGGTCACGGCGAGACCGGCGAGGGGCAGCCGCCATTTCTTGGAGAACCGGGGTTTCATGGTAGCCATCACGTCCGTCCTATTTCCAGAAGCACTTCGTGTCCAGGAACTGGCGCCCGCCGCCGCAGACGGAGTCCGGCCACAGGTAGGCCTGGTAGATGTTCCGGTTCTGGTTCGCCGCGAGGTGGTCGTGGTAGGCGTCCCCGCGGCACCCCTTCTTGTTGATCAGTTCGTAGAGCGTTCCGTACTCCTTGGTCCAGTTGTTGTTCTGGAGGACCTTCCAGCGCTGCTGGGAGCCGCCCCACCAGGACCATTGGGTGGCGTCGCAGCTCCCGCTGTCCCAGCGGTCCAGCGCCTTCCAGCTGTTGTAGTTGTCCATCCGGAAGTAACCGTCGCTCTGCTTGCTCGCGTACCAGTACTGCGTGGCTGTCCCGTTCCACGGCCACGTTCCGACATAAGCCCCGTTCGCCTTGCTCGACGAGTAGACCTCCAGGTGCCGGTTGACGTAGATGTTCTTCCAGGTGAACTTGCCGTCGGCGTAGGCGCCGGTCTGGCCGGCGGCGCCGAGCAGGACGAAGGACACCGGGCTCAGGAATCCCAGCAGCAGGGCCTTTTTCAGCATTCGACGACGGATCCTTTTCATGGGCTACTCCTGGATTGATGCGCGGACGACGAGGTTGCGAAGTGAACCTCTTATTGAATGTTGATCACGATGAATGGTCTTCGTCAATTGATCTTTGGCGTCCGTATCCGGTCATCGGCTCGTGCTCGTCAGGGCGTGCGTCACCAAGGCCGCCGCGTAATATCGCTGCGACCGGAATGCTGTTTTTCAGGAGCCCAGGCGGACTACTTTGTCGATCGTTCCCAATTGCGGGTCGGTCTTGGCGAGGTCGCCGGGGCAGTTGAGATCGATCATGCTGGACGCGGGGCGCTGACCGGCGGGGAATCTGACGGTGATGTGGGCGCAGAGCCGCACGGTGCGGGTCTCGTGGCTGAATCCGCCGGAGGCGGTCGCGGTCTTGACCACGGTGATGTCGAACCATGCCCGGTCTGCTGCGAGGTCGCTTCTCAGGAGCAACCCGCCCCGCTGGGGGGTGTAGCGGGGAAGCCCTGTCAGCAGCCCGTCGTAGGCGCTCCGGTGGTCCGGTGAACGGCTGAGGCGAAGTCCGATCGTCTGCTTCAGCTCGGTCGCCGCGTCGCGGGCCCGGTCGGCGGCGTCCTCTACGGCTTTGTCCTGGGCGCCGGCGCAGCCGGTGCCCAGGGCGCTGGTGAGCAGGATCGACAGGATGCCCGCCAACGCCCTGGGCCGCGTCATCGGCTACAGGCCCATCTGGCGCAGGGTCGCGTTCAGCGCCTCGGCGTAGTGGGCCGTTCCTTCGATCTTCGGGTGGAACGACTGGTTGGAGTTGGGCGGAAGCGGGGACGGATCGTCACCGGGTGTCTTGTCCAGGACGATTCCGTGGATGGTCTCGGGGTCGCCGCAGATCGCCCGGCCGGCGAACCTGGCGCGGGGGTCGGAGAACCAGGTGGGCGCGCCGGCCCTGGTGGCGTTCTCGGAGGCGGTCTTCATCGCTCCCGCCAGGACGTCGGCCATCTCGTTCATCCACGGCGCCTCGGAGGTCCCGATTCCGGGGATGCACTGGCCGTTGCCGTCCAGCAGACGCGGGTACCCCATAAGGACGATTTTAGCATTGGGCGCGTATCTGTGGACGGTGCTCAGCACCACCTCGATCGAATTCCGGACGCTGCCGTTAATGCGTTCCGGTTCGGCGTCTTTGAGCGGCTTGTCGTCCCCGTCGAGCGTCGAGTCCTGGCAGAGGCCCAACGAGCCGTAGATGCATTTCTGGACGATATTGGAGAACTCCGCGTCGTTGCCGCCGATGGAAAGGGTGACGAGGGTGGTGTTGTTGTCGAGGTAGCCCTGGTCGAGCTGCGGGAGTTCACCGAATTCCGACTGCCCTGATCCGCGCGGGCCGTCGACCGACACGGGCAGGATGTTCTTGGTTCTGGCGCCGGAGCAGGCGATGAACTGGTAGTCGAGGGAGGGGTCCCAGTCGTCGGCGCGTTGTCCGATCGAGGTTCCCGAGTCGTTGAGGTTGGCGCGGCGGGACCAGGCGTGGCGGGAGCGGTGGCAGGCGTCGCGCCAGTAGCCTCGTCCGCCGTCGATGTCGGTCTCCCGGTAGTAGTCGCCCCCGCCGCTGACCGAGGCGCCCTCACCAGATGAGTAGGAGTCGCCCATGGCGACAACGGAGTGGCGCGGTTTGCCGGACAGTTTGTGGAAGGCGACGGCGTCCCAGGCGATGTCCTCGTCGCCGTTTCCGTCGGGTGTGTCGGTGGACAGGGAGACCTTCGGGGCCCCGGTGAAGCGGAATACCCCGAGGCTGACCCAGCGGTTGGCCATGATGCGCTGGGGACGCACCCGGACCGGGCTGCTGGAATCGGTTCCGTGGACGGTGTAGGCGGCCTGGCGGGTGTGGGCGCCGTGGTCGGGCAGGTGGACCATGACGCGGGCCCATCCGCCGATGTTCTGACCCAGGTTCCAGGTGCCGGTGGTCTTCATCCGGTTCCCGTCCGGATGGGTCGTGGTACTCCGGGTGTGCGAGAACCAGAAATGGCCGCCCAGCCCAGCGCCGAGTTGGTGGAGGTCGATTCTGGACGACGCGGTGGCGAAGTCCAGGGTGAAACTGCCCGTGGAGGCCGGGCCGCCGCAGCCGGGGCGGTGCACCGGGGTTCCGGAGGGGAGGTCGTCGACGATGAGCGACCCGGCCGGCAGTCCGGCGGTGGTGCAGTTGGGCGGATAGGCGGTCCCGTCGGCCTCCTCGGCATAGGTGCTGTCGAAGCGCAGGATCTCGTGCCCGCAGCGGCCGAGGTTGCAGATCTGCCAGGACGCCGGCTGGGTCCACCAGCAGTGCAGGTCGGCGCGGCCGCAGGGGCCCATTCCCGGGTCGTTGCTGTTGCTGTTGCTGATCTTGCCGGGGTCGCACTGGTTCGCCGAGGTGCAGAACAGCCCTTCGGGCGGCTTGATGTTGTGCCGCAGGTCGTTGTTGGTCCACCAGGCCGCGCGATATCCCGCGACCGTCTTGCCGGGTGATTCCAAACCCTCCAGCGGACGCGCGGCCCAGCCCAGGACCTTCTCCTGATAGGGCCAGTCCTGGGGGTTCTTGGCGTGGGTGTAGTCGTCCCCGCCGTTCTCACCTTCCAGGAAAGGCGGCCGGTTGGCCTTCCACAGCGGATCGGCGGGGTTGTTGGTCCAGCCCAGCCCCCAGGTGCCGCCGTTGCCGGGGGCCTCGCCCTTGGTGTGGTAGCCGGAGTTGTACGCCCACAGGGCGAAGAACCAGTTCTCCAGATGTTCGGGCTTGCCGTTGTCGATGATCAGCCCGTCGGCGCGGGTCTGGTTCCATTTCTCCACCAGGATGTTGACCCCGGCGGCGATGTTGGCGGTGTAGTCGAGCGCGACGGCCTGCTGCTGGAGGTCGGTCTTGGGTTCTTCGTGGTCCTTCTCCTTGCCGTGCATCCGCATGCCGTCGGTGACCTGCGCGATGCCGTAGCCGCAGTCGGCCTTGGACCAGTCGATGGCCCAGGGGTCGGTCTGCTGGCCGTCAGGAGTGTAGTGGATCCCGTAGTAGTTGCCGATCAGCGGGTTTCCGGTGACGCCGGGGACCACGGTGCGCGACGCCTGCCACATGTTGGATTCCTGGGCGGTGACCCCGAGCATGATCTGCGCCGGAATCCGGCCGCCGCCGCTCAGCCCCTGCAAGGGGAACAGGGTCTGCGGTTGATAGGCGCCCATTCCCAGGTTCTTCCAGTTCGCGGGCCGGGAGATGTGCTTGTTGAGGTTCCCGGTGATCGCCTGGTCCACGGCCCATTCGACCTGCCGCGGCTTGGGCTGCATTGCTTGCTTTCCGGGGTCGTTGCGCGGCACCGAGCAGGTCCGGTCCGGCTCCACCGTCCCGGTGGCCTGGCGCCTCTGTTTCCGGGCGGTGGACGGCGCCGGGAGCGCCGGGGAGCGCCGGGTGCCCTGCACCCCCCTGGCGATGGCCTGGTCGCCCGGCTTGACCTGGAATTCGGTGTCCTTGCCGGTGCTCAGAATTCGCAGGCCGATCTTCACCGGCCGGACGTCGGTGGCCTCGCGCGGGCCGATCCGTGAATCCTTGCCGTCCGCCCACATGGTCCTGGTGACCATGGCCTCGCCTCGGGTGGTGGCGACGGCGTCCATGGGAATGCGCGGGCGCATCTGGACGATACGGGGCAGCGCGGCGACGGGCTTGGCCTGGCCGGTGACGAACACCTGTCCCGTAGCGCTGGCGGACAGGTCCAGTTTCGTCAGCGGCCCCTGGGCCAGCACTTGCGGTGCGGGCGCTTTTGCATTTCCCTTTCCTAATGCAAGCCGCTTGACCTGCCCTTGCGGCTCGCCGGACGAGCCGACCGCGGGACGGTCCAGGAATACGACACCGCCGTCGGCGTCCGGCTTGAGTTGGAAGGGGACCTGGTCGGTGCGGGCCAGCACCGTCCGCCGGCCCGAACGGTCGATCCGCACCAGGCGTGCGGAATCGGCGGCGACGACGGCGTCCTCCACCGGTACCGCCGAGGTCACCTGTCCCTTGAGCGTGATCGGCTTGGCGGGCCTGCCGGAGACGGCGTCCACCGTGATCAGCCGGGTGGCGTTCCTGCTCTCGCCTCCCGCCTGGGTGAACACCCCTGTCTCACCGGTGCCGCACCCCGGGCTGAAATAGGCCAGGGAAACCTGCCGGTTCAGCTTGGTCACCTTGCCGGTCCCGAGGTCAACCACGGCGGCGAACGCGCCGCGCGCCATTAGTTCGGCCTTGTTGGTGAAGGTGCGCGGCGCGTACGCCACCAGGGCCCGCCTGCCCGATCCGGTCACGCATGCGTTCCCGATCCAGGCGTCGGCGTCGAAACCCGGCTCCGACAGTGACGCGGCGGTGCGCCAGGCGTATCCCGACCTTCCGTCGGCGACAAGGAGATGAAAGCCCTGGGCGTCGCCGGAGGTGGTCCACGCGCGATCCCGGGACCTTTCCCATCCTTTTCCCATTAAGGAGTTCCGTTGGGCGGGGGCGATCGAGCGCTGCCCATCGTCCGCGCCGGCGGATCGAACCGGTTCCCTTTGCTGGACGGGCCGCGGGGCGGCGTTGGCGGCGCCCGGCAGCAGCCCGGCGACCACCACCAAAGCGGTGCCTATGGCGACCGCGCCATAGGCCGTTCTTCGAGATCTCAATGGAGCTCCTTGCAATCGGGGGATGTGAGCGGCGGTGCCACCGGGAGGCAGGCGCCATTGGGCATGGGTCGACCAGCGGCGCCGCACCGCCGAAGAACAGAAGATCTCGCACTGTCCATCGGAGGATTGCAAACAACTACATGTCACGGACCGAACACCGAAGGGCCGGCTCCGCGGGCGAAGAATGCTCCCTCAACCCGGCCAGGATCCGGCCCTCATGATCCTTTGGATAAGCCGCCTGAAGTGTGGCACGCCGAAACAAGCCCTGACCATCGTCGGTTTTGGCCGCACATGGCCATCCGGGAGTTGCCTGGCCAAGCGCAAGGCAAAGCCGGGGGTCGACGATTTCGACGCCTTCGCTTTTCGTCCGGAGGCGAATGATATCGCTTCGAATTCGCCCGGTCACCCGGCCGGAAGAGCCCGCGCGCGTATCCCGAATGGCGGGGCGTCGCCATCGGTCAGCGCGTCATCACCGCGGCGCGGCCGAGGCCGCGGCGCCCTCCCAGCGCTCGGAGTTTCGCCCGGCCTTCGGCGATGGGGGGCGGCGGCTCACTCCTCGGCGCCGCGGCGGCGCGGGCGGGTGCGGCGGCGGTGGCTGGTGTCGCAGAAGGGGTAGGCGGCGCTGCGGCGGCAGGTGCACAGCGCCACCTGGAAGCGGTCGGAGGCGACCGTCGAGCCGTCCTCCAGGACGATCTCGACCGGGCCCTCCACCAGCATCGGGCCGCCCGGGACGATCCGCACCCGCCGCGGCTCCCGGGCGGGGCGTGGCTCCCGGGCGGGGCGTGGCTCCCGGGCGGGGCGGGGCTCAGGCCGCTCGGCTGCCGCGCTCATGTCCCCGCCCCTCCGCGACATGGCCGGCGCGTATGACGACCAGGTCCTCGTGCGCCTGCCCGGGGTACAGGAGGCCCCGGGCCGCCAGCGACTCGGCGCGCCCACGCATCACCGGGCCGAACGGCTCGCGGTGCCGCGCCACCACCGAGGCGTCCATGCCCTCCCGGCGCAGCGCCACCAGCGTGGCCGCCACCCCGTTCAGCGCCGAATGCACCATGAGCAGGGTCCCCGAGGGCGTCAGATGGCGCGGGGCCGCCCGGCAGATCCGGTCCAGCAGTATCCGGCCCTCCGGGCCCGCCTCCCAGGCGCGCGCCCGGCCCCGCGCCGCCGCCGGGTCGACGTCGCCGGGGACGTACGGCGGGTTCGCGAGGATCACGTCGAACCTCTCACCGGCCACCGGCGCGAACAGGTCGCCGCGCAGCACCCGCATCGGCAGGCGCCGCACCCGCGCGTTCATCCGCGCCGTGAGGACCGCCCAGGGCGACACGTCCACCGCGACGACCTCGCAGCCCTTCCGGGCGGCCGATATGGCGACCGCGCCCGCTCCGGTACCCAGTTCCAGCACCCGGGCGCCCGGCGGGACGGCGGCGGCGCGCAGCGCCGACGTCAGCAGGTGCGTGTCGGACTGCGGGCGGTAGACGCCCGGCGGGCGCAGCAGCATCATCGTCCCTCCGTCACCGGTCGGCGCAGCGCGGAGCGGCCTGATCGCCAGGACTCCAGCAGGTGGTCGCCGAGGCGGTCCTCCAGCAGGACCGTGGCCCGCACGCCGAACACCACGTCGGCGGCCAGCTCGGGCTCGTCGGCGAGCAGCCCGCCGATCACGTCGTGGCGCAGCACCTGCTCGTGGACGGCGTCGGCCTCGACGTGCTCGGTGTAGAACTGGCGGGCCCGCGGGCCGCCGCCGAGCCGCTCCAGCGCCGCCACCATCCGCCGCGCGGACGGCGCCGTGGTGATCTCCGCCGCCGCGAAGTGGCCCACCATCGCGCCGCGCAGCGACCGCCGCAGCCCGAACAGCGACATCATGTTCACGGTCGCCAGCATCGCGGCGGGCGCCGCGTCCACGTAGGCGCCGTAGAACGGGTCCAGCCCCAGGTCGTCCAGCAGGCCGGCGTAGAGGTCCTGGTGGATCATCTCGGGGCGGCCGCCGCCGAACTCGTCGTTCTCCACCGCGACCAGCGCCGTCTTGGCCCGGCCCCGCAGCCGCGGCACCACGAACGCGTGCGGGTCGGCCTCCTTGAGGTGGTAGACCGCCCGCAGGGCGGCGTGCTCCAGCAGCTGCCAGCGCTCACCGGCGTCGCGCAGATGGTGGCTGACGCCCTCCCCGTCGACCGGCTCGACCAGCAGGTCCTCCAGCGCAGCCTCGACGTCGGTGCCGGGGACGGTCTCCCGGCGCAGCGCGTCCAGGAAGACCGACTCCATCTCGCCGCGCAGCCGCAGCAGCCCCGCGTCCCACTCCCAGTCCGCGTCGACCCCGGCGAACCCGCGGTAGTGCAGCTCGTGGCACATGTGCAGGGCCAGTTGGAGGTCGTCGCCGAACGGATCGGCGGACACCACGGCGGCGAAGAGGTCGGGCGAGCGGACGAACGTGCCCGGTGGGCCCCCCGCCAGCGCGTCGGCGACCGTGCGTGAGAGCAGGCCGCGGGAAGGGGGCGGCGCCGGGGTCCTCGCCCGCTCCGAGGGCCGCTCGGCGGTGCGGCCCGGGACGTGTCCTACGGTCATATCTCCTCCGTGACCTTGCGAGCGTCCGGTTTCGGTACCCGCCAAAACGCGTCCTATACGCCAGCCTTTTTCCATGTTTGTCCAACTTTCCCGCCGGTGGGGGCACCGGGGCCGGGGCTCCCGCTGCCGCGAGGTGCCAAGCCGCAGGGACGGACGTCATCACCGCGACGTGCGGCGCGCCGCCTTCGGGTCCCCGGGTCCGCATGAGCGCCGGAACGTCGGGTAGCAGGGCGACGAAACCGATCCGACCAGCAGGGAGGTCGTCATGGTGGCGGCGCATCCGGAGACCGGCGAGGTCACCGGGACCAAGGACAAGGACTACAACCTCATCTGGTTCGCCGAGCAGTGCCTGAGCAACGCGCTGCGCCTGGAGGTCTACATCGCCGACGCGGAGCGCGCGGGCGACTCGCAGCTCGCCGACTTCTTCCGCCGCGCGCAGACCGAGAGCCGCAAGGGCGCGGAGCAGAGCAAGGAAATGCTCGCCAGGCGCCTCCAGGGCTGACCCGCGAGGGTTCCGGCGCTCGGCCGGGAGCCTATCCGGCGTTCAACCGGTCGAGTGCCGACTGGCTTTCGCCGTCCGCGGCACGGAAGATCACCAGTTGCAGGTCGGGGTCGTCCAGTGGGGTGAGCGTTTCGAAGTCCACGGCGACCAGGCCGGCCTCGGGGTGGCGCATCTGCTTGCGGCCCCGGCCGTGCACCTTCACGTCGCGTTCGTCCCAGAGCCGCGCGAAGTCCGGGTCGGTGGCGAATTCGGCGATGAGGGCGGAGAGCGCCTCGTCCTCCGGGTGCGCCGCCCACACGGTGCGGAGGTGGGCGATCCCCTCCCGCACGATGCGTTCGCGGTCGACGTAGAAGTCGCGCATCTCCGGGCGCATCAGGCACAGCCACATCGAATTGCGTTGGTGGGGCGGGAGCGTGTCGAAGTCCAGGAGCAGCCTCGACATTTCGGTGTTCCACGCCAAAATGTCGTAGCGGTGGTTCGTCAGCATGGCGGGCAGCGGCGACAGGTCGGCGACCAGGCGGGCCAGGGGCGGGGCCGCCGCGGCGGCGGGCCTGCCGGGGGTGGTCGGACGCTGCCGGGCCAGGTCGAACAGGTAGGCGTGTTCGGCGGAGGTCAGGCGCAGGGCCTGGGCGAGTGACCCCAGCACCTCCGCCGAGGGGCGCAGGCCGCGGGCCTGTTCCAGCCGGACGATGTAGTCGATGCTGATCCCGGCGAGCTCGGCGACCTCCTCGCGGCGCAGGCCCGGGGTCCGCCGGGTCCGGCGGCGCGTCGGCAGGTCGAAATCGTGCGGGTCCAAGCGCTCGCGGCGGCTCCGCAGGAACGCGGCCAGCTCCTGTGTCGTGTCCAGGGCCCGGATCATCGCGTCCGATTCTATAGCAGGGTGGGACTGGCGTTCCCAGGCACTTCCTTCCCTTTTCCGCGGCCCGCGCTGGTCGCAGGCTTCTCGTGACAACGCATCATGAGCGCGGGAGGAAACGATGTCCCTCACCCTTGACACCTACCGGCTGCTGGGGCGGTCCGGCCTCCGGATCTCGCCGCTGGCCCTGGGCGCGGCCACTTTCGGCACCGAGTGGGGCTGGGGCGCCGAGCGGGACGAGGCGCGCAAGCTGTTCGACCTCTACGTCGAGCGCGGCGGCAATTTCATCGACACCGCCGTCACCTATACCGATGGGAGTTCCGAGCGTCTGCTGGGGGAGTTCGCCCGTGCCGAGCGCGAGAGGCTGGTGCTGGCGACGAAGTACACGACGCTGCGCCGCGAAGGGGATCCGAATTCCGGGGGCGGCCACCGCAAGAACCTTTTCGCTTCGGTGGAGACCAGCCTGCGCCGGTTGGGCACGGATTATCTCGACCTGCTCTACCTCCACGTCTGGGATTTCGCGACGCCGGTCGAGGAGATCCTGCGCGGTATGGACGACCTCGTGCGGCAGGGCAAGGTCCTCTACGTGGCGATCTCCAACACCCCGGCGTGGCAGGTGTCGCGGATGCAGGCGATCGCCGACCTGCGCGGCTGGTCACCGCTGGTCGCCCTGCAGATCGAGTACAACCTGGCCGAGCGCACCGGGGAGCGCGACCTGATCCCCATGGCGCGCGAGATGGGCCTCGGGGTGGTCCCGTATTCGCCGCTCGCCGGCGGGGTGCTCACCGGCAAGTACAGCCGCGACGACCTGGACGGCGCGAATGAGCCGTCCGGCGACGGTGCCCGCCGCGACTTCAACCTGTCCCTGGGCTGGCTCACCGAACGCAGCCTCGCCATCGCGGACGTGGTGAAGGAGACCGCCGCGGAACTGGGCCGCACACCCGCGCAGGTGGGGCTCGCGTGGACGCTCCGGCAGCCGGGCGTCGCGGCGCCGATCATCGGCGCCCGCACCCCCGCGCAACTGGAGGACAACCTGGGCGCGTTGGAGGTCGAGTTCACCGCCGCCCAACTGGCCCGCCTGGACGAGGTCAGCGCGACCGGTCTCGGCGTCCCGCACGAATTCCTGGCCGGCGACTTCGGCCGCGCCCAGACACGTGGCGGCATGAGGGTCGAGACCCGCCGCTGAGGAAGGGGCCCGAGGGCGGCGTCGCCGCCGCCCTCGGGAGCGGCTCACCAGAGCCATTGAGGCTTGCGGGTGTCCGGTTCGAGCTTCGTTTCGGTGAGCGGTGCCGGCTCGGCCGGGCAGTGCGTGTCGGGCGGCGGGGTGCGCAGCGTCAGCAGGTAGCGGTCGATGGCCGCGGTGGTGCAGGGGTTGCGGGTGTAGGACGTGTGGCCGATCCCGTCATAGGTGAGCAGTACGGACCCGGGGATCTGGCGGGCCACGCTCTCGGCGTCCGAGTACGGCGTGGAGACGTCGTAGCGGCTGTTGACCAGCAGGACCGGCGGGACGCCTTTGATCCGGTAGGGGCGCTGGGGGTTGCGGGCCCGGGGCAGGTAGCCCTGGCAGCCGGCGACGGCGATCCAGCGCAGATTGTCGACCCGGGTGTGCGGCGCCGCGTGCCGGGAGGCGGCCATGAGGCTTCGCAGATGAGCGAAGTCGCGTACCGGAAAGCTGAAATCGGTGCAGAAGATCGGCTGGAAGGTGTCCCCGAAATCCTCCGTCAGCCGTACCGGCTTTTGCGCCTGTAGGCGGGTGAGATAGACGGACAGGGCCGGCCAGCCGCTCCTGGAGTTCGGCCCGTACATCGCCTCGCGTACCGTTTCCACCAGGTCGATGGACGTGATCACGGTCCCCGCGGGATCCTTCAGCTCTCCCCGGTCCGCCCTGGCCAGCAGGCCGTCCAGGACCTTGAACGCGTCCTGCCCGCGCAGCGCGCAGCGCGGGCTCTCCTCGCACCAGGCGGCGAACCGCCGGTAGAGCCGCTCCAGGCCGGTCGATCCGGTGAGCAGATAGCGGCGGACGTCGGTGGCGCTGTGGTTCATGTTGCCGTCGAGCGCCAGCGCGCGGACGCGGCCGGGGTGCTCCTCGGCGTACTGCTGGCCCAGCAGCGTCCCGTAGGACTCCCCGTACAGGGAGATCCGGCGTTCGCCCAGTGCCGCGCGGACGGCGTCGACGTCGCGGGCGTTGCTGCGGGTGTCGACGTGGTCGAACACCGGCCCGGTCAGCCGCCGGCATTCATCGGCGCGCTTCTTATGCCATTGCAGCAATTGCGCATACGCCTTGGCGTCCCGCGGGTACTCCGATGGGGAGTCGGAACTGGGAGGGCACCTCAACGGCCGGCTACTGCCGATTCCCCGCGCGTCGACTCCGATGACGTCGAACCGCTGCAGGATCTGGGGGTCGAGATCGTCGGCGCCGAAGAGCACGAAACCGACACCGGAGCCGCCTGGGCCGCCGGGCAGCAGGAACAGCGATCCGATCCGCTTTCGCGGGTCGAGGGCCGGGCGCCGGGCCACCGCGAGATCGATCTTGGCGCCCGCGGGCCGGGCCCAGTCGACCGGGACCGGCACCTTGCCGCACTGCGCCCACGGATCCTCGGGGCACGGCTTCCAGGCGATCCCCTTCGCGGCGGGCGATGCGGGCGACTCGGCCGTGGAGACCGGGCCCGGTAAGAGGAGTAAGGACACGAGCGGCGCCAACGAGGCCATGCGGGTCCACGACATCGGAACCTCCCTGAGATCGCGGCCCTCGTCCGTGCCCGGGGGTCCGGCACGGTCCGGGGCGGTCGACCGGGCAGATGGTCCTCTCCGGAGGACGGGAGGGGTCCCGGGCCCTGCCCCGTTGACGCCGCCGCGTGGTCTCCCGGCCGTCGGAGAACACACCTTTGCCGCCGGACATGGCCCGATCCGGCGGCAAAGGGGGCTGCTGTCGCGCGGGCGTCAGGTGCGGCCGTCCACCCCCTGGAGTTCCGGCTTCCGGCTGGCTGCCGGCTTGGACGGCCCCTCCACCGAGACGTGCGGCAGCACCTTGTCGATCGCCTTCGGCAGGTACCAGTTCCACCTGCCGCAGAGCTGCATGACGGCGGGGACGAGGATGGTCCGCACCACCAGGGCGTCCAGCAGGATGGCGACGGCCACGCCGAGCCCGAACTCGGCGATGGTGCGCATCCCCGCGAACACGAACGCCATGAACACGCAGATCATGATGATCGCGGCGGCGGTGATGATCCGGCCGGTCGCGGCCTGCCCGCGCCGGACGGCGAGGTCGTTGTCGCCGGTGTGCAGCCATTCCTCGTGGATGCGGCTGACCAGGAACACCTCGTAGTCCATCGACAGGCCGAACAGCACCGCCAGCATCATCGCGGGCAGGAACGACTCCACCGGACCGGCCGAGCCCGCGCCGAGGGCGGAGGCGCCCCACCCCCACTGGAACACCGCGACCACGACGCCGAACCCGGCGCCGGTCGAGAGCAGGTTCATCACCGCCGCCGTGAGCGGGATGACGAGGCTGCGGAACGCGAGCATCAGCAGCACGCACCCGAAGGCGACGACGATCGCGACGAACAGCGGCATCTTCCCGCCGACCACGGACGCGAAGTCCTTGAAGACGGCGGTCTGGCCGCCCACGTGGACGACGAGACCGTCCTTCTCATAGCTCGGGATCACCCGGTCGCGCAGTGTGTCGATGAGGTCGGCGGTCTCCTTGGTGTCGGGCGCCGTCGTGGGCGTGACCTGGAGCGTCCGCACCGTCGCGCCCGGCGCGACCGGCCCCGGCTGCACCGAGGCGACGCCCGGGACGCTCCGGAGGTTCTGCTCCAGCCGTCCGAGGTCGGCCTCGGCCGCTCCCCCGGCCGGGACCTTCGCCACCAGCAGCAGCGGGCCGTTGTAGCCGGGCCCGAACCCCTCGGCGAGCAGGTCGTAGGCCTTGCGGGTCGTGGTGTCGGGCGCGTTGTTGCCCGCGTCGGCGGCGCCGAGCCGCATCGAGAAGAACGGGACGGTCAGCACCACCATGACCAGCGTCGCGGCCAGCGTCAGCGTGACCGGCCGCTTCTGCACGAACCCGGCCCAGCGGGCCCAGGCGTCGGACGCGCTGGCGCCGCGCGGCCCCTCGTTCTTCAGGCGGGCGCGCTGGCGGCGGCTGAGCACCCGGGTGCCGAAGATCCCGAACAGCGCCGGCAGCAGGGTCGCGGCGACCGCGACGGCGAACGCCACCATGATCGCGGCGGCCAGCCCGATGCCGGACAGCACGCTGATGCCGAGGACGAGCAGCCCGAGCATCGCGACCGCGACCGTCCCGCCCGCGAACACGATCGCGCGGCCGGAGGTGTTCATGGCCTCGACGGCCGCCTCCTCCGCCGTGAGCCCGGAGATGATCCCGTTGCGGTACCGGGCGACCACGAACAGCGCGTAGTCGATGCCGACGCCGAGGCCGACGAACGCGGCGATGATCGGCGCGGTGGTGCCGATGTCCATCACGTGGGTGAGCAGGTCGATGCAGAAGAGCGCGTTGCCGAGCGCGAGGATGGCGGCGATGAGCGGGATGGCCGTCGCCAGCACGGACGCGAACGCGAACAGCATGACGATGGCGGCGGCCACGATGCCGACCAGTTCCGCGGTGGACGTCGAGGGCTTCTCCAGCTGGGCCATCGCCGCGCCGCCGAACTCGACCTCCAGCGCGTCGCCGCGCAGGTCCGAGCCGAGGTCCACGACCTTCTGGATGTTCCCGGTGTCGAGGCTCTGGCTCTGCTTGGTGAACGTGATCGTCGCGTAGGCGGTCTGCCGGTCGGGGCTGATCTGCGCCGCGCCCCGCGAGCTGAACGGGCTGACGACCGCGCCGACCTCGGGCACCTTCGCGACCTCGGCGAGCATCGCGTTGACCTTGCCCTGCACGGCCGGGTCGGTGACCTTGCCGTTCGTCGTGTGCAGCACGATCGTGGTCCGGTCGCCCGAGCTGCGCTGGAACTGGGTCTCCAGCAGGTCGGCGGCCCGGGTGGACTCGGTGCCCGGCAGCGAGTACCGGTCGGAGAACATCGCGCCGGCCGAGACGGCGGTCCCCCCGAGGACCGCCAGGGTCAACAGCCAGGCACCGATGACGATGAAGTGGTGCCGGAAGCACCATCGAGCGATCACGCTCATCGGGTCCCCCCATGGACTGGAACGGATTGTGGTCGAGGAACGGGGCGGGATTTCGAAACGCCCGCGTTGCGGAACGCCCGCGCGCGGGGCCGCGCGCACAGCGGCGTTCAGCGGTTCGCCCAGGTACGAGTGGCCGCGCTTCGCGCTGACGCGGCCACTCGTACAACGGGCGGGACTCCGCTCCACCAAGACTGGCGGTCATCGGACGCCTCGGTCGTCAGGCTCGGGGATGGAATCGGCGTCCGCCCACAGCGGTACCTACCCGCCGCGTACAGCCCTGGATGTACGCGGCCGACCCGACCGTGACGTGACGACTGGGGATCCCCACCGTGGGTAGCCTGATGGCGTGTCCGGCACCGCGCTCACGCGACCGATACGGCGATTCGTCACCAGGCACCCGCACCCTCTGGTCCTGCTCGACATCGCCGTCGCCGCCCTGCTGTGCGTCGGCCTCCTCATGGCCGACGCCCGCAGCGGCCTGCACGACGCGCCCGCCGCCGAGTCCGCGCTGCGGGCCGGGGGGATCGTCCTCGCCTCGGTCACCGTCGCGGTCCGCCGGCTGCGCCCGCGCCTGGCCTTCGCCGTCGCGACACTTTGCGCTTTCGTGGTGTCCGCGGTGGGCGGCGCGCCGCAGGTGTCGATCTGCGTCGCCGTCACCGCCTACACGGTCGCCGAGACGGGCGGGTTCGTGTTCTGGTGGGCGCGTCCGGGCGCCGCCAGCCTGATCACCGCCGCCGGGATCGGCATCGGACGCGTCGCGACGAGCTGGGAGGCCGTGCTGATGGCCAACGTCGCGATCATCTGCGTCGGCTGGTTCGCCGGCCTCGCCGCCCGCGAGCACCGCAAGCGGCTCGCCGCGATCGACGAGCAGCGCACCGAGCGCGAGCGCCAGCACGAGGCCGGCCTCCGGCAGGCCGCGATCGACGAGCGGCTGGTGATCGCCCGCGAGCTGCACGACATCGTCGCGCACTCGATGAGCGTCATCGCGGTGCGCGCCGGGGTCGCGCGGATGGTGATGAACACCGATCCCGGCCAGGCGCGCGAGACGCTCGGCATCGTCGAGACCACCACCCGCCAGGCGCTGCACGAGATGCGGCTGCTCGTCCAGGTGCTGCGGCACGAGGACGCCGTGGACCCCACGCTCGCCCCCACCCCCGGGCTCGGCGACATCGCCACGCTCGCCGACCAGGTCCGCACCGCGGGCGTCGAGTTGAGCCTCGACATCCGCGGGACGGCGCGTCCGCTGCCCCCCGGGGTCGACCTGTCCGCCTACCGCATCGCCCAGGAGGCGCTCACCAACGTCGTCCGCCACGCGGGCCCGGTCCCCGCCACGCTCCGCATCGAGTACCGCGACGACGACGTGCTCATCGAGGTCACCAACGCCGCCCCCGCCGAACCCCGCCGGAGATCCACCATCCACGCCGTCATCCATCCCGACACCCACACCGCCGTCAACGTCCACCCCACCCTCGACCCCGACCCCGCCGAGGCGCCCCGCGCCCCCGCCGGGCACGGGCTCATCGGCATGCGGGAACGCGCGGCCCTTTACGGCGGTTACCTGCGCGCCGACCATCACGGCGACGGCTTCCGCGTCCGGGCGATGCTCCGGACGGACGAATCCAGCCACCTGACCAACGGCACCGCGCCGCCCGCCGACGGGGCGTCCGCGGCCCCGGTCTCCAGGCCGGAGCAAAGATCATTCCCGGCGCCAATCCCGACCGGATCCGATTCAGATTCCGAGATCGAACCGGATTCAGATTCCGGATCGGCGCGCGGGGGGCGCACATGACCATCCGCGTGGTCATCGCCGACGACCAGGTTCTCGTGCGCGCCGGATTCAGCGTCCTCGTCAACGCGGCGACGGATATGGAGGTCGTCGCCGAAGCCGGAACCGGCCCGGACGCCGTCGCCGCCGGGCGCCGCCATTTGCCGGATGTCATCCTGATGGACATCCGAATGCCCACCATGGACGGAATCGAGGCCACCAGGCAGCTCCTTGACGACCCGGCGACCAAGTCCATCCGCAGCCTGATCCTGACCACTTTCGATCTGGACAGTTACGTCTTCGGTGCACTCAAGGCCGGCGCCAGCGGGTTCCTGCTCAAGGACACCCCGCCCGAGCTGCTGCTGGCCGGGATCCGCACCGTCGCCGCCGGGGACGCGCTCCTCGCCCCGAGCGTGACACGCCGTCTCATCCGCGACTTCGTCAACCGCCCCGCCGCCGTCCCCCGCGCGCTGCCCTCCCTGCTCGACCCGCTGACCGAGCGCGAGAGGGAGATCCTCGTCCATGTCGCCTCGGGCCGCTCCAACGGCGACATCGCCGGACGGCTGCACATCAGCGTCGCCACTGTCAAGACACACGTCAGCCGACTGCTCACCAAACTCGACGCGCACGACCGCGCCCAACTCGTGGTCATCGCCTACGAAACGGGACTGATCCAGCCGAGTTCGCAGGCGCGCCCGGTGTTCGACTCGCCCGCCGGCGACGGCGCTTGCGACCGCCTCGACCTGTGACCTGCGCCGACGTCATCTAAGATCAAATTCCAACCTGCTCGGTCTAGTATCGTTCAAGGTGCTCTCAAGTCCGCTGTTGAAGTATTGCCATCGGAAAGAGCGGTGGCTGGCGGACTCCAGAGGAGTGCTTGTGAACCGGGCAGTAGTGATCACTGGTATCGACGTGATCGCGCCAGGGGGGGTAGGCAAGAAAGAGTTTTGGAATCTGCTCACCTCGGGCCGCACCGCGACCAGGGATATTTCCTTTTTCGATCCCAGTGCATTTCGTTCGCGAATTGCGGGCGAATGTGATTTCAACCCCGCTTCGGTGGGCTTGCAGCCGCGCGAGATCCGGAGAATGGATCGCGCCACACAGTTCGCTGTGACGTGCGCCAGCGAGTCCCTAGCCGACAGCGGCCTCGACATGGGCACGGTCGACCCCACCCGCGTCGGGGTGAGCCTCGGCAGCGCGGTCGGGGCGACGACCAGCATCGAGCGCGAGTACCTCGTGCTCTCCGACAGCGGGCGCGAGTGGCTGATGGACGAGGGCCACCTCTCCCCGCACATGTACGACTACATGGTGCCGAGCGCGGCGGCCGCCGAGGTCGCGTGGCGGACCGGTGCGGAGGGGCCGGTCGCGATGGTCGCGACCGGGTGCACCGCCGGCCTGGACGCGGTCGGACGCGCCTACGAGAAGATCATGGACGGCAGCGCCGACGTGATGTTCGCGGGCGCCACCGACACCCCGGTCTCGCCGATCGTGGTCGCGTGCTTCGACGCGATCAAGGCGACGACGCCGCGCAACGACGACGCCGAGCACGCCTCCCGCCCGTTCGACGCGACACGGAACGGGTTCGTCCTCGCCGAGGGCGCGGCGGTCATGGTGCTGGAGGAGCGCGAGCACGCCATGGCGCGCGGCGCGCGGATCTACGCCGAGGTCGCGAGCCACGCGACCCGCTGCAACGCCTACCACATGACGGGGCTGCGGCCGGACGGCCGGGAGATGGCCGAGGCGATCAGGCACGCGCTGGCCGACGCCCGGTGCGCGCCCGAGTCCATCGACTACGTCAACGCGCACGGCTCCGGCACCAGGCAGAACGACCGCCACGAGACGGCCGCGTTCAAGGACGCGCTCGGTGCGCACGCCTACCGGACGCCGGTCAGCTCGATCAAGTCGATGATCGGTCACTCGCTGGGCGCGATCGGCTCGATCGAGGTGGCCGCGTGCGCGCTGGCCATCGACAATGACGTGATCCCGCCGACCGCGAACCTGCACGAGCCGGACCCCGAGTGCGACCTGGACTACGTCCCGCTGGAGGCCCGCGAGGTCCCGGTGAACACGGTCCTGTCGGTGGGCAGCGGTTTCGGCGGCTTCCAGAGCGCCGTCGTGTTGCGATCTCCAGAGCTCGCGGCATGAGCGCCCCCGCCAACGCACCCAGCGAGGCCGAGGCGGTCGGCGAGGCGGGCGGCACCGCGTCCGCCGTCGTGACCGGGATCGGGACGATGGTCGGGGACGGCACCGGCATCGAGGAGCACTGGAAGGGCGTCCTTGAGGGCCGGTCCTGGATCCGGCCGATCCAGCGCTACGACGCCTCGCGCTACAGCGCGCGGCTGGCCGGCCAGATCGTCGGCTTCGACGTGACCGAGCACCTGCCGAGCCGCCTCATCCCGCAGACCGACCGGGTGACGCAGCTCGCGCTCGTCGCCAGCGACCAGGCGCTGGCCGACGCGGCGTTCTCCGGCCGCGACTACGACGACTTCGAGATGGGGGTCGTCACGTCCAACGCCTCGGCGGGCTGGGAGTTCACCCACCACGAGTTCAAGAAGCTGTGGACGGAGGGGCCGGAGAAGGTCAGCGTGTACGAGTCGTTCGCCTGGTTCTACGCGGCGAACACCGGCCAGATCTCCATCCGCAACGGGCTGCGCGCCGCCAGCGGCGTGCTGGTGGCCGACCAGGCCGGGGGGCTGGACGCGATCGGCCAGGCCCGCCGCAACCTGCGCCGGGGCGCCAAGCTCATGGTGACCGGCGGCATGGACTCCGCGTTCGACCCGTGGGGGTGGCTCTCGCACATCTCCGGCGGCGAGGTCAGCATCGCCGAGGACGCCGCGCACGCCTACCTGCCCTTCGACGCCGACGCCCACGGCTACATCCCGGGCGAGGGCGGCGCGATGCTGGTGGTCGAGCGCGGTGACGCGGTCGCCCCGTCCGCCAAGCGGTACGGGCGGGTCGCGGGGTACGCCTCGACGTTCGACCCGCCGCCCGGCAGCGGCCGCCCGTCCAACCTGGGGCGGGCCCTGCGGCTCGCGCTGGCGGACGCGGGCGTCGAGCCCGGCCGGGTGGACGTCGTCTTCGCCGACGGCGCCGGCGTCCCGGAACGCGACCGAAGTGAGGCGCGGGCCATCACCGAGGTCTTCGGGCCGAGGGGGGTTCCGGTCACCGTCCCCAAGGCGGGGGTGGGGCGCCTTCTCGCAGGCGGGGGGCCGCTGGACGTGGTCACCGCGCTGCTGAGCATCCGGGACGGCGTGATCCCGCCGACCCCGCACACCCGCGCGGTTCCGCACGGGTACGGCCTGGACGTGGTCGTCGCGCCGCGGGAGGCCGAGGTCGAGGTCGCCGTGGTGCTGGCGCGCGGCCGGGGCGGTTTCAACTCCGCGGTAGTGATCACCGCCTGACCGGCGGACCAGCGGACCGGCGGCCCGCCCGGTCGGCGGATCGGGGGGCCGGCGGACCGGTACCGAGAACACCCATACGACAGAAGCGGAGAGTCATCATGACCGAACAGGCAACGCGTGCGGCCGCCAACGGCGCCGGAACGGCGCCGGCGACGAGCAACGCGGCGGAACTGCACAGCGACTCGCTGTTCAGCGAGATGATCTGGCTGCTCAGCGGAATGCCGCTCGCGTGCATGCTCCAGGCGATCGCGGAACTCGGCATCGCCGACGAACTGGTGGACGGCCCGCTCTCGGTGGAGGAGCTGGCGCGCCGCACCGAGAGCGACGCCGACGCCCTCTACCGGATCCTGCGGGGCGTGTCGACCAGGGGCGTGTTCACCGAGGTCGCGCACCGCGTCTTCGGCCTGACCCAGCTCGGGCAGATCCTCCGGTCCGACCAGCCGAACTCGCTGCGGGACGCGTTCCGGATGCACGCGCAGCAGGAGATGCGGGACACCTTCACCTCCGTCCGGCACACGCTGCGCACCGGGCAGCCGGCGTTCGACCACGTTAACGGCGCGCCGATGTTCCAGTACTTCGCGCGCAACGCCGAGAAGAAGCCGCTGTTCGACTCCTTCACCGGCGCCGCCGCCCGGCGCATCCAGAACGCCGCCCTGGAGACCTACGACCTGACCGGGGTGCGGACGATCGTCGACATCGGCGAGATGAACGGGAGCCTGCTCGCGGGTGTTCTGAAGCGGTACCCGGAACTGCACGGCGTCTACGTCGACCTGCCCTTCATGGCGCCGGTCGCGGAGAAGATCCTCGGTGGCGCGGGCGTCGCCGACCGGGCCGAGATCATCGGCGCGAACTACCTGGAGTCCGTGCCGCCGGAGGCCGACGCCTATCTGCTGCCGCAGGTCCTGCACCGGATCAGCGACGCCGAGGGGCTCGCCCTTCTGAAGAACATCCGCCAGGCGATGTCGCCGACCAGCAAGGTCGTGGTCATCGACCCCGTGCTGCCCGAGGGCGACGTCCCGCACCTGGCGAAGGTCCTGGACGCCACCATGCTCCTGATGGGGCCGATCAAGGACCGCACCGAGGCCGAGTTCGCCGAGCTCTTCGAGAAGGCGGGCCTGCGGCTGGACGTCATCTCCGGCCGCGCTCTCCCGTCGAGCGTGATCATCGCACTGCCCGCCTGATTCGTGGCGCCACCCGATTCGAGGAAGGACCGGAGATGTCCGAGAAAACTGTGAGCACCACGAGCGAAGAGACCGAGGCGCTGCGCCGCGCGATGTGGGACTTCCACAGCGGCCTGCGGATGGGATTCATGCTGTCGGCCATCGCGGAGATCGGCGTCGCCGACCACCTCGCGGACGGCCCGCTGTCGGCGGACGAGCTGGCCGCGCGCACCGGGAGCCACGCGGACTCCCTGTACCGGGTGCTCAGGGCCATGGCCAGCAAGGGCGTCTTCACCGAGGTGTCGCGCCGCACCTTCGGCCTCACCCCGCTGGCGGACATCCTGCGGTCGGACTCGCCGGGCTCGATGCGCGACGTCTTCCGCCTCCAGGGCAAGGACTTCATGCGGAACTCCTACGCGGAGATCGGCTACTGCATTCGCACCGGGAAGCCCGCTTTCGACTATGTGAACGGCGAGGAGATGTTCGCCTATCTCGCCAAGCACCCGGAGATGAACAAGCTCTTCAGCGGCGCGATGGGAAACGCCGCCGGGGACACCCAGCAGGCCGCCATCGCGGCCTATGACCTCACCGGAGTGCGCAAGCTGGTCGACATCGGCGGGGCGCACGGGCATCTGATGTCCGCGATTCTGAGCAAGTATCCGGAAATGCGGGGTGTGGTCTTCGACCAGCCGCACGTCGTCCCGGGCGCGGAGAAGGTGCTGACCGAGGCGGGCGTCTTCGACCGGGCCGAACTGGTCGGCGGCAGCTATCTGCGGGAGGTGCCGGCGGGCGGCGACGTCTACACCATCTCCCACGTCCTGCACCAGCTCAGCGACAACGACGCGATCACCATTCTCACGAACATCCGCAAGGTGATGGCACCGGGCGCGCGGGTGCTGATCATCGACCCGCTCATTCCCGAGGGCGACGCTCCGCACCCCGGGAAGTTCATGGACATCACGATGATGGCGCTGAGCGAGGGCCGGGACCGCACGGAGTTCGAATTCGTCGAGGTCTTCGAGAAGGCCGGGCTGCGCCTGTCGGAGACCGTCGGGCTGGCCTCGCCGTCCAGCGTCGTCGTCGCCGTCGCCGCCTGAGCGCCCGCTCGACCAGGGCCGAAGCGAAGGGAAAGCACGGGGAGAACATGGCTGACCAGATGAACTACGACGATCTGCGCTCGATTCTCATCGAGGCCGCCGGCGCGGTCGAGGGAATGGACCGGGAGCAGGAGATCATCGACACCGACCTCTACGACCTCGGCTACGACTCGCTCGCGCTGATGGAGGTGGCCGCCCGAATCCAGCAGCGTTTCGCGGTGGACATCCCCGACGAGGAGGTGACCGATCTACGCACCTTCCGGCTCATCCTCGGCAGGGTGAACTCCTCGATCGAGGCGACCACCTGACGGAAAATCCGACCGCGACCACATGAGGGCGAGTGCGAAATGACCGCTGCGGAGATCAACGCGCACCATGAGACCGAGATAGAGGCGCCGCCGTCGACGGTGTACGAACTGATCACGAATGTCGCGCTGTGGCCCGTGATCTTCCGTCCCACCGTCCACACGCGGGTGCTGGAGCGCTCGGCGGAGGGCGACCGGTTCGAGATCTGGGCGACCGTGTCGAACGGCGAGGTGAACACCTGGCGCTCCCGCCGCGCGTTCGACGCGGCCGCGCGGCGGGTGTCGTTCAGGCAGGACCACGACAATCCGCTGTTCGGCCTCATGGGCGGCGGCTGGACCTGCGCCCCGCTCGACGGCGACCGGACGCGGGTGGTCCTCGAACACCGCTTCAACCCGCCGCCGGACCAGGCCGACGCCCGGGACCGGATCGCCCGGGAGCTGGACCACAACGGCGCCCAGGAGCTGGAGGCGCTGCGGACCGTCGCGGCGCTGCCCGGCGGCGTCGAGCCCTGGCTGCTCACCTTCGACGAGACGATCGAGCTGGCCGGCTCGGCGAAGGCGGCGCGGGAGTTCGTCTGGGACGCGGGCCGCTGGCCCGAGCGGCTCCCCCACGTCAACGACCTGGAGCTGATCGAGAAGCCGGGCGGCGTCCAGGACATGACGATGGGGACCCGCGCGCCCGACGGCGCCGTCCACACCACCCGCTCGATCCGGGTGATGCTGTCGGACGGCTCGATCGTCTACAAGCAGACCCAGCCGCCGAAGGTGCTGCTCGGGCACAGCGGCCGGTGGGAGTTCCGCTCCGACCGGTCGGGCGCCTCGATCAGCTCCACGCACACCTTCCTGCTCGACCCCGCCGGGGTCGCCGAGGTGTACGGGCCGGACGTCACGGCGCACGAGGCGGCGAGCCGCGTCCGCGCCGCGCTGTCGGCCAACAGCCGGGTCACGATGGAGCACGCGTCGCTGTACTCCGCGTCGATCGGCGCGGCGCGATGAGCACGGCGGTCCGCGCCCCGCTCGGGCGGCTGCACGAGGTGGCGGACGGCGTCCACGCCTTCTTGCAGCCCCCGGGCACCTGGTGCCTCAACAACGCCGGGGTGATCGCCGGGCCCGACGGGCTGCTGCTGATCGACACGGCCGCGACCCGCGCGCGGGCCGAGGCGCTGCGGGAGCAGGCCGAGGGGCTCGGGCACGGGCCGGTGCGGTCGGTCGTCAACACCCACAGCCACGGCGACCACGTCTTCGGCAACTGCGTGTTCGCGCCGTCCGCCACGATCATCGCCCACGAGCTGCTCGGGGCGGAGGTCGAGGCGATCGGGATGGGGCTGACGAAGATCTGGCCGGACGTCGAGTGGGGCGAGCTGTCCCTCGCCAAGCCGACGGTCACGTTCGCGCGGAGCATGTCGCTGCGGGTCGGGAGCCGGACGGTCGAGCTGCACCACCTCGGCCCCGCGCACAGCACCAACGACACCGTCGTCTGGGTGCCGGACGCGCGGGTGCTGTTCGTCGGCGACGTGGCGCTGCCGGGCTGCACCCCGTTCTGCATGATGGGCTCGATCCGCGGCACCCTCCTCACGCTCGACCGGCTCCGCGGCTTCGGGGCCGAGACGGTGGTCGGCGGGCACGGCCGGGTCAGCGGCCCCGAGGTCTTCGACCAGACCGAGCGCTACATGCGGCGGATCCTCGCCATCGCGGAGGAGGGCGTGGCGGCGGGGATCACCCCGCTCCAGGCCGCCCGCGAGCACGGGCCCGGCGAATTCGCCGAATGGCTCGACTCCGAACGGCTCGCCGCGAACCTGCACCGCGCCTTTCTGGAGGTGCGGCGGCCGGACCTTCCGCTCGGCGCCGAGGTGGACGTCAACGCCGTCTTCAACGAGGTGATCGAGTACAACGGCGGCCTGCCGACGTGCCTGGCGTGAGCGGCGCGGTGATTGGAACGGGAAATTCGAGGAGGAGCGAACAATGACACCGGTCGGCTCCCACCGGGGAGGCACCGTCTCCCTGGACACCTACTACGAACTGAGGAGGTTCTACCTCGACCAGCTGGACGCCCGCGACCGCGGCGACACCCAGGTCTGGCTGGACGTCTTCGACGACGACGCGACGATCACCACCAAGGTGATCGGCGACGGCAGCACGCCGGTGAAGAAGAGCGACTTCGTCCCCCAGGTCTGGAAGCTCGACGCGTCCTTCCACGAGAAGGGGATCCAGCGCCGCCACTGCGTGCAGTCCTTCACCTTCACCAAACGCGACGACCTCGTGGTGTCGCGGTTCTACGGCCTGTTCCTGGTCATCGACGCCGAGCGGGGCTCCTGCCTCCAGTCGGCGGCGATGATCTCCGACGTCCTGCGCCGGCACGGCACCACCTGGCGGGTGATGTCCCGCGAGATCGAGCGGGACGACCTCGGCCGCAACGCCGCGCCGCAGAACGTGCCCCTAGGTTGAGAGAAGGAGCCATGAGCCAGAGAGTCCAAACCGCCAACACGACCGTTTCCGCCGAGATCTACTCCCGGATCGACCAGTTCTACGCGGTGCAGATGCAGGCCCTGGACGACGGCGACATCGCCGCGTGGGTCGACACCTTCACCGAGGACGGCGTCTTCGTCTCCAACGGCCTGCCCGATCCGGTCGAGGGCCGGGAAGGGCTGACCGCGCTCGGCAGCGGGGCCGTGGCCCGGCTCGACGAGCAGGGCGCCATTCGGCGCCATTTCGTTTTCAACGTCATCGTCGAGCCCGCTCCGGGCGGAAGTCTGTGGACGACGTGTTACGTCCCGGTGTTCGACACCATCGACGGCGTCACGACCCTCACCACGAGCACGGTGATGCGCGACGAACTGCTCGACCTGGACGGGAGACTGCTCGTCCGGTACCGCACCGTCACGCGCGACGACCTGCTCGCGAAATCGAAGGCCGGGAGCGCCTGATGACGCTGCGGGGGCTGATGAAACTGATGAACGGGCTGGACGGCGTCGCGCTGGGTCCGGGGGACACCGGCTACGACGAGGCCCGCAGCGGCGTCCAGCGCACCTACCTGCACCGCCCCTCGGTGATCGTGCGGGCCGAGGGCGTCGCCGACGTCGTGCGCGCCGTCCGGCACGCGGTCGAGCACGGCCTGGCCGTCGCGGTCCAGGCGACCGGGCACGGGCTGAACGTCCCGACCGAGGGCGGCGTGCTGATCGACACCTCGCGGATGTCCGGTGTCCGGGTCGACCCGGCGGCCCGGACCGCGTGGGCGGGGGCGGGGACCCGCTGGGAGAAGGTGATCGACGCCGCGGGCGAGCACGGGCTGGCGCCGCTCAGCGGGTCCTCCCCCGACGTCGGCGTGGTCGGCTACATCCTCAGCGGCGGGCTCGGCCTGCTCAGCCGCACCTTCGGCTACGCGGCCGACCACGTCCGGCGGATCGAGGTGGTCACCGCCGACGGCGAGTGCACGACGGTGGCGCCCGGCGACGACCTGTTCTGGGCGCTGCGGGGCGGTGGGGGGAACTTCGGCGTCGTCACCGGAATCGAGTTCGACCTGTTCCCGGTCGACCGTTTGTTCGGCGGCGGCCTGTACTTCGACACGGATCTGCTCCCGGCGGTGTTCAGGACCTACCGGGAATGGACCGCGACGGTGCCGGACTCGATGGGGTCGAGCATCGGCCTCATTCCGATGCCGGACGTCCCGGCCGTGCCCGCGCCGCTGCGCGGACGGCATCTCGCGCACGTCCGGATCGCCTATGTCGGAACCGTCCAGAACGGGGAGCGGCTGGTCGAACCGCTGCGCGCGCTCGGCCCGCGCATCGTGGACACCCTCGGGGAAATGCCCTTCACGGCCTCGGGGACCATTCACAACGAGCCGAAGCAGCCGCGGAACTTCCTCTGCACCAACGCGATGCTGAGCGAATTCGACGCCGCGGCGCCGGACGCCATTCTCGACCTGGTCGGCCCCGGCTCCGGGGTCTTCGGGGTCGTGCAGGTCAACCACCTCGGCGGCGTGCTGCCCCGGCCGCCGGAGGTCGCGAACGCGGTGGGCCACCGGGACGCCTCACACGTGCTGCGCCTGGTCACCCTGCCGCAGGGGCCCGGACGCGACGCGGCGCACGAGACGGCCGACCGCGTGATCGGCGCGGTGAAGCCGTGGACGGTCGGCCGCGCGCCGGGGTTCGTCCAGGGCGACCAGGGCGCGGCCGAGCTGGCCCGGGAATGCTACGAGCCCGCCGCCTTCGAGAGGCTGGCGGCACTCAAAGCCGTTCATGACGCTGGGAACACGTTCAGTTGCAACGTCAACATCCCTCCCAGCGATACCACAGTTCGCAGGGATGCTCATGTAACATGAATTATCGGCATTAGTTTGCCGAGGCCAGGACGCACTTAGGGGGGAGTTCAGTGAGGAGACGACGTTGTTGACGGCCATCGCCGGCGCGCTCAACGTGCCACACTGACATCGTTTGGCAGAAATGGCCGTACCTGGCCACCGGCCGCGGGTTGAGGGCACCCCTGCCTGTACTCAATTGCGCGGCGTATATCACCACGAACACGGTGTGATGGTCGTGGCCGGGAATGAGTCTTTCGCAATGTGGTGGCACCCCCGTTCTTCGTTCCATGGGTCGAGGAGGGCCGCGCCTTCGATACGCGCCTCCTGCCGGAAGGGTTCGATTCGCGCACGAGATCTGGAGCCACGGATGGACGTTCGAATTCTGGGACCACTTACGGTATCGCATAACAATCGCGATGCCACACCGTCGGCGCGCAAGCCGCGCCAACTGCTTTCGCTCCTGCTGCTGAACGAGGGTGACGTCGTGTCGACGAACTCGTTGATCAGCGAGATCTGGGACACGCAACCACCCAAGAGCGTGCAGACCACATTGCAGACCTATGTGGTCCAGGTACGCAAACACCTCGCGAAGGCACTTCAGATTCCCGCCGCCGAGGTCGCCAGCAGTGTGCTGCTGACCCGGAACGGCGGATACATGCTCCTGCTGCGGGACGCCGATGTCGACCTGTACGAGTACAAGTCGCTGGAACAGGCCGGGATGGCGGCCTTCGAGGCACGGGACCACGAAAGCGCGGTCCACATCTTCGACAAGGCGTTGGCGTTGTGGCGCGGAAGGGCCCTCGCCGACGTCGAACTCGGGCGCGTTCTTGAGCCCGAGGTCGCCAGGCTCGAACAGTCGCGCCTGACGGTCGTGGAGTGTCGCCTTGAGACCGAGCTGCGGCGCGGCCGGCACCGCCAGTCGCTCAGCGAGCTCGCCTCGCTGACCGCACGCTACGACGACAACGAGAACCTGCACGCCCTGTACATGCTGGCGCTCTACCGGGCGGGCCGGCGGAGCAAGGCACTGGAGCGTTACCGAAGCCTGCGCAAGTGGATGAGGGACGAACTCGGTCTGGAGCCGTCACCCCGTCTGCAAAGGCTGCACCACGCCCTGCTCGACGGCGCTCCCGCCCTGGACGGGGCACCGGCTCTCGACGAACTGAGCGCCGGATGATCCGGCGCCCCAACCGTCCTTGGACGGGGACTGGCGCGTGGATCGAAGGCGGACGCACGAGACCGCCGCCGGCAGGTTCGGAATGCAGTTCGAAATGTCATGAACCACCAGAGGGAATGACCACCCGAACGCTTTTCCATAAGCGTGTCGCCGTCGCCCGGCCGGCCCTGTTAGTGGGCGGGCGAGTCGCTCCCGACCGGCGAGTTCTGACAGGCGGGCCTGCTTCCTGAACGGCGGCCGCGCTCCCGGCGGCCTGGTTCGGCGGGGCCGCGGATCCGACGAGCGAATCGTGACCAGCGGGCCTGGTCCTCACCGGAGGGTGTCGCTCCCACCGGCGAGGTCCAGGCACCACGGTCGGCGGCCCGGCGCCCGGCGGCCCACGGCCCGGGGGCCGGGGCCTGGTGGTCGCGGGGCCTAGTAGTTGCCGAGCCCTCCGCACACGTTCATCGCCTGCGCCGTCACCACGGCCGCGTCGTCGCCGGCCAGATAGTCGACCATCGCGGCGACCTCCTCCGGGTCGCCGTACCGGCCCATGGGGATCTTCGTGTTGAACTTGTCGAGCACCGCGTCCTCGGAGATGTCCCAGATATTGGCGTAGACCTCGCGCACCCGCTGGGCCATCGGGGTCTCGACATAGCCGGGGCAGACGGCGTTGACGGTGACGCCCGTCCGCGCGAGCTCCAGGCCGAGGGCCTTGGTGAAGCCGACGACGCCGTGCTTGGACGCCGAATAGGGCGCGCCGAAGACAACGCCCTGCTTTCCTCCGGTGGAGGCGATGTTGATGATCCGGCCGCGCCCTAGTTCGAGCATTCCGCCGTCCGACAGGACGCGCTTGGTCGTCAGGAAGACGCTGTTGAGATTGACGTTGATCACGTCGAACCACAGCTCGTCCGGGACCTTCGCCGTCGGGCCGCCGCCGCTGCGGCCGGCGTTGTTCACCAGCACGGAGATGGGCCCGAAGGTGTCCGTGGTGGCCTTGACCAGCTGCTCGATCTGTGCGACGTCGGTGACGTCGCACGCGATGCCGTCGGCCTCGTGGCCATTGGCGCGCAGCTCCTCCACCGTTTCCTTGACGGCGGCGGCGTCCCGGCTGCAGATGAACACCCGGTGCCCGGCGCGGGCCAGCCGATTGGCGATGGCCAGCCCGATCCCGCTCGTGGCGCCGGTGACCAGAGCGACACGTCCGAGTTCCTTTGCCATGTGTTCTCCTGGGTGGTCGTGTTGGTTTCTGTCCTCCATCGTCCGGTGCTCGCCTTGAATTGCTGCTGAGGACGCCTTGAGCGGTCAAGTCAAATGATCACCGGCGGCCCATTCAAAGATTTCTCCAGCGCTCCTTGAGGGGTGCCCCTCTACCGTGAAACCTGCGGAGGCCAGAAAACGAAGATTGTCGAATGGAGAGAGCGATGACGATCCAGGAGAAGGACATCGCCGATCACGGCGCGGTCATCGGCGTGCGGGAGCTCGCGCTCAGCGCCGCGGGCGCCGCGGCGCTCCGGGCCGCCGTACGCATCGGCGTCGCCGAGGTGCTGGAGGACGACCCGAAGTCGCCGGCGGACCTGGCCAAGGCGCTCAACGTCAACGCCGAGATGCTGGCGAGGCTCCTGCGCGCGCTGACGCAGCACGGCGTCTTCAACGAGACGCCGCGGGGGTACGCGCACACCTCCACGTCCCGCCTGCTCAGGGAGGGCGACCCCAACAGCCTCAAGTACTACGTCCTGTGGGTCACCGAGCCCTGGACCTGGGAGCTGTGGCCGCACCTTGAGGAGGCCGTCCGCAACGGCCGCGGCGGGTTCGAGGAGAAGTACGGCACGGACTTCTTCTCCTACCTGCACGCCATGTGGCCGGAGTCGGCGGAGGTGTTCAACAAGGCGCAGACCGAGCTGAGCAGGCTCGCCAACAACGCCGTCGCCGCCGCGCTCGACCTGCGCGGTGTCGGCTCGCTGGTCGACATCGCCGGCGGCCACGGCTACACGCTGACGTCCCTGCTGGCGAAGAACCGGGACCTGAACGGCATCCTGTTCGACCTCCCGCCCGTCGTCGCCGACGCCGACCCGCGGCTGCGCGAGGGCGGCGAGTTCGCCTCCCGCGCCCGCATCGTCGGCGGCGACTGCCTTCAGGAGATCCCCGTCCAGGCCGACGTCTACCTGTTCAAGAACATCCTCGAATGGGCGGACGAGAAGTCGGTGAGGGCCCTGCGGAACGCCGCCAAGGCGGGCCACAAGGACAGCCGCATCTTCATCATCACCAACATGATCGACGGCAGCCCGGAGATCAAGTTCACCACCGGCACCGACCTTCTGTTCCTGCTGAACTCCGACGGCCGCAAGCACACGGCGGAGACCATCACCGCGGTGGTGAAGAACGCGGACCTGCGCATCGTCAACAGGCAGCCCGTGAACTCCTACCTGCACCTGGTGGAAGCGGCGATCTAGTTGCCGGGGAGGGCAGCGGCCCCGCCGACGCCCTCCCCTCCGCAGGCTCGCCAATACGGGCGGGAACGACCATTCCCCCGCCGTCACTGGCGGTTCGGCCGGTTGTCAAGATGACGACTTCATTGCCGGATCGCCCCTTTATGGGCCCTATGAGGCTCTTGGCGCGGTTTGCTGGGTTCGGTTGTATCTAGGGGGTGATCTTCGACGGGCGCCGCCGGGGGCACGTTCCAAGATTCTCCGTTCTCCCGGCCGAGGAGTGGTGACCGTGACCATGCTGACCTACGCCCTGCTCAGCGACCCGGCGCCGTTGGCGGCCTCGGCGGCCGGGCAGGCCCGGAGCACGGGCACGGTGTACCTGATGGTCACCAACACCGGGCCGACCGCGGCGCACTGGTCGAGGAACGAGGTGGCGGTGCCCGTCGGCGACGGCGCCGACGACCTCACCCCCGACCTTTCCAAGGTCACCGCGACGGCCACGTTCCACGATCTGAAAACGGGCGCCGCCCGGAAGCTGAAGGTCCAGCCCCCTGCCGCCACCGGCCCCTTCGTGGTCACCGATCCGTCCGGCAAGAAGATCGCCTTTGCCGCCGGTGACCATCTCGTGCTGAAACTGGAGGGCGTACCGGTCGCCGCGGCCGCCGGGCTGGCGGTGCTGAAGGTGAAGGAGATCGCCGCCAGGACGGCGAACGCCAATCCGACGACCGGCGTCGCGGTGGTGCCGCTGGTCAAGACCGCCGCCAAGCCTTCTTCGGCACCCGGCAACTTCCGCCCCGTCCCGGCCATGGTGGAGAACGGGGACGCCGTCGTCCTGTGCTGGGACGGGCCCGCCGACTGGGCCTACACGATCAGCCTGCCGGACGGCACGAGCGCGCCCGTCACCATTCCGGGGCCGCTCGAATGGAAGCCCGCACCCGGCACCGGCCCGAAACGCGACAGCACCTACACCCTCGTCGCCACCGACCCCGGCACAGGGCGGAAGCATTTCCTGACCACCACCGTCCAGGTGCGCACGCCCACCTTCGAGAACGGTGTCCACGCCCTCCGGGTCCAGGGGATCGGGAACACCGGGGCCCTCACCTTCACCTCCGTCGGGATAGACGTCTTCAGCAACACCGGCACCCGCGGGGTGGCCCAGTCCTTCTCGGTCGTCGCCGAGCGGGTGTACGCCGACCGGGTCCAGGGAACGGCCACCCGCGCGGGATGGATCACCTTCCCCGAAGGCGGCCTCCAGGTATGCAATGGGAACTTCGACGTCCCCCGGATCGGCGCCGTGTTCGCGGAGTCCGGTATCTACCAGCGGCAGTTCGTCCCGGGCGAGGAGAACCGGTGGATCAGTATGTCCGACGGCGGGGAGATCTCCCTGGAACAGCGGCACAAGGACGGATCGACGAGCTATGCGAGCCTGAGGGTGTCGAGCCTGGACACCCGCGCGTCCCAATGGTGAGCGGCCGCCCGTCCAGGGACGGACGGCCCTACTCCGGGTGCTATTCGAAGAAGCCGACCACCCTTCGGATGCGGTCACCGGCGATCTCCACGAAGTCGTAGCCGGTGGCCACGGGGTTCCCACCGTCCGGCGCGCCCAGCCTCCAGGTGAAGAGCGCCACGTCGTGGTGGACGTTGATCACGGTGCCGAGGGTGAACACCAGGTCGCCGAACCTCTCCCGGGCCTGGGCGACCACGGAGGACAGTTCCGCGTGGCCCCGGAGCGCGGCGTGGTCGGGGTCGCTGTAGACCGAGTCCTCGGTGAGGGCGGCCGCGATCAGGGCGGTGCGGGCGGCGGAGTCCCGCTCGTTCCAGACGGCGATGTACCGCTGGATCAGGTCGTTGACCGTGCTCATGGGGTGACTTCCTCCAGAATTGCGGAATCGGATTCTTCTCGCGGCGCGGTGTCCGCCGCGGGGATTTTCAGTGCGAGGGCGATGAACCCGCCGGCGGCGGTGACGGCGGCGGCGACCCATCCCGCGGTGTGCAGGCCGTCCAGGACGTCGGACGCGGCGGGCGCGGCCCGGAGGCCCGTGGTGGCGAGGGCGACGAAGACGGCCAGGCCCATGGCGCCGCCGACCTCCTTGGCCGTGGTGGCCAGGCCCGAGGCGACGCCCTGCTCGTGGGGCGCGGTCCCGGCACCGGCCGAGACGAACAGCGAGACGAAGGCGACGCCGCCGAAGGTGCCCCACAGGACACTGCCGGGCACGAGCGTCCAGAAGCCGCCGCCGGACGGCATCCCGGCGACCAGGACGGCGATCCCGGCCGAGGCGCCGAACATCCCGATGCTGAGCGTCGTGCGGACGCCCCACCGGCCGAGCATCGCCGGGGCGAGCCTCACGGCCGCGGCCATGCACACGACGGTGAGGGGCAGGAAGGACAGGCCCGCCTCCAGGACGCTGTAGCCGAGGACGGGTTGCAGGTAGGAGGTGAGCACGTAGTAGCCGCCGCCCAGCGTGCCCTGGAACATGGCGATCACCACCATCGTCGTGACCAGGCTGCGGTTGCGCAGGAGCCGGAGCGGGATCAGCGGGTCGCGGGTGCGCGACTCGACGGCGAGCAGCACGCCCATCAGGGCGACCCCGGCGGCCAGCGCACCGGCGGCGCGGAGCGACGTCCAACCGTGCTCCGGCGCGCTCGCCAGGCCGAACACCAGCAGGACCGAACCGGCCGTCGCCAGCACGGCGCCCGGCAGGTCGAACCCGCCCAGGCCGGAGGTGCGGGGCGGATCGGCGGCGAGCAGCCGCGGCGCGGCCACGGCGGCGCCTACCGCCAGCGGGAGGTTGACGAAGAAGACCCACTCCCAGCCCCAGTAGTTGGTCAGGACGCCGCCGAGCAGCGACCCGGCCGCCAGCCCCGCGCTGCCCGCCATGCCCCACGCGCCCAGCGCCCGGTTGCGTTCGGGGCCTTCGGCGAACCCCCGGTAGATCAGCGCGAGCGTCGCCGGGGTGAGCAGCGCGCCGCCCGCTCCCTGGACGGCGCGCGCGGCGACCAGCGCACCGGCGTTCGGCGCGAGGCCGCCGACGAGGGAGGCGGCCCCGTACAGCACCAGCCCGAGCATGAACATGCGGCGCGCGCCGAGCCGGTCCACGGCGCGTCCGCCGAACAGCAGCAGCCCGCCGAGGCCGACGGCGTACGCGCTGACCACCCACTGCGCCGAGGCGGCGGTGAAGCCCAGAGTGCGGGTGATGTCGGGCAGCGCCACGTAAACGATGTTGTAGTCGAGAGCGATGATGAGCTGGGTGAACGCCAGCAGCACCAGCCGGGGGCCGGTACGGGACGGCGGTCCGGAGGCGGTCCGTTCCACAAGATCTCCTATACAGCGTTGATTTACTACACGCCGTTCAAACTAGCCACGGCGAACAGTACTGCAACGCTGTAGAGTGTCAAGGGTGAAGGACCAGACGACGAGCCGACGCGACCGGCTGCGCGCGCAGGCCAGCTCGGAGATCAAGGCGATCGCGCTCAAGCTGATGGCCGAGGGCGGCCCCGACGCCATCTCGCTGCGGGCCATCGCACGCGAGATGGGCATGACGGCGGGCGCGATCTACAGCTACTTCGCCACCCGCGACGACCTGGTCACGACGCTGATCAGCGACGTGTACACCTCGCTGGTGGAGACCGCGGAGGCCGCCCGCGACGCCGTGCCCGCGGGCGACCCCGGCGGACGCATCCTGGCGTGGGCCCAGGCCGTCCGCGAGTGGGCCCTGGCCAATCCGGAGGGCTTTCGGCTGATCTACGGCGATCCCGTGTCGGGCTACCAGGCGCCCGCCGAGGGGCCCGCGCACGAGGCAGAGCAGCGCGCCTGCACCGGCCTGACCGGCCTCGTCGCCGCGGCCTGGCCGCAGGCCGAGCCCCTGCACCGGGACCTGCGCCGCTACTCGTGGGACGACTTCGATTCCGGCCTGGTGGCCAACGTGAAGGTGAAGTTCCCCGGCCTTCCCCCGGCCGCCGTCGCGCTCTCGCTCCGCGTGTGGGGCCGCATGCACGGCCTGATGGCCCTGGAGATCTACGGCCACCTGCGCGGTCTCACCCACGAGTCCGCCGCCATCTACCGCGACGAGATCATCGACCTCATCAGGTCCCTCGGCCTCCCCGCCCCCGCCTGAGCGGACCGCCGTCGACCGCGGCACTCGCCGAGGACGGCCTCCGGTGAGGGGCTATGCGGCGACCGGCTGCGTGCAGGCGTTCCACGGCTGGCCTCGCAGGAGGACGCCGCCGCAGGTCGCGTAGGTCCTCCCGGCCACCGCCGGGACGTTGATCTCACCGCCCGAACCCTGGATGACGGTGCAGTTCTGGTTCGCGCACTCGTTCACGTAGAAACTCGACCCCGTCACATCCGCGGGATTGATGAAGTAGAAGGTCCCCCGCGCGTTGCCGTTCGCGACGCTCATGCAAATCAGGGCGACGGAGCGGCCGGGGACCACCTGCGCGCACTGCGTGCCGCTCATCGACGAGGCGTACGCGGGCGCGGCGCTGAGCGCACCGACCAGGGTGACGGCTGAACCGACAAGGGCTAACACCGATGAGAAACGACGCATGACCTTCTCCTATCACGGAGGACGCCGGAGCCAGGAGGCCGGAGCCGGTCAGAGGTACGCCACCTGGGAAGGGTAGCGGATCGGGTGTATTGCGGGCGTATCGAAAACCGCCCGCTTCGGCCTTCTGGTCACTGAACGGAGCATCCCGCCTTGGGCCCGGACGCTCCGCCCAGTGAAGGCCGGCGGTCAGGGGATTATGCGGTCACCGGCTGCGTGCAGGCGTCAAAACGCTGGCCGCTGAGAAGGACGCCGCCGCAGGTCGCGTAGGTCCTCCCGGGCACGGCGGGGACGATGATCCCGCTGCCCGGACCGTCGATCCGGGTGCAATTCCCGTTCGCGCATTCGGTCACGTAGTACTTCGCCCCCCTCACATTCGCGGGGTTGATGAAGATGAGCGTCCCCTGCGCCTGGCCGTCCCTGACGACCATGCAGACCAGGGCGATCCAAGCGTTGGGGACCACCTGCACGCACTCCGTGCCGGGCGGGGACTGCGCGGTCCGCGAGGCGTGCGCGGGCGCGGCGGTCAGCGCACTGATCAGAATGGCCGCCGAACTGGCAAGGGCTAACACCGATGAGAAACGACGCATGACCTTCTCCTATCACGGAGACGCCAAGGCCGGGGAGACCGGAGCCGGTCAGAGGTACGCCACCTGGGGAGGGTAGCGGATCGGGTGTATTGCGGGCGTATCGAAAACCGCATACGCCACCGCGACGCCCGTCCGGCTTCAATTGCGGTAGGGGGCCAGATCGGTGCGTGGCCGTGAGGGAAATGGGACCGGTGTGACGGGCAGTGAGTCGGGATCGACGATGACGCGGGTGGACACGGTGGTGGCCGGTCGGGGGCTCCCCGACCGCGCCGACACCTCGCGCACGGGCGTGCGCCGGGTGATCGGCTCGTGGCCGGGGCCGTGGCGGCGCGGGCTCGTGCTCGCGGCCCTGGCGCTGGCGCTGGGCCTATTCATGATGCTGCACTCGTTCGTCCCCAACCAGGTCGGGAACCTCGGCAGCCTGGTGGACACGTTCCTGCCGTGGTTCGGCCTGGGCGTTCCGGTGCTGCTGGTCGGGGCGCTGGCGCGCCGGTCCGCGTCCGCGACGGTGGCGCTGCTGGTGCCGGTCCTGGTGTGGCTGAGCCTCTTCGGCGGGACGCTCGGCGGCAAGTCCCACTCGGGCGGAGACCTCATGCTGGCCAGCCACAACGTCGGCGCCGCCAACCGCGACCCGGCGGGCACCGCCCGCGAGTTGGCCGCGTCGGGGGCGGACGTGCTGGCGTTGCAGGAGCTGAGCCAGGAGGCCAAGGGCATCTACGAGAAGGGGCTCGCGAAGGCGTACCCCTACCACGCGGTGCAGGGGACGGCCGGGCTGTGGAGCAAGCTGCCGGTGTCGGACGTCCGGCCGGTGGACATCAGGATGGACTACGGGCCGCTGGCGAAGACCAAGCAGGCCGAGCCCAGGCTGGATGAGAACCGGACGCTGCGCGCCACCGTGAAAACGGATCATGGACCGCTGGTGGTGTACGTCGCCCACCTGGCGTCCGTGCGGGTGAATCCGAGGGCGGGCTTCGGAACGGCCCAGCGGGACAGGGGCGTGCAGGCGCTCGCGGAGGCCGTCACCGCCGAGCGCAACAAGCGGGTGGTGCTGCTCGGCGACATGAACGGCTCCGTGGCCGACCGCGCGTTCAACGACATCACCTCGCGGATGCGCTCGGCGCAGAACGTGGCCGGGGACGGCTTCGGCTTCACCTGGCCCGCGTCCTTCCCGATGGTGCGGATCGACCAGATCCTGGTTCGCGGGATGCGGCCGAGAAGCTCATGGGTGCTGCCGGCGACCGGCAGCGACCACCGCCCGGTGGCGGCCAAGGTCAGTTGGTGAACCTCGCGCCGATGGCGTGTGCGGCGAACCGACCGCAGCGAGAAGCCCCCCGACGCGCGTCGGGGGGCTTCTCTGTGCGGACTAGAGGTCCAGGTCACCGGCCTTGATCTGGCCGAGGAGCACGGTCAGGCCGGTGCGGCTGAGGGATAGACGGGGGCCATCGGGGTTTTTGGAGTCCCGGATCAGGGTGTCCACGGCGTTGGTCGAGACCTCGACACAGTCGCCTTGGCCTTCGCCCTGACTGTGGCTGCTCTTACGCCACTGGATCATCCGGCATCCTCTCCATCGTTGAACGATCGGAGCCGAAGGAGCTAGCTCAGGTCCAGGTCACCGGCCTTGATCTGACCGAGGAGCACGGTCAGGCCGGTGCGGCTGAGGGATAGACGGGGGCCATCGGGGTTCTTGGAGTCCCGGATCAGGGTGTCCACGGCGTTGGTCGAGACCTCGACACACTCACCCTGGCCACCGCCCTGACTGTGGCTGCTCTTACGCCACTGGATCATGCTGCATCGCCTCCATCGTCTTCTGGATCAGGGCCCGAGTGTCCTCTTCCGACAGCGCGTGGCCCCTGATCTCATCGAACAGAAGGCCCAGCCGAGTGACCTCGGCTGGATCCTGGACAAGTCTCCCACCGAACTGGGCTTCGACATACCCCACCCGGATTCGGTCGGGCTTGGTGAGGACGACCAGCGCTCCATCGAGCCCAGGGTGCCAGCCCTCGGTGATCCGCACCGCCTGTACATGTATCTGAGGCAGTTCGCCTGCGTCGAGCAGATACTGAAGCTGCTCGTACATCACTTTCCCGTCGCGGCTGCGGCGGAGGATGGCTGCCTCGTCCAGTACTACGAAGAGGTGCGGCTGGTTCTCGGCGCGGGTGAGAATGTCTCGTCGCGCCAACCGCTTGAGGATCAGATCCTCGTCCAACTGGCCCTTGGGAGCCGTCGCCCTCATGTAGCCCTCGGTCTGGAGCAGGCCAGGGATGTAGAGCGGCTGGAAACTACGGATCTCCGACGACTCGTTCTCATGCGCGACATACGCCTCGAACCACTCGTGGAGATGTTCGCGCTGGGCGTGGTGCCAGAGCCCCTGGAACAGCTCGCCGGTTCCGAAGTAGTCGTCGAGCTTCTTGCAGAAATCCTTGTTGGGACGGTTGCGCTGGGACTCGTAGGCCGCGACCGACTCGCGGGTCGAGTACAGCTCCTTGGCCAGGGCGTCCTGGCTCAGCCCCTTCGCCTCTCTCATCAGGCGAAGCGTGTAGGCGAGCTGGGCCCTCATGCTCTGGCACGGATCTATGGGGGCAGAAGGGGGCATATGCCATCCTCCATGGCTGGTATTTCGCGAGGTACCGGGGGCACGTCTAGCCCAGAATACGACCGCGGGGCCAATCTGGGGTTCAAACAGAAGGACAAAGCGAAAGCGATCCGGTCCCATGAGCGTTGACAGGTCTCCCAAAAGCCCGCGAATCAGTCACACCGATCCCCTACCGGCGTACCGCCCGCCCGAGGGCCGGACATGACCGCGATCCCGAAGGCATTGCGAGCCCAGACAGCGGTGGCGGTGCGGCACAAACTGGCCGCTACGCCGAGTGTGGTCCCGGACGTCCGGCGCCTGGTGAGGGCGGCGGCGGTCAATTACAACATCGGCGCCGAGACCACCGAGGACGCCGTGCTCGTCGCCGTCGAACTGGTCACCAACGCGATCCGGGCCACGGGGAAACCGATCATGTTGCGGATGTTCGTCTCCAAGGACGGCTTCCACATCGAGGTCCGCGACCTTTCCAGGAAAAGGCCCAGGAAGGGCGTGCCCGATCTGGCCATGCCCACCGAGCCGGTGCCCGATGACGCGCCCGATCCGCATGGGTGGGGCATGGGCATCGTGGAGGCCCTTTCCAAGGATCACGGCGTGCGGACGGAGCACAGCGGGAAGACGGTCTGGGCCGTTCTGCGCATCTCGTCGGTCCGGCGGCCCGACCTCCCATGAGTTCCTCCGGGCACACCGCGTCCGTTACAGGCGGCTGGGGAGTTCGCGTAACGGGGCCCCGCCGGTGTGCCCGGAGGTCACCCCCCAAGACAGCACAGGAGATCCCCCAATGCCACGACAGGCACCCGAATACGAAGTTCTCCTTACCCCGGCGGAGGTCGCCACAATGTTCCGCGTGGACGCCAAAACCGTCACGCGGTGGGCGAAACTGGAGAAGATCCCCTACGTCTGGACGCTCGGCGGGCACCGGCGCTATCCGGAGAAGGCCGTCCGCGAGCTGCTCGCGCAGGGCGCCACGCGCCGGGAGGAATGAGCCGTCACCAGGGAACCGGGCCGTCGTCGTTGAACAGTCCGCCGGTCGGACCGTCCGGGCCGAGCGACGCCAGCTCGACCACGATGGCGGCCCCGTCCGCCGCGGTGCGGAGAACGGGGCGCCCGAGGGGGCGGGTCAGGTCGGTGTCGCAGGCGCCGGGGTCGGCGGCGTTGACCAGAATGCCTTCGTGACGCAGGTCTTTGGCGTACTGCACCGTCAATGAGTTGAGCGCCGTCTTCGAGGTCGGATAGGCCGCGTAGCCCGGCATCCCGGCCAGGTAGTGAGCGGGATCCGACATTCTGCTCAGTGAGCCCACGCTGCTCGACACATTGACGATCCTCGGAGTGGGCGAGCGCCGCAGCAGCGGGAGCATGGCGTTGGTGACCGCGATGACGCCGAAGACATTGGTCTCGAACACCTGGCGGACGACGTCCAGGTCGGCCTCGGCCGGGGCCTGGCGCGTGAGGTCGCCGGTCATCCCGGCGTTGTTCACCAGGACGTCGAGCCCGCCGACGTCGGTCCCGATGGAGCGGGCGGCCTCGCGCACGGACTCCCCGTCGGTGACGTCGAGGACGACCAGGCGCACGTCACGGCCCGGCATCCGCAGTTCGTCGACGGTCCGGCTCCCCCGCTCGGGATCCCGCGAGCCGACCAGCACGGTGTGGCCCCGGGCCGCGAACTCCTCGGCGACCGCACGGCCGATCCCCTTGTTCGCGCCGGTCACAAGAACGATCATTGACGACACCTTCCGATCACCCGGTCTCGCGCATATTCGAGCGCAGCGGGCAGGGGTCGGCAATGACGTTCGCGACATCGGCCGATACCTCGCCGGTATGGATACCGCCGAGCCGTATACCCTCGGAATGTGGATCGCTTGGAAACGCGGGAACTCGTCTATTTCGTCGCCGTGGCCGAGGAACTGCATTTCGGCCGGGCGGCGGATCGCCTCGGGATCGCGCAGCCGCCGCTGTCCAGGGCGATCGGGCGGCTCGAACGACGGCTCGGCGTGGTCCTGTTCGAGCGCAGCAGCCGGAGGGTCGCGCTCACGGAGCCGGGTGAGGTCCTGCTCTCCGAGGGCAGGAAGGCGCTGGAGGCGGTAACGGCGGCGGAGCGCCGCACCCGGCGGGCCGGACGGCGCGTCCCCCGCCTGGCCCTCGCGCTGAAGCCCGGTAGCGACGGCGGCCTCCTACCCGAGATCCTCGCCGCGTACGAGGCGCGGGCGGACGCGGTCCCGGTCGACGTCGTCATGTGCGGGATGCACGAGCGCACCGCCGTCCTGCGCGACGGCCGCGCGGACGTCGGCCTGCTGCACGGTTCGCTCGCCGACCTGCACGGTCTCGACACCGCCGAGCTCCTCGTCGAATCCCAGATCGCGGTCCTGCCCCGGCGGCACCGGCTCGCCGGCCGGACGAGCCTCACCCTGGCCGACCTCAAGGACGAGACGCTGCCCCGCTGGCAGGCGGACCGGGACGAGCGCCCGGCGGCGCGGGACGTCGGCGAGTTGATGCAGCTCATCGCCCTCGGACGGCTCGTCGCCGTGGTCCCCTCCTCCGTGCGCGGGCAGATCCGGGCCGACCTGGCCCACGTCCCGGTCGAGGACGCCCCGCACACCCCGATGGTCCTGGCGTGGCCCCGGCACCGCCGCTCGCAGGCCCTGGCCGGGTTCGTCCACACGGCGAGCACGGTCGCCGCGCGGGTCCTCCGGGATTAGGGACAGGGCCTTTCATATTCGGTCCGGGACCGGTCCCGCTGGGCTGTGTCTAGGTTCGGCCCCATGCCTCCCGAACCCTCGTCCAGCGCCCGCGCCGACCGAACCGTCCGGTCGTGAGGGGACGACGGGCCGGGGAGGCCGGGGCGGCGCTGCGCCAGTGGCGGTGGCCCCGGGAGTTCCGGATCCACCGGGCGCAGTGGCCGGACGACATCCTGGCCGCCTTCGCCGACCTGACCGCCTCCGCCGAGCCGCCGCCCGCGGCGGCCGACGCCGAGCCGCCTCCGCCCGTGCCCGACCAGGTCCCCGGGCTGGCGGGACGGTCGCTCGCGGACGTGGCGACGTCGGTGTGGCGGCTCCACGTCCGGACCGCGAGCCTGCCCGAGGCGATGCGCTCCACCACCCGGCAGGTCGAGAAGGCGTGGGACACGCTCGTCCAGGCCGGGGTCGAGATCAAGGATCACCTCGGCGAGCCCTTCGACTCGGGGCTGAGCATCAGCGTCGTCGCGTTCCAGCCCACGCCGGGGCTGGAGCGCGAACGGGTGATCGAGACCATCCGGCCGAGTGTCTACTTCGGTGACCGGCGGATCCAGATGGCCGAGGTCATCGTGGGCACCCCGGACTCCGCCGACCAGATGCCGCCGCGCGAGGGAGCGAGGGAGCAGCGTCCATGACCAGGACCACGATCGACTTCGGGATCGACCTCGGCACGACCAACAGCGCGATCGCCGTGCTCGGCGGCGTGGACGCCAAGGTGTTCAAGAACGTCGACGGCAGCGAGACGACGCCGTCGGCGGTGCGGGTCGACCAGCGGAACCGGCTCTATGTCGGGCGCGAGGCGAAGGAGCGCAGCGAGCAGGACCCGGAGAACACCTGCGTCGAGTTCAAGCTCCGGATGGGGACGACCGGCCGGCCCAAGGTCTTCCGGGACGCGGGGCGGTCCATGGAGCCCGAGGAGCTCTCCGCCGAGGTCCTCAAATCCCTCAAGCGCGACGTGGAGAGCGTCGGGGACGAGGTGGCCGCCGCCGTCATCACCGTCCCGGCCGCGTTCGAGCTGAGCGCGTGCGAGGCGACGAAGCGGGCCGCCGAGCTGGCGGGGCTGGCGCAGGCCCCGCTGCTCCAGGAGCCGACGGCGGCGGCGCTCGCCTACGGGTTCCAGGCGGAGGTGGAGAACGCCTTCTGGCTGGTCTACGACTTCGGCGGCGGGACCTTCGACGCGGCCGTGGTCAACATGCGCGACGGCGAGTTCAACGTCGTCAACCACCGGGGCGACAACCTGCTCGGCGGCAAGCTCATCGACTGGAAGATCGTCGAGACGCTGCTGATCCCGGCGGTGGTGCAGCGGTACGGCTTCGCCGACTTCACCCGGGGGAACCCGCGCTGGCCCGCCGCCGTCAACACGCTCAAGCTCGCCGCCGAGGCCGCCAAGATCCAGCTGTCGCGGCGGGAGTCGGTCGACATCGACGTCGTGCTGGTGGACGCGCGGGAGCAGCGCTTCGAGTTCGACTTCGACCTGCGGCGCGGGGACATCGAGCGGATCGCCGAACCCTACATCGCGCGGTCGGTGGACCTGTGCCGCCGGGCCCTGAAGGAGAGCGGGCTCGGGCCCGGCGACGTCGAGAAGGTGCTGCTGGTCGGCGGGACCACGCTGTCGCCGTACCTGCGCGAACGCATCGCCGACCCGCGGGAGGGGCTCGGGATCGCGATCGACCAGAGCCAGGACCCGCTCACCGTGGTCGCCAAGGGCGCGGCGATCTTCGCCGGGTCCAAGCGGCTGGAGGTCCGGCCGTCCCTGGCGAAGCCGGACCCGGGCGCCTACTCGGTCGAGCTGGAGTACAGCCCGACCGGGCCGGAGACCGAGCCGTTCGTCGGCGGGAGGGTGACCGGGCCGGAGGCGGCGGGGCTCGCGGTCGAGTTCGTGAACGCCGAGGCGAGGCCCGCCTGGCGCAGCGGCCGGATCCCGCTGTCGGACGAGGGCACCTTCACCGCCACGCTCTGGGCGGAGCGGGGGCGCCGGAACACCTTCGGCATCGAGCTGACCGACGCGTCCGGCACCGCCCTGGGGGTGAGCCCGGACCGGCTCGACTACACGGTCGGCGCGGTCGAGACGCAGCCGCTGCTCCAGCAGACGCTCGGGGTCGGGCTGGACGGCAACGAGTTCCTTCCGCTGCTCCCGCGCAACACCCCGCTTCCGGCGCGGCGGAACGTCGAGATGCGCACGACGGTCGCCGTGAACCGGGGCACCGGGGAGGGGATGATCCGCATCCCCGTCATGGAGGGCGAGCACGACCGCGCCGACCGCAACCTGCGCATCGGCCGCCTGGTGGTCGAGCCGAACCAGGTGCGGCGGGACGTGCCGGAGGGCAGCGCGGTCGACTTCACCATCGTGGTGGACGAGTCGCGCCTGGTCGTCGCGCGCGCCTACGTCCCGCTGCTGGACGAGGAGTTCGAGCACGTCATCAACATGCGGACCGAGACCGTCCCGAAGCACGAGGACCTGGTCCGCGACTCCAAGGCCGAGAAGCACCGGCTGGAGACCGTGCGGCGGCGGCTGACGGAGATCGGCGACGCGCGGGCGACGGAGCTGCTGCTGCGGATCGACCGGGACCGGCTCGTCCGGGACGTGGAGTCGAAGGTGGAGGCGGCGCGGGGCGACACCACCGAGGCGATCGAGGGCGGCAAGCTGATCCTCGTCCTGCGGGCGGCGGTCGACGACATCGAGGACGCGCTCGAATGGCCCGAGCTGGTCAGGGAGTCGCAGGAGCTGCTGGCCGTCGTGCAGGACGTCGTCCGGGAGAAGGGCAACGGCGACCACCGGCGGTCGCTGTCGATCGCCGAGTCGTCGGTGCAGGCCGCGCGCGCCGCGCGGGACGCGCCGCTGCTGCGGCAGCGGATCGAGGACCTGCGCACGCTGGCGATGCGGGTGCTGGACGAGTCGGGCGACCTGCCGTTCATCATCTTCGAGAACCTGTGCGCCCACCGGTCGGACATGCGCGACCCGGACGAGGCCCGCGACCTCATCGCGGCGGGGCGCCGCGCGGCGGCCAAGGGCGACGCCGGGACGCTGCGCGACATCAACCGCGTCCTCGCCGACCTGCTGCCCGACGACCGCGCGGGCCTCGACCTGCTGAGCACGGTGAGGAGGGTCTGATGGCCGACGGGGCCGACAGGGCTGACGGGGCCGATCGGGCGGCGCTGCCGCTCGCGGCCCGCGAGCTGGCGCTGGCGCAGGCCCGCACGCTGGCCCGGCACGGCCGCTACGCCGAGGCCGAGGCGATCTTGACGGACGCGGGGCGCGACGCCGACCCGAGCGTCCCGCTGCTGGACCTGCTCGCCCGCGTCCACGCCCAGCAGGGGCGGCTGGACGAGGCGGACGCGGCCTGGGACGAGGCCGAGCACCTCGCCCCGGGCAGCCCGGAGATCGCCGAGTGCCGCCGCCGCGTCGCCAAGGCCCGCGCCCGCCGGTCGACCCGTCCGGCCTGGCCTTACGCGGCGGCCGTGGCGGTGGTGGCGCCTGCGGTCGCCGTCCTCGTCGTCGCGGGTGCCGGGGAGGAGGGCGACAGGCCCGCGCCGGTGGTGGTGCGGACGGTTCCGGCCGCTCCGGCGCCCGCGCCGGACGTGCCGGCCGGGATGGACCTCGGGGTGCCGGGCGCGGTCGCGCGGCGCCGCCAGGGGGAGATCTCCGTCAGCTTCAGGCAGGGCCTGTTCCAGGACGGGGTGCGCCTGTCGCGGGACGGGCGCGCGGTCCTGTCCGCGCTCGGTGCGCGGCTGCGTCCCTACGCGACGCGGATCTCGGTGGCCGTGATCGGGCACACGGACGACCGTCCGGTGCCGCCCGGCCGCGGGTACGCTACCAACACCGAGCTCGGCACGCTGCGGGCGATGGTCGTCCGCGAACTCCTCCATGACCGCGCGGGGATACCGACCGGCAGGTTCACGGTGTCGAGCCTCGGCGCCGCGTCCGCCCTCGGCGGCGACCGCTCCCCCGCCCGGAACCGGACCGTCGGCCTGCGGATCTCCCCGGCCGGTCAGGAGTGAGCACCATGACCGAGGACGTGATCGGCCCCCTCCTGGACGAGTTGGGCCCCGACCTGTACCGCGAGAACGCGTTCCGCGTCACCGGGTTAGGGGTGCACGCGAGCGCCCGCGACATCCGGCGGCACGCGGAGAAGCTGCGGGTCGCGAGCCGCTTCGGGGCCGAGTCCGCATCCGGGAGCGCATCCGAGAGCGCAGCCGGGAGCGCCCTGTTCGGCGCGGCTCCCGACGCCGCCGAGGCCCGGCAGGCGGCGCAGCGGCTGCGCGACCCGGCCCGGCGCCTGCTCGACGAGCTGTTCTGGTTCTGGCCGCTCCAGCCGGGGCGTCCCGACCAGGCGGTCGCGGCGGTGCGGCGCGGCGACCTGGGCGAGGCCGAGCGCGTCTGGACGGACGCCGCGTCCCCCGCGGGCAGGCACAACCTGGCCGTCCTCGCCCACGCCCGCGCGCTCGACGACTCCGGCGCCGCGCCCTGGCCGGAGGCGTTCGCGGCGTGGCTGCGGGTCGTCCACGACGAGGAGTTCTGGCCGCTGCTGGAGGCCCGCGCCCGCGACCTCGCGGACCCGCGCCTGGGCCCCGGCACCGCCGCCCGGATCCGCGACGACCTCCCCGAGGCCCTGCTGACCATCAACGCGCGCCTCGCGGTGACCGCGCTCCGGGACGGCCGCCGCGCCGAGGCCGAGGCCCAGGTCGCCGCCATGACGGGCTCGGGGTTCGACCGGCTCGACGTCACCGAGGCGCTGCGCCGCGCGGTGGAGCCCGGCGCGGCCCGGCTCCGGACGATCGGGGAGCACGCGGAGCACACCGCCGACGCCGACCCGGCCCGGGGCGCCGAGGCCGCCGAACGCCTCCTCGACCAGGCGGCGCCGCTGCTGGACGTCCTGGCGCTCGCCCATCCGCAGGACGGCCCGGTCCTGCGCGGCGCCCGCGACGACGTCGCGAACCGCGTGCTCGGCTGCGTCATCCCCTACGCCAACGCGACCGACGACTGGCCGCCCGCCGTCCGGGTGCTCGAACGCGCCCTCCCCGTCGCCGCCACGACCGCCGTGCGCGAGCACCTCTCCGGCAACCTCGACATCGCCAAGGGCAACCTCGCCCGCGGAACCTGCCTGTTCTGCGAGGAGCAGCCGTCGGACGAGGGGAGCTTCCTCGAACTGAAGCTCAGCGGCGACATCCAGCACCAGGTGGGCCGCGTCGCGTGGCAGGTGTTCACGGTGAACGTGCCGCGCTGCGCGTCCTGCCGGTCGGGGCACGGGAGGCGGCGGGTGAGGATCCACGGCTCCGCCTTCGGGACGGCGGCCGGGGGCGCCGCCCTCGGCATCGGCGCCCTCGCGGCCGGCCTGACCGGCCCGGGAATCGCGGTCCTCATCGCCGTCGCCATCGGCTACGTCGTCTTCCTCGGCGCCTTCAACAACTCGCTGTCGAAAGACGACAGGGCCAAGGTCCTCGAATTCGCGCCCATTCGCGATCGCATGAAAGAGGGCGGATGGTTCTTCGGCTCCCGCCCGCCGGGAGTCAATTGACGCTCTTGTCGACGCCTTTCTGAGGAGGTGGCACATGGCCGCGGAGAACATCGACGACGTCATCGCCGGACTCGCCGAGATCGTCGCGAGGGCCGTCCAGACCGGCGACCGGGTCGGGTACTTCGCCGCGCTGTACCGGCAGGTGACCGTCGAGGTCCGCCGGGCGATCCACGAGGGGCGGTTCGACGACGGCCCGCGCATGGACCGCTTCGACACCCATTTCGGCAACCGCTACTTCGAGGCCCACGCCGCCTGGCGGCGCGACCGGAGCGGGCCCCGCTGCTGGCGCGAGACGTTCGGCCTGCTGCCCGACGGCGACACGGTCATCGTCGCGCACCTGATCCTCGGCGTGAACGCGCACATCGGCCTCGACCTGGCCGTCGCCGCCGCGCGCACGAGCCCGGGGGCGGAGATCCAGGCGCTGCGCCGCGACTTCCTGCTGATCAACGACATCCTGGCGCGCGTCGTGCTGGCGGTGCAGGCGGCGGTCGGCGACGTCTCACCGCTGCTGTGGCTCCTGGACCAGGTCGGCGGGCGCGGTGACGAGCAGATCCTGGACTTCAGCATCCGGCGGTCGCGCGAGGAGGCGTGGCACAACGCCGTCCTGCTCGCGGGCCAGGACGACGCCGGGCGCGAGGCGACGATCGAGCGCATGGACGTGCGCGCGGCCGTGCTGGCCCGGCTGATCGCGCGGCCCGGCGGCCTCGTCCGTCCGGCGCTGGAGCTGATCCGCGCCACCGAGAGCCACGACGTGCCCGCGGTCATCACCCACCTGGACCACGCGATGGAGCAGCCCGCCGCCTGAGCGCGGACGGGCCGCACCGCGGGCACGGCTTGGCTCGTGCCCGCGGTGCGGGGTCCGGCGGACTAGAAGGTGTAGCAGTCCGCGTAGGCGTGCTGCCTGGTGAGGGTGGTGACCCAGCCGCCGCCCGCGTTGCGGCGGACCGTGGCGGCCTCGGTCGCGTGCGGGGCGGTGACCTTGCACGAGGTCGGCGAGCTGTGGCCGGACATCAGGTAGTCACAGCGGCCGTTGCGGTTGTCGGGCAGGCCGAGCGCGTGGCCGAGCTCGTGCGCGGCGATCCGCGGCGGGTAGAAGCCGTCCTGGACGGCCTGGCGGCCCATGTAGATCGTGCCCCGGCCGAAGCCGTTGGAGATCGTGCGGGGCCAGCCGTTGTCGGCGTAGATCCGGATGGTCGCCTGGCCGCCGGTGGCGGCGACGAGCTTGATCGTGGGCACGGCCACGTTCCACGCCTCTGCGCCCTCGTCCACGGCGGCCTTGAACTCCTGCGACGCGCTGGCGTCGTAGTAGATCGTGCGGACGGCCGCCGGGGCCGCGGCGGACGCGGTGTCGACGACCAGCGCCGGCAGCAGCATCGCGAGGCCGAGGGTGACGGCGAGCGTCATCATGATCTTGCGGAAGGACATCGGAACTCCTACGGGTGAGGGGAGCCTGGGTCAGCGGCCGATCTGCTGGTTGATCCAGGACAGGTAGGGCGCGATGCCGGTGTAGAGGGTGCTGGTCGCGCACTCGCCGCGGTTGTCGCCCGGGCCGTGGGTCTCGCCGACGAGCGTCCAGTCGCCGCGGGTGCCGGTGACCGCCGGGCCGCCGGAGTCGCCGTGGCAGGCCGAGTGGCCGCGGTCGCCCGAGACGCAGACGTCGTTGGCGGTGCCGCCGCCGGCCGCGCAGCTGCTGCTCGGCAGGATCGTGAGGTCGATCTCCTGGAGCGTCGTGGCGTTGCGGCAGCTCGGCCAGCTCATGCAGCCGAAGCCCAGCAGCCGGACGGGGGTGTTCGCGGCGGGCTGGCTCTGCGCCATCTTCACCGGCGTGCCCGTCGCGGGCGTGGACAGGTGCATCAGCGTGAGGTCGGTGCCCGAGCGGGTGGTCCGCCGGTCGATCGAGCGGACCTCGCCGCCGGAGTTCTTGCTGTTCGAGCCGATCCGGCCCGAGGACGCGGAGCCGCAGTGGTTCGCCGTCACGATCCACTGGGGCGCGACGAGGCTGCCGCCGCAGCCGTTGCTGAGCGCCACCATCCAGGGGTAGGTCTCGGTCGCGTTGTGCCCGCCGATGATGGGCGCGGGACCGCTGGGGGCGGGGGGCTGGGCCGCGTTCGCGGCGGTCGCGCCACCCATCGCAAGGGCGAGGGCGCACGCGCCCAGCGTCGCTTGCATCAGCTTGCGCATGGCAGTTTCTCCAATCGGCGTCATGCCGCCGACGACCCCCAGCCCTGCTCTCGGGACCGGAGCAGGGCGGGTACGCGACCCCGCGATGGCGGGTTCGTCAGGAGACGAAGGCCGCCTCCGGGCCCTGGAGGCGAGCTTTCGTCGCGACCGCCCGGGCTAGGGGTGGGCGGTCGGGCATGGCGTTGCGGGGCCATGTGGTCCTGGACGGTGGGGCCGCGACTCTCGTCGGCGGCCGCGTCCATGGCGGGGAGCGGGGAGCGGGGGGCGGGGCATTGCTTTCGTCCGACAGGAAATCTTCCTATCGGATTTGCTATACGATAGCCGCCGCTCCGAATAGCGGGCAAGTGCCGATCCGGCGCCGCCGATTCGCAGCGTAATAGACCAGCGCAGTTCAGCGACCGGACCAGCCTGCGGCATCCCAAATTCGTTGATACCTGACCAGCGTCCCGGCGGCAATCGGCAACGTTTGCACAAGGGCAAGCTGAGGCGGCATTTCCGATAGCGCGGATGGGCCCTGTTCGACCATTCAAGGGGATAGCTCAGCGGTTATGCCCACCGGCGCGAAAAACTTCCGCCCGCCAGCGTCGGAGTGCGCGCGCCGCCCGGGGTCCCGGCGGCGCGGAACGCGGCGGGCGCACGCCGGGCACGGTCCGCGACGGTTCGTGCGCACAGGGCTCCGGCGGGCGGGCGCCGTGCGCGGCGGCCACCCTTGGCCCACCTTGCCCGAACCTCCGAAACCCCTTGTCAAGCGAGCGTTTCGCCTGGTCAGAGCCGGGGCTTTAGGTGGGGACAAGCCTGCCACTGCCAGGGCCGTGCATGCTCGGGGGGTGCGCAGGTGGGCGGCGGCTTTTGGATGTTTCCCACAAATTGGGGGCGCCCAGCCTGCCCTGTCAGCGGCATGGCGCTGCCGCCCCGGAGGCGGAAGGGTGAGCATGGCCGGGGGCCGACCATGTCCACGGCGCGCACATCGGTGGTCCAGAGGAGGGTTCGGACGGTGTTCAGTCGTGTCGCCATCGTCAACCGTGGTGAGGCCGCGATGCGGCTCATCCACGCCGTGCGGGACCTCGCCGCGGAGACCGGGACCCGGATCGAGACCGTCGCCCTGCACACCGACGTCGACCGCGCGGCGGCGTTCGTGCGGGAGGCCGACCGGTCCTACGATCTCGGCCCCGCGTCCGCGCGCCCGTATCTCGACCTGAAGGTGCTGGAGCGCGCGCTGGTGGAGACCGGCGCGGACGCGGCGTGGGTCGGCTGGGGCTTCGTCGCGGAGGACCCGGCGTTCGCGGAGCTGTGCGAGCGCGTCGGGGTGACCTTCGTCGGCCCGAGCCCGGAGGCCATGCGCAAGCTCGGCGACAAGATCGGCGCGAAGCTGATCGCCGAGGAGGTCGGGGTCCCGGTCGCGCCGTGGAGCCGGGGGGCCGTCGAGACGCTGGAGGACGCCCTGGCGTCGGCGGCGGAGATCGGCTACCCGCTGATGCTGAAGGCGACGGCGGGCGGCGGCGGGCGCGGCATCCGCGTCGTCACGAACCCGGCCGAGCTGGAGGACGCCTACGAGCGCACCGGCCAGGAGGCCGCGCGGGCCTTCGGCAGCGGCATCGTGTTCCTGGAGCGCCTGGTCACCGGCGCGCGGCACGTCGAGGTGCAGGTGATCGCCGACGGGCAGGGCACGGCGTGGGCGCTCGGCGTCCGCGACTGCTCCGTGCAGCGGCGCAACCAGAAGGTCATCGAGGAGTCGGCCTCGCCGGTGCTGAGCGCCGAGCAGGCGGCCGAGCTGAAGTCCTCCGCCGAGCGGCTGGCCCTCAAGGTCGGCTACCGGGGCGCGGCGACCGTGGAGTTCCTCTACCACCCGGGCGAGCGGCTGTTCGCGTTCCTGGAGGTCAACACCCGGCTCCAGGTCGAGCACCCGATCACCGAGTCCACCACCGGGTTCGACCTGGTCAAGGCCCAACTGCACGTGGCCTCCGGCGGACGGCTCGACGGCGCGCCGCCGGTCGAGCGCGGGCACGCCGTCGAGGCGCGGCTGAACGCCGAGGACCCCGACCGCGACTTCGCCCCCTCCCCCGGCCGGATCGCGCGGCTCGACCTGCCCGCCGGGCCCGGCGTCCGGGTCGACACCGGGGTCCGCGAGGGCGACACGATCCCCGCCGACTTCGACTCGATGATCGCCAAGATCATCGCCTACGGCCGCGACCGGGACGAGGCGCTCGGCCGGCTGCGCCGCGCGATGACCGAGACCACCGTGATCATCGAGGGCGGCGCGACGAACAAGAGCTTCGTGCTGGACCTGCTCGACCGGCCCGAGGTGATCGACGGCAGCGCCGACACCGGCTGGATCGACCGGGTGCGCGGCGAGGGCGGGCTGGTCTCGCACCGCCACTCGGCGGTCGCGCTGGCCGCCGCCGCCATCGAGGCCTACGAGGAGGAGGAGCGCGCCGAGCGGCAGCGGCTGCTGTCCACGGCGTTCGGCGGGCGCCCGCAGGCGCGGCACGAGAGCGGCCGCCCGCTGGACCTCAAGCTGCGCGGCGTCGGCTACCGGCTGCGGGTCGCGCGGGTCGGCGCGCACCGGTTCCGGGTCGGCTTCGAGGTGGGCGAGGACGTCCGCACCGCCGACGTCGAGCTCGACCGCTTCAGCAGGCACACCGGGCAGATCGCCGTCAACGGCGTCCGGTACCGGCTGCTCACCGGCACGCACGGGCCGATCCACCTCGTCGAGGTGGACGGCGTGGCGCACCGCGTCAGCCGGGACGAGGGCGGCGTCGTCCGCTCCCCCGCGCCCGCGCTGGTCGTCGCGACCCCGCTGAAGGCGGGCGACGAGGTCGAGGCGGGCGCGCCGGTGCTGGTGCTGGAGAGCATGAAGATGGAGACGGTGCTGCGGGCGCCGTTCCGGGCGCGGCTGAAGGAATGCGTCGTGTCCGTCGGGAGCCAGGTGGAGACCGGCGCGCCGCTGCTGCGGCTGGAGCCGCTCGCCGACGGCGCGCGGGAGGAGGGCCCCGCGGACGGCGACGCCGTCGAGCTGGACCTGCCCGCCGCGCCCGGCGCGGTCCCGGCGCGGACCCGCGCCGTCCGCGGCCAGGAGGACCTGCGCAGCCTGCTGCTGGGCTTCGACGTCGACCCGCATGACGAGCGCCGCGTCCTGGACGACTACCTGGGCGCGCGGCAGGCGGCCGAGCGGGAGGGCCACCAGCCGCTCGCCGGTGAGCTGCGCCTGGTCGAGGTGTTCGCCGACCTCGCCGAGCTGAGCCGCGACCGCCCCGAGCAGGGCGACGGCACCGACGGCGGCCACGTCCACAGCGCCCGCGAGTACTTCCACACCTACCTCCAGAGCCTGGACGTCGAGCGGGCCGGGCTGCCCGAGGCGTTCCAGGCCAAGCTCGCCAAGGCCCTCGGCCACTACGGCGTCACCGAGCTGGAGCGCTCGCCCGAGCTGGACGCGGCGGTCTTCCGGATCTTCCTGTCCCAGCAGCGCGCGGCCGCCGACACCGCGGTGATCCTGGCGCTGCTGCGGACGTGGCTGCGGGAGCCGCCGCCCGACCTGACGCTGCGCGAGGACGTGGGCCTCGCGCTGGAGCGGCTGGTCGCGGCGACGCAGGTGCGCTTCCCCGCCGTGTGCGACCTCGCGCGCGGCGTGGTGTTCGCCTGGTTCGCGCAGCCGCTGCTGCGCCGCAACCGCGCCCGCGTCTACGCGGAGGTCCGCAAGCACCTGCGGCACCTGGACGCCAACCCGGACGCGCCGGAGCGCGGCGAGCGCATCGCCGAGATGGTCCGCAGCACCGAGCCGCTCGTGCGGCTGCTCGGCCAGCGGCTCGGCCGCGACGGGCGGGACAACTCGATCCTGCTGGAGGTGCTGACCCGCCGCTACTACGGCAACAAGGGGATCACCGGCGTCCGCACCCGCGAGGCCGCGGGCTGCACGTTCGTCGTCGCCGAGCGCGCGGGCTCGTCGGTGGTGTCGGCGGCGGTGGGCTTCGAGGCGCTGGGCGGCGCGCTGGACGGCCTCGCCGAGCTGGCGCGCGGCGAGGACGACCTCGACGCCGACATCTACCTCGCCTGGGAGCGGCAGCCGGAGGACTTCGGCGCGATGGCCGAGGCGCTCCAGGAGGTCATCGACGCCCACCCGCTGCCCGAGCGGGTCCGGCGGGTGACCGCGACCGTCGCGGGCTCCGGCGGCGCGGTCATGCACCACCACTTCACGTTCCGGCCGTCCGGGGGCGGGATGGCCGAGGAGCGGCTGATCCGCGGCCTGCACCCCTACATCGCGCACCGGATGCAACTGGAGCGGCTGAGCGAGTTCGACCTGACCCGGCTGCCGTCCTCCGACGAGGAGGTCTACCTCTTCCGGGCGGTGGCGCGGGGCAACCCCTCCGATGACAGGCTGGTGGCGTTCGCGCAGGTCCGCGACCTGACCGAGCTGCGCGACCTGGACGGCAGGCTGGTCGCGCTGCCGACCGCGGAGGACACGATCGCCGCGTGCCTGGACTCGATCCGCCGGGCGCGGTCGCGGCGGCCGTCCAAGAAGCTGTTCCCCACCAACCGGATCGTGATCTACGTCTGGCCGCCGAGCCCCATGACCCGCGCCGAGCTGGAGATGATCGCCGGCCGCGTACTGCCGACGGCGGCGGGCGCGGGCCTGGAGGAGATGCTGTTCATCGCCCGGCGCCGCGACGAGGCGACCGGCGCGCTGCGCAAGATCGCCGTCCGGGCCACCTTCGACGCGGCCGGGCGCAGCGAACTGCACATCGGCGAGCCGTCCGACGCGCCGGTCGAGCCGATCGACGGCTACCGGCAGAAGGTGCTGCGCGCGAGCAGCCGGGGCACCGTCTACCCCTACGAGCTGACGGGCCTGCTCGGCGACTTCGTCGAGCACGACCTCGACGACGCGCACGCGCTGGTGCCGGTCGACCGCCCGAAGGGGCGCAACACCGCCGCGATGGTCGCGGGCGTCGTCACCACGCGGACCGCGCTGCACCCGCAGGGCGTCAGCCGGGTCGTGCTGCTCGGCGACCCGACCAAGTCGCTCGGCGCGCTGTCGGAGCCGGAGTGCCGCCGCGTGATCGCCGCGCTGGACCTCGCGGAGCGGATGCGGGTGCCGCTGGAGTGGTACGCGCTGTCGTCGGGCGCCCGGGTCTCGATGGAGTCGGGCACCGAGAACATGGACTGGGTCGCCGCCGCGCTCAAGCGGATCGTCGAGTTCACCCAGGACGGCGGCGAGATCAACATCGTCGTCGCGGGCATCAACGTCGGCGCCCAGCCGTACTGGAACGCCGAGGCGACGATGCTCATGCACACCAAGGGCATCCTCGTGATGACGCCGGACTCGGCGATGGTGCTGACCGGCAAGCAGGCGCTCGACTTCTCCGGCGGCGTGTCGGCCGAGGACAACTTCGGCATCGGCGGCTACGACCGGGTGATGGGCCCGAACGGGCAGGCGCAGTACTGGGCGCCGAACCTGGCCGCCGCGCGCGACGTGCTGATGGCGCACTACGACCACACCTACGTCGCGCCGGGCGAGGACGGGCCGCGCCGGGCGAGCACGACCGACCCGGTCGACCGGGACGTGTCGTCCTTCCCGCACACGGTGGCGGGCAGCGACTTCGCCACGGTCGGGGAGATCTTCTCCGCCGAGGCCAACCCGGACCGCAAGAAGCCGTTCGACATCCGGACCGTCATGCGGGCGCTGTCGGACCAGGACCACCCGGTGCTGGAGCGCTGGGCGGGCATGGCCGACGCCGAGACGGCGGTCGTCCAGGACGTCCACCTCGGCGGGCGGCCCGCGTGCCTGCTCGGCATCGAGTCGCAGGCGGTGCCCCGGCGCGGGTTCCCGCCCACCAACGGCCCCGACAGCTACACGGCGGGCACGCTGTTCCCGCAGTCGTCGAAGAAGGCCGCCCGCGCGATCAACGCGGCCAGCGGGAACCGTCCGCTGGTGGTGCTGGCGAACCTGTCGGGCTTCGACGGGTCGCCGGAGTCGATGCGCAAGCTCCAGCTGGAGTACGGCGCCGAGATCGGCCGCGCGATCGTGAACTTCCGCGGGCCCATCGTGTTCTGCGTGATCTCGCGGTACCACGGCGGCGCGTTCGTGGTGTTCTCCAAGGCGCTGAACCCGAACATGACGGTGCTCGCGCTGGAGGGCTCGTTCGCGTCCGTGCTCGGCGGCGCGCCCGCCGCCGCGGCGGTGTTCGCCGGTGAGGTCAACGCCCGCACGGCCGCCGACCCCCGCGTCCGCGACCTGGAGGCCCGCGTGACGGCCGCCTCGGGCGCCGACCGGGCGTCGCTGACCGCCGAGCTGGACGAGCTGCGCTCGTCGGTGCGGACGGAGAAGCTCAACGAGGTGGCCGCCGAGTTCGACCGCATCCACGACATCCGGCGCGCGGTCGAGGTCGGCTCGGTCGACGCCGTGATCGGCGCCGCCGAGCTGCGGCCCCGGATCATCGAGGCCATCACGCGCTGACGGCGAGGACGCGCGCCACCGCGGCGGTCAGCACGCGCACGCCGTGCGCGGTGGCGGGCGCGATGCCGGTCAGCTCGCGGGCCCGGTGCAGCCGGTAGTCGACGGTGCGGGGGTGGATGTGCAGGTGGGACGCGGTGGCCAGCCGGTTCATGTCGTGCCGGTAGTAGGCGTCCAGGGTGGCGACCAGGTCGGGTCCGCGGGCGAGCTGCTGGGCCACCTGGCGCAGCCAGCGCTCGACCTCGGGCAACCGGCCCGCGCCCAGCTCGACGAAGACGTCCTGCAGCGTGCTGACCTCGCGCGGGACGGCGCGCAGCGGCGCGGCCGCGCTGATCCGCCGGGCCATGGCCAGCGCGTCGGGCAGCGCGTGCCGGTTCGCGCTCGACGCCCCGACGGCGCAGGGCCGGCCGACCGCGGACGCCACCGCGCGGGCGAGGTCGAGGGCGCGCCGCCGGACGCGCGCCTGGGCGCTGTCGCCGGGCACGAGCGCGACGAGTTCCAGCGGCTCGCGCCACCGCAGCGGCACCGGGCGCTCGGCGGTGAGGGCGCCGACGATCCGCTCGCGCTCCCCGGCGGGCGGCGGGGCGCCGCGTTCGGCGATCCGGACGACCGTCACCGTGTAGCGGGGGGCGAGCGTCATGCCGAGGACCTCGGCCAGCCCGGCGGCGACGGGGTCGCCGCCCAGCAGGGCCGTGGCGAGCTGCTGGACGCGGTGGGTGAACGTCAGGACGTTGCCCTGCCCGTCCAGGAACCCGTGGGTGTAGGCGTCCTTGGCCGCCGTGCCCTGGGGGCCGAGCCAGCCGAGGAGCCGCATGAGCGCGTCCGCCTCCCCCGGCCCGGCCGCCTCGTGCAGCTCCTGCACCGCCAGGGCGGAGTGCAGGCCGAGGACGTGGTCATGGGACGCCAGCGACATGCCCGCCAGGGCGCGCTCGCGTCCGGCGGCGACGATGCGCGCCAGGTCGTCGCCGCCGAGGGGCCGCTCGTCGGCGGCCAGCTCGACGGTCCGGCGCCGCAGCAGCACCGCGAACTCGACCAGCGCGTCCCGCTGCGGCCCCGCGGCGGCCACGGCGCAGAACTCGGGCACCTCGCGCGCGTAGACCTCCACCGAGCGCCGGGCGTTGGCGCCGATCCGGCTTTCCAGCAGCTTGAACAGGTCCCCCATGGCGCTTCCCCCCTGCGGCGCGAACGCGCCGTCACCCCCCTTGTTCGCGTGCCGTGGCCGCGCGGATGACCCGCGCCCCTGGCCTCATGCGGACGCGTCCCGACGCCCTGTGAGGTCTCACAGGGACCGCCCGCGCGTTCTTCGCGGGGTGACGAAGAAACGGCGACGACGCTTCCGGCAGTGTGTACTCCGGAAACACCCGGGTCCCTCGGACGGGGGACCGGGAACAACGGAACCGGCCGGAGCGGCGGGCGGCCCGTCCCTCTTCGGGCACCAGGACGGCGCCCGCACCGGCGGTGGGGTCCGCCCGGCCGGCTTCAGCCGATAAGCGCGAGGGCACCGTTCCTCGGGGTCATTCGCGGAGGGTGATGTCCAGGTGGATGTCGTTGGCCGCCCACAGGACGAAGCGTTCTGTGGGGGTCACCGGCCGGCCTGGGGTGAGGCGGAACTCGAAACGCTTCAGCAGGACGGCGAGGACGAGTTCCGCCTCGACCATCGCGAGCGCGGCGCCCTCGCAGCTACGGGGGCCGATCCCGAACGGGATGTAGGCGAGCCGGGGGCGGCCCGCCGACGCCTCCGGGGTGAACCGGTCGGGGTCGAAGACGTGCGGGTCGGGCCAGTAGCGGGGGTTCATGTGAACGGCCCAGAAGGGGTAGAAGATGGTCGTCCCGGCCGGGATCTCGTAGTCGCCGACCGTGATGTCCTCGGTGGCCTCGCGGGCGCCGTAGGGGCCCGGCGGGTAGAGGCGCATCGTCTCCCTGAGGACCCTGTCCAGGTACGTCAGCCTCCTCAGGTCGGCGTAGTCGGGGGCGGCGCGGTCCCCGAGGACCTCGTCGAGTTCGGCGGCGACGCGCGCGGCCGCGTCCGGGTGCTGGGACAGCGTGTACAGCACCCAGGAGATCGCGACGCCGGTGGTGTGGTGGGCGGCGAGCATGGCCATCAGCACCGAGTCGCGGATCCGCGCGGGGGACGCGCCCGACTCGGCCAGCGCGGCGATCATGTCGCTGCGCCCGGTGCTCTCGCGGTGGGCCGCGAGGACCCGGTCGACGGTGGCGCGCAGGTAGGCGAGGCCCTCCTCCGCTTCGTCCGAGGTGTCGGGGGCGTCGGGCTGGTAGAGGCGGCCCAGGTGCTCGGTGAGGACGGCCTCGAACGCGGCGACGACCCGGGCGGACTCCTCGGGGGTCAGGCCGCTGCCCAGCGCGTACCGGCAGATCATGCGCAGGGAGAGTTCGCTCAGGTCCTTCTGGGAGGTCACGGTGCAGTTCCGGGGGGTGTGGGGGGTCGTCCCCCCACCGGAAGCAGGGCCGTTCCGGGGGGTGTGGGGGGTCGTCCCCCCACCGGAAGCAGGCCCGGAGGCGGCGCGGGCCTGCCAGGCGTCGGCCAGGTCGGTCGCGAGCGCGGTGAAGTGCGCGAAGTGGGCCTCGTGGGAGGGGCGTCCGGCCAGCACCGACAGCATCACCCGGCGCCACGGGCCGTGCTCGTCGGCCGGGAGCGTCTGGAGGTTGCCCGACTCCTGGAGCGGGGCGAGGAACTCGAACAGCTTCTCCGGCCGTTTGTTGATCTTGGCGGTGGCCTCCAGCAGCACCGGGTCGGCGATCGAGACCGCCAGGCCCGCGCCGGGCAGGGGGAAGCGCACCACCGGCCCGTACTCGGCGTGCAGGCCGAGCTGGTAGGTGTGCAGCCCGCCCGCGTCGAGGATGGCCTGCGCGCCGTCGCCCTCCGTGGACGGCCCGGGGATCTGCGAGGGGGTGATGCCGTTGCCGCGCATGTCGGAGCTCTCCCGCGTTTCGGCTGTTCCAGTGACCGCGATGCCTTCATGCCCGGAAGCGCCCCGGGCGCACATCGGCTACGGCTTGCGGGCGGCGACGGCGTACATGTTGGTGGCGGTGTCGGGGAGGATCTCCTCGCCCGGGGCGGGGTGCCAGCGCGGCATCGGGACGACACCCGGTTCCAGCGGTTCCAGCCCGGTGATCAGCCGTTCCACCTGCGCGCGGTCGCGCAGGTACATGGGGATGCCCCGGCGGGTGTACTCGCCGGCGAGGTGCGCGGACTCGGGCGCGAGGTCGCCGGTGGGGATGGTGAGCGCGAGGTAGCTGCCGGACGGGAGCGGCTCGACGAGCGCCTCCACCAGCGACTGCGCGTCCTCCACGAACTGGAGGACGGCGATCAGCGTGAGCGCGACCGGGCGGGACAGGTCGAGGGTCGCGGCGAGCGCCGGGTCCTCCAGGAGCGTTCCAGGCGAGCGCATGTCGGCCTGGATGTAGGCGGTCCGGCCCTCGGGTGAGCCGACCAGCAGGGCCCGGGCATGGGCCAGGACGATCGGGTCGTTGTCGACGTAGACGACGCGCGCGTCGGGTGCCGCCTCCTGCACCACCTCGTGCAGGTTCGGCGAGGACGGGATGCCGGTGCCGACGTCGATGAACTGCCGTACCCCCAGGTCGGCGAGGTGGCGGGCCATGCGGTGCATGCACGCGCGGTTGGCGAGCATCGAGGTACGCAGGCCCGGCCAGTCGGCCAGGACGGTCGCGGCGGTCTCCCGGTCGGCGACGAAGTTGTCCTTGCCGCCCATGATGTAGTCGTAGACGCGCGCCGAATGCGGCCGGTCGGTCTGGAGATCGGTCTGGTCGAGCCGTTCTTGCTGGTCGGGGCGTCGTCCCTGCGGGGCGTCCGACATGTCGGGAATCCTGCCTCTCGCTCGCGGGTTACCGGGAACCGCTGTTTCGGCCAACCCCTATCGCCGTGCACTATAGCTCCGTGTTGTCCGCCGTTCGCCCGGGTTCGTGGATCTTGTCGGCGGAACCGAGCCAGAGCAGGTCGCGGGCCCGGGTCATCGCGACGAACAACTGCCGCCGGGCCAGTTCCGCGCGTTCCCCCTCGGCGGCGCCCGCGCCCTTTTCCAGACCGGGCGAAAGGTCGTGGTCGTGGTGCGGCAGGAAGACGTTCTTGAATTCCAGGCCCTTGGCGCGGCGGTAGGTGCCGAGTTTGATCGCCTCGACCGGGCGCCCGTCGTAGCTCTCCAGGCGCAGGACGGGGATCCCCTCGCGGGCGAACAGGCGGTGGTACTGCTCGATCTCGCGGCGCGAGCGGCACAGCACGACCGAGTCCGCGAGCGCGGTGGCGCCGCCCCCGTCGCGCTCGGGAAGCGCCCTGATCGCCTCGACGAGGCGGCGGTCGTGCTCCTCCGCGCCGGCCGCGTCGACCCGGAGCACCTCGCCCTCGTGATAGGTGAGATCGACGGCGCGGCGGCCGTTCGGGTTGGGGCCGTCCAGGTCGTCGAAGGGGTCGTCGGAGACGACCTCCATCGCCGCTTCGAGAATGCGCGCGGCGTTGCGGTAGTTGGTGCGCAGGACGGCGCCCCGGCCCTTCACGGCGATCCCGGCGTCCGCGAGCCGGAATCCGCCCGGATAGACCGCCTGCTGCCCGTCGCCGATGAGCAGCAGGCCGTTCGGGCCGTCGCCGGAAAGGGCGTGCAGCAGCCGGACGCCGATGAGCGTGAGATCCTGCACCTCGTCCACGATCACGGCGGAATAGGGCGGGTCGGCGGGCCTTTCGCGCAGTTCCTCCAGGGCCGCGAGCAGCACGTCGTTGAAGTCGCCGACGCCGCGCGCTTCGCGCAGCATCTCGTATTCCTCGTAGAGCAGCCAGGCGGCCTCGCGGTGCGCGGGCTGGAGCGCGGTGCGCCGCCCGTGCCGGGCGACCGTGCGGTACTCCTCCAGGGAGGTCAGCCCGCGCCCCTTGATGACGTGGTCGATCTCCTCGCGCCAGTAGCCGGGGCTCGGGTCGATCTCGGCGAGCGCGCTGTCGCGACCGACCGTCAACCAGGCGCGCGAGAACGCGTCGTCGGCGCGCGGCGGGTTCAACGTCAGGCCGGCGCCGCGTTCGGCGAGGAACGCCGACGCCCAACCGTGCAGGCTGCGGAATTCGACGCGGTCGAGGAACGTGGAGGCCATCCGGGCGAAGAGGTTCTTCTGTACGCGCGGCAGATTGTTGACGAACGTGACGTAGAGGATGCGGCCTGAAGAGCGTCCGGCGAGATGGGCGGCGCGGTGCAGCCCGACGACGGTCTTCCCCGTTCCGGCCGGGCCGGTGATGCGCGCCGGGCCGCTCCAGTCGCGGCGCGCGAGGCCCACCTGGTCGGGGTCGAGAAAGGTCATCCACTGCTCGATCGGCGCGTGCAGCAGCGATTCCATCGCCGCCTTCTCGACGTCCTCGGTCTGGAAAAGGGCGCCGCCGTCGATTTCCACGGGCGCGGCGGGCGCGGCGGCGGCGTCCTCCTTGAGCGCGGCGGAATCGTAGGCCGGGAACGCCTGGGCCAGATGGTCGCCGACAATGCCCACGAGGGCCGGGGTCAGCCGTTTCGGCTCGGCGACCAGCGCGTGGACGAGATCGGGATGGCCCAGCAAGCGCACCCGGCCGAGGCGCGCGTCGATGCGGTGCCCCGCGAACACCATCAGCGGGCGCAGCGCGACCGGCGACATCCCGAGCGAGGCGACCTGCTCGTCGGCCGTCCGCGTCATCGCCAGCAGCTTGGCGACCTCGCCGTCCCGGTTCTCTCCCCCGGTGGTCAGGTGGTCGTCGGCGACGGCCGGGGGCTCGCGCCAGCGCTTGACGTCGATGACGAACACGCCGCCCGGCCCGATGAGGATCATGTCGATGTTCGCGGCGCGGGTGCCGGGCCAGTGCCGGTCCACCAGTAACCGCCAGCCGACGGCGGTCAGGCTGACGAGCGAGGCCGCGACCACCCGCTCGGCCTCGGCACCGGCCTCCCACCGCGCCGCCACCGCGTACGCCTCGCGCGAGCGCCGCGCCAACTCCAGCGCCTGCTCGCGCGCCCGCCGCCCCCGCTCGCCCGCCGAACCGCCTGCCGCCATCGCCCTCGTCCCCGGAAGCCGCCAGAAAGTGACGCTGATTAACAGATAGCAGCGATTGTTGCCGATCGACACCCCAATTGCCGGATCGGCCGCTAATGCAGGCGATTATCGCGAACTCAGTTTCCCCGGGTCGCCAGGGCGGCGAGGAAAGAAGGCCGCGTTCACCGTGGTGCGGACGATGAGCTGGACGCCGGACGGACGGCCCGTGCCCCCGGTCCGCCGTGCGCGCCGGACCGAACGGGTCAGCCGCCCCAGACCGGACGGCCGCCGACCCACGTGCCCGTCACGGGCACCTCGGCCAAGCGCTCGGGGTCGGCGCGCAGCGGGTCCTCGGCGAGCACGGTGAAGTCGGCCAGATAGCCGGGCGCGATACGGCCCTTGACATGCTCCTCGCCGGACGCGGCGGCCGACCCGGCCGTGTAGACCTCCAGCGCCTCGTAGGGGGTCAGCCGCTCCTCCTCGCCGAGGACGGTGCCGTCCAGGCTGCGGCGGGTCGTCAGCGACTGGAGCGCGTACAGCGGCTCGGGCGGGCCGCACGGGTGGTCGGACGAGCCCGCCACGGTGATCCCCGCCTCCCGGAACGTGCGGTGCGGGCTGATCCGCGCCGCGCGCTCGGGGCCGTAGTGGTCGAGCAGGTTGCGCCCGTGGTAGCGGACGAACGCGCCGAAGGGGACGGGGATCACGCCGAGGTCCCGGATGCGCCGCACGAGCCGCCCGTCCACCACCGAGCAGTGCTCGATGCGGTGCGTCTGGCCGGGACGCGGCGGCGTCGCGGCGGTGGCGCGTTCCATCGCGTCCAGCACCTTGGCGATGGCGAGGTCGCCGTTGGCGTGGACGGCGAGCCTGGCGCCCGCCGCGTGCACCCGGTGGACCACGTCGGTGATCTCCTCGTCCGGCATGACCTGGATGCCGCCGGTCGGCTCGCCCCGGGCGCCCCGGTAGGGGCGCGAGCACAGGCAGGTGCCGCCGGAGACCGCGCCGTCGCTCATCATCTTCACGCCGGTGAACCGCAGCCACTCGTCGCCGAAACCGGTGGCCGGGCCCGGGGCCGGGTCGAAGAACTCGTACCAGAGCAGCATGCCGACGCGGGCGGTGAGCACGCCCTGGTCGCGGGCGGTCTGGTACAGCTTCCAGTCGTGCGGGTGGACCATCGCGTCGCAGATCGAGGTGATGCCCGCCGCGTTCATCTCCCCGATCACCCGCCGCAGCGACCCGACCCGCGCCTCCAGCGTCGGGGCGGGGACGAGCGGCGGCCGCGAGCCGTGCCCGAGGAACCCCTCCATCCAGGCCCGCTCCCAGACGACGCCGGTCAGCCGCCCGCCGTCGCGGACCAGCTCGCCGCCCACGGGGTCGGGGGTGTGCTCGTCGTATCCGGCGGCGGCGAGCGCGGCGGAGTTGGCGACCGCGCCGTGGTAGGAGTAGTGGATGATCAGCACGGGGTGGCGGGCGGAGACCCGGTCCAGGAGGGCGCGGTCGACCGCGCCGCCGTCCTCGGTGCGGGAGACGTCGAAGTTGTGGCCGACGACCCACCCGCCGTCCGGCGTGCGTGCGGCGCGCTCGGCCAGCGCCCGCCGCACGTCCTCGGCGCTGCGCGTCACCGCGGGCGCGAGGTCCACGTAGAGGCCGCCGTCGGCCAGCAGCGACGGGTGGGCGTGCGCGTCGTTGAACCCGGGCACGACCACGCCGCCGCCCAGGTCGACCGTCTCGGCCTCCGGGAACCGGTCGCGCAGGTCGCGGACGTCGCCCACCGCGATGACGCGCTCGCCCAGGGTCACGAACGCGTCGACGCCGCCCCTGGAGTCGGACGCGCCGTCCATGGTGATGACGCGGCTCGCCCGCACGAGGCGCAGCGGGTGGCGGGCGCCCTCCGCCCGGCTCATACGGGACCCGCCGCGTCGAGCGAGGTGAAGGCGGGGATCCCCGGCGCGCTGATGGCGGTCATCGACATGGCACTCCCTAAAAACGGGTGGAAGTCGGCGGGCGGCCGGCGGCGACGGCCCGCGCCGGTGGAGGGCCGGCCGCCGGGGCGGGCGACACGACGGGCACGAAGGTCGGATACCAGCCGTACCGCGCCCACCGCCCGGCGTGCAACCAGACACCCCGCACGGCGGTGAGGATCCGCGCGGTCGGCGGGCTCCGCGGCTCGTCGGTGGCGGGTGGCGGTTCGGCGCCCGCGCGGGGTGTCCCCGGCGGTGACACCGAGTGTGCGCACCGGGGGCCGCCGGGACAACGAACAGACTGCCCACGCTCGGTGTTCTCCGCTGACACTTTGTTCACCGACAATGGACCTGACCAGGTTCTTCGGAGATCGCAGGCAGGCGGAGGGAGCACGGATGGGTGACGAGGGCGACGGCCCGCTCGTCCGGGTGGCGCTGCCGACCGTCGCCGAGGCGCTGGAGCTGCCCGCGCTGCGGGTCGGGCGGCCCGAGGTCCTCGCCGGGGGCGAGCACCTGGACCGGCGGGTCCGGTGGGTGCACGTCGGCGAGATCCCCGACATCGCCGGGCTGCTGCTCGGCGGCGAGCTGATCCTGTCCACCGGCATCGGGCTGCCCGACGGCGACGACGAGCTGCGCCGCTACGCCGCCGGGCTGGTCGAGGCGGGCGCCGCCGGGCTGGTGGTGGAGCTCGGGCGCCGGTTCCGGCGGTTGCCGCCGCCGCTCGTCCAGGCGATGGAACGCGGCAACCTGCCCCTGGTCGCGCTGCACCGCGAGGTGCGCTTCGTCCGGATCACCGAGGCGATCCACACCTGGATCGTCGAGCAGCAGTTCGAGGTGCTGCGCGCGTCCGAGCGGGCGCACGAGCGGTTCACGGCGCTGTGCGTCCGGGGCGCGTCCCCGGCGGAGATCGTCGCCGAGGTCGCGGACCTGGCCGGCTGCCCGGTGATCTTCGAGGACCTCATGCACCGCGTCGTCGCGCACGCGGCGGCCGACATGCCGGTGGACGACCTGCTGCGCAACTGGGAGGCCCGCTCCCGGATGGCCCGCGCCGACGGCCGTACGGCGGTCTGCGGCGACGAGCGCTGGGCGGTCACCGACGTCGAGGCGCGCGGCGAGGCGTGGGGGCGGCTGGTGCTGCTGCCGTCCGGCGAGCCGTCCCAGATCCAACTGCTGGTGCTGGAGCGCGGCGCGACGGCGCTCACCCTGAACCGGCTGCTGGAGCGCAACCGGGAGAGCCTGGAGCGGCAGGCGCACCGCTCGACGCTGTCGGACATCATCGACGGCCGCTACGCCTCACCGCAGGACATCGCGGCGCGCACCGCCGCGCTCGGCGTCCCGATCGACCAGAGCGCGCTGGTCGCGGTCATCGTCGAGCCCGAGCACGGGCCGGACGAGCCGGTCGGCCCGCTCGCGGCCGGGCCGCTGGCCGCCGAGCCCGTCGCGGCGGCGGCCCGCGCCGCCGGGGCGCGGGCGCTGGTCGGGGCGCTCGACGGGCGGCGCGTCGGGGCGCTGCTGGCGCTGCCGGGCCCGGCGGGGCGCCCCGGGGTGCTGGACCGGTTCGCGCGGGGCGTGCACGAGCGGCTCGGCCGCCCCGCGACGGTCGCGGCCGGGACGACGGCCCGCGACCTGGCCGAGGTCCGGCGCTCGTTCGCCGAGGCCCACCAGGTCGCCGACGCGGCCCCGCCGCCGGGGACCGGGCACCACCGCCCCTACTACGAACTCCCCGACATCCAGCTGCGCGGCCTGCTCTACATCCTCGGCGACGACCCCCGGTTGCAGGCGTTCGTCGAGCGCACCCTCGGCCCGCTGCTCGACCACGACAACCGGCACGGCACGAACCTGCTGGAGACGCTGCGCGCCTACGTCGCGCACGGCGGCAACAAGTCCGAGGCGGCCGCCGCCGCGCACCTGTCGCGCCAGAGCCTGTACCAGCGGCTCGCCGCCATCGAGCGCGTCCTCGGCGTCAGCCTCGAATCGGCGGACGTCCGGACGTCCCTGCACGCGGCCGTCATGAGCCTCGACTCGACCGGCCCGTCCACCCGCTGACCACTGCCCCACCGGTGTTCGGCGGCATTGGAGGCGCGCAATGCGCGGCCAAGAGTTGATCTTGATGAAGGGCCACCAAGGCACGGTTGATGACGCTGGTCATCGCGGTCGTTTCTGATTCATTTGAGGGGCCTTGCTGTTAAAGGTGAAAAATCGAACCTTCACAGCGGACAGTGGGACAGGTACGTTACAAGGCGATACGGAGTGATCTGGATCCGATCATTTCGCCACTGCGGAGGCGTAACCGGGGGCAACCGGCAGCACCAAGCGACATGGAGTGGAAAATGCCCCGGAAAACACGCGCGATGGCCTTCCCGATCGCGGTCTTCACCGCCGCGTCCCTGGTCGCGGCGCCGGCGTCGGCGACGCCGCAGGTCTCCCCCCACAAAGCCGCGCGGGCCAATCCCGCGTTCGACTTCTCCAAGCCGCAGACCGCCGCGACGAACCTCACGGTGCCGTGGGGCCTCGCGTTCCTGCCCGACGGCAGCGCGCTGGTCTCGGAGCGGACGACCGCCCGCATCCTCAAGGTGACCTCCGGCTCGACGACGCCGACCGAGGTGGCGAAGCTGTCGGGCGTCGCGTCCACGGGCGAGGGCGGCCTGCTCGGCCTCGCGGTCTCGCCCGACTACGCGAAGGACGGCTACGTCTACGCCTACTACACCTCCTCGACCGACAACCGGATCGTCCGGTTCAAGCTCGCCGCCTCGCCCCAGCAGGAAGTGGTGTTCTCCGGCATCGCGAAGAACTCCTTCCACGACGGCGGCCGGATCCACTTCGGCCCCGACGGGTTCCTGTACGCGAGCACCGGTGACGCCGGGACGAAGCCCAACGCGCAGAACGCGTCCAGCCCGAACGGGAAGATCCTGCGGATGACGCCGGAGGGCAAGCCCGCCCCCGGCAACCCCGCCCCGAACTCGGTCGTCTATTCGCTCGGGCACCGCAACGTGCAGGGGTTCGCGTGGGGCGCCGGCGGGATGTACGCCAGCGAGTTCGGCCAGGACACCTGGGACGAGGTCAACCACATCACGCCCGGCGGCAACTACGGCTGGCCGAACGTCGAGGGCACCGGCGGCGGGTCGAACTACATCGATCCCATCGCCACCTGGCGGACGAGGGAGGCCTCGCCCAGCGGCACCGCCGTCGTGGGCGACACCCTCTACACCGCCGCCCTCGGCGGCCGTCGCCTGTGGACGGTCCCCCTCGACGGCAAGGGCGGCTCGTCCGGCACGCCCACGGCGGTGCTCCAGGGCGCCTACGGGCGGCTGCGCACGGTGGAGCTGGGCCCGGACGGCTGGCTCTGGGTGACGACGAGCAACCGCGACGGCCGGGGCAGCCCCGCCGGGACCGACGACCGCATCCTCCGCTTCCCCAAGGCCGCCGGCTGACCCGGCCCGACATCCGGCCGGTTCTCGGGTCACCCGTCCGCGACCGCGCCCGCCAGCAGCGAGACCAGCAGGCCCTCCTCGACGTTGCCGCCGCTCAGCAGCACCCCGACGTCGGCGCCGAGCGAGGGGGCCAGGTCGAGCGCCGCGGCGAGCGCGGTCGCCGCGGCGGGTTCGACCAGCAGCCGGGCGTGCAGCAGGGCGGCGCGCAGCGCGGCGCCGATCGCGGCCTCCGGCACGGCGACGACCCGAGAGACCGAGGCGCGCGCCGTCCGGAAGGGCAGCGCGCCGATCCGGTCGGGGCGCAGCCCGTCGGCGATCGTCGGGCCCACCGGGACGGTGACGGGCCCGCCCGCCTCCAGCGCGGCGGCGAGCGCGGGCACCGCCGCCGGTTCCGCGCCGACCACCGCGATCCCGGTCCCGGACGTGGCGAGGCAGGCGCCGGCGACCGCGCTGCCGCCGCCGACCGGCACGACGACGGCGTCCAGGCGGCCGCCCTCGCGCTCCACCTGCTCGACCAGCTCGGCGGTCGCGGTGCCCTGCCCGGCCACCACGCGCGGGTCCTCGTAGGGGTCGACCACGTCGTAGCCGTGCCGCTCCCGCAGGTCGTGGACGGCGGCGATCCGCTCCGCGAGCGTGGTCCCGGCCGTCACGACGCGGGCGCCGATCTCGCGGAGCCGCGCGACCTTGCCGGGCGCCGCGTCCTCCGGCAGGACGACCGTCGCCGGCAGGCCCCGGCGGCGCGCGGCGAGCGCCACCGAGATGGCGTGGTTGCCGGTGCTCTGCGCGAGCACGCCCCGGCTGCCCTCCGCCGCCAGCCGCGCGACGGCCAGCGACGCGCCGCGCACCTTGAAGGACCCGCCGCGCTGGAGGTTCTCGGCCTTCAGCCAGAGCCGCGCCCCGGCGGCGGCGTCGAGCGCCTCGCTCCGCACGACCGGAGTCCGCCAGATCTGCCCGGCGAGCAGCCGCGCGGCGCGCTCCACGTCCTCGCGGCCGAGTTCGGGAAACGCCGTTTCGGCGTCCCCCGTTTCGGGACGGTCCGCCGCGATGCCGGGCACGGCCCCGCGAGCGGTGTGGTCGACGGCGGAATCGCGCATGGTCGCGTCCCCTCGAATCGCGTCCCCGCGCCGGGGAACACGGGAGAACGTAGATGATCTAGGCGAAGAGCGTCCATGTTCTCCGCGCCCGCGTCCGATGGCATGGCCGTGAAGTGCGACGACGCCCACCGGAATGTCCGGCGGGCGCCATCGGTCGCGCTCATGTCACTGCGCGGTCTGCCGCCCGAGCAGCCACGGGTCGGATATCTTCGCCCGCATATCGAGTTCCCGTGCGAATTCGAGCCACATCTGCGAGTTCTGCCGGGCTATCTGCATCGCGAGCGTCAGGCAGTGGGAGGGCACCGACGCCACGAAATCGGTCATGTTCGTCGCGCCCGCCGCGTTCTCCTTCAGCATCCGCAGCAGCCGCCGGCCCTGCTCGCTGTGGCGCAGCGAGGGGTCGCGCAGCAGCTTCTCCAGCGCCACCGTCGAGGGCGCCGCGCGCACCTCGCCCACCTTCACCGCCTCGGCGTCGCGGTCGAAGGAGCGCTTCGGCTTCTTCGGCGGCGCCGAGGGCGTCGGCGTGGACGAGGCGGCCGACGACCCGGGGGCGGGCGCCGAGCGCCCGGCGGGCACCGGCTCCTCGCCGCGCTCCAGCCGCCTGCGCACGTCGAGCGCCGTCGCGGGCGAGACCCCGGCGATCCGCGCGACCTGGCGCAACGAGGTCCGCGGGTTCTCCCGCATCAGCTCGGCGGCCCGGCGGCGCCCCTCCCCTCCGTTGAGGGGGCGTACCCGCCCGTCCCGTCCGACGCGGGTGTTCAACTGCGGCACGGCATCGGTCGATCGGCGCATCTCGGCCACGACCCGCGTGCCGAGCCCGGTCGTCTTGGCGATCGCGCGGTCGGACATGTCGGGCTGCGACATCAGGATCCGCAGCGCCGCCGCGTGCCGGTCGGCCTGGGAGAGCGGCAGGCCGTGCCGGACGTTGGCCTCGACGCCGAGGACGAACGCGTCCTCCGGGCTGCCGTCGAAGAACTCGACCTCGATCGTCTCCTGCCCCCGCAGCGACGCGGCCATCAGCCGGTGGACGCCGTCGATCACGCGCATCGTGCGCCGATCGACCAAAATGGGCGGGAGCGGCCCCTCGGTCTCGGCCAGCCGCATGACGTGCGCCTTGTCCTCACCCCTGAGGCGCGGGGAGTCCCCCGGCCGAAGATCGAGAATGGAGACGGAGACGACCATCGACCCGCGGCTTCCGGCGGGCACGACCTCGGTCTGGACTTCCCCCGTAACCGAACTGCCTGATGCCTGATCCACGCTTACACCCCTCTGAGACAACTTGGCTGCGGCTGTCGGCGGCTCGCATGGGCGCGCGCGAGCGGTTCTGGCGGTAGGCGCGCCCACAAATCCATACCTTCCGACGGCGAACTACCGTCATTCAGTTCGTGATCACACGGTCACCCTGTGATATCAATGGCCGTGGGACCAAGATCTTCAGGCGTGCCGTCACGCTAGCCGAACCGGAGTGATCTTGAAAGATTCGGGATAGCGGGCGCGCCGTTCAAGGAGAAGCGGCCAGCCGAAAGCGCGGCGATCCGAGCTCGGGGTTGAAATTTTGACCATCGGGTGCCCCCTATGAAGTGCGGCGTTCCCATTCCGTCGCCGATCGCGACGGAGCGCGGTGCACCGATCACCGCGCAGCGTTAACCGTTTCAGGATTGGCCGCTTCGTCCCCCGAGGTGTTTTGTTTGGCGCGGGCGAGGACGGCCTCCGCCGCGAACCGCGCCCACTCCGGCGCGCCGCCGTCCTCCGACACGGCACGGTAGAGCCGGTCCCACACGCCGGAGTCGCTCCAGCAGGCGAACCACCGGTAGATCGTCTGCCACGACGCCCCGAAGACGGGCGGCACCCGCCGCCAGGCGCAACCGGTCGTGGCCGCGAGGACGATCGCCGCGAGCACGTCCCGCTCGGAGGCGCGCCGCCGCCCGCCCCCCTGCGGACGCGTCGGCGCGGGCGGCGCCACGCGCTGGAACGCCTCCCACAACCCGTCCGGAACCAGGTGCTCCACCACCATCGCGGCCCCCATGGCCCAAGATTACCGGTTGCGCCAAACGAAACACCGTGGACCAACCTCCTCCCCGCCGGGCGCACGCGCGGCGCGGGGGCCGTGCGGGGCGGCGGCGCAAGGGGCGGCGCAAGGGGCGGCGCACCCGCCCCCGAGCCGAACGGCCCGCGCGTCCCGGCGCGGCGCGCGGGTTCGGCCCGGCCGGCCGGCCGGCGGGGCCCGTGCGTTTCGCGTTCTATGTCGGCGGATTATCGGTTGGATCGTCCGTGCCCCCCGGAGGCCCCCGACGTCTGATTTTCCCCGCACGGGAGCACGGGGTTTTTCTATATTCGGGTTGCGCCGCCCGGCCGGGCCCGAGATCCCGGGGCGAGGAATTTAGGTTAGCGAATGGCAAAGAGCATTGACTCCTATGGTCAAGGAGCGTGAGATTTCTCGGGGGCCGGTTCGGCCGGTACGCCGGCGTGCGCTTGTGAAGGAGTGTGCCGTGGTTCTTCGTGGAGGCCGTGAACGTGCCGGGCAGGTGGCGGCGGAAGCGGAGGAGCGGCTGCTGAGAGCGGGCCGGCTGCTGCGTCCCGCGCGGACCGCCGCCGATCTCCGCTTCGTGTACCGCGACGACCAGAAGGTCAACGACGCGCCGTACCGGGAGCGCTGGGCGCACGACAAGGTGGTGCGTTCCACGCACGGGGTCAACTGCACCGGGTCCTGCTCGTGGAAGGTGTACGTCAAGGACGGTCTGATCACCTGGGAGACGCAGCAGACCGACTACCCGAGCGTCGGGCCCGACCGCCCGGAGTACGAGCCGCGCGGCTGCCCGCGCGGGGCGTCCTTCTCCTGGTACACCTACTCGCCCACGCGGGTGCGCTACCCGCACGCGCGAGGAGTACTGGTCGAGATGTACCGGGAGGCCAGGCGGCGTCTCGGCGACCCCGTCGCCGCCTGGGCCGACATCGTCGACGACCCGGAGCGGCGGCGCCGCTACCAGTCGGCGCGGGGCCGGGGCGGGCTGGTGCGCGTCGGCTGGGACGAGGCGCTGGAGATCGCCGCCGCCGCGCACGTGCACACGATCAAGAACCACGGCCCGGACCGGGTGGCGGGCTTCTCCCCCATCCCGGCGATGTCGATGGCCTCGCACGCGGTCGGCGCCCGGTTCATGTCGCTGATCGGCGCGCCGATGCTGTCGTTCTACGACTGGTACGCCGACCTCCCGGTGGCCTCGCCGCAGGTGTTCGGCGACCAGACCGACGTCCCCGAGTCGGCCGACTGGTGGGACGCGGGATACCTGCTGCTGTGGGGTTCCAACGTCCCGGTGACGCGCACCCCCGACGCGCATTGGATGACCGAGGCGCGTTATCGCGGGCAGAAGGTCGTGGTGGTCTCGCCCGACTATTCCGACGCCACGAAGTTCGCCGACGAGTGGATGCATCCGCACCCCGGAACCGACGGCGCGCTCGCCATGGCGATGGGCCATGTCATCCTGCGCGAGCATTTCGTGGACCGCACCACACCCTATTTCGATGGATATGTGAAGCGTTTCACCGACCTCCCTTTCCTCGTGGAGTTGCGGGAGAAGGACGGCGCGTTCGTGCCCGGCAAGTTCGTGACGGCGGCCGACATCGGGCTGGAGACGGCGGCGGCGCCGGGCGACCGGCGGTGGCAGCCGGTGCTGATGGACGCGCGGACCGGCGCCCCCGCCGCCCCGAACGGCACGCTCGCCGACCGCTGGGGGCCGGAGGGCGAGGGCCGCTGGAACCTCGACCTCGGCGACCTCGACCCGCTGCTGACCCTGTACTCCGACGGCGCGCGGAGCGCCGAGGTGCTGCTGCCCCGCTTCGACACCGAGGCCGCCGGGGCGCCCGCCGCGGGCGCGAACGGCGACGGGGCGGCGGACGCCGACCAGACCGCCGGTGGTGGCGCGGTGCGTCGCGGTGTGCCCGTACTCCGGGTGGGCGGGCGCACCGTGACCACCGTGTTCGACCTGCTCCTCGCCCAGCACGGGGTGGACCGCCCCGGGCTGCCCGGGGAGTGGCCCGCCGGCTACGAGGACCCGCGCGTCCCGTGCACGCCCGCCTGGCAGGAGGAGATCACCGGTGTGCCCGCCGCGCGCGTCGCCGCGATCGCGCGGGAGTTCGCGGACAACGCCGAGCGCACCCGGGGGCGCTCGATGATCGTGATGGGCGCGGGCACCAACCACTGGTACCACTCCGACACGATCTACCGCTCGTTCCTGTCGCTGCTGCTACTCACCGGCTGCCAGGGCGTGAACGGCGGCGGCTGGGCGCACTACGTCGGGCAGGAGAAGGTGCGGCCGCTCGCGGGCTGGCAGCAGCTCTCGACGGCGGCCGACTGGGTCCGGCCGTCCCGGCAGATGGCGGGCACCCCGTACTGGTACACGCACACCGGGCAGTGGCGCTACGAGGGCTTCTCGGCGGGGGCGCTGTCGTCGCCCACCGGACCCGGCCTGTTCGCCGGGCGGCACACCGCCGACCTGGTGGCGCAGTCGTCCCGGCTGGGCTGGATGCCGTCCTACCCGACGTTCACCGCGAACCCGCTGGACCTCGGCCGCGCCGCGCGCGAGGCGGGCGGCGACCCGGCCGACTGGGTCGCCGAGCGCGTCCAGGACGGGCGGCTCGGCTTCGCGGTCGAGGACCCCGACGCCCCCGAGAACTGGCCGCGCGTGCTGACGGTGTGGCGCGCGAACCTGATCGGCTCGTCCGCCAAGGGCAACGAGTACTTCCTGCGGCACCTGCTCGGCGCGCAGGACAACGCGACCGCCGAGGAGGCGCCGCCCGGCGCCCGGCCGAACGAGGTGGCCTGGCGGGAGGGGCCGCGCGGCAAGCTCGACCTGCTGATGGCGCTGGACTTCCGGATGACCTCCACCACGCTGTTCGCCGACCTCGTGCTCCCGGCGGCGACGTGGTATGAGAAGCACGACCTGTCCAGCACCGACATGCACCCCTACGTGCACGCGTTCTCCCCGGCGATCAACCCGCCCTGGCAGGCCAGGACGGACTTCGAGATCTTCCACGGGCTCGCGCGGAGGCTGTCGGAGCTGGCGCGGGGGCGGCTGGACGTCGCCCACGACCTGGTCGCGACCGCGCTCCAGCACGACACCCCCGGGGAGACCGCCCAGCCCGGCGGAACGGTCCCCGACTGGCGCGAGGGCCATCCCGCGCGCCCCGGCCGCAACCTCCCGGCGATCACGCTCGTGGAACGCGACTACACCGCGGTCGCCGACCGGCTCGCCGCGCTCGGCCCGCTGCCGCGCGACGCGGGGATGCTGGTCAAGGGCGTCCACGTGCAGGCCGCCCAGGAGGACGCGTGGCTCGCCTCCCGCTGCGGCACCGCGACCGGCGGCGCGGCGCGCGGGCGCCCGCTGCTCGACACCGACGTCCGGCTGTGCGAGGCCGTGCTGGCGCTGTCGGGCACCTGCAACGGGCGGATCGCGGCCGAGGGCTTCACGAACCTGGCCGGACGGTGCGGCGACGGCTCCGGGCTGGCGGAGCTGGGCGCCTCCGTCGCCGAGCGCCGGGTGGTGTTCTCCGACACCCAGGACCGCCCCGTCCAGGTCTCGACGAGCTTCGAGTGGTCGGGCAAGGAGGCGACCGACCGCCGCTACTCGCCGTTCACGATCAACGTCGAGCACCGCAAGCCCTGGCACACGCTGACCGGGCGGCAGCACTTCTTCCTCGACCACGACTGGATGATCGAGTTCGGCGAGCAGCTCCCGATCTACCGCCCGCCGCTGGACATGGCCGCGCTCGGCGAGGGGCGGGCCGCCGCCGCGCTGGGCGACGGCGACGCGAACGGCAACGGCGACGGACGCGCGGTGACGGTCCGCTACCTCACGCCGCACTCCAAGTGGTCGATCCACTCGGAGTACCAGGAGAACCTGCTGATGCAGACGCTCGCCCGGGGCGGGCCCGTGATCTGGATGAGCGTCCAGGACGCGGCGGCCGCGGGCGTGGCCGACAACGACTGGATCGAGGCGGTCAACGTCAACGGCGTGGTCGTCGCCCGCGCGATCGTCTCGCACCGCATGCCGCCGGGCACCGTGTTCATGTACCACGTGCAGGAGCGGCTGGTGAACGTGCCCCGCTCGACCGCCACCGGACGCCGGGGCGGCGTCCACAACGCGCTGACCAAGCTGCTCATCAAGCCGACGCACCTCATCGGCGGCTACGCCCAGCAGTCGTTCGCCCCCAACTACCACGGCCCGACCGGCAACCAGCGCGACGCCGTCACCGTGATCCGGCGCCGTTCCCAGGAGGTCCAGTACTGATGGCCCGACCGAGTCTCCGCAAGAAGGGCGGCGCCGCGAACGGCCGCGGGAAGGCCGCCCCGCGCCGCGTGATGGCGCAGGTCGCCATGGTGATGAACCTCGACAAGTGCATCGGCTGCCACACCTGCTCGGTGACGTGCAAGCAGACCTGGACGAACCGTCCCGGCACCGAGTACGTCTGGTTCAACAACGTCGAGACCCGGCCCGGCCAGGGCTACCCGCGCGGCTACGAGGACCAGGACCGCTGGAACGGCGGGTGGACGCTCAACCGGCGCGGCAGGCTCGTCCCCCGCGCGGGCGGACGGTTCCGGCGGCTCTCGGGCATCTTCGCCAACCCCGACCTGCCCGAGCTGAACGACTACTACGAGCCCTGGACCTACGACTACGCCACGCTGACCGACGCGCCGCTCGGCGACGACGTCCCGACGGCGGCGCCGCGCTCGCTCATCGACGGCAGGCCCACCTCGGTGGAGTGGGGCCCCAACTGGGACGACGACCTCGGCGGCGGCCCCGCGCACGTCGCGAACGACCCGATGCTCCGCAAGATCGGCGACGGCATCAAGCTGGAGTACGAGCAGTCGTTCATGTTCTACCTGCCGCGCATCTGCGAGCACTGCCTGAACCCCTCGTGCGTGGCGGCCTGCCCGTCCGGCGCGCTGTACAAGCGGATCGAGGACGGCATCGTGCTGGTCGACCAGGACCGGTGCCGGGGCTGGCGGATGTGCGTGTCCGGCTGCCCCTACAAGAAGATCTACTTCAACCACCGCACCGGCAAGGCCGAGAAGTGCACGCTGTGCTACCCGCGCATCGAGGCGGGCGAGCCGACGGTCTGCTCGGAGACCTGCGTCGGGCGGCTGCGCTACCTCGGCGTGATCCTCTACGACCCCGACCGGGTCGGCGAGGCCGCCTCGGTCGAGGACGACCGGGACCTCTACGAGGCGCAGCTCGGCTGCTTCCTCGACCCCGACGACCCGCAGGTCGCGGCGGCGGCCGAGGCGTCCGGCGTCCCGCACGACTGGGTCACCGCCGCGCGGCGCTCGCCGGTGCACGCGCTGATCAACAAGTACAGGGTCGCGCTGCCGCTGCACCCGGAGTACCGGACGATGCCGATGGTCTGGTACATCCCGCCGCTGTCGCCGATCGTGGACGCGCTCGCCGGGACCGGCAACGACGGCGAGGACGCGGGCAACCTGTTCGGCGCGATCGAGTCGCTGCGGATCCCGGTGTCCTACCTCGCGGAGCTGTTCACCGCCGGGGACGAGGAGCCGGTGCGGGCGTCGCTGCGCAAGCTCGCGGCGATGCGGGCGCACATGCGCCGCGTCAACCTCGGCGAGCCCGAGGACCCGTCGATCGCCGGGAGCGTCGGCATGGACACCGACCAGATGCGGGCCATGTACCGGCTGCTGGCGCTGGCCAAGTACGACGAGCGCTACGTCATCCCGACGGCCTACAGCGGCGGCTCGTTCACCGGGCACGCCGACCACGGGTGCAGCCTGGAGGGCCCCGGCGGCCCGGGGATGATGGACGGCGACGCCGCGGGCGAGGCGTTCCACGCGCCGCCGCTCGTGCCCGCCCCGTCGAGCGCGGCGGGCGAGGGCGACGGCGACGGGCCGCGCCGCGTCAACCTGCTGAACTGGAACGGTCACGGCAGGCCCGCCGGGCTGTTCCCGCCGCGCGCCGCCGGGGAGGAGTCGTGACGGTCCGGCTCGTCCGGCAGGCGGCCTCGCTGCTGCTGTCCTACCCGGACGCGGACTGGCCCGCGACGCTCGACCTCGTCGCCGGCTCGCTGGCGGGCGCGCGGGGCCCGGCGCCCGCCGCGCTCGCCCGGTTCTGCGCGGACGTCGCGGACGTCCCGCCGCTGGAGCTCGGCGCCCGCTACGTCGCGACCTTCGACCGCGACCGCCGCCGCACCCTGCACCTGACCTACTACACCGACGGCGACACCCGCGCCCGCGGCGCGCGGCTCGCCGGGATGAAGGCCCTCTACCGGCGGCACGGCTGGAACCACGAGGACGCCGAGCTGCCCGACTTCCTGCCGGTCATGCTGGAGTTCGCGGCGCGCGTCCCGGACGCGGGGAGCGAGCTGCTCGCCGCGCACCGGCCCGGCCTGGAGCTGCTGCGCCTCGCGCTGCGCGACGCCGGCAGCGGCTACGAGGCGGTCATCGGGGCCGTGTGCTCCACCCTCCCGGGCGCGAGCCCCCGCGACCGGGAGGCGGCCCGCGCGCTCGCGCGGTCAGGACCCCCCACCGAGACGGTGGGCGTGGAAGGACATCGACGATGAGACACCTGCACATCGCCCTGTGGGGCGTCCTGCCCTACCTCGTGCTCGTCCTGTTCCTCGCGGGCAGCGCCTGGCGCTACCAGTACGACAGGTTCGGGATCACCACGCGGTCCAGCCAGCTCCACGAGAGCAGGCTGCTGCGGGTCGCGAGCCCGATGTTCCACATCGGGCTGCTGCTGGTCATCGGCGGCCACGTGATCGGGCTGATCGTCCCCGAGAGCCTGACCGAGGCGCTGCGCGTCCCCGAGTCGGCCTACCGCGCCAACGCGCTGCTGGTCGGCGGGCTCGCGGGGACGGCCGCCGTCGCGGGCCTGTCGGTCCTGATCTGGCGGCGGCTGAGCACCCGCGCCGTCCGGGAGTCCTCCACGCGCAGCGACCGCGCCCTGTACCCCGTGCTCGTCACCGTGCTCGTCGCGGGGCTGGTCGCGACGCTCGCGGGCAGCGCGTCCGGCGACTACGACTACCGGCTCGGGGTGTCGATCTGGTTCCGCAGCCTGTTCGAGCTGGACCCGAACGTCGACGCGATGCGGGACGCGCCGCTCGTCTTCCAGGTGCATACGCTGACGGGCATGGCACTGTTCGCGCTGTGGCCCTTCAGCCGCCTGGTGCACGCCTTCGCCGCGCCGGTCGGTTACCTCGTCCGCCCCTACGTCGTGTACCGGTCGCGCCGCCCGGCCCCGGCGCGGGCGCTCGACGGACGGCCGGACCGCGCCTGAAGCGTGGCCGGCACCGCCCCCGGCGACACCCGCGACACCACCCCGCAGCGCGGACAGGACGTCGCGCACTCCTGGACAGGGCACCCGATGACACCCCACCGCACCCCGCGCCCGGCCCGCCACCGGAGCGCCCCGCTGCGCCGCCACCTGCTGGGATGGCTGATCGGCTGCACGGCGCTCGCCATCGTCGTCTCGGCCGTCCCGCTGACGCTCACCATCCAGCGGCTCTACCGCGACGAGGCCGTGGCCAACCTGGACCGCGCCGCGCAGGGGCTCCAGTTCGCGCAGGAGGCGCAGACCTTCCACCCGGAGACCGTCCGCCCGCAGAGCATGCCCGACCCCCTGCCCGTCCCCGGGGGGCCCAGCGACGTGCCGGGCCACGGCACCCGGCCAAGGCCCTCGCCCCGCGCCTCGTCCGGCGCCTCGCCGGGAACCGGCGCCCAGGCCGGGGCCGGCACCTCCGGCGAGACCGTCGAGGCGTTCCCGCGGATGCCCGAGCCCGGCGTGAAGTCGCCGGTCGTCGGGCTGTACGGGCCCACCGGATCGCGCTTCGGCGGCGACGGCCCGGCCAGCTCGGCGACCGCCGCGCTGGCGCTGGACGGCCGCATCCACGACGCCGTCGAGGACGGCCAGCTCACCGCCACGGCCCCGCTGCTGCACCAGGACGGGTCGATCACCGTCGTCCGCGTCGGCGTCCCCTACGCCCGGGTCCGGCACCGCACCGAGCGCGCCTGGGCGCTGATCGTGCTCGGCGGGCTGCTGCTGCTCCTGCCCTCGCTCGTCGCCGCGTCCCGGCTCGCCGGCCGGGCCGCGCGGCCGGTCGAGCAGCTCGCCGAGGCCGCGCGGAACCTGGAGGAGACCGTGGCGCGCGAGCGGCTGTTCAGCGCGGACGTCGCGCACCAGCTCCGCACGCCGCTGACCCGGCTGCTGCTCGGCCTGGAGGCCGGGCTGTACCGCGCCGACGACCCGCGCGCGGCGATCCGGACGGCGGTCGGGCGCGGCTGGTCGCTGGTCGACACCGTCGAGGAGATGCTCCAGCTCGCCCGCGAGGACCACACCCGCGAGCAGGTCGACGTCGGCGCGCTGCTGGCCGAGGTCCACGCCCGCCGCGCGCCCGACGCCGACGCGGCCGGGCGGCGGCTCGTGCTGGCCGCCTCGCCGCCGCTGCCGCCGGTGCAGGCCGCGCCCGCCGCGCTGGCGCAGATCCTGGGCGGCCTGATAGACAACGCGCTCGCGCACGGCGCCGGGACGATCACCGTGACCGCCCACCACGCCGACCCCGGGCTCGCCGTCGACGTCATGGACGAGGGGCCGGGGCCCGACCCCGACGACGACGTCTTCCAGCGGCGCCCGCCGTCCGAGGCCACCGAGCAGGGCCCCCGGCACCGGATCGGGCTCGCGCTCGCCCGCTCCCTGGCCCACGCGGAAGGGGGGCGCCTCTACCTCAGCAGCACCGAGCCCGTCGTGTTCACGCTCATGCTGCCGACGGCGGACCGGCCCGCGCCCTCGGCCTGACCGCCCGCCGGGATCAGATGATCTCGTAGCGGTAGCCGTGCCCGCGCACGGTGGAGATGCGGCCGGGATCGTGGCCGTGCGCGGACAGCCGCCGGCGCAGGGCGCAGACGTGCACGTCCAGCGTCTTGGTGGCGCCGAACCAGTTCGCGCCCCACACCTCGCGCATCAACTCCTCCCGCGAGACGTCCCGCCCGGCACGCGCGACCAGCGCGAACAGCAGGTCGAACTCGCGGGGCCGCAGGGCCATCTCGGCCCCGCCGACGAACGCGCGCCGGGCGGCGACGTGCAGCCGCAGGTCGCCGACCGACACCAGGCCGATGCCCGGACGCGGGTGGCCGCGCCGCCGCAGCGCCCGCAGCCGCGCGAGCAGTTCGCCGAGCCGGAACGGCTTGGTGACGTAGTCGTCGGCGCCCGCGTCCAGCGCCATGACGACCTCGGGCTCGCGCGTGCGCGCCGTGAGCACCAGGATCGCGACCTCGGGGACCGAGTCGCGCAGCCACCGGCACAGCGTCACACCGTCCATGTCGGGCAGCCCGAGGTCGACCACGACGATCTGCGGCGGGCTGTGCAGGACCGCCCGCGCGGCGGGGCGGCCCGCCCGGCTCCAGGTGGCCGCATATCCCTGTTCGGTCAGTATCTCGACGAGATCCGAGCCGATCTCGGGGTCGTCTTCGACGATCAGCAGATCACCAGGGGACACGAAACCATCGTAGAACGCTCCGTCCCGATCAATCGGGAGGGGTATTTCACACCCCGTCCGGCGTATTCACATTTCAATATGACCCACGGCGAGTGATCGATCAGGCCGAATGAACGATCCTTCCCCCGGCGACGGTGAGGGTGGTGGACAGCTCCCGCAGTTCGGCGATCTCCGCGGTCAGCGGGTCGCCGTCCAGGACGGCGAGGTCGGCGAGGTGGCCCGGGGCGATCACACCCTTGTGGTGGTCGGCGTGCTCGAAGTGCGCGGCGTCGCTCGTCCACAGCCGCAGCGCCTGCTCGCGGGTGAGCCGCAGGTCCTCCGGGACCTCGGCGAACGGCCCGGGGGCCGCGCCGACGAACGTCGCCATGCCGCGCCGCCAGTCGGGGAAGGTGACCGGCGCGTCGGAGCTGTCGGCGACCTTCACCCCGGCGGCGAGCAGGGCGCCGGCGGGGAACGCCCGCGCCCAGCGGTCCGCGCCGATCGAGCGGGTCATCGACGCGCCGCTGTAGGACTTCATCAGCGAGCTGGTGATCACGCCGACGCCGTGCTCGGCCATGCGCGCGTAGGAGTGCTCGGCGAGCAGCGTGCCGTGGATGAGGGCGTGCCGCGCGTCCGGCCACGGGTCGGCCTTCTGCGCGCGGGCGAACCCGTCGATCGCGGCGTCGGCGGCGCGGTCGCCGGTGACGTGCACCTGCGCCTGGAGCCGGTTGCGGTGCGCCAGCTCGATCAGGCGCATCAGCTCCTCGTAGCGGGCGTCCTCGTCGTCGCCGTGCGTGACGAGGTGGCCCGTCCCGCCCTCGGGGTAGGGGTGGTGCAGCCACGCGCTGCACTGGGTGGGGACGCCGTCGGCGAACAGCTTGCAGCCGCCGACGCGCAGCCAGTCGTCGCCGAGGCCGGTGGACAGGCCCGCGTAGGACAGCGACCGCGCCAGCCCCTCCGACGTCGTGGACGTGGACGGCCAGTCCCAGTGCAGCAGCGTGTTCACCCGGAGCGTCATCCGGCCCTCGCGGCGTAGCGTCGTGTAGTCGCGCAGCAGCTCGGGCCACACGACCGGGTCGGTGGCGCTGGTGAAGCCGAGGGAGTTGAGCACCCGCATCGCCGAGACGATCGCGTCCAGCCTGTCCTGCTCGGTGTGCGCCGGGACGTGCCGGGTGACCAGCTCCTTCGCCGACTCCAGCAGGTGCCCGGTCGGCTCGCCGGAGGGGTCGCGCTCGATGACCCCGCCCGGCGGGTCCTGCGTGTCGCGGGTGATCCCGGCGATCTCCAGCGCGACGGTGTTGACCAGCACCGAGTGCCGCGAGGCGTGGTGCAGCAGCGCCGGCCGGCCGCCGGTCGCCGGGTCGAGGTGCGAGCGGTGCGGGACCGGGTCGAACTCGGGGATGTTCGCCTCCCGGAACCCCTCGCCGATCACCCAGTCGCTGCCGGCGGGCCCGGGGCCCGCCCCGGCCAGCTCGGCGTGCAGCGCGGCGAGCGAGGTGACGCCGTTCAGGTCGGCGCCGAGCGCGGCCAGGCCGAACATCGCCAGGTGCAGGTGCGCGTCGTTGAGGCCCGGGACGACCGTGCTCCCGGCGAGGTCGACGGTGGAGGTGCCCGGGCCGACGAACTCCCGGACGTCCCGGTCGTCGCCGACCGCGACGATCCGGTCGCCCGCTACCGCGACGGCGGTCGCGGTGCGCGACCCCCCGTCCAGCGTGAGGACGTTTCCGCCGAGCAACACCAGATCCGCTGCGGGCATTTACCAGCCTTCCTCTAGAACGGCGTCCAACGCGGCGGCGAACTCGTCCGCGTGGTCACGGGTGAACGACAGCGGCGGCTTCAGCTTGAGGATGTTCCACGCGGGCCCGGTCGGGTAGACGAGGACACCGCGGTCCTTCAGCCGCTCGCAGATGAGCAGGGTCTCCTCCGACGCGGGCTCCTTGGTCTCGCGGTCCAGCACGAACTCGACGCCGCTGTAGAAGCCCTGGCCGCGCACGTCGCCGATCAGCTCGTGCTTGGGCGCGAGCGCGGCGAGCACGTCCCGCAGGTACTGGCCGGTCTCCAGCGCGTTCTGTTGCAGGCCCTCCTCCTCGACGACCTTCAGCAGTTCCAGGCCGACCGCGCAGGCGACCGGGTTGCCGCCGTAGGTGGAGAAGAACCTCCCGGTGGCGTCGAACGCCTGCGAGATCTCGCGGGTGGTGACCATCGCCGCCACCGGGAAGCCGTTGCCCATCGCCTTGCCCATCGTCACGAAGTCCGGGACGACGTCGGGGCCCTGCGTCTGGAAGCCCCAGAACGCCTCGCCGAGCCGTCCGAACCCGACCTGGACCTCGTCGGCGATCGTCATCGCGCCGGCCCGGGACGCGGCGGCGAAGATCGGCGCCAGGTAGCCGGGCGGCAGCACGACCTGCCCGCCGCCCGCCAGCAGCGCCTCGAACAGGTAGGCGGCGGGCGGGCGCCCCTCGGCGGCGAGCCGGTCGAAGGTCTCGATGACGTGCCGGGCGTAGTGCGCCCCCGCCTCCGGGTCGTCGTAGCCGTAGCGGCCCCGGTAGCGGTCGGGGACGGGCGTCGGGTGGGTGGTGTCGGGCTTGCCGTAGTGCTTGTAGCGCGACGGGCTCACGTCGGCGACCGTCGTCGTGTAGCCGTGGTAGGCGTCGTCGATGATCACGACGTCGTCGCGCTTGGTGAGGTAGCGCGACATCCGCAGCGCGAGGTCGTTGGCCTCGCTGCCGGAGTTGACGAAGTAGACGACGTCGAGGCCGTCGGGGAGCGTCGCGGTGAGCCGCTCGGCGTACTCCGACAGCACGTCGTACACGAACCGGGTGTTGGTGTTCAGCCTGCCGAGCTGCCGCGCGGCGACGTCCACGAGCCGGGGGTGGCCGTGCCCGACCAGCGTGACGTTGTTCAGCGCGTCCAGGTAGGAGCGGCCGTGCTCGTCGTAGAACCGGCAGTCGCGGGCGCGGACCATCGCGATCGGGTTGGTGAAGTAGGTGGGGTGGCTGTTCGGCAGGTGGTGGTGCCGCTTCGGCAGCGCGCGTTCGGCGGTGGGCCGCCAGGCGGTGACCGCGTCCCGCGCGCCGAGCAGCGGGGTCGGGTCGGGGAACAGCCCGCGCCAGAGCGCGGCGCCGTCGCCGGGCGCCAGGTGCGGGACGTCCGGCCAGGACGCGACGGGCGCGCCCGTCACCTGGATCCGCACGCGCGGCGGCAGCCCGTCGCCGGTCGCGGCGGCGACCTCGCCGAGCGCGCCGCCCGCCGCGACGTCGTCGCCGGGGGCGAGGCGCGTGGCCACGCCGGAGTGGACGGTGCGGAAGCGCACGCCCTCGGCCGGCTCGTGGACCAGCACCAGCGCCGGCTCGGCGGCCTCCACCCGCCCGGCCAGCGGCGCCCGGACCGGCGTGCCGGACGCGGCGAACACCTCGACGCCGAGCGTGACGTCGGCGCCGCGCCGCCGCGGCGCGAGGAACCGGGGTTCGGCGTAGCGGCCGACCGGCGTCCCCGGCCCGAAGGCGAGGATCGCGGCGCGGGCGGCGGCGCGCAGGGCGTCGGGCTCGCGGGGGTCGGCGCCGTCGTAGCACTCGCCGCTCGCGCCGAGGTCGATCGGCGCGAGCGCGCCGGCGACCGGCGGCGTGATCGCGGCGGCGTTCCCGGCGAGCCAGGCGGCGGCCGTCGCGGTGGCGGGGTGGGCGGGCAGCCCGCACGCCGTGCGGACGGCCGCCGCCCCCACCTCCGCCGGGACCCCGGCCAGCAGCCGGGCCAGGTCGGCGGCGCCGGAGGAGCGGTGCCGGGGGTCGCCGTGCGCGCGTCCGGCCGACAGCCGCGCGGTGGTCGCCGCGACCGCCGCCGAGCGGATCGCGACCAGCGGGAACAGCAGGTCGATCTCGTCCTCCGACAGCGGGCACGCGCCGTGGTAGGCGGCGGTGAGCGTCGCCGCCACCTCCAGCGGGCGGTCCGCGCCGCGCATCGCGCTGGACAGCAGGATCGCGAGGTCGGCGACCCGGGGGGCGGGCGCCGCGTCACCGAAGTCGATCACTCCGGAGACGCGGGCGCGGTTGCCCTCGGCGCGCACCAGCACGTTGAAGACGTTCAGGTCGTGGTGGACGACCGCGACCGGCAGCCCGCCGAGCCGTTCGTCCAGCAGCGGGAGGTAGCGGGCCTGGATCAGCGCGGCGGCGGCCCGCAGCGCCGGGTCCTGGACGTGCGGCAGCGAGTCGGCGAGCGCCGTCCCCGCGTGCGCGAACTCCCAGTAGTGCGCCTCGGGCGGGCTCGGGTGCGTGAACCCGGCGGTCGCGGCGGCGAGCCGTCCGGAGACCGCGCCGACGTCGGCGAGCAGTTCGGCCGAGCGGCGCGGCGCCTCGGCCAGCGGCGCGCCGGGCACGAACGTCAGCAGCCGGACGAGCAGCCCGTCCACGATCCGGTCCCGCGCGCCGTCCCGGTCGGGGACGACGCGCGGTACCTCGAACCCGAGGTCGCGCGCCGCGAGGTGGTCGAGCAGCGCCGTCTGGAACTCCGCCGCCCGCCGCTCCCCCGGCCCGGTGACCTTCAGGACGTAGCGTGCGCCGGTCTCGTCCGTCACCTGCGTGTTGCGGTCGGTCTCGCCCGCCAGCGGCCGGAGCGTGACGGAGTCGAGCCCGTAGCCGTCCCGCAGGACGTCCCGGAGGAAGCCGTCGCTCACCTCGGGCGGGCCGGCGGTGATGCGCCCGTAGCGCGGGTCGGTCGCGGTGCCGTCGGTGTGCGGTGCCACGGAAGGAACTCCATTCGCGAAGGTCATCTCGGATCGGTGCGGGTGGAGGGGCGGCGGATCACGCCCCGGCCGGGACGGCGGCGGGCGCGGCGGGCCCGCCCGCGTGGTCGCGGACGATCGCCTGGTGCCGGGGGTCCCAGCTCACCGTGACGCCCTCGCCCGGCATCGCGGGCAGCGGGGAGCCGACCGGGTGCGAGGCGAGGCCCTTGGTGCCGTCGGCGAACCTCAACCCGACCTGGTGCCGGTCGCCGACATAGACGATCTCGGTGACGGTCGCGCCGATGTGGTTGTGCTCGGCGTGGACCTCGGTGTCGTCGACGTGCAGCTTCAGCCGCTCGGGACGGACGACCGCGACGCCCGCGCACCGGTCCAGCTCCGGGTCCAGGCGCGGCGCCCGCAGCTCGTGCCCGCCGCAGCGCAGGATCCCGGCGGCCTTGTCGACCGTCCCCCGGAACCCGGTGGACTCGCCGAGGAACTCGGCGACGAACAGCGTCTCCGGCCGCTCGTACAGGTCGGCGGGCTTGCCGACCTGCTCGATCCGGCCCTCGTTGAACACCGCGATGCGGTCGGAGAGCGTCAGCGCCTCGTGCTGGTCGTGGGTGACGAAGATGAACGTCATCCCGAGCTCGCGGTGCATCCGCGCGATCTCCCGCTGGAGCTGGTCGCGCAGCCGCTTGTCGAGGGCGCCGAGCGGCTCGTCCATCAGCAGGGCGCGGGGCTCGTAGACGACCGCGCGGGCCAGCGCCACCCGCTGCTGCTGGCCGCCCGAGAGCTGGCCGGGCAGCCGGTCGGCGTAGTCGCCGAGGTGGACGAGGTCGAGCGTCTCGGCCACCCGCCTGGCGATCTCGGCCTTGGGCGTCTTGCGCTGCTGGAGCGGGAACGCGACGTTCTTGGTGACGCTGAGGTGCGGGAACAGCGCGTACTGCTGGAACACCACGCCGAGGTCGCGCTTGTGCGGCTTCAGTCGGGACACGTCGCGGCCGTCGATCTCGATCGACCCCGCCGACACCGACACGAACCCGGCGAGCATCGACAGCATCGTCGTCTTGCCCGACCCGGACGGGCCGAGGAACGTCATGAACTCGCCGTCGGCGATGTCGAGCGACACCTCGTCCACCGCCGGGTGCGACGTCCCGGTGTAGAGCTTGGAGACCCCCTTGATGCGGATTCCGCGGGCGGCTTCCTGGCTGTTGGGGTTCATCGTGTCCTCCGCTCGCGGCGCACGAGCTGCGGGACGAGCAGCACGAGGGTGGTCGCGACCACCATCACGCTCGACGCCGCAGCGATGGTGGGGTCGATTTCCAGGGTGATGGAGTTGTACATCTGCACCGGCAGGGTCTGGATGTCGGGCGTTTGCAGGAACAGCGCGACGACGACCTCGTCGAGCGAGGTGACGAACGCGAAGGCGAAACCGGACAGCACGCCCGGCAGGACCTGCGGCACCGTGATGCGGAAGAACGTCGTCCACGCGGTGGCGCCGAGGGTCGCGGCGGCGATGTCCTGCGTCCGGTCGTACCCGGCGAGGCTGGTGGACACCGCCGTCACCACGAACGGCAGCGCGAGGACGGTGTGGGCGATCACGAAGCCGATCGCGGTGCCGTTGAGCTGCCAGCGGATGAACACGCCGTAGATCGCGATCGCGACCACGATCCCCGGCATGATCATCGGCGCCATCATCAGCTGCCGGACGGCGCCGCGGCCGCGGAAGCGCGACCGGGTCAGCCCCAGCGCGACCGCGACCCCGAGGATCGTCGCGGCCACCGCGACCAGCAGCCCGATCTGGACCGAGGTGAGAAGCGCGTACATCCACTTCTCGGAGCCGAAGAACGACTTGTACCAGCGCAGCGACCAGGACTTCGGCGGGAACTCGAACGTCGTGGCCCCGGAGAAGCTCATCGGGATCACCACCACGGTCGGGGCGATCAGCAGCAGCGCGGTCAGCCCGACGGCCGTCCGCAGGCCCCAGCCGATCCCGCCGTCCCGCTGCGCCTTGACCGGTTCCCTCTCGCGGGTCTCCGTCGCCTCAGTCATGGGTCACCGCCCCTCCGAGGGCCCTCGCCGGTCCGCCGAACCGCGACACGATGAACAGCACCAGCAGCGTCACGCCGAGCAGGACGGTGCCGAGCGCGCCCGCGCCGCCGAAGTCCAGCAGCTTGCTGACGCGCTCGCTGATCACCTGCGAGATCAGCGAGTTCTGCGGCGACCCCAGCAGCGCCGGGGTGATGTAGAAGCCGAGCGTCATGATGAACACCAGCGAGAAGCCCGACAGCATGCCCGGCACCGACAGCGGGACGTACACCCGCCCGAACGCCCGCCAGCGCGGGGCGCCGAGGCTGCCCGCCGCGTCCAGCAGCCGGGGGTCGATCTGCTCCATGGCGCTGTACAGCGGCAGCACCATGAACGGCAGCATCACCTGCACCATCGCCACCGTGACGCCCGCGACCGTGCCGAGCAGCACGACGCCGTCGAAGCCGATCAGGCCGAGGAACCGCTCGATCGGGCCGCCGCGCTGCTCCAGCATGTACCAGGCGAAGTTGCGGGCCATCAGCGACGTCCAGAACGGCAGCAGGACGATCACCGTCAGCACCGCGCGGGTCCGGGGGCGGACCTTGGTCATCGCGTACGCGTAGGGGTAGGCGATGACCAGGGTCGTCGCGGCCACGATGAGCGCGGTGACCAGCGTCCTGACGAGCACCTTCACCGACAGGCCGTCGTGCAGCAGCGCCGTGTAGTTCCCGAACCCGGCGTCGGGCTCGGTGAGGCTGCGCCACACGATCGTCGCGATCGGATAGAAGAAGAACACCAGCAACAGCGCCGTCGCCGGCAGGACGAACCAGGCCGCGCGCCCCCGAGGGCGCGTCGCCTCGCGTCCCTGCGACCGAGCCTTGATCGTCGTGGTCGTCATGGATGCCTCACCCCGCGAGCCAGGTGGTGTAGCGCTTGGTGACCTCGTCGAAGTTCTTGCCCCACCACTGCGAGTTCGAGCGGACGATCGACTGCTTGCGGTCGGGCGTGAACGGGTTGACCCGCTGCTGGATCGGGTCGTACTTCGGCACGATGCTCTCGTTGATCGGCTGGACGGAGGCCAGCTCGGCCAGCTTCGCCGACGGGTCGTTCCGGGAGGCGAAGGCGATGAACTTCATCGCCTGTTCCTTGTTCGGAGCCCCCTTGGGCACCACCAGGTCATCCCAGTTCACTACCGTCTTGTCGAAGACGGGCTCGAACGGGGCGCCCGCCTTGAGCGACTGGTAGGCGCGGGCCGACAGGACCAGCGACATGTCGACCTGGCGGTCGACCATCATCTGCTGCTGCTGGCCGTAGGTCTTCGCGAACGTGGTCGACTTCTTGATCGGGTCGAGCTTGCGGAACGCGCGGTTCAGGTCCAGCGGGTAGAGCTGCTTCTCCTGGACGCCGTCGCCGAGCAGGGCCGCCTCCAGCAGGCCGACCGCGATCTCCGGCGGGACGATCCGCCGCCCGGGGTACTTCTGGACGTCGAAGAAGTCACCGATCTTGGTGGGCGGGTTGTCCTTGTACTTCTGCTTGTCGTACATGAAGATCAGGCTGTAGTTGTAGGCCGGGACGCCGCAGTCCCCCACGGTGTCCGGCGGGAAGACGTTCTTGTCGATCACGGAGAAGTCGAGCTTCTCCAGGTACTTGCCGCAGTACTGCTCGGCGGCGGCGGCGCTGGTGTCGACGACGTCCCAGCTCACCTTGCGCGCCTCGACCATCGTCTTGATGCGCGCCTCGTCGGTCGGCCCGTCGTTGCGGACCTTCACCCCGGTCTGGGCGGTGAACGGCTCGGCCCACGCCTTGTTCTGGTAGTCCTGGAAGGGGCTGCCGGTCGACACGAACGTGAGCGCGTCGCTCTTCTTCGACGGGTTGCCGATGCCGCATGCCGCGACCATGGTCACGGCCAGACCGGCGGCCGCGGCCCTGGTCTTGATGCCTATGTTCCGACGCACGGTCTCCTCCAGTGCTCGGTGGTGTGGTCCCCGACGGATTTTTAACTAGTGCGCCGCCCTGACCTGCTCTTTCAGGACCCGCGCGAGGGTATCCACCTGCTCCTCGGTGATGACCAGAGGCGGAGAGAGGACGATGCTGGTGCCGGAGGCCCGGACGATCACGCCTTCGGCGCGCGCCCCGGCCTGCACCCCGGAGGTGTCGCCCCCGGTGAACTCGATGCCGAGCATGAGCCCGACGCCGCGGACCTCAAGGACGTGGTCGAGCTCCTCAAGGGGTCGCAGCGCGTCCAGCAGCCGCGTACCGAGCGTGGTGGCTCGTTCTAGAAGATTTTCCCGCCGCAGGATCTCGATGTTGGCGAGGGCGACGGCGGCGCCGACAGGATGGCCGTTGTAGGTGAAGCCGTGCAGGAAGGCCGCGCCTTCGGCAAGGTCGAGCACGCGCTGGCCGATGAGAACGGCCCCCATTGGAATGTATCCGCTGGACAGGCCCTTCGCAGTGACGATCATGTCGGGCTCGATGCCGTAGCGCTCGCTGGCGAACCAGTGGCCGGTGCGCCCGAACGCGGTGACGATCTCGTCGACGATCAGCAGGATGCCGTGCCTGCGCAGGACCTCCTGCACCCTCGGCCAGTAGCCGTCCGGGGGCGGGACCATGCCGCCGACGCCGAGGACGGGCTCGCCGATGAACGCGGCGATCCGCTCCGGGCCGATCGACTCGATCCGCTCCTCCAACTCGGCGATCAGCCGGTCGGCCGTGCCGGGGTCCCCGGCGACGGCGTGCGGCTTGCCGAGGAACTCGATGCCCGGGACGAGCGGCCCGTAGCCCTCCCGCAGCCGGTCGATGCCGGTCGCGGCGAGCGAGCCGCCGCCCATCCCGTGGTACCCGGCCGAGCGGGCGAGCACGATGGTGCGCTCGGGGTGCCCGGCGTGGTGCTGCGCGAGCCGCGCCAGCTTGATCGCCGTCTCGTTGCCCTCGGAGCCGCCGTTGGTGAAGAACACCCGCCGCAGGCCCGCGGGGGCCAGCTCCAGCAGCTTCTCGGCCAGCTTGATCGACGGCTCGTTGGAGTAGTCGCCGAAGGAGGAGTAGAACTCCAGCTTCGCGATCTGCTCGGCGGCGGCGTCGGCCAGCTCGCGGCGGCCGTGGCCGACCGGGCACTGCCACAGCCCGCAGGTGCCGTCGATGTAGGAGCGGCCCTGCACATCCCACACCAGCGCACCCTCGCCCCGGTCGAGGACGAGCGGCTCGGCCGGCTCCCCGATCACGCTGTGCGGGTGGACGATCGTGCGGACGTCCCGCTCGGCGAGGTCCCTCGCCTGTGCCGCACCCGCCCGCTCGCGGGTGGCCTGCTGCTCCATCGTCATGCCACCGTCCTCACAGCTTCACCGAAACGGACTTGGTCTCCAGGTAGGCGTCGATGCCCTCGCTGCCGCCCTCGCGCTCCTGGCCGCTGTTCTTCATGCCGCCGAAGGGCAGCTCGGGCCGCACCGGCGCCGGGTCGTTGACCGCGACGATGCCGAAGTCCAGGGCCTCCACCGCCCGCCAGACCCGGCCGAGGGCCGAGCCGAAGACGTAGGCGGCGAGCCCGTACTCGCTCGCGTTGGCGCGGTTCAGGGCGTCCTCGTCGTCGTCGAAGGCGTAGATCGGCAGTACCGGCCCGAACGTCTCCTCCGAGCTGATCAGCATCGAGTCGTCCACCCCGGTCAGGACGGTCGGCTCGTAGAACGCGCCGGCCAGCCCGGGGCGCGCGGCGCCCTCGGCGCTCCAGCGGCGGCCTCCGGCGGCGACCGCGGCGCCGCGCTTGACGGCGTCGGTGACGTGCCGCTCGACCTTGTCGAGGCCGGCGAAGTCGATCAGCGGGCCGAGCGTCGTGCCCTCGTCGGCGCCGTGCCCGGGGCGCAGCGCCGCGACCCGCTCCAGCAGCAGCGGCAGGAACGCCTCCAGCGCGCCGCGCTGGACGTACAGGCGGTTGATCGCGATGCAGCTCTGCCCCGCGTTGGCGAACTTGGCGGCGCTGACGGCCGCGGCGGCGGCGGGCAGGTCGGCGTCGTCGAACACGACCGCCGGGGAGTGCCCGCCCATCTCCAGCGAGGTCCGGCGCAGCCGCGACCCGGTGGAGCGGATCAGGCTCAGCCCGACCTCGGTCGAGCCGGTGAAGCTGACCTTGCGCAGGCGCGGGTCGTCCAGCAGCGCGCCGACGACCTCGGCCGGGCGGGTCGTGGTGATCGACTGGAGCACGCCGGCGGGCAGCGCGGCGGCCTCGTTGATGATCCGCACCAGCTCGGTGCCGATCATCGGGGTCTGCTCGGCGGGCTTGACGATCACCGGGCAGCCGGCGGCGAGCGCGAGGCCGACCTTGCGGACCAGCATGCTCGCGGGGAAGTTCCAGGGGGTGATCGCGAGGGCGGGGCCGACCGGGGTGCGCAGCACCAGCCCGGGGCCGTTCGGGTTGCCCGGGGTGACCCGCCCGTCGGCCCGGCGGCCCTCCTCGGCCGCCCAGTCCAGCATCCGGGCGCTGCCCATGACCTCGCCGCGCGCCTCGTGCAGCGGCTTGCCGTTCTCACTGGTCATCAGCTCGGCGAGCGGCCCGGCGGCGGCGCGGATCGCGGCGGCGGCGGCGCGCAGGGCCGTGGCGCGGTCCTCCGAGCCCGTCGCGCGCCAGCCGGGGAACGCCGCGCAGGCGGCCTCCAGCGCCGCGAGCGCCTCGTCCGGGCCGGCGTCGGCGGCGTGCGCGACGACCTCCAGCGTCGCCGGATCCACCACCTCGAACGCGGCGGGCCCCGTGCGCCACTCCCCGTCGATCAGCAGGGTGGCGGTGGACGGCTCTGCGGGCATTGCGCCCTCCCTCGTACTGTGGGCAGGTATGCGGGTCAACCGACGGTGATCGGTACAGGTCAGCAGTCTGAGAACCAAGTGTTGTATTTGTCAACACCTATCGCGGTATCGATTCGCGGCTTTACAGTGGGCGCATGAACGCAGATCCCGCCCGCTCCGCGGATCCCGCCGCCGAAACGACAGCACTCCTGCCGATCCGGGAGCTGTTGTCCTACCGGCTGCACCGCGTCGCGAACGCGCTGTCGCGCAGCGCCGCCCTCCGCTACCGCCGCGAATACGGCGTCAGCCTGCACGAATGGCGGACGGTCGCGCTGCTCGGCGCCGACGAGCCGCAGACCGTCAACCAGCTCGCCCGCCTCGCCGGGCTGGACAAGGCGCAGATGAGCCGGGTGGTCGGCAAGCTGACCGAGCGCGGCCTGCTGGAGCGCCAGCCCGGCCCCGGCCGCACCACGCAGCTCTCGCTGACCCGCAGCGGGAAGTCGCTCTACCGCGGGCTGATCTCGGCCGCCAACGACCGCAACGCGGCCTTTCTCGCCTGCCTCAGCCCTGACGAGCAGGAAGTCCTCGACTCGGCGCTGCGCAAGCTGGCCGCCGTGGGCCGCGCGCTGGAGCGTGCCGAACACTGACGGTCACCGCTCGCGCACGTCGCGTCGTGCGGTGTTGACATCATCAACACCAGCCGTGTATCCCTCAAGGTGATGACCCGTGTGGCGACACTTCAGGAGGGGCGGCCGTACATGACCGACGGAGTCACGATCTGCGAATGCTTCGCCCGTGACGGCCTGCAGCACGAGGAGACGCACGTCCCGGCGGACGTCAAGATCGCCCTGATCGGCGCGTTCGCCGACGCGGGGTTCCGCCGCGCCGAGGCGACCTCCTACAGCCACCCCGGGCGGGTCCCGGCGTTCGCCGACGCGAGCGAGGTCCTGGCCGGGCTCCCCCGGCCGGCGGGCGTGTCGTACAAGGCGACCTGCCCGAACCCGCGCGCCGTCGAGCGCGCCCTCGCCGACCTCGACGCCGGGCACGGCGCGCACGAGCTGAGCCTGCTGGTCTCGGCGAGCGAGTCGCACACCGAGCGCAACATGCGCACCACCAGGGAACGGCAGTGGGCGAGGATCACCGAGATGGTGCGGCTCGCCGCCGGGCGGTTCAGGCTGGTCGGGGTGGTCTCGGTCGCGTTCGGCTGCCCGTTCGAGGGATATGTCGACCCCGGCGTCGTCGCCGAGGACGCGGCGCGTTTCGCCGACCTCGGCGTGGACATGGTCACGCTCGGCGACACCACCGGCCTCGCCACGCCGAGCGCGGTGAGGTCCCTGTTCCAGCGGGTGTCGTCGGCCCGGCCCGACATCCCGGTCGTGGCGCACTTCCACAACACCCGGGGCTCGGGCATCGCCAACTGCGTGGCGGCGCTGGAGGCCGGGTGCCGCGACTTCGACAGCTCCCTGGGCGGGGTGGGCGGCCACCCCGCCCGCATCCAGTACGGGGAGGGCATGACGGGGAACGTCTGCACCGAGGACCTGGTGAACCTGCTGGAGTCCGAGGGGGTGGACACCGGGCTCGACCTCGACAAGGTCATGGCCGCGTCCCGGATGTGCGAGGAGGCGCTCGGCCGGACCCTCTACAGCATGGTCGCCCGCGCCGGGTTCGGCCCGGCCGGCCGGAAGGAGTTCCAGGATGCTCACGCGTGAAACGTCGACCGACGTGCTGGTCACCGAGGACCACGGCGCCGTCCGTGTGCTTCGGCTGAACCGTCCCGCCAAGCTGAACGCGCTGAACACCGAACTGACCGCCGCGCTGCTCGCGGCGCTCCAGGCGGCCGACGCCGACGGCGCCGTCCGCGCGGTCGTGCTGACCGGGACGGGGCGCGCGTTCTGCGCGGGCGCCGACCTGACCGAGTTCAAGGACCTGACGCCCGCCGACCAGGGCGCGGTCGTCCAGCGCGCGGAGCTGACGATGCGCAGCCAGATGCTCCCGCAGCAGCTCACCAAGCCGGTGGTCTCCGCCGTGCGCGGGCACGCGATGGGCGGCGGCGCGGGCCTGGCGATCGGCTGCGACATGATGGTCGCCGCGTCCGACACCAGGCTCGGCTACCCCGAGCTGCGGCACTCGCTGGTCCCGGCGGTCGTGATGACCGGGTTGCAGCGGCACTTCGGCCGCAAGCTCGCCTTCGAGCTGGTCAGCACCGGCCGGATCCTGAGCGCGGCGGAGCTGGCCGAGTACGGCATCGCCAACCGGGTCGTCGAGCCGGGCGAGGAGGTCGAGGCGGCGCTGGAGATCGCGACCGGCTGGGCCGAGGTGAACGCCGACGCGATGATCGCGGCCAAGGCGCTGTTCTACCGGGTCGCCGACCTGCCGTTCGAGGAGGCCATGCGCACCGGCGCGGACGTGAACGCGATCATGCGCGGGTTCCGCCCGTGAGGCCACTGGACGGGATTCGCGTACTGGACTTCTCCCGGGTGCTCGCCGGGCCCATGGCCACCCAGATCCTCGCCGACCTCGGCGCCGAGGTGATCAAGGTGGAGCGGCCCGGCGGCGGGGACGAGTCGCGGCTGTTCGAGCCGAAGCTCCCCGGCGGGGAGAGCGCCTACTTCTTCGCCTTCAACCGGGGCAAGCGCTCCATCACGCTCGACCTGTCCTCCCCCCGGGGGCAGGAGATCGCGCGGGGGCTCGCCCGGCAGGCCGACGTCCTGGTCGAGAACTTCCTGCCCGGCGCGATGGAGCGGCGCGGGCTCGGCTACGAGGCGCTGGCGAAGGAGAACCCGCGCCTGGTGTATGTGTCGGGGACGGGCTTCGGCCAGACCGGGCCCTACTCCGACCGCAAGGGCTACGACACGATCTTCCAGGCGCTGTCGGGCGTCATGGCGCTGACCGGCCACCCGGACACGCCGCCCGCCAAGGCGGGCGTCCCGGTCGCCGACCTGACCTCGGGGCTGTGGATCGTGATCGCCGCGCTCGCCGGGCTGGCCGGGCGCGACGCCTCGGGGCGCGGCGGGCACGCCGATCTCGCGATGATGGACGTGCAGGTCAGCCTGCTCGCGGTGGCCGCGGCGCGGCTGTTCGCGCTGGACGAGGACCCGGTGCGCACCGGCACCGGGCACCCGGGGCGCGTGCCGTCGGCCGCGTTCGAGTGCGCGGACGGCCGGTGGCTGCACATCAGCGGCAGCGACCACCACTGGCGCCCGCTGTGCAAGGTCCTCGGCCTGGACGAGCTGGCGGGCGACCCCGGCCTCGCCACCAACGCCGGACGCGTCGCCCGGCGCGCCCACGTGACCGCGGCCCTCACCGAGGCGTTCGCGGGGTGGCGGCGCGACGAGCTGGCCACGGCGCTGCGCGCGGCGGGCGTGCCCGCCGGCGAGGTGAACTCGGTGCGGGAGACGCTCGCCGACCCCCACACCGTGGAACGCGGCATGGTCCGGCACTTCGACCACCCCGTCGAGGGCCGCTTTCCGGCGCTGCGCACCCCGCTGCGCATCGACGGCTACGACGATCCGAAGCCCGCCGCGCCGCCGCTGCTCGGCTCCGACACCGCCGCCGTGCTCGGCGAGCTGCTCGGGCTCGGCGAGGCGGAGATCTCCCGGCTTCGCGACGAAGGGACGATTTGAGCATGTCCGCTGGCAGTGCCGACGAGAGGGACGACGATCCCGTGCTGGTGCGCCGGGAGGACGGCGTGGCGCACGTCGTGCTGAACCGGCCGGCCGCGCGCAACGCGCTGAACCTCCCGATGTGCCACCGGCTGCGCGAGACGTTCGCCGAGCTGGACGCCGACCCGGACGTCCGCGCCGTCCTGCTGCGCGCGAACGGGCCCGCGTTCTGCGCGGGCGCCGACCTGCGCGAGCGCAAGGGGCGGGACGAGGCGTGGGTGCGCTCGCGGCGGCTCGCCTCCTTCGCCGCCTACGAGGCGATCGAGCGCTGCTCCAAGCCGGTGGTCGCGCTGGTGCAGGGCCCGGTCGTCGGGTCGGGCGGGGAGATCGCCATGTCCTGCGACTTCGTGGTGGCCTCCGACGACGCCACGTTCCGGTTCCCCGAGCCGCACTGGGGCACGGTCGGCGCGACGCAGCGGCTCCAGCGGGTGATCGGCAAGCGCCGCGCGAAGGAGCTGCTGTTCACCTCCCGGACGATGGGCGCCGAGGAGGCCGCGGCGGTGGGGCTGGTCGCGCGGATCGTCCCGGCGGCGGAGCTGGCCGAGGCCGGGGAGCGGCTCGCGCGGACGATCGCGGACGCGCCGCCGCTCGCGATGGCCCTCACCAAGCAGGCGATCGACCTCGGCGCGGAGACCGACCTCGCCAACGGCATCAGGATCGAGATGGCCGCGATCGAGCGCTGCCTGGCCGACGGCGCCTGGCGCGCCGGGGTCAGCGCGTTCGACGGGTCGATCCGTCCGGCCTCGGGAGAACAGGCTTTTCCGGGGGGTGTGGGGGGTCGTCCCCCCTCGGAGAAACAGGCTCTTCCGGGGGGTGTGGGGGGTCGTCCCCCCTCGGGAGAACAGGCCCTTCCGGGGGGTGCGGAGGGTCGTCCCTCCTCGGAAGACCAGACTGGGAAGAGGGAGGGCCGGTGAACCTGGAGGCGATCTGCCCGCTGACCGCCGACGCGGCGCTGCGGCGCGCGGCGGCCGTGGGCGCGGACGTCCAGGCGGTCGTCTCCGCGCAGGGGAACATCACCTACGCGGAGCTGGACGCGGAGGTCGCGGCCGTCCGCGCGGCGCTGGCCGCCGCCGGCGTCGGCCGGGGCGACCATGTCGCGGTCTGCCTCGGGAACGGTCCACGCTGGGTGTCGCTGTTCGTCGCGATCGGCTCGCTCGGCGCGGTGACCGTGCCGGTCAACACCCGGCTGCGGGCCGACGAGATCGCCTACGTGCTGCGGCAGTCCCGCGCGACGCTGCTGTTCACCGCCGACCGGTTCCTCAGCAGCGAGTTCACCGCGATGCTGCGGCGGATCTGCCCCGGCGTCGACAAGGCCCTGCCTGACCCGGCGCTGCCCGACCTGAGGGACGTGGTCGTGCTCGGCGCGGACGTGCCGTCCGCCGCGCGGTCGTGGGAGGACTTCCTCGCCGCGGACGCGCCGCCCGTCGAGCCGTGCTCGGCGCCCGGCGACGTGCTGCTGATCCAGTACACCTCCGGCACGACGTCCTATCCGAAAGGCGTCCTGCTGACGCACCGCAACATGTGCGCGGACGCGTTCTTCTCCGGCGCGCGGCTCGGGCTGCGCGCGGGCGACCGGTTCCACAGCGCGCGGCCGTTCTTCCACGCGGCGGGCAGCACGCTGTCGGTGCTGGCGTGCCTCCAGCACGTCACGACGCTCGTGACCATGGACCGGTTCGAGGCCGGCGAGGCGCTGCGGCTGATGGAGGCCGAGCGCTGCACGCACTTCTCCGGCAACGACACGATCGCGCTGATGCTGCTCGACCATCCGGACCGTCCGGGACGGAGGCTGAACCTGCGCGGCGCGTGGGCGGCGGCGTCGCCCGGGATCGTCCGGCGGATCATCGACGAGCTGGGCGCCACCGAGTGCGTCGTCGGGTACGGGTTGTCGGAGGCGTCCCCGAACGTGGCGCAGTCGGCCTGGTGGGAGCCCGAGGACGTGCGGGCGTCCGGGCGGATGCTGCCCGAGCCCGGCGTCGAGGTGCGGCTGCGCGACCCCGAGACCGGTCGCGAGGTGCCGGCCGGCGGGGTCGGGGAGATCCTCGTGCGCGGCTGGAACGTCATGAAGGGCTACTTCGAGATGCCCGACGAGACGGCCGCCGCCCTCTCCCCCGGCGGCTGGCTGTCCACCGGCGACCTCGGACGGCTCGGCCCGGACGGGCGGCTGGAGTTCGTCGGCCGCGCCAAGGACCTGATCCGGGTCGGCGGCGAGAACGTCTCCCCGACCGAGGTGGAGGACTGCCTGCACCGCCATCCGAAGATCAAGCAGGCGGCGGTGGTCGGCGTGCCCGACGCGCGGCTGATCGAGGTGCCGTTCGCGTTCGTCGTCCTCACCGAGGGCCGCGAGGCCGAGCCGGAGGAGATCCTCGGCTGGGCGCGCGAGCGGCTCGCCGGGTTCAAGGCGCCCCGCCACCTGCGGGTCGTCGCGGGCTTCGAGGAGTTCGGCATGACGGCCAGCTCGAAGGTGCAGAAGCGGCACCTCGCCGAGCACGCGCGCAAGCTGCTGGAGGACGGGTGAGGATCGACACGCCGCTCACCCGGCTCCTCGGGACCGACCTGCCGATCGTCCAGGCCGGGATGTCGTGGGCCTCGTCGGGCTCGGCGCTGCCGCTCGCGGTCTCGCGCGCGGGCGGGCTCGGCGTGATCGCCGCCGGGCCGATGCGGCTGCCCGACCTGGAGCGCGCCATCGACGAGGTCGAGGCGGGCACCGACCGCCCGTACGCGGTGAACCTGCCGCTGTACCGCAAGGGCGTGGACGAGGTCATCGACCTGCTGTGCGAGCGGCGGGTGCCGATCCTGATCGCCTCGCAGGGCGGCCCGAAGCGCTACCTGCCGCGGTTCAAGGACCTCGGGACGACCTGCCTGCACGTCGTCGCGGGCGAGGAGCACGCCGCCAAGGCCGTCGCCGCCGGGGTGGACGGGCTCGTCGTCGTGGGCGCGGAGGCGGGCGGCCATCCGCCCGCCGCGCTGGTCTCCACGCTGGTCATGGTGCGGTCGGTGGTGCGGTCGGCGCCCGGCGTCCCGATCGTCGCCTCGGGCGGCTTCGCCGACGGCGCGGGCCTCGCGGCGGCGCTGTCGCTCGGCGCGGACGGCGCGCAGTTCGGCACCCGGTTCCTCGCGAGCGTGGAGTCGAACCTGCATCCCGCCTACAAGGAGGCCGTCCTCGCGGCCGGGGTCGGCGACACCCGGACGGTCGGCCACCAGCTCGGCATGATCCGGCTGCTGGCCAACGAGTTCGCCGACCGGATGGGCGAGCTGGAGCGCACCGGCGCGGAGCTGGACCTGCGGCGCGCCGTGTTCGCCGCGTCCACGCTGCGGATGGCGGCGTTCGAGGGAGACGTCGTGCGGGGCAAGGTCGAGGCCGGGCAGTCGGCGGGCCTGGTGAAGGAGATCCTTCCGGCGGCGGAGATCGTCGGGGAGCTGGTGGCGGAGTACGCGGCCACCCTCGGCCGTCTTCCCCGGGTCGATCAGGGACCTTCCTGAAGCCGGGGCCTTTCTGAAAGGGAATACCGCGCTTGCGCGCGAGGTCATCTGTCGCTGTCCCCTCACGGCGGGTCGCCTTTTTCGGACCGGCCATTACGATGGCCCGCCGTGAGGGTGGCTCAGCGCTGAATATCAGCGCGGGGAGTCGGCCTCAGCGCAGGAACGGGTAGCGGCGGACGAGGGCCGTCCGGGACCAGGGGCCCCCGAGGCCGAGGACGTCGCCGGCGTTGGCGTACGCGGCCGCGACGAGCAGCGCCGCGTAGATCCAGTGCTCGTCCATGAACGGGTTGGCCTCGGGCCACAGCGAGGCGGCCCACAGGTTGAGGAGCAGGAGCGTTCCACCCGCCGCGGCGATGCGCAGGCCGATGCCGAGGGTCAGCGCGATCCCGAGGCCGCCGAGACCGAACACGAAGGCCGCGTCGACCCAGGTCTGACCTGCCATGGCGTGGAACATGCCCTTGAAGGGGCCTTCGGTGTGGCTGAGGAAGCCCTTGGACGGGGAGGTCCCGTCCAGCCAGCCGGACTTGGTCGGCTTGCCGAAGCCGAAGAGCTTGTCGAGGAAGGCCCAGAGGAAGATCCAGGCCAGGAACAACCGTCCTACGGCGAGGACGTAGGGGGCGGGATGGGAGGCTGTGCGGGGGGCGTGGGACGTGGGGTGGGTCCTGACGGACATCGTGGCTCCCGTTTGGCGGGGACAGGGGTGGGGCCGATCCGATAGGTAAGTTTCCTATTAATTCTTGGATAAGACCAGACCCCTTCACCTGCGTTCTGACCGTCGCTGCCAATCCTTGTTCCTTGCCTGCCCGGTTCGCCGGAACCCTTGCGCCGCAGGGCCTGCCGCGCTACCAAGGGCCCCGGCGGGTGCCTTGCCCCCGTTGCCCGCCCATCCGGAAAGGGACGGAATGAAGAAGATCCTTTCGGTCGCCCATCTCACGGTGCTGGCCACGGTCGGCGGGCTCGCGGGGACGGTGGCGGTATCGGCCGCCGTCAACGCCGCCACCGACGGCGGCCACCGCGCCCTCACCGCCCAGATCCGCGACGCCAAGGGCAACGTGGTCGGCGCGCTCACCGTCGCCGACCAGGGCCCCACCCACGAGAGGCTGACGGTCCGGGCGTGGAACCTGCCGCCCGGCTTCCACGGCTTCCACGTCCACACGACCGGCAAGTGCGACCCCGAGGCCGTCGACCCGAACACCGGCAAGGTCAGCCCGTTCTTCACCGCGGGCGGCCACCTGAACCTCGACTCCACCCACACCCACCCCTCGCACTCGGGCGACCTGCCGACGCTGCTGGTCGACGAGAACGGGCGCGGGTCCGGTGAGACCGTCACCGACCGCTTCCAGGCCAAGCACCTGCTGGACGCCGACGGCAGCGCGATCATCATCCACGCGCTGCCCGACAACCAGGCCAACATCCCCGACCGCTACACCACCGCCGACGGCAAGAAGGGGCCGGACGCCGCGTCCCTCGCCACGGGCGACGCGGGCGGACGCTTCGCCTGCGGCGTGATCGGCCAGGCCAAGCGGAACTGACCCCGGAACTGCCCCCCGCGCCCGGCAGCGCCCTTGGTCCTCACGGGCGGAACGAGGACCAAGGGCGCCGGCTGCTCACGAGGGAGCGCGCCGAGGAGCGGGCGGGTCAGTACCCGGGCGACACCGTCGCCCGGTGGAAGTCGGGATCGTCGATGATCCCGATCAGGCAGTCGGCGAGGTCCGCGCGGGAGATGCGGTAGGCGCCCCGCAGTCCCCCGTCCACGCCCATCCGGTAGTCGCGGGTGAGCCCGCCGCCCGTGAGCCGGGGCGACCGGACGATCGTCCAGTCGAGGTCGGACTCGCGGACGACCCGCTCCATCCCGCGCGCGTCGGCGAAGGGGTGCTTGAGGATTCGGCGCACGAGGGGCTTGACGACGAGCCGCGCGAACGGGTCGTCCTTCACCTCGGTGAACGCGGCGCTCGTGCTCACGATCACGAGGCGTCGCACGTCGGCCTTCCCCATCGCCGCCGTCACGCTCCGGGCGCCCTCCACGCGGACCGTGGACGGCCCCCGGCCGGGCGAGCCGAGGACGGAGACGACGGCGTCGCGGCCGGCGATGTGGGGCTCGACCCCGACCGGGTCCATGACGTCGGCCCGGACCGCGATGAACCGGCCCGCGCGCTCCCGCATCCCGTCGATGAGGGCCGCCGGGTCGCCGCGCACCACCGCCGTGACCTCGTGGCCCGCGTCGAGCGCCTGGCGGACGAACGGCCCGCCGATGCCGCCCGTCGCGCCGAACACCGTCAACCGCATCACGAGCCTCCCTTTCCGTCCGGGTGGTGCGGGGCGTCGAAGGGACGCAGGTAGGGGCCGGGAGCGGCGGGGGTGAACGCGGGCGCGGCCGGGTCGATGTCCCGCGCGGCCCGGTTGAGCGCGGCGGGGTCGAGCGACCAGGTCCGCCCGTCCAGCCGCGCCTCCAGGGCCCCGAGCGCCGCCAGCACCTCGCCGGCGGTGAAGGCGCAGTGGCCCGCCCGCCGGACGTACGCCTGGCCGAGCAGCGCGCCGTCGCCGACGAGGCGCCGGTACCTGTTCTGCACCTGGATCGGCACCACGCCGTCGCCCGTCGTGTGGACGGTCAGCATCGGCGCCCGCAGGCTCCCCCTGAAGAGGCCGGTGCGCGCCAGGTTCGCCACCGCCGACGGCTCGGGCGCCACCCGGGCCCCCGCGTTCAGCGCCCGCAGGTCGGCGCGCAGGGACAGGCCCGTCTTGCCGTAGAGCGCCTCGACCTCCTTCCGGTCGGACGACGCGGCGAGGAGCGAGCGGTAGTCGACGCCGCGGTTCCAGGAGACGTTGCCCCCGGCGCGCGCCTCGGCCTCCGCCCGCCACGTGTAGGCGACGTTGAAGAACGGGCCCACCATGTGCCGGTGCTGGTTGACCTCCCAGGTGTCGTAGTCGTCCGGCGCGGGCTCGGGCACCATCGGCCCCGGCCAGGACGGCAGGTTGTACAGGGCCGCCGCCAGGGACACGCGGGCGCGCCCCTCCGGGGTCTCCTGCGCCCGGCGCAGCGCCTCGGTCACCCGGCCCGCCCAGCGCGTCGCGGTCGCCTGGTCGGGCACGCCGGTCAGCGGCACGTCGTCGAGCCCGCCGATGAGCGTCTTCACCGCGTGGGTGGTGTCGAGCAGGGCGTTGAAGTGGGCGACGCCGCCCTGTTGCAGGCCGCACAGCGCGAGGGTCCCGTCGAAGCGGTCGCCGTGCCGCTCCGCCAGCGCCGTGGTGACGAGGCCGCCGTAGGACGTGCCCCACGCGATCTCACGGCGCGCCGCGCCGAAGCGGCGGGTGAACTCCTCCAGGGTGGCGAGCTGGTCGGGGACGGCCTCGCCGACCGCCCAGCCCGTCCGGGAGTAGGACGAGCCGATCAGCGCGTAGCCGCGGGCGAGCGCGGCGTCGCGGACGGCGTCGGTGGAGGCGTTGCGCGCCGGGTTCGGCTGCCCCTCGGCGACGTAGCCGTGGCTGTAGAGCAGGACGGTGCCGTTCCAGCCGGACGGGACGTCCATGACCCACGTCGCGCCGCTCGGGAGCGCCCCCTCTGCATGGGCCGGAGGCGTCTCGGCCTCGGCGTCGCCGCCCCCCGCGAGCGGGAGCGCGAGCAGCAGCGCCGAGCCGACGGCCATCCACCGGTGACGGGCCTGCGTGTCACGCATCGAACCTCCTCAGGACGGCCGCCGAGTTGAAGCCTCCGGCACCGCGCGCCACCACGAGTGCGGCGGTGAGGCCCGGCGCCTCCCTCGGCCCGGTGACCAGGTCGAGGTCGTCCCGCCCGGCCAGGTTCACCGACGGCGGGATGATCCCGGTGCTCAGCGCCTGCGCGGCCCAGGCCAGGTCGAGGGCCGCGCCGCCGGAGCACAGCCGTCCGGTCATGGTCTTCGGCACCGCCACCGGCACCCCCCGGGCCCCGAACACCTCGCGGAGCGCGGCGGCCTCCAGCCGGTCGAGGGCCGGGACCCCGGCGCCGTCGGCGAAGACGGCGCCGATGTCGCCCGGCCCGGCGCCCGCGCGTTCGAGCGCCAGCCGGATCGCCCGCGCGAGCTGCGTGTGGTCGGGCGCGGTGTCGGTGACGTGGAAGGCGTCGTGGGTGGAAGCGGTGCCCGCGACCTCCGCGTAGACCTGCGGGGCGCCGCGCCGGCGCGCGTGCGCCAGCTCCTCGACGACGAGGATCGCGCCGCCCTCCCCCGGCACGTGGCCGGTCGCGTCGCCGGCGAACGGACGGTACGCGCGGGCCGGGTCGGTCTCGCCGCTCAGCGTCCCCTGGCTCGTCTGGCAGGCCAGCGCGTACGGCGACAGCGGCGCCTCGGTGCCGCCGGTCACGACCGCCGCGAGCCCCCGGCCGATCTGGCGGCGGGCCGACGCGAGCGCCTCCACCGCCCCCGCCGCGTCGGCGACCAGCACCCCGCAGGCGCCCTTCAGCTTGTGCCTGATCGAGATCTGGCCGCTGCTCGCCGCGTAGAACCAGCCGATCGACTGGTAGGCGCTGACCTGGCGCGGGCCCTCCTGCCACAGCGCCTGGATCTCCCGCTGCCCGAAGGCGTTGCCGCCGGACGCGCTCGCCGTCACGACCGAGAGCTGGAACGGGTCCTCCTTCGCCGGGTCGAGCGCGGCGTCCACGAACCCGAGCTGGGTGGCGGCGAGGGCCAGCCAGGTCCACCGGTCGGTCTGGACGGCGAGCCGGTTCTCGACGAACTCCGCGGGCTCGAACCCGTCCACCTGCCCGGCGAGGCGCACCGGCAGCGCGGAGGCGTCGAAGTCGCGGACGGGCGAGATCCGGCACTCGCCCGCCAGCGTCGCCTCCCAGTGCCCGGTGACGCCGATGCCGGTCGGCGCGACGACCCCGAGCCCGGTGATGACGGCGCGGCGCGGGCTCATGACGCCCCCGCCCGGCTGAACACCAGCGCGGACTGGAACCCGCCGAACCCGCTGCCCGCCGACAGGACGTGGTCGACGCGGGCCTCCCGCGCCACGAGCGGCGTGTAGTCGAGGTCGCATTCGGGGTCGGGGGTGTGCAGGTTCGCGGTCGGCGGGATCACGCCCCGGTCGATGACCAGCGCGCACGCCGCCATCTCGATGGAGCCGATCGCGCCGAGCGAGTGCCCGACCACCGACTTGATCGAGCTGATCGGCACGTCCCGGGCGGCGTCGCCGAGCGCGCGCTTGTAGGCGGCGGTCTCGTGCCGGTCGTTCTGCTTGGTGCCCGAGCCGTGCGCGCTGATGTAGCCGATGTCGTCGGGGTTCAGCGTCGCCTGGTCGAGCGCGTCGGCGATCGCCACGCCGAGCTCGAACCCGTCCGGGCGCAGACCCGTCATATGGAACCCGTTGGCGCGGGCCGCGTACCCGCTGACCTCGCAGTAGATGTCCGCGCCGCGCGCCCGCGCGTGCTCCAGCTCCTCCAGCACGAGGACGGCGGCGCCCTCGCCGAGCACGAAGCCCCGGCGGTCGTTGTCGAACGGGCGGGACGCCTGCTCCGGGTCGTCGTTGGACGGGGTCGTCGCCCGGATCGCGTCGAAGCACGCGACCGTGATCGGGGAGATCGGCGCGTCGGCCGCCCCGGCGATCATCACGTCGGCCTCGTCGTCCTGGATGAGCTGGAGGGCGTGCCCGAGCGCGTCGATCCCGGACGTGCAGCCGGTCGACACGACCGCCGCCGGGCCGCGCGCCCCGTAGCGGACCGACAGCTCCGCCGCCGCGCTGGACGGCACGAGCGCCTGGTACAGGAACGGCATCGCGTGCCGGTGGTCGACGACCCAGTCGCGGCCGTGGTCGCTCGCGACCACGTACTCGTCCTCCAGTGTGATCGTCGCGCCGACGGCGGAGCCGAGCGACACCCCGACCCGGTCCCGGTCCGCCGGCTCGATCCCGGAGTCGGCGAGCGCCTCGTCCGCACAGGCCACCGCGAACTGGACGAACCGGTCCATCCGCCGCGTCTCACGCGGCGTCAGCCCGTACCGGGCCGGGTCGAAGTCGATCTCGGCGGCGATCTGCGACCGGTAGCCGGACGGCTCGAACGCGCTGATCCGCCGGATCGCGGGCTTGCCGTCCACGATCCGCTGCCAGAACTCCTCGCGGGACGGGCCGCCGGGCGCGACGACCCCGATCCCGGTGACCGCGACGCGCCTCACGACGCCTCCCCGGGGTACTCCTCGGTGTCGACGTGGCCGAGCTCCGGCCGCGGCGCGAGCGGGCTGAGCTGGAACACCGCGAGGACCTCCGCGTCCCCCTCGTTCACGAGCCGGTGCCGGACGTCGCGCGGGATCAGCAGCGCCTGCTCGGCGCCGACCGCCATCGGCTCGCCGTCCAGTTCGACCCGCAACTCGCCGGTCGCGACGAACAGGTACTCCTCGGAGTAGGGGTGGTAGTGCTCGGTGACCTTCTCGCCCGGCGCGAGCCGCACCGCCCCGCAGAACCCGGACGTCGAGCCCGACGTCGCGGGCGACACCATCGCGCGCAGGTCGCCGCCGCGCCGCCGGTTGGCGGGCACGTCGTGGAAGCCGACGACCGTCCGGCGCCGCCGCTCCAGCCTGTCCTTGATCAGATCCATCTGGACGGCGGTGTTGGCGTTGATCCGCTCGGTCATCCCGGCGGTGTCCAGCGGCGCGCCCTCCTTCATCTCGAAGTCCTGCACCCAGCGCATGCGGGTGCGGTCGGGCGCCAGCTCCTCGAACGTCCAGGTGATGTTCATGAACTCGAACGGGCCCTTCTCGACCCGCCGGGACCGGACGGTCCAGGTGCTCGTGTCCCAGGCCCGGGTCGACACCCAGGCCCACTCGCGGCCCTGCTCGTCCGGGTGCATGGTGAGGCGGAAGGTGACCGAGTCCGTCCCCTCCTCCAGGATCTCGGCCTTGGCGTACTCGCTGAACAGCTCCGGCCAGCTCCGCACGTCGTTGGTCCGCGCGAAGACGAAGGGGACGGGCGCGTCGATCTCGATGGCGTTGTCGGTGTGTCCGATCACGGTGGGCTCCCTCGGGCGTGCGGTTTCCGGCGGGTCAGGCGGCGGGACGGCGTTCGACGACCATGCGCCGCAGCCCCTCGGGGGTCAGCTCGGCGGTCAGGTCCTCCTCGACGTCGATGTCGTAGCGGTCCTGGATCCGGGTGGCGATCTCCATCCGGGCCAGCGAGTCGAGGTTGAGGTCCTCGAACGAGCGGGCGAGCGACTCGGCGCCGGCGGCGCGGTCCAACCCGACGGCGACGAGCAGTTCCAGGACGTCCGCGTCGGTGATGTGCTGCGTGGGCATCGCTTATCTCTCCTGTTCCTCGGCCGGTCTGGGCCCGGCCATGAGTGCGTCGACGAATCGGGTCGTGTGCTCGCCCCGGACGAACACCGGGTGCGTCAGCAGGCGCTGGAGCAGCGGGATGGTCGTGGCGACGCCGGGGCCCCGCACGGCGAACTCGGCGAGCCCGCGCAGCGCCCGCTCGATCGCCTCGTCCCGGGTCGGCGCCCAGGTGACGAGCTTGGCGATGAGCGAGTCGTAGTTCGGCGGGACGGAGTCGCCCTGCGCGAACCCCGAGTCGACCCGCACCCCCGGGCCGCCCGGCGGGCGGAACACCTCAAGGCGTCCCGGGGTGGGCCGGAACCCGGCGGCCGGGTCCTCGGCGTTGACGCGGCACTCCAGCGCCGCGCCGTGCGGGCGGACGTCGTCCTGCCCGTACCCGAGGGGCTCCCCGGCGGCGACGCGGATCTGCTCCTTGACGAGGTCGATCCCGGTCATCATCTCGGTGACGGGGTGCTCGACCTGGATGCGCCCGTTGATCTCCATGAACGTGAGCGCGCCGGAGGTGTCGACGAGGAACTCCATCGTCCCCGCGCCGGTGTAGCCGACGGCGCGCGCCCCCGTGAGGGCGTACTCGCCCAGCGCGTCGCGCAGGTCCCCGGCCAGCCCCGGCGACGGCGACTCCTCCACGAGCTTCTGGTTGCGGCGTTGCAGCGAGCAGTCCCGCTCCCCCAGGTGGACGGCCGCGCCGTGCTCGTCGCAGAGGAGCTGGACCTCCACGTGCCGCGCCGCCGGGACGAACTTCTCCAGGTAGACGTCCCCGATCCCGAACACCTGGCGCGCGAGCGCGGTCGTCCGGCGGAACACCTCCTGGAGGTCGGCGCGGTCGCGGGCGACCTCGATGCCGCGCCCGCCGCCCCCGGCCGCCGCCTTCACGATCACCGGGTAGCCGATCTCGGCGGCGACCTCCTCGGCGGCCGCGAGCGTCGGCACGCTGCCGTCGCTGCCCGGCAGCAGCGGCAGGCCGGCCGCGCCCATGAGCGCGCGGACCCGGGCCTTGTCGCCGACGCACTCCATCACGTCCGGGCGCGGGCCGATGAAGGCGAGCCCGTTCTCCGCGCACACCTGCGCGAAGTCGGGGTCCTCGGACAGGAACCCGTAGCCCGGGTGGACGGCGTCGGCGCCGGTGCGCAACGCGGCCTCGACGATGTTCGGCACGTACAGGTAGCTGCGGCGGGCCGGCGCGGGCCCGATGTGCACCGCCTCGTCCGCGTACCGGACGACGGCGGAGTCGCGGTCGGCGGTCGAGTAGACCGCCACGCTGCGCACTCCCATCTCGCGGCAGGAGCGCGCCACCCGCAACGCGATCTCGCCCCGGTTGGCGATCAGCACCGTGCCGATCGGGCGGCTCATGTCCGCTCCGTCCTGACCCTGACGAGGACCTGCCCGAACTCCACCGGCTCGGCGTCGGCCGCCATCACCTGGAGCACCTCGCCGGCCCAGTCGGACACGACCGGGTTCATCAGCTTCATCGCCTCGACGATCCCGATCGTCTGGCCGGCCTCGATCCGGTCGCCCGGCTGGACGAACGGGGGCGCGCCGGGCTCGGGCGCCACGTAGAACGTCCCGACGAGCGGGGCGGTGACGCGCTTGAGCGTGTCGTCGGCGGGCGGCGCGGGGGCCTCCGCGGAAGCCTCCGCGGGGGCCGGGGCGGCGATGACGGTGCGCTCGACGTCCGGGGCGGCCTGCGACGCCCAGGTGACCTCGAGAACGCATTCGCCGAGGCGCGCGGAGACGCTGGTGACCGGCCCGGGGACGGTCTTGACGAGGTGGCTGACCTCCTCGCGGAGCAGCCGCAGCGACTCGTGCCCCGGCTGCTCGGCGGGTCGTGCGGGCCGGCCGGCCCGGCCGGTCTGCTCGGTCTGCTCGGTCTGCTCGGCGGACGCGGTGGGCTCAGCCATCGACGACCACCCCCTGGCGGCGGAACCGGGCGTGGCGCCGGTCGCGCAGTTCGCCGCCGTCCAGCCCGCCGAGGTCCGCGAGCGCGGACAGCACGGCGGCCTTCAGGGACGCGGCGGCCGCGGCGGGGTCGGCCTGCGCGCCGCCCTCCGGCTCGTCCACCACCCCGTCGACGACGCCGAGCGCGAGCAGTTCCGGCGCGGTGACGCGCAGGGCCTCGGCCATCTCGGCGCCCTTCGACGGGTCGCCGTGCAGGATCGTCGAGCAGCTCTCCGGACTGATCACCGAGTAGCAGGCGTTCTCCATCATCAGCACGGTGTTGGCGACGGCCAGCGCGAGCGCGCCGCCGCTGCCGCCCTCCCCGGTGACGGTGGAGACGACCGGCACCCGCAGCCGCGACATCCCGGCGACGCACTCGGAGATCGCCCACGCCTGGCCGCGCTCCTCGGCGCCGATGCCGGGCGCCGCGCCCTGCGTGTCGACGAGCGTGACGACGGGCAGGCCGAGCGTGTCGGCCCGGCGCATCAGGCGCAGCGCCTTGCGGTAGCCCTCGGGGCCCGGCATCCCGAACCCGCGGGCGACGAGCTCCTTGGTGTCGTGGCCCTTCTGGTGGCCGATGATCATCACGCTGACGCCGTCGATGTCGCCGATGCCGCCGACGATCGCCGGGTCGTCGCGGAAGTGCCGGTCGCCGTGCAGCGCCACGAAGTCGCCGCAGATCCGCCAGATGTAGTCGAGCGTCGTCGGCCGGGCGATGTCGCGGGCCAGCCGGACGGTCTCCCACGCGCTGCGTCCGGAGGCGCGGGCCGCCGTCCTCGCCGCGGTCCCGGCGGAGGCGCCGGACGGCGGCTTGCGGTCGCCCGCGAGCAGGGTCAGCAGCCGGGCGAGGAGCGGGCGCAGGCCGTCGCGCGGCTCCACCCGGTCGAGCATGCCCTGTTCCTTGAGGTACTCCGCCGTCTGGAACCCGGCGGGCAGCGTCTCCCGGGTCGCGGCCTCGATCACGCGCGGCCCGGCGAACCCGATCAGGCCGCCGCGCTCGGCGACCAGCAGGTCGGTCAGCGTCGCGAACGACGCGGTGACGCCGCCGAACGTCGGGTCGGTCAGCACGCAGACCGACGGCACGCCCGCGTCCCGGAGCCGTTCGAGGGCCTGCGCCGTCTTCGCCATCTGCATCAGCGAGAGCGCGCCCTCCTGCATCCGGGCGCCGCCGGACCCGGCGACCAGGACCAGCGGCCACCGCCGCGCCTCGGCCTCCTCGGCCGCCCGCGCCACCGTCTCGCCGACCGCCGAGCCCATGCTGCCGCCCATGAACCCGAAGTCCATGACCGCGACCATGACCGGGTGCCCGCCGATCGCGGCGCCGCCGTAGAGCATCGCGTCCGCGAGGCCGGTCCGCCGCCGCGCCGCCGCGAGCCGGTCGGTGTAGGGGCGGGAGTCGCTGAACCCGAGCGGGTCCGCGCCGCGCACCTGCTCCGCCGGGCTGAAGGACCCCTCGTCCACCAGGACGTCGAGGCGCTCGCGGGCGCCGAGGCGGCGGTGGTGCCCGCACTCGGGGCACACGTGCCGGTTGCGGACGAGGCGCGGGATGTAGACCGACACGCCGCACCGCCCGCACCGGAGCCACTTCTCCTCCGCCGGGTCCGCGGCGAGCGCGGCGCCGCGCGCGTCGAGGGCGGTCATCGGGCGTCCCCCGTCCACTCGTAGAAGCCGCGCGCCATCGCGTCGGCGGGGCCGCGCCAGGTCGCCGGGTCGAACGGCGCGATGTGCGGGCTCAGCTCGTCGCTCAGCCGCCGGAAGTCGCCGCGCTCCCGCGCCACGGCCATCGCCTCGGACGCGGGGCCGGCGAACTCGGCGTAGTGGAAGTACAGATCCTGGTACCGGAAGAGATTCCGGCGGGTCACCCCGAGGACCCGGGGCAGTTCCGTCTCGTCGGACGCGCCGAACAACCCGGCCACCGCGTCGGCTGAATCAGGTCGCATTCGTGCGACTATGAGAATCCGGTCGGTCACAGGTGCTCCTTAGGTTTCCCTTGGAATCGCCTTCACGTTAAATGTCAGGACGGGCCGGGTCTTCCCCCGCCGACGTGAATTGCGGCCTCCTCACCGAAGCCGGACCATCCTCCGCAAGGTGGAGAAGCCCCACGTGTCCGGGCATGCCGACGGCCGCGCACCCCGGGGGCCAGGTGCGCGGCCGTCGATTGGAAAATGGTCAGGGCAGGTTCAGGAGAAGTTCATGGCAGGTCAGGCCAGATCGAAGAGCTCCGCCGCGTTCCGCCAGGCGACCCGCTCGCGTTCGGCCGGGTCGCGCAGTTCGCTCGCGATGATGTCGGTAATGGGCTTCAGCTGGTCCATCAATGGCGGCGCATCCGTTCCGAGAAGGATCTGGGAGGCGGAGAACGTCGTCAGGTTGGCGCGCAGCTGCGCCGCGTTCGGAAAGGAGGTGTCGACGTGGATCCGGGCGAGCGACTCGCTCGGCACCACCGTCCCCGGCGAACCGTGCGGGCCCGACGGCGGCTGGCCCGGCCACGGGCGCATCGCCGCGTCCAGCTTCTCCGGGAGGTGCGCGAGCCCGCCACCGCCGCCCGCGGCGATCAGCCGGACGGCGGGGTAGCGCTCCAGCCAGCCCGCGCACACGATCGCGGCGATGCCCGCCGTGATGTCGCACGGCCTGACCGCGTGCTCGACGAGGCCGAGGTGCCCGCCCATCGCGGCCGTCCCGACCGGCGCGGCGGGCGGATGCACCAGCACCGGCACGCCCGTCTCGGCGGCCATCGCGAAGAAGCCGTCCGCGCGCGGCGCGCTCAGGTACTCCCCGTCGACGCTGCTGTTGACGATCAGCCCGACGAAGCGCGGGTCCCTCGTCAGCTCGGCTGCCTGCTCCAGCATCGCGTCCCCGCCGAACGGGTCGAGGTAGGCGTAGGCGCGCAGCGCGTCCGGGAAGCGGTCGACGAGGTCGCCGATCGCCTCGTTGTACGCGCGGACCTTGGCGACGGGCTGCTTGTAGTTGTCCGCCGCCGCGCCGGGCAGCATCGAGCCCGCGCCGCACGGGCTGCCGATCACCGTGAGCCCGATGCCCTGCTCGCGCTTGGCCTCGATCGAGCCCTCGGGGTCGAACAGGCTCGGCGGCCCGAGCCCGCCCGCGCCCGCGGCGGCCAGGTGCCCGTGGACGTCGATCATCATCCCGGCGGGCGGCGTCCCGAGGGGGCTCACGCGGGGGCCTGCGCGGGTTCGGAGCGGCGCGTCGTGACGTGCCGCATGAGCGAGTTGATGAAGAAGTCGCGGGTCCCCTCGGGGGTGCTGGTGTCGCGCTCCTCGGCGAGGTACTGGGAGATCTCCCGCTCGACCCGCCGGATCTCGGGCTGCGACGACAGGTGCGCCATCAGGCCGGGCAGGTTCCCCTCGATCTCGATCATCCGGACGACGAGGTCGTCCTTGAGGAACACCGAGGTGCTGACCAGCCGGGTGCCGTCGGGCGCCGTCCACTCGGGCGGCGCGTACCCGGCGAGCAGCTCCTTGACCGCCTCCTCGGTGCCGGGCTTGATCCTGAACATGATCGCGTGACGTTCCACGGTGAACTCCCTTTCGGTGAGCTTCTGCGAGCCGGTCAGTCGATGGACAGTGCGGCGAGCGCGTACAGGCCGAACCCGGCCAGCGCGAACGCCGTTCGAACGGAGTTGGCGCGGCACCAGCGGGCGCGCAGGTCGTCCCAGCCGGCCGGGGCCGCCTCGGGGTCCCACCCGGAGATCGTGCGGTTGATCGGCACGTTGCGGGTGTCGGAGACCACCGCGACCAGGACGGACATGGCGAGCCCCGCGCCGCACAGCAGCCGCGCGGTGAGCCCGACCGGCAGCAGCGCGAACACCACGGCGGTCGCCATCGTCACGCGGGTCACCCACGGCAGCAGCGGATCGAACCGCCGGTCGAGCAGCTGATGCACCTGCACGTAGCGGTCCCCCGGCAGCGCGACGAGGGTGGGCACGATCGCGCGCCACACGGCGAACAGGGTGCCCGCCACCGTGCCGCTGCCGAACAGCACGACCATGGACAGCGTCCTCGCGAGCATCGCGGTCGCCTCCTCTAGTAGTCGGTTGCGGTGATCAGGTCGGCGGTCTTGCGGTAGACGAGGCGCCGGAACGCGATCCGCATGAAGCCCTCGCGGACCCGGCACAGCGCGGGGTTCTGCCAGCGCGACAGCGAGCCGATGGCCCGCGACCGCCGGACGATCGTGGTCGTGCGCGGCAGCCGGCGCCGCTCGTACAGCTCCAGCGCCGCGCCGGTCGGGCCGGCCTCGTCCACGCACTGGCGGAGCACGAGCGCGTCCTCGATCGACTGGCAGCCGCCCTGGCCGAGGTTGAAGGCCATCGGGTGGGCGGCGTCGCCGAGCAGCGTGACCCGGCCGGTGCTCCAGCGGCGGACGGGGTCGCGGTCGTAGATGTCGATGGGGGTGATCTCTTCGGGCGGGGTGGCGGCGACGAGCGCGGCGACCGGGTCGGGCCAGCCCGCGAACTGCTCGGTCACGATCTCCCCGCCGGTGGCGCCGAGCGCGTCCAGCCCGTGGCCGATCCGGTCGCTGGTGATGGCGTCCCAGTAGACGAGGCCGTCCGCGAGCGGGTAGTAGACGAACCGGCGGCCCCGTCCCCAGATGTTGACGAACACCCCCGGCCGGACGCCCGGGTCCGGGACGACGCCCTGCCACGCGGTGTACCCGGCGTAGCGGGGCGGCGGCTCGTAGGGCATCAGCGCGGCCCGGACGGTCGAGCGCAGCCCGTCCGCGCCGACGAGCAGGTCGCGGTGGACCTCCTCGCTCCGCCCGCCGGACCGGGACAGCCGCAGCGTGGCGCCGTCCCGCCCGGTGGCGAACCCGGTGCACCGGGAGCCGAGCCGCAGGTCGGCGCCGACCTGGCCGGTCAGCATGCGGTGCAGCTCCGGGCGGCTCACCGCGTAGACGGGCACGCCGGTCCGCTCGCTGATCTCGGCCACCGGCCACCGCGCCAGCCGCCGGCCCCGCCAGGAGTGGAACTCCTGCGCCCGGATCTCGTGCCCGATCTTGGCCAGCTCGTCCCGGAGGCCGAGGAGGTGGAGCGCGCGGACCGCGTTGTGCCACAGCATCAGGCCGCCGCCGGTCTGGATCCGGCCCAGGTCGGGCGCGCGCTCGTGCACCGTGGTCCGGACGCCGATCCCGCGCAGCGCGACCGCGGCGGTCAGCCCGCCGATGCCGCCGCCGACGATCGCGACGCCGCCGTCGTCCGGGACCCTCATGCCCCCTCGCCCGGCCTGACACCGTCCGCGGTCGCCCGCACCGGGTAGATCTTCCGTTCGATCCGCCCCGCCCAGTACGGCCGCATCGGCGTCGTCGCCCGCCGGTGGACGGGCGCGTCCTCCCAGGCGCGGAACTGCTCCTCGCTCTCCCACTCGCTCAGCAGGATGTAGCCGCCCGGTCGGGCGTCGTCGCGCAGCAGCTCGTCGCGGACGTGTCCCGGCGTGCCCGCCACCGTGGACGCGACCTCGGTATAGGCGGCCTCGAACGGGCCGCGCTGGTCCTCCTTGACGGACGCGAACACCATCACCCGTACGGTCATCTCGACTCCTTCTCCTGATCGGCCCGGCGGGTCTCGGGCTCGGCGGCGTCGACGTGCCGGACGATCTCATCGACGCGCATGTCGGCCGACAGCCGCAGCTCGCGCAGCGGCGCCGTCAGCCGGTCCTGCTCGGGGCTGCTCTCGAACGCGCGGAACGCGTCGAGGCTCGCCCAGTCACTCGTGATCACGTAACTGTCGGGTTCGTCGCCGCGCAGCAGCGACTGGCGGAGGTTCGCGGGCTCGCGGCTGGTCGCGTCGGCGACCGCGGCGAAGGCCCGCTCGAACGCCGCGCCCCCGCCGGGGCGGACGCGCATCCGCAGGGTGGCCCTGATCATCAGATCCCGCCGTCCACGTGCAGGGTCGCGCCGGTGACGTAGCGGGCGGCGTCGCTGAGCAGGAACAGCACCGGCCCGGCGACCTCGGCGGGATCGGCGATCCGGCCGAGCGCGATCATGCCGGAGTAGCGGTCGCGCGCCGCCTGCGGAACACCGCTCATCTGGTCGGTCTCCACCAGCCCGGGGGCGATGCCGTTCACCCGGAATCCGCGCGGCCCGAGTTCCTTGCACAGGGAGCGGGTGAGCCCGGTGACCCCTGATTTCGCGGCGGTGTAATGCACCCGTCCCGCCATTCCGCGGAACGCGACGGCCGAGGTGACATTGACGATGGATGCGCCCGGCTCCAGCCGTTTCAGCGCGGCCTGGACGGTCAGGTACATTCCGGTGAGGTTCACGTCGAGGACGCGGTGCCATTCCTCGGGCTCCAGGTCGTCGATCGTGCGGTGGCTGACGACCCCGGCGTTGTTGACGACCCCGGCCAGCCCGCCGAAACGCTCGTGCGCGCGCTCCACGAGCGCGGAGACGTCGGCCGCCTTCGCCGCGTCCGCGCGTACGAGCTGGTAGTCGGCGCCCAGGCCCGCGAGGGTCTTGTCGAGGGCCTCGACCGCCTCGCCGCCGCTGACATAGGACGCGGTGACCCGCGCGCCACCCCGGGCGAGCGCCAGCACGACCGCCCGGCCGATTCCCCGCGACCCGCCGGTCACCAGGATATGCTCACCGGACAGGTCGAATTCCGATTTCATGGACCGCCCCTTTCCGTCGACGACTACGCCGGAACCGCGTCGGCACCGCCTTGGACTCCGTCGGATGGGACGCTACGGAACGGGCCGCCTTTCGTCTTCCACCTACCGCGGGAGGCCATTCGTCCCCCGGCAGGCCGATCGGCGGACCCTCCGGAGGAGGCGGCCCCCGGTGATCGCCCGGGCACGTGTAGATCCCTCACACGGCTTTCTCTGTGTTCTCCAAGGTCGGCGGTTCACACTGGGAGTCATGAATCAGCCCGCACAGCGCGTTCTCGTCGTAGACGACGAGCCCTACCTCGCCGACCTGGTCGCCACGGCTCTGCGGTATGAGGGGTACACCGCCGAGGTCGCCGGGACGTGCGCCGAGACGGCAGCGAAAGTGACCGAGTTCCGACCCGACCTGATCGTGCTCGACGTGATGCTCCCGGACGGGTCGGGGCTGGACGCGTGCCACCGGCTCCGCCGCGAGGGATGCGCGGCGCCGGTCGTCTTCCTCACCGCGCGGGACGCCACCGAAGACAAGATCGCCGGATTGACCGTGGGCGGCGACGACTACGTCACCAAGCCGTTCAGCCTGGAGGAGCTGATCGCCCGGATCCGGGCCGTGCTGCGGCGCACGAGCAGCGCCGAACCCGCCGAGGCGCGGCTGTCGTTCGCCGACCTCGTGATCGACGAGGAGGCGTACGAGGTGCGCCGCAAGGGCGAGTCGCTCGACCTGACGCCCACGGAGTTCAAGCTGCTGCGCTACCTCGTCATCAACGCGGGGCGCGTCCTGACCAAGCGGCAGATCCTCGACCACGTCTGGAACTACGACCACGGCGGCAACGACGGCGTCGTGCAGACCTATGTCAGCTACCTGCGCCGGAAGGTCGACGCCATCGACCCGCCGCTGATCCACACCATCCCGCGCGTCGGATACGTCCTACGGCTCCCCAAAGACCACTGACGGCGGCGCCGGGCGCGCGCCGAAACGCACGCCGGGCGCACGCCGAGCGCACGAAGGCCCGGGACGCACGGGGCGCGTCCCGGGCCTTCCGGTGACCGGGGCCGATCAGGTGCCGGCGGGGCCGGGCACGGAAACGAGCTCCGGCGCCTCCGGGCGGGCGACCGCCCTGGACGGCGGGACCCGCAGGATCCGCGCGGCCCAGGCGGGCAGCCACCAGTTCCAGTCGCCGAACATCGAGATCAGCGCGGGCACGAGGATGCCGCGGATGATCGTGGCGTCCAGCAGGATGCCGAGGCCGAGGCCGGTGGCGAAGACCTTGACCTCGGTCATCGGCGCGGCGGCCATCGAGGCGAACGCCAGGCAGAGGATCAGCGCGGCGCTGGTGACGAGGCGTCCCGTCCGGCCGAGGCCCTCCACGATCGCCTCCCTGGTGGAGCCGGTGCGCTCGTACTCCTCACGGATGCGGGCGAGGATGAAGACCTCGTAGTCCATCGACAGCCCGTACAGGAACGCGAAGATCAGGCAGGGGATGAACGCGCCGACCGCGCCGGTGGCGGGGATCCCCCAGACCGCGTCGCTGCCGTGCCCCTCCTGCCAGATCAGCGTGACCGAGCCGATCACCGCGGCGAGCGACAGCAGGTTCAGCGCGACGGCCTTGAGCGGCAGCACCAGCGACCGGAACGCCCGCGCCAGCAGCACGAAGGTGAGCAGCGCGATCAGGCCGAGCATCCAGGGGAACACCCCGTACACCTGGTTGATGAAGTCGATGTCACTGGCCGCCTCACCGCCCACGTGGGTCTTCGCCGGCACCGCGTCGCGGATCCGCCGGACGGTGTCGTGGCCGGCGTTGGTGCCGCCCTCGTCCACCGGGACCACCGAGAGCAGGGCAGACCCGCCCTGCCGCCACGCCTCGCCGGACGGCGCGACGGCCGTCCGCACGCCCTCCACGTCCGCGAGCCGCGAGGCCACCTGCGCGGGCGTGCTCCCCGCCGGGACGAGCACGTCGACCGGGGTGAGGGCGCCCGAGCCGATTCCCGCCGACCGCAGCGCGACGAGGCCGTCGTGGGCGGGGCCGGTCTTGGCCCCCGCGATGCTGCCCGCTTCCCCGAGGTGGATGTTCAGGCCGCCGAAAGCCAGCGCGACCAGCACCGCGATCGCGCCCAGCGCCGCCGGGAAGCGGAACCGGATGACGCCGCGGGTCCACGCCGCCCAGGCGCGGCTGGCGTGCGAGTCCTTGCGCAGCCGGGGCCAGTCGAGGCGCGGCCCGGCGGTGGCGAGGATGATCGGCAGCAGCGTCAGCGTCGCCAGCACGCTGACGGACGGGATGATCACACCGCCGTAGGCGATGCTGCGCAGGAACGGGACGGGCAGCACCACCATGACGATCAGTCCGATGCTCACCGCGACGCCGCTGAACACCACCGAGCGCCCGGCGGTGGCCATGGCGCGGTGGACGGCCTCCTCGCCGTCGTGGCCGTGGGCGCGCTCCTCCCGCCAGCGGGTCACCAGCAGCAAGGAGTAGTCGACGGCGACGCCGAGGCCGATGAGCGCGACCACGAACTGCACGAGGAAGTTGACCTCGCCGAGCTCCGTCAACCCGTACACGGCGAGGAACGAACCGAGGATGGACACGACGGCGATCAGCAGCGGGACGAACGCGAGGAACGAGCCGAAGACGAACGCGAGCACCAGCAGCGCGCCGACGCCGCCGACGAGCGTCTCGGTGAGGACGCTGACGCCCTCCTCGCCCGCCCCCTCCGACAGCAGGTCCATCCCCGTCACCCGCAGGGTGGCGCCCGTCGGCAGGGAGGGCTGAATGATCTGTGCCAGGGGTTTGCTGATGTCGGGCGCCTCGTCCACCGGCTTTCCGGCGGGATGGCGCGGGTAGACGAAACCGAAGGTCGTCCGGCCGTCGGCGCCGACGAAGCGCCGGTCGCCGGTGTCGGCGTAGGAGACGACACGGGCGTCCAGCCGCTTCGCCGCGTTCTCGAACGCGGTGGCCAGCGACGCCCGCACGGCCGGGTCGTCCACGGTCCTGCCCTCGGGCAGGACGATGACCGGCACCGTGGGCGCGCTGTCGCCCCCGCTGCGGTAGGTCGCGTCGATGGCCTGGTTGGCGTCCCGCGCGGCCGATCCCGCGGGCGCGAAGTCCTCGACAAGGCGGTCGCTGACCTGCGTGACCGCGAAGGCTCCGGCGGCCGTGACGGCGAGCCAGACCATGGCCACGAACAACTTGTGCCGTAGCACGAACCTGGAGAATGTTTCCATGAGGCAAGTGCAGCGGACGGCTCTTCAGCCACCGTCCGCGCGTTCATAGAAAACGCAGGGAATCCTGACTCACAAGGTTCTCTAAGAGTCCGCACAGCGCCAGGCCAGAACGCGACGGGAGACTCACGGACGTGTCACTGCGCAGACGGCTCATCCTGTCATCGGTGGCCTTGGCGGCGCTCGGCCTGCTCCTCGCCGGGCTGGCGACGTTCGCGGCGGTGCGCGACTGGACGTCCGGGCGGGACGAGCGGATGCTCACCTCGCCCGGCAGGCGCGCCGAGGCCGTGATCGGGTCGCGCGAGGCGCTCAGGACCGCGTCCGCACCGGACGACGTGACGGCCCTGTGGCGCGTCCTCGCGGCCGACGGCGCCATCCCGTCGCTGTTCCAGATCCGGGCGGCGGACGGCAGGGTCCTCCAGACCGTGAACTACGGCCCGGTCCCCGAGCTGCCCGGCGACCTGGCGCCGGGGCGCGTGACGGACCGCAACCCCGACGGCGAGCGGTTCCTCACGATCGGCGGCGGCGACTCGGGCTTCCGCGTCCGGACCGCCTGGCTGCCGGGACCCGCCGGGGCGGGCCCCCGCACGCGCTTCCTGGTGCTCGGCGTCCAGAACACCGAGTCGGAGGAGCTGGAGGGCCGCACCGCGGGCTCGATGACCGTGTTCGGGCTGCTGGCCCTGCTCGGGGTGGCGCTCGTGGCCGGGCTGGTGGTCAAGCGCGGGCTGCGCCCCCTGGAGCAGTTCGGCGCGACGGCCGCCGCCATCGGCGCGGGCGACCTCACCCGGCGGGTGCGGCGTGCCGACCGGCGAACCGAGGTGGGACGGCTCGGCCAGGCGCTCAACGGCATGCTCGGCCAGATCGAGGCGGCGTTCCGGGAGCGGCGCGCGGCCGAGGAGCGGCTGCGCCGCTTCGTCGCCGACGCCTCGCACGAGCTGCGCACCCCGGTCGCGACGATCCGAGGTTACGCGGAGCTGTTCCGGCGCGGCGCGGCGGGACGCCCCGAGGATCTCGCCAAGGCGATGGCGCGCATCGAGTCCGAGGCCGAGCGGATGAGCGTGCTGGTGGACGAGCTGCTCCTGCTCGCCCGGCTCGACCAGGGTCGGGCGCTGGAGCGGGAACCCGTCGACCTCGCCGCGCTCGCCGGCGACGCTGTGTCGGACGCGCGCGCCGTCGCGCCGGGGCGTCCGGTCGCGCTGGAGGGCGAGGGGCCGCTCATCGTGGCCGGCGACGCCCACCGGCTCCGGCAGGTGCTGGCGAACCTGCTGGCCAACATCCGCCAGCACACGCCGGACGGAACGGCGGCGGTCGTGCGGTACGCCGCGCGGTCGGACGGCGCGGTGGTCGAGGTCGAGGACGAGGGTCCCGGCCTCACCGCCGAGCAGCGTTCGCACGCCTTCGAGCGGTTCTACCGCGCCGACGCGTCCCGTTCGCGCGACCGCGGCGGCTCCGGGCTCGGCCTCTCGATCGTGGCGGCCGTGGTCTCGGCGCACGGCGGCGAGGTCGGTCTGGACGCGGCGCCGGGCGGCGGCATGCTCGTCCGTATTCGGCTTCCGCTGGCGGTTCCCGACAATGGCGACGGCTTTCTTGACTAGATAACAACCACGAGCCGATTCCCCTTCCCCGCATTTCTCACGGCCAGTAAGGCTAGTTGATCACAGGGTGATAATGACACTTCAGACGCGGTGCCCGGCCACTTAGGATTTACTTACAAATCTCTTGCAGACCAATGAGTATCGGGATAGAGTCGGCGAAGGACAGGGTGACTTCCGCGCACGGCCGCAGCGTTATGTGCCAGCGATCACTTTGTTCCCCCGCCACACCTGCACCAATTGTCAGATGTCTTCGGGGCCATGGGGGAAAAGATGCCCTATACAGTGACACCGCTTTTGACGTGGGAGTTCGTGGTAGATCTCGAGTTTCTCACCGGGTTCATGCTGGGCGCCTTCACACTCGGCGGACTGACCTGGCCGCGGCGCCGGCAGCTGTCCCGCCGGGTGGGCGCCGCGATTCATCTGGAACGGCAGCGGATAGCGCGGGAACTGCACGACACCGTGGGGCACGGGATGCTCCTCGTCTCGATGTGCGCCCGGCGGCTGCCGCTCGTCGCCCCGCGAGCCAAGCCTGTCGCCGAAGCGATCGACGACGCGGTCCACGCGACGATGAACGACGTCCGCCGCCTGGTCGGCGAGCTGCGCACCCATCCCCGTACCGGCTCCGACGGCCCCGCCCGGGGCGCCCTCGGCGCCCGGCTCGCCCGCACCAGGACACGCGAACGCGTTTCCTCGACGGTCGCGGAATCCTTTTCCGAGCACACGCTCGCCGGCGGTATCACCGAACTCGGCGTCCGGACGCCGGGCGCGGGCTTCACCGTCATGCTGGAGAATGCCGGTGTGCAGGACCGGCTCCAGGCGGAGCTGCGGCACACCGCGTACCGCATCGTGCAGGAAGGGCTCACCAACGCCGTCAAACACGGCGGCGGACCCGTCCGCGCCTCGCTGCGCTTTGGCGACGAACTGGAGCTGTGCGTCGCCAGTGGCGCGGCCAGCACCGTCGGCGATGATATCCACACCCTGCCGATCGTCCCCTTCATCGAGCATCGCCAGAATGTCTGCCACGGGCTTGCCGGGCTCCGGGAAAGGGTCCAGGAGGTCAACGGCTCCTTCGAATGCGGAACACTGCCCTCCGGCGGTTTCCTGGTCCGCGCGCGCATTCCGACCAACGAGTCCACGGCCCGCTGGTACGACAGGGGAAGCCGATGCATGAAATCCGCGTCCTGATCGTCGACGACCAGCCGCTGGTGCGCGGCGGGCTGCGCGCCACCTTCGGCGGCGCGCCCGACATCGCGATCGTCGGCGAGTCGGCGGACGGCGTCGAGGCCGTCCGCGACGTCCGGCTGCTGAACCCCGACATCGTCCTGATGGACATCCACATGCCGCGCAAGGACGGGCTGGAGGCGACGCGCGAGATCTGCGCGCCCGGCTCCGGCATCGACACCAAGGTCATCATCCTCACGATGTTCGACCAGGACGAGCACCTGTTCGAGGCGCTGCGCATCGGCGCGACCGGGTTCATCCTCAAGGACGCGCCCGCACGCACGCTCGTGGAGGCCGTGCACGAGGTCGCGGCGGGCGAGGCGCTGCTGTCGGCGTCGGTGACGCGGCGGCTCGTCCGGGAGTTCGCGCGCCGGCCCACGCTGTCCACCGGGCGGACGATCGAGATGCCCGACCTCACCGACCGGGAGTTGGACGTCTTCCGGCTGCTCGTCCGCGGCCACAGCAACGAGGAGATGGCCGAACTGCTCGTGCTCGGGGCGAGCACCGTGAAGTCGCACGTCAAGCACCTCTACCAGAAGCTCGGGGTGCGCGACCGGGTCCAGGTCGTGATCTACGCCTACGAGAACGGGCTGGTGTAGGCCGTGCCCGACCACGAGCGGGGCAGACCGCCCGCCGTCCCCGCGTGGGCGGGCGGCCGGACGGGCGGGCACCTGATCGCCGTCACCGACGGCCGCCGCGAGATGGCGGCGCACCAGGCCGCACGGCTCGCGGCGGCCACCGGCGGCCCGGTGACGGTGGCGCTGCTGTCCCGGCCGCCCTGGACGGCGGCGTTCGACCCCTCGGCCCTGGAGTGCTGGCGCAACGGCGACCTGGAGATCGCCGCGCTGACCCGGCTGTCGGAGATCCTCGACCCGGCCGGGGCCCGCTGGCGGATGGTCACGGTCGACGGCGACCCCGTCCGGGGCATCCTCGCGCTCGCGCGGCGGCACCCGCCGAGCTGGGTGCTGGTGCCGCGTTCGCGCCGCCCGTTCTCGGGGCGGCGGCTGGCGAGCGTCCTTCGTTCCCGGCATGGGCTCCCGCTCCTGCTCGTGTGAAGGCGACGGCCCCCGGCGAGCCGGGCGACCGGGCGTGAACAGGGGCGTCAGAGGAGTTCGGTGGCGGGGCCGGGGTCGTCGCGGGTGTGGCCGACGGCGTCGAAGATCAGGCGCGCGTGGCGGGCGAGCATCGCGCCGTCGTAGTCCCGGTGGCCGGTGAGCACGACCGTCAGGTCGGCGGCCTCCAGCGCGGCGGGCAGGTCACCGGCGCGCGGGACGTCGGTGCCGTCCACCCGCCAGGACGCGACGTACGGGTCGTGGTAGGTCAGGTCGGCGCCGAGGCGGGCCAGGCGGCGGGCGACGGGCCGGGCCGGGGACTCGCGCTGGTCGGCGATGTCGGCCTTGTAGGTGACGCCCAGGAGCAGCACCTTCGCGCCTTTCAGGGCCCGCCCCTCGCGGTTGAGGAGCTGCTGCGCGCGTTCGACGACGTACCGGGGCATCCGGTCGTTGATCTCCTGGGCCAGCTCCACGAACCGGAACGGGTAGCCCAGCGACCTGACCTTGTACGACAGGTAGTTCGGGTCGATCGGGATGCAGTGCCCGCCGACCCCGGGCCCCGGGCGGAACGCCTGGAAGCCGAACGGCTTGGTCGCGGCGCAGTCGATCGCGTCCCACAGGTCCACGCCCAGCTCGTCGCAGAACACCGCCATCTCGTTCACGAGCGCGATGTTCACATGGCGGTAGGTGTTCTCCAGCAGCTTGGCCATCTCGGCCTCGCGGGTGCCCTTGGCCTCCACGACCCGGTCGACGAACTTGCCGTAGAACGCGGCGGCGGCCGACGCGCACGCCGGGCTGAAACCACCGACGATCTTCGGTGTGTTCCGGATGCCGTAGACGGGGTTGCCCGGGTCGATCCGCTCGGGCGAGAAGGCCAGGTGGAACTCCTCCCCCGCGACCAGGCCGGACTTCTCCAGGATCGGCCGGACGACCTCGTCGGTCGTGCCCGGGTAGGTGGTCGACTCCAGCACCACCAGCATCCCGGGCTCCAGGTGCCGGGCGATCGTCTCGGCGGCGCCGCGGACGGCGGTCAGGTCGGGCCCGCCCTCCTCGGAGAGGGGGGTCGGGACGCAGATGACCACCGTCCGCGCGCCGTTCAGGATGTCCTCGTCCACACTGGGCTCGAACCCCTGGCCGAGCATCTCGGCGACCTCGGCGGGCGAGACGTCGTCGATGTGCGAGCGTCCGGCGCGCAGGCCGTCCACCACGCGGGCGTCGAGGTCGAGGCCGCCGGTGCGCAGCCCGGCCCGGCACGCCGCCCGCACGAGCGGGAGGCCCACGTAGCCGAGTCCGATCACGACGAGGTCCATCACGCGACCCCCCTCCAGCTCCGGATGACGTCGGCGATGCGTTCGCCTGCGTGGCCGTCCCACAGGGGTGGCGTCCGGTGGGGTGTCTCCGGTGCGCCCAGCGCCTTGCGCGCGGCCGGGACCAGTTCCTCGAACGTGACGAGGCGGTTGGTGCCGTGGGTGATGGTGATGGGCCGTTCGGTGTTGGGCCGGACGGTCAGGCACGGCACCCGCAGCATCGTCGTCTCCTCCTGGAGCCCGCCCGAGTCGGTCACGACGACCGCCGCGCCGCGGACGGCCGCGATGAAGTCGATGTAGCCGAGTGGTTCGAGGACGTGGACGCGGGGGTGCGCGTCCAGTCCGGCGGCGATCAGGTTGGCCCGTCCGCGCGGGTGGACGGGGATCACGACGTCGGCCAGGTCGGCGACGCCGTGCAGGTGCTTCACGAGAGCGGCGGCGGTGCCGGGCGCGTCCACGTTGGCGGGCCGGTGCATGGTCGCCAGCACGTACCGGTCCGGCAGCCCGTACCGCGACCGCACCCTGCCGGTGTCGAACTTGCCGAGGTTGGCGAGCAGCGTGTCGATCATCGGGTTGCCGACCAGGTGCGCGCGGCCGACCGGGATCCCCTCGGCCGCCAGATGGCCGATCGCCTCCGGGCTCGTGACTAAGCACAGGTCGGAGAGCTGGTCGGTGAGGCGCCGGTTGACCTCCTCCGGCATCGTCATGTCGAAGCTGCGCAGCCCGGCCTCCACATGGGCGACCGGGATGTGCAGCTTGGCCGCGACCAGCGCGGCGGCGATCGTCGAGTTCACGTCGCCGTACACGACGACGAGGTCCGGGGCGCGCCGGACGAACTCGCGCTCCAGACCCACCATGACCGCCGCCGTCTGCTCGGCGTGCCCGCCCGATCCGACGCCGAGGTTCACGTCGGGTTCGGGCAGGCCCAGCTCGTCGAAGAACACCTTCGACAGGCGTTCGTCGTAGTGCTGGCCCGTATGCAGGACGCTCTGGTCCAGGTCGCCGAGCGCGGCGACCACCGGCGCGGCCTTGACCAGGTTCGGCCGGGTGCCGAGCACGTGCGCGATCGAGGTGATCATTTCTTCCCTTCGCCGCCCGCCGGGCCGCCGGTCGGGCGGCCCGGCGGGCCGCCCGTCAGTAGGCTCCCGAGCCGCGTGTCACGGCCGCGAGCGTCTTCCAGAGGATCTGCACGTCCAGGAACAGCGACCAGTTCTCGATGTACCGGACGTCGAGCCGCACCGACTCCTCCCACGACAGGTCGGACCGGCCGCTCACCTGCCACAGCCCGGTCATGCCCGGCTTGACCGCGAGGCGCCGGAACACGTCCTCGCCGTAGCGGTCGACCTCGTCGGGCAGCGGCGGGCGCGGCCCGACCAGCGACATCTCGCCGCGCACCACGTTGACGAGCTGCGGCAGCTCGTCGATGGACCAGCGCCGCAGCCGGGACCCGAGCCGGGTGACCCGCGGGTCGTCGCGGAGCTTGAACAGCACCCCGCGCGCGGGGTCGGGGTCGGTGAGCTCGCGGCGGCGGCGCTCGGCGTCCACGACCATCGTGCGGAACTTCAGCATCCGGAACGCCCGGCCGCCGAGGCCGACGCGCACCTGCGAGAAGAACGCGGGACCCGGGTCGTCCAGCCGGATGAGCAGCGCCGTCAGCGCCCACAGCGGACTCAGCAGCACGAGCGCGACCGCCGCCGCCGCCCGGTCGAACAGCGCCTTCAGCACCCGCCGCGTCCCGGTCAGCTCCGGGTGCTCGACGTGCAGCAGCGGCAGCCCGGCGACGGGGCGGATCGACGTGCGCGGCCCCGCGATGTCCAGCAGCGCGGACGCGACGAGCAGCTCGGTGTCGGTCTTCTCCAGCCGCCAAGCGAGCCGCCGCAGCTCGACCCCGGCCAGCTCGGGGCAGGCGAGGACGGCGACCGTGTCGGCGTGGCAGCGCCGGACGACCTCGGCGACCTCGTCCATCCCTCCCTCGACCGGGACACCGCCGACCCGCGCGGGCCCGCCGTCCTCGGGCAGGCACACGGCGACGATCTGCATGCCGTGGTGGCGGGCGCGGCCGAACTCGCGGACGAGTTCGGCCACCGCCTGGCGGTGGCCGACGGCCACGGCCCGGCGCAGGCACTCGCCCTTGGCGCGGCGGCCGTGCAGGTGTTTGCGGAGCCGGTAGCGGCCGAGCAGGCTCAGTAACGTCACCACCGGCAGCGTGAACACCACGAACCCGCGTGCGACCTCGGCCTTCGTGGCGTAGGACAGGACCGCCACGGCGGCGGTCAGGCTGATCCCGGCGTCGAAGATGCGCCGGTACTCCTCGGTGCCGGCGCCGAAGAACCGGGCCTCGTAGGCGCGGGTCGCGGCGACCCAGCACACCCAGATGAACGGCAGCGTGGCGGCGAGCGCCGCGTCCGGACGCGGTGCGACGGCGTCGTCACCGAACCGGAACACGAACCCGCTGACGCCTGCCGCCAGCGCACAGCAGAAATCCAGAGTAATAGCGAGACGAACATGATCGGAAACCCAACCGCGAGCACCTCCCGATCGTCGTGCGGGCCGTAGTGTCACGGTCGTTTCAGGACGATCGACCAAACTCATGCGGGCATCCCCCGCTCCTCCCCGAGACCGCTTCCGTTCCCCCTCCAAGGAACGAATGCGGGTCTGACCCGACAGTTAAGCTGCCAGTTCTCGCGGTTAAAGGGAAGGTAATGCACGGCAGTGGCGTGTGGCCATAACAGGACGCGGTGAACCGCCCTTGTCAGGATGGCCGGATTCGGTCGGGTGAGCTAGGGGAGGGTGACCGGAACCTACCCTGACGCCGTGAGGACCCCCGGCAAGGCGATCTCCGGCACGGCGGTGGCGGCGGCGCTCGCCGCGCTCATGTCCGGCTGCGGCACCGACGAATCCGGGCACACCACCGCCCCCGCCCGCCCGGTCGGCGCGGTGGCGCCGGACCTCGGCAGGCCGGGCCAGCTCGTGTTCCGGCAGGGCGGCACCGGGCCGACGGCGGGCCGGCTCGCGGTGGTGCGGCTGGCCGGGACGCCCGGCGCGCCGGTCGTGACCAGCCCGAACAGCCGCACGATCACCGAGACGCCGTGCGTGCGCGTGCACACCGCCGGCGGCACCGGCGTGTGCCTGACGGTCGAGCGCAAGGCCGTCGCCCAGACGTACGCGATCGTCCTGGACGAGCGGGGGCGGCGCTCCCACCTGTTCCCCGTCGAGGGCACGCCGAGCCGCGCGCAGGTGTCGGCGAGCGGGCGGATGATCTCCTGGACCACGTTCGTGGAGGGGCACGACTACCAGAGCAAGAACCTCTCGACGCGGACCGGGATCTTCGACCGCAGGACCGGGCGGCTGTGGCTTGACCTGGAGAAGTTCCGGCTGCTCCAGGACGGGCGGCGGAACTGGTCGGCCGACCTGAACTACTGGGGCGTCACCTTCACCCGAGACGACGACCGCTTCTACGCGACCGCGCGGACCAAGGAGCGGACCTACCTGGTCGAGGGCCGGGTGAGCACTCGCACGATGCGGACCCTGCGGACGAACCTGGAGTGCCCCTCGCTGTCGCCGGACGGCACCCGGCTCGCGTTCAAGAAGGCGACCGGCGACCCGGCGCGGCCGTGGCGGCTGCACGTCCTGGACCTGCGCACGATGCGGGAGACGGCGCTGGCCGAGCGCGCCTCGGTGGACGACCAGGCCGTCTGGATCGACGACCGGACCGTCGGCTACGGGCTGCTGCGCGGCGGCGGCACCGACGTGTGGACGGTGCCGGCCGACGGGACCGGCGCGCCACGCCTGCTGCTCGCCGACGCCTTCTCCCCGGCCGCAACCCGCTGAATACCCGTCCGAATTTCGGGGGCGATGGCCCCGGCAGCACCCCGCCCCCTGTCCGCTGGACCGGACCAGCGCAGCGCGGGCACCGACCCACCGCGTTATCAAGACCCGCGTCTCCGTGACCCCCCGGGAAGTTTACCGGCCCCCCTTGTCCAAAGTCGGCCACCGTGAACCCTGGCTTTCCAAGCGCTACTCCGACCAATAATGAGCGCGACATTGGACGGGGTGAACTGTTGAGTCGGCTGCACGCTTTCCGCAACCAATTCGTGGACGCGCCCGGTTCTGCCGGCGCGCGGTTTCGGGCGCGCCGGTGGGACTGGCTGCGCGCGACTTTTCCCGGGCTAGAGGCGATGGCGGTCATCGACCTCGGCGGCACGGCGGAGGCGTGGCGACGCGCGCCCGTGCGGCCCGCGTCGGTGCACATCGTCAACCTGGAGAAGCCGCCGGAGGACCTGCCCTCCTGGCTGCGCTCCGACCACGCCGACGCCTGCGAGCTGCCCGCCGAGATCCTCGCGGGCGACTACGACCTGGTCATCTCGAACTCGGTGGTCGAGCACGTCGGCGGGCACGCCCGGCGCCGCATGTTCGCCGACGCGGTGCACCGGCTCGCCGACCGGCACTGGATCCAGACGCCCTACCGGTACTTCCCGGTCGAGCCGCACTGGGTGTGCCCGGGCATGCAGTTCCTGCCCGCCGCCGCGCGGGCGACCGTGGCCCGGCACTGGCCGCTGGTGCACACGCCGCCCGCCGACCGGGCGGCGGCGCTGCGCGCCGTCCTGGACGTGGAGCTGCTCAGCCGCACCGAGATGCGCGCCTACTTCCCGCACTCGGTGGTGCTGTCCGAGCGGGTCGCCGGGCTGACCAAGTCGCTCGTCGCGGTGAAGCGCTCGTGAGCGTGACCGGGGGCGGCTCCCTGGCCCGCACCGACGGGCCCCGGCTGCGGCGCCTCGCCGAGACCGATCCGGCCGCCCGCGACGTGGTCGCCGAGCTGCTGCGGCGCGCCCTCCGGGGCCTGCCGAGGATGCGCACCAGCGAGGACGGCGGGTTCGTCTTCACGATGCGCGGCGACCCGGCGCGCCCGGCGGGGACGAGCGTCCGGTACGCGGCCATCGTCGCGCTCGGCGCGGCGTTCCTGCCCGAGGACGACCAGCGCGCGGCACTCGGCGGCGACTCGGTCGCCGAGGTGGTCGGCGCGCTCGTCGCCCGGCTGGGCGACACCGGGCCCGGGGAGATCACCTCGCTCGGCGACATCGCGCTGATCTGCTGGGCGGCGGCCGAGACCGGCCATGGCGCGCTGGAGCCCGCGCTCGCCCGGCTCGCCGCCGCCGACCCGCCGGGAGAGCGGCCGGTCTTCACCGTGGACGCGGCGTGGGTCGCCTCGGCGCTGGCGGCCGCGCGCGACGCGGGCGCCGCGTCCGGCGCCGCGTCCGGTACCGAGGGCCACCTCGAACGCGCCCGCGACCGGCTGCTCGCCGGGCTGGACGGGCGCCCCCTGTTCGCGCACGAGGTGGGCGGCACGGGCCTCGTCCCCCGCTACCGCGCCCACGTCGGCTGCTTCGCCGACCAGGTCTACCCCGTCCAGGCGCTGGCCCGGATCGGCGACGACCGGTCGGTGGCCGCCGCCGACCGGGTGGCGGGCCGCATCTGCGCGGCGCAGGGCGCGGCGGGCCAGTGGTGGTGGCACTACGACGCCCGCACCGGCGGGGTCGTCGAGGGCTACCCCGTCTACAGCGTCCACCAGCACGCGATGGCGCCGATGGCGCTGCTCGACCTCGCCGACGCGGGCGGGGACGGGCGGCTCGCGGCGATCGCCAGGGGCGTGCGGTGGCTGACCGCGCCGGCCGAGACCGGCGCGTCGCTGCTGCCGGGCGGCGAGCCCGGCGAACCCGTCATGACCTGGCGCAAGGTCGCCAGGGACGACCCCCGCAAGGTCGTCCGGGGTGTGCGCGCGGCGTCCACGAGGCTGCGCCCCGGCCTGCGGTTCCGCTCCCTTGACCGAAGGTTCCCCCCGGTCGCGATCGACCGGGAGTGCCGTCCCTACGAGCTCGGGTGGCTTCTGCACACCTGGCTCTCCCCCACCGCACGGGAGTGACGATGAAGGCGCAGCGTTCCGAGCCGGACCGGCGGCGTTTCCTCGGCGTCCACCTGGACCCGCTGACCATCGACGAGACCGTCGCGCGCTGCGTCAAGGCGGTCGAGGAACGGTCGCCGATCACGATCGGCGTGCTGAACGCGGCGAAGATCGTACGGCTGCGCAAGGACCCCCGGCTGAGCCGCGCCGTGCTCGGCTGCGACCTCGTCCTCGCCGACGGGCAGTCGGTCGTGTGGGCCTCCGCGCTGCTGCGCAGGCCCCTGCCGGAGCGGGTCGCGGGCATCGACCTGATGCTGACGCTGCTGCCCGAGGCGGAGCGGCGCGGCCACCGCGTGTTCTTCCTCGGCGCCCGGCAGGAGGTCCTGGACCGGACGGTCGCCGAGGTCCGCCGCCGCTTCCCCGGCCTCGTCGTGGCCGGGACGCGGCACGGCTACTTCTCCACCGCCGAGGCCCCCGGCGTCGCCGACGAGATCCGCGCGGCGGAGGCCGACCTGCTGTTCATCGGCGTCTCCTCGCCGATGAAGGAGCTGTTCGTCCAGGACTGGTCGGCGCGGACCGGCGCGCAGGTCGTGCACGGCGTCGGCGGGACGTTCGACGTCCTCGCCGGGGAGGTGCGCCGCGCGCCGGAGTGGTGGCAGCGGCGCGGGCTGGAGTGGCTCTACCGCTGCATCCAGGAGCCGATGCGGCTCGGGCCCCGCTACTTCACCACGAACTTCGCGTTCGTCGTCCTGGTGGCGCGGGAGGTGGCCCTGGAGGTCACGCGGAAGCGGATGCCCGGGCGGGGCCGGTCGTCGCGCTCGGCGCGCTCGTCCTCCGCCTCCGGCGGCGGTCGGCCGTGACCGCGGCGCACGTCCCGCCGATCCCCCCGATCAGCGCGATCGCGAGGAACGCGCGGGAGGGCCGGCCGGTCGCGGGCACGGCCCGGTCGCTGCCCGCCGCGACCCGCCAGGTGATGAACGAGCCGGGCCGCGCGCCCTGGGACGCCTGCACCGAGCGGACCCGGTCGTTCAGCACGCCGAGCAGCTTCAGCAGCGTCCCCCGCGCGCCCTCCGCGCTGCCCGCGCTCACGGTCAGGACGAGGTAGGGCTGGTCGTGGATGGGCTGCTCCTGGTTGCCCCGGTTGGCGAGCGCGACCTCGAACCCGCCGCGGCCGCCCGCCGCGCGGACGGCGCGCCGCCCGTCCGCCGAGTCGAGCCAGCGGGACGAGACCTCCGCCATCGTGACGAGCGCGGGCGTGAAGCTCGCGTAGACGTTGCGGGGGAACGACGAGGGCGGCGTCAGGAACGTGACGACCGTGCGCGCCTCGTAGCGCGGCGCGGCCAGTTCCACGCGCACGACGGCCAGCGCCGTCAAGACCACGGCGAGGATCGTCACCAGCGGGTTGCGCCGCAGCGCGACCACGAAATCTCGTATCGCCACAAACCGCTCCAGTCCCACGATTGCGTGACATCGTGGCATGGGAGAGGCGCTGGACGGGCGTGCTCGCCGGGTGTGGCCACGAGGTACCGGCCGGATGACCATGACGGCGGCGGAGGGGCACGGCCGGGCACGGCCGTCACAGGGACGACGGGCGCGTGAGGGGAGACCGGTGGATCTGCTCGACTGGGTGGGGACCCTGCTGCGGAGATGGTGGCTGACGGTGCCGCTGCTCCTCGCGGCGCTGGCGGGCTCGGGCGCGATCGCCCTGGTCACGCCGTGGAAGTACGAGGCGAAGGCCACCGCGGTACTGCTCTCCTCGCCCGTCCAGGCCAAGCAGGCGGGCGGCAACCCGTGGCTGGTCTTCGACAGCTCGCTGACGGTCACCGCGGAGGTCGTCGGCCGGGAGATGATGGACCCGCGGACGGCCGCCGCGATCCGGGCGAAGGGCGGGACCGCCGGCTACGTGGTCGGGGTCGCGCCCGACTCGACCGGACCGGTTCTGGCCATCGAGGCGAGCGGCTCCGACGCCGCCGGCACCAAGGCGACGCTCGACGCGCTGCTCGCCGTCGTGCCCGAGCGGCTGGCCAGGCTCCAGGCGCAGGAGAGCGTGGCGCCGCACGCGCAGATCAGGATGAACGTCATCAGCGCGACCCCGCAGGCGACGCGGGTGTCCACCGACAAGATCCGCCTGGTCGTGATGACGCTGTTCCTCGGGCTGGCGGTCACCGTGGCGGTGCCGCTGTTCGCCGAGGTGCTGTCCGAGCGCCGCCGCCGGGGCCGCGAGGGCGGACGGGCCGGAGCGCCTCCCCCCGACCGCACCGAACCGCCGAACACGGCGGCCTCGGCCGGGCCGCACCGGCTGGAGACGCCCAAGCCCAGCACCCGCGAGGCCGCGCCGCCTCCGGCGCGGCGCGGCGCCCTGCCCCGGCGGATGGGGACGGTGAGCCGGGCGGACACCTCGGACGCCCCGGACACCTCGGACACGGCAGGCCCGGAGGAGCCCGCGCCGGACGCGCCGGAGGCCGTGGAGGCCAGGGGCAAGCCCAGGTCCAGGGCGTCCGACACGCCCGACACCTACGGCCTGCTCGACTCGCAGGCCCCGCGCACCAACGGGACCCGGCCGCAGTGGGGGTCCGAGCCCGCCGAGATGTCCGAGCCGGACGCCTAGCCCGCCGATGGCCCTGCTCACGGCACCCGGCGACCGGCCGGTCGCGACACGTCCCCCGCTCGGCCGGGTGGACGTCGTCACCGTGCTCAGCGTGTTCGTGTTCGTGCTCACGGTCGTGCCCGCGCGGTTCGTCGTGGGGCCGCTCGGCGCGGCGGGCACCCCCGCCGGGATCATGGCCGTGCTGTGCCTGTTCTGGTACCTCAGCTCGATGATCGCCGGGCGGACGTCGCCGGTCCAGGGCCGCCAGCCCGTCCGCACGGTCATGGTCCTGTTCGTCTGCGCGATGCTCGGCTCGTACGCGGCGGCGATGCAGCGGACGCTGCCGGGCCTGGAGGGCAACGCCGCCGACCGGGGGCTGATCCTCACCGCCGGATGGGCGGGGATCGCGCTGCTGGCCGCCGACGGCGTCGAGCGCCTGGACCGGCTGGAGGCCGTGCGGCGGCGGCTCGTGACGGGCGGCGGCGCCATCGCGGTCGTCGGCTGCCTCCAGTTCTTCACCGGCTTCGACCTCGCCGGGCACCTGGCGTTCCCGGGCCTGACGACGAGCACGAACTACACCTCGCTGCTGAGCCGCGACGAGTTCAACCGGCCGATGGCGACCGCGACCCACCCGATCGAGTTCGGCGTGGTGATGGCGATGCTGCTGCCGCTCGCGCTGCACGGCGCCGTCTACGCCGGGGAGGGGCGGCGCGGGCGGCGCTGGTTCCTGGTCGCGATCATCCTGCTGGTGCTGCCGATGACGGTGTCGCGGTCGGCCGTCCTCGGGTTGGCGGTGGTGTGCCTGGTCGTGCTGCCGATCTGGCCCGTGGTGTGGCGGGTCACGGCGGTGCTCGTGCTGGGCGTGTTCATGGTCGCGCTGCGCGCGCTGGTGCCGGGGCTGATCGGCACGCTGACCGGGCTGGTCTCCGACATCGGCTCCGACTCCAGCACGGTCACCCGCACCAACGACTACGTCGTGATCGGGGAGTCGGTCGCGCACCGGCCGTGGTTCGGGCAGGGCTTCGGCACCTACCTGCCGCAGACGTACCGGATCCTGGACAACCAGTACCTGCTGTCGCTGGTGGAGACCGGCCTGGTCGGGGTCCTGGTGCTGCTCACCGTCATCCTGTCGGGCTGGTTCCTCGCCCGGTCGGCGCGCCGCGCCCTCCTCGCGCGCGCGGACCGCGAGACCGCCCACCTGGCGCAGTGCTACGCCGCGTCGATGGCGGTGGCCCTGCTGTCGTTCGGGACGTTCGACGCGTTCAGCTTCCCGATGGTGGCGACGCTGATGTTCCTGACGCTCGGCTGCTGCGGCGCGCTGTGGCGCCTGTCCCGCGAGGACTGAACCTCACGGCGGGGACTCACGGCAGGGTTCACGGCGGGGGTTCACGGCAGGACGGCCTTGCCCGTCTCCGCCCACACGTTGCCCTTCCAGACGTTGCCGGGGCCGCGCGGCTCGAACGAGGTGACCGGGCCGAAGAAGCCGCCCTTGCGGAACATCTTCCGGCTGAACACGTTCCGGACGACCCTGATGTTGGACGTGCGGCCGAACCGCCCCTTCCCGCCGTAGAGCGCGTAGCCGCCGCCGGAGAGCAGGTTCCCGTCGATCGTGACGTCGTGCGCGCGGCCGAAGTCCTGGTAGATCGAGATCGCGGAGGTCTGCGAGACGGGGTTGAGCACCACGTTGTGCCGGACGACGAGCGACAGCCCGGGAGCCGGCCCGGAGTTGGACTGCACGCCGGTGACGTGGTCGCCGGGGAACTCCTTGAGCTTCTGGATCAGGCAGTCCTCGATGAGCCCGTGGTCGGTGTTGATGCCGTTGGCGACCGTGTGGACGTAGCTCCTGCGGACGGTCACCATCCCGCCCTGGTTGAGGATGCCGTACTGCACCTTCGTGCGGCCGTCGCCGTTGATCTCGGAGTTCTCCACCCGCAGCCCGCTCGCGCCCTTGCGCTGGATGATGCCCCACTGCCCGGCGCCGACCAGGTGGGTGTTGCGGATCGTGACGTCGCTGGCGGCGACGTTGATCTCCGTCCGGACGAGCAGCCCGTCGATGACCGCGCCGCGCTTGCGGATCGTGATGGGCCCGCTCGGTCTGAGCCGCCGCCCGCGCGGCACCCCGACCGTCTTCAGGTCGGGCCAGGTGATGCGGGAGCCCTCGCCCCCGGCGGGCGCGGGCGACTTCAACTCCAGCGGCGGCACCGACACGGTCGGGCCGGTGGGCGCGGCGGGCCGGGACACCGGCGGGGGGACGGGGGCGGTGGCGCTCGCCTTCGCGCCCTCCTCCCCGTCCGAGCAGCCGGCCAGGCACAGCGCCGCGACCGTGATCGCGGGCACGAGCTTGCGCATGCGGTTCCTCCCTAGCGAAGAACTATCCGAGGGCCTTTCGCAGGGCGTCGGCCACCCGCTGCTGCTGCTCCTCGGTGATCTGCGGGAACATCGGCAGCGACAGGATCCGCCCGGCGGCGGCCTCGGCGACCGGGAAGTCGCCGGGCCCATGGCCGAGGTAGGCGAACCCTGGCTGGAGATGGACGGGGACCGGGTAGTGGATCCCCACCCGGATCCCGAGGTCGCCCATCCGGGCGGCGACCTCGTCGCGCCGGGGGACGCGGACGACGTACAGGTGCCAGACGTGCTCCTCGCCCGCCGGGCGCGGCAGGACGACCCCGGGGATCCCGGCGAGCAGTTCGGCGTAGCGGGCGGCGGCGGCGCGGCGCTGCTCGTTCCAGCCCTCCAGGCGGCGGAGCTTGGCGCGCAGCACGACGGCCTGGAGGGTGTCCAGCCGCGAGTTGAACCCGACGATCTCGTGCTCGTACTTGCGTTCGCTGCCGTGGTCGCGCAGCAGCCGCACGGTCCGCGCCAGCTCCGCCGACCCGGTGACGACCGCGCCCGCGTCGCCGTAGGCGCCGAGGTTCTTGCCGGGGTAGAAGCTGGTCGCGGCGATCGCGCCGGTGAGGTGCCGCCCGTCCCTGGCCGCGCCCTGCGACTGCGCGGCGTCCTCCAGCACCGGCGGGCCGAGGTGCAGCAGCCGCTCCAGCGGGGCGAGCCGCCCGTACAGGTGGACGGGGACGATCGCGCCCGTCGCCGGGGTGACGGCGGCGGCGGCGAGGTCGGCGTCCATGAGCAGGTCGGCGGGCTCGGCGTCCACCAGGACGGGCCGGGCGCCCGCGCGCACGACGGCCTCGGCGGTCGCGACGAAGGTGTTGGCGGGCAGCACGACCTCCGCGCCGGGGCCGGTGCCGCGCAGGTGGAACAGCGCGCGCAGCGCCAGCTCCAGCGCGTCGGTGCCGTTGGCCAGGCCGACGGCGTGCGGGGCGCCGTTGAAGTGGGCGTACTCGCGTTCGAACGCGGCCACGTCGGGGCCCTGGACGAACGCGCACTTGGCGAGGACGCGGTCGAACCCCGCGCGGACCTGCCGGTCGACCTCGGCGTGCGCGGCGGCGAGATCGACGAAGGGGACCTCGGTCATGGGGCTTCCTTCCGGTGCGGTGCGGGACGCAGGTAGCGCGCGGGCGAGCCGACCCAGACCTCGCCGGGGGGCACGTCGCGCAGCACGACCGCGCCCATGCCGACGAGGGCCCCGGGCCCGATCTCGACGCCCTGCCGGATCAGGGCCCCGGCGCCGAGGTAGGCGCCCGCGCCCACGCGCACGCCGCCGCCGAGCCGTACGCCCGAGGCGATCGTGGCGTAATCCTCCACGACGTCGTCGTGGGTGACCGTGACGTGCGGCATGATCGCGACGTGCGCCCCGACGCGGGCGGACGCGGTCAGGACGGTCTGGGCGAGTACGACCGACCCCGGGCCGATCCGTGAGGACGGCGACACCCACGCGGACGGGTGGAGCAGCGTGGCGTACCGGGCCGGGGGCAGGCCGAGCCGCTCGACGATGCGGCGGCGGCCGTCGTAGCCGGCGGGGCTGCCGACGCAGACGACGACCTGGGCGTCCGGCGCCGCCTCGACCGCCTTGGCGCCGCCGAGGATCGCGACGCCGTCCACGAGGACGCCGGCGCGGCCCGGGTCGTCGTCGACGAAGCCGAGCAGCCGCCGGCCGGGCAGCGCGGTGACGGCCTGCGCGGTCTCGCGTCCGAAGCCGCCCGCGCCGTAGATGAGGAGCCCGCGCGGTTCGGGCGGGGAGTCAGGCATCGGCGCCTTCCAGGGTCCGCAGGCCGCTGAGGGCGCCGCGCGTGCGGTGGAACAGCAGCCCCATCGCCGCGAGCGCGACGAGCCCGGCGACGGCCAGCGCGGCGATGTCGGGGGCGAGGGTGAGGTGCGCCGCCGCGGCGGCGAGCCCGACGGTCGCGGCGACGAGGGCGGGCGGCGCGACCCGCGCGAGGACGGCGCGCGCCCCGACCCCGGCCCGCCGCAGCTCCCACAGGTAGAACGGGAGCACGACGCCCGCCGCGACCGCGACGTGCGCCGCGCCGACACCCGGGATGCCGTGCCAGTGCGCGCCCGCGACCAGCGCGGGGACCAGCACGACCAGCCACACGAGCTGGACGGTGAACACCGCGCGGGAGCGGGCGAGCACCACGAAGTAGTCGTACATCAGCTCGAACATGATCCGCAGGCCGCCGAGGATCGCGAGCCACAGCAGCGCGTCGGCCGCCGGGCCCCAGTCGGCCCCGTACACGAGCCGGATCAGCGGCTGGGCGGCGCCCGCGAGCAGCAGGCAGACGGGCAGCGTGAGCCCGGCGAGCAGCCCGGTGGTGGACAGGAACGCGCCGCGCAGCGCGGGCGGGTCGTGCTGGAGCCGCGCGAACGCGGCGGGCGCGACGCTGCGGACGGGCTGGGAGAACATCGTCACGGGCCAGTTGGACAGGTTGAAGGCGAGCACGTAGAAGCCGAGCGCGGTCGCGCCGAGCAGGTGCCCGACGACGACCTGGTCGACGGTGGCGACCGCGAACACGACGACGCTCGACCCCGCGAGCGGCAGCCCGAACCGCAGCAGCGCCCGCGCGCGGGCCCGGTCGAACCCGAACCGCAGCGGCTCGGGCGCCGCCCACACCAGCAGGGCGGCGGACGCTGCGGACCCGGCGAGCCGCCCGACGGCGAGGCTCATCGCGCCGGTGCCGGTCGCGGCGAGCGCGATCGACACGATGGCGCCGCCCCAGTTGTTGGCCTGGTCGGCGAGCATCTTGCGGTCCTGCCGGAAGCCGCGTTGCAGCAGCGCGGCGGGCACCGCGACGATGCCGCTGACGACGACGCTGAGCGTGAGCAGCCGGATCACGCCGGACGCGGCGGGCGCGCCCATCGCGGTCGCGAACGCGGGCGCCCCGGCGAAGCACACCGCGTAGATCAGGGCGCTGGACGCGACGGAGATCGTCGCGACCGTCGGGGCGATCTCGCGCGGGTCGCCAGGCCAGCGGACGATCGCGAGGCTGACCCCCAGCTCGTGGAAGCTGAGCACGGCCAGCAGCGCGACCATCGCGACCGCGAACACGCCGAACTCCGACGGGCCGAGCAGCCGGGCGAGCGCGATGCCGATCGCGAGCGTGCCGAGCCGCCCGACGGCGGTGTTGACCAGGCTCCAGCCGAGCGCGCGGGACGCCTTGCCGAACAGGGAGTCCTCGTCGCCGACGGTCAGCCTGCTCACCGCCGCCCCTCCTTCGGGACGGGCTTGCCGGCGACGGCGTTGAAGTCGTCGCGGGCGACCGGGCCGCGCAGCTTGCGGGCCTTGCGGGCGAGCTTGTAGCCGGCGACGCGGACTGCGGTGACCGCCGCGTCCCGGGCGGTGCCGGACGCGGCCGACAGCGCCTCCCGGTAGATCTCCTCCTGCACCTGCGCGGCGCGTTCGAGGCTGAACCGCTCGGTGACGAGGCTCCGGCCGTAGGCGCCCAGTTCCTCGCGGCGGGCCTCGTCGCGGGCGAGGTCGCGCAGGATCTCCTCCAGCCGCGCGGCGCCGCGTCCGCCGACGCCGTACCAGCCCTGCTCCAGGAAGGTGGGCTCGGTCTCGGGGGTGAGCGGCTCGAAGAACCCGCGCTCGCCCTGGACGACGAGGGGCCGCGCGAACGCCAGCGACCGCAGCGCCGACCCGCCCATCCCGAGCGCGATCGACGCGGCGGCGTAGGCGGGGCGCGGGTCGTCGAGCTGCCCGGTGAGCACGACCGCGCGGCGGCCCGCCCGCGCGTTGGCCTGCGCGGCGCGGGCCTCGACCTGGTCGCGGCACGCCCCGTCGCCGACCACGACGAGCCGCAGCGGCGGGTCGGTCGCGAGCCCGCCGACGACGTCGATCGCGGTGAGCAGCCCCTCCAGCTTCAGCTCGGCGGCCAGCCGGGAGACGACCACGATGTCCAGCGGCCCCTCGTGCAGGCCGAAGCGCGCGCGGAACGCGCGGGTCGGGTGGCCGGGCGAGTTGGCGCGGACGTCGACGGGCGGCTCGATCAGGTGCACGGCGCCCGGCCGTCGGCCCCGCCGCTCCAGCACGTCCCGCCGGATCTGGTGCGTCCCGACGACGAGCGGCAGCGAGGCGGGCAGGAACGGCGCGACCGCCATCGACATCACCGTGCACACCGCCGCGACGCCCGGCCGGCGGCGCGCGGTGTAGAACGCCTCCAGGCCCGGCGGCCACTCGTAGCCGTGCACGACGTCGATCCCGCGCTCCTCCACGAGCCGTCCGAGCATCCGGACGGTCGACGGCCACGGGCGGCGGCGCCCCGGGTCCAGCGGCACGTGCTCGATCCCGGCGGCCAGCACCCGCTCGACCAGCGGGCCGGGGTCGCTCACGACCATGACCCGGTGGCCGAGGTCGCGCACGGCCCCGGCCAGCTCGATCGCGTTGATCTGGCTGCCGCCGATCGCCATGTCGTGCGGGTAGACCAGGATCCTCATGCGCGCGCCGCCACCGCCTCGACCACCCGGTCCTGCTGGGCCTCGGTCATGTCGTGGAACAGCGGCAGGATCAGCGAGCGGGTCGTGAACCGGTCGGTGGCGGGCAGGTCCGCCGGGACGTCGGCGTAGGCGGGCTCGCGGTGCGCCGCCATGATCCCGCGCCGGGCGGAGATCCCCTCGTCCAGCAGGTGCTGGAGCAGCGCGTCGCGGCCGGTGCCGTAGCCGTCGGGCAGCAGGATCCAGAACGACTGGAAGTTGGTCGTGCCGTGCCCGGGGTCGCCCGCGCAGGCCAGGCCGGGGATCTCGGCGAGCAGCCGCCGGTACCGCGCGGCCAGCTCCCGGCGCCGCTCGATGATCGCGTCGAGCCGGCCGAGCTGGACCAGGCCCATCGCGGCCTGCATGTCGGTCATGCGGTAGTTGAAGCCGGTCTCGTCGTACTCCTCGACGACCGCCTTCGCGCTGCCGTGCCGGTCGGCGGCGCTGACGCTCATCCCGTGCTCGCGGAGCCGCCGCCCGCGCCGGGCGAGGCCCTCGGCGTCGGTGGTGGGGCCTGTGGTGGGGCCGGTGGTGGGACCCGTCGTGAGCATGCCGCCCTCGCCGGTCGTCATCAGCTTGCGCGGGTGGAACGACCAGGCCGCGAGGTCGGCGCCCGCCGCGACGGGGCGGTCCTTGTAGGTCGAGCCGACCGCGCACGCCGCGTCCTCGATGACGGCGATGCCGAGCGGGTCGCACAGCCCCCGCACCGCGTCGAGGTCGGCGGGGATCCCGGCCTGGTCGACCAGGATCACCGCGCGGGTCCGGGGCGTGCGGACGGCCTCGACGTGCTTGGCGTCCATGTTCCCGGTCGCGGGGTCGACGTCGGCGAACACGACGCGGGCGCCCGCGTGCCGGACGACGTTGGCGGTCGCGATGAACGACAGCGACGGGACCACGACGTCGTCCCCGGGGCCGACGCCCGCGAGCAGCAGCGCCAGGTGCAGCGCGGTCGTGCAGGAGGAGACGGCGACGCCGTGCGCGGCGCCGACCCGCCGCGCGAACGCGGTCTCGAACTCGGCGACGCGCGGCCCCTGGGCCACCCATCCGGAGCGGACGACCGCGGCGACGGCCGCGGCCTCCTCCTCGCCCAGCACGGGCCTGATGACGGGGATCACGGTGCGGGTTCCTCCAGTGCGGGTGAGACGGGATCACAGTGGACGAGCCGGGCGAGCTGCCGCGCGCGGCAGCCCCAGTCGTGCCCGGCGGCGTAGGCGCGGCGCCGCGCGACCAGCTCCGGCGTCGGCTCGGCGGCCAGCTCCTCCTCGACCGCGCGCAGGAACCCGCGCGGCGTCGACTCGGACCTGATCAGCTCGCGGCCGTCGGGGAAGTCGCGCAGCCAGCGCGTCGCGGGCAGGTCGGTGGACACGACCGCGCGGCCGGCGGCGAGGTAGTCCAGCGTCTTGATGGGGAAGCTCGCCCGGTTGAAGTCGTCCAGCAGGTAGGGCGTCAGCCCGACCCGGATCGTGCGCAGGTAGGCGGGCAGCTCGGCGAAGCTCCTGCGGCCCGCCCAGTACACGTTCGGGCGCCCGATGAGCGCCCGGAACCGGACCGGGTGGTGGCCGGGGTCGTGCGGCCCGATCAGGACCAGCGGGTGCCCGGCGTCGGCGATCGCCTCCAGCAGCCCGAGGTCGATGCGCGCGTTGATGTGCCCGGCGAACCCCACCGCCGGGCGGTCGAACCTCGGGACGTCGCGCGGCCACGGCTCGTCCTCGATCGCCGCGTACGCCTCGGGCGCGCAGCCGTTCGGGACGAGCGTCGTCGCGAACCCCCGCTCCCGGAACTGGTCGCGCAGCAGCGGCGAGCAGACGGCGATGGCGCCCGCGCGCGCGGCCATCGAGTCCCGCGCGGCGGCGACCCGCTGCCGGGGCAGCCCGATCAGCTCCGAGCCCGCGACCAGGTCGTCGGTGACGTACAGCACCGTGCGGGTGTCCTTCACCGCGTCCAGCAGGTCGCTGTGGGTCGCGACCACGACCCCCGCGACCCCGCCGCCGGCCGCGCCGCCGACCCGGCGCGCGAGGCGCCGCGCCGTCCTGCGGGCGGCGCGGCGCACGAGCATGGCCGTCACGTGGTGCATGCCCGGCCGGTACATCGCGGGGAGCACGCGCGGCCGGATCCGCCACACCCCGTCCGCCTCCCGGCGCAGCGACGACCCGCGGAACGCGCTCGCGAGGTGCGGGCGCAGCAGCGGCGTCAGCAGCGACACGGGCGGGTCGACGTACAGGACGGGGTGCATGTCGCCCAGCCGTTCCGCGAGCTGCCGGTCGGTCCCGGCCACGCCGTCGTACGGCGTCCCCGCGAAATAGATGATCACATGGGCTCCCGGCGGGCGTCCCGCCACCAGGCGACCAGCCGGCCGAGCCCCTCCTCCAGCCCGACCTGCGCCTTCCAGCCGAGGTCGCGCTGGGCGGCCGAGACGTCCGCGAGGCGGCGCGCCACCCCGTTGACGGCGCGGGCGGGCCCGAACTCCAGGCCGAGGTGCTCGGCGTCCATGATCCGCAGCAGCGCCTCGGCCAGCTCGCGCAGGCTCGTCTCGACACCGCAGCCGATGTTGTAGGCCGCGTCGCTCACCGGCGCCTCGGCGGCCAGCAGGTTCGCGCGGGCGATGTCCTCGGTGAACACGAAGTCCATCGTCTGCTCGCCGTCGCCGAGGATCAGCGGCGGCCGCCCGTCGGTGATCCGCTCCATCCACCGGATCAGCACCTCGGTGTACAGGCCGTGGACGTCCATCCTCGGCCCGTACACGTTGAAGTACCGCAGCGCGACGTAGTCGAGCCCGCGCATCGCGCGGAAGCTGCGCAGCATGCCCTCGTTGAACGTCTTCGCGGCGCCGTAGAAGGTGTCGTTGTCGTAGGGGTGGTGGTCCTCGGCCGTCGGGAAGACCTGCGCCATCCCGTACACCGACGCCGACGAGGACGCGACGACCTTGCGGACCCCCGCGTCGGCCGCCGCCTCGACCACCTCGTAGGTTCCGTCGACCAGCACCTCCAGCGCGAGCCTCGGCTCCTCGGCGCACTGGGTGATGCGGATGGCGGCGAGGTGGAACAGCAGGTCGGTGCCCTCCATCAGCGTCCGGACGAGGTCGCGGTCGCGGATGTCGCCGTCCACGACCTGGACCACGCCGCCGTCCAGGCACCCCGCGAGGTTGGCGCGGCGGCCCCGGACGAAGTTGTCCAGCACCACCACCTCGGCGGCGCCCGCCGCGACGAGCTGGTCGACGACGGTGGACCCGATCGTCCCCGCGCCGCCGGTGACCAGGCAGCGGGATCCTTCGATCATGCGTGCTCCTTCATGACGTCGCTCTCTGCCACGTGCCGGACGGGGACCAGCGCGCCGCCCTCGGCGACACTGCGGTCGGCGGCCTCCAGCAGCGCGACGACCCGCAGCCCCGCGTCCCCGCCGGTCAGCGCGGGCCGCTCCTGTGTGATCGCGTCCGCCAGCTCGGCCATGACCTCGCGCAACGCCTCCCGCTCGGGCAGCGCCGGGACGAGGACGTCGCCGACCCGGTAGGAGACCAGCGCCTCGTGCCGCTCGTCCTGGCCGAGCGTGCCCGCCGGGGCGCGGTCCACGCCCCGGTCGTACACCGCGAGCCGCTGGACGGGGTTCAGGTCGTCCCACACGATCGTGCGCCGCGACCCGCCGATCACCGTCGTGCGGATCTTGGTGGGGCTGAGCCAGTTGACGTGGACGTGCGCCATGACCCCCGTGGACAGCAGCACCGACAGGTGCGCCACGCACAGCCGACCGGCGTTGATCGGGTCGCTGCCGCGCGCGGCGACGGCCTCGACGGTCACGTCGGCGGGCAGCACGTGGTCGAGGATCGACAGGTCGTGCGGGGCGAGGTCCCACAGCACGTCCACGTCGGGCTGGACGAGCCCCAGGTTGATGCGCACCGAGTCCACGAACTGGACGTCGCCGATCTCGCCGCCGTGGATCAGCTCCCGGATCTTCCGGACGGCCGGGGTGTAGCAGTAGGTGTGGTCGCACATCAGCACCAGCCCGTACCGGGCGGCGAGGTCGACCAGCTCGGCGCTCTGCGCGGCGCTCGGCGTCAGCGGCTTCTCGACGAGGACGTGCTTGCCCGCCTCCAGCGCCGCCCGGACGAGCTCGAAGTGCGTCGCGGCGGGCGTGGCGATCGCGACCGCCGCGACGTCGGGATCGTCCAGCACCTGCCGGTAGGACGGCGTCGCCCGGACGGTCGTGTACGGCCCGAGCACCGTCCGGGCGCGTTCCTCGTCCAGGTCGCACAGCCACCTGAGCCGCAGCGCCGGGGTCGCCTGCGCCGTCCGGACCAGGTTCGGGCCCCAGTATCCGGCGCCGACCACCGCGAGGCCGATGGGTTCCATCAGGGCGTACTCCTCAGGTCGTGGTTCCTCAGGGGTGGGTGCTTGTGAAGACGACGTCGACCCAGTAGTTCGAGCTGGACCCGCTGCCGGGGAACCCCCCGGGCCCGTAGGCGTACACGCCGTTGGGCCCGTCGTCGCCGTCGCGGAGCGCGTGCAGGGGCGGCGCGTCCACGCCCGCGTTCTCGAACCCGCCGACGTTCGCCGAGTAGTGGCCGTTCGGCGCGAGGTAGGACACGACGTAGGTCGTCCCGGCCGTGACCTGCACGGGGGTGGAGAACGCGACCTCCTGCCAGCCCGCCGCCGACTCGCCGCCGAACGTGGCGGTGGCCAGGCGCGTGCCGTCGGGCTTCCACAGCGAGCCGGTGTGCGTCCCGGTGTTGTTCGCGCCCTTGTAGAACCGGACGCCGGTCACCCAGCCGTCGGAGTCGGCGCGGAACTTCATGCCGAGCTCCACCGACGCCGGGTCGTCGTCGTCGACGAGCTGCGGTGCCGCCTCGTCCGTCCAGACCGAGCAGGGGCAGGTGCCGGGCGTGGTCTGCTTCGCCGTCGTGAACGACCAGGTCTTCGCGGTGGTCTGCGTGTTGCCCGCGAGGTCCTTGGCGTCCTGCACCCGCGCGGTGTACCTGGTCCGCCAGTCCAGCGGCGCGGCGGGGGTGAAGACCGAGGTGCGGGTCGCCGGGTCGTAGCCCACCGAGCCGGGCACCGCGACGCCGCCGGGGCCGGTGAGCGTGAACCGCACCGTCGCGCCCTGCACCGCCTCGTCGAAGGTGGCCGAGGGGTGCGCCGCGCGCGGGACGCTGGTCGCGCCGTCCACCGGGTCGACCGCCTCGGCCGTCGGCGGCGCGGTGTCGCCGGGCGCGACCGTCGAGAACATCGGGTCGACCCAGTAGTTCGCGGCGCCGTAGGTCTGGTTCGGGAAGCGCGAGGTCGCGCTGTAGGCGTAGACGCCGTTCCCGCTCGCGGTGTCGTCGGACGGCGCGCGCAGCGGCACGTTCTCGTAGGCGGCCCCGAAGTAGCCGCCGTCCGCCGAGTAGTTGCCCTTGGGCGCGAAGTAGGACGCGATGTAGGTGACCCCGGCGGTGACCGGGACCGGCGCGGAGAACGTCATCGTCTGCCAGCCGGACGTGGTCTCGTTCGCGAACGTCCCGGTGGCGAGGCGCGTGCCGTCGGTCTTCCACAGGCTGCCGGTGTGCGTCCCGGTGTTCCCGGCGCCCTTGTAGAACCGGACGCCGGAGATCCAGCCGTTCTGGTCGGGCGCGAACTTCACGCCCGCCTCCAGCGCGTTCCCGTCGCCCGACGACGGCGTCGCCGGGGCCGCGTCGCTGGCGAACAGCGTGCACGGGCACGCGCCCGACGTGGTGAACGACCACTGCGTCGTGCCGGACATCGTGTTGCCCGCGATGTCCTTCGCGCCGCCGACGGTCGCGGTGTAGGTGGTGGCCGCCGCGAGTCCGGCGGACGGCGTGAACGTCAGCACCCGTCCCGAGGCGTCGAGCGCGGCGCCGCCCGCGACCGGCTGGCCGCCCGGACCCGCGACCGTGAACGTCGCCGTCCCGGGCCTGACCGCCTCGTTGAACGTCGCGCTGACCTTCGCGCTGGACGGGACGCTCGTCGCCCCGCCCCCCGGCGACCTGGACGCGACGGTCGGCGGCGTCGTGTCGGGCGGCGGCGAGAACACCACGTCCACCCAGTAGTTCGTGGAGCCCGACGACAGGTTCGGGAAGCCGCGCGCGCCGTACTTGTACACGCCGTCCCCGCCCCCGCCGCCGTCGGCGAGCGCCGTGAGCGGCGGGTTCGCGACCGCGCGGCTCAGCCCGCCGTAGTCGGCCGAGTACCAGCCCTTGGTCGTGTGGTAGGACGCGACGTAGGTGATCCCGGCGGTCACGCGCACGGGCGTGGAGAACGTCACCTCCTGCCAGCCCAGCGTGGACTCGCCGCTGAAGGTGGCGTTCGCGAGCTGCTGCCCGGTCCCCGTCCACAGCGTGCCGATGTGGGTGCCGTCGTTGTTGCGCCCCTTGTAGAACCGGACGCCCTTGACGAAGCCGTCGGTGTCGGCGGTGAAGCGCACGCCGACCTCCAGCTCGTTCGGGTCGTTGACGCCCTCGATCGCCGGGGCCGTCTCGTCGGCCCAGATGCTGCACGGGCACACGCCGGGCTGCGGCGTCGGTCTCGCCGTCGTGAACGAGTAGCCGTAGGTCTGCATCGCGTTGCCCGCGTCGTCCCTGCCGCCGCCGGCCGTCACGGTCAGCTTCGTGCCGGCGGGCAGCGCCGCGGACGGCGTGAACGTCAGCACCGTCCGGGACGCGTCCAGGCTCGTCGTGCCCGCGATCGACGCGGTGCCGTTCTTCACCGTGAGCGTCGGGCTGCCCGCCTGGATCGGCTCGCTGAACGTCACCGACGGCTTGACCGACGTCTTCACGCTGGACGAGCCCGCGTAGGGGGTGTTGTCCACGACGGTCGGCGGCATCGTGTCCGGCGGCTTGACCGTGACGAACACCGGGTCGACGTAGTAGTTGCCGCCCTTGTAGGTCGAGTTCGGGAAGCCGCTCGCGCCGGACCGGTAGACGCCGTTCCCGTCGTCCGGCTGGGCCTTCGGCGCGGTCAGCGGCGGGCGCACATACGGGTTGAGCGAGAAGAACTCGGGGTCGGCCGAGTAGTGGCCGTTGGGCGCGAAGTAGGACACCACGTACGTCGCGCCCGCGTCGACCTGCACCGGCGTCGGGAACTCGGCGGTCTGCCAGCCCGAGGCGGTCTCGTTGGTGAACGTCGTGGCCGCCAGCCGGGTGCCGTCGCTCTTCCACAGGCTGCCGGTGTGCGTCCCGGTGTTCCCGGTGCCCTTGTAGAAGCGGACGCCCGTCACCCAGCCCGACACCGCCGACTTGAACTTCACGCCCGCCTCCAGCGACGCCGTGTCGCTGTCGGACGGGACGGCGGGCACGGCCGAGTCGCCGAACAGGCGGCACGGGCACGCCACCGCCACCGACGTCCCCGCGCCCGGGACCTCCAGGTTGCCGCTGTCGTCCACCGCGCGCGTCCGGATCGCCACCGGCCCGTTGCCGGTCGCGTCCCACTTGTAGGTCCAGGTGCCGCGCCCGGTCGCCGGATGCCAGGTCGCGCCGCCGTCGGTGGACACCTCCACGCCGCCGACCTGGCCGCCGCCCGCGTCCGAGGCCGTGCCGGTCACGGTGACCGTCCGGCCGTTGACGATCTGCGTGCCCGGCGCCGGGGACGTCACGGTCGAGACGGGCGCGGAGTGGTCGGCCGACGCCGTCGCGCGGGTCAGCCCGGCCTGGAGCTGGTAGGGCTGCGCGCCCATGTCGGCGAACAGGTTGACGGTCGCCTGCCGCATGTTCGGGTCGGGCGAGGACGGCGCCTCCGACGGGCCGTCGTGGACGGCGTCCAGCCCCCACGACCACTGCACGGTCCCCGCGCCGAACACCAGCGCGCCGCTCGGCGCCCGGTACAGCGTCAGGCTGTGCGTCGCCCGGCCCGGCGCGACGTTCGTGCCGTAGTCGATGAGCTTCTCCGGCACGTCCGCCGTGGTCGTGGACATGCGGACCACCCCGGCCGGGCGGGCGCCGTTGTCGAGGTCCTCGTCCCACTCGTAGCCGACGGTCTGGTCGGCGAGCGTCATCGTCGCCCCGGCCGCCTGCCCCGCCACGGCCGTGCCGCGCCACAGCCGCATCTTCCCGTCGGCGGCGGGCACCTTCAGCGCGACGCCGCAGCAGTTCACCGTCCAGATCGTGCCGGTCAGCCCGTTCTCGGGGCGGCCGCCGTCGGCGGGCGGGCTGAACCGGGGATCGCGCCAGCTGCCCGTCCACGTCGGGGTCGGGTCGGTCTTGGCGTTCGCGCGGGTCTCCTTGTAGGTGACGAGCGTCCGGAACGCGGAGCCGGCCCTGTCGTTCTCCCAGCGCGTCTTCCAGAACACCTCGTTGCCGCTGAGGAACGCCAGGTGGACGCCCGCGTCCCGCGCGGCCTCCACGTTCGCCCGCTCGGCGCCCGACCAGTACTCGTCGTGCCCGACCGACATGAACGCCTTGTGGTTGCGCAGCAGCGACCCGCGCTGGTCGACGTCGGCGCCGGCCATGTAGCTGACGTCGTACCCGTTCGCCTCCAGGAAGCGGATCATCGGGTACTCGTTGGCGAACACGAAGTCGCGCCCCCACGGCGTGCTCTCGCGGGTGTCGAACGGGCGGTTGTAGCTGACCTTCACCGCGCGCCCCGGGGCGGCGGTGCTGTCGCCGAAGTACAGGCTGTTGCCGCCCCACCGGTTGTAGGCCTGCCAGGTGGTGTCGGACGTCTTGAACAGCAGCTCGGAGTGGCTCGCGTCGTCGCGGACGACGAACACGATGTGGTTGTCGTCGTCGGTGCCGTCGGTGCGGACGATGTGCGCGAAGTACACGCCCGACACCGCGTCCGCCGGGACCTGCCAGCTCGCCGACACGCCCCAGCCACCGCAGTCGATCAACCCGGTCGCGTCGTCGGTGAGGCAGCCGGGCTGGCGCTGCGGCAGCGCCGCCGACGGGTTCACGGTCGCGACCTTGCGGGCCCCCGCTCCGCCGTAATAGCCCATCCGATAAATGCCGATCGAGTACGACCGCGCGGGCGTGTTCACTTTGAACTGGACCTGCTGCCCGACATTGACGCTGAAGTTCGCCGAGAAACCCTCGATCGTCTGCCCGCCGCCGGAGATCTTCTCCCACTCCGAAGAGGGCGAGCCGGGCTTGCTATTCTCGCACGCGACCGGATTTCCGCCGGTCTCGCAGGGCCCCGCCGCGGCCCGCACCGGGGGCTGCGCCAGCGCGGCCAGACCCGTCGCGACCAGTGCCGCCACCAGCGCGAACAGGACCATCGACCTGCGCGTGCGCCGCTTGGCGCGTGGTTTGTCCGAGCGCCGTTTCCAAGACACCTTCGACCAGGCCATCAGTCCCCCTCGGGGCCAACCCCGCCAGCAGAACCGTGGACGTCTGAACGAGACCCCCGGCCCACCCCGATTAACGGGCACGAATTGGCCCGCGCTCGAAAGCACTCCGACTATAAGGTCGGAATGCGCGGCCGATGCCCGGATTGGCCGGTGGTGGCCTCGGCCGCCGGTGGCGTCACCTGTTCGGCAAGATCAGGCGTCGCTCGCCCTCGGCTCCGGCCTCCCGGTACTCCTCGCCCGTGCGCGGGCAGCGCCACCGGCCGCCGCCCGCCTCCTCCAGCGGCTCGCCCGCGCGCCCGACCCAGCCGATCCGCCGCGCGGGGCTGCCGACGACGAGCGCGAAGTCCGGCACGTCCCGGGTCACCACCGCGCCCGCGCCGACGAGCGCGTACCGGCCGACCGTCCGTCCGGCGACGACGACGGCGCGCGCGCCGATCGAGGCGCCCTCCCGCACCGTCACGCCGAGCGCGGCCCAGTCCCCCGGGCGCTTGAGGACACCCGCGACGTCCGCCGAGCGCGGGTAGGGGTCGTTGGTGAGGACGGCGGCGGGGCCGACGAACACCCCGTCCTCCAGCACCGCGGGCTCGTAGACGAGCGCGTGGTTCTGGAGCTTGACGCGGTCGCCGATGCGGACGCCAGGCCCGACGTAGGCGCCGCGCCCGACGACGCAGTCCTCGCCGAGGATGGCGTCCTCGCGCACCTGCGCCAGGTGCCAGACCGTCGTCCCGGCGCCGATCTTCGCGCGCTCGTCGACGTCCGCGCTCGCGAGGATGCGCGCTTCGTCCATTGGGCTGCCTCCGGAGGATGTCTGGTTCATACTCTGCCGTTGTGGTGAGCATCGTGATCCCCGCGCACAACGAGGCCCGCGTCATCGGGCGCCTGCTGGACGGGCTGCTCGGCGCCGCCGAGCCGGGCGAGCTGGACATCGTGGTCGTGCCGAACGGCTGCACCGACGCGACCGCGCAGGTCGCGGCATCCTACGGGCCCTCCGTCCGGGTCGTTGAGTCCTCCGAGGCGTCCAAGGCGGCGGCGCTGCGGATCGGCGACGAGGCCGCGCGCGGCTTCCCCCGCCTCTATGTCGACGCCGACGTGGAACTCGGCACGGCGGACGTGCGGGCCCTCGCCGCCGCGCTGGAGCGTCCGGAAGTGGCCGCGGCGGCGCCGTCCCGGCGGCTCGACATGACCGGCAGGCCCTGGCCCGTCCGGTCCTACTACCGGGTGTGGACGCGGCTCCCGGAGGTCCGGCGCGGCCTGTTCGGGCGCGGCGTCGTCGCCGTCACCGAACGCGGCCACGCGCGGCTCGCCGCGCTGCCCCGCGTGATCGCCGACGACCTCGCGTCCTCGCTGGCGTTCGGGCCCGCCGAGCGGACGGTGGTCGCCTCGGCGGCCGTCACCGTCCACCCCCCGCGCACGCTCGCCGACCTCCTCCGCCGCCGCGAACGCGCGGCCGCCGGGGTCGAGCAGCTGGAGCGCGCGGACCTCGACCAGGCGGGCGGCTCGGCCCGGACCACGCCGTCCGACCTGCTCGCCATGCTGCGCCGGGAGCCCTCGCTCGCCCCGCACCTGGCGGTCTTCCTGTCGATCACGGTGCTCGCCCGCGCCCGCCAGGCCCGCCGCCGCGGGAACTACACGGCCTGGCAACGGGACGAGAGCAGCCGCACCTAGGCCGTCTCCCCCGGCGGCCTCAGCGCCCAGGTCAGTGCGTGGGGCGACGCCGGAGGCGAGGCCCGCCGGGAAGATCGCGAAGTGGTGCCGCACTCGCCAGGGCACGGTCACGTGCCGAGCCGCCCGGTGAAGAGGATCGGCCGGAACTTCATCGACTCCGCCAGCCCGGGAGCCAGTCGCGGCGTGCGGCCCAGAGGCGGCGCCAGTCCTCGCCCCGGGCGGTCGGGCGGCCCTGCCGCTCCGGGCGGGCGGAGAGCAGGCGGCTCAGCGTCGCGCGGGCGAGCACGCCGAACGCCAGCAGGCCGACGGCCAGATGCCGCGGGCCCGGCGGCAGGTGCCGGCGCAGCAGCGTGACCTTGCCGGTGAACAGCAGCACCAGCTTGCCCGCGCTGGTCGAGGAGCCCCCGGTCTCGTGCTGGTAGACGCCGCGTCCGGTGACGGTGGGCCGGTAGCCGAGGGACGCGGCGCGCAGGCACAGGTCGGCGTCCTCGCCGTACATGAAGAAGGCCCGGTCGAATCCGCCGGTCGCGTCCCAGGCGCGCCGCGAGACGAGCATGAACCCGCCCGTGACCACCGGGACGCGGCGGACCTGCGCCTCGTCCTCCCAGGGGCGCGGCGACTCCGGGTCGAACACGCGGCTGCCCGGGAACACCGAGGTCAGCAGGAACGCGAAGCAGAACGCGGGCCACAGGCCCGGCCGCCCCCACCAGGAGCGCGGGTCGACCGAGCCGTCGGGCGCGACGCAGCGCCCGCCCGCGATGCCGATGGACGGGTCGGCGCGCGCGCAGTCCACGAGGGCGTCGATGCTGCCGGGCGCGGGCAGGGTGTCGGGGTTGACGAACATCAGCCACGGGAAGCGGGCGTGGTCCGCGCCCACGTGGCAGCCGTAGGCGAAGCCGCCGTTGCGGCCGGTCTCGACGACCCGCGCGTCGGGCGCGACCGCCCGCGCGACCCGCGGCGTCTCATCGCCCGAGTCGTTGTCCACGATGATCAGCTCGGCCGGGCGGCGGCCGGTCGCGCGGCGCAGCGCGGCCACGCAGTCCTCGATGTACCGGGCGCTGCGGTAGGTGAGGACGATGATCGAGACGCCGTCCCCCTCGGGCACGGGGGCGTCCGCGCCGAGGAACCCGCCCTCGCTGGTTTCGGGCCGCACCGCGTCCTCCCGGGGACCGTGTCGCTGGGTCGCAGATCGTCCGAATCAGGGTGCCCCATCGCGCGCGTCATGACCGTGGGTCTGACCGGTCGTGGTCAGGGTGTCCCATGATGTCGATACATATGCCGTCATTTCTGGGCGGGAGGGCCGAGATTCTCGTCCGGGATCCACGGAGTGCCTGCTCAGCGGCCGCTTCTGTGTCCAGGATGGGCCCATGGCATTCCCCTTGATGCCCGGTTACGACCACATCAACGTGGTCGCCGACCTCGATCCCGGCACGGCGCTGCGGGACACCGAGCTCGGCGAGCGGATCCGGGACTATCCGAAGCTCCTCCCGGCGGGGTCCCCCGATTTCGGGCACGCGGTGCAGACCGGTCGGCAGTGGCGGATCGGGTCCACCGGGGCCATGGACCCCTCAAGCGCCCGGTACGGCCTCGCCTCGCACCTCCGCATGGACGCGCGCGACCAGGACGACGCGGAATTGGCACGCGCCATGCGCGCCGCCGCCGACCGGCTCGACCCCGAGGAGGGCGAGCAGCTCCCCAAGGACGAGTGGGAGGTCGGCGACCGCCGCTACCGGGTGATCCGGATGGAGCGGTTCGCGCTGATCGGGAACCGGACGATGGAGCCCCCGCGCGGCTGCGACGCGGCGCTGGACGGCACCGACGGCCTGCTGCGCGGGTACCTGATCGACCCGCGCGCGCCCGCCGGGCAGTGGGAGGCGCAGCTCAGGCTGAACCTGGTCGGGTTCGTCGCGCTGCCGGGCCCGGCGCCGGAGGCCGTCCGCACCGAGGCCCGGCACGCGATCCTCACCCACCCGGGCGTGGTGCTGCTCCCGCCCACGTTCACGGTGGTGGAGGTCAAGGGCGACACCTGGGAGCCGCTGACCGGCGGCCACCACCCCGAGGAGGCGCGGGAGCGGCTGGCGCGGCACTTCACCGACCTGCTGCCCCGGTTCCGCGAGTTCCAGGGCGACCCCGTGCCGCCGGGCGAGCTGGCCGAGTGGGCCGAGGCGTCCAAGCTGATCGAGGCCAGCACCGGCCACACGTTCACCGTGATGGGCCGCGAGTTCCGCATCCTGCGCATCTCCAGGATGCTGCGGCTCGGCCGGGACGGGCCCGAGGCGCCCCGCCCGTCCGACCAGGAGCGCTACGGCCTCCACGGCACGGCGGCCGGCGGGTAGCGGACGGGCGGGGCGCGGGGTCAGGGGGCGGAGGGCTCGCCGGCCGGCGCCGGATCGGCCGCCGGCGCCCCCTCCTCCTCGCGCGGGACGGGCCGCAGCACCACGAAGGCCAGCACCGCCGCCGCGATGCCGCCCGCGATCCCGGCGACGGCGGTGAGCGACATCGCGTCGACGAACGCGCTCCTGGCCGCGTCCGCCAGCGCGGTGTCGCCCTTGGCGCCCGCGATCGCCAGCGCGTTGCCGATGGAGTCGCGGGCCGGGCCCGCGGCGTCCTTCGGCATGGCGTCGGTGTAGGCGGCGGTCAGCACGCTGCCGAGGACGGCGATACTCAGCGCCTGCCCCACCTGCTGGACGGTGTCGTTGACGGCCGAGCCGACCCCGGCCCGCTCCTTGGGGAGCGCGCCGAGCAGCGTCCCGTAGGCGGCGGGGCCCGCCAGGCCGCTGCCGACGCCCATCACGACGAGCGCGGTGACCAGCAGCGGGTAGCCGTCCTCGGCCGACATCGAGGCGAGCACGGCGAAGCCCCCGGCGAAGAACAGGAAGCCGACCGCCAGCGCGACCCGCGCGCCGAACCTCTTGTCGATCATCACGCCGACGCCGTTGAACGCCATCACCGTGACCAGCAGCGGGATGAACGCGACACCCGTCTTGATCGGGCTGTACCCGAGGACGAACTGCAGGTACTGCGTGAGCGCGAGCATCAGGCCGCCGGAGGAGAACGACAGCAGCACGATCGACAGGCTCGCGCCGCTGAAGTTGCGGTCCTTGAACAGCCCGATCGGCAGCATCGGCTCGGCGACGCGGCGCTCCCACAGCGCGAACCCGACCAGCGCGAGCACCGCCAGCACGAGCCCGACCTCCACCTTCGCCGACGACCAGCCGTCGCGCGGGATGAAAATGACGCTCCACACGAGCGCCGTCATGCCGACCGTCGACAGCAGCGCGCCGACGAGGTCGGGGCGCGCCGCCGGGCCGCGCGACTCCGGGATGATCAGGACGGTGGCGAGGACGGCGAGCGCCGCGATCGGGATGTTGATGAGGAACACCGACCCCCACCAGAAGTGCTCCAGCAGCAGGCCGCCGGCGACGGGGCCGCCGAGCGCGCCCAGCATGAGCACCGAGCTCCAGATCGCGATCGCCTTCTTGCGCTCCTTGTCGTCGAAGACGGTGGTGAGGATCGACAGCGTGCCCGGCATGAGGAAGGCGCCGCCCACCCCCATCAGCGCGCGGGCGGCGATGAGCTGGCCGGAGGTCTCGGCGAGCGTGGCGGGCACCGAGGCGCCGCCGAACATCACCAGCCCGATGATCAGGCCGCGGCGGCGGCCGAACCGGTCCGACAGCGCGCCCGCGGTCAGCAGCAGGCCCGCGAACACCACGATGTAGGCGTCCAGGATCCACTGGATGTCGGAGTTGCTCGCGTCGAGGTCTTCGATCAGCGAAGGGATCGCGACGTTGAGGACGGTGTTGTCGATGACGACGACGAGGAGGCTCAGGCAGAGGACGCCGAGAATCCACCACCGGCGGGGATGTGGGGCCGACATGGCTCTCCGTTAGAACGGTGAACGAATTTTCGCACACTGTACTAATCTTAGAACAGCGTTCGCAAGGCGGTACCCTGGAGGCGTCTCCGGCGGCGTCACCACGCGGCCCACGCCTGTAACCAAGGACCCGCATGTCCCGCGAAACCGACCCCATCGCCCACTCGGTCTGGATGCGTCCGCCCAGGTCGCGGCGGGGCAGGCCGCAGCTCAGCCGGGAGGAGATCGTGTCGGCGGCGGTCGGGCTGCTCGACGCCGAGGGCCTGGACGGGCTGAGCATGCGCCGGCTGGCCGCGACGATCGGCGCGGGCGCGACGTCCCTGTACTTCTACGTCGCGGGCAAGGACGAGCTGCTGGAGCTCGCCGTCGACCAGATCATGGGCGAGGTCGACATCCCCGACGCGGCGCGGGTCGGCTGGCGGGAGGCGGCGGCCGGATACGCCCGCGAGTTCCGGGCGCTGATGCTCCGCCACCCCTGGGCGGTCTCCATCCTCGGCGTCACGCCCGCCATCGGGCCCAACGCGATGCGGGTGAGCGACCGGGCCATCGCGGTGCTCGACACCGCCGGGCTCACCGGGCAGGAGATCGCCTGGACCAGCTCGCTGCTGATGGCGCACGCGATCGGCGCGGTCATGTCCGAGACCGCCATGCACACGATCACCGCGCGGGCGGGCAAGTCCGTGACGGAGATCGTCCAGCAGATGGACGACTACGTGGAGAGCTACCGCGAGGAGCTTCCCTCGTTCACGGGCTGGTGGCGCGACAACAACGCGATGAACATGGAGAAGAGCGTCGAGACCGGCTTCGAGTTCGGGCTCGCCCGCATCCTGGACGGCCTGGAGGCGTGGCTCGCCCGCGAGCGCGCCTGATCCGCACCCGCCCCGTGCCCGGACGCCCTGGCCAGGAGGGGAGGCACCGTCCGGTGGCCGTCGCGGCGCGGCGCGGGCAAGATGGGTCAGCCGACGACACTGGAGGGCCCATGGCCGACCACCCCGAGATCGACTCGACCGTCCCGCACTCCGCCAGGATCTGGAACTACTGGCTGGACGGCAAGGAGAACTACCCGATCGACCGGGAGGTGGGCGACGCCTTCGTCGAGATCTTCCCGGGCCAGGTCGACATCGCCCGGCACTCGCGCGCCTTCCTCGGCCGCGCCGTCCGGTACCTGGCGGGCGAGGCGGGGGTCCGCCAGTTCCTCGACATCGGCACCGGGCTGCCGACCGTCGACAACACCCACGAGGTGGCGCAGCGCGTCGCCCCGGAGTCCCGGATCGTGTACGTCGACAACGACCCGCTGGTGCTCGTGCACGCCCGCGCGCTGCTGACCTCCACCCCCGAGGGCGTCACCGCCTACGTCGACGCCGACATCCACGAGCCGGAGTCGATCATCGCCATGGCGGCCGAGACGCTCGACTTCTCGCGTCCGGTGGCGCTGCTGCTGCTCGGCATCCTCGGCCACCTGCCCGACGAGGACGACCCCGAGGGCGTCCTCGCACGCCTGGTGAAGGCGCTCCCGTCGGGCAGCTTCGTCGTGATCAACGACGGGAGCGACGTGTTCGGGACGCCGGTCGGCGACGTCGACGAGTCGGCCCGCGCCCGCGCGATCGCCCGCTACGTGGAGGCGGGCGGCACCGCCTACCACCTGCGCCCGCCGGAGCGGATCGCCGCCTACTTCGAGGGGCTGGAGCTGGTCGACCCGGGCGTCGTGCCGGTGTCGCGGTGGCGCTCGGAGCCCTCGCCGTTCGGCGAGCCGCCCGCCGTGGACGCGTTCTGCGGCGTGGCCCGCGTGCCGTGATCCGCTGACCCCGTTCTCCGACCCTCGGCGTGCCGGGCTCGATCCCGGCCGCACGACGTGCCTATTCTAAAGTTCTGTAGAACTAGGGAGGATAGGGCATGTCGTATCCGGAACCGCGCTACCTCGGCGAGCACGGCGAGAGCAGCGGCGTACTGAGGCCCGCCGGCACCGCGCCCGACCTGTTCATCGGGGCGAGCGACGCCGACCGGGTGCACGGCGGCACCCGCGTCGGCTACCTGGCCACGGGCGGGTCGACGGACGGGGCGTTCGGGCTGTACCGCTGGGAGATGGGACCGGACCCGTCCGGGCCGATGCCGCACTTCCACCGGACGATCACCGAGTCCTTCTACGTCCTGTCCGGGACGGTCCGGCTCCACGACGGGACCGGCTGGAAGGACGCCTCGGCCGGCGACTTCCTGTTCGTCCCGGAGGGCGGCGTGCACGGGTTCCGCAACGAGTCCGGCGCGCCCGCCTCGATGCTGCTGCTGTTCACGCCCGGCGCGCCGCGCGAGGGCTACTTCGAGGAGCTCGCCGGGATCGCCGCGTCGGGGCGGCGGCCGAGCGAGGAGGAGTGGGCCGACATCTACGGGCGCCACGACCAGTACATGGTCTGATGGGCGGTTTCGCCGAGGAGCCGATCTACGAGCAGCTCGCCCGGATCGGCAAGGCGCTCGCGAGCCCCGTCAGGCTGCGCCTGCTCGACGTCCTGGACCAGGGGGAGCGCACCGTCGAGGAACTCGCCTCGGCGGCGGGCGTCCCGCTGAAGAACACCTCGGCGCAGTTGCAGCGGCTCCGCGCCGCCCACCTCGTGGCCGCCCGCAGGTCGGGGACGCGCGTCCACTACCGGGTCGCGGACCCGGCGGTCTCGCGGTTCCTGGAGGAGCTGCGGGGCCTCGCCCACGACCGGCTCGCCGACCTGCGCGCGTCGGTCGCCCTCCACCTCGGAGCCGGGGTGGAGGCGGTGGCGGCGGACGATCTCGCGGCGCGCCTGTCCGACCCCGCGACGCTGGTCGTCGACGTCCGGTCCGCCGAGGAGTACGCGCGCGGGCACGTGCCGGGCGCGGTGTCGATGCCGTTCGAGGGCCTCCGGGACCGGCTCGGCGGCCTCCCGCCGGACGGCGAGATCGTCGCCTACTGCGGCGGCCCGTACTGCGTGGTGTCCCCCGACGCGGTCCGCCTGCTGCGCGAGCACGGTTTCGAGGCCCGCCCGCTGGACGGCGGGTTCGCGCGCTGGCACCGCTCCGGCCACCCGGTCGCCAGGTAGCACCGGGAAACGGCGGGCTGGGGAACGGCGGGCTGGGGAACAGCGGGCTGGGGAACAGCGGGCTGGGGAACAGCGGGCTGGGAACGGCGGAGGGCGGCCCGCCTGCTGGGAGAGCGTCTTCGACGGGCCGCCCGGTCCGCAGCCGGTTACTCGCGGCCGAAGGCCAGCAGCACCGAGCCCTTGTCGTTCGGGTAGGGCGTGAACATGTCACCGGTCAGGGCGTAGACCATGCCCTGGGAGACGACCGCGCCGCCCCCGCCGGCGAGGGAGCCGCCGCGCCCGACGCCGCCGTTGACGGTCGGGAAGTCGGCGATCGTGTCGAAGGCCCACAGGACCTTGCCGTCCTCGGCGGAGTAGGCGCGCAGCTTGCCGTCCATGCTGCCCTCCCACACCAGGCCGGGCGTGGTGGTCACCGCCGGCGGGTGGCCGAGGCGGCACACCTTCGGGTACTGCGCCGCGCCGCCGGTCGTGCAGCCGTCCGCCGGGTTCGGGGTGTTCCAGATGACGTGCCCGGTGGCCGGGTCCAGCGCGAACAGCGTGCCGGGGTTGCCCATGTAGGTCGCGACGTAGAGGCGCTGCCCGTCATAGCTGCTGCCCCACTGGATCCCGCTCAGCCCGCCGCCCGGCATCGGCTGGGACAGCTGCCGCTGCCAGACGATCTTGCCGGTGGTCGCGTCCAGCACGTGGTAGACGCCGAGCTTCTGGCCGATGCCGATCAGGCGCTTGCCGCCCGCGGTGAACAGGTTCGGCGCGGCGCCGAGGTCGAAGTCCAGCGCCGTGCCGTCGGGCAGGTTCGGGCAGTACTTCTGGTCCTCGGGCGACTGGCTGCTGCACTCGCGACGCCAGGTGTCGACGTCGGTCATCTTGCGCGTCCAGCGCTCCTTGCCGGTGTCGGTGTCGAGCGCCAGCACCGAGTCGAAGTGCCCGCCGCTGCCGCTGTAGTTCTGCCCGGTCCCGACGTACAGCGTCCGGGTCTCGGGGTCGATGGCCGGCGTGCTCCACACCCCGGCGCCGGACGGCCCGTAGCGCGGCACGCCGTTCGGCCACGTCCCGTCCTGCTTCGGCTCGGGGACGGTGTAGAACTTCCAGTCGATCTTGCCGGTGCGCGCGTTCAGCGCGTTGACCTGCCCGCGGAAGGTGCAGCAGGCGTGCTCCTTGCCCATGAGGTTCTCGCCGCTGGACACGCCGACGTAGACCCGGCCGCGGAAGACGATCGGGGAGCTGGTAACGGTGGCGCTGACGTGGTTCTCGACCCGTTGCGCCCAGTCGAGCTTGCCGGTCCGCTGGTCGAGCGAGTAGATGTAGCCGCGCGTGTCACCGAAGTAGACGTGGCCCTCCGCCACGGACGCGCCGTCCCGGACCTGGGTGAACCCGGTCCCGACGGTGGACAGGTCGAAGCTCCACTTCGGCGCGCCGGTCCTGGCGTTCAGCGCGCGGAACTGGCCGTCCGGGCCGCCGAAGTAGATCGTGTCGCCGACGACCGCGGGCTGGCTGTGCGGCGCCCCGGCCTGGCGGGGGAAGCCGAAGGCCCACTTCAGCTTCAGGCCGCCGACGTTCTTGGCGTTGATCTGGCGTTCCTGGGCGTTGAAGCGGGAGCCGTAGGTGTCCTTCTGCCAGGTGGGCCAGTCGCCCGACATCGGCCGGCCCGAGGCGCTCGTCACGCTGGACGCCACGGCCAGACAGCCCGCGGCGATTACGGCGGCCGCCTTCAGCAGGCGGCCGCGTCCGATCGGATGCATCGTCGTTCCCTTCACTTGGCGGGGTTCCGGCCGGACGCTCTGGGAAATCCGGCCGGACGGATCTGGGGAAAGCGGTCCCTCGAACGCGCTGGTCGGGGCGGGCCACCGGTGGGGTCGATCGGGAGGCTGGGGCTCGCCCGGGGCACGGGGCGTTCGGGGGGCCGGACGTCAGGGGGAGCCCGGACGGATGTCGCGGACCAGGCGGTCGCGGAGCGCGCCGGTGTTGCGGCGGCTGACGGTCAGCCGGGCGCCGCCGACCCGCAGCGTGCACCGGCCGCCGTCCAGGACCATCTCGTCCACGTGCGCGAGCGCGACCAGGTGCGACCGGTGGATGCGGACGAAGCCGGCATCGCCCCACGCCTCCTCCAGCGCCGCCAGCGACACCCGCACGAGATGGCTGCCCGCCTGCGTGTAGAGCCGCGCGTAGTCGCCGTGCGCCTCGGCATAGCGCACGTCCGCGCGGCGGACGAACCGGATCACGCTGCCCACCCCGGCGGGGATGACCTCCGCGACGGCGGGCCGCCGCTCGGAGGCACGTTCCGGCGAGAGCGCCGCGGCCGCCGTGCGGGTGGACGACCCCGCACACCCGCCGGGACAGTCGAGTGCTTGGTGGTGGGACGACCCGGCGCAGCCGAGTGCCTTGTGGGAGGACGACCCCCCACACTCCCCGGCACAACCGGTGGGTTCGAGCAGGAGCGCGACATCGTCGAGCACGTCCCTGGTCACCGCCGTCCCGCGGTCCGGCCCGTAGGCGGCGAGCGTCCCGCCGTCGAACGGGACGGCCACGACGTGGCGGACCGGGCAGTGCGGGTCGGCGCACCGGACCTCGCCGGTGCGGGCGTGCTCGGGGGCGTCGGGAGCGTGCCGCGTGCCCGAGCCGTCCCAGGCGAGCAGGTGCTCGCCGTCGGTCACCGCGACGGCGGCGCAGCCGAGCGCCGCCCGCAGGTGCCGCGCGGCGGCCTGCGCCCCGCCGGCGGAAGGGCCGCCGTGGAGCGCCTGGGCCGCGCGCGCGACACCGCGGATCGCCCGCGCCGCACCCCCCGCCGGGCCCCTGCCGTGGCGGGAGCGGTCGGCGGGGATGCGGCCGCCCGCGGGCGGTCGGTGCCGGGCGACGGTGCGCATGCCGATGATCATCGCGGCGAGGCCGCAGGCGCCGGCGACCACAGTGGCGTGCATGCACTCATGCAATCCAGGTGCTCGCCGGCGTTCAATGGGCCGGTGCGGCTCTGGCACGTAGGGCAAAACATTGGACGTTCCCCGACAATTCAGCGGCGGTAGGGGGTGTAGCGGTCCCAGAAACCACAGTGGTGCTGCTCGCCGATCTCCCGGGTCAGCTCACTGTCACCCGCCGGAACGAGTGACATCACCGCGTTGTCGGAAGTGGTGAACGGGGACCAGAACGGTGTTCCATCGACGGTCGGATTCCCGGTGCGCGCGAAACCCGTCCATTGCGCGGTGAGCTGCGCGCCGAACGACTTCTGGTTCTGGGTCAGCTCGCCGCCGCCCGGGAACGGCGACAGGAACGGGCTCTCACTGATGTGGTAGGAACCGTTCGGCTTCGTCTTGTCCAGGAAGAACATGGGCGGAGCGTCGGCGTTGTCGGTCTGGTAGGCGAACACCTTGATATGGCGGGCCAGCCGCTTGTCGTTGAGCAGCGCGGGGCAGACCGAGTTGGAATCGGCGACGATCGTCCGGTAGGCGATGAACGCCGACGGCTCGGGGAAGCGGTTGATCGGGTACAGCTTCATGACCTCGTCGGCGATGTCGCCGTACTGCTCCTTGACCAGCGTCTGGTACTCCGCGGGCGTGGTGGCCGCCCTGAGCTGGGTCTCGTCGCGGTCGACGCCGTGCATGAGCGAGACGTCGTTGATGTTCCCCTTGGCGAACGCCTCGCCGGGCGACTGGAGCAGGGTCTTGCCGTCCACGACCGGACCCTGCGTCCCGCGGTCGGCGCCGATGCCGCCGCCGGCCTGGTCCAGCACTTTCTGCACGGGCAGTTTCCGCAGGCACGCCGCGTCCGCGCAGCCGAGCGCGGTGGCGAAACGCTTACCCGTCGCCTGCGCCTCCGCCTCGGTGGGCAGCTTGGTCTTGCAGTCCTGCGCCTGCCACTGGGTGTCGCCGCCACGCAGCGAGTTGTACTCGCCACTCTGGGAGATCCCCTTCTGGAAAAGCCCCTTGGCCGTCGGCGACACGCTGTTGGCGCACACGCTCGACCCACCGGCGGACGCGCCGAAAATGGTCACGTTCTTCGGGTTGCCGCCGAACCTCGCGATGTTCTGCTGCACCCAGCGCAACGCGGCCTGCTGGTCCTGGAGCGCGTAGTTTCCCGCGTTCTTCCCGAAACCCTCGTGCGCGAGGAACCCGAAGATTCCGAGCCGGTACCCGACGCCCACATGAAGGACGTTCCCGTCCTTGGCCAGATGCGACCCGTCGGACGGCCCGCCCAGGCGGAACCCGCCGCCGTGCAACTCGACCATCACCGCGAGCGGCTTGTCGGCCTTCTGCGGGCGGACGATGTTCAGGCGCAGGCAGTCCTCGTTGGTCGAACCCGGCCCGAGGCCCTGGGGCTGCGGACAGGAACTGCCCCGTTCGGTCGCCTGGTAGGTGTCGGCCCACTTCGCGTGCGGCACGGGCGGAGCCCACCGCAGGTCGCCCACCGGCGGCGCCGCGTACGGGACCCCGAGCCACGACTGGAGGCCGTCGGCGCTCACCGTCCCGCACACGGGCCCCTGGTCGGTCTGCACCACGGTCCCGTCCGCGCACGCGGGCGCCTTGAGCACCGTCCCGCCCGCCGGACCCGACACCGTGAACGCCACCGACGCCGCGCCCAACGACGCGACAGCGGCCACCATCAGACGCCATCTCTTCGGCTTCATGCTGAACACGCCTTTCACACGCGGCAACAGAGGCCCGAAACGTAAACCGTCACCCCCGCGCCGCCCACCCGTCCCGCATCCCTTGCGGAGAGCGCCGCCAACCGCTCGCCAAGCGGTACCGCCCCATCGCTGAACGGCCCGCCCGCTCGGTCACACAATGTAATAATTTCACTCCATACCGCGACCGCAACGGCCCACGGCGAGCGCGCCCCTCCCCCGGCACAATCCGAACCACTCCGGCGCATGCCCGCGCGAGCGACAGTTCAGCCGTTCGTATAACTTTCCCGTAGGACGGTACTTCACGCTGTCATATTGTGCCTTCATAAGTATTGTCGTCGACGGTTAACCATTCCGCGGAACGCAGGTAGGTTTGGCGGTGGACCGGGCGGACCACCGACTTCCCGGCGCCGCGCGGAGGGGGTGGTTGATCTTGAACTCGCCCGACGAAAGGGATGGTGAACGAGATCCGGACGGCCCCCCGAGCAATGCGCTGACCGGCCGAGTCGTGGGATCCAGCGTTCAGGCGGGGTCGATCTCGGGTGGCCTCCATATCAACGCGCCGCACCACGCGTCGCTTCCGGCACCGGCACAACTTCCGCCTACCGGAATCTTCGCCAATCGCGCCGAAGAACTGCGAGAACTGAGCAGAATAGCCGCCACCGTTGCTGGAACGGGCCAACCGCGACTTCTGGTACTTACCGGGGTGGGAGGTGTCGGAAAGACCAGTCTGGCGTTGCACTGGCTGCACCAGGAAAAGGCGTCCTACGAGGGGCAGCTCTTCGTCGACCTGCGCGGCTTCTCGGGGACCGGGCCGCTGCCGCCCGGGGAGACGCTGGAGCGGTTCCTGCGGGCGCTCGGCACCGGCGCGGAGAGCATCCCCGCCGACCTGGACGAGCAGGCGGCGCTGTTCCGGTCGGCCACCACGGGACGGCGCCTGATCATCATGCTCGACAACGCGGTCTCCGCCGCGCAGGTGCGCCCGCTGCTGCCGAACGAGGGCGGCTCGCTGATCGTCGTGACCACGCGGCTGCGGCTGTCGGGGCTGGTGGTGAACGGCGCGCGGTTCCTGGACGTCGACCCGCTCGGCCTCGACGGGGCACTCGACCTGCTGGAGAACGTCATCGGCGCCGACCGGATCGGCGCCGAGGACGAGTACGCGCGGGAGCTGGCCAGGCTGTGCGGCAGGCTGCCGCTCGCGCTCTGCGCGTCCGCCGCCCGGCTCGCCGCGCGCGGCCGGTGGACGATCGCCCGCGCGGTCGCCGAGCTGGGCGATGAGGCGCGCCGGCTCTCCGCGCTGCGCACCGGGGAAGGGGACATGTCGGTGAACGTGGTGTTCAACGCCTCCTACCAGGCGCTCGACCACGCCCACGCACGCGCCTACCGCCTGCTCGGGATCCATCCGGGGCCCGACTTCACCGTCCCGGCGGCGGCGGCGCTGCTCGACGTGCGGGAGGAGCGGGCGGTGCAGCTCCTGGACGGCCTGGCCGACGTGAGCCTCCTGCTGGAGGAGGCGCAGGGGCCGGACGAGAGGTACCGCTTCCACGACCTCGTCCGGCTGCACGCGCGCGACAAGGCCGTGGAGGCCGAACCGGAGGCCGAGTGGTCGCAGGCCCTGGAGCGGCTCGCGGACCGCTACCTGCGCACGGCGGTCGCGGCCGACCTCACGCTGCTGCCCGGCCGCTGGCACCTCGGCGACCACTACCGCGCCGAAGCGCGACCCGAGGTGTTCGCCGACCGCGCGGAGGCACTGGACTGGCTCGACCGCGAGCAGGACAACCTGGCCGCGATCGCCCAGGAGCGGCACACCGCCGGACACCACGCGGTCACCTGGCAGATCTGCGAGGCGATGTGGCCGCTGTTCCTCCAGCGCAAGCACTACCAGCGGTGGATCCGGCTGTACGGCCTCGGCGTCGAGGCCGCCCGGGCCTGCTCGGACGCGCGGGCGCACGCGCGGATGCTCGAAGGGCTCGGCATGGCCCACCTCAACACCCAGGACCTCGACGCGGCGCGCGGGCACTACCGCGCGGCGCTCGACCTCGAACGCCGGGCCGGCCACCCGCTCGGCGAGGCCGCCGCGCTGGAGGGGCTCGGGATCGCGGAGCTGGCCGCCGGCGCGGCCGCCGAGGCCATCGGGCTGTTCGGCCGCGCCCGGGACGTGCACACCGCGCTCGACCGGCCGCGCGGCATCGCGCTGATGACCCGGCATCTGGGCGAGGCGCTCAGCGCGGCGGGCCGGCACGCGGAGGCGGTCGCGCATCTGACCGAGGCGCTGGAGATCTTCACCGGGCTGGACGAGCCCTACCACCGCGCCCGGACGCTCACCTGCCTCGGGCAGGCCCATCTGCGCGCGGGGCGTCCGGCCGACGCCGAGGCGGCGCTGCGCGCCTCCCTCGGCGCCGCGCGCGAGGCGGGCGCCCGGCACGAGGAGGCGGGCGTCCTGCGCGAGCTGGCCCGGGTGGCGGCGGACCGGGGAGATCCCGAGGCCGAGCGCGACCACCTGGAGAAGGCCCTGGCCATCTACGCCGTCCTGAAGTCGCCCCAGGAGGAGGCGGTCAGGGAGCAGCTCGCGCGGTCGGACCCGCCGCCCTGATCCGTCCCGCCGCGTACCCGGGCCAGGGTCAGCGTCGCCGTCCCGAGCGCGCCGACCGGACGGCCGGAGGCGACCCACGCGTGCACCGCCGAGGCGTAGGAGGCGACGTCGTCCGCCGCGGCCGCCGCGGCCGCCGCCCGCCCGAGCGGGACGAGCGCGAACCGCCACCCCGCCACGGCCAGCTCCCACCCTCCCGACCGCGACGCCACGGCGGCGACGAGGCAACCGGGGTAGTCCGACCGGAGCGCCGCGAGAGCGCGGGACGGCGCGTCCCGGACGATCACGTCCGCGCACGGCAGCCAGGCGGGCGGCGCCTCGCCGGGTCCGACCGCGACGTGCTCGTCCAGAGGCGGTGCGGGCGGTGCCGCCGCGTCGAGGCCGGAACGGCGGAGGGTCAGCGAGGTGCGCGCCGTCCGTCCCGTCTCGATCCGTACGCGTTCCGTCCCCGGCCCGGAGAAGGCGAGCAGGTCGCCTCGACCGTCCCAGACGCGTACCAGCGAAACGGCCATCACGCGGCCCGGAGACCGGTGTCGGGAATGGGTTGCGGCAGGGGGACGGGAGCCACCTCCGGTGGGGACGACCGGTCCGGCAGCCGCATGAGCCGGTACATCTCCCGGCGGATCAGGAGCGCGGCCTCCCCGGGACGGGAGGTCAGGTCGCGGTGGAACGCCTCGTGGACCGACGGCCCGAACGCGTGCGCGGCGTCGTCGAGCTGGGGTGCCAGGGGCGCGTCCCAGTCGAGGCGCGGGGCGACCGCGCCGAGGCGGGCGGCGTGGGAGCCGGGGGCCACGCTGTCCTCGGGGAACGCGCCGAGCAGCACCGGGACGCCGAGGGCGGCGGCGTAGCTGGTCACCGAGCCGTGGTCGCCGATGACCCGGTCGGCGGCGACGAGCGCGGCGCGCCAGCCGTCCTCGGGAGGGAGCAGCCGGACCCCGAGGCGCAGGCAGTCGGTGTGCCAGGCGGTCACCTGGCGCCTGCCGTACCACGACCAGATGTGGGGATGGAGGGCCGCGACGACCTGGTGGTCTTCGCGCGGGAGTTCGGCGGCGACCCGGTACAGCAGGTCGGGACGGGAGCCGAACAGGGAGTCGTCGTTCCAGGTGGAGCTGAGGAAGACCAGCCGGGTGTCCGGGCCCGCGCCGAGGGCGCGGCGGTAGAGGTCGCGGTGGGGCAGGCTCGCGAACAGGCGGTCCAGGCACGGGTCGCCGCCGACGAAGGCGACCGGCAGCGCCTCCGGGCAGTCGCGCCCCAGGACGGCGAGGTGCCGCTCGTGCGCGAGGACGAGCGAGGACGGCACCACCCGGCCGCCGACGACGAGCCGCTCCCTGGCGAGGCCCGCGACCGGGCGCGCGGCCGGAGGGCCGGAGCCGTGGAAGCGGCCGAGCAGCTTGCCCGGACCCGAGCCGTGCGGCAGCGTCATGACGGGGGCGTGTAAGCCGTCCAGCATGCCCTGGCTCGCGGCGACCGCGAGGTCGAAGCGGGACGCGGCGGCCTCCCGCCAGGGCAGCACCACGCCGCCGAGGCCGCGCAGGTAGTCCTCCAGCCCGCGGGTGAAGATCGAGGCGGGCGCGGCGGTGTAGGCGACCACGACCCTGCGGTCGCTCTCCAGCAGCGGCAGGACGTCGGCGAGCCGCGTCGCCGCCGTCACGTGGTGCGCCACCGCCAGAACCCTGCGGTGCGCGGACACGGTCGCTCCCTTGCGCGCGTCCGGGCCGAAGGGCCCGGGCGACCACGCGTCCCCGGAGCAGTGCATATCGTCATCCTCCTTGGCGGGCGTCTCTCAGGTCTTCGGCCGTGCACCCGACGTGGAAGGGCGGGGACACGGGGTCGGCGACCGGGATGGTCGCGGGCTGCGGCAGCCGCAGCAGCCCGTACATCAGGCGCCGGGTGTTGCGGTGGAACCGTCCGGGCTCGGAGGTGATCCGCTCGATCACCGGACGGGCGCGGGCGGGCCGCCAGTACGCGGCGGCGTCCCCCAACTGGTCCTCGATCCGGCCCCGCGCGTCGAGGCGCGGCGCCAGCCGGGCCAGCTCCGCCATGCCGGGCCCGCGGACGTCCCCGGACCCGACGAGGACCACCGGCGCCCCGGTCACCGCGCCGTAGCGGGTGAGGGGCCCGGCCTCGCCGACGATCCAGTCGGCGGCGGCGAGGGCCGCGCGCCAGTCGGCGCCGGGCGGCAGCAGCGCGAGGCCGTCCCGGAGCGGCCCGGCCAGGGCGCGCCCGCCCGGGCATGGATCGCCTTCCCGTTCGGGGACGCCGAGGACGTGGTAGCGCTCGGACGGCAGTTCCGCGAGCAGCCGCCGCACCACGTCGAGCGGACGGCACGGACCCGCCCGGCACGCGGCGTCCCCGGCCGGGATCGCGACCACGACGAGGCGGCGGTCCCCGCCGGCGCCGAGCACGCGGCGGTAGAAGTCGCGCAGCGGCAGGCTCGCGACCAGCCGGTCGTGGATCGGGTCGCCGACGACGACCTCCGCCGGTCCCTCCCGGGACGGCGGCGTGCGCTCGTCGCGGTGCGCGAGGGCGAGCACCGGTCTCCGGCGGCCGTCCGCGCGCAGGTCCCCCGGCGCGCACGCGCGCCTCGCGTCCGGCAGGACGACCAGGGGGACGCGCGGGGCCAGGTCCGGGGCGGCGGTGGCCGCCACGGCCAGCCCGAACTCGCGGTCCCTCGCCTCCCGCCAAGGAAGGACCACGGCCCCCGCGTCCCTGAGCCGGCTCTCCGTCCCGGACCCGGCCGCCTCGGGGGCGGCGGTGAACACGACCCGCAGGCGCGGATCCGCGTCCGCGAGGCGCGCGACGTCGAGCAGGGGCCGCGCCGGAATGGGCGAGCCCGTGACGATCAGAACGGTGCGGCGTTCACCCGGCGTCCCCCACCAGCCCGGATCCGGCCCGATCAAGGTCCGACGCCATTCGAAGCCGGACATCCCCGTCAACACATCCCCCTTACCTCCGCGGACATGAGCATCCGCCCTCCGTAACAGATCAAAAGATCTGCCTCCAGAAACGAGGGTGTTCGGCACTCCTTGACGAAAACTTGCAGTTGGCCTGACTACATCAGTTGTGAGGTCCCAGGTCGGCCAAGTGAATCGCGGCCTGATTCTGGCCAAGCGGCGCCTCCGGTGCGAAAATCGACTCAGGAGCAGATTTCCACAAAGGGGCACTGGTGGAGTTCCGTGTCTTAGGCCCCGTTGAGCTGTGGGTCGACGGGCGGCGGCGCGATCTCGGAACGACAAAGGAACGGTGCGTCCTCGCGGCGCTGCTCCTGACCCCGCGGCGGCCGGTGCACGCCGCCGCGCTGATCGCCCGCGTGTGGGACCACCGCCCGCCCGCCAAGGCGCGGCAGAGCCTCTACAGCTACATCGCGCGGCTGCGCCAGCGGCTGGACGGCGTGGAGGGCGCCGCCCTCGCCTCCCGCCAGGGCAGCTACCTCATCGACGTCGCGGACGAGGCCGTCGACCTGTGGCGCTTCCGGCTGCTGCGCGACCAGGCCCGCGCCATCGCCGAGAGCGGCGACGACGAGTACGCGCTGGACCACTACCGCCGCGCCGCCGAGCTGTGCGCCGCGACCCCGCTCGCCGACCTGTCGGGCGACTGGGTCGACCGGACGCGGCGCGGCCTGGAGGAGGAGATCCTCGGGGCCGCCTTCGACCGCATCGACATCGAGCTGCACCGCGGCCACCACGCCGACATGGTGCGCGAGCTGGCCGCGCTCGCCGAGCGCGACCCCTTCGACGAGCGGCCGGTCGGCCGGCTGATGGTCGCGCTGTTCCGGTCCGGGCGGCAGGCCGAGGCGCTGGAGGCCTACCGGCGCACCCGGCGGGCGCTGCGCGAGGAGATGGGCACCGAGCCGGGCCAGGGGCTGCGGGAGCTGCACCAGCGGATCCTGCGCGCCGACCCGGGGCTGCTGCGCGTCCCCGGCACGCAGCTGGCCGTCGACCGCCGCCCGCACAACCTGCCCTCGGACGTGGCCGCCTTCACCGGGCGCGACGAGCAGCTCCAGGCGCTGCTGCGGATCGCCCGCGCGGCCCCGGCGACGGGGTCGGCGGCCACGGTCATCGCGGTGGACGGGATGCCCGGCGTCGGCAAGTCGGCGCTGGCGGTCCATGTCGCGCACCGGCTCGCCGAGCACTTCCCCGACGGGCACATCTTCCTGAAGCTGCACGCCCACGACCCGCGCCAGGAGCCGCTCGACCCGGCGGTCGCGCTCGACACGCTGCTGCGCGCGATCGGCGTCCCGACCACGCGGATCCCCCGGGCGCTGGAGGAGCGCGCCGCGCTGTGGCGGTCCCAGATGGCGGGCGGCCGCGCGATCATCGTGCTGGACGACGCCGCCGGGCACGACCAGGTCAGCCCGCTGCTCCCGGCCTCCCCCGGCTGCCTGGTCATCGTGACGAGCAGGCGCTGCCTCACCGGGCTGCACGACGCGCATCCGCTCTCGCTCGACGTCCTGCCCGTCGAGGACGCCGTCGCGCTGTTCAGGAGCGTCGCGGGCGGCGGCCGCGACCTCGACGACGCGACGGTCGCGGCGGTCGTCGAACGCTGCGGGTACCTGCCGCTCGCCGTCCGGATCGCGGCCAGCAGGCTCCGGCACCGGCAGACCTGGGGCGCCGCCGACCTGCTCGAACGGCTGACGCCCGGCGGGCGGCTGGAGGAGCTGCGCGTCGAGGGCAGCGAGATCACGGTGGTGTTCGAGGTCTCCTACCGGGGGCTGCCGCCGCCGCTGCGGGCCGCGTTCCGGGCGTTCGGGCTCCACCCGGGGCCCGACCTGACCGCGCACGCCGCCGCCGCGATCCTCCGGCGGCCCGTCCACGAGGCCGAGCGCGTGCTGGAGGAGCTCCTCGACCGGCACCTGCTCGGCGAGCCGGCCCGGGGCCGCTACCGGTTCCACGACCTCGTCCACGAGTACGCGCGGCGGCTGGCCCGCGAGGAGGACCCGGGCCACGAGCGGCGCCGGACCGTCCACCGCGTCCTGGACTACTACCTGGCGGCGGCCGACCGCGCCGACCGGGCGCTGTCCCCCGGGCCGCGCCCGGTCGAGATCCGCTTCACCCACCCGCCCAGGCAGCTGCCGCCGCTGGACACCGACGCGCGCGCCCACGCCTGGTTCGCCGCCGAGCACGCCTGCCTGCTGCGCGCCGCGTCCCACGCCGCCGCGCGCGGCTGGCCCTACCACCTCGCGTGGTTCGCCCGCGTCCTCGCCAAGCACCTGGAGACCAGCGGGCACTGGGAGACGGCCGCGCGCCTGCACGAGAGCGCCGTCGCCGCGCTGCGCGACCTCGACGACCACCGCGGCACGGCCTACGCGCTGGCCGACCTCAGCCTCGTCCGGTTCCGCGCGGGCGACTACGACCTCGCGCTGGACGCGGCGGAGCAGGCGCTGGCGATCTACCGGTCCCTCTCCGAGCGCCGGGGAGAGGCCGACATCCTCTCGCACATGAGCCTCATCCACTGGCACCGCTCGCGGTTCGCCGACGCGCTCGCGCGGTGCCAGGAGGCCCTGGAGATCCGGCGGCTGCTGGGCGACCGGAGCGGCGAGGCCCGCAGCCTCGACCACACCGCGATCTTCCTCGAATACACCGGCGACTACCGCGAGGCGCTCCGCTCCCGCGAGCGCGCGCTCGCCATCTTCGCCGAGACCGGCGACCAGCTCGGCCGGACGATGGCCCTGAACAACATGGGCGACCTCGCCCTTCGCATCGGGGACGTGGACGCGGCCGTCCGGCACTACGGCGACACCGCCAAGGCCGTCGCGAGGCTCGGCCGCCAGCACCACGCGATCTGGCTCATCAACATGGCCAACGTCCACCGCTACACCGGCGACCAGGACACGGCGCTCAGCAATTACCGCCAGGCGCTCGCCACGGCGGCGGAGATAGGCGACCGGCGCAGCGAGATCGAGACGCTCATCGGCATCGGCGCGACATTCCAGAACGCCGGGCGATTCGCCGAGGCGCTCATTCACCACAAGAAGGCGCTCGTGCTCGCCCGCGCCATCAGCGAGCGCTACGAGGAGACGCTCGCCCTGCGGCACCTGGGCGAGGCGCTCGCCGGTGCCGGACGTCATTCGGACGCGCTCGACCATTTCCGGGAAGCGCACGATATCGCCGACCTCATCGGCGTCCCCTACGAGCGGGCCAAGGCGCTGGAGGGCATGGGCGGCGCGCTCCTGCACACGTCGGAGCCGGGCCCGGCCCGCGACTGCTGGCGCCGCGCCCTGACGATCTTCGATGCCATCGGCGCGTCCGAGAGCCGGACGATCCGCTCAAGGCTCAACGAGCAGGGCGATCCGTTCAATAGCTAGCACCACCGCCGAAAGATACCACGAACGCTCGTGAATGGGATTCTCACCTGAGATCAACTACTTTAAGGTTTAATCACTAAACCTGACATAACAAGATCCTCAGTCCATGTGCCCATCTCGACCGGCTTTCTAGTAAGCTTCCGGAGATGCCCGACTTAGGGGCATGCAATAGGAAGATGAGAGGGTAACTAGTGCTAAGGTCTATAGTCCCGCTCGCCCTCGCGACCGCCCTTACGCTGGGGTCGGCCGCCCTTGCGCTCGCCGTACTCTCGGCCGAGCCGAGCTCCCGAACCGCGGCGACGGGAACCGTGCACATGACAAGAGCGGTGCACATGACCTGAGAGGTCTCAGGCACGGACCGGGGCGCGACCCGACAGGGGTCGCGTCCCGGTTTCGGTTTCTCAGGTGTCGCAGAGGCCGGACTCGTAGGCCAGGAGGCCCGCCTGGGTGCGGTTCGCGCAGTCGAGCTTCATCAGCAGCCGGGAGACATAGCCCTTCACGGTGGCCTCGGTGAGGTGGAGGCGGCGCGCGATCTGGGCGTTGGACAGGCCCTCGCCCAGGCAGGTCAGCACCTGCGTCTCGCGCTCGGTCAGCGCGTCGACCAGCGACGCGCGGCGCCGGTCGGCCCGGCGGCGGTCGTCGGCGGAGGCCAGCAGGCGGCGGGTCGCGGCCGGGGACATCACGGTGTGGCCGTCGGCGGCGACCCGGACGAGCCCGACGAGGTCCTCGGGCGGCGTCGACTTCAGCAGGAAGCCCGCCGCGCCGGCCCGCATCGCGCGCAGCACGTAGGAGTCGGCGTCGAAGGTGGTGAGCGCCACGACCACCGGCGGGCGGCGCAGCGCCGCGATCCGCTCGATGGCGGTCAGGCCGTCCACGCCCGGCATGCGCAGGTCCATCAGCACGACGTCGGGCGCGAGCCGCAGCACGGACTCGACGGCCTCGGCGCCGTCGTGGGCCTCGCCGACGACGACCAGGCCGTCCTCGGCGGTGAGGATCGTCCGCAGGTGCGCGCACACCATCGGCTCGTCGTCGACGACCAGCAGCTTGACAGGTCTGTTCCGGGGGGCGTGGGGGGTCGTCCCCCCACAAGAATCAGGTCTGTTCCGGGGGGCGTGGGGGGTCGTCCCCCCACTAGAATCCGGCCCGGCGCCCATCGGATGCGATCCGTCCCCTTCGGCAGCGTTCGGGGCGAGACTACCCCGGCGGATCACCGGCGGTGATCGTCCCGGCCGCACGCCCTACGAAAGTCGGGCGCGCGGCCCCGCGCCACCGACGTAAGTCGCCCGCCCCCTCGACGTTGCGCGCTGACGCCCGTCCCGCGCCGTGGGCTGGACTGGTCCCAGCCTTCACACAGGGGAGATCGGTATGAGCATCACCGCGGACGTCACCACCGGCACGGCCGCCGCGCGGGCCGAGCGGGTCACCAGGGTCTACGGCACGGACGCGACGGGGGTGACGGCGCTGGACGAGGTCACGATCGCGATGCCGCGCGGGCGGTTCACCGCCGTGATGGGCCCGTCGGGGTCGGGGAAGTCGACGCTCATGCACTGCATGGCCGGGCTCGACCGCGTGGACGGCGGCGAGGTCTACATCGGGGACACCGCGCTGTCGCCGCTGGGCGACCGGCGGCTGACGGCGCTGCGCCGCGACCGGATCGGGTTCGTGTTCCAGGCGTTCAACCTGGTGCCGACGCTGTCGGCGCTGGAGAACATCACGCTGCCGATGGACGTCGCCGGGCGCCGCCCCGACCCGGCCTGGGTCGACCGGGTCATCGACACGGTGGGGCTGCGGCGCAGGCTCTCGCACCGTCCGAGCGAGCTGTCGGGAGGGCAGCAGCAGCGGGTGGCGTGCGCGCGGGCGCTGGCGTCCCGTCCGGAGATCGTGTTCGCCGACGAGCCGACCGGCAACCTCGACTCGCGCTCCAGCGGGGAGGTGCTGGCGTTCCTGCGCGGCTCCGTGCGCGAGTTCGGGCAGACGGTCGTCATGGTCACCCACGACCCCGCCGCCGCCGGTCACGCCGACCAGGTCGTGTTCCTCTCGGACGGCCGGATCGTGGACCGCATGGAAGCGCCGACCGCCGACCGCGTGCTCGAACGGATGAAAGGCTTCGACACGGCGCCGGAGCGGGGGCCCGGGGAGAATTCCTGACGCGGTGTTACCGATTCACTGCGCACAGCGTCCGTCCGTGGCGCACGATAGGGACATGCCGGTTGACTATCGCGCACCGAACATCAACGCCCGCAGGCTGGGTCTGCACTTCCGGCAGATCCGCGAGGCGCTGGAACTGTCCTACGACTCCGCGTCGGCGAGGCTCGGCCACGACGCGGACTGGCTCATCCGGTTGGAGACCGGATTCGAGCAGGTCACCCCCGAACAGGCCCGCGAGATCCTGGACGGCTACGGCGTCCCCCCGCACGACATGCGGACGGTGGTGATCGACCTCGCCTCCCGCCCGTCCGGCCCGCCCTGGCTCGCCCCGCACGCGGACCGGCTGAAGGCCCTCGTCCGCGACCTGTACACGCTGGAGTCGGAGGCGACGACCGTGCACACCTACGGCATCCCGGTGATACCGGAGCTGGTGCGCGCCGAGCCCTACGCCCGCCTCGGCTTCGAGTACCACATCCCCGAGGTGGACGTCGAGGAGGAGTGGGACCTGCTCCGCCAGCGGCAGCGGCACCGGCCGGGCGGCCTGCCCCGCACGCTCGACGTGATCTTCTGCGAGAGCGCGCTGCGCAACGGCCCGCCCGAGGTCATGCTCGCGCAGTGCGCCCACCTGCTGGAGCTGTCGGAGGACGAGCACACCAGCGTCCGCGTCATCCCGTTCAACGCGGGCGCGCACGCGGGGCTGCACGGCTCGTTCGACGTGCTGGAGTTCCCCGTCATCAAGGACAGGATCTCGTTCGTGCACGGCGCGCTCGGCATCGACCTCGCGGGCAGCGACCTGTCCGACACCTGGAAGCTGATCGAGGACGTGGCGCTGCCGCCCGCGGGCAGCCGCGACATGATCAGCACGGTCATGCACGAGTACGGATGACCTCCGGGACCGGTGGCCCCGGGGGCCCGGCGACGGCCGGGCCCCCGGGGCGTGCGCTCACACCGCCTTGATGATCTCCTCGGCGCGGGCCCGGGGGACCTCCGCGTAGGAGTCGAACCGCATCGAGAACACGGCGCGTCCCGACGTCGCGCTCCGCAGGTCCCCGACGTAGCCGAACATCTCCGACAGCGGCACCCGCGCCCGGACGCCGTCGCCGCCGATCGACTCGACCCGGCCGCGCCGGGCGTTGAGGTCGCCGATCACCTCGCCCAGGTACTCCTCGGGCGTGCCGACCTCGACGGCCATCACCGGTTCGAGCAGCACGGGCGCGGCCCGCCGCACCGCGTCCTGGAAGACCAGCGAGCCCGCGATCCGGAACGCCGTCTCGGACGAGTCGACCGGGTGGAAGTCGCCGTCGAGCAGCGTGACGCGCACGCCGGTCATCTCGAACCCGGCGAGGACGCCGGAGCGCATCGCGTCCTGGCAGCCCGCGTCCACCGACGGGATGAACTCGCGCGGGATCCGCCCGCCGGTGACCCTGTTCACGAACTCGTAGGGGACGTCGCAGGGCTCGACCGAGACGAGCACCTTCGCGTACTGCCCCCTTCCTCCCGACTGCTTGCGGTGCTTGTACCCGACCTTCTCGGCGCGGCCCCGGATCGTCTCGCGGTAGGCCACGCGGGGCCTGCCGACGTTCGCCTCGACGCCGAACTCCTCCTTCATCCGGTCGACGAGGACCTCCAGGTGCAGCTCGCCCATCCCGCCGAGGACGGTCTGGCCGGTCTGCGCGTCGCCGTGCACGCTGAAGGACGGGTCCTCCTCGGCGAGCCGCGCGATCGCGGCGGCCAGCCGCTCCTGGTCGCCCGTCGAGCGGGGCTCGACGGCGACCTCGATGACCGGGGCGGGGAAGTCCATCGACTCCAGGACCACCGGGTGCGACTCCTCGCACAGCGTCTCGCCGGTGGTGGTCCGCTTCAGGCCCATGACCGCGACGATGTCGCCCGCGCCCGCCGAGGCGATCTCATCGCGCGCGTTCGCGTGCATGCGGTAGAGCTTGCCGATGCGTTCCCTCCGTCCCTTGACGCTGTTCAGCACGGTCGCCCCGGACTCCAGCCGGCCCGAGTAGATCCGGACGAACGTGAGCCGCCCGAGGTGCCGGTCACTCATGATCTTGAACGCCAGCGCGGCCAGCGGCTCGTCCTCGGGTGGACGTTCCCGCTGACCCGCGCCCACGTCCAGGGGCGAGGGCAGGTACCGGACGACGCCGTCCAGCAGCGGCTGCACGCCCTTGTTCTTGAACGCGCTGCCGCAGAACACCGGGGTCGCCGCCGAGGCGAGCGTCACCCGCCGGATCGCGGCGTGCAGCTGCTCGGCGGACGGCTCGGCGCCCTCCAGGTACAGGGCCATCAGCGGCTCGTCGAGTTCCGCGACGGTCTCGACGAGCCGCCCGCGTCGTCGTCGCGCCTCCTCGACCAGCGCGGACGGGACGTCCCGTACCGAGAGCCCGTCCCCGGACCACACCCGCGCCCGCATCGCCACGAGGTCGACCACGCCGGTGAAGCCGCCCTCGGCGCCGATCGGCAGCTGCACGAGCAGCGGCACCGCGCCGAGCCGGTCGGCGATCATCGCGACGCAGCGGTGCAGGTCGGCGCCCGCGCGGTCCATCTTGTTGACGAAGCAGACGCGCGGCACCCCGTACCGGTCGGCCTGCCGCCACACGGTCTCCGACTGCGGCTCGACCCCGGCGACGGCGTCGAACACCGCGACCGCGCCGTCGAGCACCCGCAGGCAGCGCTCGACCTCGACGGTGAAGTCGACGTGGCCGGGGGTGTCGATGAGGTTGAGCGTGTGCCCGTCCCAGTGGCAGGTCGTCGCGGCGGAGGTGATCGTGATGCCGCGGTCGCGCTCCTGTTTCATGAAGTCCAGCGCGGCGGTGCCGTCGTGCACCTCGCCGATCCGGTGCGAGACACCGGTGTAGAACAGGATGCGCTCGGCGGTCGTCGTCTTGCCGGCGTCGATGTGCGCCATGATTCCGATGTTGCGGACCTTGACGAGGTCAAGGAATGTGGCAGTCATCGGGAATCCTCCTTCACTCTCGGTTGAGGGGACGACCGCCGTGGGACGTGATCGTCCCCATACGGCACGCGCGACGCTATTGCATGCGTCCGAAAAGCACCAAAGGTTTTCCGCCCCCGGGTCCGCCGGCGCCGGCAATTATTGAAAAACGAGTCTGTGGCATAAGCACTTGACGTATGCGGACGCGCTCAGTTACAAGCGGACTGGGGATCGCCGCGAACGGAGGTGGGAGTTTGACGTTCGTCGTGCCCGCAGCGGACGGGCGGGAGCTCGCGGTCGAGGAGTGGGGGGAACCGGCGGGGCATCCGGTCTTTCTGCTCCACGGCACCCCGGGCAGCAGGCTCGGGCCCATTCCGCGACCCATGGTCCTCTACCAGCTCGGCATCCGGCTGATCTCCTTCGATCGGCCGGGCTACGGGCGCTCGGACCGTCGGATCGGACGCGCCGTCGGCGACATCGCGGCGGACGTGCGGCGAATAGCCGACTTCCTGGAATTGCCGGAGTTCGGCGTCCTCGGCCGCTCGGGCGGCGGCCCGCACGCGCTGGCGTGCGCGGCGCTGCTGCCCGGCCGCGCCCGCCGCGTCGCCGCGCTGGTCGCGCTCGCCCCGGCGCAGGCGGAGGGGCTCGACTGGTTCGAGGGGATGGCGCCGTCCAACACCCGCGAGTACCTGGCGGTCCGGCGGCAGGGCGAGCTGGTGTCGGCGCGGCTGCGCTCGGTCGCCGACCGGATCCGCGCGAACCCGGCGCAGCACGTCGCCAACCTGTACGCGGAGCTGACCGGGTCGGACCGGCGGGTCGTCGGCGACGGGGGCATGCGCCGGATGCTGCTGGAGACCTTCCAGGAGGCGTTCCGCACGTCCGCCGACGGCTGGATCGACGACCTGCTCGCGTTCTGCGCGCCGTGGGGGTTCGACCTGGGCGACATCGTCGTCCCGACGATGCTGTGGCACGGCGCGAACGACACCTTCTCCCCCGCCGGGCACTCGCGGTGGCTCGCCGACCGGATCCCCAACTCCACGGTGGTGGTGCAGCCGGGGTCGGCGCACTTCGGGGCGTTCAACGTGCTCCCGGACATGCTGACCTGGCTGGCACACCCGGTCGAGGCGCCCTGGCCGTGACGGGCCCTGACGGGCCCTGAGGGGCCCGGCCGCTACACGGGCTGGAGTTCCAGGTCGCGGTTGATGCGGACTCCCGCGCGGGCGTCCGCGAGCGTGGGGTGCGGGCCGTGCTCGGCCAGGACGAGCAGCCCGCTGGCGGCGCGGCTGCGCAGCTCGCTCGCCTCCGACGTCCGTCCCATGCCCTCCAGCGTGACCGACAGGTTGGCGCGGCACACGTTGGTGTCGGGGTGGTCCTCGCCGAGGACCCCCACCAGCCTGGGCAGCGTGCCCCGCTCCAGCGCCTCGGCCTCGGCGAAGCGCCGCAGGTCGCCGAGGCAGTTCCCGAGGTTGACGGTGGCCGACAGCACGAACGGGTGCTCGGGGCCGAGCTGCGCCTCCAGCCCGGTGACCACCCGCGTCGCGCGCTCGCGCGCCTCGTCCAGGTCCCCGGCGCCGCGCAGGTAGCAGCCGAGGTTGTTCTCGATCATCAGCGTGTAGGGGTGGTCCTCGCCCATCTGGGCGATGTGCTTGGCGAGCGCGGCGCGGACCCGGTCGCGGGCGCCGACCTTGTCGCCGAGCGCCGACATGCCCGCCGCCACCTCCAGGTCGGCGGGCAGCGTGTCGGGCGACTCGGGGAAGTGCCGCTGGTAGCGGGCGTAGGTCTCCTCGGCCAGCGCGAGCGCCTCCTCGGCGCGCCCGGCCTTGCGCAGCGACACCGCGAGGCTCTTGCCGGTGCGCAGTGTGTCGAGGATCTGGTCGCCGAGGACGTCCAGGTACCGCTGGTAGACATCGCGCAGGATCGTGACCGACTCCTCGTAGCGGCCCGCCTCCCGCAGGTCGCGCGCGACGTTCGCCTCGGAGAACAGCGTGTAGGGGTGGTCGTCGCCGAGCACGGCCCGGCGCTGGTTCAAGTTGTCGGTGTCGAACCGGAACGCGCTGGCGGGGTCGCCGTTCAGCCGGTAGTCAATGGCGAGGTTGTGCGCGACCATCAGCGTGCGCGGATGCTCCTCCCCCCACGGCCCCGGCGCCTGCTCGTAGGTGCGGATGTCCAGGTCGAGCGCCTCCCGGAAGCGCCCCATCGCGCGCAGGTCGGCCGCGAGGTTCCCGGCGGTGATCAGCGTGTGCGGGTGCGCCGGGCCGAGCGTCGGCGAGCTGAGCTGCCGGTTCATCACATCCTGGTCGAGCGCGTAGGCGCGGGCGTAGTCGCCCTGGGAGCGCAGCACGTTCGCGATCTGCGACTGGAGGAACAGCCACTGCCAGTGGTCCTTGCCGAGCTTGCCCTGCCAGGCGGCGGTCAGCTCCTCGCCCGCCTCCATCGCGCTCTCGAAGTTCCCGCGCTTCCACTGGTAGCGGATGAGGTCGGTCAGCATCTGCCGGACGTTCTCCTCGTCGCATTCGGCCGCCCGCGAGGTCTGGACGTGCGGGAGGATCTCGTCCAGCGCGGGCCAGTTGGCCGGGTCGTCGGTGTCGCCGTGCTTGGGCCGCGCGCCGAGCAGGATGCGGTGGACGTCGTGGCAGGTCTCCTCGGTCAGGTCCGGGTCGTCCTGCATGCCGTGCCGGATCACCGTCTGGACGAGCGGGTGCACCTGGATCGCGTTGTTGCCCTGGTCGACCCGCGCCAGCGCGAACCTGCTGATCTCCCGGACGTGCTTGCCGAGCACGAGCTTGTCGCGCAGCGTCTCGTCGTAGGGCGCCAGCACCTCGGCGGTCTCCTCGCTGTAGATCAGGTCGAGGGAGATCGGCACGGAGGAGAAGAAGGCCAGCAGCTCCAGCAGCCGCGCCGCCGCCGGGGACGCCTCCCGGAGCTGCCGGAACGTGACGTTCCACGTCATCGCGACCGGCTGGGAGAACGCCTCGGTGCTGAGCGCCAGCGTGGAGGCCGTCTCGTTCTCCAGCGCCTCCAGGTACTCGCCCGCGGGCATGAACGTGGAGGCGAGCCACGCCGCCGCCTGCTCGATCGCGAGCGGCAGGTAGCCGAGCGCCGTCCCGATCGCGCGGGCGTTGTCGTCGGAGATCTCCTGGACGCGGCGGAACAGGTGCGCGGCCGACTCCTCCTCGGTGAACACGTCCACGGCGAGCGGCTGCGCGAACTGCGTCCACGCCGGGTCCCGGGAGGTGATGATCACGTGCCCGTCGCCGCCGGGCAGGTGGTTCTTCAGCTCCTCGGGGTTGTCGGCGTTGTCGAAGACCAGCAGCCAGCGGGAGGTGGGCTCGCCGCGGCGCAGCGCCTCCAGCGCGGCGTTCGCGGCGTCGGCGATGCTGTCGCCGACGCGCAGCCCGATCTGCTCGGCCAGGCTCGCGAGCCCGCCGCGGATCGAGTCCGGCGACTGGGCGCTGACCCACCAGATCAGGTCGTAGTCGGCCTTGAACCGGTGCGCGTACTCCAGCGCGACCTGCGTCTTGCCGACGCCGCCGAGGCCGTGCAGCGCCTGCGGCAGGACGATCCGCTGGGTGGTGCCGAGCAGGTGGTCGCGCAGCTCCTCCAGCAGGCCGCCGCGTCCGGTGAACACCGCGTTGCGCCGGTTGACGTTCCAGATCGGCGGCGCGGTGCGGGCGGCGCCGGGGTAGCGGGGCCCGACCCGCGACTGCTCCGCCGGGTACTCGACGTTCTGCCCCGGCCGTCCGAGCGCGCGCACGAGCGCCTCGGCGCCCTCGCGTTCGCCGAGGCCGGTGAGGTCGAGCGGGACGGGACCGTTGAAGCCCAGGCTGAGCGGCGCGTCCAGCACCCGGACCGTCGTCAGCCGCCGGTAGGGCGCGCTGGCGCGGCCCGAGAGCGCGTCCCACGCCCGCTGCGCCCGCTGCGAGACGACGTAGGCGGGCGAGATCAGCACGATCGTGTGCCCGGCGGCGGTCCGGTCGTCGGGCGGCTCCTGCGGCCCGGTGTCGACGCTGCGGGTGACGACCCGGAACCCGGCGCGGCCGAGGACGAGCGCCATCCAGTCCACCCACGGGCGGTCCTCGGAGACGTAGCTGATGAGGACGTCCGAGACCTCCGACGGCCCGCGCCGGGTGAACCGTTCGAGCGTGCTGGTCCGCAGCTCCTCCGGGATCGGCGGGTAGCCCGCGACGCGGCCCTCGGTGATCTCGTTGGCGAGCCGCTCGAACGCCGCCAGCATCGAGTTCGGCGAGCCGGGCGCGTCGCCGAACGTCGCGAGCGTCTCCTCGAACGCGTAGTAGGGCCGGTAGGGGATCTCCACCGACAGCCAGTACCGGTTCGCCCGCTGCTGCGTCATCCCGCTCGGGAAGCGGTCGAAGCGCGCGCGGGCGTAGGCGCGTCCCGCCTCCACCTTCGCGTTCTCGCCGAACTCGATCCGCATCGGGACGGGCAGGATCCGGATGCCGCGCTCGCGGTAGCGCTCGTCGATGTGCGCGGCGATCGCGGCGGCGCCGTCGATGCTCTGGTCGCTGAGCGTGAAGCAGTCGACGAGGACGTCCGGGAAGTGGACGGTGCAGATGTCGGCGATGTCGCTCAGCCCGGTGCGGCTGTCGATCAGCGTGTAGTCGTAGTTGCGGCGCATGTCGGCGCGCAGCGCGTCGAAGAACTGCCCGCCGCCGAGCCGGTCGTAGAAGTTGTCCCAGTCCATGCTGGTGATCAGCGAGGAGTAGTCGCGGTTCTGGCGTCCGGCGGAGACGAAGTCGAGCGTCCCCTCCCCCGGGAAGTCCCATTCCAGCGTCACCGCGTGCCGCAGGATGCGCGCGTACTCCAGGTGCCAGTCCTGCTCGGCGGTCTCGTGCTTGGTCGTCGCCGCCCACGCGTAGTCGGTGAGCATCTCGATGACCCCGGGCGTCGCCGACACGAAGTTCTGGTCCAGGAAGGGGTGGAAGAACTTGTGCAGGCCGGGCGACTCCAGGTCCCAGTCGACCACGAGCACCTTGTGCCCCGCCGCCGCCATGATCCAGGCGACGTTGGCGAGCGCGGTGGTGCGGCCCGTCCCGCCCTTGTAGGAGTAGAAGGTGACGATCGTGCCATCGTTCGTCATGGTTCTCCTCGCCTCAGAACTCGGGCCCTTGCAGCGTCGGACGGCCCATGCTCGGCGGGGTCCGGGGCGGATGGACGTTGGTCGTCTTCAGGTAGCGGGTGATGGCCTCGTTGACGGCCTTCGGGAGCGCGCTGCGGAACGCGCCCGCGGACGAGACGTGCTTGGCCGAGCCCTGCAGCGCGCCGCTCCTCGGCAGCGCCTCGTCCAGCTCCTCGGTGAGCTCGGCCGACGCCGCCGCCGTCTCGGCGTCCCCGGAGTTGAACGGCGCGATCATGGTGACGGGGTCGCGGTCGATCTGCCGGAGCCGCTTGCCGATCCCCTCGTCCCGGGCCGCCCACGGGTCGACGAGCAGCACGTTCGGCGCCTCCCCCGGCTCGTGCGGCCCCTCGTCCACGCCCTTGACCTCGGCGCGGTGGCCGAGCTCACCGAGGATCTCCTCGGCGAACCTGCCGATCGGGGTGGTGTGGTCCGGGCCCCGGTAGGGCGTCCACTCGCGGGTCGTCTGGCCGTAGTAGTAGGGGCCCCGGCCCTCGGGGAGCTGGCCGATCGTCTGCGCGGCGAGCGTGAGCCGCACCGCGGGGCGGCGGGCGTCCGGCGGGTCCCCGGCGAACGCGCTGCGCAGCGTCTCCAGCGTCGGGACCGGGCTGGAGGGCAGCGCGCACTCGGCCGCGCGCTCCTTGATCAGGTTCGCGAGCCGCAGCACGGTCTCCTTGTACTGCTCGCGGAACCGGCCCAGCTTCATGATCCCGTAGAGGCCCTCCGCCTCGTAGGCGGGCGGGAAGGCGGGCGGGACGTTCTGCATCGTCCGCACGCTGTCGGGCAGTTCCTTGAGGCCCATCGGCGTCCACATCGCGGGAATGATCGCCGACGGGCGGGCGAGGCCGGCGGACTGCCCCTGGTAGCGCTTCATGAAGGCGGCCCACTCCTTCCCGCAGTAATCGCTGACGAAGTAGGCGGGCGAGAACAGCGCGACGAAGATCCGGCAGTTCGCCAGCGCGTCCGCGAGAAGATCCGGCCACTCGCTGCCGGCCGGAATCTGCCTGTCCATAAATCCCGGATTCTGCGTGCCCGTGGCGTGCCCGAGATCGGTGCAGAGATCGTTGTAGAACTTCACGACCCAGCGGTCGGATTCCTCCGGCCGGTAGCGCGACCTGGCATAACTCAAGAAGAAGTGGGGCCGCCGTTCATCCGGCTGAATCCTGCCCGGCATGCCGCTCCCTTCCAGGTCACACCACTGTATAGCGGCATTCATCGACCCGAAACAACGTCACGGATGTGTACTTTTACCGGGAGCTCGGCGGGCGTCTCGGCGACGCCTCAGGTGCCGGTCGTGCGTACCGCCTGGTATTCCTCTGGTGCGGGCCATGATTCGAGGGTTCTGCGCATGCTCGCGACGAACTGCTCTCCGAGCCCCGTCAGCGCGCCGGAGGTCTGGAGGGTGCGGGTCGCCGCCAGCGTCTTCGGATACCAATCATGGAAATGGCGCAGCGCCTCGTCCGCCGGCTCCGGAGACCGCGTCCGCCTGAGCCAGAAGTCCGCGACGGCGATGTGCGCGTAGGTGCCCTGGAGGAGACCCTCCAGCGGACGCGGGTCGGCGCGCCAGGGCGCGTGGTAGGTGCGGTCGTCGTGGCGGTCGTACAGGTCGGCGAAGTCCAGCACCGCGCCCAGCTTGACGTGCTGGAACTCGTGTAGCAGCAGCAGGCAGAGCAGCGCGGGGCTCTCCGGCAGCGCGATGCCGACCGAGCCGAACGCGTCCCGCGCGGCCGAGCTGACGCTGCGCCCCCCGCCCGGCGCCTCCAGTGGGACGATCGTGGTCAGCGCCTGGGTGATCGAGGGCGCGTACTCGGCGTACTGCTTCTCCAGCAGCGCCCACGCGTCCTGGAACGCCGCCTGCCACTCCTCGAAGCGCCGCTGGTCGAGCCGTCCGGCGGCGGGCCAGTCGTGGCAGTCGCGGAACGGGTCGAGGTCGTCCAGCGCGACGCTGAACGTCCCGGCCGTCAGGTAGCGGACGTACTCCACCCGCTCGGCGTTCGCCACGTGCAGCTCGCCGTCACCGACCTCGACGGTCGTGCTCGTGCGGCCCGGCACCTCGTAGCGCCCGACGGCGGGGAAGTAGATCGCCCCCTCCTGCACGGGCACGGTCAGCGTGGCCGCGACCCCCGCTCGCGCGGCCGCGACGCACGCGACCGTGGCGAGCAGCCCGTCATCGGGCGGACCCGGCGGGAGGGCGTGCCCGCCCGGCCCGGACGCGAGGTCGCCGGACTTGCGGAGGCGGTGGACGGCCCAGGCGCGGATGTAAGGGTGCGCGAGGGCGGAGTCGAGCGCCTCCGGGTGGGCCGATCCGATGCGGTTGAGCAGCGTCCACGCCTCCGAGGGGGCGGTCCGGCCGCCGACGCGCGCGATGAGCGTCCGGTTTCCGGTCGTCTGGGCGGACTTGAGCTGTGCGATCGCGGGCGGGTCGCCGTAGCCGGTCGCCAGCGACATCAGCGTGTCCAGCGAGAGCTCCTGCGAGGCCCGGGTGGTCCGCCGCTGGACGTGCCGGATCACCGCGAGCAGGTCGTCGCAGTAGACGCTGGGGTTGGCGAAGCCGGTGGCCTCGCTGTGGCGGTGGGCGAACAGGCCGCCCCCGCAGGTGGAGACGACCGGGCATTCCCGGCACTTCTCGCACAGCGCGGCCGTGCCGCCCTGCCGCGCGCGGATGCCCGGGTGGTCCGCGACGTCGTCGACCGCGTGGCCGAACACGTCCATCCCGGTGTCGGGGGCGCCCTGGTAGGCGGTCTTGAGCGAGTCGGCCAGCTCGTACTCGCCGTCGGTCTCCACCACGAGCAGGTCGGTGGCCTCCAGGCCGAGCGACTCGGTGAAGCTCGCGCCGCCACGCCCGGTGCTGATGATCGAGTCGAACATCCGCACCGCCACCGGACGGCCGTCCGCGAGCCACCGGTCGGCGATCACGGCGAGCCAGTCGGCGTAGGCGGTGGCGGACGCCCGGGGCGGCGGGCGGTCCCACGTGTGGTGGGGCCACAGGAAGTCGATCGCCGGCGGCCCGTGGGAGACGAGCGCCTCGTAGACCGCCGTGGGGTCGTTGGCCACGTCGATGGTGCACAGGATGCCCGAGTACAGCTCCGGGTACTCGGCCCGGAGCAGCTCGATGGCCCGCACGGCCTTGTCGTAGCTGCTGCGCCCGTCGCGGTAGCGGCGGTGCCGGTCGTTGGCCTCCCGGTCGCCGTCCAGCGAGATCCCGACCCGGACGCCCTCCGCGCGCAGCAGGTCGCAGAACCGCCGGTCGAGCAGCACGCCGTTGGTGTGCAGGCGCAGGTCGACGCGGCAGACCCGCTCCAGCGGGACGCGAAGGGCGGCGATCAGGTCGGCGAGGTGCGCCGGCCCGGCGAGCAGCGGTTCGCCCCCGTGCAGGATGACGCCGACCTCGGCCAGGCCGTGCCGCTCCGCGTGGTCGGCGATCCGCCGGGCCGCCTGCGCCATGGTCGCGACGGCCATTTCGTTCGAACGGCCGCGCCAACTCTGGTCCGCGTGCTCGAACACATAACAGTGGTCACATGCCAGATCGCATCTGCTGTGCACCTTGAGCACGAATTGGCGGAACACGCTGCCTGTTGGCACGTTCGTTCTCTGTTAATCTAGATAAAGGAGTTGAAGGCCGCCACTCGGACCGGGTCCGATCCCTCGCGCTCCGGCCCGTCGGCGCGGGTCAGGCGGGCGACGATGCGGGCCGCCTCGCCGTCGGAGGCGAGTTCGTCCAGGGTGAGGTCGTGCAGATCTTTGAGCCCCGGCGCGTCAACTTCCAGGAGATTGTTCATGTTCGTCCATCCAGTCGTCTTTGACGGTATGCAACGACCGTACGCGACCTGCGTACGGGCAATCCAGGCCAGACTTGCGCAGTGCCAATAACTCAATGTGATCGAAATCCAGGCGCATGCGCTGCCACGCCGGGCGCCAGGAATTCTACCGGTGGAACGGCGAAAGTTACAGAGTACTCGACCATTCACTTCCCCCGATGGCGGTCGTGTGCGGTTTGACGGCGATTGTCGGACTCGGGTTGCCGAAGCCGCTGGCCACAGCCGGACACGGCTGAGAAGTGCGGATTTCTTCACACGGCCACCGGCTTTCCTGGGAATCTTGCATAATCCGACTATTCCCTACTTTTCGGGCATCGCCCGGGACTCGGCGGATCATGAACGCGCCCGCACGCTCTCCCTGACGGCCTCGCTCGGGGTGAACAGGCCGAGGCGGGCGCCGGTGGGGTCGGCCACGACGCTGAACCGCCCGTGCACGGCGTCGTTGGGCGGGATCTCGGTGACGGCGCCGAGGTCGACCGCCTCACCGGTGGCCGAGTCGCAGTCGGTGACCCAGAAATAGGGGATCCAGTGCGCCTGGGACGACCCGTCCATCGGCAGCATGCCCGCGAGCGGACGGTCGCCCAGCAGCCAGTCGGTGTAGACCGAGGGGCGGTAGACCCGGTCGGCGACGTTCCAGCGGTCGAAGCCGCGGTCGGCGCCCGTCCAGCCGAAGACCGCGCCGTAGAAGCGCTTGGCGGCCTCGGTGTCGCGGCACCACAGCTCGATCCAGCACAGCGCGTCGGTCTCGTCCATCACGTCCGCGCCCCGGTGGTCGTAGGACTGGTAGATGCCGAAGTCGGCGCCCTGCGAGTCGACGCACACGGCCATGCGTCCGAGGTTGGCGACGGTGACGGGCTCGACCAGCGCCGTACCGCCCGCGTCCAGCACCGCGCGGAACGTGCGGTCGAGGTCATCGGTGTGGACGTAGCACGTCCACGAGGGCGGCTCGGTGTCGTCGGCGAGGGGCTGCATCCCCGAGACCGTGGGCCCCTCCGGGCCGCCGTGGGTGAACACCTCGTAATCGCCCGTCGCGGCGATGGTCAGCGTGTAGGAGCCCCAGCCGAACAGTGCGCGGTAGAAGCCCATGGACACGCCGAGGTCCGGCGTGGCCAGATCCGCCCAGCACGGAGCGCCGTGGGCGTACTCGGTCACCTCCGGCATCGGCGGCCCTTCCCAACGCACATGGGCACCACGCTATGAAGGCGGACGCAATACCAGCGGCGGTGCCCGTGTGGGAATTCGCCAAGATCACCAAAACGTTCGCCAAATCAGACGGCGACCACGCTCTGGAGGAGTCCACATACGAAATGGGCGACATAAGTGGAACCGTCGGGCGTGGAGATCGTGGCCTGCCAGCGGCTGGGCGCGTCCCCGTCCCGGTGGACGACCGTGCCGAGCCGGTCGTCCAGGTCGCCGACGACGCACGACCAGGGCACCAGGTCCTCGACGGTCTCCGGCGGCGCCCCCTCCGCGCGGACGAGCCACTCCTGCATGACCGAACCGTCCGGCGCCAGCATGACCTCGAAGCGCAGGCCCGGCCACAGCGGCAGCGGCGGCCACGAGGCGACCTCGCACGCCACGTCCCCGACCCGCCGCGTCCCGCTCTCCCCCGGGCCGAGGACGGCCTCGTACCCGCGCCGCCCGCGCGGGAACGTCCGCGACCGCACGATCCGCTGCCAGCGCGCGTTGACCTCCCGCATCTCCGTACGGGACGCGCCGAGCGCCCGCATCGCCTCCTCCACCATGCCGGGCTGGTAGTCGGCCATGCGCCGCAGCAGGACGAGCTGGAACTCCCGCCGCGCGAACCCCTTCACCGGGCGCCGACGGCGGCGGTGAGGGCGGGCCAGCTCAGGGCCAGCTCGCGCCTCCAGTACTTCCAGTTGTGCATGCCCGGACCGTACAGGTGCGCGGTGACGGGAACGCCCGCCTCCCCCGCCGCCCGGACGAAACCGCCGTTCATCCCCCCGGAGATCTGCTCACCGATACGGCCCCCGTCCCAGGGCGGGGTGTCGGGGGCGTCATAAGGCCCGGGACGCCCGTCCCCTGAGGAGACATAAACCCCCACGCCCCTCAACCGCGCCACCATGACGGCCGCGTCATGCGCCCGCCAGTTCTCACGATCGAGGAACGGATCGCCCCAGACATCGGTGCCGTTCACCAAGGTCAGAACAAGGGGCATTCCAGGCGCGGTGATGTTGAGCGCCCCGCTGTAGGACGCGACATACCTGAACACCCCCGGATGCCGCTCGGCATAGGTGACCGCGCCCAGCCCGCCGGAGGAGACCCCGATCGCGGCCCGGCTCGTCCCCGCCCGAAAATTCCGCTCCATCAACGGGATGACCTCCTTGATGTGGAAGTCCTCCCATTTCGGAACACCGCCCCGACCACCGTTCCACCAGTTGGCGTACAACCCGTTCCAACCGCCCTCGGGCATGACGACCATGGCCCCGGAGGATGCCGCGACCCGCGCGATGTCGGAGTCCTTGGTCCACGACGTGTAGTCGTTGTTGCCCCCGTGGTAGGCGTACACGACCGGCCACGCCCGCCGGGCCTCCCACCCCCGGGGCACGATCACCCGCGTCCACACGACCGCGCCCAAAGCCGGAGAAGCGACCGAGAAATCAAACTGCAACGCCCCCACCCGCACCACCCGGGTGATCACCGCACCGTCATCAGCCCCGACAAATCCCCCACCCGGCAAAGAAGGCCGCTTCCCCTGCTGCTTCACATCATGGCCGAGATCAGAAGACCGGGGCACCCGCACCTGAAAGGGCTTGGACCCAAGCACCCGAGAAGGCCGCCCCGGCACCGGAGAGGGCCGAGGCGCACCCCCCGACGACCTGGGCCGAGGCGCGGCCCCCTTCGCCTCGACCAACGGCCCGAACGAAGGAACCGCCTCGTTCCGCGCCGCCCCCTCCGTCCCGGATGTGAACCCCACCCCGGCCAGGACGAGCGCCAGTATCACCGCCGGCAGAAACACGGCCAACGAGACAACACCGGCGACAACGACCAGGCGATCCGCGCGCGTCCTCATGGCCACCCGAAACTAGTGCCCCGGCCCCCCACGAGCGAGGACACCCAGAAACCAGGACAACCCACCAATCCCCCAAGCTCAACGCCCCCCACTCACCACCCAAAGCGCCCCCGATGGCCACCTACGGCCACCCTCCGCACCCACCCCGTCACAATCCGACCTCGGGAGCGCCCCACCTCCATAACCGAACGGATCCGCCAGAGCGCCGAGAACCTGGACCAGGCGACCCAGTAGAAGGTCGTCTACCCAGTGCGGCGGGGCCACCGCTTCCATGCCCGGACGTCGTCCCTGAGCCAGTGAAACCGGCCGGACGCGGGTCCGGCGCGCCCACGACAGACAACCGCATCAGCCGATCTCCGAAAACCTATGTTGATCGAGGTAGATTTTTGGGACGGGGTGGGGTAGTGTTCCTGTCATCGAAGAGGAACAAGTCCATGGGACGCGGCAGAGGACGAACTGCCCGGAGAGATGGATGGCGCGCGCCCGGCGTGCCGGGGTCGACGCAGTGGAAGGGACTCCGACAGCGGGCCGCGCGCCCGGCGGCCAACGGGCCGCCGACAGCGTGAAGGCAAGTCGCAACATCGCAGGAAACACGGTTAGTGCAGGTAGGGAACATTCGAAGGGAGGGATTCGACGCCATCGGGATCGCCCGTCGCAGGCTCCAGTCACGCCGCGCGGGTACCGCAGCCCCACAGATTGGACGGTGGTCTACGGTCACGCATTCGCGATCCCCGCACCCCCGCCTCGGGCGGCTGGTGCGGATAGGAACCGGCCACAGGGCCGGGTAGATGGTGTTGTACCTCATGGCCCCGGTGCCGCCTCGCGGCGCCGGGGCCCGTCGGCGTTCCCCGGCGGATCCGGGCATGTCCGCCCGGCGACAGCACGGAAGGATCTATGAGACCACCTCAGCCGCTTCGATCCGGCTCCCACCCGGCCCCGGACACCGAGGCCGATCCGGCGCCGGACGGCGGCCTGGACGACAAGCTCGACGATGAGGACTACCCCGCCTACAGCATGGGCCGGGCCGCCGAGATCCTCGGTGTCACGCCGGGGTTCCTGCGCGGCCTGGACGCCGCCAAGCTGTTCGTCCCGCAGCGCTCGTCCGGCGGCCACCGCCGCTACTCCCGCTACCAACTGCGCCTGGCACAACGCGCCCGCGACCTCGTCGACGAGGGCACCGCGCTGGACGCGGCCTGCCGCATCATCATCCTTCAGGACCAGCTCGCCGAGGCCCAGCGCATCAACGCGCGGCTCCAGGAGCGCCTCGACCGGCCCCCCGAGCGGGACTGAGCCGCCCCTGGCCGTTCCCGGTCTTCGGCCGGGCTCGCCGCGGGGTCACGGAGCGGAGAGGGAGTGCTCCATCCGGGTGCGCAGGGCCTGTGCCTTCGGGTCGGTGAAGGAGGCGAGGTGGCGGAGGGCTTCCGCCCAGGTGGCGTGGGCCTCGGGGGTGCGGCGCTGGGAGGTCAGGGTCGTCGCGAGGTTGTCCAGGGCCAGCGACAGGGGCCAGCGGCTGTCGGCGTACCTGCGCAGGGACGCGGCGGCCGCGCGGTGGTAGGTCTCGGAGGTCTCCAGGCGGGACAGGTCGCGGCACGCCTCGCCCGCGACGTCCCGGGCCAGGGCCTCGCGGACGCGGTCCCCCAGCCCGTGTTGCAGCTCCATCGCCCGCTCGCAGTTCGACAGCGAGCCCGGCGCGTCCCCGGCCAGGCGTTGCGCTCTGGCGAGTTCCAGCAGCCAGTAGCCCTCCCACGCGGGGTTGCGGGACGTCCGGGCGATCGCCACGGCGCGGTTCGCCGCGTCCAGTGCGCCCGGGGCGTCCGAGCGGGCTCGGCGGATCATGCTGAGCAGCCGGAGGGCGTTGCCCTCGCCGCCCTGTTCGGCGCGGTCGCGGAACAGGGCGAGGGCGTGCTCCACCATGGCCTCGGCCGCGTCCAGCTCGCCGAGTTCGGCGCGGGCCTCGCCGAGGTTGGCGGCCAGGACGGCCTCCCAGTGCGGGTCGTTCAGCTCCCGGCAGATCTCCGTCCCCCGCTCGAACAGGGCGCGCGCCTCGTCCAGGCGCCGGCTCCGCAGGTGGACGAGCCCCAGGTCGTTGAGTGAGAGCGCCTCGCCTTCGCTGTCGCCGGTCTCGCGGCGGATCGAGAGCGCGGCGCCGTGCGACTCGGCGCCCTTCGCCAGCTCGTGGGACTGGGTGTAGGCCATGCCGAGGCTCTCCAGCAGGTCGGCCTCGCCCCGGCGGTCCCCCGCCGTGCGGGCCGCCTCCAGGCCGATCCGGCTGGTCGTCACCCAGTCCTCGAACGGGTTGAAGCGCATGTAGATGTTGCGCAGGACGACCGACAGCTTCCACGCGTGCTCGGGCAGGCCGCTGTCGGCGGCGGCGCGGGTGGCCGCGACCAGGTTGGCGCGTTCGCGCTCGTACCAGCGCACCGCGCTGTCGTAGGAGTCGAAGGCCAGCGGCTCGACCTCCCGTTCGGCCCGGGGCAGCGGGACGCTCCGCTCCTGCGGGTTGATCCATGTCTGTGCCGCGTCGGCCGTGTAGAGGTACCAGGTCAGCATCCGCCGTACCGCCCGGGTCCGCTCGCCCTGCTCGTCCTGCCGCCTGGATCTGTCCATGGCATAGCTCCGCAGTAACTCGTGGAAGTGGAAGCGGCCCGCCGGACCCGGTTCGAGCAGATGGGCACCGGTGAGCACGTCGAGGGGGTCGCGCACGGCCCCGGGGCCGGCCCCGGCGAGGGCCGCCGCCGCGGGGAGGCCGAAGTCCGGGCCGGGGTGCAGCGACAGCGCCCTGAACAGGCGCGCCGCGTCAGGCGGCAGGCTCCGGTAGGACCAGGTGAACACCGCCTGGATAGCGTCGGTGTCGCCGTCGCTGAGGAGCCCCGAGGTGCCCCTGAGTTCGGCGATCATCTCGCGCAGCGGCGTCCAGGGACGGGCGATGGCGCGCTCGGCGGCGACGCGGAGGGCCAGCGGGAGGCAGGCGCACGACCTGGCGAGTTCGGCCAGGTTCTCCGGCGGGTCGTCGCGGGAGGCGAGCCCGGCCTCCCGCAGCAGCGTGACGGCGTCGGGCTCGGAGAGCAGCCGGAGCGTGATCCGGTCGGCGCCGTCCCTGGAGACGAGGCCCGCGAGCATGCCGCGCCCCGTCACGAGGACGGGGCAGCCCGCCGCGCCGGGGAGCAGCGGCCGCACCTGCGCCGCCGTGGCGGCGTTGTCGAGCACGACCAGCGTCCGCCGGTCGGCGAGGAGGGACCGGTAGAGCGCGGCGCATTCGTCCACGTCCCAGGGGATCGCCTCGCGGGGGACGCCGAGCGCCGAGACGAAGCCCTCCAGGACGCGCAGCGGCGTGACCGGGTCGGCCGCGTCGTGCCCGCGGAGGTTCGCGTAGAGCTGGCCGTCGGGGAAGTGCTCGCGCCTGGTGTGCCCCCAATGGACGATCAGGGACGTCTTGCCCACCCCGGCGGTGCCGACGACCAGGGTGACCGGGTTCCGGCGCCGCTCGGCGAGCGTCCGGTCGAGCTGGTCGAGGTAGGCGGACCGGTCGACGAAGCCGTTCACGTCGCCCGGCAGCTGGCGGGGCAGGGGCGCGCCGCTGTGCGGCCGGTGGAAGTGGACGCCTCCGCCGATGTCGCGCGCCTGCACGACACCGCCGACGTCACCGGCCGACAGCTCGGAGCGGGCGGACGGGTCGTCCACCGCTCACCCGGTGAGCGCGCCCCGGCGGGGCGGCGGCAGGTCGGCGACCCTTCTGCGGAAGAACGGTTCGAGGTCCTCGCCGCGGTCGAAGAGGTCGCGTGTCAGGCGCGTGGCGCTCTCGACGAGATGGGCGATGTGGAACCGGATCGCGCCGTCGAGCGCGCCCTCCTCGTCGTAGCGGATCCGGTAGAGGGTGGACGAGCCGAGCGTCAGGAGCTCCGGCAGGGGGCCGGTGCGTTCGAGCGCGGCGACCGAGCCCGCGTCCACGACCCGGATCCGCTCACCGCACCGCGCGCGCTCCCTGAGCAGGTGCAGCTCCCACTGGAGGTAGGGGGTGATCGGTTCCTCGACCACGCGGACCCGGTAGAGCCCGATGCCCATGCTCCCGGCCCGCGCGGAGAACTCGGCGAGCCATTCGCGCTCCTGCCTGATCAGCCGCAGCGCCGTGCCCCACCGGCCTTGGGCGAAGGCGTCCCAGCTGGGGAAACCGGGCTCGACGAAATGCTGGGCCCGTTCCAGTTTCCAGGAGTCCTCGCCGCCGATGGTCCATTGCCGGACACGGAAATCGGCGCGGTAGTCCTCAAGTGACAGCCGGGTGCCGAGCGAATCATCGAGGCTCGTGATCCTATTCATCGGGAATATCATGCTTCGCCGCGATCAGGGTGCCGCGCGGAAGGATCACGATCCGCTCGTCCGGGGCGACCGAGGCGTCGCCGGGCAGTCTGGAACGGTACGAATCGGTGAGGTCGCGGCCGATCACGGCCACGTCGCCGTTGTCGAGCTCCCAGATGTCGGGGCATCCGTCGCGCCCGCCGGTGATGTCCAGTTCTTTCGCCGATTTCCCTAACCGCCGGACGAACGAGGCGGAAGGATCGGCCTCCCATGATCGGACCATCGGAGCCTCCCCGGAGAATAAGATCAACTGTAAAGTTACCTTACTGTTGAACCATTCGTCAACAGCCCAAACAGGGGACTCGGCGCTATAAATGCAATATACAGCGCAAGTCCGACCGAACTGCCGGGGAATACTGGATCTAGAAGTGATCCAATTCCCGTGGATCAGGGGAAGCGTTCGCGGAGGGCGGGGAGTAGATCGTATTCCGCCCAGGTTCGGAAGTCCTTTTGGTGGTCCGCGCCGGTCTGGCAGAACGAGACGTGGGTGAAACCCGCGTCCGACCACTGCTGGACGGCCTCGATGTAGTCCTCGACGTCGTCGCCGCACGGGACCGCCTTCAGGACGTCCTCCGGACGGACGGTCTCGGAGGCGGCCTCGAAGTTCACCGGCCCCGGGAGTTCGGCCATCACCTTCCAGCCCGGGACGGAGAAGCGCCACATGTGGGCGCGCCGCCTGGCCTCCTCGGGATCGTCGCCGAAGGCGATCGGGATCTGGCCGTAGACCGGCTTGCCCACGCCGGCCTCGTTGTTGAACAGGCGGACGACGTCGCCGAGCGGCTGGTCGGAGATCAGGGCGTCGGCGTGCCGGGCGGCGAGGTGGGCGGAGCGGTGGCCCGAGGCGGCCATGCCGATGCGGACCGGCTCGTCGGGCAGGTCGTAGAGCTTGGCGGAGTCGACGTCGAAGTGCCGGCCGCGGTAGTTGACGTAGTCGCCGCCGAACAGGGCCCGGATGATCTCGACGGCCTCGGCGAACATCTCGTGCCGGACGTCCGCCGAGGGCCAGCCCCGCCCGACGACGTGCTCGTTCAGGTTCTCGCCCGCGCCGAGGCCGAGCGTGAAGCGGCCGTCGGACAGGACGCCCACGGTCGCGGCCTTCTGCGCCACCACGGCCGGGTGGTAGCGCATGATCGGGCAGGTCACGAACGTCATCAGCGGGATGCGGTCGGTCGCCTGGGCCAGGGCGCCGAGCACCGACCAGGTGTAGGCGGAGTGGCCCATCTCCTCCAGCCACGGGAAGTAGTGGTCGGAGATCACCGAGTAGGAGAAGCCCGCGTCCTCGGCCTCGACGAGGTCGGTGACGAGCTGTTTCGGCGGGGTCTGTTCGCAGAGCAGCGTGTATCCGAATTCCATGCTGTCCGCGTACCCGCTGATACGAGGTGAATCGTCAAGACTCGCTCAACGTCACCTGCCGAGGAGGTCCATGATGTCGTCGGCGTGCTCCTCCTCCTCGGCGAGGATCTCCTCCATGATGCGGCGCGTGGTGACGTCGCCGGCCCCGAGCCAGCGGATGATCTCCTGGTAGGACTCGATGACGATGCGCTCGGCGACGAGGTTCTCCTCCAGCATCCCCTTCAGGTCGTCGTCGGAGAAGGTCTCGTAGGTCGTGTGGGAGCGTTCCGCGAGGGTCTTCGGGTCGAAGTCGGGGTCGCCGCCGAGCTGGCTGATGCGCTCGGCGGCGCGCATCGCGTGGCGGCGCTCCTCCTCCGCGTGCTCGTGGAACTCGGCGGCCACCTGCGCGCGGTCGATCCCGGTCGCGCTGATGGCGTGCCGCGAGTAGCGCATCCAGCAGACGATCTCGGTGGCGAGGACGTCGTTGAGGACGCCGACGACCTCGCTCGGGCTCCTGCGGTACCCCTCGGTCAGCGGCCCGTCGTCCATCTTCTGGCGGGCCCGCTGCCGGATCGCCGCCACGTCGATGCTGAAGCTGTCGTCTGCCATGCGCTCCTCCTGTGATCGGTGGCCCTGCGCATCGGTGCCTACCCAATCTGTGAGCGACATGCGTCCGCCGATGAAAACGCCGCAGGCCCCTGGGCGCAAGGGATCGGCACGCGCAGGGCGGCCGACACGACCGGTCGGCGCCGCATTCCAAGCTTGGCCACCATCAGTGACATCTGCTATACGTAGAGCTACTTCGCCTCGACCCGTGGCGAGGTATGGGACATCCGGTATCCACCTTGAGATCCGGGCGTGACAAGGAAGAAAAGGAACCTCATGAAGTCCTTCAGCTACACCGAGCTGGACCTGCTGGCCGGCGAGGTCCTGCCCGAGCGCGCCGTGCTGTCGACCCTCATCGTCGGCGGCGGCAGCGACAACGACAACACCAACACCAACCTCAACGCCGGCGGCCACGGCCACGGCGGCGGCACGACCGCCGTCGTCCCGAACTGCCAGGGCAACATCACCCACTCGCAGGGCGGCCTCGTCGGGGCCCTGGGCCTCAGCTCGGAGAACCCCAACAGCTCGTTCACCTGCGCGGGCAGCTCGGTGGTCTCGGGTCACTGACCCGGCCAGGCATGATCGCGGGCTCGTGCCCGCTTGGGAAGGGCCGGCGTTCTCCCGCCGGCCCTTCCCCCTCTTTCCGGACGACCCGAAAGCGATCACGATGCGTTCCGCACACCCTCTCACCCTCAGTTACGACGACCTCGACCGGCTCGCCCCCGAGGTCCTGCCGGGACGGCTGGCGCTGTCCACCGGCGGGGTCCGCGGCGACGGCGGCTCCGGCGACACGACGGTCGTCTACGCCTGCCAGGCGACCTCCTCCCCGGGCACCAGCGGCCTGCTCGGGACGGGCCTGTTCGCGCAGGCGCCCTACTCCACCCTGACCTGCGTCCCGGCCACCGTCGTCGACCATCACAAATGAGCCGGCCCGCCGCACCGGACGTGGCGGGGGACGAGCCCCCGGCGGCCCTCACCCTGCCGACGCTCGCCGAGGGCACCGAACTCGTCGGCGAGTTCAAGAACTCGGGCTACCGGGAGCAGCCCCACCTGGTCAGCCTGCCCAACCGGCAGCTCGTGCGGCTGCCGCCGGTGCTGTTCCTGGTCGCCAAGGCCCTGCACGAGCACGAGCCCCGGGCGGGCGAGGACGTCCAGGCCGCGCTCGACCGGGTGGCGGTCGCCGTCAGCGCGGCGGCCGGGGCGCGGCTGACCGGCGAGCAGGTCGTCTACCTCGTCGACCGCAAGCTCGCCCCGCTCGGCGTCACCACCTACAGCGACGGCACGCCGCCGCCCGTGGTCAAGGCCGACCCGTTCCTGGCGCTGCGATTCAAGATCGCCGTGTTCCCCGAGTCGGTGACCTGGTTCGTCGGCGGCCTGTTCTGCTGGCTGTTCCGGCCGGTGGCACTGCTGCTCATGATCGCGGCCGTGGTGGCGGGCGAGGCATGGGTGCTGACGACCCGCTCGCTGGCGCTGGCGATGCAGCACACGATCATGAACCCGGTCAGCATTCTGCTGATCATGGGGCTGGGGATCGCGTCGGCGGCCTTCCACGAGATCGGGCACGCCACCGCCTGCCGCTACGGAGGCGTGCGGCCCGGCGTCATGGGCTGCGGCATCTACCTGGTCTGGCCCGCCTTCTACACCGACATCACCGAGTCCTACCGGCTCGGACGCGGCGGACGGCTGCGCGCCGACCTCGCGGGCGTCTACTTCAACGGCATCTTCATCGTCGGGCTGACGCTGCTCTACCTCCAGACGGGGTTCGAGCCGCTGCTGGTCGCCGTCCTGTACGTCAACCTGGAGATCTTCCAGCAGTTGCTGCCGACGCTCCGGTTCGACGGGTACTACATCATGTCGGACCTGATCGGCGTCCCCGACCTGTTCCGCTACATCGGGCCGATCCTGCGCCGCACGCTCCTGCGCCGCCCGGCCGACGCCCGGCTGGACGACCTCAAGCGCTGGCCGCAGTTCTTCGTCGCGCTCTGGGTGCTGACGATCGTGCCGCTGCTGGCGTTCCAGCTCGTGCTCATCGCGACGCAGGTCCCGAACCTGGTCGCCAAGGACTGGTGGATGATGCGGCGGCTCGCGGCCGAGGCGGCGGGGGGCGCCGGGCCGCTCCAGCTGATCACCTCCAGCCTGCAGATCGTGCTGCTCGTGCTGCCGCTGCTCGGCCTGGCGATGATCCTGTTCCAGCTCGCGCGGGGACTGGTGCGGCTCCTCATCCGCTACGTGAACGGGCCCGCGCCCGAACCCGTCCCCGACGCCTGACCTCCCGCCGGAACGCGCCGGGCACCCGCCGAGGTGGGACCCGGCGCGTTCGCGTCCCCCGGGCGGCGCGGGCTCCGGCGGCCCGCGCCTCAGGTCCGGGCCACCCCCTCGACGGCGCTCGCCGGGGGCGCGGGGCCGCGCCACTCCAGGACGAGGACGGTGGCGTCGTCGTCCAGCCGCCCGGCGTGGTGGTCGAGGATGCTGTTGATGAGGCGGCGCAGCGTCTCGGGGACGGGCAGCCCGTCGGCGTTGCGCCGGATGATGAAGTCCACGAAGCGGGCGAGGCCGAACTCGCGCTTGTCGGGGTCGCGCGCCTCGACGATGCCGTCGGTGTAGAGCAGCAGGCGGTCGCCGGGTTCGAGCTGTTCGCGGCACAGCTCCGGTTCCACGCCGAGGCCGGTGCCGAGCGGCGTGGCCGGCGAGCAGTCCAGCGTGGTCACCCAGCGCCCGCCGCGGATCACCACCGGCGGCGGATGCCCGTAGGACACCCAGGTCAGCGTGCCCGTGCCGAGGTCGAGGTCGGCCAGCACGGCGGTGACGAACCGGCCCGACCGGTCCTGTTCGAGCAGGACCTCCTCGATCGCCCGGCCGGCCGCCACGAGGTCGCCGCCCCCGACCCGGCTGTTGCGGCAGGCCGCGACGGCCAGGTTGGACGACAGGCCGGCGGCGGTGTCGTGGCCCATGGCGTCGAAGACGCCGAGGAAGACCCGGTCGCCGGCGAGCGCGTAGTCGAAGGTGTCGCCGCCGAGCCGGTAGGCGGGCTCCAGCGCCGCCCCGATCACGACCCGGTCGGTGGCGAAGGTCAGCGGCGGCATCAGCCGCCACTGCATCTCCGCCGACACCGTCATGTCCTGCCGGCGCACCAGGCGGGAGAGGGAGTCGCTGGCCGGCCCCTTGCTGACGACGATCAGAGCGATCAGCCCGGCCAGGTCCTCGGCGTCCCGCAGCACCGCCTCGTCGTCGCGGGCGGCGGTCACCCGCAGGACGCCGAGCCGCTCGGTGCCGTCGAGGATCGGCACCCAGTGGTGGCGGGCGCGGTCGTCGACGGGCTGCCCGGCCATCGTCTGGACGCTCTGGAACGCGCGCCCGGCGAGCGTCCCGTCGACGCGGATCTCGGCGTCCTCCCCGCCGCGCCCGCCCCCGAGCCCCGCACCGTCCTCGCCCGGCCCGGCCAGCAGCTTCAGGACGTTCTGCTGGAGATCCACCAGGTAGATCAGGACGTCGTCGAGCCCCGCGCGGGCCGCGTGCTCGGCGACCACGACCGGCAACTGCTCCAGAGCGATCAGGTGGCTCGCCGCCACCAGCCTGCTCAGCATTCGCTCCCCGCGCCCCGTGTCCATCGCCGCTCCTCCGTCCCACCGCGCCCTTCCCGGCCTTCTACCCGTGGGGACGGAGGCGTTACCGGCGCTATTTCGGCAGGAGGGCCGCGAAGTCCGGCTTGAGCAGGGCGCGGACGCTCGCATAGGACGCGCCGAAGTCCAGGTTGCCGCAGCCGTCGCTGCCGCCGTGCAGCCACGACAGCCGGAACTCGGCCGGGGTGAGGAACGCGCTCAGGCGGGGCGGGCCGGTCTCCATTCCCTTGATCGTCGTGCCCTCGGAACGTTCCGGGAAGAAGTCGGCCCGCTTGAACCCCCCGTCGGAGTTGCAGTCGGTCCACTTGCGGTCGTGGCCGTTGTCGCGCTGCGTGAAGATCGTCTGGAGCCGCGCGATGCCCGCCGCCGTCAGCGTCTCGGGACGGAAGACGTCGGTGGCGGTGAGCCGCTTGCCGGTGCGCAGGTCGACGGTGACGACCTCGCCGCCGACCGCGCCGTCCGCCTGCTTGCACCAGTCCGACTGCATGAAGTACCGGACGGACACGAACCGCGGCCCTTGCAGCCCCGCCCGCGCGCTCGTGAAGACCGTGACGGGTACGCCCCGGCATCTGCCCTGGTCGTAGTTGCCCCTGCCGATCGTGATGAGCCGGTCGAGGGGCGCGCGGAGCTCCTGGTTGACGCGCTTCTCCAGCGCGGGGTCGCCGAGCCCGGTGACCGTGGCGTACCGCGCGTCCCGGATCTGGAGCCCGCCGACCGTCTGGGTCTGGGACGCGAGCCGGACGGAGGCGAGGGGTTCGGGCTCCTGCTTGTCGGAGCCCTTCGTCGCGTAGACCGCGACGGTCGCGGACGTGGCGACGACGGCGACGCCCGCCACCGCGATCGCGCCCTTCCCGGCGGCGGTGGCGAGAAAGCCCTTGCTCACGCTCGCCCCGGCGGTCCCGGCCGAGCCGAGACCGCTGCCCCCCGCGGCCGACCCGGCGGCCGTTCCCGCGCCCGCGGTACCGGCGGCGGCGCCCGCCGCGCCCGGGGCGACGGCCAGCGCGCCGAGCGGGAACAGCGCGGCGAGGCCGACCGCCGCGGCGGCCAGGGCGCGGACGCCCCGCCGCTCCCAGTCCGGCCCGTACGCGGCGGCGGCCGCCGCCTCCAGCCGGGAGACGAACGCCGCCGCGCCGGGCGGGCGCTCCTGCGGGGCCTTCGCCATCCCCTCGGCGACGAGCGGGCGCAGCGCCTCGGGCATGTCCTCGACATCGGGCGCGGCGGTCAGGTGCTGGTTCATCAGCGCGGCCCGCCCGTCCGCCCGGAACGGCCGCCGACCCGTCACGCACTCGACGAAAACGCAGGTCGCGGCGTAGACGTCGGTGGCCGGGGTGGCGGGCTCGCCGCGCCACTGCTCGGGCGACATGTAGGCGGGCGTCCCGGCGAACGAGCCCTGCCCGGACAGGACGGCGACGCCGAAGTCGACGAGCTTGCTCAGCCCGTCCGCCTGGACGACGACGTTCGCGGGCTTGTAGTCGCGATGGACGACGCCGACCGAGTGCGCCGCCGCGAGCCCGAGCAGCGAGCCCTTCAGCACCAGCAGCGCCGCCTCGGGCTCCAGCCTCCCGTTCTCGGCCAGCACGTCCTTCAGCGACGCGCCGTTGACGGCCTCCATCACGATGGCCGCGCCGTGCTCGCTCTCGGTGAAGCGGTACAGGCGCGCGACATAGGGGCTGGTCAGCCGACCGAGCATCTGCGCCTCGGCCCGCAGGCTCGTGAGCGCGGACTCGTCCCCGCGCGCCAGGTACTTGATCGCCACGGGGGTGCGGGACCCGGCGTGGTGGGCGAGGACGACCCGTCCCTGCGCACCACGCCCGAGTTCCCGCGCCTCGATGAACTCCGCCAGCCGCCAGTCCGCCACGCGTTCCCCTTGCTCGTCCCTGTGGTCAGGCATTCCACCAGAGGGTGACGCCGCCGCGTAAGGGAAGGTTCACGGTGAATCATCCGTGGTCACGCGGCGGGGTGGGGAGCCGGGCCGGCGGCGGGGGCCCGGCGGTGGCCGCCCGCGCGGCGCCCGGAAGGTGATGTGGGACACATAACGGGGCTCGGCGCGGCACACGGGAAGTCGGCCGGAACGTGCTAACTCACAGGTCACGGGCGCGGGTTATCGTTTTTCGCTGAGAGTAGCCCGAAACGCGGTCGTGAATTGCAGCGAGACCTGTGCTAAAACCCGAATGGGGTCGGCTCACTCGGAAGGAACCTCATGGCCGCGGCGGACACTCACACGGTCGATCAGGTGGTCAACACGGAGGGTTATCCACTGGAGGACCCGGGCGGCGAGGGATGGCGCGGCGTCGTTTCCCGCGTCCGGGACGACCTGGCGAAATCCGGATGCAGCGTGCTCACCGATTTCATCCACCCATCTTTGCGCGAGGCGCTCCGGGAGGAGTGCGCGGCGATCGCGCCGCAATCCCATGACGGCGTCGAGACCGTCAACGCCTACAACATCGACACAAGCTCCCCGCTGCCGGATGACCATCCGGCGCGCATCACCGTCCAGCGCGGTAATTCATTTGTCGCGCGGGACCGGATTCCCACCGCCCACCTCATTCACCGGCTGTATTCGAACGGCCTGTTCCAGCATTTCGTCGCGAGCTGCTTCGGGCTGCCCCGGGTGCACGAACTCGGCGACCCGCTGTCGGGGCTGTGCCTCAACGTCGTCCGGCCCGGGATGGAGCACCCGTGGCATTTCGACACCAACGAGTTCACGGTGTCGCTGCTGACGCAGGAGCCGGAGGGCGGCGGCGTGTTCGAGTACTGCCCGAACATCAGGTCCGCGCGGGAGGAGAACTTCGACGCCGTCCGGAGCGTGCTGACCGGCGACGGCGCGGGGCTCGTCCGGCGGCTCACGCTGAACCCCGGGGACCTCCAGTTGTTCAAGGGCCGCTATTCGCTGCACCGCGTGACCCCGGTCCTCGGGGAGCGGGAGCGGCACACGGCGATCCTCGCCTACAGCGAGCGCCCGGGGGTCGTCGGCAGCGTGGCGCGGACGCGGCAACTCTTCGGGCGCGTGCTGCCCGAGCACCTGGCGGCGGAGGGACGCGCCGTACGGGTCGACCGGCTACTGGATTAGGAGGACCGCCATCGTGCGCGTCGACACGTCCGGGAAGATCTCGCTCGACCACATCTACACGCGGCCGGATCCGCGTGCCTTCTTCGGTACTCTCCGCGAACTCGACTATTACATACCGGAGTTGGCCAAACCACACTTCAAGGGACTTATCGCCGAATACCGCCGAACGCGGGGCATCGCGGCCCCGACCGTTCTCGACATCGGCTGCTCCTACGGAATCAATGCCGCACTGCTGAAGTATGGCGCCACGATGGGCGAGCTGTACGATCGGTATAGCGGCGGCGATGTCCACGGGCACTCGCGCGCCTCCCTGCTGGCCCGAGATCGGGAGTCGATCCGTTCCGGTGAACCCGCTGAACCCGTCCGCTTCCTCGGTCTGGACGCCTCCGACAACGCGCTTTCCTACGCGCTCGACGCCGGTTATCTCGACGGCGCCCTGCACGCCGACCTGGAGAACGCCGACCCCACCGAGGAGCAGCGCGAGCGGCTCGCCGAGACCGATATCGCCATCTCCACCGGCTGCCTCGGATATGTCACCGAGAAAACGATCATGCGGATCGTGGCGGCGGGCGGCGGACGGCCGCCGTGGATGGCGCATTTCGTGCTGCGGATGTTCCCGTTCGACACGGTCGCGGACCGGCTCGCCGAGGCCGGGTACCGCACCGTCCGGCACGCCGGGCTGTTCCGGCAGCGCCGGTTCGCGACCCCGCAGGAGCGCGACCTCATCCTGGACCGGCTGTCGGACGTCGGCGTCGACCCGACCGGACTGGAGACCTCGGGCTGGCTCTACGCCCAGCTCTACGTCTCCCGCCCCCTGTGAAGCGCCCCCGCGTGAAGAACCCCCGTGTGAAGAGCCCCCGCATCGAACGCCCCGCACGACACGCCCCCACTGATCTCAGATCGAGGACGGAACGTGAACGCGAGCCCATCTGGTACCGGTACCGACCCCTCCCCTCGCACGTTCGACTACGAGGACGACCTCCCCCGCGTGCCGCTGCCCACGCTGGAGGAGACCGGCGAGCGCTTCCTGGAGTGGTGCGCGCCGCTGCTGACCGAGGCGGAGCTGGCGCGCACGCGGGAGGCGCTGGAGGACTTCACCCGTCCCGGCGGCCCCGGCCGGGAACTGCACGCGGCGCTGGAACGCTACGACGCGACCGAGGGCGTGCACAGCTGGCTCGACACCTTCTGGCCCTACCGCTACCTCGGCCGCCGCGACCGGATCGCGCTCAACGCCAACTTCTTCTTCCTGTTCCATGACACCGGCGAGGGGCAGGCCGAGCGCGCCGCCGGGCTCATCGCGGGCGCGCTCCACCACAAACTGGCCCTGGACGCCGAGCGGCTCCCGCCCGTCCTCCAGCGCGGGCGGCCGCAGACGATGGCGCAGAACCGGTTCCTGTACTCCGCGACCCGCATCCCCGGGGCCGTGCAGGACACGGTCCGCGCGCCGTACTCGGCGGAGCACCCCGGGCCGTCCGACGCCAAGCACATCCTGGTGTTCTTCCGCGAGAACATGGTGAGGATGGACGTGCTCGGGCCCGACGGGCACCCGCACACCCTCGGCGAGCTGACCGGCGCGCTCCAGCAGATCATGAAGGCGTCCCCGGCGCTGGAGCCCTCGCCCGGGTCGCTGACGACGAAGGCGCGGGCCGAGTGGGCGGCGAGCCGGGAGGCGCTGCTGGCCGTCCACCCCGGCAACAGGGACGCGCTCGACGCCGTGGAGACCGCGCTGTTCTGCGTCTGCCTGGAGGACTTCGCCCCGGCGGACGCGCAGGAGGCGTCCGACCACCTCCTGCACGGCGGCAGCGGCAACCGGTGGTTCGACAAGGCGGTGTCGCTGGTCGTGTTCGGCGACGGCCGCGCCGGGATCAACGTCGAGCACTGCGAGCTGGACGGCACGACGATCCTCGGCTTCGTCGACTCGGTGCTCGGCACCCCGGCGAAGGAGCACTCGCGCGCGTCCGGCGCCCGGTCGCAGGGCGCGCCCCAACTGGAGCCGATCACGTTCGTGCTGGACGACGCGCTCCGCACCGACGTCCGCGAGGCCGACGCGGCGTTCGCCGCCTACGCCGCCGCGACCGCGACGAGGCTCGTGACCTTCGACGACTTCGGCTCCACCGACGCCAAGGCGCTCGGCATGTCGCCGGACGCGTTCGTGCAGATGGCCTACCAGCTCGCGCACCGGCGGGCGAAGGGCCTGACCGGCGCGACCTACGAGTCGATCGCGACCCGGCAGTTCCGGGCCGGGCGCACCGAGGCGATGCGGGTCGTCACCCCGCAGGTGCTGCGGTTCGTGGCGGCCATGGACGACCCGGACGCGCCCCCGGCGGCCCGCGCGGCGGCGTTCCGCGAGGCCGCCGAGGCGCACGTCCGGCGGGCCAAGGAGTGCCAGGCGGGCCGGGCGCCCGAGCAGCACCTCTGGGAGCTCCAGCTCATCCAGCGGCGGCGGGGCGCGGAGCTGGGCGTGACCGAGCACCTCGCGCTGTTCGACTCGCCGGGCTGGACGGTCATGCGCGACGACTACCTGAGCACGAGTTCGGCGCCGTCCGCGCACATCCAGGCGTTCGGTTTCGGGTCGACCAGCGAGCAGTGCATCGGCGTCGCCTACGTGCTGCTGCCGGACCGGCTCGCCGTCTACCTGAGCACGCCCGAGCACGTCGCGGACGCGATGCGCGTGTTCGCGGACGAGCTGCGCCGCGCCGTCCAGGAGCTGCGGGAGCTCCTCGCCGCCGAGTCCTGACGGCACCGGAGTCCTGACGGCACCGCGGTCCTGACGGCACCGGGCCGGGGCGTCGCCGCCCCGGCCCGGTGCCGGCCCCCGCGTCTCAGGCCGCCGACAGCGCCTCGGTCGGCGACAGCCGCGACGCGCGGACCGCCGGATACAGTCCCGCGACCGCGCCGATGACCAGCGTCGCGGCCATCCCGCCGGCGACCGCCCACGCCGGGATCACGACCGGCCAGCCCTGGTAGAGGGCGTAGACGGCGGTCACGAGCGTCCCGAGCAGGGCGCCGCCCGCGCCGCCGAGCAGCGACAGCAGCAGCGACTCGGCGAGGAACTGCGTGCGGATCTGGCTCCGGGTCGCGCCGAGCGAGCGGCGCAGCCCGATCTCCGCGCGGCGCTCCAGCACCGAGATGACCATGGTGTTGGCCACCCCGACGCCGCCGACCAGCAGCGCGACCGCGCCGAGGCCGAGCAGCAGCCCGGTGAAGGCCTCTCCCGCCGCCTTGCGCGCGGCGAGCGCGTCGGAGGGGCGCGACACCGCGACCTCGTTCGGCGCCTCGGGGTTCGCGGTGGCGCCGAGCACCTCGCGGACCTGCTCGACGCTCGCGTCCCGCGACCGGGTGTAGATCGTCGTCGGGTGCCCGTCGAAGCCGAGCCGCGCCTGCGCGACCGGCCAGCCGACGAGCGCGGCGCTGTCCAGCTCGGGGGCGAGCGGCGCCGGGTCCAGGACGCCGACGACGGTGAACAGCGTCCGGCCGATGAGCACCTGGACGTCCGGGCCCGCGTGCCCGATCCCGAGCCGCCGCGCGGCGGTCGAGCCGAGCACGGTCGCCGGGAAGGACGCCGTCGCGCCGTTCAGCCACGTGCCGCTGCGCAGCGCGGCGCCGGTCGCGGCGCGCAGGTCGGTGCGGGTGGCGTAGGCGGCGATCCCGTTGGTGTCGGTCTCGGGGATCCGGCTCGTCCGGTAGACCTTCGCGTCCTCCAGCAGCCCGACCGCCGACACCTCGCGCACCGGCGCGATCCGCGCGACCATCGCCTCCGACTCGACGGGCAGCCGGGCCCTCTCGCCGGTCAGCGTGCTGCCGGGCGCGACCGTCAGCAGGTTGGTGCCGAGCGCGGCGAGCGCCCGGTCCAGGTCGGCGCGCGAGGACGCGGAGACGCCGACGACCGCGACCATCGCGGCGATCCCGATCGCGATGCCGAGCGCCGACAGGAACGCCCGCATCGGGCGGGTGCGCAGCCCGACCGCGCCGACCCGCACGACGTCGCGGGGCCCGAGCCGCGCCGGGCGCAGCGCCGCCGCCGTCATGACGGCACCGCCGCGGCGGAGTCGTCGGTGATCAGCCCGTCGCGCATCCGCACCTGGCGGGGCAGGCTCGCGGCGATCTCCCGGTCGTGCGTGATGATCACGACGGTCGTGCCGGCCTCGTGCAGCCCGCGCAGCAGCGCCATCACGCCGTCGCCGGACGCCGAGTCCAGCGCGCCGGTCGGCTCGTCGGCGAGCAGCAGCGCGGGGTCGCCCGCGACGGCGCGGGCGATCGCGACGCGCTGCCGCTCGCCGCCCGACAGCTCGTGCGCCTCGTGCCCCATCCGGTGCCCGAGCCCGACCCGCTCCAGCGCCTGCGCCGCGCGCCGCCGCCGCGCGCCGGGGCCGAGCCCGGTGTACAGGAGCCCGTCGGCGACGTTGTCGATCGCCTTCGTCCCCTGGGCGAGGTGGAACTGCTGGAACACGAAGCCGATCTGGTGCGCGCGCAGCGCCGACAGCTTGGCGTCGGGCAGCCGCCCGACGTCGTGCCCGGCGATGTGGACGGTGCCCGACGTCGGCCGGTCCAGCGTGCCGAGGACGTTCAGCATCGTCGACTTGCCCGACCCCGACGGGCCGACGATCGCGACCAGCTCGCCCGGCTCGACGTGCAGCGACACGCCGGCGAGCGCGCGGACGCCGCCGGCGTACTCCTTGGTCACGTCCCGCAGCGCGATCATGTGGGGGTCCCGACGACGGTGCCCTCGGCGATCCCCGCGCCGGAGACCTCGACCCGGCCGTCCGCGAACAGCCCGGTCTCGACCGGCGCGTAGGACGACGCGCCGCCCCGGACGACCTCGACCCCGAAGCCGCCCTCCTTCAGCGCGACCAGCGCCGACACCGGCACGGTCAGGACGTTGTCGCGCCGTCCCGCCGTGAACGTGACATCGACCGAGGCCAGCGCGTAGGGGGCGGCGGCCTTGCGTGCCTTGCCGGCCCGCAGCCACACCGTCACCTCGACCTTCGTCGTCGGATCCTCGCCCTGCCCCGACCCCGGTTCGATGACGGTGGAGACCTCGTCGATCCGGCCGGGGACGGTCTCGTCCTCGGGGAGCGTGACCTCGACCGCCGCGCCCTTCTTCGCCATCCGCTGGTCGGCGGTCTCCAGCTCCACGGTCACCGCCTTGTCGGTCCCGGTGTAGGTGAGGACCTTCTGGCCGGGGCCGGTCGGGTCGCCCGCGCCCGCCTGCACGCTGTCCACCCGGACGGCGCCGGGCGCGAACACCACCCGTCCGAGTTCGACCTCGCCGGTCTCGGGGAGGCCGAGGTCGTCCTGCCATTCGCGGACGGCGTCGGCGGTGTCGGCGGTGTACTCCTTGTCGACGGTGAACCCGTCGTAGCCGAGCTTGGCCAGGTTCTCCTCGAAGCGGCGGACGTCGGAGCCCTCCGTCCCGACCGTCAGCGGGCGGTAGGACGGCCGCGACCCGTACATCAGCGTGACCGGGTCGCCGTCGACCTCGTAGAGGGGCCTGCCCCGGGTGATCTCGTCGCCGCTCTTGGGGACCCGGGTGACCGTGCCCCGCAGGCGGCTCGTCGCGGTGGAGGTCGGGCCGTAGCCGAGCCGCCCGTCCTCGGTCCGGGTGTCGCGGAGCGACTGCCGCGTGACCTTGGCGGTGCCCGGCGGGAGCGCGGCGGCCCGGGCGCCGCCCGACCCGCCCGAACCGCCCTGGCCGAGCAGCGCGACGGTGACGCCGCCGCCCGCCGTGGCGAGGACGGCGGCGGCGAGGACCGCCCGCGTGCGCCTCCTCACTTCCCGCCGCCCGCCATGATCTCCTGGCACTTCTCCTGGGCGGCGTTGAACTGGGGGTCGTCGGCCAGCTTCTTGTCGATCATGATGCCCTGCTGGCCGGGCTTCGGATCCGCGAAGGCCTCCACGCCGTTGCGGCGCATGCATTCGGCGAACTTCCGGAGCCGTTCCTGCTGCTTCGGGTCGGCCTTGCCCGTCCCGTCCCCCTGCGGGTTGAACTGGCGGCACGCCTCCATCGCCTTGTCGACGGTCTCCTTCTTCGTCCGGCCGTCGAGCTTGAGGCGGATGCCCTCGCCGGGCTTCGGGTCGTCCATCGGGACGCCGTTCCGGCGCATGCACTCGGCGTACTTCACGCCCTTCTCATCGGAGCTGAGGGTCTTTCCGGGCGCCGCCGCGCCGCTCTGGTTCGGCTTCGCGGCGCCCGCCGCGGAGGCGACTCCGCCCTCGTCGCCGTCGTCGGAACCGCAACCGGTGAGCGCCAGGGCCAGCACGAGCGGCAGGGCCGCCGTTCTCCACATTCGCATTCGTCTTCTCCTGTGTTCCGCGTCGCCGGGCCTGACCCGGCCGGTCGGAGAGCGATGCAACGCGACCGCGCGTTTCCCCCGCGTTTCCCGCTGGGGCGAAGGGAGTTCCTAACGCGGAGGAAACAGGGTGTGCGGCAGCATTCGGCCCGTGGGCACGGCGAAGGGAGCCGGAATGCGGGTACTGGTGGCCGAGGACGAGCGGCTCCTCGCCGGCGCGATAGCGGAGTGGCTGCGGGGCGACGCGCACGCCGTCGACCTCGCCTACGACGGGGCGTCCGCGCTGGAGCGCGCCGCCGTCAACGACTACGACGTCGTCGTCCTGGACCGGGACCTGCCGCTCGTGCACGGCGACGACGTCTGCCGCGAGCTGGTCGGGGCCGAGCCAGCCGGGGGCGGGGCGGCGGCGCGGGTGCTGATGCTGACCGCCGCCGCCGAGATCACCGACCGCGTCGAGGGGCTCGGGCTCGGCGCCGACGACTACCTCACCAAGCCGTTCGCGTTCCCCGAGCTGGCCGCCCGGGTGCACGCGCTCGGGCGGCGCTCGCGCCCGGCCGCGCCGCCGACGCTGCGCCGCGCGGGCATCACCCTCGACCCGGCGCGCCGCCAGGTGGTCCGGGACGGGCGCTACGTCCCGCTGGCGCGCAAGGAGTTCGCCGTGCTGGCCGAGCTGCTGCGCGCGGACGGCGCGGTCGTGTCGGCGGAGGTGCTGCTGGAGAAGGTGTGGGACGAGCACGCCGACCCGTTCACCGGCGCCGTCCGGCTGACGATCCTCAAGCTGCGGCGCAAGCTCGCCGATCCCCCCGTCGTCGAGACCGTCAAGGGAGCGGGGTACCGGATCCCGTGATGAGGCCCGGCATCGCGCTGATCAGGCCGCGCCACCTGTCGCTGCGGGCCCGGCTGACGCTGACCTACGGCGGGCTGTTCCTCGTCGCGGGCCTGGTGCTGCTCGGCGTCACCTACGCGCTGTTCGACCAGCAGCTCGCGCGCGGCGGCCCGCAGGTGCTCACCAAGACGGGCGTCATCCGCGACGGGTCGCCGGAGGAGGTCACCGAACAGTCCGCCCGCGAGCAGGCGAAGGCCATGGGCGACCTGGACGCGTGGGCGCGGCGCCAGCGCGCCGACATGCACGAGGCCGCGACGGCGTCGCTGGTCACGCAGGGCTCGATCGCGCTGCTGGTCGCCGGCGGGGTCGCGGCGGGCCTCGGCTGGCTGATCGGCGGGCGCGTGCTCGCGCCGCTGGACCGGGTCACCGAGACCGCGCGGCGGATCGCGGGCGCGCCCGCCGCCGACCGCGGCCTGCACGAGCGGATCGCGCTGCACGGCCCCGACGACGAGGTCAAACGGCTCGCCGACACCTTCGACACCATGCTGGAGCGGCTCGACCGGTCCTTCGACGGCCAGCGCCGCTTCGTCGCCAACGCCTCGCACGAGCTGCGGACCCCGCTCACGCTCGGCCGCGCGCTGGTCGAGGTCGCGATGCACCGCGCGGACGCCTCCCCGGACGTGCTGCGGCTCGGCGAGACGCTGCTGGAGATCAACCTGCGGCACGAGCGGCTGATCACCGGCCTGCTGCTGCTCGCCCGGTCGGAGAGCGAGATCACCGACCGGGCGCCGGTCGACCTCGCCGACGTCGTCGGGCACGTGGCGGCGCAGACCGTCGCGGAGGCGGACGCGGCGGGCGTGACCGTGCGGACCGAGGCCGCCGAGGCCGTGACGGCGGGCGACGCGCTGCTCCTCGAACGGGTCGTGCAGAACCTCGTGGAGAACGGGATCCGGCACAACTCCGGACCCGGCGGCTGGGTGCGGGTCGCCTGCCGCGCGGACGGCGCGAACGCCGTCCTGGAGGTGGGCAACTCCGGGCCCGCCGTCCCGCCGCACCAGGTGCCGGCGCTGTTCGAGCCGTTCCGCCGGCTCGGCTCCGACCGCGTGATCACCTCCGGCGGGGCGGGCCTCGGACTGTCGATCGTGCGGTCCATCGCCCGCGCCCACGGCGGGACCGTGACCGCCCTCCCGCGCACCGGCGGCGGCCTCCAGGTGACCGTCACGCTGCCGTCCTCGCAGGTCACGGCTCTGGTCTGACCGGCCAGGCCACTTAGCGTAACGGCGCGGAACAGCCCCATTCACCCCGGTTATGACCTGCTGGCATTACCTGGCTTTTGTCGCGAATGAGACTGTTATTGCGTTCCTTCGATCCCGCGTGCGGGCCTCCCCCGCTCGGAATTCCCCCGGCACCGGTGGGGAATTGCTCCTGACCCCGCGCGGGGTTCCACGCCGTAAGGCCGGGAGAAAAGGCGGAAGCGAATGGCAACGCGTACCCGACCCGCCCGGGGACGTTGGCGCATCGCGTGCGGAGTCGTCGGGGTGGCCGCGGCCACCGTCACGGCCTCGCCCTCGGTCGCCTCGGCCGGTGAACTACAGATCAGCCAGGAAGTGCAGCAGCAGAACCAGTGGTGCTGGGCCGCCAGCGGCCTCACGATCGCCAAGTTCCACGGCAAGGGCACCACCCAGAACGAATTCTGCAACATGGCGCGCAACCGCTCCGGCGGTCAGTGCCCGAACCAGGCCGGATACCTGGAATGGGCCCAGACGGCCTTCCAGAAGCTCGGCATCTCCCGCGGCACCGTCAGCGGCCCCCTCGGGTTCAGCGCCATCAAGACCGAGATCGACGGGCGCCGTCCGATCGAGACCGGCATCTACTGGACGGCCGGCGGCGGCCACGCCCAGGTCATCTACGGCTACACCGACGGCTCCCAGGTCATCGCCTACGGCGACCCGTGGCCCTCCAGCCCCCGTTACTCCGAGATGACGGTCGGCCAGTACACCAACAACGGCCAGTTCCGCTGGGGACAGGCCCTCTACCGGGTCGGAGCGTGATGATGCGAAGCACTGCGAAGCTCTCCGCAGCTGCCGTGTCCGCCGGACTCGGCGTCACGGTGTTCATGACGGGCGGCTCGGCCATGGCGACGGGCCCCTCCGCCGACGCGGCGGCGGCCTCCGAGGCCGCGGCGCAGCCGGCGGCCCAGCAGCGGCTGGGGTCCTTCTTCGTCCACCTGGGCCAGCACAACCAGGGCCAGTTGACGAACCAGACCGTCACCAAGGCCCAGGCGGACGCCCAGGCCCCCCGGATCGAGGGCGCCGCCCAGACGATCTACTCCCTCAACCCCGCCTTCGTGAAGGGCGACGCGGGCGCGACCGTCGCGCGCTTCTCCCACATGGCCGTCAGCGCGCGGTCCGCGTCCGGCCAGCAGGCCACGATGTGGCTGAACAAGAACAACAAGAGCTGGCTGGTCTGGAACATCACCTCCGGCTCCGACGAGACCGCCTACGCGGCGAAGGCCGCGGGCGGCACGGTGTTCACCGAGCCGCAGATCAATGCCTGGTACCGCCTCGCCGACGGCAGGGTCACCGGGCTCAACGACACCGCCGTCGCGTCTGTCGGCAAGGCGGGCGTCACGGTGGCGGCGTACCAGCGGCTGGTCCACACGCGGTACGCCGACAAACTCCCGGGCTCGCAGTACGCGAGGTCCGGGCGGCTGGGCGGGTTCTCGCCCTCGACCGGCGTCAGCAGGCCGGCGCCGGATCGGGGCCCGGCACCGGCCCTGCTCGCTCTGGGCGCCGGCGGCGCCGTCGCGGCGGCGGCCGGCATCGCCGTCGCGCGGCGCCGCCGGGTGCAGGAGTAGGGGCGACCAGCCGATGAGCGTGCGGGTTCCGGGGACCGCTGCCCCGGGACCCGCCGACCCTCACGGGCCAGGCGGCCCGGGGTGGGGGCCTTGAGATGGATCCTTCAGGGCGTGACGACCGGCAACGCCGGATGTGCCTCGGGATGCTCGTCCCACCAATCGCCGTACACGCGTTGCGCGCGGACGAGTTGCATGTACACGTCGTTGAAGATCCCCCTCAGGCGCCCCGCGGCCTGCTCCACCTCGGGCCGCCATACCAGGACGACCCGTTGTCCCAGCGGGTCTCCGGTGATGCGGCGGAACGCCATCCCGTCGCGCGGGGCCGCGGTCGGCTGGTAGATGCCGATCGCGCGCCCCGACCGGATCAGCGAGGCCGCGATCTGCCAGTCGGTCGACCAGAACCGGACCCTCGGCTGGAACCCCGCGCTCGCGCACACCCCCCGGAAGTAGGCCGGGTAGGGGCCGTCGTCGAGCGGGTCGTCGAGCCAGTCCTGGTCGGCCAGGTCGGCGAGGTCGATGGTCTCGCGCGCGGCCAGCGGGCTGCTGGAGGACATCCCGACCAGCGCCGGTTCGCACTCCACCAGGACGAGCCGCTCCAGACCCTCCAGCGGGGGCGCGGTGTAGTCCACCGGCTCCTGGAACAGGCCGATGTCGAGCGCGCCGGAGGCCAGCAGTGCCGGGATCCGCCCGCCGCCCTGGTCGACGCGCAGTTGCAGCCGGGCGCCCGGGGACACCACGTCCAGATGCTCGCTGAGCCGGGTGAGCGGCGGGCACGCCTGCACCCCGATCCGCAGCATCGGCAGCGGCGAGGGATCGCTGCGGCGGTGCGCGAGGGCCGCGTTCAGGTCGTCGATACAGGCGAGCGCGGCTCGGGCCCGCGTCGCCACCTCCTCCCCCACCGGGGTCGGCACGACGCCCTCCGGTGAGCGCACGAACAACTGCACGCCGAGATGGCCCTCGACCCGGCGGAGCATCGTGCTCACGGCGGGCTGGGTGAGGTTGAGGCGGGCCGCGGCCTTGCTGATGCTGCCGGTCGCGGCGACGGCCTCGATCATCCTGAGGTGATGGGGACCGAGATCCACGCGCTGCTCCTGACCGTGACTCTGCCCCGTCGACTGGAATCAAGCGAATATTAACCCCGGACACGCCGCCACAGAATAGAAATGCGTGCCATTCCGGTTACATCGGGTGTGTCGGTGACGTCCTGTGGTTCTTCCGGCCGCCGCGACTACCAGCCGTGTGCGTGACACGGGACGGGCGGCGGTCAGCGGGTGGCGTCGCGCAGCGCGGTCAGGACGGCCGCGAGCTGGGTGATCAGCCCCGCGACGCTCGTCTGGTCGGCGCCGTTGACCTGCACGGTGCGCAGCTCGTTCGGCTTCGGGAGCTTCGCCAGGATCTCCGGGAGCGAGTGCACCAGCTCGGCCTGCACCGACGCCGGGGTGCGCTCGTTCTGCACCGCCGCGCGGGAACGTTCCCGCTCCAGCTCCAGCAGGTCGTGCTCGTGGCGCGCGCGGGCGCGGACGCCGGACCGCGCGATCTCGGCGTCCAGTTCCAGCCGCTTCAGCTCGGCCTCGCGCTCGGCGCGCAGCCGCCCGGTCTCGGCCTCCTCGGCGTGCCGCTCCCGCTCCATCCGCAGGGCGTGCCGGGTCGTCTCGGTGTGCAGCTCGGCGACCTCGCGGGCGTCGTCGTGCTCGCGCCGCGTCCGGCGGGCCTTCTCGGCGGCCTCGGTGTCGAACCGCTCGGCCTCGTTGCGGGCGCGCAGCTCGGCCAGCTCCCGCTCGTGCTCCAGCCGCTGCGTCTCCTTCAGCCGCGCCGCCGCCATCTCGCGCTGCGCCACGACCTCCTCCGCCTCCAGCTCGGCGAGCCGCGCGATCTGCCCCTGCTCGGCGCGGTAGGGCTTCTGGAGGTTCTCCCAGAGGCGGGACGAGCTGACCACCGCCTCCTTGATCTGCACGGTGACGATGCGCAGGCCGAGGCCCTGGTCGCCGCCGTCCTCGCCCTCGGCGACGCCGCGCAGCCGGGCCGTCAGCTCCTCGATGATGGGCTGCTTGTCGCTGAGGACGTCGCGCACCCCCATCATCGAGACCTTGTCCTTGATCGCCGCCTCCGCCTGCTCCCTGAGCTGGATGTTCACCAGCCGCATCGGGTCGTCCTCGGCGCCGAAGTCGAGCTTGCGGTAGGCGGTCGCGAAGTCCTGGATGATCCACTGCACGTAGCCCTGGACGAGCACGCCCTGCAACTCGCGGCAGATGCAGTACGCGTTGATCAGGATGGTCTGCGTCGCGCCCGGCACCACGAGGAACGAGTCGGTGGACGGGTTGAACCGGAACGACACGCCGAGCCCGATGTGCAGCGGCTCCTCCCGTCCGCGCCGGGTGTGCACGACGAACGCGTTCGGCGGGACCAGGACGTTCTTCCACCGCCAGAAGCCGCTGATCCGCACGTCCACCTGGCCGGAGGCGGCCGGTTCGGCGGGCGGCGCGCCGAGCGCGCGGTTCCGCTTGGCCACCGGCCCCGGCGGCGGGGGCGCGGCGCCGGGCGCGGCCGGGGACGGCACGCGCCGGGCGCGCAGGTCGTCCTCCAGAACCGCCTGCTGCGCGACGACCTTCTCCAGGTAGGTGTTGCCCTGGTCGGGGCTGCTCATGGGGACCTCACTGCGCGATGGGGTGGCCGCCCGGGTCGGCGGGCGGGTTCGGGCCGAACTCGGCGGAGCAGGCGGCGGCGAGCCGGGTGAGGGCGGAGCCGACCTCCAGGCCGTCGCGCCAGCGCCGGGGGAAGGCGTCCGCGCCGTAGCGGGCGCCGAGGAGGTTGCCGCAGATCGCGCCCGTGGAGTCGCTGTCGCCCGTGTGGGTGACGGCGAGCCTGAGGCGGCTCTCGACGTCCCCCGGGGCGAGCGCCGCGTACACGGCGATCGCGATGGCCTGGTCGCCCGTCCAGCCGCCGCCGAGGGTCTGGAGCCGCTCCGGCGTCGCGGGCCCCTCGTGCCGGAGGCTCGCGGCGTGCCCGAGCGCCTCCAGCGTCTCGCGGTTGCCCGGATGGCGTTTGAGCTGCTCGCGCGCGAGGTGCAGGGACTCCTCAAGCTCGGCGCCGCGCAGCAGGGCCGAGACCATGGCCGCGTGGACCCCGGCGGGCAGGTATCCGCTCGGGTGCCCGTGGGTGAGGGCGGCGGCGCGGCAGCCCAGCTCGAACGCGTCCGCCGGATCGGCGTGCCCGAACCCGCACGGCGCGGCGCGCATCGTCCCGCCGCAGCCCTTGGAGTCGCCGTTGGGCTCCCGCGGCGTCCCGAGCGGGACGGTCGGCCGGCGGCGCTCGGCCGCCCGGTGCAGCGCGGCGAGCGTGGAGCGGCCGGGGCCGCGCCGGGTCATCAGCGCCGGTTCGCCGGCGAGCCAGCCGCCGCCCTCGACGCCCTGGTCGGGGAACTCCTCGCCCTGCCCGCGGAACCAGGTGAGGTAGGCGGCCTGGAGCAGGCCGGGCGCGGCGGTGCCGACGCCCCGCGCGCCGCCCCCGGCCCGCTCCCGCGCGGACGCCTGGACGAGCGCGTACGCGGTGAACATCGTGAGCTGCGTGTCGTCGGTGATCGCGCCGCGCCCGAAGCGCTCGGCGACGAAGTCGTCCGGGCCGTCCGGGCCGTGCTTCTCGCGGATGACGTCGAGCGTGAAGCCTTCGAGCGGCGCGCCCAGTGCGTCCCCGATGCCCCCGCCGAGCAGGCAGCCGAGCACACGGTCGGGAGCGGGATACACGGAAAGATCCGGCATGCCCGACACCCTAGTGAACCAGCCCGGTCAGATGACGGATTCCCACGCGGTCAGCGCTCCCTAGCGTGGACCGCAAGGAGGAGATCATGACTGAGATCGCGGAACTGGTGGACAAGCTGGAGATCGGGGAGCTGGTCGCGCGGTTCTTCGCGTCGCTGGACGAGCGGCAGGCCGACCCGCGGGCGCATCCGTTCGACGAGGCGTGGGCGCGGCGGTTCTTCACCGAGGACGTGCGGTTCCGCTTCCCCGTGGGCACCTTCGCGGGACGCGACATCGCCCCGCGGATGCAGACCCTCGCCATGGACATGTGGGGCCGCACCCAGCACCTCGCCGGGATCCCCCTCGTCGAGCTGGACGGGGACCAGGCGAGCGTGCGGTGGGACGCCGTCCACACCCATGTGCAGCTGGAGTCGACGCAGGCGGCGCGGGCCGACCGTCCCGGCGAGCTGATGGTGTCCGGCGGGCACTACGACGCCGAGGTCGCGCGGACCGGGGACGGGTGGCGGTTCCGGGTCGTCGTGCTCACGGTCGCGTGGACGACCGGGAAGCCGCCGGTCTTCAACGAGGAGCTGGCACGCCTCAGCGCCTCCTGATCCCCACCGGGCTAGGACGCCGGCCGGGACTTGCAGTGGACGTGGAGCCCCGGCGCCCGGTCCCAGCCGATGAGGCGGACGAGCTTGTCGATGTGCGGGGACACCCCGTGCAGCAGGAGCATGCGCCTGCCCTCGTCGAGGGCGTGGCCGGTCTTCGTGAAGACGCGAAGACCGGCCACGTCCACGAAGTCGACATGGCAGAGGTCCAGGTGCAGGTCGCCCGGCACCCGCGCCACGGCGGCGCGCAGCAGGCCGTCCAGGTCGGCGCAGTTGGAGACGTCGATGTCGCCGGTGAGGCGCAGCCACGGCGAGCCGGACGCCGAGACGACGCGCAGCAGCGCCGTGTCGTACTCGACGACGTCGTACCGGGGGGCGTCCTGGGTCGGCCCAGTGCCCTCCGGTGAGGCGAACCTGCGCACCGGGCCGTCCTCGCCGGTGATCCGCCAGACCGTCATCCCGCTTCCCGCCCTCCGGCCGGGGCGCCCTGCCGTGGGCGGCCCGCTCATGCCAGGCTCTCACCTGAACCCGTGTTCTGAACCGCCAGCGAACGGAAAATCAGAAACGTCACAGTCGCGGCAGCAGGCGGGGCGGCGTGATCGGCAGATCGCGGACGCGGACGCCCGTCGCGTGGTGGACGGCGTTGGCGATGGCCGCCGCCGCGCCGACGATGCCGATCTCCCCGATGCCCTTGGTGCCCATCGGGTTGAGGTGCGGGTCGGACTCCTCCACCCAGTCCGCCTCGATGTCGCGGACGTCCGCGCAGGCCGGGACGTGGTACTGCGCGAGGTCGCGGTTGAGGAAGTCGCCGAACTCGGCGTCCATCACGCTCTCCTCGTGCAGCGCCATGCCGATCCCCATCGTCATGCCGCCGATGAGCTGCGACCGCGCGGTCTTGGGGTTGACGATCCGCCCGGCCGCGAAGATCCCGAGCATCCGGCGGACGCGGACCTCGCCGGTGTCGGCGTCGACCTCCACGTCGGCGAACTGCGCGCCGAACGCGTGCCGCGCGTAGCGGTCGCGGCCCTTGAGCTCGTCGGTGGTGTCGGCGGACGCCTCCAGGCCCTCCGGCGGGACCGACCCGTTCAGCTTGCCGCGCAGGCCCTCGCAGGCGCGGACGACGGCCGCGCCCCAACTGGAGGTCCCCATGGAGCCGCCCGCGACGGGCGCCTTCGGGAACCGGCTGTCGCCGACCTCGACGCGCACCCGGCCGAGCTCGACCTTCAGCGCCTCGGCGGCGATCAGCGTCAGCGCCGTGCGGGCGCCGGTGCCGATGTCGGCGGCGGCGACGCGGACCGTGAACGTCCCGTCGGGCTCGGCGCGGGCCGTCGCCTCGGAGGGCCGCATGTAGGCGGGGTAGGTGGAGGAGGCGACGCCCGTCCCGAGCAGCTTGCGGCCCATCCGCCGCACGCCCGGCCGGGGGTCGCGCGCCGCCCACCCGAAGCGGGCCGCGCCCTCGCGCAGGCACGCGACGAGGTTGCGGGAGCTGAACGGCAGGCCGCTCTCGGGCTCGTGGCCGGTGTCGTTGCGGACGCGCAGCTCGATCGGGTCGATCCCGGCGGCGACGGCCAGCTCGTCCATCGCCGATTCGAGCGCGAACATGCCGGGCGTCTCGCCGGGCGCACGCATCCACGACGGCGTGGGGACGTTCAGCCTGACCAGGCGGTGCGACGTCCGCCGGTGCGGCGCCTTGTACATCATCCGGGTCGGCACGGCGGTCTGCTCACCGAACTCCTGGAGGACCGACGTCTGCTCGACCACCTCGTGGGTGATCGCGTCGAGGTGCCCGTCCTCGTCGGCGCCGAGCCTGATCCGCTGGATGGTCGGCGTCCGGTAGCCGGTGGTGGCGAACATCTGCTGCCGGGGCACGGCGAACTTGACCGGGCGCCCGGTCGCGCGCGCGCCGAGCGCCGCGACGAGCACGTTCGGCCGGGGCGCGCCCTTGGACCCGAACCCCCCGCCGACGTGCGGCGACACGACCCGCACCTGCGAGGGCTCCAGGCCGAGGACGCCCGCGATCGTCTTCTGGACGCCCGACGCGCCCTGGTTGGAGTCGTAGAGCGTCAGCGTCCCGTCGTCGTGCCACTGGGCGAGGGTGGCATGCGGCTCCATCGGGTTGTTGTGCTCCGCCGGGGTCGTGTACGTGGCCTCCACCCGGACGGCCGACTTCGCGAACGCCTCGTCCGCGTCGCCCTGGGCGGTGTCGCTGGGGAAGACCGGGTTGACCTTCTCGGGCTTGTAGAGGCCGGGGTGGTCGGCGCGCAGCTCCACGTCCGGGGGTTCGGAGGCGTACTCGACGCGGACGAGCCGCGCCGCCTCCCGCGCGGTGTCGAGCGTCTCGGCGACGACGGCGGCGACGAACTGGCCGCGGTAGGAGACCGTGCGGGACTGGAACAGCGCCAGCTCGGCGTCACCGCTCTCGCGGAGCTCCGGCGCGTTCTCGCACGACAGGACGGCCAGGACGCCGGGCAGCCGCAGCGCCTCCTCGGTGCCCACGGAGGTGATCTCGCCCCGGCCGACCGTCGCCTGCACGGCCGCCGCGTAGGCGACACCCTCGACCGGGTACTCGACCGCGTAGCGCGCCTCCCCGGTGACCTTCTCGCGGCTCTCCAGCCGGTCGGTCATGTCCCCTCCCCCAGCTCGGCCAGCGTCCGGACGATCAGGTTCCGCGCCAGCGTCACCTTGTAGGCGTTGTCGCGCAGCGGCTCGGCCGCCTCCAGCTCCGCCTCGGCCGCGCGCAGGAAGAACTCCTCGGTGACCGGGTTCCCGCGCAGCGCCTCCTCGGCGCGCCTGGCCCGCCACGGCTTGTGCGCCACGCCGCCCAGGGCGAGCCGGACGTCGCGGACGACGCCGCCGTCGACGCGCAGGGCCACCGCGATCGACACGAGCGCGAACGCGAACGAGGCGCGTTCGCGGACCTTGCGGTAGCGGGAGGGCATGCCGAGCGGGGGCACCTCCACCGCCGTCACCAGGTCGCCCGGCTCCAGGGTGGTGTCGCGCTCCGGCGCGTCACCGGGGAGCCGGTAGAAGTCCTCGATCGGGACGACCCTCTCGCCCGCGTGCCCCCGGACGTGGACCGACGCGTCCAGCGCCGCCAGGGCCACCGCCATGTCGGACGGGTGCGTCGCCACGCACGCCCCGGAGTGCCCGAGGATCGCGAGGTTGTGGTGCTCGCCCTCGATGGCGGGACATCCGCTGCCCGGGTTCCGCTTGTTGCAGGGCTTGGCGGCGTCCTGGAAATAGGAGCAGCGCGTGCGCTGGAGGAGGTTGCCGCCCACCGTCGCGACGTTGCGGATCTGCCCCGACGCGCCCGCCAGGACGGCCTGCGCGAGAACGGGATGCCCCTCGCGGACCGTCCGGTCGGCGGCGAGGTCGCTGTTGCTCACGGCGGCGCCGATGAGGAGGCCGCCGTTCGGGTCGAGCTGGATCTGGTCGTAGGGGAGGTGGGTGACGTCCACCAGCCGGGAGGGCAGCTCGACCCCGAGCCGCATCAGGTCCACGAGGTTGGTTCCGCCGCCGAGGTAGGCGGCCCCTTCCGCGTGCCGCCGGAGGGCGTCTTCCGCGCTCGTGGCGCGCTCGTACGCGAACGGCCTCATGCCTCCGCCGCCTCCCTGCGCGCCGCCGCCTCCCGCACCGCCGCGACGATGCCCATGTAGGCGCCGCACCGGCACAGGTTGCCGCTCATCCGCTCGCGGATCTCGTCGTCGTCCAGGACGGGGTCGACGCGCAGGTCCTCGCTCGCCGCGCTGGGCCAGCCGCGCTCCGCCTCGTCCAGCATGCCGGTCGCGGAACAGAGCTGGCCGGGCGTGCAGTAGCCGCACTGGAACCCGTCGTGCTCGATGAACGCCTCCTGGACGGGGCTGAGCCGCCCGTCCTCCGCGAGTCCCTCGACCGTGACGATCTCGGCGCCGTCGTGCGCGACCGCCAGCGCGAGGCAGGCGTTCACGCGCCGCCCGCCCACCAGGATCGTGCACGCGCCGCACTGGCCGTGGTCGCAGCCCTTCTTCGAGCCGGTCAGCCCGAGATCCTCGCGCAGCACGTCCAGCAGCGACGCGCGCGTATCCACGCCGAGGCGGTGCTCGGCGCCGTTCACACGGAGGGTGATCTCGGCTTTCACCGGGGTGGCTTCACTGTCCATGACGGGCCCCCTACCCCGGATCGCCAGGCTGAAGTCAGCGACGTCCAGGAAGGATCGGCTTTCTCCGAAGCGACCGCCGGATCAGTCCTCGTCGGTGGGGTCGTCCCTGTCGGTGAGGATCTCGGCGACCTGCCGCACCGTCTCCGACGGCAGCGGCGCCGGGAGCCCCCGCCACTTGCGGCCCGCCGCCACGGCCGCCGCGCCCGCCCCGCCGCCGTAGGCCAGCGCCGTGACGAACGACGCCAGCTCCGGCGGCAGCTTCCGCTCCAGCAACTGCACGTTCATCCGGTACGTCGCGGCGGTGGCCATCATCCCGAGCGCTCCCGCGAGCGCGCCGAGGCGCAGCGCCGGCAGCCGCTTGCGCGCCTTCTCCAGCATCTCCGCCTGCGCGGCCTCGACCACGCGCCCCACGAGCGCGAGGTTCTGCGCCACCGGATCGTCCTCGGCCCTCGCAACCTCGCCTGACTTCCCCATGACCGGGGCTTACCCGTCTAAAGGCGAAGGAATCAAGGCACAAAGCTGTCACCATCCGCAACCCCGCCGGTGCTGTAAGTTGCGGAACCGGGCTCCCGCGACGCGGAGCCGCCCTCCCCCGTGAGAGAGAGGCCGGCCGGTCCATGCAACCGTTCGAGCTGCCCGACTTCTACGTCCCCCACCCCGCGCGGCTGAACGCCCACCTCGACGGCGCGCGGGCGCACAGCCGGGCGTGGGCCCGCGGCATGGGCATGCTGGACGAGACCCGCGACCCCGGCACCCCCGACATCTGGGACGAGGCCGCGCTCGACGCGATGGACTACGCGCTCCTGTGCGCCTACACCCACCCCGACTGCGACGCCCCGATGCTCGACCTCATCACCGACTGGTACGTGTGGGTCTTCTACTTCGACGACCACTTCCTTGAGGTGTTCAAGCGCCCGCGCGACCAGGCGGGTGCCCGGGAGTACCTCGACCGGCTGCCGCTCTTCATGGCGGACGCCCCGCCCCCCGAGCCGGTCAACGCCGTCGAGCGCGGGCTCGCCGACCTGTGGGCGCGGACCGTCCCGTCGCGGTCGGACGCCTGGCGCCGCCGCTTCGCCGAGAGCACCGGCAACCTGCTCCGCGAGTCGCTGTGGGAACTGGCGAACATCAGCGGCGACCGCGTCCCGAACCCGGTCGAGTACGTGCAGATGCGCCGCAAGGTCGGCGGCGCGCCCTGGTCGGCCGACCTGGTGGAGGTCGCGATCGGCGCGGAGATCCCCGAGCGGCTGGTCGGCACCCGCGCGCTGCGCGTCCTGAAGGACACCTTCGCCGACGGCGTCCACCTGCGCAACGACATCTTCTCCTACCAGCGCGAGACCGAGACCGAGGGCGAGATCAACAACAGCGTCCTGGTCGTCGAGCACTTCCTGGACGTCGCGCCGCAGGCCGCCGCCGACACCGTCAACGACCTGCTGACCTCCCGCCTCCGCCAGTTCGAGAACACCGTGTTCACCGAACTGCCGCCGCTCCAGGAGGAGCACGGCCTGGACGCGGCCGAGCGCGCGAGCCTCGCCGCCTACGTCAAGGGCCTCCAGGACTGGCAGTCCGGCGGCCAGGAATGGCACATGCGCTCCAGCCGCTACATGAACAGGGCGGCGCCGATCGGCATGTCGGCGACGCGCCTGCCGGGGCTGCTGAAGTCGGCGCGGTTCAGCGTGCCGCACGTCCCCTACCAGAAGGTCGGCCCGACGCCGCTGCCCGCGTTCGACATGCCCTACGTCGCGCGCGTGAACCCGCACCGCGAACGCGCCCGCCGGAACGTCATCACCTGGTGCGGCGAGGTGGGCATGTACGACCCGCTGCCCCGCCACCCCGAGCCGCTGTGGACGGCCGAGTCCCTCTCCGGCTTCGAGTTCGCCATCTGCGCCGCGTCCCTGGACCCCGACGCCACCCCCGAGGCCCTCGACCTCGCCACCCAGTGGCTCGCCTGGGGCACCTGGGGCGACGACTACTTCCCCGCCGTGTTCAACCGCGACCGCGACATGGCCGGCGCGAAGCGCTTCAACGCCCGCATCCCGGCCTTCATGCCGCTGGACTGCGGGCCGACGCCCGTCCCGGAGAACCCCTTCGAGACCGGCCTCGCCGACCTGTGGCACCGCACCGCCGTCCCCATGAACGACCGCGGCCGCCGCGAGTTCCGCGCCACCGTCGAGCACATGGTGGAGAGCTGGCTCTGGGAGCTGAACAACCACCTCCAGGCCCGCGTCCCCGACCCGGTCGACTACCTGGAGATGCGCCGCCACACCTTCGGCTCCGAGCTGACCATGGCCCTCTCCCGCATCGAGCACGCGGGCGAGATCCCCGAGCACGTCTTCCGCACCCGCACGCTCAACGAGATCGACGCGGCCGCCATGGACTACGCCTGCCTGACCAACGACGTCTTCTCCTACCAGAAGGAGATGGAGTACGAGGGCGAGCTGAACAACGGCGTTCTCGCCGTCCAGCACTTCCTCGGCTGCGGCCGCGACGAGGCCCTAGGCGTCGTCAACGACCTGATGACCTCCCGCCGCCACCAGTTCGAGCACCTGGCGACCAACGAGCTGCCCGTCCTCGCCGACGAACTCGGCCTGGACGAGGTCGCCCGCACCGGCCTGGACGCCTACGTCGACGAACTCCGCGACTGGATGGCCGGCATCAACAAGTGGCACCACGAGACCCACCGCTACGACGAACGCCCGGCGCGCACCGCCCCGGCGCGGCCCCGCCTCCTCAAGCCCACGGGCCTCGGCACCTCGGCGTTCCGCCTGACCACCTAGGCCAGCGCATCACGCACGTTCATCAGCGCCTCCCCGAGCAGGTTCAGCCCCCGCCACTCCTCGACCCGCTCGGCGCGCTCGTCGTCGGCGGCCAGCCCGATCCCCCAGATCCGGTCGAGCGGGCTCGCCTCCACCAGCACGCGCTTCCCCGTCCCGACCAGGTACGCGCGGTGTTCGGCGTGCTGCGCGAACTTCGCCAGGTTCCCCTCGACGACGATCCCGAGGCGGCGCGCCACCCACGCCTCCTCGTCGAACCCCTGGACCCGCCGCCCGAGCTCCTTCGCCCGCGCCGGGTGCCCGGCCTCCACGATCGCCGCGGCGGTCCGCTCGTCCCCGAACAGGCGCGCCTTCGCGGCCATCATGTAGTGCTCGGCGGTGGCGTAGGCCGTCCCGTCCACGGTGAAGGGGATCCGCGCCCACTGGCTGAGGCACCCGGCGGGCCCCGTCTCGCGCCAGAAGAACACGAACTTCAACCGCTCCTCCCGGACGCGCAACGCGTCCACCGACCACCGGCTCTCCACCGTGCCCCCCTCCGGAACCCTGACCGCAGGACGATATGCCGCCCCCGCCCCGCGAGGCGATCGAATAAGCCCCGGTGTCATCTCCGTCACTCCCGACCCCTCAGGCGGTAGTAAGCGGAATGGCAGGGGAGAGTGGTGTTGTTACTGATGGCAGCGCCCAGGTCTAGACCATGTTGCTAAACCTGGTGGGTCATCGGGGAAGATTTCCTTTTCGGTCGGTCCGGATGCCTGGAGTCCGTGGCCGCCTGTAGTCATGGGAGGACAGCAGCAGCGATGGACAACCCTCTGGCGAACCCTCGTCGCACGAAGCTCGACGCCTGGCCGTCGCGGCGGCCGGTGGACACCGACGGCGAACAGGCGGCCCGCACCGCCGACGCCGAGTCCACGGTGTCCGAGGACGAACTCGCCGCGCGCTGATCAGTTCATTCCGGGGCCCGTCCGCACTCCCGCGGACGGGCCCTGTCGCGTTTTCAGCGGGGCCATCGGGTGGACCAGTGCCAGAGGTGGTCGACGTGGCGGCGGGTGAGGCCCTGGGCGGGGTTCACGGGGACGAGGCGGAGCGCGCGGCGGTGGGGCAGGGCCTGGCGTCTGATCGTCCAGGGGATGATGTCGTCCGCCCAGGCGAAGGGGCGTCCGTCCGCGTGGCGGAGGATCGGGGCCCACTTGCGCGCGTGCGGGAGTTGGAGCAGCGGGACGCGGGGGTCTCCCGGGCGCGCGGCGTAGGCCGAGAACGGGACGTGCGGCAGTTCGGGGAGGCCGAGCAGGGGGCCGATGTGCTCGTTGGCGTGCTCCTCCCAGGTCGTCGCCCAGACGAGGTCGAAGCGGGCCGCGAGCTCGCGGAGCCAGCCGCCGTGGGCCGGGACGATGCGCACGGTCAGGCGCCCCACCGTGTGCTCCTCGTGGTGGCCGCGGGGGGCGTCCGGGTTGAGGACGCCGTCGATGTCCAGGTACAGGACGGGGCGGGTCCTGCGCGATCCCGGACGCGGGACGTCGCCTAGGGGCATAGGTGGATCGTGTAGAGGCCCGCGTCGGTGGCGGCGGCCAGGGTGCCGTCGGCGGCGAGGGCCAGGTCGTTGGCGGGGGCGGGCAGTGGGACGCGGCGGACGGCGCGCGCCGCGTCCCACACCAGCAGGGTGCCGTCGGGGGTGTCGGCGACCGCAAGGAGTCGGCCGGAGACCGAGGCGGCGGCGAGCTGGTCGCACGGGTGCGGCGCGGGGAGCGTCGTGGCCGGGCCGCCGCCGACGGGGCGGACGACCAGGCCCGAGGCGGTCGGTTGGACGAGGACCGGGCCGCCGCGGTCGAAGGTGAACACCGCGCGGGGGCCGAGGGAGGGCAGGGTCGCGACCTGTTCGCCGCGTTCCACGTCCAGCACCGTGACGCGGCAGGGGTCGTCGCAGGTCAGGCCGAGGAGCGGGCCCGTCGCGGGGAGCAGGCGGCGGTCCAGGGCCGAGCCGTGGCCGAGCCACAGGCCGAACTCGGCGAGGCGGTCGCCGGTGGCGGCGTCCCAGATGAGGACCTCCGCGTCGTGCGCGGGGCCGAAGACGGCGACGACGGCGCCGCGTCCCTGGTGGGTGGACAGGCCCACGAGTTCGGGCTGGGCGGCGCAGCCCGGTTCGAGGGTGAGGTAGGTGCCGGCGCGGACGTCGTGGACGTGGATCCGGTCGCGGCGCGTCCAGGCGACGAGGGGCGAGCCGTCCGGGAGGCCGAACGCCCATTCGGCGCGGTCGTCGGGGAAGTCGGGGACGGGCGGGCCGAGCGGTGAGCCGGACGTGAGGTCCCACGCCTGGCCGAGGTTCGCCCCCGTCCCGCTCTGGGAGGTGAAGGCGAGGGGGGCGCCGGCGGACGTCGCCGCGACACCGTCGAACATTCCGGGCGCCGGCGGGCCGGCCGGCACGCTTGCGGGCATGCGACGGAGATTAGGGCAACAAGTTCCGGCGTTCCACCGGCTGCGGGGGAAAAGCACTGGCGTGTCGAGGCGAGGCCACATCACCATGACCGGATGGACATCGCCGTACAGCGGATCCGCGCCGCCTGGACGAAGCGGTCCCGCGGCGGCCCCGCCGCCACCCGCCGCAACGCGGTGCCGGACGAGCGGCACCGCGTGCTCTAGCGCAGGCGGGCGGCGATGTCCTCCGGGGGGACGTCGTTGATCCAGGCGGCCATGCCCGACTCCGAGCCCGCGAGGTACTTGAGCTTGTCGGCGGCGCGGCGGACGGAGAACAGCTCCAGGTGGAGGCGGACGAGGTCGCGGCCCTCGCCGACCGGGGCCTGGTGCCAGCCCGCGACGTAGGGCAGCGGCGCGCCGTGGAGGGCGTCGCAGCGGCGCAGCAGGTCGCGGTAGAGGACGGCCAGCTCGTCGCGTTCGGGGGCGGTGAGGGCGACCAGGTCGGGGACGTGGCGGTGCGGCATCAGGTGCAGCTCGACGGGCCAGCGGGCGGCGGCGGGGACGAACGCCGTCCAGTGCTCGCCGGAGGTGACGACGCGGGCGCCCGCCCGTTCGGCCGCGAGCACGTCGGCGAACAGCTCGCCGCCGGACGCGCGGTGCCGCGCGGCCATGGCCAGCATGCGGCCGGTGCGGGGCGTGACGAACGGGTAGCCGTAGATCTGGCCGTGCGGGTGGTGCAGGGTGACGCCGATCTCGACGCCCCGGTTCTCGAAGACGTACACCTGCTCGACGCCGGGCAGCGCCGACAGCTCGGCGGTGCGGTCGGCCCAGGTCTCGATGACCGTCCGGACGCGGGAGACCGGCAGCAGCGCCATCGAGGCGGCGTGGTCGTCGGTGAAGGAGACGACCTCGCAGCGTCCCGCGCCTCTGGCGCGCCGGAGGACCGGCGCGCCGTCGACCACCGGCGGGACGCCCGGCGTGCGCGCGTCGAAGGACGGGAAGCGGTTCTCGAACACGGCGACGTCGTAGGCGGCGTCCGGGATCTCCGAGGCGGGGCCGCCGGGGCAGAGCGGGCACTGGTCGGAGGGCGGCAGGAACGTCCGGGCGTTGCGGTGCGCGGTGACCGTCACGGGGTCGCCGGTGAGGGGGTCGCGGCGGACCTCGCACAGCGGCTGGACGGGCGGCAGGCCGCGCGGGTCGGGCACCGGCGTCCGGCCCGGCGCCTCGTCGAAGTAGAGGATCTCGCGGCCGTCCGACAACCGCGCGCGCGTACGCGTGACCTTCACGTCACCTCATCCGTCGGGGAACCCGGCCCAGCCTAGAGGGCGGGAACGCCCTGGTCCTCCGTCCGGTGGACGGCGAGGACGTGCCGCACGAGCGTCGTCAGGACCTCCTTGCCGGACGTCCGCTCCCGCACGTCGCACAGCAGCACGGGGATGGCCTCGCCGAGGTCGAGCGCCTCGCGGATCTCCTCGGGCGTGTAGTCGTAGCCGTCGTCGAAGCGGTTCACGGCGACGACGAACGGCAGGCCGCGGCTCTCGAAGTAGTCGACGGCCGGGAAGCAGTCGGGGAGGCGGCGGGTGTCGGCGAGCACGACGGCGCCGAGCGCGCCGTAGGACAGCTCGTCCCACATGAACCAGAAGCGGTCCTGGCCGGGGGTGCCGAACAGGTAGAGGACGAGCCCGTCGCGGATCGTGATGCGGCCGAAGTCCATCGCGACCGTGGTGGTGGTCTTCTGCTCGACGCCCGCGGTGTCGTCGACGTCGACGCCCTGGTCGGTGAGCAGCTCCTCGGTCTGGAGCGGGCGGATCTCGCTGACGGCGCCGACGAGCGTCGTCTTGCCGACCCCGAACCCGCCGGCGATGAGGATCTTCACCGCGACCGGCGCGGCGGCCGGTGCGGGGGCGGCCGCGGGGTCAGAGGGCTTGGAGGCCATGGAGCACTTCCCTGAGCAGGCGTTCCTTGGAGAGCGTGCTCTCCGGCTGGGGACGGGTGACGGCGATGAGCCGGTGGTGCAGGAGGTCGCCCAGCAGGACGCGGACGACGACCAGGGGCAGCCGCATGCGGCCGGCGATCTCGGCGACCGGCTGCGGCTGGAGGCACATCTCCAGGATGTCCAGGTGCTCGGGGCCGAGGCCCGGCGAGCCCGACCGGGGTCTGGCCTCGGTCGACACGATCGTGATCATGTCGAACGTCTCGCCGGTGGCCGGCCGCGCGCGCCCGCGCGTGAGCGCGTACGACCGGACGATCGGCCCGGCCTCCTCATCGATCCACTCGCTGCCAGCACCGCTCATCGCCCGTCACGATTCCTCGTTGTCGAGGGTCTCGGCGCGGCCGCGCCGGGTGCCCTGCTGGATCGACGACATCATCGCCCGAAGCTGCTCGGGCGAGCGGCCGGGACGCGGCTCCGGGGCGGGCGGGGCCGCGGCGGCCTCCTCGCGCAGTTGTGAGGCGAGGTTCTCCTGCTTGACGCGCTTGGGCAGCGGCGGACGCTCCGCCGAGCCCGCACCGGGAGGGCGCCGCCGCACCTCGCGCGGGGAGCGCGGCAGCCGCTGCGGCGTGGACCGGGACCGCTCCAGCTCCGCCTCGTAGGACGGGTCGCGCCGCTCGCCCCACGCGGTGCCCGCCTGCCGCTGCTGCGGGAGCGGGCCCTGCGCGGGCTCCTCGAACACCGGGCGCGGGCCCGTCGCCTCGGACTCGGACGGCGGCTCCGGCACGGGCGCGGGCATGGGCGCGGGGGCCGGCGTCGGCGTCGGCGTCGGGGGCGGCGCGGCGGCGTGCCGTCCCGCCGGGAGTTGCAGCACCGACCCGCTCGGCGTCGGCGGCCGCGCGACGACGCCCGCCGGGACCAGCGCGTCCTGCGCGCGGCGCGTGGTGAGGGCCGGGGCTTCGGTGTCCTCCAGGGCCTCGCCGTCGCCGCGCACGACGAGTTCCTCGGGCAGCAGGACGATCGCGGTCATCCCGCCGTAGGGGGACGTGCGCAGCGTGACCTTGATGCCGTGCCGGCGGGCGAGGCGCCCGACGACGAACAGGCCGAGCTGCGCGCTGTCGGACAGGTCGAACTCGGCGGCGGTCGCGAGCCGCTCGTTGGCGGCGGCGAGGCTCGGCTCGTCCATGCTGAGGCCGCGGTCCTCGACCTCCAGCGTGAAGCCGTGCGAGACGGCCTGCCCCTGCACCTGGACGGTGGTGTGCGGCGGCGAGAACGCGGTGGCGTTCTCGACCAGCTCGGCGAGCAGGTGGATGACGTCGGCGACGGCCGGTCCGACGATCGCGGCGCGGGTCATCGGCGCGACGTTGACGCGGGTGTAGTCCTCGACCTCGGACGCGGCGGCGCGCGCCACGTCCACGATCGCGACCGGGTTGCGCCAGCCGCGCCCCGGCGGCTGCCCGGACAGGATGATCAGGCCCTCGGCGTGCCGGCGCATGCGGGTGGCGAGGTGGTCGACGCGGAACAGGTCCTCCAGGTCGTCGGGCGCCTCCATCCGCCGCTCCATCGCGTCCAGCAGCTTGAGCTGGCGGTGCAGCAGCGTCTGGCTGCGCCGGGCGAGGTTGACGAACACCTCGCTGACGTTGCGGCGCAGCGCCGCCTCCTCGACCGCGCTCTGGATCGCGGTGCGGCGGGCGGCGTTGAACGCCTCGCCGACCTGGTGGATCTCGCGGGCGCCGAAGGCCAGCGGCGGCGCCTCGGCGGCGACGTCGACCTCCTCGCCGCGCCGCAGCCTGCGGATCACGCCGGGCAGCCGCGCGTCGGCGAGGTCGATCGCCTCGCGGCGCAGCCGGGCCAGCTCGCGGACCACCGAGCGCGCCACCCACACGGCGATGACCAGGGACGCGACGACCGCGACGAGCCCGAGCGCGCCGGCCAGCACGACCCGCGTGATGATGCCGTCGGAGATCGGCTTGGCGCGCCGCTCCGCGCTCGCGGCGACCGACAGCTCCAGGCCGCGCAGCCGGGTCAGGTTGGAGTCGGCGGTGGTCTTCCACAGCACGCCGGGCGTGCCGTTGGGCCGGACGAGCCGCAGCGACCCGACGAACCGGTCCTCCAGCAGGCGGAGCCGCGTGTACTCGGGCATCCCGACGACGCGCTGGTAGTACGCCTGGTCGGCCGGGCGCAGCTCCGCCGCCGCGAACCCGTACAGGGCGCGCTGCGTCCCGACGAGCTTGACGAACTGGGCGTGCTCGGCGGGCGTCATGCGGCCCGCGGCGAGCGCGCCCGCGAGCAGCGCGTCCTCCTGCGCGAGCGTCTCGCGGGCCCGGGTCAGCGACGCCTGGTTGCGGGCGTCCTTGGCGACCTCGGAGTTGTCGAGGGTGGCGAGCGAGCCCTGGAGCGAGCCGACGTCGGCGAGCAGCGCGCTGTAGTCGGCGAACGCGCGGGCCCGGCCGGTGGCGCCGGAGTCGATCGAGCGGCGCCCGGCGGCCAGCGCGTCCAGCTCGCCGATGATCTTGTCGGCGAGCCGGCCGACCTGCGGCGGCGCGGCGCCCCGCGCGCCCTTGTCGGCGACCAGCGAGCGGAACAGCTCGGCCTGCCGGTCGGTGACGAGCCGTCCCGACTCCATCGCGGCGCGGTCGCCCTCGGCGCGGCCGCCGAGGTAGACCATCGACAGGCGGCGCTCGTTCTGGAGCGCGCTGCCGAGCGCGCCGGAGGGGTAGCCGTAGTGGTCCTGGACGGACTCGACGTGCCGGAGGTTGAGCCCCTCCCCCAGCGCGATGCTGGCGGCGAACGCCCACAGGACGCCCAGCGACACCACCGAGACGGTGACCATCAGGATGACCTTGAAGCGGATGGAGCGGAAACGCGCGGCCTTCGGACCGGCCCGCCGCTGCTCGGCGGAGGAGTCCACGGGGCGGCCTGGTTGTGGCACTTCGGCTGAACTTTCGGTCGGCGGCGGGGACGGTGCGGCGCGGAACGCGGCGGGCGGGTGCGCGGAACGCAGGAGAGCCTAGGACGGTACGCCGCCGTGTGTCGACAGTTTCCAGATCATCACATTATGTATGCGGGAATGCCCGAAATACCCCTACGATCCTTCGACGTGATGGGTCGAACACCGCGCCGCAGGACGCTCCAGCTCGCCGCCGTACTGTCGGCCGCCGCCGCACTGGCCTCCGGATGCGGCGGCGGGGAGGGCAAGGTCGCCGCCGTCCCGGAGGTCCCGATGCAGCAGGACGTGGGCGCCGGGGAGGGCCGGCTCGACCTCGTCGTGTGGGCGGGCTACGCCGAGAACGGGTCGAACGACAGGAAGGTCAACTGGGTCGCGCCGTTCACCCGGGCCACCGGCTGCCACGTCGCGGCGAAGGTCGCCGACACCTCCGACTCGATGGTCGCGCTGATGCGGACGGGACGCTACGACGGCGTCTCGGCGTCCGGCGACGCGAGCCTGCGGCTGATCTACGGCGGCACCGTCGCGCCCGTCAACACGGGCCTGGTCAGCGGGTACGACGACATCGCGCCGTACCTGAAGCAGCAGCCGTACAACTCGGTGAAGGGGCGCATGTACGGCGTCCCGCACGGCTACGGCGCGAACATGCTGATGTACCGCACGGACAAGCTCCAGCAGCGTCCGACGTCGTGGGACGTGGTGTGGAAGCCCGACTCCCCCGCCGCCGGGCACGTCGTCGCCTACGACTCCCCGATCTACATCGCGGACGCGGCGCTCTACCTCAAGGCGCACCGTCCCGACCTGAAGATCCGCGACGTGTACGCCCTCGACGGCGAGCAGTTCGACGCGGCGGTCGAGCTGCTGCGGCGGCAGCGCCCCAACGTGAACCAGTACTGGGCGAACTACCTCGACGAACTCCAGTCGTTCAAGAGCGCCGACAACTACGCGGGGACGGCCTGGCAGGTCACCGCGAACCTCGCCGCGGCCGAGAAGGCGCCGGTGGCGACCACGCTGCCGTCCGAGGGCGCGACGGGGTGGTCCGACACGTGGATGATCTCGTCCAAGGCGCAGCACCCCAACTGCATGTACAAGTGGATGAGCTGGATGGCCACGCCGCGCGTCCAGGCGCAGGTCGCGCAGTGGTTCGGCGAGGCCCCCGCGAACCCGAAGGCGTGCGCGTACACCGCGCGCGGGTTCTGCGCGACCTACCACGTCGGCGACCCGGGCTTCTACCGGCGCCTCGCCTTCTGGCGGACGCCGACGAAGGACTGCGGCGACGACCGCGGGTCCAAGTGCGTGGAGTACTCCCGCTGGGCGGAGGCATGGACGCAGATCAAGGGCTGACCGCCCGGCTCGGCCCGGTTCGGTGAACGCGCGTTCACCTGATCTTGGCAGGTTTCTCCATTGCCTTCGGGGGTCGGATCGCCTGGTCTAGACCGGTAGGCAACCGAACTGGAGGCGGGATGACTATCGGACGGCGGGCCGCGGTGTCCACGATCACGACGGCGGCGCTCGGCATCGCGCTGGCGCCCACGGCTTTCACCCAGGCCGCCTTCGCGGAGGCGGCGCCGAAGCGGCGCCGCGACCCCGAGGCCATCCTGGCGCGGATGACCGACGAGGAGAAGATCGGTCAGATGGTCATGGCGGTCACCCATGACGGCCCTGACGGCCTGCCCAACGACGAGACGCGCCGCTCCCTCCAGGACCTCAAGATCGGCTCTGTGATCACCTCGGAGCCGCGCACGCCGGGCCTCGCCGCCCGCTACTCCAACCGCGTGCAGCGGTGGGCGCAGGACACGCGGCTCGGCCTGCCGCTGCTGATGTCGGGCGACTTCGAGTTCGGGACGACGCACAACGTCCGCGAGGGCACGACGCCCCTGCCCAACGCGATGGGCCTCGGCGCGGCCCGCGACGCCCGGTACGCGCGGGAGGCGGCGGCCATCACCGCCGCCGAGGCGCGCGCGATGGGCTTCCACTGGAACTACGCGCCGGACGCCGACGTCAACACCAACCCCGCGAACCCGATCATCGGCGTCCGCTCGTTCGGGGAGCGGACCGAACTCGTCCAGGAGCTGGTCGAGGCCCAGGTGCGCGCCTACCGCCGGGCCGGGCTGATCTCCACGCCCAAGCACTTCCCCGGGCACGGCGACACCAAGACCGACAGCCACCTCGGCCTGCCCGCCGTGGAGTACGACCGCGCGACGCTCGACCGCGTCCACCTCCCCCCGTTCCGCACCGCGATCACCGCCGGCGTCGAGTCGATCATGACGGCGCACGTCGTCGTGAAGGCCATCGACCCGGACCTGCCCGCGACGCTCTCCGCGAAGGTGCTGACCGGCCTGCTGCGCGGCGACCTGGGCTTCAAGGGCCTGATCGTCACCGACGCGATGGACATGGACGCGATCGCGAAGAACTGGGGCGTCCGCGAGGCCACGGTCATGGCGGTCAACGCGGGCGCCGACATCATCATGTCGACCGGCGAGTTCTCCACCCACGTGGACGCGGTCGGCGCGCTGCTGGACGCGCTGCGCGCGGGCAGGCTCTCCCGCGCCCGGGTGGACGAGTCGGTCCGCCGCATCCTGGCCCTGAAGTGCGACTACGACGTCTTCGACCACCGCTACGTAAGCCCCCGCGCGGCCGAGCGCGTCTGCGGGAACACGGGCTTCCATAGCCGCGCCCTCGCGATGGGCGTCGCGGGCACGACCCTCGTCCGCAACGAGGACGGCGTGCTGCCGTTCGACCCGGTCGCCCGCGACCACACGTTCGTCGCGGGCGCCGCGCAGGTCGAGCCGTTCGCGAAGGAGGTGGCCGCCGCGTCCAAGGGCGCGGTGACCAGTTGGCAGTCGGCGACGACCAACCCGTCCGACGCCGAGATCACCGAGGCCGTCCGCCGCGCCGAGGGGGCCGACCGCGTCCTCGTCGCGACGTACTCCTCGGGCGAACTCCCCGAGGGGCAGGCCAAACTCGTCCGCGCGCTCCAGGCGACCGGCAGGCCCGTGGCCGCGATCGCCATCGGCCTGCCGTACGACATCAGGTCCTACCCGCACGTCAAGGCGTACGTGGCGACCTACGGCACGACGGCCCGCATCCTGCGCGTCGACCAGACCATGCACGAGGCCGCGGCCAAGGTCGTCTTCGGCACCCAGCCCGGCGGCCGCCTCCCCGTCACCATCGCGGGCCTCTACTCCTACGGCCACGGCCTCCGCTACGAAGGCTGAGTGCCAGCGCTCGTCCCGGTGGGGCCCGCCTCCGGCGCCCCGCCGGGCGGCCGCGGCCGCACTAGAGTCGAGCCACGATGCCCGATCTCCACGGAATCAACCACGTGACGCTGTCCACGACCGACCTCGACCGGCTCGTGGCGTACTACACCGATCTGCTCGGAGCACGGCTCGCGTTCGAGCGCGCCGCGACTCCTCCCGACCCCCGGGTCGCGGTCCTCGACGTCGGCGAGAACGACCACCTGATGATCGTCGAAACCGCCACCGCCCCCGCCACGGGCCTCGACCCCCTGAGCAGAGCAGGCTGGGGACTGCGGGTCGGAACCTACGAAGAACTCCATGAGGTCCGCGAGCGGATCCTGGGCTCCGGCAACCCGGTCGCGGAGATCGAGGCACTGCCCACGCAGTGGACGATGACGGCCCGCGACCCCGACGGCCGCCCCGTGGACATCCGAGCCCACCGCCCCCGCCGCTAGGGCCAGCGGAAGTCCGCGCCGAGGGACGGCACATGGTGCGGCAGGTAGCACTTGGTCGTCACATGCTCGTCCCGGCAGGCGAGGCACAGGTACGTGCGGTGCCCGCGCAGCCCCCGGCCCCGTCCGGAGCAGGGCGGGCACACGCACGGCGACCACCCGACGATGACCCGTCCGGCCTCCAGCCGGTGCCCCCGCGGGCACAGGAACGGAACGTGTTCGCGGGTGCCGCCCGCCCCTTTGACCAGCACGACAGCACACCCTACTCGAACACACGATCGACCGCGTCGGCCGCACGGATCACCGATACCAGGGACCGTGGATCGTGCACGGCAGCTCAGCGAGTTCCTCAAGACCCGGCGCGCCCGCCTGCGTCCCGACAGATTCGGGGGCCGGCGGCGGGTGCCCGGCCTGCGCCGGGAGGAATCGGCGCTGCCCGCCGGGGTCAGCGTCGACCACTACACGCGACCGGCGGCCTTGGTCGGCGAGTTGTCCCAGCACAGCGCCGACTTCCGCCGCCTGCGAGCCGACCACGGCGTGCACGGCAAGACCCGCGGCCGCAAGCGCTTCGCCCACCGGCGACTCGGTGAACTCGCGCTCGACCACGTCGCCATGCGCGCCCCCGACGGCCCCGACCCGACCATGATGATCTACAGCGCCCCCACCGGCTCCGACACCGCGGCCTCCCTCCGCCTACCGGCCGACCTCTCCGCCACCTCCCCTTCGCCCTGACCTGCGCACGTGTCGGCGGAGGGCGTAGATCGTCGGAGGGTCCCCGTCGACGCCCAGGCCGGACACCACCAGCAGTTCCTCCCGGAGGTAGCGGCGGTGGGCGCCGGGCCTCCGCTGCTGGTACGACAGCAGGCCGACGGCGGCCCACCGGTTGAGCCGGGTGGGATTCACCCCGACCAGCATCGCCGCGAAACGGGGCGTCATCCATGCGTCCGCGTCGATGCCGCTGGCCTGAGCGACCAACCCGTATTTCTTGACGGGATACTCCTCGGCTTCCTGCCCGATCACGCCGCCACCACCGTTTCCATTTGTGTTCCGATCTCCCGCGCCGTCGCGGCCAACTCGTTCGCGGGACGGATGATCTGATCCGCCCGAACGTCGTAGAACCACCACTGGCCCTGCTTATAAACACACCCGACCGTCCTTGCCCCCCGGGGCTGTCGCACCGGAATGACGCGGAGGACCACGAACCCGTCAATGACGGCGAAGACGGCCATCAACCCGTGCAACCGCTCGAACAGCTGCGCCAGATGGAACAGATAGCTGAGCCGTTCGCGCTGCGGAATGAAGGTCACCGGGCCGCGCTCCCTCTCCACGTCACGCGGAGGCGACGCGGCCTGACGGGTTCCCGGCACCTTCGCGTGCGTCCCCACGGCGCGGTCACATCCTCGGGCGGACGACCTTGCCGATCGCCTTGGCCGCGACCTGCGGGTCCCCGTCCCCCTCGATGTCCTCGCCCCACGACCAGACGCCCCGAAGCCCCGCCCCTTCCCGCCGGACGCGGATGACCTCGGCGAGCCGAGGGCCTTCGTCACCCACGACGTCGAGAAACGGCCCCGCTTCGCCGTACGGCCGGTGCAGCGACAGCTTGAACCCGCCGACCACCTCCAGCGCCCTGACCACGTCCCGAAGCCACGCGACCGCCCTCCCGTCCGGCGGCGGAGCGCTTCTTGGGGTGTCGTTGCCCATGCGTGTGTCCTTTGCGTGTTGGGACAAGGTCCACATTTAACGGCGAAACGGACTCGCGAGCCCGGTCTGCCGACTTTCCATTCGATCGTGGAAAGTTCGAAATCGCCTCCGTGCCGAATCCGAGTAGAGCACCATGAAAGCGAGACGAGCAAGGGGTCACGCGGAATCTCACCTACGAATTTCCGCAGGTCAGAGGCCCATTGCAAATCGCGCGGGCAGATGCTTTCATTTCGAGTGAAAGGCTGCCCCCGAGATGGAGGTGGTGCAGGTGCAGGAAGCCTCTACGGGTTCGACCGTGCCCCGGAGACAGCTCGGTCGGTATCTCCGCGAGCTTCGGACAAAAGCGCGCCTAACGGTGCAGGCCGCCGCGATGGCCCTGGAGTGGTCCGAGGCGAAGATGTGGCGGATCGAGACCGGGCAGACGTCGCTGAGGTCTCACGACGTCGAGACCATGTGCCGCGTGTACGGGGCACCCGACGGCCTGAAAGAGGCTCTGATGGGTCTCGCCAAGGAGACCAAGGGGAAGGGCTGGTGGCACGCCTACGGCGACGTCATTCCGGGCGGCTTCGATCTGTACATCGGTCTGGAGGAAGCGGCGGCGACGCAGGAGCAGTACTCGCCCGAGCTGATCCCCGGCCTGCTCCAGACGAAGGACTACCACCGCGCCCTGCTCAGGAAGAGCAGGCCCGACCTCCAGGCGGAAGAGATCGAGCGCCGCGTGCAGCTGCGCGTCCAGCGACAGATCCTGGTCACCCGCAGCCTGGATCCGCCCACCCTCCGACTCGTCCTGAACGAAGCCGTCGTCCGCCGCCCTGTCGGCGGCCCCTCGGTCATGGCGGCCCAGGTCGACCGGCTGGTCGAGGTGAGCGCGCTCCCCAACGTGTCCCTCCGCGTCCTCCCCTACACGACGGGCGAGCACCAGGGGCTCAACACCGGACCGTTCATCCTCATGCGGTTCCCGGTCAGGGGCGACGGACGCAGCCACGAACCACCCGTCGTTTACGTGCAGGGCTTCACCGGGGCGCTCTACCTGGACAAACCCCACGAGATTCACCGCTACGCGGAAGCGTTCGCGGAGATCTGGGACGACGCCCTGCACGAGGAGCAGAGCACAACGATGTTCCGGCAGATCGCAAGGGAGATGAACGGACCATGAGAGCCGACTTCACCGCCGCCACCTGGCGCAAGAGCAGCCGCAGCAACGCCGAACAGGAGTGCGTGGAGGTCGCCCAGGCACCGGCCATCATCGGAACCGAAGACACTGCCGCCACCTGGCGCAAGAGCAGGCACAGCAACGCCGAACAGGATTGTGTGGAGGTGACGCAGACATCGGCCGCCATCGGCGTCCGAGACAGCAAGAACCCCGAGGGTGGCCACCTCACCCTCGCCCCCACCGTGTTCGCCGGGCTGCTCGCCCGCGTGAAGTCAGGCGACCTGGACCTCTGAGCGAGCGGCGCGGTGGCCCCGGCGGCTGATCCCGCCGGGGCCGCCGCCCTGCCCTCAGGTCCCTTTTCCCGCGCCGAAGCGAAGCGCAAGGTCATCCATGTCGCGCCCCTTGAGAGCGTTGATCCCGTCGGCATCGCCTACCCGCGAGCGACTCCGAGCACCACCTCTTCGGGTGCGCCCTCGCGCATGGACGATCGATCACTGCATCACTCGGCGGGTCGCGCACGGGCGGCCGGGGCGGGGATGATCGTCCGCAGCCGACCCCGCCCCGCATGCGGCCTCCTCGGCGGCACGACCAGCGCGGGTTGCGATCGGCTCGTCGCTCCGGCCCGGCCGCCGCCGTGCTCCAGGCGCCGTCAGCCCGTTTGGGTCACGGGGATGCATACGGCATAGACCGTGTAGGAGCCGCTGGTGCTCGCCGGGTTGTTGAAGGACACCGTCCACGTGTCCCTGGCGGACGGGAAGGACTCATACTGCTGGACGGTGAGGTTGTTGCCTCCCAAAGGCGTCACCAGTCCGCCGCCCGTGATGACGGTTCCCGACGGGCAGGTCGCCGTTCCCGTGTTGAGCCCGGCCACCAGTGTGTGGGTCTCCTGGACGATCTGGGTCGGCCGGGTCGGCCCCGCTGGCCCCGCTGGCCCCGCCGGTCCCGCCGGTCCCGCCGGTCCCGCCGGTCCCTCAGGACCTGCCGCCCCTGCCGGTCCCGCAGGTCCCTCAGCCCCCGCCGGTCCTGCCGCCCCTGCCGGTCCCGCCGGCCCCTCAGGACCTGTGGCCCCCGCCGGCCCAGCCGCCCCCTGGGGCCCCGCCGGGCCCGCCGCCCCCGCCGGGCCCGCCGGTCCTGCCGGCCCTGCCACCCCCTGGGGCCCCGCCGGGCCCGGAGGTCCTGCCGGTCCGGGAGGCCCCGGCTTCCCCTGTGGGCATTTTTCCTGGCAGTGGCCCGTTTTGTCGCCGTTACCGCCGCCGGTCGCCGCCTCCCCCGGCGATGCGGCCCCCATCACCAGCGCCGAGGCCAGCGCCGGTAGGGCAGCACTCCGTAGCAGGGTTGCATATTTTCGTCTCATTCCACTCTCCTGAGCCGCTCGCCTTTCGTTCCTTGCTCGCAAACGAATCGATCCCCAGGCCGCCCCGGCCCTGACGCCTTCGCTTCAACGATCCTGCGGCGGACGGGGAGACCGACCTGTCACGTCGAGTATGAGAGAGCACGAGCAAATCGATCGAAAAGGCTCAGGCACGACAACTTCCCCTATCCCCAAGACCGAGCATTTTTCCTTCCAGCCCCCAATCCGCCTCTGACCGCTGTCTTTAGCGACAATTCACCCGATACACCTTCAGGGGTATAAATAGGAGGATTCGGGCTGATATCGCCCAAGTTGCGGATTTGACCGCCCGGCGGCGCGCACGTGCGGTCCGGGCCGGAGCGCCGAGCGGGTTGAGATCATCTGGCTCGACCTCGTGGACCACTTCGTCGCGGGGGGCGGCTCCCGCCGTCGTTGCGCCCGTGGGCGACAAGATCGGCGCCTTGGGGCGCGCCGCGTCCTGGCTCCACCGGCGCTGGGATCTTCCTCGCCGATCTCGACGTTCGCTCGATCCGCCGCGCGGTCGGCGCACCCGCTGGACGCCGGTTGACCGCCCGGTTGCGCACGCCGGGCCGAACTACACAGGCCGGCCTGCCGTCGACTGGTTCTACACGCCGTTCCAGGCCGCCGACTCGGGAGCGAGTGACGGTTGGTCAGGGGCGGTCGTGGAGGGTGATCCGGTAGCCGTCGGGGTCGGCGAAGGTGAACGTCCGGCCGAAGGGGCCGTCGATCGGTGCGGAGACGATCGTGTGGCCGTCGGCGACCAGGGCGTCGTGAATGGCTTGGACGTCTGTGGCGTGCAGCCAGATCGCGGCGCCGACGCCGGGCCAGGCGGCGGACCCGAGATCGGTGCCGGGGACGACGGCGCGGAGCGCGAACGCGATCGGCTTCGTCTCGAAGACGACGGCGTGCGGAGGCCCGGCCTGCGAGCGGACGAGGCCGAGGTAGCGCTCGTAGAACGCCTGCGACGCGTCGAGGTCGCGCGCCTGGAGCGAGATGAAGTCGGGGCCGGTGGCGGGCATGGCGATACTCCTTCGGTTCGTGTCAGTTTCCTGACACGAACGACGCTATGTCAGAATACTGACATGAGTCAAACCGACGGCGGCGTCGACCTGCGGACGTCACTGGGCTACCTGCTGAAAGAGGCGTCGAGCGCCCTCCGCGCGGCCATGGAGGAGGTGCTGCGGCCGCTCGGGATGAGCGTGACGCACTACTCCTGCCTCGAACTGCTGGCCCAACGGCCGGGCCTGTCGAACTCCGAGCTGGCGCGGGGCGCGTTCGTGACCCGGCAGACCATGAACGTGCTGCTCCAGACCCTGGAACAGGACGGCTACGTGACCAGACCCGCGGAGGCGCCCGTCGGAAAGGCGCTTCCCGCGAGGCTCACCCCCCGCGGCCGGCGGAGCCTGGAGAAGGCGACCGCGGCGGTCCGGTCCGTCGAGGTCAGGATGCTGGCGGGCATGACCGAGGCCGAGCAGGCGGACGCGTTCCGTCTCCTGAAGGGCATGATCCACTCCCTGCGCGACGGCACGACGTAGGTCCGGACGGGCTAGCCGAGGGCGCAGTTGGTCTGTTTCAGGCAGGCTTGGTGGACCAAAGTGACCAGTTCCTTCTTGGGGCGTCCCCATCCGCCGTCCCACTCGTCGCGGAGTGTGTAGAGGGAGCCGAGGGGCGGCTCTAGGTAGTCGTCCCGTTCGGAGCCGACCACGAGTGCTTCGACCTCGGTGAGCAGGCGGCCGGTGTCGATCTTGGCTGCGAGTTAGAGGACGGCGAGGTCGTCGTAGATCCGCATGGCGGCGTTGGGGTCGTCCGGCATGGGGGCCTGGGCGTCGTCGAGGGCGGCGGGGAGGATGTCGTAGACCTCGCGGCTGTCGGTTCCGTCCAGTCCGGCCAGCATTCGGAGCGTTTCGCCGTCCATGCCGTCGGCGATCCAGTGCGCCGCCCAGAGCGGTACCTGTTCCGCATTCAGGACGTGGGCCTTGAACCAGGCCGCGACCAGGCGTGGCGGAGGGATGGTTCCGCCGGGGCCGTAGTGGGGGATCCTCATTGGGTGGGTTTTGTTGTGTAGCAGTAGTTGGACTTGCCCTTGAAGTAGTGCCGGGCGCGGGAGTCGGTGAAGCGCCAGCGGCAGCCTGCGTCCAGTTGGGGTCCTGTCAGGCGCATGGTGGCGCCCTTGCGCTTTATGCAGTACGCGCCGGGGGTTGGCGTCTCGCGATATTCAACCCATTCCCAGCCTAGTTTCACGCAGTACGCACTGAAGTGGCCGGGGCCCAACTCCGCACGTGTGAGTTTGGGTCTGCGAGCCGGTGATTCCGACGGAGAAGGTGAGGAGGACGGGCGCGGCGTTCGCGGTGTCGCGCTCGGTGCAGGTCTCGCGGTTCGCTTCGTCGGTGTGGCGGACGGGCGGGCCGCCGCCGCTGCGCCGCTCGGGCTTTGTGGAACCACCCTGGCGGTGTCGTCCGGGGAGTCGCCTCCTGCCAGGCGAGCCACCACGAGGACGATCGCGGCCGTCGCTATCGCCGCCGCGATTCCGGCGGCGACCAGGGGCTTCTTGCGTTTGCTCGGGGCGGGGCCGTGGGGGGTCGTCGTCGCGTCCGGCGACACGGGGGCGGAGGACGGCGCCATGGGGACGGGTGGCGGTGACGTGCTGCCCGCGGGGCGGACCAGGCGGTCCAGGAGTTCGTGTGCGGAGGGGCGGTCCGCGGGGTTCTTCGCGAAGCAGGAGGTGAGGAGGCTTCGGAGAGGCTCCTCGATGGTGCCCAGGTGTGGGGGCTCGTGGGCTATCCGGTTGAAGACGATCGGGATCGACTCGTTGCCGAACGGGGGACGGCCGGTCGCGGCGAACACCATTGTCGACGCCCACGCGAAAACGTCCGCCGCCGGGCCCAGTTCGCCCGGCTGGAGTTGTTCCGGCGCCATGTACGCCGGGGTGCCCACCGCGCGGCTCACCATCGTCTGGGCGCCGGTGAGGGCGCGGGAGATGCCGAAGTCGATGACGCGTGGGCCGTCCGCGCCGATCAGGACGTTCTGCGGCTTGAAGTCGCGGTGGACGACGCCCGCGTCGTGCAGGGCGACCAGCGCGGTGGCGGTCGCGATGGCCAGGCGGTCGAGGGCGCTGCCCGTGCGCGGGCCCTGTTCGGCGACGATCCGGCTGAGCGGGGGCCCGTCGATGTACTCGCTGACGATGTAGCGGCGGCTCCCGATGGTGCCGGAGTCCAGCACCTGGGCGGTGCAGAAGCGCGCGACCTGTTTGGCGGCCTCCATCTCGCGGCCGAACATGTCGTCCGGGTCGTCCGGCGGCTGCGTGTGGAACAGCTTGACGGCCACCTGCGGGCCGCCGTCGGTGTGCCCGAGGTAGACGACGCCCTGGCCGCCCTCGCCGAGCCGCGCGGTGAGCTTGTAGACGCCCAGCCGCCGGGGGTCGGTGGGTTCCAGGGGCGGCACGCCCAGCAGTGTAGGGGCGCGTCAGTGGTCGCGGTGGGTGATGAGGTGGGCGAGCGTCCGCAGTTCGGCGTCGGCGGCGGGTGCGGCCTCGGCGGCGTCGAGTTCGGCCAGGGCTTCGGCCAGCAGCTCCCCGGCGCGGGTGGTCGCCCAGGCGCGGCCGCCCGCGTCCTCGACCAGGGACGCGGCGCGGGCGGCGGCGGTGTCGGTCAGCGGGTCGTCGCGCAGGTAGAGGGCGGCCAGTTCGGCGCCCGCGGGGGTGCCGGAGGTGAGGGCGGCGACGACCGGCAGGGACTTCTTGCGGCTGTGCAGGTCGGAATGGACGGACTTGCCGGTGACGGCGGGGTCGCCCCAGATGCCGAGCAGGTCGTCCACGAGTTGGAAGGCCAGGCCGAGGCGCTCCCCGAACGCGCGGAGCCGGGCCGTGACGGCCGGGGACGCGGCGGCGTGCACGGCGCCGAGCGCGCAGGCGCCGCCGAGCAGCGCGCCGGTCTTGTGGGCCGCCATCGCCAGGCACTCCTCCAGCGTGACGTCCGCGCGGTCCTCGAACGCCAGGTCGGCGCTCTGCCCTTCGACCAGGTCGAGGACGGCGCGGCTCAGCACCCGCACGCCCGCGGCCGGGGCGGGCCCGGCGGCGAGCGCCTCGAAGGCGGCGGCGAGCAGCGCGTCCCCGGCGAGGATCGCGGCGTTCACGCCGAACACGCTCCACGCGGTGGGACGGTGCCGGCGGGTGCGGTCGCCGTCCATCACGTCGTCGTGCAGGAGCGAGAAGTTGTGCGCGAGTTCGACCGCGACGGCGGCGGGCAGCGCGGACTCGGCCGCGGCGCCCGCCGCCTCGGCCGACAGCAGCGTCAGCGCCGGGCGGATCGCCTTGCCGCCCGCCCCGGCGTCCGGACGGCCGCGCTCGTCCCGCCAGCCGAAGTGGAAGGCGACGATGCCGCGCATCGAGTCGGGCATGGTGTCGACGGCGAGCCGCAGCGCGGGATCGAGCAGCCCGCGGCTCCACGCGAGGATCTCCGCGGCGGACGGCTGGGCCTCGTCCCGGATGGAGTGGCTTGATCGTGCGACGGCCATGTCCGTCCCTCCTCTCGTCAGCGGGCGATCTCGACGTTCTCCAGCACACCGAGCGCGTCGGGCACCAGCACGGCGGCCGAGTAGTAGGCGCTGACCAGGTAGGTCGCGATCGCCCGCTCGTCGATGCCGGTGAAGCGCACCGACAGGCCCGGCCGCACCTCGTCGGGGATGCCGGTGCGGTGCAGCCCGATCACGCCCTGGTCGTCCTCCCCGGTGCGCACCACGAGGATCGAGCTGGTCCCCGCCGCGGTGACCGGGATCTTGTCGGACGGGTAGATCGGCACGCCGCGCCACGCCGGGACGCGGCGCCCGTCCCGCTCGACGCCGGAGAAGTACACGCCGCGCCGGGTGCACTCGCGGCCGAACGCCGCGATCGTCTTCGGGTGCGCGAGGAAGAACCGGGACTTGCGGCGCCGGGAGAGCAGCTCGTCCAGGTCGTCGGGGGTGGGCGGGCCGCCGCGGGTCTGGACGCGCTGGCGCGGATGGCAGTTGTGCAGCAGGCCGAAGTCGCGGTTGTTGAGCAGCTCGTGCTCCTGCCGCTCCCTGATCTCCTCGATGATCAGGCGGAGCTGCTGTTCGAGCTGGTCCATCGGCTGGTTGTAGAGGTCGGTGACGCGGGTGTGGACGTTCAGCAGCGTCTGCGTCACGGCCAGCTCGTACTCGCGGGGCGATGCCTCGTAGTCGACGAACGTGCCGGGGATGAGCGGCTCGCCCTCGTGCCCGGACGCCAGCTCGATCTCCGCCTCGCCGTGCCGGGTGCGCGGCGGGACGGGCGCGTCGCGGTAGGCCGCCAGGTGGGCGCGCAGCGCGTCGTCGCGGCCGGTCAGCTCGCCGATCGCCGCCCGCGACAGCGCCAGGACGGTGACGGGCGTGACGGCGCGGAAGGTGTGCTCCCATACGGCCGCGTCGTCGACCAGCGCCCGCTCGCCGAAGAAGTCGCCGCCGTCGAGGATGTCGAGTTGGGCGTCGGTGTCGTAGCGTCCGGGGGCGGTCTGGGTGACCTTGCCGTAGGCGATCAGGACGACCCGGTCGAGCGGGGCGCCCGCCTCGGCGATCGCGTCGCCGGGCTCGTAGCGGCGCTGGACGAACCGTCCGGCGATGCCCTCCAGCAGCTCGGGCTCCCCGAGGTGGCGCAGCGGCGGCAGCTCGGCCAGCTCGGGCGGGACGACCCGCACGTCGTCGCCCTCGTTGAGGAACGACACGACGCCGTCGCCGAGCTGGTAGGTGAACCGGCGGTTGACGCGGTAGACGGCCGCGTCGGCGCGGACCCAGGGCAGCAGCGACAGCAGCCACCGGGGGGTGATGCCCCGCATCTGCGGGACGGACTTGGTCGTGGTCGCGAGGTTGCGCGCGGCCGAGGTGCTCAGGCTCAGCGGCTGTTCGGTCATGTGCGGCTACCTCCTGTGGTCGCTCGGGGCGGCCTCGGCCGGGCGGCGGAGGTGCCGAGCCCGGTCGGGCCGATCGTGAGCCGGGGTGTGGGGATGCGGGAGGGATCGACCGGTGCGGCGTTCGGCGCGGCGGCGGGCTCGACGGCGGGCTCGGCGCGCCGGTAGCGGCCCGTCGTGGTGGACCAGCGCAGGTCGCCGGCCAGCCAGCGGCGCAGCCCCTCGACATGGCGGGTGAGTGCGGCGCGCCCGGCCGCGTCGAGCCCGTGCCCGTCGGCGAGGGCGGGCAGCTCGATCTCGGCGACGCGGTCGAACTGGCGGGTGCGCGCCCTGACCAGGTCGGCGACGATCTCGGCGGCCCGCGCGGAATCGGTGTCGAGGAACCGCTGGACGGCCACGACGGCGTTGTTCAGCTCCCCCTCGTCCTCGATCTCCTTGCGGTAGGACAGCAGGTCGTTGCGGAGGCCGACTATGTCGCCGAACGCCTCGTGCAGGGCCCGCGCCTGCTTGGACGCCAGCACCTCCGCCGGGACGCCCGCGCCGAGCGCGTACCGCACGAGGCTCGTGGTCAGCGCGGTTCCGCTGGTGTCGCGGCGCATCTCGATGTAGTCGACCGGGTCGGGGACGCGGTTCTGGGCGAGCCCGGCCAGTTCCCAGAGCGCGCCCTCCAGGAACTGCCCGACCCCGGCGGCGAAGTCGCCCCGGACGCCGTCGGGCATGGCCGTCGCGGTGCGCTCCCACAGGTCGGCCAGGGCGCGCTCCACGGGATCGGACGGCGTCGCGCCGCGTCCGGCCAGGAACTCTCGGAGGCGGCCCACGTACGCCTTGGCGCCGAGGAGGTCGCGGGGCCGCTTGAACCGCTCGACGAAGAGGTCGTCGAAGGCGAAGACCCACAGGTTCCAGTCGTTGACCAGCTCCAGTTCGGGGCCGGACGCGGCGGGATGGGTCAGCGCGGCGAACAGCGGGTAGTCGGCGGCGGCGAACGCCTCGGGCGTCCACACGCCGGGCGGGCCTCCGCCCACCAGGCCCGTCCGCGACGCCCACGCGGAGGCGTGCGTGCGCAGCGCCGGCAGGCGCGGGTTGAGCAGCGGCTCATGGGACGCCGCCAGCTCGGGCACCTCGAACGCGGTGTCCGGGGCGGGCCCCGGCGGGCGGGTCAGCGACCGCAGGCGCACCGCCGACGTGCCGACCCCGAGCAGCCGGGCCAGGTCGGGAAGCCCGGACGGGGTGAGCGGCGACCCCGTCACCGCGCCCTCGTTCATGTAGCGGCTGGAGCGCAGGTGCCACTCGTGGCCGCCCGACTGCCAGTCCTGGAGGCCGCGCGCGTACCGCAGCACGTCGAGCCGCTCGGACGGGTCGAGCCCGAACTCCTCGAACAGCGGCGGCAGCTCGGTGAACACGGTGTTCTCGAACTGCTGCATGCGCGAGGTCAGCAGGTCTCCGGTGATGTCGGCGGCGCGCTGCGGATCGGTGCCGAAGAACCGCTCCATCACCAGGACGCCGTTGTTGACCTCGCCCTCGCTCTCGGTCTCGCGCTGGTAGGAGAAGATGTCGTTGCGCAGGTGGACGGCGTCGGCGAAGGTGTCCTTCAGCACCCGCAGCGGGCGGGTGCCCGCGACCGCCGGCGGCACCTCCGAGCCGATCGCGACCTCCACCAGGTCGGCCGACCAGGGCGCGCCGCCGACCTTGCGGCGCATATGGATGTAGTCGATCGGGTTGGGGACGCGGTCGTCGGTGATGTTCTCCAGTTCCCAGAGCGACTCCTGGAGCAGGTTGTGCGTGCTCACGGCGAACCGCTCGCGCCACTCCCGCGACATGAGCGGAACGGTCCGCTCCCAGAGGTCGGCGAGGCCCCGCTCGACCGGGTTCGTGGGCTCGGGACCCGGCCCGGCTCCGAGGTCCACGGGCATGAAGGCGGGGAGCCGCGCGAGGTACTCCCGGGCGCCCTCGATGTCGCGCGGCCGCTTGTACCTCTCCAGGAAGTGGTCGTCGAAGTAGAACACCCAGACGTACCAGTCGTTCACCAGGTCCAGGACGGGACCGGGCGCCTCCGGGTGCGTGTAGGCGGTGAGCAGCGCGTAGTCGTGCGCGTCGTAGTCGGCCTCGTCCCAGACCTCGGGGCCGGTCGGGTCGGGGCCGAGGATGCCCGTCTCGTAGGACCACGCGAGCGAGTGCTCACGGGTCTGGTCGACGTGCGGGTTCAGCCGGGCCGGATGCGCGATGTAGAACTCGGGGAGCCGGAACGGCTGCACTACGCCGCACCACCGTGCGCGATCTCGACGGACTCCAGCATGCCGAGCGCGTCCGGCACGAGCACGGCGGCCGAGTAGTAGGCGCTGACCAGGTAGGAGATCAGGGCCTTCTCGTCGATGTTCATGAAGCGGACCGACAGGCCGGGCTGGTACTCGTCGGGCAGCCCGGTCTGGTGCAGCCCGATCACGCCCTGGGACGCCTCGCCGGTGCGCATCAGCAGGATCGAGCTGGTCCGGGTCTTGCTGACCGGGATCTTGCTGGACGGGAAGATCGGCACGCCGCGCCAGGCCGGCACCTTGTTGCCGCCGACGTCGACGCTCTCGGGATACAGCCCGCGGGCGCTGCACTCGCGGCCGAACGCGGCGATCGCCTTCGGGTGCGCGAGGAAGAACGCCGGGTCCTTCCAGACGAGGGAGAGCAGCTCGTCCATGTCGTCGGGGGTGGGCGGGCCGCTGCGGGTGTGGATGCGCTGCGACAGGTCGGCGTTGTGCAGCAGCCCGAAGTCGCGGTTGTTGAGCAGCTCGCTCTCCTGCCGCTCGCGCAGCGCCTCGATCGTCAGCCGGAGCTGCTGCTCGATCTGGTCCATCGGCTCGTTGTAGAGGTCGGCGACGCGGGTGTGCACGCGCAGCACGGTCTGCGCGACGCTCAGCTCGTACTCGCGCGGGGAGCCCTCGTAGTCGACGAACGTGCCGGGCAGGACGGGCTCGCCGTCGTGTCCGGAGGCCAGCTCGATGGCGGCCTCGCCGTGCGGGTTGGTGGCGCGGTCGGGGCCGGAGCGGAACTCGGCCAGGTGCGCCTGGAGCGTGTCGGTCCGGTCGAGCGCCTCCTGGAAGTCGGCCTGGCTCAGTATCAGCACCGTGACCGACGTGACGGCCCTGACGGTGTAGTCCCACTCGTCCGGCTCGTCGCCGGGGACGAGGATCTGCTCGCCGAAGAAGTCGCCGTCGGCGAGCGTGCCGTGCACGGCCTCGGTGCCGTACTCGCCCGCGCCGATCCGGCTGAGCTTGCCGTGCACGACCAGGACGACCTGGTCGACGGGGCTCCCCTGCTCGACGATGACGTCGCCCGGCTCGTACTCGCGCTGGGTGAAGCGGCCCGCGAGGGCGTCCAGCGCGGGCTCGTCGTCGTAGCCGCGCAGCGGCGGCAGCTCGCCCAGCTCGCGCGGGATCACCCGGACGTCGGCGCCGGTGGTCACGAAGGTCACCCGGCCGTCACCGAGCGTGTAGGTGAGGCGCCGGTTGACCCGGTAGGCGCCGCCCGACGCCTGGACCCAGGGCAGCAGTTTCAGCAGCCACCGGGAGGTGATGCCCTGCATCTGCGGGACGGACTTGGTCGTGGTCGCCAGGTTCCGTGCCGCCGAGGTACCGAGGCTCAACCGCTGGTCCGAGGCCTGGGGCTGTTCCGTCACGTCCACACCACCGATTCGTCGCTGTACGCCAGTTGTGCGCTGCGGCAAAGACAAAAGGAAAGGCGGAGAAGAAAACGCCGATGATTCGGGGGATTCACCCCCACATGCCCCGTCGTCTTGCCATCGGTGACGCTACCTACGGTAATCGGCGGAGTGCAATGTGCGATCACCCGCACCTCTTCTTTGCCTGCGGGCCACACAATTCCAACCCGCGCGAGATACCGCTCGGAATCGTCCCTGTACAGAGAGCCGCCAAGGGGCGGTGGTCTACATTTCCGGCCCGCCGTCAGGCGCCGGAACCGGCCGCTTCCGGCGCCTGCGGGGTGCCGATCCGGTCGATCGGCACCTTCGCCGTCTCGGGGATCAGCCTGATCGGCACGAGCGCGACCAGCGCCACCAGGACCAGGTAATAGGCCGGGACGTAGTTGGTGCCCGTCACCGTGATCAGCGAGCCGACCAGCACGGCGGCGGTGCCGCCGAACAGCGACGTCGAGACGTTGTAGCCGATCGCGAACGCCCCGTACCGCACCTTGGTCGGGAACATCGCCGGGAACGTCGCACCGATCACCGCCAGGATCAGCACCAGCAGCCCGCCGATGATGGCGTAACCGAGCGCGACGCCCGCCGGGTGCCCGGTCTGCATGAGCGCGAACGCGGGGAAGGACAGCAGGGCGAAGCCGATCGCGGCCGTGGTCAGCAGCGGCTTGCGGCCGATCCGGTCCGACAGCGCGCCGAGCGGCACGATCACCGCGATCATCACGGCCTCGACCCCGATCGTGATGAGCTGCGCGGTCACGTCGTCCATGTCGAGGAAGTCGACGAGGTAGGAGGGCATGAACGTCAGCAGCGTGTAGTCGGCGACGTTCAGCAGCAGGACGATCCCGATGAGCGTGACGATCGTCCGCCAGTGGTGCTCCAGCGTCTCCTTGAGGGGCGAGCGGGCCTTCTCGCCCTCCTCCTCCATGCGCTGGAAGGCCGGGGTGTCCTCGATCCGCGTCCGGACGTAGAGCCCGACGAGCCCGAGCGGCAGCGCGACCAGGAACGGCAGCCGCCAGCCCCAGTCGTGCATGCGGTCCTCCCCCAGGCCGAGGTCGACCAGCAGCACCAGGCCGGCGCCCATGATGTACCCGGCGAGCGTGCCGAGTTCGAGGAAGCTGCCGAAGAACCCGCGCCGGTCCGTCGGCGCGTACTCGGCGATCATCGTGGCGGCGCCGCCGTACTCCCCGCCGGTCGAGAACCCCTGCGTCAGCCGGACCAGGAGCAGCAGCAGCGGTGCCGCCACGCCGATCGTGCCGTATCCGGGCAGGATCCCGATCACGAACGTCGAGCCCGACATCAGGAGGATCGTGGCGGCCAGCACCTTCTTGCGGCCGATGCGGTCGCCCAGCGGCCCGAAGAACATCCCGCCGAACGGGCGGGCGATGAACGCCGCCGCGATCAGGGCGAACGAGCGCAGCGTGGCGCCTCCCGACTCCCCGGACGGGAAGAAGACCGTGCCGATGATCGAGGTCATCACCCCGGCGCTGAACACGCCGAAGTCGAACCACTCGATGCAGTTGCCCATCGCGGACGCGAAGACGGCCTTGCGGACGGTCGGCAGGTCGACCTCGTCCTTGGCGAGTGCCGCTCCCGCCCGCTCGTGCCCCGGCGCCGCTCCCGAGTGCGCGCTCATCGACCACCACCTCCGGGGTCCGATCTCCCCCAAGATCGGCGAGGCTAACGCCCGGTGATCACATGACCGCCCCCGGCTAGGCGCGGCGGTGGTTCTTCGCGGTGTCCTCGTCCTCGTCGGCGGCCTTGCCCGCGTCCTCCTCCAGGAGGTCGTCGATCAGCTCGGGGAGCGCGGCGGTGCCCTGCGGGTCGCCGTCGAGGATGTCCTCCTCCTCGGGGATGGCGACGAACGCCTGCGTCTCCTGCGCCTCCCGCGTGATCACCCCGCTGGCGAGGACGGTGTTGCGGTGCCGGAGCGCGCCGTTCTCGCGGAGCAGGTCGTCGACATCGGCGCGGACGCGGGCGACCCGCTTGCTCATCCGGACGTGCACGAGGAACCCGCCGACGGCCAGCCCGACGATGAACCCGGCGACCGGGAGCCCGACGAGCGGCGGCGCGAGCATGGCCAGCAGGGCCACGGCGACGAGCGCGACGACCACCGCGAGCGCGACGAAGTGCTTCTCCATCCAGTCCAGGACGGTGTTGACGCGCCTCGGGATCCTCACTCGCCTTCTCCTCCGCTTTCGCTTGTGACGGGACGGGCCGATCTGCCCTCAACGATCGCGCCGGGGCGCCGTGTTCCGGGACGGAGGCCGCCGGTTCCTCGGGCCGCCGCCGGCGCGGGCACCGCGCGGGCACCGCCGCCGCGTCGCGCGCCCGCCCGGCCGGGCGACGCGCCGGGCGGCCCGCCGCTCGCGCGCCGCCGCGCCCCCCGGGAAAGGATCACCGGCGGGAGGCCGCTCGAAACCCTAACAGGATGTGACGGGTGACCCGAAGCACGCCGGGGCGGTCCGGGATGCGAGCACGGGGCGGCGACGAATATCGTCCATGGATATGAGCGAAAACTTTGACGTCGTGGTCCTGGGCTCGGGCCCGGGTGGATATGTCGCCGCGATCCGGGCGGCGCAGCTCGGGCTGAAGACCGCGATCATCGAGGAGAGGTACTGGGGCGGGGTCTGCCTCAACGTCGGCTGCATCCCCTCGAAGGCGCTGCTGCGCAACGCTGAGCTGGCCCACATCTTCACCAAGGAGCAGAAGAAGTACGGGATCAAGGTCGAGGGGGAGGTGACCTTCGACTACGGCGAGGCGTACCAGCGCAGCCGGCAGGTCTCGGACAAGCTCGTCAAGGGCGTCCAGTTCCTGATGAAGAAGAACAAGATCACCACCTTTGACGGGCGGGGGACCTTCACCGACCCGAACACCCTCCAGGTCGCGGGCTCCGACGGGTCCAGCACGACGGTCACGTTCGGTAGCTGCATCATCGCCGCCGGGGCGCACACCAAGCTGCTGCCCGGCACGTCCCTGTCCGAGCGGGTCGTCACCTACGAGGAGCAGATCCTCAGCTCGGAGCTGCCGGAGAGCATCGTCATCGCGGGCGCGGGCGCCATCGGCGTGGAGTTCGCCTACGTCCTGCACAACTACGGCGTGAAGGTCACGATCGTCGAGTTCCTCGACCGGATGGTCCCGAACGAGGACACGGACGTGTCCAAGGAGCTGGCCAAGCGGTACCGCAAGCTCGGCGTGGACGTCCTGACCTCGACCCGCGTGGACGCGATCGACGACTCGGGCGAGAAGGTCAAGGTCACCGTCACCGGCAAGGACGGCGCGCAGCAGGTCATCGAGGCCGACAAGGTGCTCCAGGCGATCGGGTTCCAGCCGAACGTCGAGGGCTACGGGCTCGACAAGACCGGCGTCGCGCTGACCGAGCGGGGCGCGATCGACGTGGACGGCCGGTGCCGCACGTCCGTCCCGCACATCTACGCCATCGGCGACGTCACCGCCAAGCTGATGCTCGCGCACGCCGCCGAGGCGATGGGCATCGTCGCCGCCGAGACCATCGCGGACGCCGAGACGATGGAGCTCGACTACGTGATGATCCCGCGCGCCACCTACTGCCAGCCGCAGATCGCGAGCTTCGGCTGGACGGAGGCGCAGGCCAAGGAGCAGGGCTTCGACGTCAAGACCGCCAAGTTCCCCTACAGCGCCAACGGCAAGGCGCTCGGCATGGGCGAGGGCGACGGCTTCGTCAAGGTGATCAGCGACGCCAGGTACGGCGAGATCCTCGGCGCGCACCTGATCGGCCCGGAGGTCACCGAGCTGCTGCCGGAGCTGACCCTGGCCCAGCAGTGGGACCTGACCGTCCACGAGGTCGCCCGCAACGTCCACGCCCACCCGACGCTGGGCGAGGCCGTCAAGGAGGCCGTGCACGGCCTGGCCGGTCACATGATCAACCTCTGACCCGTGGCGGCGTGTTCGCCCCCGGAGGGCGAACACGCCACGGCGGCGCAATGGTTCACGGGCCGCGCAATGATTCGCGGGCGCGCCGCCGGAACGCGCAACGAAACACCACGGCGGCGCAAGGTCGGCGGATTGGATTGCGGGCCCGGCGTTCCTAGGCTTTCGATCAGCACGCTTTCCCCCTCCGGAAGCCCTGTGGAGACGCGCATGACCGTCATGCCGGCAATGGAGCCGAGCGCCGTCCCTGAGCCGAGCCCCCTCCCCGAGCGGGTCGCGCTGCGGCGGCACTTCCTGATGTGCCGTCCCGAGCATTTCGCCGTGACCTACGCGATCAACCCGTGGATGGACCCGGCGGCGGGCGCCGACGCGGGACGGGCCGTCGCGCAGTGGGAGGCGCTGCGCGCCGCCTACCTCGCCCTCGGGCACGAGGTCAGCCTGATCGACCCGGTCGAGGGGCTGCCCGACATGGTGTTCGCCGCGAACGGCGCGCTGGTCGTCGGCGGGCGCGTCTACGGCGCGCGCTTCGCCTTCCCCGAGCGGTACGCGGAAGGGCCCGCGTATGCGAGGTGGCTCAGGGACAACGGTTTCACCGACGTCCTTGAGCCGCAGTACATTAATGAGGGGGAAGGCGACTTCCTCACCCTGGACGACGTCATCCTCGCGGGCACCGGGTTCCGTACCGACATCGCCGCCCACCAGGAAGCGCAGGAATTCCTGGGGCGCCCGATCGTGACGCTCCGGCTCGTCGACCCGCGCTTCTACCACCTGGACACCGCGCTGTTCCCGCTCGGCGGGCGCGACGTCGCCTACTACCCCGGCGCGTTCTCGCCGGGCAGCCGCGCGGTGCTGGAGCGCCTGTTCCCCGACGCGGTCATCGCCGGGGAGCGGGACGCGGCGGTCCTCGGCCTCAACGCCGTGTGCGACGGCCGCAACGTCGTCGTGAACGCCGAGGCGACGGGCCTGATCGGCGCGCTGGGCGAGCGCGGGTACACGCCCGTCCCGGTCGACCTGTCGGAGCTGCGCAAGGCGGGCGGCGGCCCCAAGTGCTGCACGCTGGAGCTGCGCCCGGCGCCCTAGGGTGGGCGGCGTGAACGCCGAAGAGCAGCGGTGGCGGGACGAGCGGCGCGCGCTGAACGCCGACCGCGCCCGGCTCGGTGAGGTCGCCGACGGGCTGTACCCCGGCGTGCCGCGCGTCGCGGGCACGCCGCTGCTGTGCCGGGACGGCTGGATCCCGGAGGCGCCGATCCCGCTGGAGGACGTCCGGCTGGAGTGGGAGGCCGACCCCGCCCCGCCGGCCGTCCGCGACCCGTCCGACGGGCTGCCCGCCGGATACCGCACCTACGCCGCGGCGATGGCGGCGCTCGCCAGGCCCGCGATCTTCGAGGACCGGCCGAGCCACCGGCTGCTCGCCGCCGCCCCGCCGCTCCTGCGCCTCGGCCCGGCGCGCTACTTCGACGCCGTCAACGTCGGCGAGGCCGCCGCGCACGAGCTGGCGGCGGGCGCGGAGGGGCTGCCGGTGCGCGGCCAGGTCGGGGATCCGCTCGACCTCGCGCGGCGGGCGGCGCTGCCCGCGATCACGACGGTGACCCTCACGGCGTCCGGCTCCTACGTCCTGCACTGGCGCGACCCGGCGAAGGTCGCGCACGCGGGCGGGCTCCACCAGGTGATGCCGGTCGGGGTGTTCCAGCCCCTCGACGGCGAGCGCGGCCTGAGCCTGTGGAACTGCATGGTCCGCGAGTACGCCGAGGAGTTCCTCGGACGCGGCGAGGACTACGGCCCCGGCTTCGTCCAGGACGAGTGGCCCTTCCACCGGGAGCTGACCGGGGCCCGCGAGAACGGGGACGTCCGCGCGCACTTCCTCGGGCTCGGCGTCGACCCGCTCACGTTCGCGCTCGACCTGCTCACCGCCGTGGTGTTCGAGGACGCGGCGTTCCGCGCCCTGTTCGGCGGGCTCGTCGCCGTGAACGCCGAGGGCGAGGTGTCGATGGCGCCGTTCGACGGAACGGTCCCCGAGCCGATGCAACCCGCCGGCGCCGCCGCGCTCCGGCTCGCGTGGCGGCACCGGGCGGCGCTCGGCGTCACCCCCGCACATTTCGGCCGACCTTGACAGCCGCATCCATGGATCGTCCTGATGTGGTCAGGGAAGTCCGCTACCGTGATCAAGGAACGGGCGCAAGATCATGCCGTTAGTGTGGTGCGCCATGACCGCACGACCGCTCCCGGAGATCGTCGAGGCGGGCTGGGCGTCCGCGCTGCAGCCCGTCGCGGGCACGATCGCCGCCGCGGGCGACTGGCTGCGCGCCGAGGTCGCCGCCGGACGCCGCTACCTGCCCGCCGGAAACCTCATCCTGCGGGCCTTCACCCAGCCCTTCGCCGACGTCCGCGTCCTGATCGTCGGCCAGGACCCCTACCCGACGCCCGGCCATCCCGTCGGGCTCAGCTTCTCGGTCGCGCCGGACGTCCGCCCGATCCCGGCCAGCCTCGTCAACATCTTCCGCGAGTACTGCGACGACCTCGGCCACCCGCAGCCCTCCAACGGCGACCTCACGCCGTGGGCCGAGCAGGGCGTCCTGCTGCTGAACCGGGCGCTGACCGTCATGCCCGGCAAGCCGAACTCGCACCGCGACAAGGGCTGGGAGGAGGTCACCGAGCAGGCCATCCGCGCGCTCGCCGCGCGCGGCGGGCCCCTGGTCGCGATCCTGTGGGGGCGCAACGCCCGCAACCTGCGGCCGATGCTCGGCGACGTCCCGTGCATCGAGTCGCCGCACCCGAGCCCCTACTCCGCCGACAGCGGCTTCTTCGGGTCCCGGCCGTTCTCCCGCGCCAACCAGCTGCTGGAGCAGCAGGGCGGGCAGCCCATCGACTGGAAGCTCCCCTGATCCCCGGCCCCACCACCTAGGGCCCCTCTCGCGGTGGCCTCAACCACCGCGCGGGCGCGTTGGCTGAGCGGTGGGGCGAAGCCGGAGGCGAGCCCCACCGGGAAGATCGCGAAGCGATGCCGCGCCCGCCAAGGCACGGTCAAGGCACGAGCCGCCAGGCGAGTGCCTTGGGCCGGGACTTCATGAACACAGCCCTAGGAGTCGGCCGGGAGGCGGCGCAGGAGGGCGGAGAACTCGTCCGAGCCGCCCGAGCCCTCGGGCAGGGACGTCGCGCTCAGCGGGGTCAGGCGGCGCTCACCGTGGCTCCAGTAGACGCCGGGGGCGCAGGGGTCCTCGGCGGCCTCGTGCATCTCCTGGACGACGTCGGCGAAGACCGGGAGCACCTCGCGGACCGCCACCGAGGTGATCGGGTAGAGCAGCAGCGTGCTGTGGCAGGGGACGCCGACGAGGGCGCCGTGCCGGTTCGGCCCCGGCAGGAACTGGTCGACCTCGCTGAGCAGCGCCGACACGTACCGGCTGCCCGGCTTGGTGACGACGCGGACGTCGCGTCCCGGCAGCAGCGGCTGGTCGCGGACGGCGACGTCGGCCAGCTCCCGGTCGTGGGTGTTGGTCATCACGTAGCCGAGCTTGCGCAGGCCGAGCAGGCCCGCGCGGGCCTTGGTCAGGGGGCCGCCGTAGCGGGGGTGCTCGATCATCACCATCGCGTCGAAGTGGTCGCCCGCGGGCACCACCACGAGGCCCTCGCGGTCGCGGGGGGCGAGCTTCGGCACGATCCGCAGCCGCAGCAGCTCGCGGACGTCGCCGAACAGCTCCATCTCACCGACCGCGAGGAACGCGCGGTCGGTGACCTCGCGGACCCACTCGTCGACGACCTTGGGCCACGCCGAGCGGGGCTCGCGGGCGCAGCGCTCCAGAACCGTCCAGCTGGACGCGCGGGCCTCCGAGCGTCCGACGGGCAGCACCACCTCGGAGGTGCCCGAGTCGAACCAGGCGCTGGGCGCGAGGTCGGGCAGCACGTCACGGATGAGCGCGTGTACGTCCGCCGCCGCGTCCAACGGTTCCATGCTCATCCCCTTTCACCGATCACGTCTTCCACCGATCACGTCACCACCCAACCTTCTCAGAGTTCCGGCCGGTTGTGTGATCCATCGCGATCCTGCGCCGTACTCGCTGATCACGGGCGGCTCAAGTACGGTGCTTGCATGTCCGAAATCGTGTACCCGCCGGTGATCAAGACGGCTCTCGGTGTGTTCAAGGCCCTGAACCTCAAGGTCCGGCTGGAGGGGGCCGACCAGATCCCCCGTACCGGCGGCGCGGTGCTGGTCAGCAACCACGTCAGCTACCTCGACTTCATCTTCGCGGGGGCGGCGGCGCACCCGGCGGGGCGGCTGGTGCGGTTCATGGCCAAGAAGGAGATCTTCGACAACCGGATCGGCGGGCCGCTGATGCGGGGCATGCATCACATCCCGGTCGACCGCGACGCGGGCGCCTCGTCCTACGCGGCGGCGCTGAAGGCGCTCAAGGGCGGCGAGATCGTCGGGGTGTTCGCCGAGGCGACGATCAGCCGCTCGTTCACGGTGAAGGAGATCAAGAGCGGCGCGGTGCGGATGGCGGTGGCGGGCAAGGTGCCGCTGATCCCGCTCACGATCTGGGGCCCGCAGCGGCTGTGGACCAAGGGGCACAAGCGGCGGCTGCTCCAGCGCAACGTCCCGGTGACGATCCTGGTGGGCGAGCCGATGCACCCCAAGCGCGGCGACGACTACGACCAGGTCACGCGCGACCTGCACGCCACACTCTCGGACATGCTGGAGCGGGCGCAGCGCGAGTACCCCGACGTCCCGCGCGCGGACGAGACCTGGTGGCAGCCCGCCTACCTCGGCGGGTCGGCGCCGACGCCGGGGCAGGCCGAGAAGATGGACCTGGAGGAGAGCGAGGCGCGCAGGGCCGACCGGGGCGGCGCCGCGTCCTGACGAGCGGTGACGAGCGATGACGAGCGGGGCGCGACGGGCTAATTGGGTGGACGGGGCGCCGCGGCGGCCCTGATCATCGAAGTCATGACCATGCCCAAGGACGTCCTGCGCCTCGTCGAGCCACGGGAGAACGTGACCGATCTGGAGGCGGGCTCACCGGTGCCGGTGGTCTTCAACCTGAACGACAACAACTCTCCGGCGGACGTGCTGGACGTGTTGAAGCTGCGTCCGTTCGCCACCGGCGAGCAGCCGTGGTCGCGCTCGACGCGGCTCGACCACGTCCGCCCCGAGGCGCCGCTGCGCCCGGACGCGTGCCGGCTCGTGCGCGTCGCGCGCGAGAAGGGCAAGGAGTCGGTGCTCGCCGAGGGCGAGGGCTGGACGCTGCTGACGAACCGGTGGAGCAACGGCAGCGCCTACGTGGAGGTGTCGGCGGTCAGCGAGGAGTTGGCCGACAGCGTCCTGGAGGAGTCGGTCAAGGACGCGACCGACCCGCCGAAGACCGACGAGACCAACGTCGAGATGGGCTTCTGGCACATGGGCTCGCACGGGCCCGTCCGCACCGAGCGGGCGATCTCCGCCGACGCGTGGGCGGAGATCCGGCGCAACTACACCGCCCCGGTCGCGGAAGCGCTGGAGGAGGTCATGGCCCTCACCCGCGAGGAGGTGTCGGGGCGGCTCCTGCTCCTGCACGGCCCGCCCGGCACCGGCAAGACGACCGCGCTGCGGGCGCTCGCCCGCGCGTGGAACGGCTGGTGCCAGGCCGACTGCGTCCTCGACCCGGAGGCGCTGTTCGGCACGCCCAGCTACCTGATGGAGGTCGCGGTCGGCGACGAGGAGGAGAAGGACCGCCGCTGGCGGCTGCTCATCCTGGAGGACTGCGACGAGCTGATCCGCGGCGAGGCCAAGCAGTCGACGGGCCAGGGCCTGTCGCGGCTGCTCAACCTCACCGACGGGATGCTCGGCCAGGGCCGGGACGTCCTCGTCGCGATCACCACCAACGAGGACCTCGCGCGGCTGCACCCGGCGGTCGTGCGCCCGGGGCGCTGCCTGGCGCAGATCGAGGTCGGCTCGCTGACCCGGGACGAGGCGACCGCGTGGCTCGCCGACTCCGAGGCCCCGGCGGCCGAGATCGGCCCGGACGGCGCGACGCTCGCCGAGCTGGCCGCGATCCGCAAGGGCGAGAAGCGTCCGGAGGGGCAGGGCGCGCCCTCGTCCGCGACCGGCTTCTACCTGTAGGGGTCCGCCCGTAGGTGCGCGCCACCACGTGGGTCCCGGATTCACGGCCAGTGGCCCGGACCGCGCCCCCCGTCAGTGCGCACACCGCGGCCGGGCCACCGGCCCGACCGGGGACCCCGCCGCCCCGCCGCCTGGTCCGTCTCCCGTCCACCGGCTCATCCACCCCGCGAGGATGAGCCGGCGGCCGGGTCGTCTCCGGGCGGTGCGCGGTCGGCGTCCCACGGCCGGAGACCCGAGCATCGCCCGTGAGGGGCGGCGGGCACCATCCGTGAGATCACTGGCATCTTCCGGACGACCCGGAGCACGACCCCTAGGGGCTAGGGAGTCGCGGCGGCGAACAGGCGCCGGTAGACGCAGCGGAGCCCGTGCAGATCACTGACAGGCTGGGCGAACGTGAGCCGGACGTCGACCGGGTCGGGCGCGGCCGGCGGCGGAGCGCAGCGGCGCAGCCACAGCCCGTACCGGTCCAGGGCCAGCGGGTGCACGACCGGCTCCGGTGTGTTCTCGGCCACAGCCGCCGGGGGCAGCAGGCGCGCCAGCTCGTCGCGGTGGCAGGAGTCCAGGTGCGTGAGCATGCCCGCCTCGACCGCGACGAACGGGTCGGGGGCGCCGGCGGCGTACTCCTCGGGTTCGAGGATCGCGCCGCCCCACGCGTCCTCGATCTCGGCCTCGGCGACCTCCAGCGCGAGCACCGTCCACTCGCGGCGGCCGTTCCCGTCGGCGAGGTCGAGCAGCTCGGGGCGCGGATGCGGGCGCGACAGCCGGATCGCGGCGGCGCGCAGCTCGCCCAGCGGGAGCTCGGTGAGCCAGCCGTGGATCCAGGCGCGCCCGCGCATGCGGTCGGCCATCGCGACCGGCGCGACGTCGCTGATCCGCAGCGTCCCGACCAGGTCCGCCTTGCCCGCCAGCGCCGCCACGATCGGCGAGGCCCGCTCGACGAGCAGCAGCGGGCGGCCGTCGCGGTCCGTCGTGTACGCCGGGACGGGCTGGTAGGGGACGCCCGGCACCGCCAGCGCACCGTCCGCCATGCCGTAGGCGAGGGTGCGCGCCCGCTCCGCCGGTCCGGGGCCGCACACCCGCCCGCACACTCGCCCCTCGTCACCGCCGTGCCCGATCTCCGCACCCACCCTGACCTCCTTGACGTTCCAAGTTAGGCTTACCTAACTTAGGTTCACCTAACCACTGAGGAGCGCAATGAACAACCCCCGGCCGAAGGTCCGCCTGTCCCGGGCGCTCGGCATCCCGCTCACGCCGAAGAGCGTGAAGTACTTCGAGGCCCGCCCATACCCGCCCGGCGTCCACGGGCGCGCGCGCAAGCAGGAGTCCGACTACAAGGTGCGGCTGCGCGAGAAGCAGCGGCTGCGCGCGCAGTACAACATCCGCGAGGCGCAGCTCCGCAACGCCTTCGCGAAGGCGGCCAAGGTCGAGGGCAAGACCGGCGAGGCGCTGATCGTCGACCTCGAACGCCGGCTGGACGCGCTCGTCCTGCGCTCCGGGTTCGCCCGCACGATCTACCAGGCCCGCCAGTTCGTCGTGCACCGCCACGTGCTGGTGAACGGGCGCCGCGTGGACCGCCCCTCGTTCCGGCTCCGCCCGGGGGACGTCATCACGGTCGCCGAGCGCAGCCGCGCGATGGTCCCGTTCCAGGTGGCGGCGGCCGGAGGGCACACCGAGAACGTCCCGCCCTACCTGGAGGTCCGGCACGACGCGCTCGCCGCGCGGCTGGCCCGGCTCCCCGAGCGCCGCGAGATCCCGGTGGTCTGCGACGAGCAGCTCGTGGTCGAGCACTACTCGCGCTGACGCCCCCCGCGCGTCAGTGCAGGGCGCCGAGCTCCTCGCGGGCGGTGGTGCGCAGGGTGGCCAGCGCGTCCACCAGCAGGTGCCGCTGCTCCTCGGTGAGCGGCCCGGCGAAGTGCCGGCGCAGGGTCTCGGCGTGCACGCGCAGCGCCTCCTCCAGCTTCGCGCGCCCGGCGCCGGTCAGCTCGACGAGCTGGCGGCGCCGGTCGCCTGGGGCGGGCTCGCGGCGGACGAGGCCCGCGTCCACCATCCGGTCGACCAGCCGGGTCATGCCGCCGCTGGTGAGGATCAGCTCGTCGGCGAGGCCGCCCATCGAGCGCGGGCAGCCCGCGTCGGCGAGCCGCAGCAGCACCTCGAACACCGCGTGCCGGATGCCGCAGCGGCGCTCCAGCTCGCGGCCCGCGATCCGCTCCAGCAGCTCGGCGGCGCCGAGCAGCGTCCCGAACTCGTGGACGAGCGCGTCCGGCAGCCCGTCCGGCACGGCGACGCCGTCGCGCGCGCCGTGCTCCCCCAGGTGCTCCCCCGGTTCCGTCACCGTGCTCATCTCGATCCCCGGTCCGCCGTGCTCGTGCGAGCCCCGCTCCGCTCCGTGATCTCCAAGACTAGTTCGTGGGGCGCCGTCCTCGGGTCCGGGTGGCGGCCGGTGAACCGAGCGTCACCGCGCGCCCGTACGACTGGCGTGGACGATACAAACCCCGGGCGATGAGGCAGTCTTCTCCTATGCCACAGAGTCACGGCACGCACGGACGTCCCAGCGGCTCCTCGCGACGCGCGGGTTCCCGCCGGTCGCGCGGCGACCGGAGACGCGGCGACGACCGCCGCGTCCCGCCGCCGCGCCCGGCGCCCGACGACGCCCCGGCCGCCGCCGGGCCGCTCGGCGGCGACCCCCGCGACACGGGGTTCGCGCCCGACCGGCCGAGCAAGAGGCGGCGGGTGTGGCGGTTCCTGACGCACAACGTCACCATCACGGTCACGGCGATCTGCGGGCTCGTCGCCGCGCTCGTCCTGGTGGACACCGACGTCTTCGGCGGCGAGGCCAAGCCGCCGAAGATGGCCGCCCCCGGCATGTCGACCGGCGACATGGTCGCGCGGCTGACCGGCTCCGACATGGACCCGATCGCCGCCGACACGATCGCCGCCGCCAAGAAGCGCGCCTACGAGGAGCACAGGCGCGAGATGGCGGAGCTGAAGGAGAAGGCCAAGCGGGACGCGGCGGCACGCGCGAAGCTGAAGGAGGAGCAGGAGCGCGAGCGGCTCGCCAAGTCCAACCCCAGCGCCGGGCAGAACCGCAGATACGGCCGCAAGATGAGCGCGCTGAAGGGCTGGGACCGGTGCTGGCCCTCGCTGCTGACGCTCTGGAACCACGAGAGCGGCTGGAACGAGCGGGCCGTCAACCCCTCCAGCGGGGCGTACGGGATCCCGCAGGCGCTCCCCGGCTCCAAGCTCGCCAGCTCCGGGGCGGACTGGCGCACCAGCTCCCCCACCCAGATCGCCTGGGGGCTCGGCTACATCAAGGCGCGCTACAAGGACCCGTGCGGCGCGTGGTCCTGGTGGCAGGCGCACAACTGGTACTGAGGGGGCCGCGTCCGCGACCTGAGACGATGGGGTGATGCGGACGAGCAGGCCACACGAGGAGGGCGGCGCCGGAGAGGGGCACGCGGGCGGACGGCAGTGGGCGCGGGCCGACGCGACCCGGCACGCGCTGCTGGCCGCCGCGCAGCGCGTGTTCGCCGACCGGGGCTACGCCGACGCGGGCATCGCCGAGATCGTCGAGCGCTCCGGCATCAGCGTCGGCAGCCTCTACCACCACTACGGCGGCAAGGCCGGGCTGTACGTGGCGCTGTGGGAGGAGCTGACCGCCGAGCAGGAGGAGAGCGCGGCGCGCGCCGTCTCCACCGCGCGCAAGGCCGGCGAGGACGACCCGATCGCGCTGTTCATCGCGGGCGCCCGCGCCTACCTCCAGGTGTGCTGGGAGCGGCGGGAGGCGGCGCGGCTGTTCCACGGCGGGGAGGGGCCGTCCGGCTCCTCGCTGATGCGCCGCAGCCGCGCGCAGCGGTGGATGGCGCAGAACACCAAGCTGCTGCACGGCACGTCCGGCGCGGCCCCCGCTGGGCGCGCCGGCCAGGTGCTGAGCCTCGTGCTGACCACCGTGATCGGCGAGGCGGGACGGGAGATCGCCACCGCCGAGAGCGAGACCGAGGCCGCCGAGATCATCGACGAGGTGTGCCGGATCCTGATCCGGCTGGCCCGCTGACGCCGCCCCTCAGCGGCGGTGCGCGCCGCGCGGCGGGCGCGCCCGGCCGGCCCGCAGCCTGAGCAGCAGCAACGCCACCGACGAGGCGAGCGCCGCCAGCGCGCCCGCCTGGAGCGCGCCGACGTCCTCGATCGCGGCGGCGCCGTCCCCGGGGACCGCGCGCAGCCCCGCCACCGGGGCGGGCTCCCGCTGGGCGGGCGCGACCTCCGGCGCGGCGACGGGCGGCGCGACCTGCGGGGCGCGCAGGTCGGTGACCGCGCCGCTGTTGACCAGCGGCGGCAGGACGCTCGTCGCGGGTTCCCCGTCGCCCGCCGAGGGCACGTCGGTCGGGGTGCGCGCGCCGCTGCCCGCGCGGCTCAGCGCCGTGGACGGCTTGGCCGACCCCGTCGGCCGCGAGGACCGCGACGTCTGCGCGGACCCGCGCGGCTTCGGCCCGCTCGACTGGCCCGGCTTCGGTTTGCCCGGCGTCGCGGACGGCTTCTGCGTCGGCTTCGGATCGGGGCTCGTCTTGGTCGGTACCGGCGTCGGCGTGGAGGTCTCCGTGTCCGAGGGCGTCGGGGTCGGTGTCGGCGACGGGCTCGGCTCGGACGTCTTGGTCGGCGTCGGGTCCGGGCTCGTCTTGGTCGGCGTGGGGGTCGGGCTCGTCGAGGACCCGCCGGAGGAGGACGGCGTGGGCGAGGGCTTGGCGGCGACCGGGGACGCCCCGGACACGGCGATGACCGCCGCCACGCCCGCACCCGTGAGCACCCTGCCGCCGATCGACCGTGACCGCACCGCCTTCACCTCCGTCATCCCGGTACGTCTCGTCCTAGAAGGGGATGAAACACGTGATGAATAGCGATTTCAAGCCCGGCGGACGATATTTCTGCTGAATGCTCGACCCGCATCACGTTGACCAGGCTGATCAGCAACCGGACCGGATTACGGCCCCGTCCTCGATCACGATTGAGCCTCTGACCTGCGGCGCGGCCGCCGAATCGCGCCATATCACGACCACATAACACGCATACGGTAGATCCCCGGCGCCAGGCGGCACGCTCCCCGCCCGCCGCGGTGCCGGCGACGGTGCCCGCAATACCCTATTCGCCGGACTTCATTCGCCCCCCGGACGCTCCCGGCGGAGCCCCTCCCGGCACACCGCGAGACCCGGGTGATGTTTTGGGTCACACGGGACGCCACGGACCGTTATCCTGACCTCTGGGTTACCGGTTCCTGACGGAAAGTCGAAGGGGTCCATGCCAACGTCCACCTGGTTCCGGCTCAACGTCGCCAAGCGCGAGCGGGTGCTCGAAGTGGCGATGCGCGAGTTCGGTGAGCACGGGTACTCGACCGGCAGCCTGAACACCATCGCCCGCGAGGCCGGCATCGCCAAGGGCTCCCTCTTCCAGTACTTCAGCGACAAGCTGGAGTTCTTCGCGTTCGTCTGCGACGAGGCGTCCCGCAGCATCCGCGAGGAGATGGAGCGCCGCATCGCCCGCCTCGACCTCGACCAGCCCTTCGACGAGTGGCTGTTCGACGTCCTGTGCGACTGGACCGAGTACATGGCCGACCACCCGCTCCAGCGCGCGGTCACCGCCGCCACGAACTTCGAGCTCGACAACAGCGTCCGCTCGGTCATCCGCGAGACCGCGAACCAGCACTACCTCCAGGTCATCCACCCGACGCTGAAGCTGTGGCAGGAGCACGGCGACATCCGCGAGGACGCCGACCTCGACGTCCTCGCCACGCTGATCCTGACCATCCTGCCCTTCCTGGCCCTCGCGCCCTACTACGACGGCCTCGACCCCATCCACGACCTGCGCGGCCGCACCCCCGCCGAGCAGCGCCCGGTGATCCGCCAGATCATCTCCGGCATCAAACCGATGTTCGCCCCCGCGAAATAACGCGGCCCCGCCGCGCGGCCGTGCGGGGTGCGCGATCAGTCGAAGGTGAACTCGGTGGGGTTCGCCTTGCGGGTGGTGTGCCAGAACTCGAAGGTGTGGCCCGGCCAGAGGGTCCGGTTGACGCCCTGGGCGTCCAGGTACCAGCTGCGGCAGCCGCCCTCGTTCCACACCAGGCGGCGCAGGCGGCGCTGGAGGCGGTCGTTGAAGCGGCGGGACGCCTGCGGCTTCGGCTCGATGGTGTCGGCGCCGCGTTCCTGGAGGAGGCGCAGGCAGCTCAGGACGTGCTGGATCTGCACCTCGATCATGAACACGACCGAGTTGTGGCCGAGGCCGGTGTTGGGGCCGAGGAGCATGAAGAAGTTGGGCAGGCCCGGGATCGTGGTGCCGCGGTGCGCCTCGATGCCGTCCGCCCAGATCTCCTGGAGCTTGACGCCGCCGCGGCCGGTCACGCGCAGGTCGGTGAGGGCGTCGGTCACCTTGAAGCCGGTGCCGTAGATGACGCAGTCGACCTCGTACTCGCGGCCGTCCCGGGTGAGGACGGAGTGCTCGCGGACCTCGGCGATGCCGGAGGTCTCCACCCGCACGTTCGGGCGTGCGAGCGCCGGATAGTAGTCGTTGGACAGCAGGATCCGCTTGCAGCCGATCCGGTAGTCGGGGGTCAGCCTGGCGCGCAGTTCCGGGTCGGGGACCTGGTGGCGGAGGTGCCAGCGGGCGATCCGCTCCTGCGGAGCCGACAGGCGCGGGTCGAGGGTGAAGCCGACCGCGCGCGCCTCCAGCGTCCAGTAGATGCCGTCGCGGAACGCGCGGGCGGCGCCCGGAACCTTCTCCAGCAGGGCGCGCGTCCTGGGAGAGAACGCGCGGTCGGGCTTGGGCTGGATCCAGGGGGCGGTCCGCTGGAAGACGACGAGGTCGTCCGCCTTCCGGGCGACCTCCGGGACGAACTGGATCGCGGACGCGCCCGTGCCGACGACGGCGACGCGCTTGCCGGTGAGGTCGTAGGAGTGGTCCCACTCGGCGGAGTGGAACGCGGTGCCCCGGAAGCGCTCGATGCCGGGCAGGTCGGGCACCGAGGGGATGTGCAGGGCGCCGACGCCGGTCACGACGGCCCTCGGGGTGAGCACGCTCCCGTCGGCGAGCGCGAGGTTCCAGCGGCGGGCGGCGTCGTCGTACTCCATGCTCTCGACGGCGCTTCCGAAGCGGATGTGGTCGCGCACCCGGTAGGCGTCGGCGGTGCGCTCCATGTAGGCGCGGATCTCGGGCTGCGGCGCGAACATCCGCGTCCAGCCGGGGTTCAGCGCGAAGGAGAAGGAGTACATGTGCGAGGGGACGTCGCACGCGCAGCCGGGATAGGTGTTGTCGTGCCAGGTCCCGCCGAGGGCGTCGCTCTTCTCCAGCACCACGAAGTCGTGGAAGCCGGACCGCTTGAGCCCGATCGCCATGCCGAGCCCGGCGAAGCCGGAGCCGATGATCACGATCGCGGGGGTGCGCTCAGCCATGTCCATCCTTCCGGGGTAACCTACTAGCAGTAAGTTACCGGCAGTAGGTTACTGACGGTAGGTCCAACAGTGAGGATTCTGCTGTGAGCGGCGCCACACCCCCGTCCCCGCCACGCCGTCGCCGCATGTCACGGGCCGACCGCGAGCGCCAGATGCTGGACGTGGCGGAGCGCGTCTTCGGGGAGCAGGGCTACCAGGCCACCTCGATGGACGAGATCGCCGAGCGCTGCGGGGTGTCCAAGCCGATGCTGTACGAGTACTTCGGCTCCAAGGACGGCCTGCTGCTGGCCTGCATCAGCCGCTCGAAGGCCGAACTGCTCGACGTCACCCAGAAGGCCATGGCGGGCGCCTCCGACCCCGAGGACGTCATGTGGCGCGGGATGGTCGCCTACTTCGGGTTCATCGACGCGCACAGCAGGTCGTTCGCGATGCTGCTGCGCGAGCCGTTCGCCGCGTCCCCGGAGGCGGTCGAGGCCGTCGAGGCGACGCGGCGGCAGCAGAGCACGCTGATCGCGGGGGTGCTCGCGACGTTCGCCCCGGCCGCGCCGCCGGAGGCGGTGGAGGCGTTCACCGAGATCATCATCGGTGCGAGCGAGCGGCTCGCGCAGTGGCGGACGCGGCGTCCCGAGGTGTCGGTCGAGGACGCGGCCCGCTACATGACCGACTTCTGCCGCCAGGGCCTCGGGCCCTATCTCGCCTGAGGCGCGAGACGCCCGCGTCCGTATGCCGGTAAGCACGCGAGACGCGGCGCGGGGCTGAGTACGGTTGGATCATCCCACCACGGAGGTCTCCATGCCCCTCGCGTACTTCGACGGCGCGCTCGCCGTCGTCACCGGAGCCGGCGGCGGACTCGGCCGGGCGACCGCGCTGGCCCTGGCCGGACGCGGCGCGACGGTGATCGCGGCCGACATCGACCTGGCCGCCGCCGAACGCACGATCGCGCAGGCCAAGGCGCTCGGCCCCGGCGGCGCCGCCCACCGGGTCGACGTGGCGGACCGGGCGGCCATGGAGGCGTTCGCCGCGCGGGTGCGGGAGGAGCACCGCGTCCCGGACATCGTGGTCAACAACGCGGGCATCGTCGTGGCGGGCCCCTTCCTCGACACCGCCGCCGAGGACTGGGACCGCATCCTCGGCGTGAACCTGTGGGGCGTCATCCACGGCTCCCGGCTGTTCGGCAGGCAGATGGTGGACCGCGTCAACGCGCTGCCCAACAAGCCCGACAAGCCCAACTTCGGCGGGCACATCGTCAACATCGCGTCCGCCGCCGCCTACGCCCCCTGGCGGGGCATGCCCGCCTACTGCACGACCAAGGCCGCCGTGCTGATGCTGAGCGAGTGCCTGCGCGCCGACCTCGCCGGGTCCCGGATCGGCGTCACCGCCGTGTGCCCCGGCTTCGCCGGCACCGACATCGCGGCGCACGGCACCTACGTGGGCGGCGACGCGGCCTCGCGCGAGCGGCTACGCGGCCAGGCCCAGCGAATGCTGCGGCTCCGCGACTACCCGCCCGAGCGGGTCGCCGAGCAGATCGTCAACGCGATCATCAAGAACAGGCCGGTGATCCCGGTGAACTTCGAGGGCCGCCTGCTGCGCACGCTGTCGCGGGTCTCGCCGGCGTCGCTGCGGCTGCTCGCGCGGATCCCCCTCGCGCAGAGCTGACTGGCCGCGCCGGGGCGGGTCTCGCGGCCGCGAAGATGGGTCGGCCCGCATTTATCACGATGTCAAACTTCACATATACGATCCCGCATACAGCACTTTAGAGGAAAAGTTTCAAATACTGGAGGGTGTCGCAAATTGGACTGCCACCGGGAAAGGGACGGGCCGCGAAGCGAGGTCCACTCCGCGGCCCCTGTTATCGAGAACCTGTGGCCTGACCTGGGCTTTTCTACACCCAGGACACACCGACCAATCGAACGGTCACGGCGACGACCTCCTCCTCCCCAGGCACTCAGCACGCCGAACACCGATCGCTCGCGGGAGCGTGTTCGACATACTCCTCCCCTTTTTCTGTCATCACCCTAGAAGGTGTTGACAGAAAATATGCCATGATCGGCCGATTCAGGTCAGGAATGATTTAGCGCAGTGCGCCCAGCGCTTCCCTGGCGACCTGAGCGGCCTTCGACAGGCACGAGCGCTCCGCCCCGTCCAGACCGCCCTTCGCGGGCGCCTTCTCGCTGTAGCTGACCGTGACCACGGCGTTGCGGACCCGCGCGGTCACCTGGCCGACCACCGTCGGTTGGCCCTTGTCGGCCTTGAACCAGCGGTATGCCTCGTCGCCGAGACCCGGCTCCCGCTCCAGGGTGATCGTCCGCGTGAGCGGCGCGTCGTGTGCCTGGTTCCACTGCGTGCGGTAGGAGCTCGTGGCGTCCTTCACCGGATCGGCGCTGTTCCCCGGAGCGTACAGGTGAGTCTCCACCCGCAGCCAGCGAAACGCCTGACTCGCCGAAGAGTAGGTGCAGGTCGTCAGCGTAGTGTTGGCGCTCTGCCGCCGCCGCGCGCCCGGCACGGCCGCGCCGACGGTGCCGGCGGACACCATCCCGCAGGGCTGGGGCAGCGCGGTGATGGGCTCCTGCCCGGGAGGCGCGGAGGGTGCCGACGACGGCTGCGGCGACGGCTCCGACGACGGCTCCGAGGGCGTGGCCGTCGCGGACGGCGACACGGCGGCGGACGGCGTGCGGCCCGGCCGGTCCTTCCCGCCCAGGGGCAGCACCAGGAGCACCACGACCGCGGCGGCGGCGACCGAGGCGATCGCCACCAGCAGGATCAGGCGTCGCGGACGGCGGGCCGGGGCGGGCGGCTCCGGCGCCGAGTACACGCGATCGAACGGTTCCGACGGCCGCGGAAGCCTCACTCCCCGCTCCTCACTCCCCCGGTCGGCGCCACCTCCAGATCACGGTAGCCAGGCTCACCCGCCCTCACCAACCCCCCGGCGGGTCCCAATGTCGGACCGGGCGGACACAATGGAACCGTGCGTGTCACCGAGCTGACCGAGACGTCTCGGGTGGTGGCGGGCACCTCGGGCCGCAAGGCCAAGGTGACCGCCCTCGCCGAGTGCCTGCGCGCCGCGGAGCCGGAGGAGGCCGCGACCGTGGTGGCCTACCTGTCCGGTGAGCTGCCGCAACGGCAGATCGGCGTGGGGTACGCGGCGCTGCGCGACCTGCCGCCGCCCGCCGCCGAGCCGTCGCTGACCGTCCCGGAGGTCGACGCCGCGTTCACCGAGATCGGCGCGGTGTCGGGGGCGGGCTCGGTCGCGCGGCGCCGCGAGCTGGTCGCGGCCGTGCTCGGCCGCGCGACCCGTCCCGAGCAGGACTTCCTCGTCCGGCTGCTGGCGGGCGAGCTGCGGCAGGGCGCGCTGGACGGCGTGATGGCCGAGGCGATCGCCGCCGCGGCCGGCGTCCCCGCGGCGGCGGTGCGGCGCGCGGTGATGCTGCGCGGCTCGCTCGGCCCGGTCGCCACCGCCGCGCTCGCCGAGGGCGCCCGGGGGCTGGACGCCTTCACGCTGGAGGTCGGGCGCCCGATCAAGCCGATGCTCGCGGCGGCGGCCCCGTCCATGGACGAGGCGTTCGCCAAGCTCGCCCCCGCCGGCTCCGGCAAGGAGGTCGCGGTGGAGTGGAAGCTCGACGGCATCCGCGCGCAGGTGCACGTCTCCGGCGGCGAGGTGCGGGTGTTCACCCGGACGCTCGACGACATCACCGTCCGGCTGCCCGAGGTGGTGGAGGCGGTGCGCGGGCTGCCGGTCCGCGACGCGGTGTTCGACGGCGAGCTGATCGCGCTGCGCCCGGACGGCCGCCCCCACCCGTTCCAGGTCACCTCCGCCCGCACCGCCACGCGCACGACCAGGTCCGCGGAGCCGGTGCCGCTCTCGGTGTTCCTGTTCGACGTCCTGCACCTGGACGGCGCCGACCTCCTCGACGCGCCGGGCGCCGAGCGGGGCGCCGCGCTGGCCGGGGTCGTCCCGGCCGAGCTGCGCATGCCGCGCCTCGTGACCGGCGACGCGGCGCGGGCCGAGGAGCAGTTCGACGAGGCCGTGGCGCGCGGCCACGAGGGCGTCGTCGTGAAGTCCCTCGACACGCCCTACACGGCCGGGCGGCGCGGCGCCGGGTGGGTCAAGGTCAAGCCCCGGCACACCCTCGACCTGGTCGTCCTCGCGGTCGAGTGGGGGCACGGCCGCCGCCGGGGCCTGCTGTCGAACCTGCACCTCGGCGCCCGCGACCCCGAGACCGGCGGCTTCGTCATGCTCGGCAAGACCTTCAAGGGGCTCACCGACGAGCTGCTGGCCTGGCAGACGCGCAGGCTCCGCGAGCTGGCCGTCCGCGAGGACTCCTGGACCGTCCACGTCCGGCCCGAGCTGGTGGTCGAGATCGCGTTCGACGGCGTCCAGCACAGCCCGCGCTACCCCGGCGGCATCGCGCTGCGGTTCGCCCGCGTCCTGCGCTACCGGCCCGACAAGTCGGCGGCGGAGGCCGACACGATCGACACGGTCCGCGCGGTCGCGCCCGTCCTGGACTGACCGGCGGGCGCCGAGGGGTCAGTGGTCGCTCTTGGAGTGCCGCGCCCGGAGCTCGACGCCCCGGCGGCGGGTGCGGGAGACGGCGTGCCGCCGCGCGCGGGCGACCGCCTTGCGCTGGGCGCGGGCGACCTTGCGGCGGCGGGCGCGCTCGGCGGCGGTGCGGCGCTGGAGCAGCTCGGGCGTGATGTGGTCGTGCCGTCCGGCGATGAACTCCTGCACCCAGATCTTGGCGCGGATCAGCGGGCGCCGGAACCGCTTCTCGTTGCGGACGGCCCGGCTGTGCTTGCGCGACCCCGGCGCGTACCGCCAGCGCGCCCAGGGCGAGCCGGGACGCGCCAGCCGGAGCACGCCGACGATCAGCAGCGCGGGCACGAACAGGCCGATCAGACCCGTCCAGATCTTGCCCTTCAGCAGCGTCAGCACGGCGAGCACCAGGTTGATCACCAGCGACGTCACATACAGCCCGCTCAGCGTCGAGGCGCCCGGGTCGGGGGTGACGCCCCCGAAGCCGAACGGGTGGATCCCGAGCAGCAGCAGCCCCGTGACGGCGATCGCGACGAACACCGCGTCCAGGGACGCGCGGCCCTTCTCCGTCCAGTACACGTCGCTGAGGTGCAGGATCAGCGCGAACTCGTCCAGCACGAGCGCGGAGCCCATGCCGAAGACGACCGCCGCCGTCAGGTCGAGCCCGACGTAGGCGTCCGGCGCGGCGAGGCTCGCCACCCCGCCCATGAGCATCAGCACCACGCCGAACACGACGTGGTGGATGTGCAGGTCCCCGGCGGTAACGTTGCGGAACCACCAGCGGACGTCGGCGCGGATGAGCCGTACGTTCACCCGCGTGAGCACGAACGTCACGATGAACGCGACGAAGAAACCGAACAGCGGCAGCCGTCCGGTGTCCATGATGCGCTGCCTGAACAGGTCGATCATCTTCCCCCCGTGGGCTCCATCATGCCCTGTGACGTGCGGGGATATCGTGGGGTTTGCCGGGGATCGATGCCAATCGAGGCGAAAAGCGAGGGAAATGCCACAATGAGCCGTGTCGTGGACCGCTGCGATCCCGCGTGCCGGGCGTGGATCGCCGAGGCCATCCGCAAGGTCGAGGCCGACGCCAACCGCAGCGCCGACACGCACCTGCACGTCTTCCCGCTGCCGCCCGAGTGGGGCGTCGACCTGTACCTGAAGGACGAGTCGGTGCACCCGACGGGGTCGCTGAAGCACCGGCTCGCGCGGTCGCTGTTCCTGTACGCGCTCGCCAACGGCTGGATCCGGGACGACACCACGATCATCGAGGCGTCCAGCGGGTCCACGGCGGTGTCGGAGGCCTATTTCGCGCGGCTGCTCGGGCTGCCGTTCGTCGCGGTGATGCCCGCCACGACGAGCCCGGAGAAGATCGGGCTGATCGAGTTCCACGGCGGGCGCTGCCACCTGGTGGACGACCCGTCCTCGATCTACGACGAGTCGCGGCGGCTGGCGGCCGCGTGCGGCGGCCACTTCATGGACCAGTTCACCTACGCCGAGCGCGCGACCGACTGGCGCGGCAACAACAACATCGCCGAGTCGATCTTCGAGCAGCTCCGGCTGGAGCGCTTCCCCGAGCCGGCGTGGGTCGTGGTCGGCGCGGGCACGGGCGGCACGTCCGCGACGATCGGCCGCTACGCGCGGTACCGGCGGTTCCAGACGCGGCTCGCCGTGGTCGACCCGGAGGGCTCGGCGTTCTTCGGCTCGTTCGCCGACGGGGACCCCGAGCGGACGGCGGCGGGCTCGCGGATCGAGGGCATCGGGCGGCCCCGGGTCGAGCCGTCGTTCCTGCCGTCGGTGATCGACCGGATGATCCAGGTGCCGGACGCGGCGTCCGTCGCGGCGATGCGCTGGACGAGCGAGGTCACCGGCCGCAGCGTCGGCGGCTCCACCGGGACCGCGATGTGGGGCGCGGCCGGGCTGATCGCGCGGATGCGGGCGGCGGGCGAGCGCGGCAGCGTCGTCACGCTGATCTGCGACGGCGGCGAGCGGTACGCGGGCACCTACGGGTCGGACGCGTGGCTCGACGCGCAGGGCCTGGACATCCGCCCCTACCTCGCGGCGCTGGACGCCTTCCTCAAGACCGGCGAACTCCCGGAGCCGAGCCTCCCCTAGGGCCCGTCAGCCGTTGAAGCGGACCGGGTTCACGAGGTCGGCGTAGATCAGCAGCCCGCCCATGACGATCAGCACGGCCGCCATCACGTAGGTGACGGGGAGCGCCTTGGCGACGTCCACGTAGCCGGGGTCGGGACGCCGGAACACGCGGGCGAACCCCTTCTTGAGCGCCTCCAGCAGGGCCCCGGCCATGTGCCCGCCGTCCAGCGGCAGCAGCGGGACGAGGTTGAACAGCCCGACCGCGAGGTTCAGCGAGCCGAGCAGCATCACGAAGTAGGAGACCTTCTCGCCGCCGGTGAGCTGGTCGGAGGCGGCGACGTCGCCGCCGATGCGGCTGACGCCGACGACGCCGATCGGGCCGTTCGGGTCGCGCTTGTCGCCGCTGAAGGCGGCGTTCCAGATGCCGACCATCTTCTGCGGCATCCGCACCAGCGCGCCCACCGTGTGCCCGGTGAGGTCGCCGATCGTCGAGGCGACCGCGCCGGGGCCCTCCCGCTCGACCTTGGTGGTCGGCGTGATGCCGAGGAACCCGACCTCGACGATCTTGTTCTGGTCGTCCAGGTCGCGCATCTGGTTGCGGGTGATCGGCACGTTCAGCGTGAGCCGCCGCCCCCCGCGGTCGACCACCATCGGGACGGTCCTGCCGGCCGAGTCGCGGATCTGCTTCTGGAGCTGCTTGTAGTCCTCGACGGCCCGGCCCTCATAGGAGACGATGCGGTCGCCCTCCTGGAGCCCGGCCTGCTTCGCCGGGGTCGGCGTCGCGCCCGCCGGGCAGTGGTCCACGCTCGCCTGGCTCTTGGGGACCATGCAGGGCGAGACCTCCGCGATCACCGGCTGGGCCTGCTGCATGCCGATGCCCATCAGCAGGATCGCGAAGAAGACCACGGCCAGGATGAGGTTCATCGCGGGCCCGCCGAACATGATCAGCAGCTTCTGCCACCACTTCTTGTTGTAGAACACGCGGTTCTCGTCGCCGGGCCTGACCTCCTCCAGCGCCGCGCCGCGCGCCGACTCGATGAGGCCCTGCCAGGGGCCGGTGCTGATCCGCCGGACCTGGCCGGGGGCGTCGCCCCGGCGCGGCGGCAGCATCCCGATCATCCGGATGTAGCCGCCGAGCGGGATCCACTTCACGCCGTACTCGGTCTCGCCCTTGCGGCGCGACCACATCGTCGGCCCGAACCCGACCATGAACTGCGTCGTGCGGACCCCGAACAGCTTGGCGAACGAGAAGTGCCCGAGCTCGTGCAGCGCGATCGACGCCAGCAGGCCGAAGAACAGGATCAGCACTCCCGCCAGCCAGCCCATGCGTGCCCCTCCGGTCGTGCACCCCGCACCGGGGGGTGGTCTCCAGCAATCCCCTCAGACTACGTCACACACCCCCCGCCGCGCCCCGCCATGGCCCCGTCCGGCAGGGCCGGGCGGACGGTCGAGGCACAGCGGGACGGACGGTCGAGGCGCGGCCGGGCGGACGGTCGAGGCGCGGTCAAGAACGGGTCGCGGCGCCTGGTCGCGAGGGTGACGGCGCTGCTAGCCTGGGCAAAGCCGATGATCCCGTGCGGGAGAGTCCCCGGCCGCCAGCGGGGGACGCCGAAGGAGCAAACCCTCCCCGGAACCTCTCAGGCCCACGGACCGCACGGACCAGGCGACCTCTGGAAAGCGGGGACTCCGCGTCCCCCGCCGAAGGTGAAAGCCCGCAGCGAACGGAGCGGGTGAAGCTCTCAGGCGCCGATGACAGAGGGGGAGGCACCGAGACGCACGGTGCGCGAGTGGGACGATGTGACCACGCGCGCCCGCGACGAAGGAGCCGAACCGATGTCCGCCGAACCGACCGCGAGTAGCGCGAAGAAGACGCCTCTGCACGACGTCCACCAGGACCTCGGCGCGAACCTCGTCGACTTCGCGGGCTACCTGATGCCGCTGCGCTACGCGAGCGAGACCGCCGAGCACCAGGCCGTCCGCACCGGCGCCGGGCTGTTCGACCTGTCCCACATGGGGGAGATCTTCCTGGACGGGCCGGGCGCGGGCGCCGCGCTCGACCACGCTCTGGTCGGCAACCTGTCGCCGATGGCGGTGGGCAAGGCCCGCTACACGATGATCTGCGACCCCGACGGCGGCGTGCTGGACGACCTGATCGTCTACCGGCTGGCGGAGGCGACCTGGATGGTCGTCGCGAACGCCGCCAACGCCGCGACCGTCCGGGAGGCGCTGGTCGAGCGCGCGGCGGGCTTCGACGCCGCCGTCTCGGACCGCTCCGACGACTACGCGCTGATCGCCCTCCAGGGCCCGCGCTCCCAGGCGATCCTCGAAGGGTTCACGGCCGCGCCGCTGGCCGGGCTGAAGTACTACGCGATCCTGGCGGCCAAGGTCGCGGGCGTGGACGCGCTGGTCGCCCGCACCGGCTACACCGGCGAGGACGGCTTCGAGCTGTTCGTCGACTCCGCCGACGCCGTCGCGCTCTGGCGGGAGCTGGCGGAGGTCGAGGGCGTCGTCCCGGCGGGCCTGTCGGCGCGCGACACGCTCCGGCTGGAGGCGGGCATGCCGCTGTACGGCAACGAGCTGACCGCCGAGACCAGCCCGTTCGAGGCGGGCCTCGGCCGCGTCGTCAAGCTCGACAAGCCCGCCGACTTCGTCGGGAAGGCCGCGCTGGCGGCGCAGGCACAGACGCCCGTGGGCCGTAGGCTCGTCGGGTTGGTGGCCCGGGGGCGTCGCGCGCCCCGCAAGGGGTACCAGGTCGTCACGTCCGACGGCACGCCGTGCGGAGTCGTGACGAGCGGCGCCCCGTCGCCCACACTGGGCAGGCCGATCGCCATGGCCTACCTGGACGGCGGCGCCGGGGAGAGCGGCCTCGCCGTGGACGTCCGCGGCAGGCCCGAGCCGGTCGACGTCGTCGACCTGCCGTTCTACAAGCGTTCCTGAGACCTGGAGAGAGAATAACCGTGAGCGTTCCGGAGCAGCTCCGCTACAGCGAAGAACACGAGTGGGTCGCCGGGCTCGACCCCGCGGGCCAGGTGCCCGAGGACGGCATCGTCACCGTCGGGATCACCGCGCACGCCGCGGAGGCGCTCGGCGAGATCGTCTACCTGGAGCTCCACTCGAACGAGGGCGACGCCGTCGAGGCCGGCGAGCCCTGCGGCGAGGTCGAGTCGACCAAGTCGGTCAGCGACCTGTACGCCCCGGTCAGCGGCGAGATCACCGCGATCAACAGCGCCGTGGTGGACGAGCCGAAGGTCATCAACGACGACCCCTACGGCGAGGGCTGGATCTTCAAGGTCCGCATCTCCGGTGAGCCGGGCGACCTGCTCGACGCCACCGACTACAACAAGCTCGTCGAGGAGGGCTGACCGTGGCTTCCGACACCCTCGGCCTCAACGACTCGCTGGCCGCGGCCGACCCCGAGGTCGCCGAGGCCGTCGCCGCCGAGCTGCGGCGCCAGCAGGGCACGCTGGAGATGATCGCCTCGGAGAACTTCGCGCCGGTCTCCGTGCTGGAGGCGCAGGGCTCCGTCCTGACCAACAAGTACGCCGAGGGCTACCCGGGCCGCCGCTACTACGGCGGCTGCGAGTACGTCGACGTCACCGAGCAGCTCGCGATCGACCGGGCCAAGGCCCTGTTCGGCGCCGAGCACGCCAACGTCCAGCCGCACAGCGGCGCCCAGGCCAACACGGCGGTCTACTTCGCGCTGCTCCAGCAGGGCGACACGATCCTCGGCCTCGACCTCGCGCACGGCGGGCACCTCACCCACGGGATGCGGCTGAACTACTCCGGCAAGGTGCTGAACGTGGTGCCCTACCACGTCCGCGCCGAGGACGGCCTGGTCGACATGGACGAGGTCGCCGCGCTCGCCGCCGAGCACCGTCCGAAGATGATCGTCGCGGGCTGGTCGGCGTACCCGCGCCAACTGGACTTCGCCAGGTTCCGGGAGATCGCCGACTCGGTCGGGGCGCTGCTCATGGTCGACATGGCGCACTTCGCGGGCCTGGTCGCGGCGGGGCTGCACCCCTCGCCCGTCCCGCACGCCGACATCGTCACGACCACCACGCACAAGACGCTCGGCGGCCCGCGCGGTGGCCTGATCCTCGCCCGCGAGGAGTACGGCAAGAAGATCAACTCGGCGGTGTTCCCGGGCATGCAGGGCGGCCCGCTGGAGCACGTGATCGCGGCCAAGGCGGTCGCGCTCAGGTTCGCCGCCTCCGACGGGTTCCGCGCCCGCCAGCAGGCGACGCTGGAGGGCGCCCGGATCCTCGCCGAGCGGCTGCTGGCCGACGACTCGGCCAAGGCCGGGGTCAAGGTGCTGACCGGCGGCACCGACGTCCACCTCGTGCTGGTCGACCTGGTCGACTCCGAGCTGACCGGACGCGACGCCGAGGACCGGCTGCACGAGATCGGCATCACCGTCAACCGCAACGCCGTCCCGAACGACCCGCGCCCGCCGATGGTCACCTCCGGCCTGCGGATCGGCACGCCGGCCCTCGCCACCCGCGGCTTCACCGCCCCGGACTTCACCGAGGTCGCCGACGTCATCGCGCTGGCCCTGCAGCCCTCCCCCGACCTCGCCGCGCTCGCGGCGCGGGTGAAGGCCCTCGCGGACAAGCACCCCCTGTACCCCGAGCTCTAGAAACGCCAGCCGCCCCCTCCGCCCGCGGCGGAGGGGGCGCTACGAAGAGGTAGCAATGGCCATCAGCGTTTTCGACCTGTTCAAAATAGGAATCGGCCCCTCCTCGTCCCACACCGGCGGCCCGATGGCGGCGGCGCACCGCTTCGCCCGCGGCCTGCACCGCGACGGGCTGCTGGAGAAGACCGCGTCCGTCCAGGTGACCCTCTACGGGTCGCTCGGCCTCACCGGCAAGGGACACGGCAGCGACAAGGCCGTCATCCTCGGCCTGGAGGGCGACAAACCCGAGGCGGTCGACGTGGACACCGTCGACGACCGCCTCGCCGCCATCCGCGAGCGCGGCACGATCACGCTCTTCCACGACCACGAGATCCCGTTCGCGGTCGGCGAGCACCTGGTCTTCGAGCGCAAGGAGTCGCTCCCCGGCCACCCCAACGGGATGCGCTTCACCGCGTTCGACGAGCGGGGCGGCGAACTGCGCGCCAAGGTCTACTACTCCGTCGGCGGCGGCTTCATCGTGGACGAGAACGCCACCGGCGCCGACCGCATCAAGCCCGACGACACCGTCCTGCCCTACCGCTTCGACACCGCCGCCGAACTCCTCGAACGCTGCCGCGAGACGGGCCTGTCGATCTCGGCGCTGATGATGGAGAACGAGAAGGCGTTCGGCCGCTCCCCGCAGGAGGTCCGCGAGGGCCTGCTGGAGCTCTGGCACGTGATGCGCGCCTGCGTCACCCGGGGCTGCACCCGCGAGGGCCTGCTCCCCGGCGGGCTCAAGGTCCGCCGCCGCGCGCCCCAACTGCACCGCCAGCTCTCTGCGGAGAAGCCGTCCGACCCCCTGCACGCCATGGACTGGGTCACCCTCTTCGCCCTCGCCGTGAACGAGGAGAACGCCGCCGGCGGACGGATCGTCACCGCCCCCACCAACGGCGCGGCGGGCATCATCCCGGCCGTCCTGCACTACTACGACCGCTTCGTCCCCGGACGCGACGACGAGGGCGTCGTCCGCTTCCTGCTGACCGCCGGCGCGATCGGCGTCCTGTTCAAGCAGAACGCCTCCATCTCCGGCGCCGAGGTCGGCTGCCAGGGCGAGGTCGGCTCCGCCTGCTCGATGGCCGCCGCCGGCCTCACCGAGGTCCTCGGCGGCACCCCCGAGCAGGTCGAGAACGCCGCCGAGATCGGCATCGAGCACAACCTCGGCCTCACCTGCGACCCGGTCGGCGGCCTCGTCCAGGTCCCCTGCATCGAACGCAACGCCGTCGGCGCCATCAAGGCCATCAGCGCCGCCCGCATCTCCCTGCGCGGCGACGGCCGCCACTTCGTCTCCCTCGACAAGGCCATCCGCACCATGCGCGACACCGGCCGCGACATGTTGGACAAGTACAAGGAGACCTCGCGCGGCGGCCTCGCCGTCAACGTCATCGAATGCTGACCCTCTGACCAGGGCCTTCAGGCCCGAACCGACCAACACGCACAACCCACCCAACCCGCATCACGTCTCCTCGTTTCCCCGTGGCTTCCCGGGAAGTAGGTGACCAGGGCCCCGCACGGCAATGACCGTGCGGGGTTTTCTCATGCCCTCTCAGAGGACCATGACCACACAACGGACAAACGACTCATCACACGTGTACTCCCTGGGGTAATGAATGATCGCTCAACTGTCAGGCCCCGCCCGGGGCAGGGCGCTTTGACCTGGTACGAGTCTGGGACTCCGCCAAGGAAGGAACCCCACCACAACTCATGAGAAACGGCGCCCCTCCTGCTCGGCCAAGTTAAGCAACACCGAGCAACGCCCTTGACGAACCTCGCAGCAGGCTTGGACGCTTGGACCGAGCAACCTCAAGCAACCACCACAGGGAGAGCCGTCATGCCTCTTACCTTCGTATGCAAAGATCCCGCTTCCCGTACTGATGATGATTGTCCGGCGTTCTACCGGACGGACCAAGGGACGTGGGTTGTTCAAGGGTGGAGCATGGCCGATCCCAAAGTCCGCGATCAACTGAGGAACCTTGCGGATAACGAAACGTATCTTGAAATTCCCGATGGACTGGTGCGGCTACTGGCCAAGAAGTACATGGAGGGTGAGCTGTGAAGCTGATTACCGCACAAGACCGTAAGAAGCTCTTCGAGTCCTTCGAGCAGGAAGCCCTGCACTTGGAGTTGAGAGACTTCTACGATACAGGAGATCTTGAAAAGGTCGAGCGCTGGAAGGCCGGTGAGCCGGACAGCCTTGAATGGCTCAGGCCATGGTGTGATCGAGTGCGAAGCGGTATCGCACAGGGGAAGCGCTACCGGCGTGCGTGCGTGGTCTCGGAGCCCCTTACGGACTATCAGAAGTGGGCATACAGCATCACTCAGCCGAACCTTGATGCCGGTGAAGATATACGTTGGGTTCCTCGCCGTCTCGTGTCAACCATCCCGCTACCGGGCAATGACTTCTGGCTCTTCGATAACGACGCTGTCGTTTTCGGAGTCTTTGGCGGTGATGGTAACGTCATCGAGCGACAGCTATACACGGATACGGAAGTTGTTAAGTTCTGCCGCAACGCCTTTGAATCCGTTTGGGCTGTGTCAGTTCAGCACGCCGAGTACAAGCCCGTTTAACAGTGACAGAGCAGGCTCACGCCGCGAGAGCGTCATTCGGTGGCAGGCTCAGAAATATCCGCAAGGACGCCAGGCTCACGGGCAGGCAACTTGCTGCGCTCAACAATTGGCACTTTGCCAAAGTCAGCAAGATTGAGCACGGCCGACAGAACCCCTCTGAGGATGACATCAGAGCTTGGTGTATTGCCTGCCATGCTGAGGAGCAGATACCGGAGCTGATAGCGACAGTCCGCGACATTGCCCAGATGTGGGAGTTGCATCGTAACTCGCTTAAAGGCGGACAGAAACGGCTACAGGCAAAAGGTACGCCGCTCTACAAGGCTACGAGACTACTTAGAGCCTATGAGTCGATATGCCCCCCCGGCATCTTGCAGAGTCCATCGTATGTCCGGGCGGTGATGGAGGTAAACGCCTCAATGTTCGGTCTGGCTGACGACATCAATGCCGCCGTTGAAGCGAGACTTGAACGTCAATCCTTGCTCTACTCTTCCGAACACCGGTACTCTTTCGTCATCGAGCATGGCGCGCTGACTGCGATAATGGGCAGTGTCGAAACGATGCTTGAGCAGCTAGATTTCCTCGACACGGTGACTCGCCTCCCAAGTGTGTCCTTTGGGATCATCCCGCCGCATGCGATTCGAAGAATCTTCCCCGGTGAGGGGTTCTACATCTTCGATGATTCGATGGCCCGCACTTCAACCTATGCAGGGCGCATTCGCACCGTAGAACCTCAGGACGTTGCATTCATGGTTCGGACCTTTCAGACCTTGCAGTCGCAAGCCGTCTATGGCGACAAAGCAAGGGAGCTGATTGATCAGCGCCGAGAAGAGATAGAGCAACTTCGAGCAACTTCGTAGCAGTTGACATCTGTCCAGGCTCAATCTGGGAAGCATGACCGACACTGCTCTGGATAGGCTCGAAGCGCTAAGGGAAGACGTTACTAGCCGTGGACTCACGGCGAAGATAATTCAGCCGCGAGATCGGCCCATGTTCCTTCGAGTGGTCAACATGGATGCTGGCCAGCTCGCGGAGAACGTCACGGTCGGCCCCTACGGCGGCGAACCCTGCTTCTTGTACTCCTGGGGAGCTGTCATCTGCCCTGTGAGGCTCGTTGCCTCTGCTGGCGAACGGCTTTCGTTCCTGCTTTCTCCTAAGCCCGCTGGGCGCAAATGAGCGCCTTCCCTGGCACGGCCGACCATTGGCACGTGAGCACATCTCGCCTCGGGAAGTATCAGTTCTTCCCTGAACGGCATGAACGGGATACGGCTCTGAGAGCTGTTAGAGATCTCCTTGTGTTCGACGGGCGCACTACTGGCGACCGTCGTTATGCAGATGCAGTCAGAGCTATAGATCGCGGTTACTGCTCTTACCGCATAGACACGACTTTCTACGTGGCCTATGCCTGCTCATGCCCGTTACTCCCGAGTGAGAGGAGGGAACAAGATGCTCAAGTTCAAGAAGGCCAAGCGTTGTGAGGCACTGAATCAAGATGGATGCGTTGAAGTGGCCAGCGGCTCGGGCCGCGTGGCCGTGCGTGATTCGACAGTCCCGGACGGGCCGGTCCTATGGATCAGCCAGAAGCACTGGCGACGGCTGGTAGGTGAGTGGAGAGCCGGAAGGCTCTAGTAGCTCCGTGAGGCTCTCAGCAGGCACCAGAGAGCCGGAGAGAGGCCCGGCCTGAGGAAGCCACTCGGGCCGGGCAGTCCCGTTCGGTCTAGGAGATCTCAGGACGGTTCTGTATCTCCGCCCATGCCTCTCTCTGGCGTTTGACTTGCTCCCCTTTGAGCCATCGTTCCTCATGAAGGTTCAGCTCATCGGCCAAGAGGTCGAGTTCCTCCGTGCTCGCATCCAGACATCGGTACCGGTCGCCTCCCTTAGGCCCTGTCCCCTTCTCAACCTCGGCAAGGCCGAACGCTTCAAGGCGCTTCATGGCTCTGCGCGCCTGCTGCGCTGGCAGACCCGTCAACCGCGTGACCTCGCTCATTGACAGGTAGACCGACGGCACCTTCGCCCACACCTCAGCCGCTCTGCCAGCTAGGCCCTTGGTGGACGTGAACAGAGGATGTGTGACATTTCTAGTACATACTCTCTCTGTCCCCCCTTGAATTGAGTATGTATTAGTTTTGTCAACCATTTCAAGATTGAAGATGTAGGTGTAAGTCTTCACTACTGGCTCACCTCTTGTGAGCCAGCCTTGAGTAACCAGTCTGTCTAGAGCGGCACTCACAGTGCCGATAGCTCTACCTGATTCGATAGACAGGTCTCTCACACTCGCCATAGGCGAGTACGAGGAGTGCTTCTCACCGTGTCTGATGAGAGCCAGCAGTACATCTCGGTCTGTCGCCCGTTGGAAGTTAGCTTGTTCAGCAACTCTCCGATAGTTGCCGAGCTTCTCACGGAAGACCTCGTGATCGAAACCGAGTGTGACGTTGTTAGCAGTAACCCATTCGACTGCATTGTCATATGTCCTGCCGGAATATTCGATTCCCGCTGCCTGTCCCTGCTTTGCTACAATCTCCTGCGTCTTCGCCGCCCCTTGGTTTTGAGAGTTCATCATTTCGCCGATGAACCACTCTTTGGAGAGTCCAGCGAGATAGGCTGCGGACGCTATAGCCGCCTCAACATTATGGCGGCCATCGTATTCATTGGCCGTGTCTCCGTCCCGAAGCAGTCTTGCCCACTTGCCTTTGAGCTGCTTCGGCAGGTGTGCCTTTCCGGGGCCGTCGGTCGGCCCTAGTCTGTTTAGAGCTTCGGCGACACTGGTCGGATCTTCTAGTGATACAGAAAGCCCTTCCCTGTGCGGAGAAAGGGGCGGCCTTGTGGCCTGCGAGTGACGAAAGTTATGCTTCGGAAATTCGTAGTTTTGATGGAGAAGGTCTTTAAATTCTTCTTCCGTGATCCCTGCCGGAAGGCGAACCCATAGATGCCTGTGCCCAATTCTTCCCGAGGCCACGAGAACCGTTTGAGCTTCGAGATACTTCTCCGCCCACTCCTTGATCATCACCCCCTTAGCGACAAGCTCGGGGGAGTCCAAATCAAAGGCAATCAGCCCCGGCTTAGGCTCGACCGCGAAGGCTTTGCCGCTCCTGACAGCCTCCTCGATGGAGACCCACCCTCCAGGCGAGTTGTCCTCATTAACGAGTAGAGCCTTGCCTCCGTGCTTGACGACTGCCCGAGCAAGGGCCAAGACGTCTTCGTGATTCTGCATGTGTCACCTCTAGTGGGGGTGGATGAGGCCCGATCTAGACAGGGTGGTCAAGCTAGGGCTTCAGGGGGCATGAGGGCTGCTGCCTGCGCAGGAGGCTACCTGACTACCCCGGGTGCCTGAAACGGTCTCTACGGGGCGCTGAGCGCCTCAGGAGGGCAGGGAGCGCCTCATAGATCAGGGCTTGGTTGAGGAGGATCATGCCGCTACGATGAAGCTCCCCCAACCGGGGCGCTGCTTCTTGACAAGTCGATAGGGAAACGGGGAGACGTTCTTCTGGAAGGAACGTCTCTTGCCGAAGAAGAACTACAACACCTTCGGTCCGTATAAGCGCAACGGCAAGTGGTTCTTCAAATACGAGGAACCAGGCTCCGAGACCGCCACCAAGAGCGGCAAGCCTCGTCTTCTCTCAGGTGGAACTTTCACTACGAAGACGATATGCGAAAGTAACATGAAGGCGAAGGATCGGGAGATCAATGACCCTGACTATCTTCGCAATCAAGAGGCGGTAGCAGCTCAGGCAGTCAAGGACGCCAAGCGGGCCAAGGCAGAAGACTACGGCGAACGGTGGCTCGGCCTTCAGGCCAAGCGCAAGGTCAACACAGCCCGGAACTACACGAACTCCGTACGCAAGTACTTCATCCCGTACTTCCGTGGGAAGTGGGTGCATGAAATCACTCCTTCGGACGTTCAGGAGTTCATTATCTGGCTAGAGAGCCAGCGCGCACCGGGGACCGTTCGTACAATTATGCTCGCTATCTCAGCACTGTTTCACCAGGCAGAGCGTGACGGTGCACTCGACAAAGTCCCCGTAGGCAAGGCCAACGGAATCAAGCTGCCGCGCCGACGCAAGAGCAAGAACCGCCCATTCAAGGACGCCGAGACTGATCTAATCGTCAAGACAATTGACGAATGGTTCAAGCCCCTGACTCTCGTCCTGGCCACGACAGGTATGCGTTGCGGCGAAGCCTTCGCTCTCACCTGGGACCGGATTGATCTGGAAGCCGGAACAGCGTACGTCGATCGTCAGGTACAAGACGGTAGGTTCTGCTCCCTGAAGGGAGAGAGGGGCGAATCACTTCGTCCTTTCACGGCCCTACTGCCACCCGTGACCGTCAAGGCACTTTGCGCGCATCGGAAGCACGCGAAGCGGATGGTTGTGGAGTGGGAGCACGACGAGCACGAACCCGAAGAGGTGGAGATGGTCACGGTCTCCAAGACCGGTCTCGTCCTCTACGAGCAGCTCTTTCAAGATCCCTGGTACCGGACGCTGGATGCTCTGGCATGGCCTCGTAAGGGCAACGGGCCTCACCGCCTACGGCATGCCTTCGCTGTCGGTCTCATCGAGGATGGGGCCTCCCCCGCTGAGGTCAAGGCCGCCCTCAACCACTCAGCGATCACGGTCACCCTCAACGAGTACGGGGATCACTGGGACAACGATGATCCTCGTCTCAGGAACCGGGTCAACGCCCGGTTCGCACGGCTGGATGGCTGAAGGTTTCCCGTGGGCTTCCCCACGGGACTGTCTCTAGGCAGGGAACCCCTGTCTACCTGGGGTTCCCTTGATCACCATGTCCTTGCTGGACAAGTACAAGGAGACCTCGCGCGGCGGCCTCGCCGTCAACGTCATCGAGTGCTGACCCCGAGCCCCGGCGTCAAGGCGTGCGGATGCCTCGGCCGGTCGGGGAGTGGGTGCCGGTGCGGGCGTCGTCGCCGCAGTGGGCGCAGATCACGCGGGGGGCCACCGGGTGGCCGCAGGAGTGCTGCCAGCGGACGGGCGGGTCGTCGGCGTTCAGGTGGCGGTCGCCCCAGCGCATCAGGACGAGCAGGACGTCGCACAGCTCGGCGCCCGCCGGGGTCAGGTGGTACTCGTGGCGGACCGGGTGGTCGCTGTAGCGCTCGCGGCGGATGACGCCGCCCGACTCCAGCTTGCGCAGCCGGGCCGTCAGGATGTCGCGGGACGCGCCCGTGTTGTGGACGATCTGGTCGAACCGGCGCACCCCGTAGCTGAGCTCGCGGATGGCGAGCAGGCTCCAGCGTTCGCCGACCAGGTCCAGGGTGTCGGCGATGGAGCAGTCGCGCGGTTCGGCGTCCCTCGGCATACCGGGAAGCCTAACCGCCGCCGCTGACGGCCTCGTCCGGCGCGCGAGCGGAGCCCGGCCGGGGGTGGCCTCCATACGGCGACGGCCCGCGAGGGACCAGCACGTCGGACGGGGGCGCCGCCGCTCGGGCGTCCTCGTTCTCCGTCATGCCGATCGACCTCGCGGGCCGGGTCACGCGTCCCTGACTACTCGATGCCCTGGGAGATGCACTGCCCGACGTTCTGGTTGCCGCCGTTGAGGACGGGGACCGGAATCGAGAGGACGGGGATGTTCGAGCCGCACAGGCCGACCGGGATGTTCACGGCGCTGTTGCCGTTGGACTCGATGTTGCCCGAGTCGTGGGGGCCGTCGGCCGAGGCCGCGGTGGCGGGGGCGAGGGAGAGCAGGGCGGCGCTGGCCAGTCCGCCTACGACGATCGAGACACGGCGCTTCATGTCAATCACTCCTTGTAATTGGTGGGACACCTGACGCTACTGCCCCATGAAGTATCACTGAAAGTGACTTGGGAGTGACCGCCTGCTGTCTCTCGGTTAGGTGGCCGTGGCCCGATTTCGGACCTGAATCGGCCACGGCGGCGGCGGCATTGCACTAGGTTTCGCGCCCCTCGTTCCGCCCGGGGGCCCGCCGCTTCGGTATCGAGCAGTTCGCCGGGGGGCGAGAGGTGCCGGATTTCGCCGGTGAACACATTTCTTGATGCGTTGCCGATTCTTTTCCGGCTCGGCATCACGGCGCCGCCATCCTGGCGTCTACCAGTGGATACACAGAAAAACCCGGGGCCGCGGCTTCGTGTCGCGGCCCCGGGCCATCGGGCCACTCTACGGAAGGGGCCCATGCCGTGGTCCGTCAGTTCCCTCCATGCGTCGACGGGCCCCACAGCGGAGCCGCCCGGTGCTGATGCTCGGCCAACTCTGCCTCCCTTGCCCTCGACAACACGGACACTTCACATATTAGTCATGCACCCCGAAATATGCCTTCAATCGCCACCAAAACCGTCGTCAAACGTCAGAGACGGTCGCCCGGGACGAGGCGGAGCCGCACGGTCGCCCGGACCCGGTCGCGTTCGAGCGCCGTGCACAGCCGGCGGAGCGCCTCGTCGGCGATGCGGCGGCGGAGGTCCGGCAGGTCGGCGCGCCCGCTGTAGGCCACCTTCAGCCGCAGCTCCGGGTGGCGCGAGGTGCCGAGCAGCCGTGCGCGGGCGCTCCGGACGCCCGGATAGTCCTCGATCTCCGATTCCAGCGCCTCGGTCACGGCCTTGGCCGGGAGCCGGGTCGTGCCGCCCGCGCCGTCCGGTTCCAGGGAGAGGGCCGCCAGCTTCGCGGAGCGGCCCTGCGCCAGCAGCCACGCCAGGCCCAGCAGCGCCAGGACGATCGCCGCCGCCGTCACCGCGGGCCAGAACCAGGAGTGGTCGTCGACGTAGCGGTGGACCTGGCCGGACAGGAGCGGCGCGGACGCGCGGTCGTCCCCGAACAGGCCGAGCCCGCGGGCGAGCGCCGCGGCGCCCAGCAGCGTGAGGACCAGCCCGAGCAGGACGAGGCCGGTACGGTTGAGGTGGGCCGGGCGGCGGTCCATCACACCTCCCGGTGCTTGAGCCGCACCGACACCGACCGGTCCGGCAGCGGACGGAGGCGGCCGAGCCGGTCGCCGACGGCCGCGCCGACCCGCTCGTCCAGGTCCGCCGAGTCGCGGACGGGCGTCACCGCGACCACCTTGACGCGCCGCGGCCGCAGCCGGACCCGCCGCACGCCGGACACGCCCGGCGCGTCCCCCGCCGCCGCCGCGACGGCGTCCTTCAGCCCGCGCCTGGTCACGCCCACCAGCAGGTCCGGGTCGTCCCCGTGCAGCGGGACGAGGCGAGACCTGCCCGGCAGCAGCCCGGCTCCCAGGAAGAGCAGTCCGAGCAGCGTCAGGCCGCTCGCGGCGGCGAGGGCCTGCCAGTCCTTCCAGGCCGTGTCCTCGGCCCAGTCCCGGACGCGCCCGTAGGCGACGATGTGCGCGGGGTGCCCCGCCCAGGCGGAGATGACCTCCACGGCGGTGATCGCCGCGGCGGCGGTGAGCAGCAGCGCCGCGATCAGGCCGGGCCAGACGCGGCGCGAGCGGAACGCGTGCCGGGCGGCCCGGTCGGCGGGCGTCCTCATGCCAGTGCCCTGCCCGTGGGCCGCTCCAGTTCGGCGACCTCGATGTCCACCTGCCGGACGCTGAGGCCCGTCAGCTCCTCCACCCGTCCGCGCACGCTCTCCCGGACGCGCCGGGCGACCTCCCGCACCGGGCGCGGGTAGGCCACCGAGATCGCCGTCCGGATGGTGACGATCTCGGCGTCCACCCGGACGTCGGTGCGCGAGCCGCGCCGCCCGCGCAGCGGCACGCCGAGCATCGTCCTGGTCATCGCGTCGGAGTCGCCCGCCTCGTCCAGCACCCGCGCGACGATCCGCTCGACGGCGCGGTCGCTGATCCGGGTCGTGCCCCGCGACCGGACGGCCTGATGCGGCGGCGCGGTCACCGTCATCGCGGACGCCGGCCCTCGTTGAAGGACGAGAACAGCCGGCCGAGGTCCAGGTCGCCCTCGATCGCGCGTCCGGCGAGGAAGCCGAGGGCGCCGAGGAACAGCACGATGAAGAACGCGCCGAAGCCGCCGAAGGCCCCCGCGAAGCCGAGGGCGGTGCCGAAGGTGAGCCCCACCAGGGGCCAGACAGGTCGCATGGCGATCACTCCACGTCGCCGATCATGATGTCGATCGGAAGGTCTCGGGCGAGGGGGCGCAGCCGCCGGCGGACGTCCTCGGCCGTCTCGGCGAAGGGGCGGGCGCGGCGGGCGACGATCCCGACCTCGATCCGGTCGGGGTGGACGGCCACGCCGGGAAGGGGGAGGCCGACGCGGTAGGTCACGATGCGGGCGTGCGGGCCCGCCGTGAGGGCGGGGACGTCCGGGCACGCCAGCGCGGCCTCGGCGATGCGTTCGGCCTCCTCGGCATGCGCGGGTCCGGTCATCGGACCCGGGGCTCCCCCTGGTCGTCGTCGTGCACGTCGTCGCCGGGGACGTGGACGTCCTCGACGGCGATGTTGACCTCGACGACCTCCAGCCCGCACATGTGCTCGACCTCGCCGATGACGTTGGAGCGGACGGTGCCCGCCAGTTCGGGGATCGAGACCCCGTAGTCCACGACGAGTTCGAGGTCGACGGCGGCCTGCCGCTCGCCGACCTGCACCGACACGCCCCGGTTGGGCGAGCCGCCGGGAAGGCGGTCGCGGACGTTGTCCAGGGCCCCGGTCGAACCCATCGCGTGGACGCCGCCGACCTCGCCCGCCGCCATGCCCGCGATCTTCGCGACGACGTCGTCGGCGATCCGGGTGCGGCCGCCCGAGGTCACCAGCTCCCCCGACCCGCCGTGCTGCTGTCCGACCGCTGTGTCCTGACTCACGACATCCCCCCGATGCGTCCCTATTGCGCCGTTCATGCTCACAGGGGGTGAAAGCGAAACTCTCGCGCAGGTCAACGCGGCTTTGCCCGGCGCGGTCGGCAGGGTGCCGGACAGGGCGGTCGGCGCTGCTTCGCCAGGGCCCGGCCGCCGCGTCCCGCCTGCGGCCGGGCCCCCGAGCGCCCTACTTCTCGAACATCGCCCGCATCTTCCTGGCGGCGTCGCTCAGCTTCCTCTTGTCGTCGCGGGCGCCCTTACCGGTGGGACCCTCACGCCGGTCCCCGCGCGGCTCCTCGCGCTCCGGTCTCTCCTGAGCCCGTTCCGTCTCGCGGTCCGCCTTGTCGTTCACGACAACTCCCCCGTGTCACTGACGAATCGTTCGCTCCGTAACTACCCCGTGACGTGCCGCTCTACCCGGGGTAGAAGCGGACCTCGGGCCGTCCGACCTGCCCGTAGTGGGGACGGCGGCGTGCCAGTCCGCTCTCCGCGAGGTATTCGAGGTAGCGCCGGGCGGTGACACGGGAGACGCCGGTGAGGCTCGCGGCGGCGGCCGCCGACAGCCCCTCCGGCGCGCCGGCGAGCGCCTCGGTGACCGACTGGAGCGTCTCGGCGCTCATCCCCTTCGGCAGCGAGCGGTGGCCGGGGGCGCGCAGCGTGGCGAGCATCCCGTCCACGTCGGCCTGCCCGCTGACCTCCCCGGCCCGCGCGGCCTGCTCCCGGAACCGCGCGTACCGGTCGAGCTTGTCGCGCAGCGAGGCGAACGTGAACGGCTTGAGCAGGTACTGGACGACGCCGACCGCGACGGCGGAGCGGATCACCGCGAGGTCCCGGGCGGAGGTCACGGCGATCACGTCCACGTCCCGGCCCGCCGCGCGCAGCGCCCGGCAGACCGTCAGCCCGTGGGTGTCGGGCAGGTAGAAGTCGAGCAGGACGACGTCGACCCCGGCCCGCTCGCAGAACCGCAGCGCGTCCGCGCCGGAGTGCACGACCCCGGCGACCGTGAACCCGGCGACCCGCTCGACGTAGTCGCGGTGCGCCTCGGCGGCGACCGGGTCGTCCTCGACGACCAGGACCCTGATCATCGCGCGTCCAGCGGCAGCCGGACGGTGAACACCGCGCCCGGCCCCCCGCCGACCGTGATCTCGCCGCCGCCGCGCCGGACGGCCTGCCCGACCAGCGCGAGCCCGAGGCCGTGCCCGGCCGGCCCGCCGGAGGACTTGGTCGTCCAGCCGCGCCGGAACATGTCCGGGACCGTGCGCGGGTCCACGCCGGGCCCGCTGTCGGCGACCACGAGCACGAGGTCGCCGTCCTGCGCGCGGGCGCTGACCGTGACGCGGGGCGGGCGCCGCGCCGCGCCCTCGATCGCGGCGTCCACCGCGTTGTCGATGAGGTTGCCGAGGATCGTGACCAGGTCGCGGGCCGGGACGCCGCCCTCGACCGCCGTGTCCTCGGAGACGACGAGGTCGACGCCCCGCTCGGCCGCCTCGGCGGACTTGCCGAGCAGCAGCGCGGCCAGCACCGGCTCGCTCACCGAGCCGACGACCCGGTCGGTGAGCCGCTGCGCGCTCTCCAGCTCGGCGGTGGCGAACGCGACGGCCTGGTCGGGGCGGCCGAGCTCCACCAGCGACACCACGGCGTGCAGCCGGTTGGCGGCCTCGTGCGCCTGCGAGCGCAGCGACTCGGCGAACCCGCGGACCGAGTCCAGCTCGCCGGTGAGCGCCTGCAGCTCGGTGTGGTCGCGCAACGTGACCACGTTGCCCATCGCGCGGTCCCGCGAGCGGACGGGCGCGGTGTTGACCACCAGCACGCGGGTGTCGCCGATGTGGATCTCGTCCGCCCTCGGGTCGGCGGAGGCGAGCGCGGCGGCCAGCTCGTCCGGCAGGCCGAGCTCGGCGGCGGGGCGCCCGCGCGGGTCGGCGGCGAGGCCGAGCAGCTCCCGGGCCGCGTCGTTGCACAGCACGACCCGTCCGGCGCGGTCGAGCAGCAGCAGCCCCTCGCGGACCGCGTGCAGGATCGCCTCGTGGTACTCGAACATCTCGCGCAGCTCGCCGGGCGCCACGCCCCGGGTCTGGCGGCGCAGCCGCGCGGCCACCAGCGAGCTGCCCGCCACGCCCGCCGCCAGCACCGCCGCGGCGACCGCGACCAGCGAGGCCAGCCGCCCGCGCAGCTCGGCGGAGATCGCCCGGACCGTGATGCCCGCCGCGACCAGCGCCACGACGCGGTGCCCGTCCCCGAAGACCGGCACGACCGTGCGGACGGACGGCCCGAGCGTGCCGGTGTAGGTCTCGGTGAAGGGCCGTCCGGCCAGCGCGGGCGCGGTGTTGCCGATGAAGCGCTGCCCGATCCGCGCCGGGTCGGGGTGGGTGTAGCGGATCCCGGCCGGGCTCATGATCGTGATGAAGTCCACCCCGGTGTCGTGCCGGACGCGCTCGGCGTAGGGCTGGAGCACGCGGCTCGGGTCGGGGGCGGCGAGGGCGGCGCGCACGTCCGGCGCGGCCGCGATGCTCGCCGCGACCGCCGTCACCGTCCCGGTGGCGCCGTCGTCGACGGCTCGGCGCGCGTCCAGGAAGGCGAGCGTCGCGCCCACCACCACCAGCAGCCCGACGAGCGCCGCCTGGAGGACGAGGAGCTGCCGCGCCATGCTCCACCGGCTCGGGGCGCGCCACCACGGCCGGGCGGGGCTCTCACTGGTTCGGGGGGTCACGGGTCCTCGTCGTCCTCGGGGTCGCGGGCCGGCGAGCCCGGCCGTGAACGCAATGTACACAAACGTGACCGGCGTCACAGATGCCGCCATAGTCGCTGATGTGCGGCGGCCCGCGCCGCGCCGCCGCCCGATCCGCGAGGGAGCCCGCCCGTGCCCGCACCGAGAGCAGCCGGTGCCGCGCACGATCGCGTCCACTACCTGTACCTGGCGGTCGTCGCGGCCGTGCTCCTCGGCATCGCGGTCGGGATCGCCGCTCCGGACGCCGCGGTCGAGCTCAAGCCGCTCGGCACCGGCTTCGTCAACCTGATCAAAATGATGATCTCACCGATCATCTTCTGCACGATCGTGCTCGGCGTCGGCTCGGTGGCGCGGGCCGCCAAGGTCGGCAGGGTCGGCCTCGTCACGATCGGCTACTTCCTCGTGATGTCGACGTTCGCGCTCGCCATCGGCCTGACGGTGGGCAACGTCCTGCATCCGGGGGACGGCGTGCACCTGGACCCGGCCTCGGTCGCGACGGCGCACGAGCAGGCAGCGGACGCAGAGGGGACGACCGACTTCCTGCTGGGGATCATCCCGTCCACGATGGTGTCGGCGCTGACCGAGGGCCAGGTCCTTCAGACGCTGCTGGTCGCGCTGCTCGCCGGGTTCGCGCTGCAGAGCCTCGGACCGGCGGGGGCGCCGGTGCTGCGCGGTGTCGAGCACGCGCAGCGGCTGGTGTTCCGGGTGCTCGCGATGATCATGTGGGCGGCGCCGGTCGGGGCGTTCGGCGCGATCGCGGCCGTGGTCGGCGCGAGCGGCTGGTCGGCGCTGCGCAGCCTCGCGGTGATCATGCTGGGCTTCTACGTGACCTGCGTGCTGTTCGTGTTCGGCGTGCTCGGCGCGGTGCTGTGGCTGGTCGCGCGGATCGGCATCTGGTCGCTGCTGCGCTACCTGGCCCGCGAGTTCCTGCTGATCCTGTCGACCTCGTCCTCGGAGTCGGCGCTGCCCCGGCTGATCGCCAAGATGGAGCATCTCGGGGTGAGCCGCCCGGTCGTCGGGATCACGGTCCCGACCGGGTACTCCTTCAACCTGGACGGCACCGCGATCTACCTGACGATGGCGACGCTGTTCATCGCCTCCGCGCAGGACCAGCCGCTGTCGGTCGGCGCGCAGATCCCGCTGCTGCTGTTCATGGTCGTCGCCTCCAAGGGCGCGGCGGGCGTCAGCGGCGCCGGCCTCGCGACGCTGGCGGGCGGCCTCCAGTCGCACAAGCCCGAACTGGTGGACGGCGTCGGCTTCATCGTCGGGATCGACCGGTTCATGTCCGAGGCCCGCGCCCTGACGAACTTCGCGGGCAACGCCGTCGCGACCGTGGTGATCGGCCACTGGACCGGCGAGTTCGACCCGGAGCGGGCGAGGCACGTCCTGTCCGGCGAAGACCCCTTCGACGAGGCCGCCCCGCAACACGAACCGACCACCGCCCCCGCCGAACGACCGGCCGCCCCGGCGCTCACCGAGCGCCCGCGACCGGCCACCTGACCACCTGACCAGCCGCCCGGCGCCAGCTCCCCCGCTCCCAAGCTCCCGGCGCCGGGCGGCACTACTTTTTGAACCCCGGCCCAAGGCGCTCGCCTGGCGGCTCGTTGACCGTGCTTTGGGCGAACGCGGCATCGCTTCGCGATCTTCCCGGTGGGGGCCCGCCTTCGGCGTCGCCCCCACCGGCCGGCTACGCGCTCGCGTGACGGCTGAGGTCGTTGTGCGCTACCGCCTAGGCGGCCTCTGCGGCCGGGGTGCGGCGGTGGCGTTTGGGGAAGGCCGGGCGCAGGCGGATCACCGCGTCCAGGTCGGGCATGCCCATCGTCCGGCGGTAGCGTTCGACGGGGCCCGCGCCCAGTTCGCCGAAGACCTCGCCCAGGACGGCGTCGCCCTCGCAGGTCACCGTGACCACCAGCCTGGGGTGGGTGAGGGTGCCGGTGAGGCGGACGCGCAGGTCGCGGACGCCGGGCAGCGCCTCGCCGTCCCGCGCCAGGTTCGCGGCGGCGGAGCGGGACAGCACGCGGGTGCCCGCGTCCATGTCGGGCCACCAGCGCCGGAGCAGGGCGCGGCCCTGGAGGACCAGCCACAGCTGGCCCGCGAGCGACACCAGTTCGGCGACGGCCGCCAGCACGCCCGGGAACCAGGAGGCGGAGCCGGCGAACCGGACCAGCGCCGGGTCGAGCGGCGGGCGCCCGGACAGGGCGCCCAGGCCGTCGAAGCCGCCGAGCCCGGCGGCCAGGGCGGCGGCGCCGCAGCCGAACAGCAGGGCGCCGGTCACCGCCAGAGCGACCCTCATATCAGTCCTTCCGCCAGGTCAGCCGTACATCGACGGGCGGCCGGAACATCGGCTCGATGCTGTCGAGCCGGTCGTCGACCGCGCAGTGGACCAGTTCCTCCAGGTTGGCGGGGTTGCGGTAGCCGGTCGCGGCGCGCACGATGACGCGCCTGCGGACCAGGCCCGCGCCCCGCACGCGGGCGCGCTCGATACCGGGCACGCCGAGCGCCGCGTCGGCGAGGGAGCGGCGGAGCGCCGAGCGGCGCAGGACGCCCGCGAGCCGCGGGTCGGAGCCGTCGAGCGGCACCCCGCGCATGCGGCCCGGTACGGCCGCCAGCACCAGCGCGAGCCCGAGGACGGCGACGCCCGCCGCGCCCGCGCGCACCCCCGGATGGCTCCAGGGCAGCCGCCCGAGCGCGTCGGCCGCCCGGTCCGCGCCCGGGACCGGGTGGACGCCGGAGCCGAGCGCCTGCGCCGCCAGCTCGATCGCGACCGCGCCGCCGGCGACGGTCAGCAGCAGCGCGGCGGCCAGCCCCGCGAGCGTCCGGCGCGGCCGGAACTCCCGTGCGGCGAGCCGCCGCGCCCGCTGCCTGCTCTGTGTCTCCTGGATCACGTCCCTGACCAGAGACTCGGCCATAGCCACCCCCGTGAAGCCTCGGCACGTCGGACATCGTTACCCATGGTGAGGCATTGTCACGAGGAGTGAAACACGCCATGCCGACATCTCACGCGACCATCGCGCATCCGCCCGGGGGTTTCGGGGTGAGTCGCTGTGATTCGTCCTGGAATCAGCGAGGGGCGTCAGCGGGCGGAGGGCGCGTAGCGATTCCTGCCGACCTTGATCGGGTCCGGACGGCACGCGCCCGGCTTGCCGCGCTTGTCCCAGTCCACCGGCTGCCCCTTGAAGCTCTTGCGGCGGCCGGGGCGCGGATACGGCTTGCCGTAGGTGTTGCCCGCGAAGTAGTTGCCCGTCCCGCATACGGGATCGCGCGGGAACCTGAAGTAGGAGAACAGCCCGTACCAGCCGGTGTCCTGGAACCGGTTGCCGAGCACCCGGTTGCGGCTGGCCCCGTCGCTGGCGCGGACAGGGTCGCCGCTGACCCTGGAGAAGGAGTTGCCCGACACGGTGTTCTCACTCGCGCCGTCGGAGAAGTAGACACCGTGGATGCGGCTGTAGGTCTTGGCCGTCCTGTTCTCCAGCTGCTGGAAGTGGTTGTCCTCGATCCGCATCTTCCAGGAGTTGTACATGTGGACGGCGCCGTATCCCTCGCGGCCGTGGGCGTACCTGGTGCCGAGCCTGCGGAACACCATGTCGCGGACGGACCCGCCGGTGATCCTCTCCCCGGCGTCCTTGTCGCCCCGGAACAGGATGCCCCCGGCGGTGTAGTTCTGCACCGTGATGCCGCTGAAGTGCGTTCGCGCGCCCCCGGCGCGCACGGTCACCCAGTACCCGTCGCGGCCACGGCCGTCGTAGACGACGCGTCCCGTGCCGGGCTCGGCGCGGATGGTGATGGACCCTCCCTCGGGCGAGTACCGCCACGCGACCGACTCGTTCTTGTACGTCCCGCCCCTGACGAGGACGACGCCGTCGACCGCGTTCCGCTCCTCCAGCACCTTCTCGGCCTCCTCCAGGGACGCGACCTCCCCGCCGGGGGCCACATGGACGACGACGGAGCCGCCCTCGGTGGCACTGGCGGGGGCGGTCCGTAGCGAACCGGGGCCCAGCGCCGCCGCGCCCGCTCCCCCGGCGCCCGCGACGACGGTGGCGGCGAGGCCGATCAGCATTCCGCGCCTGCGCATTCGACTGCTCCTCGCTGACGATCCTTGCGACTGGTCGGCAAGGACGCTACGGAGCGGGAGCGCGCCGTCCCAGGGCCCTAGGGCCCCAGCGGAGCCGTGCGGCGGCCCTAGCGGAAGACGACCGTGCGGTCGCCGTTGAGCAGCACGCGGTGCTCGGCGTGCCAGCGGACGGCGCGGGCCAGCGCCAGGCACTCGACGTCGCGGCCGACCGCCACCATCTCCTCGGGGCTGTGGGTGTGGTCGACGCGCGCGACCTCCTGCTCGATGATCGGCCCCTCGTCCAGGTCGGCGGTGACGTAGTGCGCGGTCGCCCCGATGACCTTGACGCCGCGGGCGTGCGCCTGGTGGTAGGGGCGGGCGCCCTTGAAGCTCGGCAGGAACGAGTGGTGGATGTTGATGATCATGCCGGGCAGCTTGGCGCAGAAGTCGTCCGAGAGGATCTGCATGTAGCGGGCGAGGACGACGAGGTCGGCGCCGTAGTGCTCGACCAGCGTCAGGATCTCGGCCTCCTGCGCCTGCCTGCCGCCGGGGCCGACCGGCAGGTGGTGGTAGTCGATCCCGTAGGACTGGGTCAGGGGCCGCAGGTCGGGGTGGTTGGAGGCGACGGCGACGACGTCGATGTCGAGCAGCCCGGACCGCTGGCGGTAGAGCAGGTCGTTCAGGCAGTGCCCGCCCTTCGACACCATGATCAGCACACGCGGCCGGGACGCCAGGTCGTGCAGCCGCCAGCGCAGGCCGAGGTCGGCGGCCAGGGACGCGAACGCGCCGCGCAGCCCGTCGGGGTCGGAGGCGTCCGGGGCGGCGAACTGCACCCGCATGAAGAACGTGGCGGACTCGCGCTCGCCGAACTGCTGGCTCTCCACGATGTTGCAGCCGCGCTCGGCGAGCAGCCCCGACACCGCGGCGACGATGCCCGGCCGGTCGGGGCACGACAGGGTCAGCACATACTCGTTCACGATCTCATCCCTCGCCGCCTCGGTCATCGCCCCCAACCCTATGTCGGCCGGACCGGTCCCTCGGGGAGGAGGGCGCGGGCGAGCGTGGTGAGCGCGGCGGTGATCTCGGCCGGGGTGCGGCCCTGGCCGCGCTGGTGGGAGTAGACCTCGGAGGCCAGCGGCGCGAGGAGCGCGTCGGCGAGCACGTCCGGGCCCGGGACCCCGCCCTCGGCCAGCAGCATCCGGACGTGCGCGCGCCAGAACCCGTACGCGCCGGTGGTCAGCCGCGCCCCGCCCGCCTCGGCGCCGAGGACGAGCGGGATGTGCGCGTCGAGCAGGTCGACCATGGCGGCGTAGAAGGCGGCGAGCCGGTCGCCCGGCGGGGCGCCGGGGCCGAGCGGCGGGGCGCCGCGCAGCAGCTCGCCCTGGAGGCGGCGCTCGTGCTCGTCCAGCAGCGCGAGGGCGATCGAGGTCGTGTCGGGGTAGCGGCGGTAGAGCGTGCCGCGCCCCACGCCCGCGGCCTTGGCGATGTCGTCCATCGTGACGGCGCGCGGGTCGCCGGCGGCGAACAGCGCGGCGGCGGCGTCGAGGACCTTGGTGCGGTTGCGGGCGGCGTCGGCGCGCTCGCGCGGGCGTCCCTCCGCCCCGGCGGGATGCCCGCTGAGCAGGTCGGTGCGGCGTTCCATCCCGCCGACTGTAATCGACACGGCGATAAGTGGACAAGCTGTCCGGATGCGGGGTACAGTCGGCGCCGAAGCAAGCGGACAATTTGTCCACTTAATGAGGGAGACCCTGATGACCACGTTGCTCCACCTGGACTCCAGCGCCCGCCGCGCCTCGGTCAGCCGCGAGGTCGGGGACGCGTTCGCGGACGCGTGGAGGCGGGCGAACCCGTCCGGCCGCCACGTCCACCGCGACCTGGCGGCCGAGCCCGTGCCGTTCATCGGCGAGGCGTGGACGGAGCTGTGCGACTACGTGCTGGCCAACCAGATCACCGACATCGGCCGGTACAAGGAGGCGGTGCGCACGCCCGCGCAGGCGGAGGCGTGGGCGGTCCTCGAACCGCTGCTGGACGAGCTGGTCGCCGCCGACGTCGTGCTGATCGCCACGCCGATGTACAACTTCTCCGTCCCCGCGTCGCTCAAGGCGTGGATCGACCAGGTGACCTTCCCCAAGATGTCGCTGGCCGGACGGCGGTTCGTGATCGCCTCGGCGCGCGGCGGCTCGTACGTGCCGGGCGCGCCGCGCGAGCCCTACGACCACCAGGAGCGCTTCCTGCGCGACTTCATCGCGGGGCACTTCGGGGTCGAGGACGTCGCGGCCGTGGCCGCCGAGCTGGTCAACAGCCGCCTCGACCCGGCGCTGGCGGGGCGGCGGGCCGCCCATGAGAAGTCGTACGCGGACGCGCTGGCGGCGGCGCGCGAACTGGGAGGGCGGTACTGATGGCCTGGCTCGTGCTCGGGCTGGCGGGGCTCGTCGAGATCGCGTTCTCGCAGAGCATCCGTCCGACGGAGAACTTCACCCGCCCGCTGCCGACGCTCGCCTGCTTCGCGCTCGGCGCGCTGTCGATCTACCTGCTCTCCTACGCGATGCGGACGCTGCCGGTCGGCACCTCCTACGCGGTGTTCACCGGGATCGGCGCGGTCGGCGCGATCGCGGTGGGCATCCTCGTCCAGAAGGACCCGGTCACGGTCGGACGGGCGGCGGCGCTCAGCCTGATCATCGGCGGGCTCGTGCTGGCCCGCGTCACCAATCCGGAGTGAGGCCATGGCCAAGACATGAGATCTTTTCATATTCGGCGTACTCTTGCGGGGTGACCGCCATGAACCTCCGCGACCGCTACGACGCCGCGACCGGCGGGCTTGAGGCTCCGTTCGCCGTCGTGGACCTCGCCGCCCTGCGCGCGAACGCCGCCGCCCTCGTCCGCCGCGCGGCGGGCAAGCCGATCCGGGTGGCGAGCAAGTCGGTGCGCGTCCGGGCCGTGCTGGAGGAGGTCCTCGCGATGGACGGCTTCGCCGGGATCATGGCGTTCACCCTCCCCGAGGCGCTGTGGCTCGCGCGGGAGGGGCTCAGCGACGACATCCTCGTCGCCTACCCCACCGCCGACCGCGCCGCGATCGCCGAGCTGGCCGCCGACCCCCGCGCGGCCCGCGCGATCACGCTGATGGTCGACTCGGCCGAGCACCTCGACATGATCGAGCGCGCCGGCGGGGGCCGCCCGGTCCGCGTCTGCATCGACATCGACGCCTCCTACCGGACGCTCGGCGGGCGGGTCAGGTTCGGCGCGCTGCGCTCCCCGCTGCACACGGCCGCGCAGGTCGGCGCGTTCGCGGAGGAGATCCTCAAGCGCCCGTCGCTGGCCCTCGTGGGGCTGACGGCCTACGAGTCGCAGATCGCCGGGGTCGGCGACGCGCCGCCCGGACGCCCCGCCCGCGCCCGCGCCATCCGCGCCATGCAGCGGCGGTCGCGGCTGGAGCTGGCCCGGCGGCGCGCCGCGATCGTCCGCGCCGTCCGCGACCTGGCCGACCTGGAGTTCGTCAACGGCGGCGGCACCGGCAGCGTCGAGTCGACCGCCGCCGAGCGGGCCGTCACCGAGATCGCCGCCGGGTCCGGGCTCTACCACCCGCACCTGTTCGACCAGTACTCCGGGTTCACCGGACGGCCCGCCGCCCTGTTCGCGCTGCCCGTCGTCCGCCGCCCCGGGCCGGACGTCGTGACCTGCCTCGGCGGCGGCTACCTCGCCTCGGGGCCCGGCGACCGCGTCCGGCTGCCCCAGCCCTACCTGCCGACGGGGCTGTCCTACCACCGCGACGAGGGCGCGGGCGAGGTGCAGACGCCGCTGCTCGGACGCGCCGCCGCCACGCTGCGGATCGGCGACCGCGTCTGGTTCCGGCACACCAAGGCCGGTGAGCTGTGCGAGCGGTTCGCCGACGTGCACCTCATCGAGGGCGACCGGTTCGTCCGGACCGTCCCGACCTACCGTGGCGAGGGCCGCACCTTCCTCTGACGGGCCTGCCAGGGGACTGTGACGGTCTAGGTTGGGCGGTATGAGCGACGCTCCCCTGATCAGTGTCCGCGGCGAGGCCGTCCTGGAGGTCGACCCGGAGATCGCGCGGCTGTCGGTGTACGTCCAGTCGCAGGAGAACGACCGGCGGACCGCGCTCGACCGCCTCGTCGAGCGCAACCAGCGCTGCCTCGACCTCGTCCGGTCCTACGGCGAGGCGGTCGAGAAGGTGGAGACCGGCGGGCTGTCGATCACCCCGCTGCTGAGGTACCGGCGGCGCGAGGGCGACATCCGCGCCTACCAGGGCACCGCCTGGATCAAGATCACCGTCGCGGACTTCGCGGTGCTCGGCGAGCTGGTGACCCGGCTCGGCGACCTGGAGCGCACCGCGGTCAACGGCCCCGACTGGGCGCTGCGCCGCGACAGCGAGGTGCACGGGCGCGCCGCCCGGCAGGCCGTGCACGAGGCCGTCGCCCGCGCCCGCAGCTACGCCGAGGCGCTCGGCGCCCGCCTCACCGGCCTGGTCGAACTCGCCGACGAGGGACTGACCAGCGGCGACTCGGCCGCGCCGCAGGTCGCGCTCGCCTCGGCGTACGGGCTCGCGCCCGGCGGCGCGCCGGGCGAGCCGGAGTCGATCGACCTGGAACCGGCCACGCAGACCGTCCGCGCCGCCGTCGAGGCCCGCTTCACCGCGACCGCCCCCGCCCTGGACTGACCGGAGGCGGCCAGGGCGCCGGCCGCGGGCCCGGCGCCCCGTCCTCCTGGATCAGCGGCGTTTGCGCTTGCGGCGCCACAGCACGAGGACGGTCACGGTGACCGCCACTCCGGCGCCCGCGAGCAGCAGCCGCCGGTCGGGGCCGCCCGGCTCCTCGCCGTCGCCCTCGCCGTCCGGCCGCACGATCGCGCCGACGGCCTGCGCGACGTGCGCGGCCTCCTCCTTCAACCGGTCGGCGCCCCGCCGCGCGACGTTCTTCGGGTTCACCCGGTCGGCGAGCTCGTCTATCGTGCGGGCGAGCTCCAGACGGGTGCGCTCGATCTGCCGCTCCAGCGCCTCCGGGTCGCGGGCCCTGTCAGCCATGCCGTGTCCTTATCGTGTCGGGCCATGCGTGATCCGAACAGTTGTGCACGAACAGCCATGCACGAACGGTGTCGTGCATGATCCGAACAGTGTCGCAGGTCTTCCCCCCGGACGCCCGCCCGCACCCCGGGCGGTACCGTTGGATCCACCAACCGAGTGGATCCTCACCGAGCGAAAGGCGGGACAGGGTGTCCCAGCGGCTAGAGCCGGGCGACGTCGCCCCCGATTTCGAGCTTCCCGACGCCGACGACACCCCGGTGTCGCTGGCCTCCCTGCGCGGGAAGCGGGTGGTCCTCTACTTCTACCCGGCGGCCATGACGCCCGGCTGCACCAAGGAGTCGGTCGACTTCCAGGGCAGCCTCGCCGACCTGGAGTCCGCCGGCGTCACCGTCGTCGGCGTCTCCCCCGACGCCCCGGCCAAGCTCGCCAAGTTCCGCGAGAAGGAGGGCCTGACCTTCGCCCTCCTGTCCGACCCCGACGCCGAGGTGCTGCGCGCCTACGGCGCCTACGGCGAGAAGAAGCTCTACGGGAAGGCCGTCGTCGGCGTGATCCGCTCGACCTTCATCCTGGACGCCGAGGGCAAGGTCGAGAAGGCGTACTACAACGTGAAGGCCACCGGCCACGTCGAGCGCCTCCGCCGCGACCTCGGCGTCTGAGGCGGCGGCCCCGGAGGCGCGGCGCCCGGGGCGGCACCTGAGAGGGTGCGGGCGGGGGGATTCGAACCCCCACGGTGTCTCCACCAACAGGACCTAAACCTGCCGCGTATACCTGCTTCGCCACGCCCGCGGGCGCTCCGCGAGGGAGCGCGTTCAGCTTAGCGTTCCGCGCCGCCGGTCAGGCAAGGAGATTGGTGCGCGCCCGGGACGGGTCTGTGTCCGTCCCGGGCACCTCGCCGTCCCGGGACGCGGGACGGCGCAGCAGCACCGCGACGACCGCCGCCGTGACCGTGAGCGCGACCGCCGCCGACAGGAACGCGACGTGCATCCCGTCCGCGAACGCCGCCCGCGCCTGCGCCGCGACGTCCGGGCCGAGGCGGGCGGCCGTCGCGAGGGACGTCCTGGCCTGCTCGGCGGCGGGCGCGGGAAGGCCCTCGGGGTCCAGGTTCGCCCGATAGGCGGACTGGACGAGGCTGCCGAGCACCGCGATGCCGAGCGCCCCGCCCAGCTCGCGCGCCAGGTCGTTCATCGCCGAGCCCACGCCCTGCTTCTCCGGCGGCAGCGCGTCGGTGACCGCCGCCGTGGCCGGGGGCATCGCGAGGCCCATCCCGGCGCCGAGCGGGATCAGCCCGGCGAGCAGCGTCCAGTAGCCGCTCCCCTCGTCCAGCCGTGACAGCACGAGCATGCCCGCGGCGACCAGCGCCAGCCCCGCGACGACCACCGGCCGCGCCCCCGCCCGCGCCGCCAGCCGGGGCGCGGCGCCGCGCGCGAACGGCATCATCGTGACCGCCATCGGCAGCAGCCCCACCGCCGCGAGCAGCGCGCTGTCGCCCCGCACCAGCTGCATGTACTGGAGGACGACGAACACGAACCCGAAGAACGCGAAGAACTGGACGGTGAGCGAGAGGGCGCCCGCCGAGAAGGCGCGGACGCGGAACAGCCTCGGGTCGAGCAGCGGGTTCGGCCGGCGCAGCTCCCAGGCCACGAAACCGGCGAGCACGAGGACCGCGACCGCGAGGCCGAGCAGCGTCCGGGCGCTCGTCCAGCCCTCGGCGGGCGCCTCGATGACCGAGTAGACGCCCGCGCCGAGGCCGGCGACGGTGATCAGCGCGCCGGTGACGTCCAGCCTCGGCGCCGCCGCGTCGGCCGACTCGGGGACGACCGCGAGCGTCGCCGCCAGCGCGACCACCGACAGCGCGATGTTCAGCGCGAACACCGAGCGCCACGACCACGCCTCCAGCAGGCCGCCCGAGACGAGCAGCCCGAAGATCGCGCTCGCGCCCGCGACGCCCGCCCAGGCGCCGACCGCGCGGGTCCGCCACTCGGCCGGGAACGTGGCGGTGATCGTGGACAGCGTCGCGGGCATCACCAGCGCGGCGCCCACGCCGAGGACGCCGCGCATCGCGATCAGCCAGCCGGGGTCGCTCGCGAGCATCGCGGCGGCCGATCCGGCGCCGAACACCGCGAGCCCGGCGGCGAGCGCGCGGCGGCGGCCGTAGCGGTCGCCGACGGCGCCGCCGAGGAGCAGCAGCGCGGCGAACACGAGCGCGTAGGCGTCGATGATCCAGGCGAGCTGCGTCTGGGTGGCGCCGGTGTCGCGGGCGATGGAGGGCACCGCCGTGTTGAGGGACGCCACGGCCGAGACGACGGTGGCGAGGGCGAGCATCACGGCGGGCAGCACGCCCCGCCGCGTCCCGCCCGGTGCCGGTGGGGTGATGGCCATCGGAAGCCTCCTTGAGCTGGGCCTGGACTGGGCCTGCCGCCCTGCGCGGCACCTCGAATCTCGTCCTCGGGAGGGCTATATTTCAACCGTGATGAATAAATCGCGGGGGCGGCGGGCGGGCGGCTCGCACACCCGGGAGGAGATCCTCGCGGTGGCGCGCCGCCGGTTCCTGGCCGAGGGGTACGGGCCCGTCACGATGCGCTCGATCGCCGCCGAGGCCGGCGTGGACGCGGCGCTGATCAGCTACTTCTTCGGCTCGAAGAAGGGCCTGTTCGGCGCCGTCCTCGGGCTCCTGGCCAACCCGCCCGACGTGCTGGCCGCCGCGCTGCCCGGCGACCCCGCCACGCTGCCCGAACGCGTCCTGCGGGCACTGCTCGGCGCCTGGGACGACCCCGCCAGCGGACGCCCGCTGCGCCTGATGGTGACGGCCGCGACGCAGGATCCCGAGCTGATCCGGCTGCTGCGCGACGTCATCGGCCACGAGATGATCGACCGCATCGCCGAGCACATCGGCGGCGTCGACGCCCGGGGCCGCGCCGCCGCGTTCGGCACCCAGCTCGCCGGGGTGATCTTCGTCCGCTACGTGCTGGCCGTGGAGCCGGTCGCCTCCATGCCGGCGGATGAATTAATCGCGCGGTTCGCTCCGGGCCTGCGGGCGGCGCTGGCACGGCGAACCCGTCCGGAGGGACATTTCGGTCCTGTCCCGAATCGCGGTATGTGAAATTCCCGGCCTGCGCGGCGGGGCCGCGCGGCCTACGCTGGGTGCGTCCGCCCGCGCCGGGTGGACGGCATCGCCATGATCATCGTGATCAGAACCGGGTGGGCCACCGTGAGCGCTTCCTTCACCCACCGCGTACTGCCCTATGACGGGGTCGACGAGTTCCTCGGCGGCGCGCTGCCCTTCCTGCGCGACGGCGTGGACGCGGGCGACCGGGTCGTCGCGGTCACCGGCGTCGGACGCGAGGAGCTGCTGCGCGACGCCCTCGGCCCGGCCGCCGCCGGGGTCGAGTTCGCCGACGCCGCGACCTGGTACGCCCACCCGACCCGCACGCTCGCCGACTGCCTCGGCGACGCCGACAACACCGCCTGGCAGGGGCGGCGGCTGCGCGTGCTCGGCGACCCGGTGTGGGCGTCGCGCCCGCCGCTGGAGGTCATCGAGTGGCAGCGGGTCGAGGCGATCGTGAACGTGGCGTTCCAGGGCACCGGCGCGTCGCTGCTGTGCCCGTACGCGGCCTCGCTCCCGGCGGGCGTCGTCGCCGCCGCGCGCCGCACCCACCCCGAGTCGCTGCGCGGCGACCGGGCCGTGGCGAACCCCGGCTACATGGACCCCTGGGCCTACAGCGCGCTCTGCGACGGCGAGCCGCTGCCTCCCCCGCCCGGCGACGCCGACGCGCTGAAGATCGACCGTCCCGACCTGTACTGGCTGCGCGCCTACGTGAGCGACTACGCGCGGCAGACGCGGCTGCCCGAGGAGGGCGTCCAGCGGCTGCTGGTCGCGGTCACCGAGGTCGTCACCAACGCGCTGCGGCACGGCGAGCCGCCGATCGTCCTGCGGCTGTGGACCGACGCGTCCGGCGGGCCCGCGCTCGTGTGCGAGGTCACCGACGAGGGGCGGTGGCCCTCCGGCGCGGCCTACGGGCTCGTCCCACCACGGCCCGCCGTGGACGGGACGGGCGGCGAGACCGGCGCGGAGGGCGGCGGACGGTTCGGGCTGTGGGCGGTCCGCCTGCTGTGCTCGATCGTCCAGATCCGCGCCGGCGACGGCGGCACGACCGTCCGGCTGAGGCTCGCGCTACCGGCCGTGCCGGCGGAGAGCGTCAACGGAGTGTGATCGAACATATGCGTTGGGCTTCCAAAACCGCGGGACCGGCGTACCCTGGACGAATCCGTGACAACCTCGATGGGCAGGCCATGGAGACACCCTGGTTCGCCAAGCGACCCGTCAGCGCCGTACGACCGGGCGATCACGCCTGGCTGGCCTACTCCGGCGCCGCCGAGCGCGACGCCGTCATCGGCCCCTTCGTCCGCGAGGGTTTGCAGACGAACGAGAAGGTCGTCTACGTCACCGACCTGCCGCCCGAGTCGCTGCCGGGGCTCACTCCCGCTCCCCGCCCCGGCGTCCGCGCGGGCGACCCGGCCGACGCCGACCCCCAGGCCGACCTCCGCGCCGGCCTCGCCGCCTACACCAGGACGGGCCAGCTGCGCGTCATCGCCCGCCGCGACGCCTGCCTCGACCGCGACGGCGGCTTCGAGCCCGCGAAGATGCTCGACACCCTGTCCCGCGAGGTCGAGGCGGCGTTCGGGCAGGGCTTCCGCGCCGTCCGGCTGACGACCGACCACAGCTGGGTGCTGAACGGTCCGGAGGCCGCCGGCCTGCGGCGCATGCTCGGCTGCGAGCACCGCGTCGGCGACGCCGTGTCGCCCAGCACGATGGCGATGGCCATCTGCCAGGTCGACCGGCGCGCCTGCCCGCGCGACCAGCTGGTCGCCCTACGGGATACCCACGAGGTCCTGGTGGAAGTGAACCCCGAATTCGACGACGGGATCCTGAAGATCGTGCGCACCTTCGAGCCCAACGGGCTGCGCGTCGAGGGCGAACTCGACGCCGCCAGACACGCCGTGTTCGCCGAGAAGCTCGCCCAGGTGAGCACCGCCCGGCGGCGGGTCCACCTCGACTTCTCCCGGCTCGGCTTCATCGACCTCGGCGGGCTGGGCCTGCTGGCGCAGCACGCCACCCGGCTGCACGCCGACGAGGCGCTCGTCCTCGACCACCTCCCGCCCGACGTCGAGAACGTCATCGAGATGGTCGGCTGGCACCGGCTGCCCGGCCTGACCCGCGGCGGCGACGGGCTCCCGGAGACGGAGGACGTCCTCTGATGACACTGGAGCACCGGGCGTTCCTCTACGACGACCACGCGGACTTCCTGTCGGTCACCGTCCCCTACCTGCGGTCGGGGCTGGAGCGGGGGCAGGCCGTGGTCGCGGTGGTGCGCGAGCCCAACCTGTCCGCGCTGCGCGAGGTCTTCGAGCCGAAGGGCGCCGCCATCGCCTACTTCGACTCGGCGGATTTCTACCGGCATCCCGTCCGCACCCTGCGCGACTACCAGACGATCGTGGCGCAGAGCGCGCCGCGCAGCGTCTGCGCGCTGGCCGAGCCCGTCTGGGACGGCTGGGACGACCGGCAGACGCTGGAGTGGATCCGCTACGAGTCGCTGATCAACGTGGTGTTCGCGGGCTCGGGCGCGCGGGCGCTGTGCCCCTATGACACCGGGTCGCTGCCCCCGCGCGTGCTCGACGAGGCCCGGCGGACGCATCCGCTGCTGCTGTGCGACGGCCGCACCGGCGGCAACGACTCCTATGTCGACCCGGCGACGTTCGGCGCGAAATGCGACCGGGGCCGCCGCCCGGCGCGGCCGTGCGACGCCGAGTACCTGGCGATCGACGGCCACGACCTGCACGCGCTGCGCTCGTTCGTCGCCGAGCGGGCGCTGACGCACGGCCTGGCCCGCCAGCCCGCGCAGAACCTCGTCACCGCCGCCAACGAGGTCGCGGCGAACGCGCTCCAGCACGGCATCCCGCCGATGGGGCTGTGGGTGTGGCGCGAGTGCGCCGACCTCGTCTGCGAGATCGGCGACAACGGCTTCTGGCGGCCGAGCCCGCTCACCGGCTTCATCCCGCCCGGGTCGGCGCTGCAACGCGGTTTCGGGCTGTGGACGGTCCGGCTCCTGGTCGATCTGATGGAGCTGCGCGCCGGGTGGGACGGCACGTTCGTGCGGCTGCGCGTCCGCCGGTGACCGGTTTCGTTCTGGGTCTCAGATAGCGGCAAACCCCGGTGGGCGAGCGCCCCCTGCGGAGGGTCGCCGCACCGTAACCTGGAGGCGTCATGGAGACCCTCTGGTCCATCCACCGGCCGGTCCGCGACCTGCGGCCCGGCGATCACGCGTGCCTCTTCTACGGCGGCGAGGACGAGCAGCGGCACATCACCGGCGCGTTCGTCCGCGACGGGCTGCTCGCGCAGGAGAAGGTCGTCTACCTCGCCGGGTCGGCCTGCGACGCCGTCCCCGGCGTCCCCGCCGACGCGCCCGCCGGAACGCTGACCTTCCTGCCCGCCGGGCCGCGCGAGGGCGGCACGTTCGACCCGGCGGCGGCCGTCGCGGCCGCGGCCGCCGAGATCGACCGCGCCGCGCGGGACGGCTACCGCGCGATCCGCGTCGCCGCCGACCTGACCCGCGCGCTGCGCTCGCCCGCCGGGCTGGAGCGGGTGCTGTACTTCGAGCGCCACCTGGAGCGGACCGTGCCGCCGAGCACCCAGGTCATGGCGCTCTGCCAGTTCGACCGGCGCCGCTGCAACCCCGGCGAGCCGGACGCGCTCGGCGAGGGGCACACCGTGTTCGCCGCGCCCGACCCCGAGTTCGAGGACGCGGTGCTCCGGATCGTGCGGACGTTCCGTCCCGCCGGGCTCGCGCTGTCGGGCGAGCTGGACGCGTCCCGGCACACGGTGCTCGACCGCGAGCTCACCGCCTCGGCCTCCCGCGCCGGGGGCGGCGACCTCCACCTCGACCTCGCCCGGCTCGACTTCATCGACCTCGGCGCCATCAACATCCTCGCCGCGATCGCGGCGAGCCGCGAAGGGCCCGGCGGGATCGTCCTCGACCGCGTGTCGCCGCAGCTCCGCGCCGTGCTGGAGACCGTCGGCTGGGACATGCTCCCCGGCCTGCGCCTCGGCCGAACCTGACCCTCAACGCCCGTACGGCGTGGGCGTCGACCGTCCGGGCCGCTGCGTCGGCTCCGGGTCGGGTGAGGACGTCGGCGGCGGTGGCGACGAACCCGTCGCCGTCGGCGTCGGCCTTCCCGTCGCTCCTCTCCTGGTCGGGCCCTGCGAGCGCGGCGTACCCGAGATGTCCGACGGGCCCGGTGTCCCCGCCGTGCGCGACGGGGTGGGCGAACTCGGCACCGCCGACGGGACCGGCGGGACGGACGCCGCCGGAGACTCCGGCGGCGCCAGCGGGCGCGGCGGCTCGGGACTCCGCGTCCCGCCCTGGCCCGGCCACAGCAGGAGCGCCACGGCCACCACGACCGCCGCCGTGACGGCGGCGGCGAGCAGCGGGGGCGCCCAGCGGCGCGCGAGGCTCCGCAGTGGCACCGCGCCCCCGTCCCCGCCCGCCTCCCGGCCCGCGTCCTGGAACCGGCGGACGCTCCGCGGGCCGACCTCGATCCGGTCGGCGGCCGCGCGGTAGTGCTCGCGCAGCAGGGCGTCGAGGTCATCGTCCATGGACCCGGCCCCCCTTCACACGCTCCCGCAGCGCCGACATGGCCCGCGAGGTGTGGCTCTTCACCGTCCCCCGGGAGATCCCGAGCGTGTCGGCGATCTCCTGTTCGCTGAGGTCGCACCAGTAGCGCAGCACGAGCACCGCCCGCTGCTTGGCGGGCAGCGCGCCGAGCACCTCGTCCAACTCTCCCCCGCCGGCCCCCGGCGGCGCGGCCTGGACGAGGCGCTCCACGTCCGCGACCGACCCGACCGGCCGCTCCCGCCGCCGGGCCCGCCGCTTGTTCTCGTCGATCGCGAGGTTGACCAGCACCTTGCGCGTGTACGCCTCGGGATTGCCCGCCGCGACGCGCCGCCACCGCCGCGCGACCCGCTCGTAGGCGGTCTGGAGCAGGTCCTCGGCGAGATGGCGGTCGTAGACGAGGAACACGGCGGTGCGCAGCAGGCGACCCGCGGTGGCGTTCACGAACTCCTCGAACGTGCTCTCCGCCCCGCGGGTCTCCTGGGTGCTCACGGTGGACAGACCGCACCTACCCCCGCTGGCCGGGCGCCGAGCCGCAGTGCGCCCCGTCGGAGGGAGCCGCGGTGGGCCGCGGCTTGGCCGTCGAGGTGGGGCGCGGCTTGGCCGTCGAGGTGGGGCGCGGCTTGGCCGTCGAGGTGGGGCGCGGCTTGGCCGTCGACGTCGGGTGCGGCGGCCTGGCGGTCGGCGTCGGACGCGGCGGCTTCGACGCGGTCGGCGTCGGGTGCGGCGTGCCGGTGGGCGTCGGACGCGGCGGCTTCGAGGCCGTCGGCGTCGGGTAGGGCTGGTCCGACGGCCGGGGGCGCGGCGGCTTCGACGCGGTCGGCACGGGGTGCGGCGCCTTGGTCGAGGGCCGTGGACGCGGCACCTTCGACGTCGGGGGCACCGGACGCGGCACCTTCGCCGTCGGCGTCGGGCACACGGGCGTGGGCACGGGCCTGGGCGCCAGCGTCCGTGTCGCCAGCGCGCCCCGGGCGGCCACCGGCGCGGCCTCGGGCGAACCGCTCGCGCCCGTGGCGAGCCAGAGCCCTGCGGCGAGGACGCCCGTCCCGCCGAGCCCGGCCAGGACGAGCATCGGCCCGCGGCGGACGCGACCCTTGTCGATCATGTTGCTCCTAGGGGGAGGACATCGTTACACCCCCAATAACCCCCACCCGTCCCACGCGGGTTGTCACGCCCCCGATTTTCCTAGTAGACGAGCGCGTCGGGGAGGAGCCGGGCCAGGGCGCGGAACGCGCGGCCGCGGTGGCTGATCGCGTCCTTCTCCTCCGGGGACATCTCGGCGGTCGTGCGGGACCCGCCCTCCGGAACGAAGACCGGGTCGTAGCCGAAGCCGCCGGTGCCGCGCGGCGCGTCGATGATGGCGCCGCGCATGCGCCCCTCGACGCAGTGCTCGACGCCGCCCGGCAGGACGAGCGCGGCGGCGCACACGAACGACGCGCCGCGCCGCCCGTCGGGGGCGTCGGCGAGCTGGTCGAGGACGAGCTGGAGGTTCGCGGCGTCCCGGTCGCCGGACGCGGCGCCGAACCGGCCCGACCAGCGGGCCGACAGCACGCCCGGCATGCCGTTCAGCTCGTCCACGCACAGGCCGGAGTCGTCGGCGACGGCGGGCAGCCCGGTGTGCGCGGCGATCGCGCGGGCCTTGAGCAGCGCGTTGCCCTCGAACGTCGGCTCGGTCTCGGGCACCTCGGGCGCGTCCGGGAAGGAGTCGAGGCCCGCGACGTCGATGCCGGACAGGATGCGGCGCAGCTCGGCGACCTTGCCCGCGTTGCGGGTGGCGAGGACGATCCGGGTCACCGTGCGAGTGCCTCGGCCTGGATGCGGGTGAGCTCCGCGCAGCCGCCCGCCGCGAGGTCGAGCAGCGCGTCCAGCTCGGCGCGGTCGAACGGGGTGCCCTCGGCGGTGCCCTGCACCTCGACGAACCGCCCGTCGCCGGTGCAGACGACGTTCATGTCGGTCTCGGCGGCCGAGTCCTCCTCGTAGCACAGGTCGAGGCGGGCCTCGCCGTCCACCAGCCCGACGCTGATCGCCGACACCGAGGTGATCAGCGGTTCGCCGCGCAGCAGCCGGCGGCCGCGCATCCACGACACCGCGTCCGCGAGCGCGATGTAGGCGCCGGTGATCGCGGCGGTGCGGGTGCCGCCGTCGGCCTGCAGGACGTCGCAGTCGAGCTGGACGGTGTTCTCCCCGAGCGCCTTGAAGTCGACGCACGCGCGGATCGAGCGGCCGATCAGCCGGGAGATCTCGTGGGTGCGGCCCCCGACCCGGCCGCGGATCGACTCGCGGTCGTTGCGGGTGTTGGTGGCGCGCGGCAGCATCGCGTACTCGGCGGTGACCCAGCCGAGGCCGCTCTCGCGCCGCCAGCGGGGCAGCGAGTCCTGCACGGAGGCGGCGCACAGCACCCGGGTGCCGCCGAACTCGATCAGCGCCGACCCCTCCGCGTGGTCGAGCCACCCGCGCTGCACGCGGACGGGACGGAGCTGGTCGGATGCGCGATCATCGGGGCGAGGCATGCGCCCACCTTAGTGGCACGCCCGGCGGCGGCACGCGCGGCGGCAGCATGCGCGGCGGCAGCGGCGTCGCCGCTCGCCCGGCCTCACAGGTCGTAGACGGTGCCGACCTCGGCCAGCTCGATCGGGCCCCGGTAGCCGCTCGCCTTGGCCTCGGCGAGCGTCTGCGCCGGGTCGTTCCACGGCAGCAGGTGGGTGAGCACGAGCCGTCCGGCCTCGGCGCGCTCGGCGTGCTCGCCCGCCTCCCGCCCGTTCAGGTGCATGTCGGGCGGGAGCCCGGGACGCTGCGCGAACGCCGCCTCGCACAGGAACAGGTCGGAGCCGCCCGCCAGCCGGACGAGGGTCTCGCTCGGCCCGGTGTCGCCGGAGTAGGTGAAGACGCGCCCGCCGTGCTCGACGCGCAGCCCGTACGCCTCGATGGGGTGGTTCATCCGCGCGGCGGTCACGGTGAAGGGGCCGATGCCCGTCGGCCGGGTCACGAGGTCGCGGAAGTCGAAGGTGTCGGTCATCCCCGGGTTCGGGTCCAGTTCGTACGCCTTGATCATGTGCTCGGCGGTGCCGCGCGGGCCGTAGACCGGGATGCGGGGGGCGGGGCCGCCCGGACAGTACGTCCGCGCGATCCAGTAGACCGTGAGGTCGAGGCAGTGGTCGGGATGCAGGTGCGTGATGCAGATGGCGTCGATGTCGAGCACGCCGTGGAAGCGTTGCAGCGCGCCGATCGAGCCGTTGCCGATGTCGAGGAGCATGGAGAACCCCTCCGCCTCGACGAGGTAGCTGGACGCGGCGCTGTCCGGCCCAGGGAAACTGCCGGAGCAGCCGATCACAGTGACCCGCACGCTCGCTCCTCCCTTGTGTCCCCGAGGAATCAGGTGGTCAGTGCCTTGCTCAGGGCGGTACCGGCCGAGGGGGGACGATGGACGGGGACGGCGCCGGTCTCCACCGCGCCGATCTCCGGCCCGAGGAACCGGCGGCCGAGCGCGGCGAAGACGCCGGGGTCGCCGGTGGCGCGGAAGCGGTGCGCCGGCTCCGGCGTCGGCTCCGCGCGGGCGAGCCCACGGTCATGCAGCACCCGGTACACGTCCTTGGCGGTCTCGTCGGCACTCGATACCAGTGTCACCCCATCGCCGACCACATAGGAGATCGCGCCCGTGAGGAGGGGGTAGTGGGTGCAGCCGAGGATGAGCGTGTCGCAGCCCGCGTCGATGATCGGCCGGAGGTAGCCGCGCGCCGCGTCCAGCAGCTCGGGGCTCATCGTCACGCCCTCCTCGACGAACTCGACGAAGCGCGGGCAGGCGGCGCTGACGAGGTCGATGTGCGGGGCGGCGGCGAAGGCGTCCTCGTAGGCGCGGCTGTTGACGGTGGCCTCGGTCGCGATGAGCCCGACCCGCCCGTTGCGGGTGGCGCGGGCGGCACGCCGGGTGGCGGGGTTGATGACCTCGATGACCGGGACGTCGTAGCGCTCGCGCGCGTCGCGCAGCATCGCCGAGCTGGCGCTGTTGCAGGCGATCACGAGGATCTTCACGCCCTCCTCGACCAGCCGGTCGAGCATCTCCAGCGCGAACGCGCGGACCTCGGCGATCGGGCGCGGCCCGTAGGGCTGGCGCGCGGAGTCACCGAGGTAGAGGATCGGCTCGTCGGGGAGCTGGTCGAGAATGGCCCGCGCGACGGTGAGACCGCCGAAGCCGCTGTCGAAGATGCCGATCGGGGCATCCGCGCCCGGTGACGTTGACATGGTGTCCAAGGCTAGGCGAGTTCGCGACGCGGAAGCACGCCATGCGGTGTACATCACATGGTCATCCCCAGGAAATAGGCGCAGTTCACGCGGGTCGCGCCTGGTCGTTCGGCCGGACGTGGCGAAACGCCGGTGAAACGCCTCACGCCGGATCCGGGAGGGGGCGCGTCCGCAATTCCCGGTCCGGGTGGGGAAGCGGTCAGCGCCCTTCGCGGGCGATCTGCCGGCTCTGCGCGACGAGGCGTCCGGCGGAGTCCCAGACCTCGACCTCCTCGTCGAACCAGCCGCCCGACAGCAGCCGCCCCGAGCCGTGCAGGGCGAGCCAGCCCGGCGCGGGGACGGCGCGCAGGTGCCAGGTCAGCTCGACGGTGGGCGACCAGCCCTTGACGCCGAGGTTGAAGACGACGGGCGGGAGGGCGTCCACGGCGAGCGCGAGCGCGAGCGCGTCGGGCTCGTGCGGGTCGCGGAAGCGGAACCAGGCGCGGATCTCCGGCCTGCCGCTGGGCCGCCCGTCCAGCCAGCCCATGGTGGCGCGGTCGAAGCGCATGTCGAGCTGGGTGGCGATGCCCTCGTCGCCCGGGTCCGGCTGGTAGTCGGCGCACTCCTCCAGCGGCGGCAGCGGCGGGAGTGGCGGCGTGTCGCTCCACGAGGGCTCGGCGGCGCCGTCGAGCGTGCCGGTGGTGATCAGCGCGTCCACCGCGCGGCGCCCGTCCTGGACGAGCGTGACCAGCGACGTCGCGGCGGTGCGGCCGACCTTGCGCGGCTCGACGATCACCTCGGCGGGGCCGGGGCGCGCGACGCGCTGGAAGGTCGCGGCGGTGGAGACGGGGTGGGCGTGCGGGGAGACCTCCACGGCGGCGCGGCCGAGGATCGCCATCAGGTAGCCGCCGTTGATCGCGTCGGCGAACCCGAACGCCCCGTCCAGGACGGTCTCGTACCGCCCCTCGGCCACCCGCCGGACGGCGGTGGAGTCCCCGAACCTGCTCATCCGTACCCTCCCCGGTCCCGCGCGGCGGCGTGCGGCCGGCACGGTTCTAGAATCACGTTCCAGGACGAGACTCTACCGCGCCGACCGAACCGCGTTCGCTGGGGAAGGCCGGCGCCGGATCCGGGATCAGGCCCAGAGCTGGCCCTCCAGGCGCGCCTCGGCCTCCTCCAGGGTGCCGCCGTACGCGCCGGTGGACAGGTACTTCCATCCGCCGTCCGCGACGACGAACACGATGTCGGCGCGCTCACCCGCCTTGACGGCCTTGGCCGCCATGCCGAGCGCGGCGTGCAGCGCGCCGCCGGTGGAGATCCCCGCGAAGACGCCCTCCTGTTCGAGCAGCTCACGGGTGCGGCGCAGCGCGTCCCGGGAGCCGACCGAGTACCGGGTGGTCAGGACGGAGTCGTCGTAGAGCTCGGGGATGAAGCCCTCGTCGATGTTGCGCAGCCCGTACACCAGCTCCCCGTACCGGGGCTCGGCCGCGACGATCTTCACGCCGGGGACGTGGTCGCGCAGGAAGCGCCCGACGCCCATCAGCGTGCCGGTCGTGCCGAGCCCGGCGACGAAGTGGGTGACCGACGGCAGGTCGGCGAGGATCTCCGGGCCCGTCGTCTCGTAGTGCGCGAGCGCGTTGGCCTCGTTCCCGTACTGGTAGAGCATCACCCAGTCGGGGTTCTCGGCGGCCAGGCCCTTCGCGACGCGGACGGCCTCGTTCGAGCCGCCCGCCGCCGGGGAGGAGATGATCCGCGCCCCCCACATCTCCAGCAGCTGGCGGCGCTCGGCGGAGGTGTTCTCGGGCATCACGCAGATCATGTTGTAGCCGCGCAGCTTGGCGACCATGGCCAGCGAGATGCCGGTGTTGCCCGAGGTCGGCTCCAGGATCGTGCAGCCGGGCGTGAGCAGCCCGTCCTTCTCCGCCTTCTCGATCATGTGGAAGGCGGGCCGGTCCTTCACCGAGCCGGTGGGGTTGCGGTCCTCCAGCTTGGCCCAGAGCCGGACGTCGGCGGACGGCGAGAGCCGCGGCAGCCCGATCAGCGGGGTGCCGCCGAGGGAGTCCAGCAGCGAGTCGAAGCGCATGAGATCTGCCCGCGGCCGGCTCAGCCGCCGGCGACGGCGGGGAGGATCGTGACGTTGTCGCCGTCGCCGACCGGGGTCTCCAGGCCGCCGAGGAACCGCACGTCCTCGTCGTTGAGGTAGACGTTGACGAACTTGCGCAGCTTGCCGTCGTCCACCAGCCGGGCGCGCAGGCCGGGGTGGCGCGCGTCCAGGTCGGCGAACAGCTCGTCGAGCGTGCCGCCCTTGCCGTCGACGGCCTTGGCGCCGTCGGTGAGGTTGCGCAGGATCGTCGGGATCCGGACCTCGATCGCCATCGCGATGATCTCCTTAGGTCGTACGGGGCTCCCCGCCCCAGCGTGACAACCGGGCGGGGCGCGCGGGAATTCCGGGCGCTGGATTCGGGCGCGTCAGCGGCACGGCGCTGCGCGGCGGAGACACGCGTCAGCGACAGTCGTAGACGACCTCGGCGCGCGAGTGCCCGAACAGGAAGCTCTGCACGGGCGGCACGGCGGCGTTGAGCGCGGCGCGGACCCGGCGCCGCGCGCCCGCCCTGTGCCCGCTCGTCCCCATGACGACCAGTTTACCGGCCCCTCTCCCGCACGTCAGCGCCCGGCGCCCTCAGCCGTAGGACTCGACGATCTCGACCTCCTCCTCGACGATCTCCCCGTCCACCAGCAGGTAGGAGCGGACCTCCGCCTCGTCCGGGTCGCGGGTGGAGACCAGCAGCCGGTGGACGCGCGGGTCGGCCAGCGGCGAGCGCAGGTAGGCGAGGTCGGTGCGGGACGGGTAGGCCTCGGTGGCGGTGTGGGAGTGGTAGTGGACGATCATCTCCTCGTCGTTGTCGTCCATCTCCCGGTCGACCTGGAGCCACTCCCGGCTGTCGAAGTTGTGGTAGGTCGGCGAACGCTCGGCGTTGGTCATCGCGATGAACCGGGTGGGCCGGTCCGACCCGGCGGGCCCCGCCACGATCCCGCAGGCCTCGTCGGGGTGGTCGGCGCGCGCATGCGCGATGATCTTGTCGACGAGGGCGCGTTCGATCCTCAGCATGCCCCGAAGATTACCGGGCGCCGCCGGGGCGCCCGGGTGCCGGGGGACACGGGGTCGGTCACAGCTTGACGTGCATGCGTAGGCGCGTCCCGTCCACGCCGGTGCGGATCTCGACGATGTGGCACAGCCGCCGGACGGCCCACATCGCGGCCTCGTGCCGGCGCCGTCCGTGCGGCGGCGCGTAGCCGAGGAACCGGTCGGTGAGGACGCGGCCGGGGTCGCTGACGTCGCAGAGGAGTTCGCCGTCCTCGGCCCACACCCACAGCGCGCCGCGCCCGCCGCCCTCGCGGATGATGTTCGTGGCGACCTCGTTCACCGCCAGCACGAACGGGAGCGAGCGGTCGCCGGGCAGCCCGAGGCGTCCCGCCTCGGCGGCGAGGAAGTCGCGCAGGGCGGGCAGCTCGCCGGTGGAGAACGCCTTGCACGCGGCGGCCGCGGGCGGTTGCGAGAGCGGGACCGTGTTGCACTCGTCGTAGAAGTCGGCGGGGTCGGTGAAGTGCGCGCTCGGCACGCTCCCGTCCGGCCCGGCGAGTTCGGGATGGGTGCGGGACGCGTCGGCCACGACGTGCCCGGGCAGCGCGGACGCGTCGTACAGGCACATGATCGCGGTCGGCGTCCCGGCGAAGGCGACGTTGAGGATCGCCTCGTGCCGCTTCCACTCGCGGACCTCCAGCGCCGTGCGGCCCGTCCAGACCGGCTCGGTGAGCAGCCGCACCCGCCCGCGCGGCCACCAGTCGGCGCGCGTGCGGTCGAAGCAGGTGGCCAGCGCGTGCATCGGGCCCCCGAACCAGCCCCCGGCGTCGAGGAACTCGACATGGGAGGCGGTCTCGGCGCCGAGCCGCCCGCCCAGGAACGCGGTCACCTCCGGCGCCGCGACGACCACCACCGCCTCGCCGCCGCGGCATCCCGCGCGCAGGTAGGGGACGGCGGTCAGCTCAAGCTCGCGCCGCGTCCGGTAGACGAGCGCCTGGTGGACGAGCACGTCGGCGCCCTCTCCCGGGGCGGGCGCGGCCGTGTGGTCGGCCACGGGCCGGGCGGGCGGCTCGGCGGAGAACCCGATCATCCGGTGGCCTCCAGGACGATCCCGGGCGAGTCCCGCCAGCCGGACACGCGCAGCATCAACTCCACGCAGCCGGGCGTCGCACGCAGGATGATCTGCCGGTCGAGCACCGCGGTCGACCGGTTGGCCTCCACCAAGGCCCGCACCCCTTCCAGGTCGCAGAAGTCGAGCCGGGACAGGTCGAGGCACAGGTGCGCGGCGCCCTCGTCCAGGTCGCGCAGCGCCGCGACGAGCGCGGGGAGCGTCGAGGCGTCCAGCACGCCCGACAGCCGCAGGCCGGGCGGCGCGAACAGCGGCGCGATCGTCAGGACGCCGTCGTCGAACACGTCGTCGGCGCGGACGCGCGCGCCGTGCCGCTCCTCCAGCGCGGGCAGCCGTCCGGCGTCGAACCAGCGCAGGTCGTACTGGCACAGCGCCGTCACCCGGGGGCGGTGGGCGCCGACCAGCCGGTCGACCGCGTCCTCGAACGCGGCGAACCGCGCGGTGCCGGGCCGGCCGCGCGGCGCGGCCGACGCCTCGACGGTGAGCCGGGCGCCCGCGTACCCGCGCCGCAACGCCGACCGGACCGCCGCGCGCGGGTCGCCGCACGCGGGCAGGACCTCGATGCGGTCGTCGGCGCCGAACACGGCGCGCAGCCGCCGCTTCGCGGTGTCGGGCCCGGCTTCGGCGAGGTAGAGGACGGCGTCCCCGGCGCGCAGCCCGTCCCAGACGAACGCCGTCATGATCGCGTCACGTTCCGCCGGATGGTCGTAGGCGAGGCAGGCGTGGTCGCCGGGGAGCATCGCGCCGACCGCCGTGCGGGACTGCTCGGGGTGCGCCATGCGACCTCCTCAGGGAGCGCCGGTCAGCCGCCAAGGTACCAACGGGGAGCGGGGTCAGCCGGGCGCGTCCTCGACCGACACGCCCGGCAGCGCCACCAGCCCGGACGAGCGGAGCCGCTCGGCGATCACCGGCGGCACGGCGCGCAGTAGCAGCCCCCGGTCGGGGCCGAGGTCGGGGCGGTCGGCGCGGGTCAGCAGCCGCAGCCCGCCTTCGTCGCAGTCGGTGAGACCGCCCAGGTCCAGGCAGAGCAGCCCGGTGCGGGTCGAGATCGACTCCAGCACCCGCTCGGCCGCCGGACGCGTCGCCGCGTCGATGACCCCGGCCAGCTCCGCCCCTGGCGGCCCGAAGATCGGCGTGATGCGCAGCGTCCCGTCGTCGTGGTAGTCGTTCACCCGCACCCGGCCCATGTGGCAGGACTCCAGGTCGGCCAGCCGCGCGGCGCCGAACCAGCGCCGGTCGAACTGGCAGATCGCCATCGCCTTCAGGTCGTCGGTCATGAAGACCTCGTCGAGCATCCGCTCGAAGTCGCCGTGCTGGTCGGTGCCGGGCCAGCGGCGCAGCGAGAACCGCGCCTCCCCGGCGATCCGCACCCCGCGGTACCCCTGGACGAGCGCGAGGTCGATCTCGGTCGCCATCAGCTCCAGGCTCTCGCGCGGGTCGAAGCGCCCGCTGGCGAGGAAGGTCTCCTCGGCCGTGCGGACGACGAAGTGGCCCGCCTCCATCGCCTCGGTGAGCTCGGCCCCGGGCACGGCCCGCTCCTCCCCGAGCAGCCAGCCGAGCACGTCGGGGGCGCCGACCGCGTCGGAGATGTAGACGACCTTGTGGCCCGCGCGCACGCCGTCCCGGACGTAGTCGGCCATGATCGACCGCCGTTCCTCGTCGTTGTCGAAGAACAGGCACAGGTGGTCGCCGAGCCGCATGTCGCCGACGGCCTTGTGCTGTGCGGACATCGGGGCCTCCGGGGTGCGGTGTCGGCTCGTCCGGGCGGGGCCTCGGCGCCCCGCGGGGGTGAGGACCCGCGTCCCACGCTAGCCACGCCCCGCACCGGCGTCCCGACAATCGGTGATGTCGTCCGTGGCCGGGTACGGCCGAGATCACCAGAGGGCGCGGACGAGCCCCTCCTGCAGCATCGTGAGCCAGTCGTAGGCGGCGAACATCGGCGTGCGCGGGTCGCGCGGGTCGAGCCGCGCGGCCTCCTCGTACCACTCCTCGCCGATGTCGAGCCGGGTGCCGAGCGCGAGCCGCACGTCGTTCAGCGCGCGCAGCCACGCCTGCGCCTGCTTGTCGTCCAGCACGGTGTCGGAGCCGGTCTCGCCGAGCGAGCCCAGCACCGTGGCCGCGGCCTCCCGCTTGCCGTCGCGCAGCCCCATCTCGGTGTAGCGGCGGAACTCCCCGGCCGCCTCGCCGTCGTCGCGGTAGGCGTCGGGGAACAGCCGGGCGAGGACGGGGTCGTCGGACTTGGTGGCGTTCTCGGAGATGCCGATCGAGGCGAGCCCCTCCCCGGAGTCGCCGGGCGTGTCGCCGATGAGCGCGATCAGCTGCTCCATCAGCGCCCGGACCAGCGCGGTCTCCTCGGCCTCCAGCCGGACCCTGATCCCGTGCCGGGTCTTCTTCACATCGCTCATTGACGCGCCCAGGCTTCTCAGTCGTCCCGCTTCACGGTGGCCCAGAGCCCGTAGGAGTGCAGGATCTCCACGTCTCGTTCCATCTCCTCGCGGGTGCCGTTGGCCACGACCGCGCGGCCCTTGTGGTGGACGTCCAGCATCAGCTTCTCCGCCTTGGACTTCCCATATCCGAAGACGGTCTGGAACACATACGTGACATAGGACATCAGGTTGATCGGGTCGTTCCACACGATCGCCAGCCAGGGCCGGTCGGAGCTCACGTCCTCCGCCACGTCCGGCCGTTCCAGCTCGACCGGCGCGGGCGCCGTGCTCATGGCGCTCATTTGGCCGTGTCTCCCCTTTCCCCGTCGGTCGGTCCGCCCAGTCCCCGATGCTATGCGTCCGGCCGGGTGTGATGGCCTGCACGTCCATGGTGCACACAGTGAGCCGTAAGGTTCCACTTGTGGACCTTGGTGACGGCACCGCCCTGCTGACCGACCGCTACGAGCTGACGATGCTCCAGGCGGCGCTGCGCAGCGGCACCGCCGACCGCCGCGCGGTGTTCGAGGTGTTCGCGCGCAGCCTGCCCGCGGGCCGCCGCTACGGCGTCGTAGCCGGTACGGGACGGCTGCTGGACGCCATCGAGGCGTTCCGGTTCGGCCGCGCCGAGCTGGAGTACCTGACCGCGGACGGCATCGTGGACGAGCCCACCGCGCAATGGCTGGAGAACTACCGCTTCTCCGGACACGTCTGGGGTTACTCGGAAGGCGACTGCTACTTCCCGGAATCGCCGATCCTGGTGGTCGAAGGGACGTTCGCGGAGGCGGTCCTGCTGGAGACGATCGCGCTGTCGATCCTGAACCACGACTGCGCGGTCGCGTCCGCCGCGTCCCGGATGGCCCAGGCGGCACAGGACCGCCCCCTCATCGAGATGGGCTCCCGCCGCACCCACGAACACGCCGCCGTGGCCTCGGCCCGCGCCGCCTACATCGCCGGTTTCGCGACGACCTCCAACCTGGAGGCGGGACGTCGCTACGGCGTCCCCACGGCGGGGACCAGCGCGCATTCGTTCACCCTCCTGCACGACAGCGAGCGGCACGCGTTCGAGGCACAACTCGCCTCCCTGGGCGAGAGCACGACTCTCCTGGTCGATACCTACGACGTGGAACGGGCCGTCCGCACGGCCGTGGAACTCGCCGGGCCCTCCCTCGGCGCGGTCCGGATAGACAGCGGCGACCTGGGCGTGATGGCGCGCAGCGTCCGCGACCAACTCGACTCCCTGGGAGCCCACGACACCCGGATCGTCGTCACCGGCGACCTGGACGAGTACGGCATAGCGGCCCTCGCGGCAGCCCCGGTCAACGGCTACGGCGTGGGAACATCCCTGGTCACAGGCTCAGGCGCGCCCACGGCCTCCCTGGTCTACAAACTCGTGGCCCGCTCCGACACCCCGTCCGCGCCCATGCGTCCCGTGGCGAAACGCTCCCCGGGCAAGCCGAGCCGGGGCGGGCGCAAGGCAGCCGTCCGCCGCATAGACGGCCGAGGCACCGCCTACGCCGAGATGGTGACCACGGGAGAGCCGGCCCCGGGCCCCAACGACCGCGTCCTCCTCGCACCCCTCGTCCGGGACGGCGAGATAGTAGGCCGCGAACCACTCCAGGCCGCCCGCGAGCGCCACGCCGCGTCCATCGCCGAGCTCCCGCCCACCGCGCTGCAACTCTCCAAGGGCGAACCGGCCGTCCCCACCGAGTTCATCGACGGCGGCCCGCGCCACTGAGAGGCGCCTGGGGTAGCGTCCACCGTAGGGAAGGGAGAGGCCATGAAGGCTCTGATCATCGTGGACGTCCAGAACGACTTCTGCGAGGGCGGCTCACTCGCCGTCACGGGCGGCGCCGACGTGGCCACGGCGATCTCGGGCCACGTCGCGGCGCACCGTCCGGACTACGCGCACATCGTGGCGACGCGCGACTTCCATCTGGACCCCGGCGGCCACTTCTCCGAGACCCCCGACTACGTCGACACCTGGCCGCCGCACTGCGTCATCGGCACCCCGGGCGCCGACTTCCACCCGAACCTGGCGCTCGCCCCCATCGAGGCGGTCTTCAGCAAGGGCCGCGAATCCGCCGCCTACAGCGGCTTCGAGGGCACCACCGACGACGACGTCCCCCTGGCCGACTGGCTGGCAACCAGGCACGTAGACACAGTGGAAATCGTCGGCATAGCCACGGACCACTGCGTCCGAGCAACAGCGCTCGACGCCGTCCGCGCGGGCCTGAACACCACGGTGCTCCTAACCCTGACCGCCGCCGTGGCCAAGCCCACCGCCGACAGAGCCCTGGACGAACTAACCGACGCGGGCGTCACCCTCACCGGCACCCCCGTAGTGAGCCCCTGACAGTGCCACCCCAGATCATCCTGATCGCCGGAGTATCCGGCAGCGGCAAAACAACGGTAGGCACCCTCCTGGCCGAGCGCCTCAACTGGGACTACGCGGAAGCCGACACGTTCCACTCCCCCGCCAACATCGCCAAGATGAGCGAGGGCCACCCCCTCACCGACGAAGACCGCCTCCCCTGGCTGAACGCGATAGCCGCCTGGATGGACGACCGCCTAAAAACGGGCCGCCCAGGCGTAGTAACCTGCTCCGCCCTGAAACGCTCCTACCGAAAACTCCTGACCAACGGCCGCCCCGAAGTTCAGATAATCCTCCTAACCGGCGACCGAGAAACCCTGGAATCCCGCCTGAAATCCCGCACAGGCCACTTCTTCAACCCAACGCTCCTAGACACCCAACTAGCAGCCCTAGAACCCCCCACCCCCACCGAGAACATCCCAACCCTCCCCATAACCAAAACCCCCGAAGAACTAGCAACCCAAATCATCAAACGAACCGCCGCCAAGCCCCGCCCGACCTAACCAAGCCTCCGATCGACGGCCCGCCGAATCGAGTATTCCCGCGCCGATAGCCGCAGTTCTCCCCACGGCACGAAGTCGATGAAACGCCTCGACCCCGGCCACAGGTTCGGTTATCTCCATATCCACACCGAACGGGCTTCGATGCTCCTTCACCACGCACACGACTCTCTGTGACGGCCAAGTCCCACCGCACGCCAGAACCCGTCCCGCTCCGTCACCTCAGGCAATGATCTACAACTAGCGGGACTCGAAGATAACTGCGATGGAACTAGCGAGGCCCAACTCGTCTGCATAAATTCGAATCCGGGCAGAGCCGGATGGGCATGGAACCAGGAACGAAAAGCTCTCATCCACATCGAATACGACACAAGATTTCGAGTCGAGAATCAATTCACCTTCATAGTAGAGCTGCATCCCTGAAATCACTTCATCGCCATCGAGCACGGCAATAGTCACAGGACCGTCGACCGAAGGCTGCACCGACACGTAAATCGACGATGGACCGGCATCCACAAAGGAGTCCATCGGCTCCCAGTCTTCATGCGAATCAGAACTCTGGGGGTCCTCGACAAGAATTAGCCCGGCCCGGATTCCTGCCACGGTCGAAAACAATTGCTCCAGGGCCATCTGGGCCTCCAACACGATGCGAGTGCCGCAGCCGTTGCGGCACTCGCATCGTACCGGGAATGTTACGGAAGTACTCTCAGGCCCAGCTTGCCCGCGTCGACCAGACCACCCCGATCCGGGAGGGAATCCCCAGTTCCCGCGATTCGCCAGGTCGTGCTGGGCGGTTCAAAAACACCTACCACGCATGTCGTGGTATTCGTCCTTACATTACGCTATTGCTGGCGGGGCCCGGGTCCGGAATGTCGGGTTGATTTGCCAGGCCGCCGCACACCGGCAGCCACACCTATGACGCCGAATCTTTGCACCATGGCGACGACGCCTTGCTGGAGGTCAACGACAACGTCCTGCATGATCAGTACCTGCTGGACTTCCAGCGCGTATGGATCTCTCTGCCCGAGGCCGGCCGATGAAGCGCGTCGTCACCACCCTTCTCGTTGCGGTCATCGTCCTGGCGGGTGGAACCGTTGGTGCACGCGCTGCGGAAATCCAGCAGGGCACCTACGCTTACGGTACGCACCAGCGGCAGGTCATGGACGCCTACTGGCACGCGGCGTCCACGCCGCAGGCGGGTCTGATCCTCGTGCACGGCGGGGCCTGGAACGGCGGCGGCAGGGGTGGAGGCTGGGCCGAGACCGCCCGCTGGTACGCCGACCAGAAGCTGGCCGTGTTCTCCATCGACCACCGGTTCAACACCGATGTCGTCTGGCCAGGTCCCCGTGACGACGTGCTCGCCGCCATCCGCTGGATCAAGGCGGAGGCGGCCCGGTTCGACCTCGACCCCGACAAGCTCGTCATCATGGGTTCGCAGGCCGGGGGGCAGTTGGCCACCGCCGCCGGGACCTACGGGGCCGGTGGCTCCACCGTGCGCGGGGTGATCGGTCTGTCGGCGATCGCTTCGCCCTACCGCTCCTGGGGCGGCGCGCCGCATGACACCTCGCCCGCGCTCCGGCGCAAGATCAGGGACAACGCGGTGATCCTGGCCCGGTGTCACCCGGTCGAGTCCGACCAGCCCTGCTGGAGCCGCTGGGCCGACACCGTCACCAAGTCCCGCGCGTCCGCCGACGACGCCCCGATGTACCTGCTGACCGCCGAGCACGACCCGTATGTCTCCGCAGGTCACGCTGATGACCTTGCCGCAGCCCTCCAGGCCGCGGGTGTGTCCGTCACCACCGAGACCGTCGCGGGATCGCAGAGCGGCGGCCACCTCCTCACCGACGTCACCAAGCCGAAGACGCTGGCCTGGATAAGGGCGCGCACCTCGTCGCCACCGCCCGCCGAGAAACCGGTCGGCGACCCGCCCTCACCCGTCCGGAAGCACCCCGCGACGATTCCGGACGTGGACGCTCCGGTGCGACGGCTGTTCCCCCGGCCTGTCGCCGGGACGACCGTCGAGACGACCCACGCCTACGGCGAGCATCCGCGCCAGCAGTTGGACGCGTATTACCAGTCCGGCCCAGAACCGCGGCCCGCGCTCATCGTCGTTCATGGAGGGCACTGGTACGAGGGGGACAAGCAGGATTGGGCGGGCACGTCCCGCTGGTTCGCCGGCCAGGGATACGCCGTGTTCTCCGTCGACTATCGCCTCAACACCGACGCGCCGTGGCCCGCCCAACGCGACGACCTGGACTCCGCCATCGCCTGGATCCGCCAGAACGCCGCCGCGTTCAACATCGACCCGGGACGGATCGTGATGCTCGGCTCATCTGCCGGGGGCCACCTCGCCACCATGGCGGGAACACATGGGAAAGGGAGCGACCTTGTTCGTGGGGTCGTCGCGCTCTCGCCCGTCGCCGATCCGGGTCTCGGCTACGCCGCTGGGCAGGCCGCGGGCGCGACCGCCGCGCAGGTGAAGCTTCGCGACAATGCCACCCTTCTCGCGCGCTGCTCGCCCGATCCCGACAGCGCCTCCTGCTCCGAGCAGTGGAGCGACGCGGCCGCCCGGTCCCACGCCGGCGAAGGCGATTCACCGATGTATCTCGTCCATTCCCAACAGGACTTCGTTCCCGCGGCGCACTCCACGCAGCTCTGCTCCGCGCTCACACAGGTCCGTGTTTCCTGTACCGCTGAGACGACCGCGGGCAGTTATCACGGCAGCGCGCTTTTTCAGGTGCCAGGGCTTCGGGACAGGGTTCTGGGGTGGCTCAGGGCCCATGATTGAGCCGGGGGGTCAGGGGCGGCGTTTGGTCGCCCATTCTCGGATCTTGGTTATGCGTTTGCGGATGTCCTCGGCGCTCGCCTGGGCTATGGCGGGGCCGCCGCAGGAGCGGCGCAGTTCGCTGTGGATGACGCCGTGGGGCTGGCCCGTGCGGTGGTTCCAGGCGCCGACCAGGCCGTTCAGCTCGCGGCGGAGGGTGGCGAGGTCTTCGGCGGTGGTGCGGTCGGCGCGGGGGTCGCCGGTCTTCTTCTTGCGCTCGCCCGCCATCTGCTCGGCCTGGCGTTTGCGGAGGAGGGCGGTCACCTGTTCGGGTTCCAGGAGGCCGGGGATGCCCAGGTACTCCTCTTCTTCCGCCGAGCCCGGCTGGGCGTGCATGCCGAACTCGCCGCCGTCGTAGAGGACGCGGTCGAAGGTCGCGGACGCCTCGACGGTCTCGAAGGCCAGCTCCTCGCCGACGTCGGGGGTGTCCTGCCGGCGGTTGGCCTCGGCGATCAGGTCGTCGTCCAGGCCGTCCTCGCGGACGGGGCGGTCGAGGACGTGGTCGCGCTCGGTCTCCATCTCGGCGGCGTGGCCCATCAGGGTCGGCACCGAGGGCAGGAAGACCGAGGCCGTCTCGCCGCGTTTGCGGGCGCGGACGAAACGGCCGATGGCCTGGGCGAAGAACAGCGGTGTGCTGGTGGACGTGGCGTACACGCCGACCGCGAGGCGCGGGATGTCGACGCCCTCGGAGACCATCCGGACCGCGACCATCCAGCGGTCCTCGGTCTCGCCGAACTGCTTGATCTTCTTGGACGCGGTCGGGTCGTCGGACAGGACGATCGTCGCGCCCTGGCCGGTGACCGACCGCAGCATCTTGGCGTAGGCGCGGGCCGCCTCGTGGTCGGAGGCGATGACCAGGCCGCCCGCGTCGGGGATGGCGCGGCGCAGTTCGGTCAGCCGGCGGTCGGCGGCGGCGAGCACCTGCCCGATCCAGTCGCCCTTCGGGTCGAGCGCGGCGCGCCATGCCTGGGAGGTCTGGTCCTGGGTGAGCGGTTCGCCGAGGGTCGCGGTGATCTCGTCCCCGGCGCGGGTGCGCCAGCGCATCTCCCCCGCGTACGCGAGGAAGATCACCGGACGGACGACGCCGTCGGCCAGGGCGGGGCCGTAGCCGTAGGTGTAGTCGGCCCGGCTGCGGCGGACGCCGTCGGGCCCCTCCTCGTACTGGACGAACGGGATCGGGTTGATGTCGGTACGGAACGGCGTGCCCGAGAGGGCCAGGCGGCGGGTCGCGGGCTCGAACGCCTCGCGGACGGCGTCGCCCCAGGACAGGCCGTCGCCCGCGTGGTGCACCTCGTCGAAGATGACCAGCGACTTGCGCGACTCGGTGCGGTTGCGGTGCAGCGCCGGACGCGCCGCGACGGTCGCGTAGGTGACGGCCACGCCGTCGAAGTCCTTGCCGACCGGGCCGTCGCCGTTCTGGTACTCCGGGTTGATCTTGATGCCGACGCGGGCGGCGGACTCGGCCCACTGCCGCTTGAGGTGCTCGGTCGGGCAGACGATCGTGATCGCGGCGATCGCGCGGCGCTCCATCAGCTCGCGCGCGAGGCGCAGCGCGAACGTCGTCTTCCCGGCGCCGGGCGTCGCGACGGTGAGGAAGTCGCGCGGGCCCGGCTCCTGGCCGCTCTCCCCGAAGTACGCCTCAAGCGCCTGCTGCTGCCAGGCACGCAGGGACGACGCGGTCCCCCAGGCGGCCCGCTCGGGGAAGGCGGGGGGCATGCTCGATGCGGCGAAGGTGCTCACGGTCATTGAAGGCTACCGAGCCCCACCGACAGATCGCGCCCTCGTCGTCGGTTCTGTGCGGAGATCCACAGCTTTGGCGCGGCGGTTCGGGGCGCGGTAGGCGGCCCACACGGCGCGGACGCGGCGCCCCTGACCTGCGGTGAACTCCCGCATACAGGCGTCCTGCGCGTAGTCCATGAAGTTGTGGACGGGGTCGCCGCCGCGTTGCGGACACGAGTTCCGGCCGCTCGGACAGCCCGTCGCGGGCTCCGCCTCGTACGGGGTGTCGGCCACGCCGTCGCCCGGCGGCTCGCAGCCGTTCTCGAAGGTGTGCATCAGCCCGAGCCAGTGCCCGATCTCGTGGACGGCCGTGTAGCCGCGGTCGAACCCGCGGTTGGAGCCGCCCGGCAGGCTGCGGTAGTCGACGACGACGCCGTCCATGCGGGGTTCGCCCCGGTACCACTGGGGGAACGTGGAGAAGCCGAGCATGTCCGTCCCGACGGCGGCGGAGAAGATGTTCAGCGTGCCGGGGCCGCCCCTGCGCAGGCGCCGCTTCATCTCGCCCTCGTGACGCTGCGGGTGCCAGAACCACTCTTGCCTGTCGGTGACGTCGTATCCGGCCAGGCGGAACCTGACCCCCGTGTCGACGCCGCCCTTCCTGCCCCCGTACGCGGCGTTCAGGGTGGAGATCTGCCGCCGGACGGTGGACGGCCCCACCCGTCCCCGCCGTCCGCTGGAGATCGCGTGGAAGCGGACGGGGACGACGACGCGGCGGCGGCTCATCCGGAGCGCCGCGTCGACCCGGTTCTCGTCGTCGGTGCCGAACCTCTCCCGGAGCGTGCGGCGGAGGTCGGCGAGCAGGGCGTCCACCTGGCGCGGATCCAGGTCTTCCCCGTCGCGCCTGGCGTGTCTGGCCGCGCTCTGGCCCGCCCCGGAGCGGGTGGACGCCGCGCAAGGCTCACCGCCCCGGCGGATCTCGTCACTTTTCGAACTCGAAGCCGCACACAGCGTGACCAACAGTGCGCATAGCGAACCCACGGCAAACCGCCGCATCCATTCCCCCCGTACGGTCGTCCGGCGATCCCTCGATGAAACGCGATGATCCCGCGGTCGGCCCGCCACCCCGCCGACCGCGGGATCACCCTGGCATGTCGCCGCCCGTCAGCGGCCGTCCACGCCGGTCGTGCTCAGTGCCCGCTCAGTCGTCGCCCTGCTTGCCCGGCTGCATGGACTCGTAGATCTCCTTGCACTCCGGGCAGACCGGGTACTTCTTCGGGTCCCGGTTGGGCACCCAGACCTTGCCGCACAGCGCGATCACCGGCGTGCCGGCCACCGCGCTCTCGGTGATCTTGGCCTTCTTCACATAGTGGGCGAACCGCTCATGATCGCCGTCACCGTGCGAGAGATCAGGCTTGACATCACTCTGGGTGTCACTGTCGGGAAGGATCTTCGTACTCACGGAAATCACCTTAGTTCAGCGTCGGGTCCTCGGGAAAAGTGGAGACGAAGGCCAGGTCGCCGTCCTGGCGCCGCAGCACCTCCTGCCACAGCCGGTCGGGGTCGGCGGCGAACACGTCGCCGGCCTCGGCCTGCACCAGGTACCACGCCCCGTCCTCGATCTCCGCGTGCAGCTGGCCGGACGACCAGCCCGCGTAACCGGCGAACACCCGGAACTGGAGCAGCTCGGGCGCCAGCAGCGCGGGCGGCGCGTCCAGGTCGACGAGCCCGACCCTGGCCACCTCCGTGCCGCCGTCCAGCGCCCGCCAGCCGAGCGGCTCGTCCTCGCCGGGAAGGCGGGCCAGGGCGAGCGCGTTGTCGAGCGCCACCGGACCCCCCTGGAACACCACCGAGGGACCCGTGACGAGTTCGGCCCAGGGAGGCAGGACCCGGTCGACCGGAACCTCCGTCGGCCGGTTGAGGACAACCCCCAGTGTGCCCCCCTCCAGGTCGTGCTCGACCACCAGGACGACACTGCGCCTGAAGTTGGGATCCTCAAGTTGGGGGGTGGCCACCAGCAGGAGGCCCACCCTGATGCCGTCTTCCATGGACCCCATCATGCGTTGCCCGGACCCCCGGCGGCACGTCCCCGTGCTCGTTAGCCTGTTACGCATTCCTATCGATGGGGATATCGGCACGGCAAGGACCTAGGTCCCAGAATGATCTAGCATCATCGGCCACCCGTGCGGTCCTCCGGCCCGCGGGCCGGAGAGGCCCGACCGGGCCGGGGAGGAACGCGATGCAGTTGCCCAGGGTCGTCATCGCCGGCGTGTTCTTGGTCATCGCGGCGCTGATCGCCGTCCCCGCGGTGTGGAAGGCCACGTCGTCGGACTCGCGCGCGGCCACCTCGGAGACGCCGTCCCCCAGCCCCTCCGGCGACGGCGCCTCGCCCTCGGCGTCGCCGAGCGGGCCGTCCGGCCCGGTGGGGCAGCCGCTCTCGGCGAGCGTCGGGGCCGTGTCCTGCCCGTCCCGCGAGGTGCGGGTCACCATCCGCAACACCGGCGGCCAGCGCGAGGACTACGGCGTCGAGCGCAACGACGACGGCGGCCCGGTGGCCGGGAAGATCGCCGCCCGCACGACCAAGACGGTCACCATCCGGCTGCGGGAGGACCGCCGCACCCGCGTCCAGGTGAGCTGGGCGAACAAGCCGATCGAGACGCGGACGCTCAAGGCGAACTGCAAGAACGCGGGCGGTGGCGGCGCGCCGCCCGAGACCCCGCCGAGCAGGCTGCCGCACACCGGTCCCGACAACGGCGTCCTGTGGGCGCGCGCCGCGACCGGCGGCGCCATCGTGCTCACCGGCCTGATCATCTTCTGGTACGGCGGGATCTGGCCGCGCCGCCGCGAGCGGATCTTCGCGAAGAAGGCCGACTGACCGGCCACGTCGGCCGACCGCCCACCGAGCCGGGAGCCGGAACAGCCGCCGGGGTTCGCGCCGAACCCCGGCGGACCGTTGCGGGGCCTCAGACCTCGGTGCGCGGACGGCCGCCCGCCGCCTCGCGGACGGCGCCCGCGACGCGGCCCGCCACGTCCGGGTGGAAGACGCTCGGCACGATGTAGTTCGGGCCCAGCTCGCCCGGCGTGACGACCTCGGCGAGCGCCTGGGCCGCCGCGGCGAGCATGCCCTGGGTGACGCCGTCGGCCTGCGCGTCCAGCAGCCCGCGGAAGACGCCGGGGAAGGCCAGCACGTTGTTGATCTGGTTCGGGTAGTCGCTGCGGCCGGTGGCGACGACGGCGGCGTGCTCGCGCGCCTCGTCCGGCGAGACCTCGGGCTCGGGGTTGGCGAGCGCGAACACGATCGCGTCGTCGTTCATCGTCGCGATGTCGTCGCCGGTGAGGATGCCGGGCGCGGACACGCCCACGAACACGTCGGCGTCCTTCACCGCGCCGCGCAGGTCGCCCGCGTAGCCGGCCTCGTTGGTGTGCTCGGCGATCCAGCGGAGCGAGTCGTCGAGGTCGTCGCGGCCCAGGTGGACGGCGCCCCGGTAGTCGCAGACGACGAGGTTGCGCGCGCCCGCGTGGATCAGCAGCTTCAGGATCGCGCTGCCCGCCGCGCCCGCGCCCGCCATCGTGATCCGCACGTCGGCGATGTCCTTGCCGACGACGCGCAGCGCGTTGGTCAGCGCGGCCAGCACGCAGATCGCGGTGCCGTGCTGGTCGTCGTGGAAGACGGGGATGTCGAGCAGCTCGCGCAGCCGCGCCTCCACCTCGAAGCAGCGGGGGGCGGAGATGTCCTCCAGGTTGATGCCGCCGAACGCGGGCGCGAGGATCTGGACGGTCCGGACGATCTCGTCGGTGTCCTGGGTGTCGAGGCAGATCGGCCACGCGTCGATCCCGGCGAACCGCTTGAACAGCGCCGCCTTGCCCTCCATCACCGGCAGCGCGGCCTCCGGGCCGATGTTGCCGAGGCCGAGCACCGCCGACCCGTCGGTCACCACCGCGACGCTGTTGCGCTTGATCGTCAGCCGCCGGACGTCCTCGGGGTTGCGGGCGATCGCCAGCGACACCCGCGCCACCCCGGGCGTGTAGGCCATCGACAGCTCGTCACGGGTGCGCAGCGGCACCTTGGACTGCATCTCGATCTTGCCGCCGAGGTGCATCAGGAAGGTCCGGTCGCTGACCTTGTGGATCTTGATGTCGTGCATCTGCTCCAGCGCGGCGGCGATCGCCTCGGCGTGCTGGGTGTCGCGGGTGGCGATCGTGACGTCGATCCGCAATGTCTCGTGGCCCGCCGTGTTGACGTCGAGGGCCGTCACGATCCCGCCCGCGTTCTCGACCACGTGGGTGATCTGGCTGACGGCACGCCCGCCGGCCGGAACCTCCAGGCGGACGGTGATGGAGTACGACACGCTCGGCACGCTCGCCACGACAACTCGCTCCCTTGCTACCGGGTACGTCCCTGTCCCGGCCGTATCGTCCCACGAGGGGGCGACGCTCCGGGGGCCGCGGCCCGGCCTCCCCTGCCGCTCAGCACGCCCGTGCCGCACCGACGATGAGGTCGGCCGCGGCGGGGACGGGCAGCCTCGTCGTGTCGATCACGAGGTGGTAGAGCCGCGGGTCGGCGGGGTCGGCCCCGTAGAAGTGCTTCACGTAGGCCGTGCGGGCGCGGTCGTTGTCGTCGAGCATACGCTCCACATCGCGCTCCGGTGCCCCGCTCCCGCCACCCGGCATCTCGGACGCGGCGAGCAGCAGCCGCCGCTCCCGCGGCCCGTCCAGCCGGACGTGCAGCGCGTCCGGGCGGTCCGCGAGCACCACCGCCGCCCCGCGGCCGAGCAGCACGCCGCCGCCGGAGTCGGCGGTCCTGGTGATGATCTGCTCGGTGTGCTCGACGAACTCCTCGGGCGGGACGATCGTCCGGTCCGGGAGGTAGACCTCCATCGCGCCCATCGCGACCGTCGGCAGCCGCGCCGCCCCGGCGAGGATCCGCCCGAGGCCGCGCTCGGCCCGGCCGTCGTGGGCGAGCGCCTCCTCCAGCGTGCACCCGATCTCGCCCGCGACGATCTCGGGGATCGCCCGGTCGAGGAAGGGCAGGCCGAGGGCCCGCGCCACCATCGGGCCGACGGCGGCGCCGCCCGCGCCGAAGGTGGCCGAGATCGTCACCACGCGTACGTTCACGTTCGTCTCATGCCCGTTTCCGCGCCCGGCACGTCCTGGCCCGGCTCAGAACAGGGCGGCCTGGAGCGAGCGGCGCGCCTTGGCGATGCGCGGGTCATCGGCGGGCAGGAGGTCGAACAGCGACAGCAGGTGCTTGCGCGCCGCGTCGCGGTCGTCGCCCGCGCTGACGCGGACGGCGTTCAGCAGCCGCGCGAAGGCGTCCTCGACCCGGCCGGACATGATCTCCACGTCCGAGGCGTTGATCTGGGCCTGGACGTCGCCCGGGTTGTCGACCGCCTCCTGGACGGCGCGCTCGGGGTCGAGCGCGCGGACCCGCAGGCTCAGCTCCGCCAGCCCGAGGCCCTGCTTGGCCTGGACGTCGCGCGGGTTGGCGGCGAGGAGCCGCTGGAACTCGGCCTTGGCCGCGTCCAGGTCGCCGCGGGTGAGCGCGTCCTCGGCCGCCGCGTACGGCGAGTCGGCCGGGGCGTCCTGCGCGGCGCCCGGGACGGCCTGCTCGCCCTCCGGCGCGTCCGGGAGGATGCCCTCCTTGCGCAGCGCGTCGAAGAGCTGGTCGACGGCCTCGCGCACCTGCGCCTCAGGGGCCGCGCCGTTCAGGAACGGCAGCAGCTGCCCGCCGACGACGGCGGCCACGAACGGGATGCCCCGCACGCCCATCTGCTGCATGTACGCGCCGAGCTGCGGGTTGGCGTCGATGTCGACCTTGGCCAGGACCCACTTGCCGGCCGCCTCGGCGGCGAGCTTTTCCAGGATCGGGCTGAGCTGCTTGCACGGCCCGCACCAGTCCGCCCAGAAGTCGACGAGGACGGGGACGGACTGCGACCGCTCCACGACCTCGGTGTTGAAGGTCTCGTCGGTGACGTCCACGACGTACTGGCCGGCCGCGCCCTCCGCGGCGCCCGCGGCCGCGCCGCCGCCCTGAGCCTGGCGTTCCTGCTGCTTCCTGGTGGCGGCCTGGCGGGCCCCCAGGTCGATGGCCCCGTGCAACGAAAAGTCCCGAGAAGGCATGGGACCATCCTGCCCCATGACCGCCCCCGCCTGTACGTCCGTCCGCTCCCAGCGGAGCGCGTCGCGCCCCGCGCGGCGTCCGGGGCGCTTGATCGGGTGCCCGACTCGCCTGATCCCTCCGCCGCCGTAGCCATTGTCCGGCTTTTACGAATTCTCACGTCCGCCGCCCAAGGCAAAGAATTCAGGCGCTCCGCCGTAAGGGCAAAAAGATTGCTGACAGCCATCACCAAGCCCGGTTATAGTCACGACGTCGATGCATCGCGGCACGGCAAAACAGGGCCCCGGCGCCCGGGACGGTCACCAGCGTCCCGTCCGCCGCGGCGGGCACCGGGTGGCGAGGGGAAGCGCCGGTGCGCCCCGTCCGCCGCGACCGCACGACGATCAACGGGGGGAAACAAGTGATCGCGGAGCATTCCGCGATCGTGGCCCGAGGAATGGGTGTCCGCCGCGGGGGGCGGTGGCTCCTGCGCCCGGTGACCTTCGGGGTGCCCGAAGGCGTGGTCGGCGTTGCCGGTCCACCTGGTGTCGGTAAATCCACTCTGCTGGCCACGTTCGCGACCTTGCGCCGGCCGCACACCGGCGCGCTGCACATTCTGGGGCACGACACCGCGCACGCCGCCGGCGTGCGCGCCGCGCGGGCCCGGATCGGCTACCTGCCCGGAAGGCTGTCGCGCAAGCAGAACATGACCGCGGGAGAGTTCGTCTCCTATGCCGCCTACTACCAGCGCGCCGGCGCCTCGGCCGCGCGCGACGTGATCGCCCGGCTGGACCTCGCCGAGGCGGCGGGCACGGAGCTGTCCCTGCTGCCGCCCGACGTCCGGCTGCGCGCGGGCGTGGCGGCGGCGTGCGTCCACTCGCCCGACCTCGTCCTGCTGGACGACCCGTTCGCCGAGCTGTGCGCGCCCGGCGCGGGGGCCGAGGCCGGGGGCGGGGCGGCCGCCATGGCGGAGCTGATCCCGGTGCTGCGCTCGCTCGCGCCGACCGTGGTCGTCACCGCCGACGCCGCCGGGACGCTCACCGGCTGGTGCGACCTCCTGCTGGGGCTCAGCCGGGGCAGGCTCACCGAGCTTCCCGCCCGCTCGGCCGCGCGGGTCCCCGCCGACCGGGCGGCCGGGCGCCGCGTCCCGCACCCGCGGGACGCCCGCGCTCCGGCGGCGGTCCGGGAGCCCGGCCGGCGGCGCGCGGCCCGGCCCGTGCTGGCGCAGCTGACGAGGTTCCGGATGCCGCGCGCGCCCGCCGGGAGCGGCGCCGGTGTCTGAGCTGGGGCGCGTGCTCCGGCTCGACGCCCGCCGCGCGGCGCCGCTGGTCGCGGTGCCGCTGCTCACCGCGGTCGGGATCGCCGCGTCGGTGCCGTCGTTCGTCGCCTCCGTCGCCTACTGGGACGAGTCGCTCGTCACACTGCTCAACGCCGTGCGGCTGCTCGGCCCGGTCGCCGCCGGGCTCGCGGCGTGGACGGCGGTGCGCGAGCGCCCCCTGGACTACCTCCGCGAGCTGACCGCGCGCTCCCCGGCCACCGGCGTGCTGTTCGACCTGCTGCTGCTGTCGGTCGCCGCGCTCGTGTCCTTCCTCGCGGTGACGGCCTCGGTGGTCGTCGTGGCGCTGCTGCGGCAGGAGGCGGGGCGGCCGCATCCGCTGGGGCTGGCCGTGGGCGCCGGGGCGCTCGTGCTGCACATCGTCGCCGGGTACCTGTCCGGACGGGTCGCCCCGCACCGGACCACCGCGACGGTCGTCCTCGCGGCCACGTCCCTGTGGGCCGCCCTGCGCGCGCCCGGGGTGTCGTGGCTGAGCCTGCTGCCCCCGGCGGCGTTCCCGCACCTCCCCCTGTTCACCGCGCTGCGTCCGGCGGTGCTCGCCGACCAGGCCGTCTGGACGATCGGCATGACGGGAGCGCTCGTCCTCGGCTACGTCGTGTGCGCGACCCGGCGCGTGATGCTCGTCCTGCCGCTCGTGCTGGTGATGGCCGCGATCGTCGTCGCGACGCTGCGCCTGCACGGGACCGGCGGCGGGGCGACGTCACCCGCGCCGGCGAAACCGGTGTGCCGCGCATGGCCGCTGACCGTCTGCGTGCACCCGGCGCTGCGCGGCGCCCTGCCCGCGCTGATGAGCGCCGCGACCCCGCTCGCCTCCCGGCTGGACGGGACGCCCGGCGCGTTCACACGGGTGGAGCAGCGCCCGTCCTGGGCCCCGGCCACCGTGACGGACGGCGTGGCCGCGATCCACCTCGACGAGCGCCTCGCGCCGGGGTTCGAGGGGCGCGCCGTCCGGCAGATCCGGGACGGGCTGATGGACGCGAGCGCGTGCGCGGCTCCGCGGCGTCCGGTCTCGGAGGGCTACCGGAGGCTCGTCGACGCGTGGCTGGCCGGCGAGGAGCCGCCGAGCATCCCGGACGTGCGCGCGGCACGCCGCTTCACGTCCTGGGGCGAGCAGCGCCGCCGCACCTGGCTGCGCCTGCACTTCGCGTACTACCGGGCGTGCGCGCTGGGCCCGCAGGACTTCGACGGCTGGGACGTCCCGCCCCGGCTGTTCCCCAAGTACGCGACACCGGCGGCCACGCCCCCGGCCCGGCCCCGGATCGACCTCGGCGCCCGGTAGACCTCAGAACCCGGCAGTCCTCACGCCCGCGCGGGCGCTTCGGCGGGCCTGGCCCAGAAGTGCTCCACGAGGAAGGGCGCCACCGGCAGCACGCCCGCCCCCAGCGCGAGGACGGTCCGCCCGGCGCTCCAGTGGAGGTTCTCGCGGACGAAGAACACCATGCCCACGTAGGCGAGGAACAGGACGCCGTGCAGGGGGCCCATGACCTGCACCGCCGCCGGAGCGTCCGCCATGTACTTGAGCGGCATGGCGATCAGCAGCAGCACGAGGAACGAGACCGCCTCGGCGATGGAGACGACACGGAAGGCACGAACGATGTCCACGGCCTGTCAACGCGCGGACGCCGGCTCCGGTTTCGGACGAGGCGTATGGCGCTTCTCACACCCGAATCGGCGGACCGAAACTCGGCTCGGGTGGATGGCGCATTCATCCGGGAATGTCACCTCACATGGCCGGTTCGGAATCGCGCAACGACGCCCCCCGCAAGCCCGCGCCCGCGACGAGGGCCGCCGCGAAGGCGGCGCCCTGGCACGCCCTCCGCGCGCCCCTCCTCCTGGTCGTGGCGACCATCGCGCTCGTCCTGGTGGCCCAGCAGACGCTCCGGATGCTGCCCCACTGGCTGAATCCGTTCGCCGAGGAGACCAAGGACCGCAGCGGCCCCGCCCTGCTCCAGTCGATCCGCGACCTGCACCGCTACGAGGCGGCCAGCGGCAATTTCCAGGTCGTCGTGGACCTGGAGAAGGACGCGAAGTTCCTGCCCGGCGCGCTGCGCGGCAAGCGGACCCTGTTCGTGGGCAACGGCTCCGTCGACGCCTACGTGGACTTCTCCAGGCTGGCCTCGGGCGCGGTCAAGGTGGACCAGGACCGGACGTCCGCGACCATCAGCCTTCCCCCGGCGCAGCTGGAACCGACGAACCTCGACACCAAGCGCAGCTACGTCTTCGCCACCGAACGCGGCCTGTTCAACCGCTTCGGCGACTTCTTCAGCGGCAACCCCAACGACCAGCGGCAGCTCTACGTCCTGGCGAGCCAGAAGATCCAGGCGGCGGCGACCGAGAGCAGCCTGCGCCACCGCGCCGACGCCAACACCAAACTCATGCTGGAGAGCATGCTGCGCGCCGTCGGCTTCAAGACCGTGACGGTCCGGCAGACCGCCGCCCAGTGACCCCCGGCCGCTACTCGGCGGGGACGCGGAGCACCAGCGCGTCGCCCTGGCCGCCGCCCCCGCACAGGCCGGCCGCGCCGATCCCGCCGCCGCGCCGCCGCAACTCGTAGGCCAGGTGCAGGGCGATCCGGGCGCCGGACATGCCGACCGGGTGGCCGAGCGCGATGGCGCCGCCGTTGACGTTGACCTTCTCCGGCCCGACGCCGAGGTCGCGCATCGACTGCACGCCGACCGCCGCGAACGCCTCGTTGATCTCGATGAGGTCGAGGTCGTCCACGCCGAGGCCCTCCTTGCCGAGGGCGTGCCTGATCGCGTTGGACGGCTGCGACTGGAGCGAGTTGTCGGGGCCGGCGACGTTGCCGTGCGCGCCGATCTCGGCGAGCCAGCCCAGCCCGAGCTCCTCCGCCTTGGCCTTGGACATCACCACGACGGCGGCGGCGCCGTCGGAGATCTGCGAGGACGAGCCCGCGGTGATCGTCCCCTCCTTGCTGAACGCGGGGCGCAGCCGCGCCAGCGACTCGGCGGTGGTGTCGCCGCGCACGCCCTCGTCGGTCGCGAACAGGATCGGCTCGCCGCGCCGCTGCGGGACCTCGATCGGGGCGATCTCCTCGTCGAAGACGCCGTTCTTGATGGCCGCGGCGGCGCGCTGGTGGGAGCGGGCGGCGAACTCGTCCTGCTCCTCGCGGGTGATGCCGAGCCTGCCGTTGTGGCGCTCGGTCGACTCGCCCATCGCGATGCCGTCGAAGGAGTCGGTGAGCGCGTCGTGGGCCATGTGGTCGAGCATCTCGACCGAGCCGTACTTGTAGCCGCCGCGCGACTTCGGCAGCAGGTGCGGCGCCTGCGTCATCGACTCCATGCCGCCCGCGACGACGATGTCGAACTCGCCCGCCCTGATCAGCTGGTCGGCGAGCGCGATCGCGTCCAGCCCGGACAGGCACACCTTGTTGATCGTGATCGACGGGACGGTCATCGGGATGCCCGCCTTGACCGCCGCCTGCCGCGAGGGGATCTGCCCGGCGCCCGCCTGGAGCACCTGGCCGAGGATCACGTACTGCACCTGGTCGCCGGACACCCCGGCGCGCTCCAGCGCGGCCCTGATCGCATGCGCGCCGAGGTCGGCGGCGGAGAAGTCCTTCAGCGAGCCCAGCAGGCGTCCGACGGGGGTGCGCGCTCCGGCGACGATCACGGACGTGGCGGTCATGTGGGGGCCTCCAGAATGGTGCGCTGCGGCGACGTTTGCCACCATACCCAGCGGGAGGGAACGCCCTCCCTGTCGGCCTGTCCCCGCAGTCATTCGGGAGAACACTGTCATGAGGGAGAACCGCCAATGCTGACCCGCATCGACCACATCGGGATCGCGTGCTACGACCTCGACGTCACCGTCGAGTTCTACCGGCGGACCTACGGCTTCGAGGACGTGCACGTCGAGGTGAACGAGGAGCAGGGCGTCCGCGAGGCGATGCTCAAGATCAACGACACCGGGGACGGCGCGGCGAGCTACCTCCAGCTCATCCAGCCGATCCGGGAGGACTCCCCCGTCGCCAAGTGGATGGCGAAGAACGGCGAGGGCGTCCACCACATCGCGTTCGGCACCGACAGGAGCGTCCAGGAGGAGGCCGACCACATCGCGGACGAGGGCGTGCGCGTCCTCTACGACACGCCGCGGAAGGGCTCGATGGGCTCCTTGATCAACTTTTTGCACCCCAAGGACTGCCACGGCGTCCTGACCGAGCTGGTCCAGAAGGGCTGACCCCCGCCGCGCCCGCGCCGCTATCACAAGATCTCCCGGGCACGGCGGCGCGGCGCGCGGCGCCGGGCGTCCGCGCGGAACCCTTGGATCGTGACGTGTTCGATATCACCCCTGCGAGCACACGGGTACGGACAGTCACTCTGTGACCGTTCAGCCACATCTGGTGCATTTTGGGGGCGTGTACCTGGGCCGCCGGGCCAGGAAAGGGCAACCCCCCAAAAGCGACAAAACACGCAGCGCGTCAAGATGAGCCCCCAACACGGCAGTGTCCGGAGTACGCTTCATTCGCCGGAAGAGGTCTGGGGCACAGCGCCCGTCATGCCAGGCGTTCAACCGGTCCCCGGAACTACCCGTAGCCCCGTCACATCAGGATTGAGCCACATGCAGTCCGACATCGACGCCCAGCTCAGCAACTTCTTTGAAGACACGCCCCCGCGCGAGTTCGACGTGGTGCTTCGCGGCTACGACCGGCACCAGGTCGACGAGCACATCAAACAGCTCGACAACGAGGTCCGGCAGACCCGTGAGCAGACGCAGGCCCTGCAACGGGAGCTGTCGGACGCCCACCGCCAGCTCCAGGAACAGGAGCGTCCCACCTACTCCGGCCTCGGCGCCCGCATCGAACAGCTGCTGCGGCTCGCCGAGGAGCAGGCCACCGAGCTCGTCCAGGCCGCCCGGTCGGAGGCCAACGAGATCAAGGCCGCGGCCAAGGTCGACGCCGCCGAGCAGCGCGCCACCGCCGAGAACGACGCCGCCGAACTGCGCGCCAACGCCCAGCGCGAGGGCGACGACATGCGCGGCGCCGCCGAGCGCGAGGCCGAGGAGGTGCGCACCTCCGCCCGCCGCGAGGCCGACGAGCTGACCTCCACGACCGAGCGCGAGGTCGCCAAGCTGCGCGCCACCGCCGACCACGAGGTCGCCGAGAAGCGCGCCGGCGCCGAGCGCGAGATCGCCAAGCTGCGCACCACGACCGAGCGCGAGGTCGCGCAGCTGCGCGCCTCCACCAAGCGCGAGCGCGACGAGATCCTCACGACCGCCAAGCGGCAGGCCGACGAGATGCGGGCCCAGGCCCAGCGCATCCTGGAGGAGAGCGAGGCGCAGCGGGCCCAGGCCGAGGCCGAGTTCGAGATCCAGCTCGCCGCGCGCCGCGAGGAGGCCGACCGGCAGGACGCCGAGCGCCACGCCAACGCCCAGGCCGCCACGCAGAAGCTCGTCGCCGAGGCCGAGCAGCGCGCCGCGTCCGCCGAGCAGCGCGCCGCGAAGGCCACCCAGCAGGCCGAGCAGACCCGGCGCGAGGCCGACTCGCACGCCAAGCAGCTCATGGCCAACGCCCGCAAGAACTCCGACAACGTCATCGCCGAGGCCAAGTCGCAGGCCGAGCAGCTGCTCGCCGAGACCAAGGCCGAGGCCGACCGCGTCCGCACCGCCGCGCAGCGCCAGGTCGACGAGCTGACCCGGCAGCGCGACAGCATCACCAGCCACCTCAACCAGCTCCGCCAGCTCATCGGCGGGGTGGCGCCCGCGATGGGCGGCGACCCCGAGCTGGCGGCGCCCCCGGAGAAGGCGGCGATTCCGGCCGCCGAGCCCAAGCCCGCCCCGGCCCAGCCCAAGCAGCCCGCCGCCGCCAAGGCCGGGCCCCCCAAGCAGGCCCAGGGCAAGAAGTCCGACGAGGACGACGAGGACTGGTGGCAGGAGTGACGGTCGGCGTGCCCACCGGCACCTGACCGGCGCGACCGGGTAAGCCGCGACCGGGTGACAGGCGTGATCGGAAAGCCTAGAGGCGTGAACTGCCTCTAGGCTTTCCGTCATCTATCCCGTGCGCGGTGGCCTCCGGCCCAGGCCGCACGCCCGGCGGATGGCAGGACGGAAGAGGAAGAGAGATCGGCGTGCCCGACGAGACCCCCCACGAGGACCGCCCGGCGGCGGCCCCCGGCGAAGGCCGCCGCGCGGTCCCCGCACCGTCCCCGCCCGCCGACAGCACCTCCACCGACGACGCGCCCAAGGACGACCCGCTCAAGGACGACCCGCTCAAGGACGACCCGGCCAAGGACGACGTTCCCGAGGGCGAGCCCGCCAAGGGCGGCCCCGGCGGGGGCGAGAGCGCCGAGGACGGCCCGGAGCGTCTCGCCGAGGAGGCGAAGATGCCGAGCGGCGCCCTCGACCCGGAGAAGACCGACAAGCCGTTCGGCGAGCGGGATCCGGCGACCGGCGGGCCGGTGGAGCGGTCCCGCGACGAGGACGCCGTCAAGCCCGTCCCGCCCGAGCCGGGCGCGCCCGACCCGGCGCACGACATCGAGCAGCGGCGCCGCGAGGCGGGCGTCGACCACCGCTTCCCGTTCGGACGGCCCGGCGAGCCGCTCGGCCGCGCGCACCCGTTCGTGTTCGGCTTCACCGCCGCGCTCGGCGTGATCACCGCCTGGATGCTGGTGAAGGCCGCCACGAACGCCAAGTCCGTGATCGTGATGATCGTGGTCGCGATGTTCCTCGCGGTCGGGCTCAACCCGGCGGTGGAGCGGCTGCGGCGGATCGGGCTGCCGCGCGGCGTCGCGGTCGGCACGGTGTTCCTCGGCGTGCTGGCGTTCTTCGCGGGCTTCGTCGCCTCGCTCGTCCAGCCGGTGTCCGAGCAGGTCACCGAGCTGCGCAAGAACATCCCCGACTACGTCACGCAGCTCCAGAACAACGAGCGCCTCGCCGAGTGGGACAAGCGCTACGGGCTGCTCGACCGCGCGCAGAAGGCCGTCAACAGCAAGGGCTTCCAGGACGGGCTCACCGACACCGCCACCGGGATCGGCAAGGTCGCGATCAACGGCGTCTTCCAGACCGTGACGATCCTGATCCTCACGCTGTACTTCCTCAGCTCCCTGCCGCAGATCAAGACGTTCTTCTACCAGCTCGCGCCGCGCTCGCGGCGGGCGCGGGTCGCGCTGCTCGGGGACGAGATCCTCGACCGCATCGGCGGGTACGTCGCGGGCCAGTTCACGATCGCGTTCATCGCGGGCCTCACGTCCTACATCTTCCTTGAGATCATGAGCGTGAAGTACGCGCTCGCGCTCGCGCTGATCGTCGCGGTCACCGACCTGATCCCGCTGGTCGGCGCCACGGTCGGCGCGGTCGTGGTGTGCCTGGTCGCCTTCCTCACCGGGACGGTCACCGACGGCTCGATCTGCATCGCCTTCTACGTGATCTACCAGCAGGTGGAGAACTACGTCGTCTACCCGCGCGTGATGAAGCGCACGGTCGACGTGCAGCCCGCGGTGACGATCGTGGCGGCGCTCATCGGCGCCGCGCTGCTCGGCGTGGTCGGCGCGCTGCTGGCGATCCCGACCGCCGCCGCGATCTCACTGCTCATCCGCGAGGTGCTGATGCCCCGCCAGGAGACGCTGTAGGGCGTCAGGGACCGTCCCAGGTGGTGGGCAGGGGATGGGCGGCCGGGGCGACCCGCCGGACGATCTCGTTCAGCACCGTCCGGACGTAGGGCTCCCCGACCCACAGGTGCTTGGCGTTGTCGACCGCGACGACCTCCGCCTGCGGGACGCGCTTGAACCGCTCGCGGGCCTCGTCCGGGCGCAGGTAGTCGTCGAACTCGGGCACGAGCGCGACCACCGGGCGCCCGTCGGCGCCCCACGCGTCCAGGTCGGCGTCGGTGGCGCGGTGCAGCGGTGGCGACAGCAGGATCGCGCCCTCGACCAGCGGGTCGCGTCCCCACTTCAAGGCCAGCTCGGTGCCGAACGACCAGCCGAGCAGCCAGGGGCGGGGCAGGTCGTGGTACTCGGTGTACTCCAGCGCCGCCGCGACGTCGTGCCGCTCGGTCTCGCCCTCGCCGAACTCGCCCTGGCTGGTGCCGCGCGCCGACGTCGTGCCCCGCGTGTTGAACCGCAGGACGGCGAGGTCGGCGAGCGCGGGCAGCCGGTAGGACGCCTTGCGCAGGACGTGGCTGTCCATCATGCCCTCGGCGGTCGGCAGCGGATGCAGGCAGACCAGCGTCGCGACCGGCGGCCGCTCGGGCGGCAGCGCCAGCTCGCCGACGAGCTCCAGCCCGTCGGCGGTGTGCAGGGTGATGTCCTCGCGCCGCGCCGGAAGCACGCTCGACGCCCTGATGTCCCCCATCGTTCTCCTCTTCCCGGACGCCCCGCTCGGGGACGGCCCAGTGCGGTCTGCGGTCAGTAACGTGGCGCGCCCCGCGACCGCCGGACGCGCGGCGAGCGGCGCCCCCGCGCCTCCCAGCAGGGCCGGTGCCAGTGCCGCCGGTCGTCGGCGCCGCCGCGCCCGTCGGCGGGCCACGCCACGACGTGCGCGACGCCCGGCGGGATCTCCTGGTCGCAGCCGGGGCACCGGTACGGCTTGGTCGCGTTCGCCCCCGCGATCATCCGGACGACCCAGGAGCCGTCCGGCCCGTCCTCGGTCTCCTCGGCCCAGCCGCCGGCCCGCGGGCGGGGGCCCGAGACGGCGCGGCGGTTCTTGCGGGGGCTCATGATTGTCAGGATAGGGGCCGCGTCGGCGAACGGAACGGGCGCGGTCAGCGGAGCGGGCGGCGGGCGACGCGGTGCTCCTCCAGCAGCGGCACCGGGGCGAACGCGGGGTCGCGGGTCTCCTCATGCAGCGCGCGCAGGACGGTGACCGCCCGGTCGAGCCCGAGCCGGTCGAGGTCGGCGACCGGCCCGGACGGGTAGCCGCAGCCGAGCGTCATCGCGGCGTCGATCGCGTCGGCGTCCGCGTATCCGGCGCCGAGCATCGTGGCGGCGTCGTTCAGGTAGGGGAAGCGGAGGGCGTCCACGATGAACCCGGCGCGGTCGCGGCAGCGGACGGTGGCCAGCCCGAGGCCCCGCGCGAGGCCCTCGGCCCGGTCGGCGACGCCGGGCCCGGTCGCGACCGTGACGGCGATCTCCGCGAGCGCGCCGTCCGCCTCGGGCAGGTGCAGGCCGACGACGTCGCCCGGACGTCCCGTCGCCATGGCGCGCTCGATCACCGGTCCCGAGGCGGTGGCCAGCACGGCGCCGTCCCCCGCGGCCTCGGCGGCGGCGGCGAGCAGGGCCCGCCCGGTCTCGGCGTCCTGCGCGCACTCGACGATCAGGTCGCAGTCGCCGAGGCCGGCCTCGGCGGTCCTGACCTGGGCTCCCGCGCCGTCGCAGCGGGCGGCGAAGGCGTCCGCGAGCGGGCCGGTGCCGAGCACCCCGACCGTGGGCGGCGCGGCGGCGGCCTCCTCCTCGGCGGCCCGCTCCTGCCCGTCGTGGACATAGAAGCCGCGGCCGGTCTTGCGGCCGAGCAGCCCGGCGGCCACCAGCTCGCGCAGCACCGGCGCGGGCGCGTGGCGGCGGTCGCGGGACTCGGCGTAGACGGCCTCCAGCACCTGGAGGCAGGTGTCGAGGCCGATCAGGTCCATGAGCGTGAACGGGCCCATCGGCAGGCCCGCGCCGTCCTTCATCGCGGCGTCGATGTCGTCGCGGGTCGCGTGCCCGGACTCCAGCATGTGCGCGGCCTGGTTCAGGTAGCCGAACAGCAGCCGGTTCGCGACGAACCCGGCGCGGTCGCCGATCGTCACCGGCGTCTTGCCGAGGTCCCGGGCGAGCGCCGCGACGCGCTCCACCGCCTCGGGCTCGGTGAGCACGGTGCCGATGACCTCGACCAGCCTCATGACCGGCGCCGGGTTGAAGAAGTGCACCCCGACGACCTTCGCGGGCCGCCCGGTCGCGACCGCGATCTCGGTGACCGACAGCGAGGAGGTGTTGGAGGCGAGGACGGCGTCGGCGCGGCACACCCGGTCCAGCTCGGCGAACACGCGGTGCTTCAGGTCGAGCCGCTCCGGGACGGCCTCGACGACCAGGTCGCAGTCGCCGAGGTCGGCGAAGTCGACCGAGAGCGCGACGCGGTCGAGGATCTCGCGCCGCGCGTCCTCCGACAGCCTGCCGCGCTTGACCGCGCGCCCGGTCGAGCGCTCCAGGTGGCCGCGCCCGCGCTCCAGCGCGTCCGGGTCCGCCTCGACGCCGACGACCGGCAGCCCGCCGCGCGCCAGCACCTCGGCGATACCCGCGCCCATCGTGCCCAGCCCGACGACCCCGACCCTGCTGAACGTCCCAGTCATGAACGGCAGTCTCGCAGAGCGCGCGCGCCCCGCCCATGCCGGGTACGAGAGGAGATGTGCGCTTCGGAATCTTCCTCCTCGCCGCCCGGTTCCCCCACCAGGACGACGCCGCCGCCCTCGCCCGCACCGTCGAGGCGGCCGTCGCCGCCGAGCACGCCGGGTTCGACGACGTGTGGCTCGCCGAGCACCACTTCATGTCCTACGGCGTCGTGCCGTCGGCGACCGTCCTCGCCGGGCACCTGCTGGCGCTGACCCGCCGCGTCCACGTCGGGACGGCCGTCAGCGTCCTGTCCAACCAGCACCCGGTGGCGCTCGCCGAGCAGGCGGCGATGCTCGCGCTGCTGTCGGGCGGCCGGTTCCGGCTCGGCGTCGGACGCGGCGGCCCCTGGCGCGACCTGGAGGTCTTCGGCACCGGTCTGCCCCGGTACGAGACCGGTTTCGCCGAATCCCTCGATCTGCTCCTGGCCTGGTCGCGCTCGGACCGCGTCGCCTGGCGCGGCGAGCACTTCCGGTTCCGCGAGGTGCCGGTCGTGCCGCGCGCCGCGGTTCCGCCGCCGGTCGTCGTGGCGTGCACGTCCGCCGCGTCCGAGCGGATCGCGGCCGAGCGCGGCCTGCCGATGCTGCTCGGCATGCACGTCGGCGACGAGGAGAAGGCCGCCGCCGTCGCCCGCCACGGCCTGCCGGACGCCCCGCACGTCTCGACCCACCTGGCGCAGGTCGCCGACACCCGCGAGGAGGCCGTCGCGACCCTGCTCGCCGAGATGCCCCGCTGGCTCGGCCCTGGGCTGGACGGCTACGTCCCCGTCGACGACCGCCCCCGCCCGTCCCGCGACCCCGTCGCCTACACCCGCCGCATGTGCGACCTGCATCCGGTCGGCTCACCGGACGACTGCGTCGAATCCCTCGTCACGACCGCCGAACGCACCGGCGTCCGGCACCTGCTGCTGCTCGTCGAGGCGGCCGGCTCCCACCGCGCCACGCTGGACAACATCGCCCGCCTGGGCGCCGAAGTGCTCCCCAAGGTCCGGACCTCCCTCTCCTGATCGATGCCCTGCCGTCAGCGCGCCTGGACGGTTCCCCGGCTCTCGACGCACCGTCCCTGGGCGGCGCTGCGGGGTCCCCGCGCGGCCACCCGCCGCCGGGCCGGACGCGTCGCGAGGACCAGCGCGCGCTCCTCCCAGAACGCGCGGGCCCGGCGGACGATCCCGGCCCTGCGCGCCACGGCCGCCTCCGCCTGAAGGTCGCGCACCCGCTCCCGCGCGACCGAACTCATGATGTCGTGGTGGAACACGGCCTTACCCCTCCGTCTTCGGGCCGCTGGTTCCGGCCCGGTACCTAGAGACTCGCCCTAAGGGGGGTGTCCGCACATGAGGACGACGCCCTAGATTGGCCGCCTCATCCGTACTTACGCAGGTCACAGCGGGAGCATGGGTACCTAGGACGTGTTTCGCGGCGACCTCGATCAGCACCCGAAGGCACGGTCAAGGGGGCGGGCCGCCAGGCGATCGCCCTCGGGCCGGGACTTGGGCAACAGGGCGCGGGCGGTCGGCGGCGTCACTAAGGTGGGGCAGCGTGCGTCTCGTAATCGCCCGGTGCAGCGTCGACTACGCCGGCAAGCTCACCGCCCACCTCCCGATGGCCCCCAGGCTCATCCTGATCAAGGCGGACGGAAGCGTGAGCATCCACGCCGACGACCGCGCCTACAAGCCCCTCAACTGGATGAACCCGCCGTGCTCGCTGCGCGAGGAGCCGTTCGAGGAGAACGGCGCCGTCGCCCGCTGGACGGTCACGCACGGCAAGTCGGGCGAACGACTCATCCTCACCATCGAGGAGGTCCTGCACGACACCAGCCACGAACTCGGCCTGGACCCGGGGCTCCAGAAGGACGGCGTGGAGGCGCACCTCCAGGAACTGCTCGCCGAGCACATCACCACGCTCGGGGACGGCTGGTCCCTGATCCGCCGCGAGTTCCCGACCGCCATCGGCCCCGTCGACATCCTGTGCCGGGACGCGGGCAACGCCACCGTCGCCGTCGAGATCAAACGGCGCGGCGAGATAGACGGCGTGGAGCAGCTCACCCGCTACCTCGAACTGCTGAACCGCGACCCGCATCTCGCGCCTGTCCGCGGGATCTTCGCCGCGCAGGAGATCAGACCGCAGGCCCGCGTCCTCGCGGTCGACCGCGGCATCCACTGCGTGACCCTCGACTACGACGCCCTCCGCGGCATCGAGCACGAGGGGACGCTCTTTTAGAACCTCGGCCCACGGGGGCTCGCCTCCGCCGCTCAGGTAACGCGCTCACGTGCGGGCTGAGGTGGCCTTACGCGGTGGCGCGGGCTGTCGTAGGCGTCCGGCATCATTGCGGCATGACTCTTCATCACGCCGGCGGCACTTTCGAGATCTCCTCGTGGGACGGCGAGAAGCCCTACGACGAGCAGGGCGGTAACAAGCTGGCCCGCGCGCACATCGGCAAGACCTTCCACGGCGACCTGGTCGGCACGAGCACGACGGAGATGATCGGCGTGGAGTCGGCCGCCGGGCCCGTCGCCTACGTCGCGATCGAGCACGTCCAGGGGATCCTGCACGGGCGGGAGGGGACGTTCGTCCTCCAGCACAGCGCGGGCAGCGAGGACGGGACGTCCGACACCCAGTGGCTGCGCTGGCAGATCGTCCCGACGACCGGCACCGGCGAGCTGGCCGGCCTGCGCGGATCCGGAACGATCACGATCGGCGAGGACGGCGGGCACTCCTGGTCCCTGGAGTACACGGTCGGCTGACCGGCCCCGGAGGACTGACGCGGGCCCTACGGGACAGGCGGTAGCGTCAAGGGGCCGATCGGACGGGGCGAGAGGGGCCGGGAGAATGAGGATGACGAAGGGGGCGACGTCCGGGAGGTCGGCGATCCAGCCGAGCCCGGTGTTCCTCGCGATCGCGGGGGCGACCGTCCTGTTCGGGCTGATCGCCTGGCGGTACGGGGAGAACCCCGACAAGCCCGCCCGGATCGCCCTGTTCGGGTTCGTGCTGTCGGCGTGGGTCCTGTCGCTGTCGGTGCACGAGTTCGGGCACGCCTACATGGCCTACCGGTCGGGCGACCGCAGCGTCGCCGCCAAGGGCTACCTCACGCTGAACCCGCTCAAGTACTCCGACGTGCTCCTCAGCTTCGTGATCCCGGTGGTGTTCATCCTGCTCGGCGGGATCGGCCTGCCGGGCGGCGCCGTCTGGATCGAGCGGCACTCGATCCGGGGCAGGCTGCGGCACAGCCTGATCTCCGCGGCGGGCCCGCTGTCCAACGCGATCTTCGCGGTGATGCTGGCGGTGCTCTACAAGAACTTCGCCCACCAGGACCACGGGGTCTTCTGGCTGGGCATCGCGTTCCTGACCTTCCTCCAGGTCACCGCCGCGATCTTGAACCTGCTGCCGATCCCGGGGCTGGACGGCTTCGGGATCATCGAGCCCTACCTGCCGCGCCGCTGGGCCGACCAGGCCGCGGCCTACGGCGGCTACGCCTTCCTGATCCTGATCGCGATCCTGTGGATCAGGCCGATCAACAACGCGTTCTTCGACGGCGTCTACAACATCACCGACGCGCTCGGCGTGGGCGAGTTCGCGGTCGCCCTCGGGCACTCCCTGTTCACCTTCTGGAACAGCTAGGGCGTGTTCCAAAGCCACGGCCCACGGCGGTGTTCACCACGCCACGGCCCGCGGCAGTGTTCACCACGCCACCGCCCGCGGCAGTGTTCACCACGCCACCGCCCACGGCAGTGTTCACCACGCCACCGCCCACGGCACTCGCCTGGCGGCTCGTGCCTTGACCGTGCCTTGGCGGGCGCGGCATCGCTTCGCGATCTTCCCGGTGAGGGCTCGCCCCACCGGTCAGCCAACGCGCCCGCGTGACCGCTGAGGCCACTCGAAAAACGCTTTAGCACGCCCCTCGGAAGCGCGGTCAGGAAGCGGGCGGGGCCTGTGTCTCCTGGGGTGGTGCCGCCAGGTGGCGGATGATGCGGCGGAGTTGTTCGGCGTAGTGGTCCTGGAACTCCGGTGAGGTGGCGCTCACGCCGAAGACGCGGCGGACGGCCAGGGGCATCACCACGGGGGCCGCGACCGCGCTCATCATCAGCAGCATGACGGCGGCCGGGTCGAGGTCGTCGGCGATCTGGCCCTCGGCCTTGCGGCGCTCCATGTCGGAGAGGTCCTCGGCGAACTCCTCCGGGGCCTCGTCGGCGACCTGGTCGGCGTCCTCGGTGAGTCCGCGCCAGACGTTCAGCCGCGAGCCGCGCGGGTCGTCGAGGGCGTGCCGCAGGTAGCGGACCATCAGGTCCTCCAGCGGGACGGACGGGTCGTTGAACTCGGCCTCGCGCTCCAGCCAGCGGCGGCCGATCGCGAGGTACAGGCCCTCCTTGCCGCCGAAGTAGTAGTTGATCAGCTGTTTGTTCACGCCGGCGCGGTCGGCGATGTCCTGGACGCGGGCGCCCGCGAAGCCCTTGGCGGAGAACTCGTCCAGCGCCGCGTCGAGCAGCAGCCGCCGCGAGCGCTCGGCGTCGAGCTTGCGTTCGGTCGGCTCGGGCGCGCGGCGGCGCCGTCTCGTCGTTTCGGACACGGCCTCATCGTAACCGGCTGCCCGACCGATTCAACCATCCGGGTGGTTGACAACGTCATCTGTTTGGTTGAATCTGGACACGCCCCTGCACGGGGTACACCCCGTACCGAAAATGATCGAGAGAACCGGAAAACGATGATCCTTGTAACCGGAGCCACCGGAAACGTCGGCCGCCACCTGGTGGGCGAGCTGCTGTGCGCGGGCGCCCGGGTCCGGGCGCTGACCCGCGATCCCGCGACCGCGCACCTGCCCGCCGACGCCGAGGTGGCCCGTACCGACGAGATGCCCCTGGACGGCGTCACGTCCTTCTTCCTCAACCCGACCGTGTTCTGGAACGGGCTCGGCGACGTGCTCGCCCGCGTCAAGGACGCCGGGGTCCGGCGGATCGTGATGCTGTCCTCGTCCGCCGCCGCCGACGCCGACTCCGACAACGAGCTGGCCGCCAAGCACCTGCGGATGGAGGAGGCGGTCGAGGAGACCGGCCTGGAGTGGACGTTCCTGCGCCCCGGCGTGTTCGCGTCGAACTCGCTGGGCTGGCGCAAGGAGATCCTCGCCGGCGAGCCGGTGCGGGAGCCGTTCGCGGCGGGACTCAGCACGCCGATCCACGAGCGCGACATCGCCGCCGTCGCCGCGCGGGCCCTGCTGACCGACGACCTGGTCGGCGCCAAGCCCGTGCTGACCGGGCCGGAGGGCATCACCGCGCCCGAGATGGTCCGGCTCATCGGCGAGGCCGCCGGGCGTCCCGCGCGCTTCGAGGAGATCAGCCCCGAGGAGGCGCGGGAGAAGATGCTCAAGATGCCCTACATGCGCGAGGGCATCGTGGACGTGCTGCTCCAGCTCCGCAAGGACGCCGAGCACCGCCCGGTCGAGATCTCACCCGAGGTCGAGCGGATCACCGGCCGCCCCGGGCGGACGTTCGCCGAGTGGGCCGCCGACCACGCCGACGACTTCCGCTGATCCCTCGGGCGTCATCGCGCCGACGTGGGTGGGTCCTCCAGCTCCCGGAGGGCCCACTCCATCCATTCCCGGCGCATCGCCATGAAGCGCTTGCCGTACTCCATGACCAGGCGGCCGTATCTCGACAGGTCGTCCTCGCCCCAGCTCACCGCCTCCTCGACCGCCTCGATGCCCGCCTGCCGCTCCGCCAGCTCCGCCGCGCGGCCCCGCAGGTACTCCTCGCGCTGCTCGGGCGTCACGAGCCCGAGGAAGAACACCCGCAGCAGCACCTCGTCGCGCCGGACGGCCTTGGGCGCGGTCTCGGTCAGCCAGCGCCGCAGCTCCTCCCGGCCGGCCGCGGTGACCCCGTGGGCCTTGCGGCCGCGCGGGCCCTCCTCGACGACCTCGATGAAGCCGTCGGCGGTGAGTTTGGCCAGCTCACCGTAGAGCTGGCTCTGCGTCGCGCCCCAGACGTTGGCCAGCGAGACCTCGAACATCCGCATCAGGTCGTAGCCGCTGGAGCCGTCCATCTCGGCCAGCAGGCCCAGCACCGCGTGTCTCAGGCTCATGGGCCGACCCTACACTCCAATCTTGACATGTCGATAGTGGAATGTCTAAGTTCGACATGTCGAAGTTGGAATGCCCGAGAGGCCACCGTCATGGCGAAGTACTACGTCCGCACCTTCCTCCCCTGGATCCTGCTCGCCGTCGTGAGCGGGGTGGACGACCTGGCCGGCGCGCTGACCGGGCTCGTCGCGGCGGCCGTCCTGCTCGGCGACGACCTGCGGCGGGGGCACCGCGCCGACGCGCTGTTCCTGGAGATCTCCACCTGCGCGTTCATGGCGCTGCTGACCGCGCTCGCGTTCACCGTCCCGGGGTCTCCGGCGCTGGACTACGGCGCGTCGCTCGCGATCGGCTGGCTGGCGCTCACCGCGTGGGCCACGCTCGCCGCCGGGCGCCCCTTCACCGAGGGCGTCGCCCGCCGCCAGGTGAGCGAGGCGGTCGCGCGAACCGGCCTCTTCCGGTCGATCAACCGCGTGCTGACCGCAGTGTGGGCGGCGAGCTTCACCGTGCTGGCCGTGGCCCTCGGCTGCGTCCAGCACTGGGCGCCGCACGACACCGCCCTGCTCGTCGCCTGCAAGATCGCCGGTTTCGCGGTGCCCGCCGTCGTCACCGCCCGCTACCCCGACAGCGCCAGGAGGCGCGCCTCCAGGGCCGTGCCCGGGAGCGTCCCGCGCTGACGCCCCCGGCTCCGCGGCGCCCGGGGCGTCGCAGCGCCCGTAGAGTGCTTGTCAAGCAGTCCCTATGAGGCCCCTCACGGGAGGTTCCCATGTCCGTGGCCACGGAGAACGCCAGGACGTTCGCGTCCCTGAACCCGGCCACCGGCGAGGTCGTCGCCGAGCACCCCGTCCACGATGAGGCGGCCGTGGCCGGGGCGGTCGGGCGGGCCCGCGAGGCGGCCGCCTGGTGGAGCGCCCTCGGCTGGAAGGAGCGCCGGCTCCGGCTGCTGAACGCCAAGGGCGCGCTCACCCGGCACCTCAGCCGGATGGCCGAGCTGATCCACCAGGAGACCGGCAAGCCGCTGCAGGACGCCCAGCTTGAGACGATCATGGCGATCACCCATCTGGACTGGGCCGCCCGCAACGCCGAGAAGGTGCTCGGACCCCGCAACGTCTTCCCGGGCCTGCTGTCGATCAACCAGCGCTGCGTCGTGGAGTACCAGCCGCTCGGCGTCGTCGGCGTCATCGGCCCCTGGAACTACCCGGTCTTCACGCCGATGGGGGCGATCGGCTACGCGCTCGCGGCCGGGAACACCGTGGTGTTCAAGCCGTCGGAGTTCACCCCGGGCGTCGGCGAACTGCTCGCGTCCCTCTTCGCGGGGGTCGTGCCCGAGCAGCCCGTCCTCCAGGTGGTCACCGGCCACGGCGCGACGGGCGCGGCGCTCGCCTCCTCCCCCGGCGTCGACAAGATCGCCTTCACCGGCTCCGCGCGGACCGCCAGGCGCGTCATGGCCGCCTGCGCCGCGAACCTCACCCCGATCGTCGCCGAGTGCGGCGGCAAGGACGCCTGCCTCGTGGACGCCGACGCCGACCTCGACGCCGCCGCCGACGCCGCGCTGTGGGGCGCGATGGCGAACGCGGGCCAGACCTGCATCGGGGTCGAGCGGATCTACGTCGTGGACGAGGTGTACGACAAATTCCTCGGCCTGCTCACCGACAAGGCGCGCGACCTGCGCCCCGGGTTCGACCGGGAGGCCGCCTACGGGCCGATCACGATGCCGGGGCAGCTCGACGTCATCGAGCGGCACATCAGGGACGCGCTCGACAAGGGCGGCAAGGCCGTCGTCGGGGGCGTCGAGTCCGTCCGCAAGCCGTATGTGGAGCCGGTCGTGCTCACGGGGGTGCCGGACGACTCGTCCGCCGTGACCGAGGAGACGTTCGGGCCGACGATCACCGTCCACCGCGTCAAGGACCTGGACGAGGGGATCGAGCGCGCCAACCGCGGCGCCTACGGCCTCGCCGGGACGGTCTTCTCCGGCGACCGGACACGCGCGCTGGAGGCTGCCAGGCGGCTGCGCTCGGGCATGACCTCGATCAACTCCTTCGCCGCGTTCGCGAACATCGCGGCGCTGCCGTTCGGCGGGGTCGGCGAGTCGGGTTTCGGCCGCGTGCACGGCGCCGACGGGCTGCGCGAGTTCAGCCGTGCCAAGGCGATCACCCGGCAGCGGTTCGGCTCGACGACGCTGACCTCCTTCGCCAGGACGGAGAAGGAGATGGCCCGCGTCCTCGGCCTGATCACCATGCTCCACGGCCGCCGCTACAAGCGCTGACCGCCCCCTCCTAAGGCGCCGGGCCGCCGTCTAGGACGTCCGGCCCGCGGCCCCCGCGCCTAAGGCGTCTCTGAGGCCGGGAGATAAGGCTTAGTCCCGATGTAGGGAGGGGCGCCTTAGGGCGAACCTTGTACTTGTCGGGCCGAGGGGGCCCGGCGGGAACAAGGAGAAGAACATGATCCGCCCGGAGATCTCCAGGGACCTGGTCAACGACCGAGTGGCCGCGCTGCGCGCCGAGGCCAAGCACGCCCGCCGCGTCCGGCTGGCGAAGGCCCTCAAGCGGTGACGCCGCCGCACTGTCCGATCCACTTCACGCCCCCGTCGAGAGACGGGGGCGTTCCTCATTTCACGGCCTCTTCTCACGCCCCCATCTCACGGCCTCATTGCGCGGCCGGGGCGCCGACCGGCGCGGCGGCGTTCGCGGGCACCAGCGGCGCGTTCCCGCGGATCAGGTCGGCGGCGCGCTCGGCGATGGCGATCGTCGGCGCGTTGGTGTTCCCGCGCGGGACCGACGGCATGACCGAGGCGTCCACCACCCTCAGCCCCTCGACGCCCCGCACGCGCAGCTCGGCGTCGCAGACGGCGTCGCCGGAGCCCATCGCGCAGGTGCTGGTCGGGTGGAACAGCGTCACGCAGCCGCGGCGGACGAACTCGGCGAGCGCGGCGTCGTCGTCCGCCTGCTCACCGGGCGCCCACTCGCCGCCGACCAGCGACGCGAGCGGGCCGGTGGCGGCGATCTCCCGGGTCTGCCGGATCCCGGCGATCAGAATCTCCAGGTCGGCCGGGTCGGAGAGGTAGGCGGGGTCGATCAGCGGCTTGGCGTGCGGGCTCGCGGAGCGCAGGGTCAGCGCCCCACGGCTGGCGACCGCGACCGCCCCCACGAGGATCGACAGCAGCCGCTGCGACGACTCGACCAGGCCCTGGTCGATGAACGGCGTCGGCAGCACGTGGTACTGGAGGTCGGGCGCGGGCAGGCCCTCGCTCGTCCGGGCGAACCCGCCCGACTCCGCGACGTTGGACGCGTACGGGCCGCGCGCGAGCGACTGGTACAGCGCGAGCGCGCGGGCGTTGGCCAGCTCCCAGAGCGGCTTGGTGCGGGGCGTGGCGAACATGACGTTCACACAGGGGTGGTCCTGGAGCCCCTGGCCGACCGGGGAGTCCACGACCACGTCGATGCCGTGCGAGCGCAGGTGGTCGGCGGGCCCGACGCCCGAGAGCATGAGCAGCTGCGGGCTGTTCACCGCGCCGCCCGACAGGATGACCTCGGCGTTCGCGCGGGCCTCGGCGGTCTCGCCGCGGACCTCGTAGCGGACGCCGGTCGCCCGGCCGCCCTCGATCAGGACGCGGGTCGCGAGCGCGTCGGTCACCACGGTCAGGTTCGGGCGGTTCTCGACCGGGTGGAGGTACCCGGCGGCGGCCGACCACCGCCTGCCGCGCTTGTGGGTGACCTGGTAGAAGCCGACGCCGTCCTGCTCGGCGCCGTTGAAGTCGGCGTTGGCGGGCAGGCCGGCCTCGTTCGCCGAGCGCACCCACGCCTGCGTGAGCGGGTGCTTGTAGCGCAGGTCCTCGACGCGCAGGGGGCCGCCAACGCCGTGGTAGGGGATCGCGCCGCGCTGCTGGTCCTCGGAGCGGACGAAGTAGGGCAGCAGGTCCTCATAGCCCCAGCCGTCGCAGCCGTAGGAGTCGCGCCAGGTGTCGTAGTCGTGCCGGGCCCCGCGAATGTAGATCATCGCGTTGGTGGACGAGCTGCCGCCGAGCGTCCGCCCCCGGGGCCAGTAGACGCTGCGTCCGGAGGCGTGCGCCTGCGGGACGGTGGCGAAGTCCCAGTCGTAGGGACCCTTGATCATCGTGGCCACGGCCAGCGGGATCTGGATCTCGGGTGCGCCGTCGGGAGGCCCCGCCTCCAGCAGCAGGACCCGCAGCGACGGATCCTCGGTCAGCCGGGCGGCGAGGACGCAGCCCGCGCTGCCGGCTCCCACGATGACGTAGTCGTACACGGCGACCTCCGGGGGGTTCGCCCTGAACACTACCGAACGACCTTTCGGGCGAGGCCGGGTTAGGGTGCGGCCATGGCGAAGAACAGGGAGACCCCCGTCGTCCTCTCACAGATCTACACCCGGACCGGCGACGACGGCACCACCGCGCTGGGCGACGCGTCCCGGACCCCGAAGACCGACCCGCGCCTGTCGGCCTACGCCGACGTCGAGGAGGCCAACGCCGCGATCGGCGTCGCCCTCGCCCTGGGCTCGCTGCCCGAACCGCTGGTGGCGCTGCTGACCCGCGTCCAGAACGACCTCTTCGACGTGGGCGCCGACCTGTGCGCGCCGGTCGTGCCCGACCCGCGGTACCCGCCGCTGCGGGTGGACCCGTCCTACATCGAGCGGCTCGAAGCCGACTGCGACGAGCACAACGCCGACCTCGACCCGCTGCGCAGCTTCATCCTCCCCGGCGGGACGCCGGGAGCCGCGCTCCTGCACGTCGCCCGCACCGTGACGCGGCGCGCCGAGCGGTCGGCCTGGGCGGCGATCGAGGCGCACGGCGCCGCCGCCGACGGCGACCCCGACGCGGCCGAGGGCGGCGTCAACCCGCTGACCGCCCGCTACCTCAACCGGCTCTCCGACCTGCTGTTCATCCTGTGCCGGGTCGCGAACGCCGGGCGGGGCGACATCCTGTGGAAGCCCGGCGGGGAACGCTGACCCGGGGCGTCCCTCAGGACGGGGGTGGGGCTAGCCCCACCCCCGACAAGCCGGTCTTCCTCCTGGTGGGGCGCCTACGACCGGAGGATCCTTGTCGTCGTACGGGGGAGCAGACGACAGGAGAGGCGACGTGAGGACCCTGAGCGGTGTGGCTGTGCTGGCCGTCCTGGCGGCCACGGTGACCGGATGCGGGCTGGACTTCGGTCAGCACGGTGAGACCCGCGCCTACGACGGGCCCGCCGGCGTCGACCGGCTCAAGGTGCGGTCCGGCGACGGGAAGGTGGAGATCGTCGCCTCCGACGCGCCCGGGATCAAGGTGCGGGAGAAGCTGCACTGGTCCAACAAGAACAACAAGCCGCAGGCGCGGCACGTCACCGAGGGCGGCACGTTCTCGCTGTCGTCCCGATGCGCCCGGCAGGTGATCGGCATGAACGCCTGCCGGATCTCCTACCGGATCGAGGTCCCGCGCTCGATCGCCGTCGACGTCGAGAACAGCGACGGCAAGATCGTCGCCTCCGGCCTGGCGGGCGCGGTGCGGCTGAGGTCCGGCACCGGCGGCATCACCGCGAGCGACCTGCGCGCCACCTCGCTGTCCCTGGACGCCCGCGACTCCGCCGTCCGGGTCTCGGGCCGGGCCACGACCGCCGACCTGCGCACCGGCACCGGGGCGATCATCGCGACCGGCCTCACCGCCGACCGGCTCAGCGCCCGCTCGAACGACGGCCGCATCCAGCTCTCCGGACGCGCCACGCTCGCGGAACTGCGCACCGGCACCGGACGCATCGACGCCGCCTCGCTGACCGCCGACCGCGTGGTCGCCCGCACCAACGACGGCTCGATCACGCTCGGCCTGCTGACTCCCCCGAGCGCCCTCCAGGCCACCACGAACACCGGCGACGTCCACGTCCGGGTGCCCCGGGGCCCCGCCTACGCGATCGACGTCAAGACCGGCACCGGCTCCAAGAAGATCGACCCGAACCTGCACCACGACTCCACGGCCAAGCGCCACATCAAGGTCTCGACCGGCGACGGCGACGCCGTCGTCTCCCCGGCCTGATCCTCCCGGGGCTCACGGCGTTCTCGCTTGTTCTTCCGGGCCGGCGCGAGGGTAACGGCGGGTGTCGTCGCCTCGGGCGCGGGCTGTGCGCGGTGCGGAACGTGACAATTCCCGGGCGCCGATTGATAAGCGTCACCGATCGGCAATTTAGGCGAATACCACTGAACCCGATTGATCGGGGGCCCCGTACTCCTGGGCATAGAAGGTCGCACTGCGATCTCCACCTTTCCCAGAGATCGGGAGAAGAAATGTCCGCACGCACTTTCCCCGCCCGCCGTACCGTCACCGCCGCCGCGCTCGTCGGCGCCGCCGGACTCATCGGGCTCGGCATGGCCTCGACGGCCGACGCCGCCGCGCCCGCCAAGGTCACCGTCAAGGTCACGCAGAAGGGCAACTACACCGCCGCGATCTGCGTCGGCGACATCCTTGAGGCCCGGTGCACCGACAACGTCGGCAAGGGCCAGACCAAGACGTTCACGGTGGCCCCGCCGAAGGGCACCGCGGTCAGCGTCAGCGTGATCGTCAAGGGTGGCGGCTCGGCGGACAAGTCGGTGGTGAGCAACAACAAGCAGCTCAAGTTCGAGACCGCCGGCAGCAAGGCCAAGCCGGTCGTGAAGCAGGTCTGATCCGTTCTCCGGGCCCCGCGACCGGGTGGCGGTTGCGGGGCCCGGCGGTCGGTTCGCGTTTTCATTTGGATTCGCTGTGAAATGCGCTCTGGCCCAAGAGGGATTTCACGTCTCCATAGAATGCGGGGCCGAGGGCGATCCTGAATCGCGGCAGATCGAACAGGACGTCTCCGGCTCCGCGTGGGCGGCGCATGCGCAGGTGCACAGGGGTGTCGCCGGGGTGCGCCGTGAGTAGCCGGCCCAGGTCGCGGACGAGCGCCGGCGTCACCTTGGCCTCGGCCACCGAGATCACCACGGGCGGGGCGTCCCCGGCGCCGTGCGCGTCCAGGTCCAGGACCGTCACGTCGTCGACGTGGACGCTCAGCGTCTCGTCGCGGACGTTGACGCGTCCTCGGATGGACACGACCCGGTCCTCGGCCAGCAGGCCGCCGAACAGCTGGTGGCTCTTGGGGAAGACCAGGCATTCCACGGACGCGTCGTGGTCTTCGAGGGTGGCGATCGCCCAGGTGTCGCCGCGCTTGGTGACCTTGCGCTGGAGCGCCGCGATGATGCCGCTCACCCTCACCGGGCCGTCGGTGCGGCCGGAGGCGAGCAGGTCGGCCAGCGCGGTGTCGCGGTGGGCCTTCAGGATCCGTTCGGCGCCGTCGAGCGGGTGGCCCGAGACGTACAGGCCGAGCATCTCCCGTTCGTGGGTGAGCAGGGTGGCGCGGTCCCATTCGCCGTCCGGGACGGTGATCCCGATCCCCTCGGTGGCCTCGGCCGATCCGCCGAACAGCGCGTCCTGGCCGTGCGCCTCGTGCCGCTTGACGTCGATGGCCGCGTCCACCGCCTGTTCGTGGACGGCGACGATCCCCCGCCGGTGGTGGCCCAGGCCGTCGAACGCGCCCGCCTTCGCCAGTGACTCGATCACGCGCTTGTTGCACACGGCCGCCGGGACCCGGTCGAGGAAGTCGGCGAAGCCGGTGAACGCGCCGCCCCGCTTCCGGACGCCGACGACCGCCTCGACGACCCCGGCGCCGACGTTGCGGACGGCGCCCAGCCCGAACCGGATGTCGTCGCCGACGGCGGTGAAGTCCAGGGCGCTCTGGTTGACGTCCGGCGGCAGCACCCGGATGCCGAGGCGGCGGCAGTCCGACAGGTAGACCGCCATCTTGTCCTTGTCGTCGCCGACCGACGTCAGCAGCGCGGCCAGGTACTCGGCGGGATGGTTGGCCTTCAGGTAGGCCGTCCAGTAGGAGACCAGGCCGTACCCGGCGGTGTGCGACTTGTTGAACCCGTAGCCGCTGAACGGCACGAGGACGTCCCACACCGCGCGGATCGCCTCGTCGGAGTGGCCCCGCTCGCTCATCCCCGCGCGGAACCGGTCCCATTCGGCGTCCAGTACTTCCTTCTTCTTCTTGCCCATCGCGCGGCGCAGCAGGTCGGCGGCGCCCAGCGAGTATCCGGCGAGCCGCTGCGCGATCGCCATGACCTGCTCCTGGAAGACGACGAGGTGGTAGGTGTCGCCGAGGATCGGTTCGAGCGCCTCGCCCAGCTCGGGGTGGATGGGCTCGACCTTCTGCCGCCCGGTCTTGCGCAGCGCGTAGTTGGTGTGGGCGTTCATCTCCATCGGGCCCGGCCGGTACAGCGCGGACACGGCGGCGATGTCGGTGAACTCGGTCGGCCGCATCAGCTTCAGCAGCGTCCGCATGCCGCCGCCGTCGAGCTGGAACACCCCGAGCGTGTCGCCGCGCGCGAGCAGCGCGTAGGTCGTGGGGTCGTCCAGCGGGACGTCGAGGATGTCGATCTCCACGCCCTTGTTGGCCTTCACACCCGCGACGGCGTCGTTGATGACCGTGAGGTTGCGCAGGCCGAGGAAGTCCATCTTCAGCAGGCCCATGTCCTCGGCCTGGGTGAAGGGGAAGCCGGTGACCACCGGGCCGTCGGCCTTCGGGCGGGCCAGCGGCAGCACGTCGATCAGCGGGTCGGAGGAGAGGATCACGCCCGCCGCGTGCACGCCGGTGCCGCGGGTCAGCCCCTCGACGCCGAGCGCGGTATCGATCACACGCTTGACGTCGGGTTCCTCCGCGTACATCCGGCGCAGCTCGGTCGCCTCGGCGTAGCGCGGGTGCGCCGGGTCGTGGACGGCGGCGAGCGGGATCTCCTGGCCGCCCGCCGCCGCCGGGAACGCCTTGGTGATCCGGTCGCCGAGCGCGTAGGGGTAGCCGAGCACGCGGCCCGCGTCCTTGACGGCGGCCTTCGCCTTGATCGTGCTGAACGTGACGATCTGGCAGACGCGGTCGCCGCCGTAGCGGCGGGTCACGTACTCGATCATCTCGTCCCGGCGGCGGTCGTCGAAGTCCAGGTCGATGTCGGGCATCGTGACGCGCTCGGGGTTGAGGAAGCGTTCGAAGATCAGCTTGTGCTCGATCGGGTCCAGCTCGGTGATGCCGGTGCAGTAGGCGACCATGGAGCCGGTCGCGGAGCCGCGTCCCGGGCCGAGCCCGATCCCCTCCGCGCGGGCGTGCCGGCAGATGTCGGCGACGACCAGGAAGTAGCCGGGGAAGCCCATCCCCTCGATGACCGACAGCTCGTGGTCGATGCGCTCCAGCACCTCCCGCGGCGGATCGCCCCGGTAGCGGCGGCGCGCGCCGCGCAGCGTCTCGGCGCGCAGCCAGGACGCCTCGGTCTCCCCGTCCGGGACGGGGAACTTCGGCATGAGGTCGCGGTGGGCGAACACCGGCGCGTAGTCCCCGGCACGCTCGGCGATCAGCAGTGTGTTGTCGCAGGCGCCGGGGACCTGCGCGTCCCACATCCCGCGCATCTCCCGCGCCGTCTTCAGGTGGTAGCCGCTGCCGCCGAAGCGGAACCTGTCGGTGTCGGCGAGCTGCTTCCCCGTGCCGATGCACAGCAGCGCGTCGTGCGCCTCGGCGCGGTCCTGCGTGACGTAGTGGGAGTCGTTGGTCGCGAGCGGCGGCAGGTCTAGGTCGCGGCCGACGCGCAGCAGGTCGTCGCGGACGCGGCGCTCGATCGGCAGCCCGTGGTCCATCAGCTCCAGGAAGTAGTTCCCGGCGCCGAACAGGTCGCGGTAGCGGGACGCGGCGGCGACGGCCGCGTCGTACTGGCCGAGCCGCAGCCGGGTCTGGACCTCCCCCGACGGGCAGCCCGTCGTCGCGATGATCCCCCGCGCGTGCTCGGCGAGCAGCTCGTCGTCCATGCGCGGGTACTTCTGCGCGCGGCCCTCCAGCCACGCCCGCGACTGGAGCCGGAACAGGTTCCGCAGCCCCTCGGCGGACTCGGCCCACATCGTCATGTGCGTGTAGAGGCCGCGCCCGGAGACGTCGCCGCCCGCGCCGGTCGTCTCGTCGGACCGGCGCAGCGCCGGGTCCTCGCTCCAGAACACCGGCTCGCGGTGCCGCCGGGACGCGGGCGCCACATACGCCTCGATGCCGATCACGGGCTTGACGCCCCGGGCCACGGCCGTGCGATGGAACTCGTGCGCGCCGTACACGTTGCCGTGGTCGCTCATCGCGACGGCGGGCATACCGAGCCGCGCGACCTCGTCCATGAGCGGGCCCACCTTGGCGGCGCCGTCCAGCATCGAGTACTCGGTATGGACGTGCAGGTGCACGAAGGATTCCATCCGTCACCTCCAGCGGTTGTAGCCTTCGTCGGCGACCGCATCCCATCGCCGTTCAAGGCAGGGTGTCCAACAACCGACACGTCAGCCAGAACAACCCGAGGTTGTAGGAGGAGCTGGATGGACCTGGATCTCGGCGCGGTGCGCGCCTTCGTCGCGGTGGCCGCCGACCGCTCGTTCAGCGCCGCCGCCGACCGGCTCGGCCTCAGCCAGCAGGCGGTGTCCAAGCGCGTCGCCAGGCTGGAGGCCCACCTCGGCACGCCACTGCTGGCCAGGACGCGCGGCGGCGCCGAGCCGACGGCGGAGGGGCGCGCGTTCCTCGTCCCGGCCCGCGCGCTGCTCGTGCTCGCCGACCAGGCGGTGGAGCGGGCGCGGGGCGGCCCGCGCCCGCTGCGGGTGGACGTGCTCGGCACCCGCCTCGCCTCGACCGCGCTGATCCGCGGGTTCCACGAGGCGCGGCCGGACGTGGAGATCGAGATCCTCACCTCCGACGGGCTCGCCACCGCGGGCCCCGCGCTGCTCGCGGGCGCGCTCGACGCCTTCCTCGGCCGCGCCACCGCCGCCCTGGACGAGGGCATCGCGCGCGTCCCCGCCCACCTGGAACCCCTGCACGTCCTCGTCGGACGCGGGCACCGGCTCGCGGGCCGCGCGCACGTCCGGGCGGCCGAACTCGCGGGCACGACGGCGTGGATGCCCGGCAATGCCCGGGAGAGCGAGTGGGTCGAGTTCTACCGCTACCTCAGCGCCGATTTCGGCATCGGCACCGACCCGTCCGGCCCCAACTTCGGGCTGGAGCACTACGTGGAGCGGATCGCCGCGTCCGCGACGCTCTACGGCATCGTCGGCAAGGACATCCGCCTGCCGCCGCACCCGGACATCCGGGTGCTCCCGGTCGTCGAGCCGGCACCGGTGTTCCCGTGGTCGCTGATGTGGCACGCGCCGAACGGGCATCCGGCGCTGCCGCCGCTCATCGCCCATGTCACGGCGGGGCACCGGCCGTTCGACCCGTCCGGCGAGTGGCTCCCGCCGCCCGACCGCGCCGCGTTCAGCGGGTGAGCCGGTCGCCCTGGTAGGACGGCGCCGGCGCGGGCGCGTCCAGGCGCCGCGCGTGCCCGTTGACGGCCACGGTGCTCTCGGCCAGGTGCTGGGTGACGGCGGCGATCGCGTCGGCGTTGGTGTCCAGCAGCCTCATGTCGACGTTCTTCAGCCGGTCGCACCTGGCGTGGTAGCAGGGGTCGTACACCTTCCCCGACCGGCCGCCGAACACCTTCGCCTCGCCGGCCGACTTCACCCCGTTCGCCCCGGTGTCGATGCCGCCGGACGGGATGCCGTGCTCGATGAACGGGCCGTAGTCCGAGCGTCCGGTGAACGGGCTCTGCGTGGTCGGCAGCCCGCGCCCGGCGAAGTGCCACCGGAACATCTTCTCGATCGCGCCCGACCCGGCGGGCGCCTTCACCCCGGCCCGCGCGGAGTGGTCGCCGTCGTACACGCCGCGGACGCCGTTCACCGAGCCGAGCATGTCGAAGTTGAGGTTCAGCGCGATCGCCGAACGGGCGGCCGGGCTCAGCGCGTCCACGTAGTGCGTGGACCCGCGCAGGCCCTCCTCCTCGGCCCCCCACCAGGCGAAGCGCACCCGGTTGCGCAGTCCCTTCGCGCCGAGCGCGGAGATCTTCTCGGCGATCGCCAGCAGCGCCGACGACCCGGTCGCGTTGTCGTTGATCCCCGGGCCCTCGCGGACGCTGTCCAGATGCGCGCCGAGCAGCACGACGTTGCCGGGCCGCCCCCGCCGCGTCTCGGCGATGACGTTGGAGGTGGTCCTCCTGCCCTGCGCGACGTCGGTCCTCACCCGGAGCCGCAGCCCGCCCCCGGACGTCCGGGACGCCTTGGCCAGGCTCGTCCCCAGCCTGTGCGTGACGCCGAGCACCGGGAGGGCCTGCGCCCGCTCCGCGGTGCCGTTGATCGGCCCCTTCTCCGCCGCCGTGTTGAAGATCAGCACGGCGGCCGCCCCGGCCTCCCGCGCCCGCTCCGCCTTCGCCTCGAACGTGCACCCGCCGCGCTGGACGAGCGCGACCGCGCCCTGCGTGAAGCCCTTGTAGTCCGCGCCCTCGCATCCGCTCGTGCCCGCGCCCGAGGACGGGAGGTCCACCGCCGTCACGGCCCCGGTGGTGTCGCCCGAACCCGAGTACCGCATGATGAGGAAGTCGTGCCCGCGCTTGTAGGACGCCTTGTGCGGCGCGGTCTGCGAGAGCACCGCCCCCGACTTCTCGTTCCAGTAGGGGAACGTGAACCTCTGGACGACCGGCGTCAGCCCCGCCGCCCTCAGCCGCCCCGTCACGTACTTCACCGAGACGTCGTACCCCGGGCGCCCCGCCGCGCGGTTCCCGCCGTTGTAGTCGGCGATCTCCTGGAACGCCGCCAGATGCCGCCGGACGTCCTTGAGCGTGACCAGCTTCGCCAGATCCGGCTTCGCGGGCGCGGCGCCCGCCGGAGGGCCGGACATCATGGCGGCCGACAGGGCCAGCGCGGCGGACGACCCGGCGACGCCGATGAGGAGCTTGCGCACGTGCACTCCTGCGAAACGGGAAAGGGAGCGGACCGTCGCGATCCTGCTCCCACGCCCCCGTTCGCCCGGCCGGACACGAGCACGGCAGGCGAAACCATGACCCGCCCGTTGCCGAATCCTGAATCAGGGCTGGTCGGGAGGATGGAGATCGACCGGAAAGCCGGGCGGCGCCGCCTCCAGCCACGCCAGGAAACCCGTCAGCGCCGAGGCGCCCATCGCCAACTCGACGGTCAGGTCGCCGTCGCGCACCTCGATGACGCTCACGTCCGGCAGCAGGCCGTCGGCCTCGCCCGGCTCGGGGCGGCGGCGGTTGGACACGACGAGGCCCCGGCGGTGGATCACCTGCCGGGGCCTGCGGCGGAAGCCGAACACCCGATGCCAGTGCAGGACGTCGCCCTTGTAGCGGCCGATGCCGAGCCGCCACGGGCCGGGCTCGGCCCCGGCGGGCAGCACCCGCAGGCTGCACTCGACCGCGCCGCCGCCGCGGACGAACAACCACCGGCGGACGGTCATCGCGACGAACACGAGCGCCGCCGCCACGATGACGGCGGCGAGCACCCCGCCCGCATCAAGTGCCAGGTGCCCGCCCAAGTCCCCCTACCGTCCGCTCGGAAACTACGCCTCGATGCCCGCGGCGCGCAGCCGCGCGCGGGCCCGCCGCTCCGCCGTCGCGTCGTCGCCGCCGAGCGCCTCCTCCAGCTCCCGGCGCGCCTCCGACACGTCGACCTCGTCGCTCAGCTCGGCCTGCTCGGCCAGCACCGACACCTCGTCCGCCGCGACGGAGAAGAAGCCGCTGCCGACCATCGCGGTGATCGGCTCGCCGCCGTCGGCGGGCTCGATCTTCACCACGCTGCCGTCGAGGAGGACGCCCAGCACCGGGGCGTGGCCCGGCAGGATGCCGAGCGAGCCCTCGACGGTCTGCGCGACCACCATCTTGGCCTCGCCGGACCAGATCTCGCGCTCCGGCGACACCAGCCCGACCTTCAGGGTTGCCACTGTCTCTCCTCCGAATACTGGAGCGGTTCCGGCGCGCCCGGACCCCGTGCCGCCGATGCGACGGGAGCCCGGACGCGCCGGAGCGGACTACTTCTCCAGCTCCTTGGCCTTCTTCTCGACGTCCTCGATGCCGCCGCACATGAAGAACGCCTGCTCGGGCAGGTGGTCGTACTTGCCCTCGGCGAGCGCCTTGAAGGAGGCGACCGTCTCGTCCTTGGAGACCGTCACACCGGGCTGGCCGGTGAACTGCTCGGCCACGTACATCGGGTGCGACAGGAAGCGCTCGATGCGCCGCGCCCGCTGGACGGTGACCTTGTCCTCCTCCGACAGCTCGTCGATACCGAGGATCGCGATGATGTCCTGCAGCTCCTTGTACTTCTGCAGGATCCGCTTGACCTCCTGCGCGACCTCGTAGTGCTCGGTCCCGAGGATCTGCGGGTCCATGATCCGCGAGGTCGAGTCGAGCGGGTCGACCGCCGGGAAGATGCCCTTCTCGGAGATGCTCCGCGCGAGCGTCGTCGTCGCGTCCAGGTGGGCGAACGTGGTGTGCGGCGCCGGGTCGGTGATGTCGTCGGCGGGCACGTAGATCGCCTGCATCGAGGTGATCGAGTGACCGCGCGTCGAGGTGATCCGCTCCTGGAGCACGCCCATCTCGTCCGCCAGCGTCGGCTGGTAGCCCACCGCCGACGGCATGCGGCCGAGCAGCGTCGACACCTCCGAACCCGCCTGGGTGAACCGGAAGATGTTGTCGATGAACAGCAGCACGTCCTGGTTCTGGACGTCGCGGAAGTACTCCGCCATCGTCAGCCCGGCGAGCGCGACCCGCAGGCGGGTGCCCGGCGGCTCGTCCATCTGGCCGAACACGAGCGCGGTGTCCTTGAGGACGTCCGCCTCGTCCATCTCCACCCAGAGGTCGTTGCCCTCACGGGTGCGCTCGCCCACACCGGCGAACACCGAGGTGCCGCCGAAGTTGCGGGCGACACGGCGGATCATCTCCTGGATGAGGACGGTCTTGCCCACACCCGCGCCGCCGAACAGGCCGATCTTGCCGCCCTTGACGTAGGGGGCCAGCAGGTCGATGACCTTGATGCCGGTCTCCAGCATCTCGGTCTTGGACTCCAGCTGGTCGAACGGCGGGGCGCCGCGGTGGATGCCCCAGCGCTCGTTGACCTCCAGCGACGCGGTCGGGACGTCCAGCGCCTCACCGAGGGCGTTCCACACGTGCCCCTTGGTGATGTCGCCGACCGGCACCGAGATGGACCGGCCGGTGTCGGTGACCGCCGCGCCGCGGATCAGGCCGTCGGTCGGCTGCATCGAGATCGCGCGGACCATGTTGTCGCCCAGGTGCTGGGCGACCTCGAAGGTCAGGGTCTTCTCGTCGCCGCCGAGCGTCACCTGGACGTGCAGCGCGTTGTAGATGTCCGGGATGGCGTCGGCGGGGAACTCCACGTCGACGACCGGGCCGATGACACGGGCGACGCGCCCGGTCGCGGTCGCCTCCTCGATCTGAGCAGTCATTTCACTCCCCGCCAGACTCGGCGAGCGCGTCAGCGCCACCGACGATCTCGCTGATTTCCTGGGTGATCGCGGCCTGCCGCGCCTGGTTCATCTGGCGCGTGTAGACCCCGAGCAGTTCGTTGGCATTGTCGGTCGCCGACTTCATCGCCCGCCGGACCGACGCCTGGAACGACGCGGCCGACTGGAGCAGCATGTGGTAGATGCGGCTCTCGACGTAGTTGGGCAGCAGCAGGTCGAGCGCCGCCTGCGCGGACGGCTCGAACTCATACGCCGGCGCGACCTTCCCGGTCTCGCCCTCGGTGATCTCCAGCGGCATGAGCCGCCGGACCTGGACGGACTGCGTCAGCATCGAGACGAACTCGGTGTAGACCACGTGGATCTCACCGACCCCGCCCTCGGCGTCGGTCTTCAGGAAGTCCTCGGTGAGGCGCTGCCCGATCCGCTCGGCGCTGGCGAACGTCGGCCGGTCGCTGAACCCGTGCCAGGTCTCGGCCACCTCCCGGCCCCGGAACCGGTACCAGGTGATGCCCTTGTTCCCGACGACGTAGGGGACGGGCTCGCGGCCCGCCTCCCGCAGCGACCTGATCAGCGCCTCCGCCTCACGGATCACGTTGGCGTTGTAGGCGCCGCAGAAGCCGCGGTCGCTCGTGACGATCAGCACCGCGCTGCGGTTGTCGGTCGGCTGCTCGTGCAGCAGCGGATGGTCGACGCCGACATGATGGCTCACCAGCGCCGACAGGGCCTGCGTGATCTGGTCGGCGTACGGCTTGGAGGCCGCCACCGCCTGCTGGGCCTTGACGATCCGCGAGGTGGCGATCATCTCCTGGGCGCGCGTGATCTTGGCGGTCGACTTGACCGTCTTGATCTGCTGCCGGAGTTGGCGTAGCTGAGCGGGCATCGTCGATCAGCTCTTCTTGGCGCGGGTGATCGTCTCCTGCTGGACGGCCTCGTCGTCGATCGCCTCGGCGGCCTCCTCCGCGCCCAGCAGGTCGCCCTCGCTGGTCTGGAAGCCCTTCTTGAACTCCGTGATGGCGTTCTTGAGGCTGGTGAGGCCGTCGTCGGAGAGCTGCCCCGTCTCGCGGATGGAGGTCAGCAGGCCGCCCTCCTCGCGCTCGACGTGGTCGAGGAACTCGCGCTCGAAGCGGCGGATGTCGGCGACGGGCACGTCGTCCAGCGCGCCGGAGGTGCCGGCCCACACCGACACGACCTCCTGCTCGACCGGGAACGGGCTGCCCTGCGGCTGCTTGAGCAGCTCGACGAGGCGGGCGCCGCGGTCGAGCTGGGCGCGGGACGCCGCGTCCAGGTCGGAGGCGAAGGCGGCGAACGCCTCCAGGTCGCGGAACTGCGACAGCGCCAGGCGCAGCGTGCCGGCGACCTTGCGCATCGCCTTGATCTGCGCCGAGCCGCCGACCCGGGACACCGAGATACCGACGTTGATCGCCGGCCGGACGCCCTGGTTGAACAGGTCGGTCTCCAGGAAGCACTGCCCGTCGGTGATCGAGATGACGTTCGTCGGGATGTAGGCCGACACGTCGTTGCCCTTGGTCTCGATGATGGGCAGACCCGTCATCGAGCCGGCGCCGAGGTCGTCCGACAGCTTCGCGCAGCGCTCCAGCAGCCGCGAGTGCAGGTAGAAGACGTCGCCCGGGTAGGCCTCGCGGCCCGGCGGGCGGCGCAGCAGCAGCGACACCGCGCGGTAGGCCTCGGCCTGCTTCGACAGGTCGTCGAAGACGATCAGGACGTGCTTGCCCTGGTACATCCAGTGCTGGCCGATCGCCGACCCGGTGTAGGGGGCGATGTACTTGTAGCCCGCCGGCTCGGACGCGGGGGCCGCCACGATCGTGGTGTACTCCAGCGCGCCGGCCTCCTCCAGGGAGCGGCGGACGTTGGCGATCGTCGAGCCCTTCTGGCCCACCGCGACGTAGATGCAGCGGACCTGCTTGCTCTCGTCGCCCGACTCCCACGCCTCGCGCTGGTTGATGATGGTGTCCACGGCGACGGTCGTCTTGCCCGTCTGCCGGTCACCGATGATCAGCTGGCGCTGGCCGCGGCCGATCGGGGTCATCGCGTCGATCGCCTTGATGCCGGTCTGCAGCGGCTCGCTGACCGACTGGCGCTGCACGACGGTGGGCGCCTGCAGTTCGAGCGCGCGGCGCTCGGTGCTCTCGATCGGGCCCTTGCCGTCCAGTGGGTTGCCCAGCGAGTCCACGACTCGGCCGAGGAAGCCGTCGCCGACCGGGACCGAGAGGACCTCGCCGGTCCGGCGGACCTTCTGGCCCTCCTCGATCTTGCTGAAGTCACCCAGGACAACGGCGCCGATCTCACGTACGTCCAGGTTCAGAGCCAGGCCACGCGTACCGTCCTCGAACTCGAGGATCTCGTTCGCCATCGCGGAGGGCAGCCCCTCGACGTGGGCGATACCGTCGCCGGAATCGACAACGGTGCCGACCTCTTCGCGCGCGGCGGCCTCAGGCTCGTACGACTGGACGAAGCGCTCCAGCGCGTTCCGGATCTCGTCCGGACGGATCGTCAGCTCCGCCATGATTCCTCTCTTGCTCCCTTGGGGTCAGCCCGGCCGGCGTCAGCCGGTGCCGAGCCGCCGGCGGACATCGTCCAGCCGTCCGGCGATCGTGCCGTCGATGATCTCGTCCCCGATCTCGATCGACAGGCCGCCGATCGCCGTGGGGTCGAGCTCGATGTTCAGGTGTACGTCGTGGCCGTAGGCGGCGGCGAGCACCGCGGCCAGCCGGGCGCGCTGCTCCTCCGACAGCTCGGCCGGGGTGCGGACGAGCGCCACCAGCCGCTGCCGGCGCTGGGCGACGATCTTGCCGTACTCGGCCAGCCCGCCTTCCAGGCTACGTCCTCGCGGGCGCAGCACCAGCTCGGTGATCAGCGTCAGCGCGGACGGCGTGACCTTGCCCTCCAGCAGCGCCTGCACCAGGCCCAGCTTGCGCTCGTCCGGCAGACCGGGCGCGGCGAGCGCGCCGCGCAGCGCGATCTCGCTCTCGATGACCCGGGAGAACCGGAACAGCTCGTCCTCCAGGTCGTCGATGCGCCCCTCCGCCTCGGCGCGGGCGGCCTCGGCGGTGACCGCGAGGGTCTCCACCGCGTCCGACAGCTCCGACGGGCTCGACCAGCGCAGCCCCACGATGTCGGCGACCAGCCCGAGAGCGGCCGGCGACACCTTGCCCTCCAGCAGGATCCGCACGAGCTGCGCCTTGTCGGCGCCGTCGCGCGCCGGGTCGGAGACCGCCCGCCGCAGACCGTGCTCGCGGTCGATCAGGTGCAGCACCGCGAACAGGTCGCCGCCGAGCCCGGCGAGGTCGGAGCCGCCCGAGTCGGTCTGGGGGGACGAGCCCCCAGCCCCCCCGGCGACCGCCGAGGCGACGACCGACTCGAACCGCTCCCTGGCCTCGGCCAGCGACGCCCTGCTCACCGCTCCCGTGATGGTCATGATGTGATCTGCTCCTGCGTGCGCGCGCGCTCCTCAAGCTCTTCGAGGAACCGGTCGACCACCCGGCTCTGGCGGGCGCTGTCCTCCAGGGACTCGCCCACCACGCGGCCGGCCAGGTCGACCGACATCGCGCCGATCTCGGCCCGCAGCGACTGGAGCGCCTGCTGGCGCTCCGCCTCGATCTGGGCCTTGGCGGCGTCGATGATCCGGCGCGCCTCGGCCTGGGCCTGCTCCTTCATCTCCGCGATGATCTGAGCGCCCTGCTCCTCGGCCTTCTTGCGCAGCCGGGAGGCTTCGAGCTGACCGTCACGCTGCTGGGCCTGGTAGCTCTCCAGCGTCTGGCGAGCCTCTTCCTGGGCCTTCTCGGCCCGCAGCAGCCCGCCCTCGATCGCCTCGGTGCGCTCCTGGAGGGTCTTCTGGATGCGCGGGGTGAGGATCTTGCCGACGACGACCAGGACGACGAGGAACGCGAAGATCCCGACGACGAGCTCGTACGTGTGCGGGATGAGGGGGTTGCTTTCCTCCGCCGCGAGAACGGAAGCCGCTGTGATCATGTCTTCAGCCCTTCCTCGGGTAGGTGGCCCGCGATCAGACGCTCTGGAAGAGGAACGGCGCGACCAGGCCGATCAGGGCGAGCGCCTCGGTGAGGACGAAGCCCAGCATCATGTTGGTGCGGATCACGCCGATGAGCTCGGGCTGGCGGGCCATGGCGTTCACGCCCTGGCCGAAGATGATGCCGACGCCGATACCGGGGCCGATGGCGGCGAGGCCATACCCGATCGCGGTGACGTTGCCTTCGACGGCGGCGAGGACTCCCGTCATGGGTTCTTTCCTTTTCTGTCGGCCGGCGGAGTGTCCGCCGGTCTGGCTTGTCGAGCTGGTCGTCCGGGTCGCGCTGCCCTGGAGCGCCGCGTCCCGTGGGTCCTAGTGGTCCGCGTGCAGGCCGCTCTGGATGTACATGGCGGCGAGCATCGTGAACAGGAACGCCTGCAGGAACTGGATGAACATCTCGAACGCGGTCATCACGCAGGTCATGATCACGCCGATGATGCCGACACCGAACCCGAGGGCCGTTGGCTTCTCGAAGATGAACCAGAAGCCGACGAGGCTGAAGAACGCCAGGATCATGTGCCCGGCGAACATGTTGGCGAAGAGCCGCACCGCGTGCGTGAACGGCGCCAGGATGAAGGTCGAGAGGTACTCGATCGGCACCAGCAGGATGTAGATCGGCTTGGGCAGGCCCTTGGGGATCAGGTTCGTGAAGTACTTCACGGGGCCCTGGTTCTTGATGCCGAGGTACACCTTGAGGAAGTACACGCTGACCGCGAGCACGATCGGGAACGCGATGTGCGAGGCGATCGGGAACTGGATGACCGGGACGACCGAGAAGATGTTCCAGGTCCAGATCAGGAAGAACAGCGACATCAGCAGCGGCATCCACCGCTCGGTGTCCTTGCCCAGGAAGGGGCGCCCGATCTGGTCGCGGACGAAGACGTAGCCGTACTCGCCGACGTTCTGGATACCCCGGGGGACCAGCTTCGGCTTCGCGAACGCGCTCCAGCAGAAGACGCAGACGACGAGCGCGCCGACGACCGAGAAGACAAGGGGCTTGGTGAGCCACTCCGGGCCGCCGTCGAACAGCGGCGGGAAGTCGAAGAGCTCGGGGCCCGGGGCTTTGAACTCCTCCCCTCCGGAGGCGAGGACCGTCAGCGCGTTCACGCGGCGTTCCCTTCATCAATGTGGTGATGGATCACGTAGGCTTCCTCGGCGGCGAGGCCGCTCAGAGGGGATGGCGGCCGTACTTCACGTAGATCAGGTAGATGGCGAGCACGACGCCGATGATCAGGCCGATCGGGAAGAACCAGATCAGACCCGTCCACTTGGACAGCAACCAGCCGAGACCGCCCCAAATAGCCATCCCGGAGAGAAGGTAGCTGGGCGCGGACCAGGCGGCGTCGGCGAATTCCCGTTGGCCGTCCTCCGGCCGACGTTTCTGCTCGCTCATCGCGCTCCGGACGATAGCAGGCCATCCCGGCGGTGGTCATATTGGAGTAGTCCGACGGGGCCGGTGCCGGGGCCGGTACTGGAACCGGCGCGATCCGCGCTCGGTTCATCACGGGCTCCGGTCGAGCACGTTCTCGGGCTCGTCAATGTAGGGCCTCCCCCGCTGCATGGCGACGCGGAACTCGGCGGCGATCCAGGTCAGGGCGAGCCCGACGACCGTCCAGCCGAAGACGGCGGTGTCCCACGCCGAGACCCCGTCCATGGTCGTGACCAGCACCATCACCGCGAGGATCTTGACCACGTAGCTCGCCAGCGCGGCCAGCATCATGGTCTGCGAGGAGATCTTGGAGGCCCAGGCCACCGCCAGGGCGCTGATCGAGAAGAAGGCGATCACGACGACCGCCGCGAGGGCCGCCGCGAAGGCGCCCTTGGCGCCGGCGGCCAGCAGGCCGATCAGTACGGCGCCCACCCCGACACCCGCAGTCGGGATCGCGGCGCCGCGGAGGATCCGGGCGTCGGAAGGTTGCATGAGGGCTCCGGCTGGTCACGGTCAGTGTCCGTCTCTTGTTCGTGAAAGGTATCACAAGCGTCCGGAATGTCCACAATTACCCTAGAGGTAACGCGTTGAACCACCACCGGACCCGCCAGGCGGCCTCGCTCGCACCACGGACCTTAACCCAGGTCAGGAGGGAGATTCCGGCGGACGCCCCGAAGACGTCCCCCGGTGCGGGGATCGGGAGCGAACACACCGCGTGACGAACCGGGGGTGGTCTGCGTCACTACGAGGGGATTTCCGACCATTTACCCCAAGCGGCCGGTCTCACACACGGTTCGATGATGTTCGGCGAACAGTCACCCTCCGGACATTTCCCACGGGATCCGGGCCGTCCGCGGAACCGCCCCCGGCCCGACCGGCGCGATCGGACTAGATGGAACGGACTAGACCGGCCAGACCGGGATAAAAGGACGGGACTAAACCGGCATCGAGGGACGATCCGCCGGACGGTCGCTGCCCCCGGCCGGTGCGCCCCGCTCCGCGGCGCCGTTCCGGCGCCGGCGACGCCACGGGGTGGCGAGCATCAGCAGCATCCCGCCGAGCGCGACCACCAGCGTGGCCAGCAGCGTGATCAGCGCCTCCTTGAACACCGCGAGCGCGATCAGGCCGGAGCCGAGCAGGCCGACCCAGAAGTACATGATCAGGACGGCGCGGCGGGTGGAGTGCCCGAGTTCCAGCAGGCGGTGGTGCAGGTGCCGCTTGTCCGGCGCGAACGGCGACCTGCCCTGGTTGGTGCGCCGCCACACCGCGAGCAGCATGTCGGTGAACGGAACGGCGGCGACCGCCGGGACCAGCAGCAGCGGCACGTAGAAGGGGAACAGCCCGCCCGCGAGCACGGCCGGGTCGAACCGTCCGGTCAGCATGATCGTGGACGCGCTGAGCAGCAGCCCGATCAGCATCGAGCCGGTGTCGCCCATGAAGATCTTGGCGGGGCTGAAGTTGTGCGGCAGGAAGCCCGCGCACATCCCGAACAGGATCGCGGCGGTGAGCGTCGCGCCGCTCAGCGTCGTCATCCCGTGGCTCTTGGACAGCAGGTAGGCGTAGATGAACAGGGCCAGCGCGGCGATCCCGACGACGCCCGCGGCCAGGCCGTCCAGGCCGTCGATGAAGTTCACCGCGTTGATCGTCGCGACCACGATGAAGACCGTGAGCGGCACCCCGTAGGCGGGGGCCAGCGTCAGCGGCTCGCCGGTGGGCAGCGGCAGCGCGTAGATCTGGATGCCCTGCATGATGAAGATCCCGCCGGCGGCGACCTGGCCCGCGAACTTGGTGAGGGCGTCGACCTCCCAGCGGTCGTCGGCCATCCCGATCAGCACGATGAGGCCGCCCGACATCAGCAGCGCCCGGCCGACGTCCACCTCGCCGTCGCCGAGGTACTTGCGCATCTCCGGCAGGCCCGAGGCGACGATCAGCGCGGCCACCATCCCGCCGAACATCGCGAGGCCGCCGAGCCGGGGGGTGGGGATGACGTGCACGTCGCGGTCGCGGGGCACGGCCTGCGCGCCGAACCACACCGCGAACCGCCGGACCGTGGGGGTCAGCAGGTAGGCGACGAGGGCGGCGACGAGGATGGTGAGCAGGTACTCCCGCACTCCCCTGCGCCCCCCTCCGCCGTGTTGGCCCGGTCCACACGTCCGTTCGCCACTGGTAGACGATCGCGCGGGGCGTTCGGTTCGCCCCGGCGACCGATCAACTGTAGTCCTCCCCGAGCGTGCCCGCCGCATGTTGGTTCATCCCGTACCGGCGGGCCCGTGCCACCGCGGCCCCGACGATCATGAGGGCGAGCCCGGCGAGGCAGCGGTCGCCCAGCGAGAACGCCCACGGGCCGTGCTCGGCCACGTCGTCGCCGAGGTCCGCCACGACCAGCAGCACGCCGGTCGCGACGAGCGCGCGCCCCGCCCGCCGGGAGGGCACCGGGCGCCGCGCCGCCAGCGCCATCGCCCCCACGGCCAGCGCGAGCACGCCCGTCCCGGCCCACGTGCCCGTCCAGTGCGGGGGCGCGTACCGGGGCGGCGGCACCGCGATCGCCCGCTTGGGCAGCCGGACCCGGACGGTCATCCCCTCGTGCGGGCGGAGCCCGCTCTGGGTGAAGTCCACCGCGTAGGGGCCGTCGCGGTGGCGCAGGCACCGGGTGGTCAGGCCGGGGGTGCCCGCGTTGCAGGTCGCGTGCCGCAGCGGCACCGGCGCCTCCACCCGCACCGCCGCGTTCCCGATCGGAACGCCCCAGTCGTCGCCGATCGCGTCCCACACCAGCTCGTCGTGGTCGGGACGGGGGGTGAACACCCACGCCATGTCGTACTCGATCACGTACGCCTGCCGTCCGCGGACCTCGCGGTCCCGGTCGCCGACGCTGATCTGCACGTCGTGCAGCAGCTTGAGCGTCCGCGCGCGGGCGGGGGCGCCGGTCGAGGAGCTGGTCCGGACGTCGCGGACGTCGTAGAGCCGGTCCGCGTGCCGGAACGGGACGCGCCGCACGATCCCGTGCTCGCCGCCGCGCGCGAAGTCGTAGGTGATCGTCTCCCTGACCTGGAGGATCCCGTCGGTGCGGAGGGTCAGGCGGACGTCGTAGGCGGGGATGCTCTCCGGCGCGGCGGGCTCCGGCGCGGCGGGCTCCGGCGCGGCGGGCGCGGCGGCCGGCGGGTGCGCGGACGAGGCGGGCCGCGGGTGTGCGGGCGCGGCGGCTCGGAGGCGGTCGGGCGCGGGCGAGGCGCGGGCGGGCGAGGACGAGGCCGGGGCGGGAGCGGGCACGGGCGGGGGCTGGGCGCGCGCGGGCAGGCCGAGCAGGGCGAGCACCAGCGGGACCCCCGCCGCGACCACCGTCCCACGGAGACGACCACGCACGTCAGGCATCGTTTCACCGAATGGGCCGAGGGGTTGGCGTAACGGAACGACTACCCGGCCGTTCCGGCTTCACGCCCCCTCCTTGCGTGGCACGTCAACGCGGAGCAAATCACCCGTAAGGTCGTTCGCGTGGGGAAACGGGGGAAGCGGAAGGCGGAGGTCACACGGCCGCCGGGCGTGCCGAGGGGGGCGACGCCGTGGCCGGGCGTGGCCGACTTCGCCGTGCCCGCGGGGCTGGCGGTCCTCCAGCTCGGCGGGACCTGGGGGCTCGCGGAGCTGAACGACCTGCGGGTGGCCCAGGGGCGCTGGATGCTCACGATCGCCTGCGTGCTCGCCGGCTGCGTCGCGCTGATCTGGCGGCGGGCGGCGCCCGAGCCGGTGCTCGCGGCGGCGATCGCCTGCTCGGCCGGCGCCGTCCTCGCGATGGGCACCACCGACAGCCTGGTCAGCGGGCTCGCGGACAGCGTCGCCCTCTACACGCTCGCGGTCCACCGCGGCCGCGTCCGGGCGATGGCCGGCGGGGCGGTCACCGGCGCGGTGTCGGTCGCCTCGGTCGTGCCGCTCCAGCACAGCCCGGCGGAGGTCGCGCTCAACGCCATGCTGAGCGTCCTGTCCGCCGTGGTGATCACCGCGCTGGGGCAGCTCAGGGCGGAGTACAAGCGGCGGCGGCGGGCGCTCGCCGAGCAGCTCGCCGAGGCGGAGCGGGCCCGACGGGCCGCCGCGGGTTCCGAGCGCGAGCGCCTCGCCCGCGACCTGCACGACGTCGCGGGCCACCACCTCAGCGCCGTCGTCGTGCACAGCGGCGCCGTCGCGCGGGGCGGCGATCCCGCGATGGCGCGGGAGGCGCTGTCGGCCGCCGCCGACACCGGGCGCGACGTCCTGCGGGCGCTGACCCGGCTGGTGGACGTGATGGGCCCGGACGTCCCTGACGGCGGCCTCGGCACCAGCCTCCCCCAGCTCTGCCAGGGCCTCACCCGGCTCGGCGTGCCCGTGTCGCTGGTGGTCGGGGGACGCGCGCGGAAGCTGCGTCCCGAGGTGAGCACGGCCGCGTACCGGATCGTCCAGGAGTCGCTCACCAACGCGATGCGGTACGCGCCGGGCGCACCGGTGACGGTCGAGGTCGGCTACGTCCCCGGGGCGGTCGAGTTGACGGTCGCGAACGAGGCGCCGGGCAAGGACACCACCGTCCCCTCCCTCGGCACCGGGCGCGGGATCTCCGGCATGGGCGAGCGGGCGCGGTCGCTGGAGGGCACCCTCACCGCGGGCCCGTCCGGCGGCGGCTGGACGGTGCGCGCCTCGCTGCCGACCTCGTCGGGGAAGGTGCGGCGCCGTCCGGGCTGGCCGGAGGTGCTGGACGCGACGGTCGCCGCCGGCTGCGCGACCGCGCCGCCGCTGCTGGCCTTCACCCCGCCCGAGCCGCTCCTCGGCAGCGCCTCGCCCGGTCTGGCGGCGCTGATCATCGGCCTGCTCCTGCTGCGCGGCGTCCCGCTGTGGTGGCGCCGCCGCGCCCCCTACCTGGTGCTCGGAGCGCTCGCCGCCCTGGACATCGCCGCGGCGCTCACCGTGGGCGCGCACTCCCAGCAGTTCCTCGCGCTGCTGCTGATCGGCGCCCCCGCCGAGATGGTCGCGGTCTACGCGGTCGCGGGCCACGCCCGGCGCGGCCCGACCTGGCCCGCGGCGCTCGTCGGCGCCGTCCCGTGGGCGGTGACGTTCACGACGCTGATCGTCACCGACCCGGAGACGGAGCAGACGTCCGGCGTCATCCCGTTCGGACTCGGGACCGGATGGGGTTTCGGTCTGCTCGTGCTGCTGCCGTTCTGGGCGTGGGGCAGGGCCGTCACGGGACGGGGCCGCCGCTGGGAGGCGACGGCCCGCGAGACGATGGCGGCGCGCGAGGGCGAGGCCGTCCAGGCGGAGCGGAACCGGGTGGCGCTCGGGTTGCGCGCCACCGTCCTGGACCACACCGCGCGGCTGGTGCGCTCGGCCGAGGCCGGCCTGTCGGGCACCGGCGAGGATGTGAAAGCGGCCCTGGAGGCCGTCACCGAGCTGGCCCGCGCCGCGCTGCTGGACATGCGGGCCCTGCTCGACGCCCTCGAACGCGAATGACATCCGTGTGATTCTGATCATAGTGGACCCCCGCGCGGAGGCCCTCCATGACCGTTGGACGGCCCACAGGGCGTAGCGGTTCGCCGGATCGCCGGTTTCGGCCATCCCCTCCCCGACCTAAGCTCCCGATAAAAATGATCTTGCTCGTCCTGCTAGGTTTCCCCGCTAAACCCGAGAAAAGCAGAATACGGAGGGACCAATGCGGCGAATCGCAGCCGTGGCGCTGGCCGCGGGCACCCTGATGACCGGCGTGGCCGCCATCAGCACCCCCGCCAACGCGACCGTCACCACCAAGGCCGCCGCCGCCCCCAAGTGGGTGCCGTACAACTCCTACGGCAACATCCGCGCGTGGGGCACCTACAGCCGCTCCGGTGGCAACACCTACGTGAAGGGCTACCTGGCCGACGACAAGAAGAACGGCTACACCGCCTGCGTCCGCTTCAAGTTCACCGAGGGCAGCAGGGTCTACTGGTCCCGCCACAAGATCGTCGGTGTGAGCAGCAGCGGCTCCCAGTACAACTACGACGGCCGGGCCACCGTCAGCATCTCCACCAGCTCCACCTACGGCAGCCACCTGTGGGTGCAGGAGTGCGGCCGGAGCAAGAAGACCGGCAAGTACTACTACGGCAAGGGCAAGCAGCTCTTCTGATCCCGCGCCACACCCCGCATTGAGTCACAGGGGCCCCGCCGCACCGCGGCGGGGCCCTCTCCATTCCCCCCGAATTCCGGCCGCCCCCGCGCACCCCAAGCCCAAAGAATTGATCCCCTGAAAGGGCGTCCGGAACCGGTCACCGCCCCTTCAACTCGCGCGTCAACGCGGCAAGCGCCCGCGACCGCGCAGACCGAACCGTCCCCGGCCGAATACCCATGGACCGCACGGTCAGCGCCTCACGCTGCCAGCCCAGGGACGCCGCCAACAGGGCGAGTCCGGTGTCGCCCGTACGAGGCGACAAGGCCGCGACCATGGAGCCGACCAGGGGCTACCCAAGGCACGCGTGTTCCGAGGATGAAATCTAACTAGTATCTTGACTAGCGGTCATTGATTGAGTAGTTCACGCTTCCTCTGATCATGGGGCGGAATTTCATGCGCGGCTCCCACCCGGCTTCGCTCCTCCGGATCGGGCCGGCGCGGATACTTCACTGTCCGAAATTCCGCTTCGGAATCCGCATTCCCGTAAGGTCATCCTGTGGGGGCGGACCAGGAACGCGGGCGCCGGCCGCGCGCCGCCGACTGGGGTGTGCCGCTACTGCTCGTGTGCGCCGAACTCACCGCCATCTGGCTGCTCGCCGACAAGAGCGGCGAACCGCTCGGGCGGGCCCGCTGGGCCGGCGCCGGGGCCGCGGTCGCGCTGGCGGCGACGACGCTGGTATGGCGCCGGGTCGCCCCATGGCCGGTCCTGGTGGCGACGGTGCTGCTCAGCGCATTCGGCATCGTGGTGGCAGGCGACACGGACGCGCCGGCGGGCGGGATGGCCGACGGTGTCGCGCTCTACTCGCTGGCCGTGTCCCGGGCCCGGCGGCAGGCGGTCATCGGCTGCCTGCTGGCCTTGGCCGTCGCCTTCGCCGCCGATCTGCCCGAGTCGCGGGAGCCGGGCGAGCTGGTGTCCAACGGTGTGTTGGACTCCGTCTGCTACCTGGGCATCCTCGCGTTCGGCCAGTTGCGGCGGCAGCGCGAGGCCGTGCGCCGGAGCCGACTGGCCAAGATCAGACGGGAGCACCGGCACGCCGCCGAGGCGGAACGCGAGCGCCTCGCCCGGGACCTGCACGACGTCGCGGGCCACCACCTCAGCGCGGTCGTCGTGCACAGCGGCGCCGCCGCCCGCGCCGGCGACCCGAAGCTGATCCGCCAGGCCCTCGCGGGCGCCGCCGAGACGGGACGCGAGGTGCTGACGTCACTGAGCCGCCTGGTGGACGCGGTGAGCCCGCAGGCCGAGGGCGGCGGCGGGCTGAGGGAGCTGCTTCCGCAGCTGTGCCAGGGGCTGAACCGGCTCGGCGTCCCCGTGGCGCTGACCGTGGAGGGGAGGGCGCGCAAGCTGCCCGCCGAGGTCACCACGGCTTCGTACCGGATCGTCCAGGAGTCCCTCACCAACGTCATGCGCTACGGCTCCGGCGGCCCGGTCCGGGTGATCGTCCGCTACCTTCCCGGGGCGGTGGAGTTGGCCGTCGAGAACGAGATGCTCGCGGGCGTCCGGGCCGTCCCGTCCTTCGGCACCGGGCGGGGCATCGACGGCATGCGGGAGCGGGCGTCCCGGCTCGGCGGCGACCTCGGCGCGGGACCGGCCCCCGAAGGCGGTTGGCTGGTGACCGCCCGGCTCCCGGCGACGACCGCGTCCGATCACGGCACGGGATGGCCGGAGATCCTGGACGCGGTGACGATCGCCTTCTGCGCGGCCCCGCGCGCGCTCGGCCTCGTCCCGCCGGAACCGCTCGCGTCGGGATGGCCGGTCGGCTGGGTGGCGCTGATCGCGGCGGCGCTGGCCGTCCGCAGCGCCCTCCTGTGGTGGCGGCGCCGCGCTCCGTATGCCGCGTTGTCGGCGCTCACCGCCGTGGACGCGGTCCTGATGGTCGTGGCCGCGCTGTGGTCCGTTGATGCCCTGGTGCTGTTCGTCCTCGGCTGCCCGGCACAGTTGGTCGCGGTCTACTCGGTCGCGTGCTACGGACGAGCCGTCCCGCGGACCTGGCATGCGCCGCTCCTCGCCACGCTTCCCTGGGGTATCGGCCTGGGAACGGCGCTGGCGGCCGACCCGGAGGTCTCGGCGGACGGCGCGGGGCCCGCCCCCTTCCTCTTCGGGTTCGCCGTCGCCTGCCTGGTCACCGTCCCCTTCACGGCGGCGGTGTGGGCCTGGGGCACGGCGGTCGCGACCAGGAGCCGCCGCTGGGAGACCACCGCGCTGGACGCCGCGTCCGCCCGGACGGGCGAGGTCGTCCACGCCGAACGGACCCGCGTCGCGGCGGGGCTCAGCGGTACCGTGCTGGATCGCACGGCCCGGCTGACCCGGGCCGCCGAGAGGGGCCTCGCCGGCGGCGACCGCGACGCGCGAGCGGCGCTCGACGTGGTCGCCGGACAGGCGCGAGCCGCTCTCACCGACATGCGCGGCCTGCTGGAGTCGCTGGAGGAGAAGGCGTGAGCATCCGGGTCCTGGTGGTGGACGACCAGGCCGTCGTCCGGGTGGGGTTCGCGGCGATCGTCGACGGCGAGCCCGACATGGAGGTCGTCGGCCAGGCGGGGGACGGCGCCGAGGCGCTGCGGTTGGAGCCCGAACTGCTGCCCGACGTGGTGCTGATGGACATCCGGATGGGCGGCATGGGCGGGTTGACGGCCACCGCGGAACTGGCCGCCCGCCGGTCGTCCGCGCGAGTGCTGGTGCTCACCACCTTCCATCGCGACGAGTACGTCTACGGCGCGCTGCGCGCCGGGGCGTCCGGCTTCCTGCTCAAGGACTGCGACCCGCAGGAGCTCGTGGACGCCATCCGGACCGTCGCCGGGGGCGAGGCGCTTCTCGCGCCCACCGTGACGCGACGCCTCATCGACGCGTTCGCCGCCGGCGAGGTCATCGCGCCGCCGGCCGGTGACGCACGGCTGGAACTGCTCACCCGCCGCGAGCGCGACGTCCTGCTCCACGTGGCCCGCGGACTCAGCAACACCGAGGTCGGCGCGGCGCTCGATATCGGCACCGCCACCGTCAAGACCCACGTCAACGCGATCCTCGGCAAGCTCGACCTGCGGGACCGGGTCCAGGCCACGATCTTCGCCTACGACGCCGGGCTCGTCCGTCCCGGAGACCGCCCCTCCTGACCGGCGCCGCCGGCCGCCTCCACCCCAGGGTCGACCCGCGGCCTATCGGAGGGTCGAGGAGGCTCCCTCCCCCGGCAGGACGCGCCGGGGGGCACGGGCGCGGTTCCCTTGACTCATGACGCAGGAGGAAACGAGGCCGGGCCCCGGCGAGCGGGCCGACGAGAAGGCGGTCGCTCAGGAGCGGGAACCGGAGGACGGATTCGACACCTCCTGGATCCCGCCCGCCCTCCTCTTCCTGGCGGCCAAGGGGGCACGAGCCATCGACGACGAGGGCTTCTGGGGTTGGACGGCCATGGGGCTCGGCCTTCTCGCGGCGGCCGTCAGCGTGGCGGTGATCGTGCGGGCCGTCCACCGGAGGGCGTACGAAACGTTGATCACCGGGGTCGTGGGGGTGGCGTTCATGGCGGCCGTCGCCTACGCCAAACACGACCTCCTCTGACCGGGCGGCACGACCTCTCGACGGCCCGCCATCCCGCCGCGCCACCGCCGACCAGGCGGGTCAGAGGAGCAACGCGCGCCGCGTCGACTCGGCGGGTCCCGGTGCCGGGCGGGAGCGGCGGACTATCGCCGTGCGGGCCGCTCCGGCGGCGGCGACCACGGCGGCGAACGGGACCGCGATCTCGGTCAGCACCACGCCGAGGCCGTAGGGGTAGTTCCAGTGCCGGGCCACCAGGGCGGTGGAGGCCGCGGCGCCGAGCGCGATCAGGGGCAGCAGCACGGCGAGGACGCGCACGGTGGCCCCGCGCGCCGCGTCGGCGTGGAACCTGAGGACGGCGGAGGCCGCGGCGAGGGCGCCCGCCCAGGTGGCCACCGCGCTGACCGCGAAGAGCAGGGCGACCAGCCAGTTCGGCGAGTGGATGCCCTCGGGGTCGCGTCCGACGACCTGCGCCAGGTCGGCGCTGGCCAGGCCGAACACCGCGAACATCCCGGCGAAGGGGCCCGGCAGCACGCCGAGCAGGACCGCGAGCATGAGGCGGCCCGTCCGGTACCGCAGGGGTACCGCGCCCCGCTCCGAGGCCCACGCGCGGGCGAAGCCGGTCGGGTCGCCGCCGACGAACGACTGCGGGTCCCGGCCGTCCCGCCGCGCGGCGTCGAGGTCGGCCGCGAGTTCGGCGGCCATCTCGGCGGCGTCCTCGCGGGAGACGCCGATGCGCCGCCAGGTGCGCCTGCACTGCCCCACCACGTCGCGTGGCATCACGATTCCCCTTCCCTGGCCCCGCCGCCATCGCCGGGGCCGAGCGTTCGCGCCGGCTCGGCCACGCGGGCGAGGACGGCCTGGACACCATCGGTGAGCAGCGCCCACTCCCGCGACCACGCGGTGAGCGCCGCGCGTCCCTCCCCGGTCGGGCGGTAGTACTTGCGCGCGGGGCCGCCGTCGCCCTCGACGAGGTAGGACTCCACGAGCCGGCGGGGAGGTCTCGGCCGTGCTCTTCGGGGCGGCGCGCGGCGTCCACGCGATCGGCGAGGACGGCGTGCGGCGGTGGACGGCCCTCGGCCTGGCGGGGCTCGGGGCGGCCGCGAGCCGTGGCGGTGATCGTGGCGGCGGTCCGGCGGCGCGCCTACGGGACGCTCATGGCCATCGCCGCGGCCGCGGTGTCCGTCGGGGCCGTCGCCTACGGCACCGGCGATCTTCGCTGACGGCGCGGGCGGGGACTACTCGGCCGGGGTGTCCTTGGTCAGGGACGGCTTGGCGGCGGGGGCGTCGCCCTCGGGCTCCTCGCCCGCGGGAGTGGTCGGCTCGTCCGCGGGCGCGGGCTTGGTGAGGGAGGGCTTGGCCTCGGACGCGGCGGACGGCGCCTCAGCGGCGTCCTCAGCGGCGTCCTCGGCGCTCTCCTCCTCGGGGGCGTCGTCGTCGGTCAGCAGGACGCCGACCACCGAGCGGATCTTCTCCTCGGAGATCGCGCCGGCGCGCAGCAGGCGCGGGACCGAGCCGGTCAGGTCGACGATCGTGGACGCTTCGGAGTGGCCGGACGGGCCGCCGTCGAGGTAGACCGAGACCGAGTCGCCGAGCATCTTCTCCGCCTCGGCGGCGGTGCGCGCGGCGGGCTGCCCGCTCAGGTTGGCGCTGCTGACCGCGAGGGGGCCGGTCTCCTTGAGGAGTTCGACGGCCAGTTCGTGCATCGGCATGCGCAGCGCGACCGTGCCCTTGGTCTCGCCGAGGTCCCACATGAGGTTCGGGTTCGCGCGGCAGATGAGCGTGAGGGCGCCCGGCCAGAACTCGTCGATCAGGTCCTGCCCGTAGGTGCCGAGATCCTCCACCAGGGCGGTCGCGGCGCGGACGGAGCCGACCAGGACGGGCGGCGGCATCTCGCGGCCCCGGCCCTTGGCGTCGAGCAGGGCCTCCACGGCGGGCGGCATGAACGCGTCGACGCCGACGCCGTACACGGTGTCGGTCGGCAGGACGACCAGCTCCCCGCGCCGCGCGGCCGCGAACGCCTCGGCGATCCCGCGGGTACGCTCCATCGGCTCGGAACAGTCATAACGTCGGCTCACGGTCGCCCGTCTTCCCATCTGCGCGGCGCTCGTCGGTACGGCACGCCCCAGGATATCCGTGCTCGCGCGCCGAGCGCGCCCCCGAGGTCAGTCGGATCGCAGGCGGGCGGTGACGAACCGGTCGCGGTTGGTCAGATCGCGCCGGTTGCGGACGTCCCGCCAGCCGTTCTCCTCCGCGAAGATCCAGTACACGCCGTTGCCCTGGAGGTCGCTGTGCTCGACCGCCGCGTACCCGCCCGGCCGCAGGAGGCGGCGCGCGGTGCGCTCCACGACCCGGATCGCGTCCAGGCCGTCGTCGCCGCCGCCCCACAGCGCGTCGGCGGGATCGTGGTCGCGCACGTCGGGCGGCACGTACTCCCACTCGCTCATGGGGATGTAGGGCGGGTTGCTGACGACGAGGTCGACGGTGCCGTCCAGCTCGGTGAGCGCGGCGCCGAAGTCGTCCAGGTGCAGGCGGACGCGGCCGCGCTCGTCCAGCTCCTCGATGTTGCGGGTCGCGTGCACGAACGCGGTGGGGTCCTTCTCCACCGCGTGGACGCGCGCGCGGGGCGCCTCCAGCGCGATCGACAGCGCGATGGCGCCCGAGCCCGTGCCGAGGTCGACGACGAGGGGGTCGCGGACGTCCATGTCGCGGAGCGTCTCCAGCGCCCACCCGACCATCACCTCCGTCTCCGGACGGGGGACGAACACTCCCGGGCCGACCTTCAGCTCCAGGTAGCGGAAGAACGCACGGCCCGTGATGTGCTGCAACGGCTCGCCGGCCTCGCGCCGCGCGACGAACTCCCAGAACCGCGCGTCGAACGAGCTGTCGGGGACGCCGTGCAGCTCCGAGCGCTTCACGCCGTGCACGGCCGCCGCCAGCTCCTCGGCGTCCGCACGCGGGGAGGCGGCCCCGGCGTCGGCGAGCCGCGCCGTGGCCCTGGCGATCTCGTCGAGCAGCAGTTTCATGATCCTTGGGCTTCGGCCAGCCGGCGTTCCATGTCGGCGTCGACCAGCGCCTGGGTCACGTTGTGCAGGTCGCCGTCCAGCACCTGGTCGAGGTTGTAGGCCTTGTAGCCGACGCGGTGGTCGGAGATCCGGTTCTCGGGATAGTTGTAGGTGCGCACCCGTTCGGACCGGTCGACGGTGCGGACCTGGCTCTTGCGCTCGGCCGAGGCCGCCGCGTCCGCCTCCTCCTGCGCCATCGCCAGCAGCCGGGACCGCAGGATCCGCAGCGCCTGCTCCTTGTTCTGGAGCTGGCTCTTCTCGTTCTGGCACGAGACGACGACGCCGGTGGGCTGGTGGGTGATGCGCACGGCGGAGTCGGTGGTGTTCACGCTCTGGCCGCCGGGGCCGGACGAGCGGTACACGTCGATCCGCAGGTCGTTCGGGTCGATCTGGACGTCCACGTCCTCGGCCTCGGGCGTCACCAGCACCCCGACGGCGCTGGTGTGGATGCGCCCCTGGGACTCGGTGGCGGGCACGCGCTGCACCCGGTGGACGCCGCCCTCGAACTTCAGCCGCGTCCAGGCGCCGTCCTCCTGGCCCTTCGCCTTCACCGCGACCGTGACGTCCTTGTATCCGCCCAGGTCGGACGGATGGGAGTCGAGGACCTCGGTCTTCCAGCCGACGCGCTCGGCGTAGCGCAGGTACATCCGGAGCAGGTCGCCGGCGAACAGCGCGGACTCCTCGCCGCCCTCCCCCGCCTTGACCTCCAGGATGACGTCCTTGTCGTCGTTCGGGTCGCGCGGGACGAGCAGCCGCCGCAGCCGCTCCTCCAGGTCCTCCTGGCGCCGCTCCAGCTCGCCCGCCTCGACGGCGAACGCCTCGTCCTCACCGGCCAGCTCGCGCGCCGCGGCGAGGTCGTCCCCGGTGGAGGACAGCTCGCGGTAGGTCTCGACGATGGGCCGCAGCTCCGCGTAGCGCTTGCCGAGCTTGCGCGCCAGGTTCTGGTCGGCGTGGACGGACGGGTCGGCGAGCCGTCCCTCGATGCCGACGTATTCGCTGATCAGTTCGTCGAGATTCACGGTGTGTCCTGGCCCGTCCCGGCCCCCGAGCCCGGGTGCCGACTCCGAACGGCCCGGGAACCTGGAGAGTCCCCGGGCCGTCCCTGTGGTCGCGGTGCGGCGCTCGTCCTACTTGCCGGCCTTCTTCTTGCCGAAGCGCTGCTCGAAGCGCGCCACCCGGCCGCCGGTGTCGAGGATCTTCTGCTTGCCCGTGTAGAACGGGTGGCAGTTGGAGCACACGTCGGCGTGGATCACGCCGTTCTCGGCGGTGCTCCGGGTCTCGAAGGTGTTGCCGCACGTACACGTCACGGTCGTGACGACGTAGTTCGGGTGAATGTCCGGCTTCATGGACTCTCTCCTCGCTCGGGCGGTCGCCGGGCGCCCCCGACCCACATGGCGGCGCCATGGGAGATGTGGGAAGCGTGAACCGGTACCGCAGCGGTTGCACTCCAAGTGTGCCAGATACCCGAACGTGCCGAGGTCACCGGTCATTCCCGATCTTGCCCGCCGGCCCCGCGGCGGCCCGCCGGATCAGACGTCGGCGCGGCCCAGATACGCCAGAACGGCCATGACGCGGCGGTGCCCGCCCTGCGCGGGCTGGAGGTCCAGCTTCATGAAGATATTGGAGATGTGCTTCTCCACGGCCCCCTCGGTGACGACCAGGTCGCCCGCGATGGCGCCGTTGGAGCGTCCCTGCGCCATCAGCCCGAGGACCTCTTGCTCGCGCGGCGTCAGCGCCTTCAGCGGGTCGCCGGTGCGGCGCCGTCCGAGGAGCTGTCCGATGACCTCCGGGTCGATGACCGTGCCGCCCGCCGCGATCCTGCGGACCGCGTCGATGAACTCGGCGACGTCCGACACCCGCTCCTTCAGCAGGTAGCCGACGCCCTCGGCGCCGCCGCCGATCAGGTCCGTCGCGTACCGCTCCTCCACGTACTGCGACAGGACGAGGATCGGCGTCCCGGGCCTGCGCTCCCGCACCGCCAGCGCCGCCCGCAGCCCCTCGTCGGTGAAGGAGGGCGGCATCCGCACGTCCACGATCGCGAGGTCGGGCCTGTGCTCGTCGACGATGCCGAGCAGGCCGGGCCCGTCCCCGACCGTCGCCGCGGTCTCGATCCCCGCGTCCTCAAGCAGCCGGACGAGCCCTTCCCGCAACAGCACCGAGTCCTCGGCGATCACAACCCGCATGCGCCCCATTATCGGGCCTCACCGCCCCGCCCGGCCCCGCGACGGGAAAGGCCGCCGGACGTTCTCCCCCCGAAGGACGTCCGGCGGCCGGGGGCGGGTCGCGGAAAACCGGGGTCCTACCAGGTGCAGGGAAGGTCGGCGCGGATGATGGTGGGGCCGCCGGGAGGGCTGTCGACGATCAGCATGCCGTCGATGGTCGCGGCGCGGTCGGCCAGGCCGGACAGCCCGCCCTCGGGACGCGCCGTGGCGCCGCCGACGCCGTTGTCGATCACCTCGACGACGACCCAGGCGTCCTCGCGGGCGACGCGGACGGAGGCGCGGGTCGCGCGGGCGTACTTGGCGATGTTGGCCAGGGACTCGGCGACGATGAAGTAGGCGATGCTCTCGACGGCCGCGGGCGGGCGCTCCGGCAGGTCGACGTCGACCTCGACGGGGACGGGGGCGCGGGCCGCGAGGCCCGAAAGGGCCGGGTCGAGGCCGCGGTCGGTGAGGATCGCCGGGTAGATGCCGCGGGCGAGGTCGCGCAGCTCGGAGATCGCCTCCTTGGTGCCCGAGTGCGCCTGCTCGATGAGGGCGCGGGCGCCGTCGGGGTCGTCCTCCAGCTTGGCGCGGGCGCGTCCGATGTCCATCGCGACGGCCAGCAGCCGCTGCTGCGCGCCGTCGTGCAGGTCGCGCTCGATGCGGCGCCGCTCGAACTCGGCCGCGTCCACGCCGCGCGCCCGGCTGGCCTGGAGGTGCGCCGTCCGCTCCCTGAGCTGCCTGTTCTCGGCCTGGGACCTGCTCAGCCCGAGGAGCGCCTTGGCCGCCACGGCGTGGCCGATGGCCAGCACGCGGGTCGCGTAGATCGCCAGGAGGAGGAAGACGAGCCCGCCCGCGCAGATGGGAATGGCCTCAACCGGGTTGCCCGCCCAGTACGAGACGGGCCCGAGGTTGACCTCCACGCCGCCGTCGTCGTCCAGCGCGATGATCAGCGGCATGAACAGCATCGTGATCGTCCCCGCCCAGACCACCGCCGAGACCGCGAACTCGATCAGCGTGATGGGGAACAGCAGGCCCAGGTAGAGCAGGTCCTTCCAGGTGGCGGGGTCGGCCGCCATGGTCCTCAGCTTCTTCAGCGGGTTGAGGCCCGCGGGCAGCCGCCGGTAGGGGCTCGGGATCGAGACCCCGAACGCGGCCCGGACCAGGCCGCGCTCCAGCACCGCGCCGAACCGCCACGCGATCATCATCATCGCCAGCAGCGGCAGCCCCACCCAGATGATCATCAGGGCGAGCGAGAGCGAGAGGCCCACGACCAGGACGACGAACCAGCCGAGCCCGAACACCAGGCTGACGGCGAGATAGAGGGCCGACCGCCATGTCAGCGACGAGGTGACCATGGCGAGCGGGCTCCAGCCGCCGTCCATGACGCCGCCGGTGAAGCCCTTCGCCACGCCGTCGCCGACGCGCGCGGCGGCCCTGCGCGCCCCGCCCCGCACCGCGCCCGTCGGGGTGCCGGAGTCCCTGCTCAGCTCGCCCACGTCGTCCCTCCGTGCCGTTCAACCGTATGCCTCAAGACTGCCGGTCACGCCGCCTGACCACCATGAAGTCCTCCGCCGCTTTCATGGTGGGGTTAGCCCCACCATGCCCCCTGGGGCGGCACGCGGGCCGAACGCGTCCGGAACGCTCCAACGAGGCGCGCTCCCGCCGGGGCCCCGAAGCGGACGGACGTGCCGTCCGGCCCCGGCGTGCTCCAACGGCGAGCGCCCCCGTCCGGCGAGGCGGACGGGGGCGCTCGGCGAGCCGTGCCGCGCGCCCGCACCGTGCGGGTGCGGGCGCGCGGGCGGATGCTCGGCGGTCGTGCGAAGGGTCAGCGGTCGTCGGAGACCGTGGTCTTCTGGACCTGGAGCAGGAACTCGGCGTTGGACTTGGTCTCCTTCATCTTCTCGATGAGCAGTTCCAAGGCCTGCTGGGTGTCGAGCGCGTGCAGCACCCGGCGGAGCTGCCAGACGACCCGCAGCTCCTCCGGCGCCATGAGGATCTCCTCCTTGCGGGTGCTGGACTGGTCGACGTCCACCGCCGGGAAGATGCGCTTGTCGGCCAGCGACCGGTTGAGCTTGAGCTCCATGTTGCCGGTGCCCTTGAACTCCTCGAAGATGACCTCGTCCATGCGGGACCCGGTCTCCACCAGCGCGGTGGCGAGGATCGTCAGCGAGCCGCCGTTCTCGATGTTGCGCGCCGCGCCGAAGAACCGCTTGGGCGGGTACAGCGCGGTCGAGTCGACACCACCGGACAGGATGCGTCCGGACGCGGGCGCCGCCAGGTTGTACGCGCGGCCGAGACGGGTGATCGAGTCGAGCAGCACGACGACGTCGTGGCCCAGCTCCACCAGCCGCTTGGCACGCTCGATGGCCAGCTCGGCGACCGTGGTGTGGTCCTCGGCGGGACGGTCGAAGGTCGAGTGGATGACCTCGCCCTTCACCGTCCGCTGCATGTCGGTGACCTCTTCCGGACGCTCGTCCACCAGGACGACCATCAGGTGGCACTCCGGGTTGTTCTTGGTGATCGCGTTGGCGATCGCCTGGAGCACCATGGTCTTGCCCGCCTTGGGCGGCGACACGATCAGCCCGCGCTGGCCCTTGCCGATCGGCGACACCAGGTCGATGATCCGCGTGGTCAGGATGCCGGGGTCGGACTCCAGCCGCAGCCGCTCCTGCGGGTACAGCGGGGTCAGCTTGCTGAAGTCGACGCGGCCCTTGGCCTGGTCGGGCTCCATGCCGTTGACGGTGTCGAGCCGGACGAGCGCGTTGAACTTCTCGCGCCGCTCGCCCTCGCGCGCCTGCCGGACGGCGCCGGTGATGACGTCGCCCTTGCGCAGCCCGTTCTTGCGGACCTGCGCGAGCGAGACGTACACGTCGTTGGGCCCGGGCAGGTAGCCGGTGGTGCGCACGAACGCGTAGTTGTCGAGGATGTCGAGGATGCCCGCGACCGGGATCAGGACGTCGTCCTCGGTGATCACCGGCTCCTCGAAGCGGTCGCGCCCGCCGCGGCCCCGGTTGCGCTCGCGGAACCGGCGCCCGCGCCGTCCCCTGCCGCCGCTCTCGTCGTCGTCGCTCTGGCCGCCGCCCTGGCTCTGGCCGCGCTGGCGGCCGCCCTGGTCGCCGCGGTCGCCGCGCTCGCTCCGGTCGCCCCGGTCATTGCGGTCGCCGCGCTCCCCCCGCTCGCGGGCCTCGCCGCGCTCACGGCCGCGGCCGCGCTGGCGTCCGCCGCCCTCGCGGCCCTCACGGCCGCCGTCGCGTCCGCCGCCTTGGGACTCGCCGTCCTCGGCGCCCCCCTGCGCGGCGGCGGGCTCGCGGTGCCGGTCGCCGCGCTCGCCCCGGTCGGAGGTCCCCCGGTCCTGCCGGTCGTTGCCCGACCGCGCGCCCTGGCGGCCGCCCTGCCGCTCCTCGCGCCCGGCCCGCTCGGGCTTGTCGGACGCCTTCTCCGCGGCCTTGTCGGAGGCCGGGGCGGTCTGCGTCTGGTTCTGAACCTGGGCCGCCGGTGCCTGCGTCTGCGCCTGGACGGGCTGCTCGGCCGGTGCCGCCTGCGCGGCCGGCGTGCTCTGCTCGGCCGCCGGGGCGGCCTCGGCGATCGTGACCTGGTCGTCGGAGACCTGCTTGGCGGCCGTGGAACGGGTCCGCCGGGTGCGCTCGGTCTTCACCGTGGCAGCGGCTCCCTGCTCCCCCGCCGAGCCCTGCGCCTGGCCGCCCTGCTTCTCCTGGATGGCGGCGATGAGCTGGCTCTTGCGCATCCCGGTGGTACCGGTGATGCCGAGGCTGGACGCGAGCGCCTTGAGCTCGGGCAGCACCATGGCCGAGAGGCCGGTGCCCTGCCGGCGGCGCCGGGGGGTGGCGGCGGGCTCCGCGGTGGGCGCCGCGGTGGGCGCCGCTCCGGCCGGGGCGGCGTCGGCCGCGGGTGGCGTGCTGGATGCGTCCGTAAGGAGTTCGCTGGATTCGCTCACTAAGGGTCCTTCCCAGGGAGCGGGCGTTGGCCGGCGTTCGGCCAGTCAACCCGGTGGTGCGGCCCGGCGGGGGCGCCGAGTCGGGCTCCGCTGATCACGATGGCACCGCGATCGGCGGGTTCTGGGTACAGCCAGATGGTGGTCGGGACGGTTCGCTCGTGCGCGACCCCCGTCACCGCCACGTCCGAAGTTTCGCTGGAATGCCTGACAACGGGATGTCACGGTGTCGGGGAGCCTGGTACGCGGGACCGACACGACCGGAGGGCCGAACAGGCGACGCGCGGCTGACGAGCACGCTGCCCCGAACGGGGCATCTGGTGCGGCATTCAGCCTAACATCACCAGGGCACACTGCTATTCCCCAGAGGTCGATGTCTTCGCATTTTACCTAGCTGGATCTTGCCGGATCCCACACCGGCCGGAGCGGCGCGGCGGCTCCGCCCCCGGAGCCGGCGTCAGTGCCGGACCTGTGCCTCACCGGCCATGACACGGGCGCCACGGGTCGCGACGTCCAACGGGTGTTCGTGCCACCCATTACCCACTTCCGGGCCCATCGAATCAACTTGTGATGCGGTTGTGAAGGCCAGGACAGTAGGCCCCGCCCCGGAAATCACTGCCGGCACACCAGCCGCACGCAGACGCGCGACGAGTGCGGCCGAGTCCGGCATGGCGGGGGCGCGGTAGTCCTGGTGGAGACGGTCCTCGGTCGCGTCCAGGAGCACCGTGGGATCGAGCCCGGCGGTGAGCGCGGCGATGAGCAGCGCGGCGCGTCCGGCGTTCGCGGCGGCGTCGCCGTGCGGGACGGTTTCCGGCAGCAGTCCCCGCGCGCGCTCGGTGGCGAGGCGCTGCTCGGGGACGAACGCGATGACGTGTTCGACGCGCGACTTCAACCGGACGAGCCTCGGGCCCGCCGCACCCGTCCACGCGATTGTGAGACCGCCCGCGAGGCAAGGCGCGACATTGTCGGGATGCCCCTCGTGCTCCGTCGCGAGACGGAACGCGCCCTCGTCGCCGAGGAGTTTCCCACCGGGATGCAGCGCGCGCGCCGCGACGATACCGGCGACTATCGCGGCCGAGGACGATCCGAGGCCGCGGCTGTGCGGGATCCGGTTGCGGCACCGCAGCCGGATGCCTTTCGGCTGCCCCATGATGGGCGCGCCTTCCGCCGCGGAGAGTTCGTCCAGTACGTCGAAGGTATGGCGCAGCACTTTCACGATGAGGTGCCGCTCGCCCCGGTCGGCGACCTCGGCGCCCTCGCCGTCCACCTCGATGGACAACTCCTCGCCGGTGACCGCGACCTCGACGTCGTCGTAGAGCGACAGCGCGAGCCCGAGCGAGTCGAAACCCGGGCCCAGGTTGGCGCTGGTGGCCGGTGTGCGCACCAGGACCGGATCGTTCGGCCAGCTCATCGCCGCCCCTTCGCAGTGAAGCCTCGCGGTAGAACGGCGCGACCGCCGCCACCGAAAATGGAGACCGCCTTGACGACGTTCGAACAACGCCTTCAGGCCGCCCTGGCGCGGACCCTCAGGTGAGCCCCAGGGCGGACGCCGCGGCGTGCGCGTCGACCTTGACGACGGTCGGGGCGGGCGCGCCGGAGATGGCCCAGTCGGGGTCCTTGAGGCCGTTGCCCGTCACCGTGCACACGACCCGCGCGCCGGGCTCGACCACGCCGCGCTCGCTCGCCTGGAGCAGCCCCGCCACGCTCGCGGCGGACGCGGGCTCCACGAACACGCCCTCCTCCCTGGCCAGCAGCCGGTAGGCGGCCAGGATCTGCCGGTCGGTGACGGAGTCGATCGCGCCGCCCGACTCGTCGCGCGCGGCGATCGCCAGGTTCCAGGACGCGGGGTTGCCGATCCGGATGGCGGTCGCGATGGTCTGCGGCTTCAGGACGGGTTCGCCCTTCACGAAGGGGGCCGCGCCGCTCGCCTGGAAGCCGAGCATCCGGGGCGTCCGGGTGGAGGCGCTGTCGGCCGCGTACTCCTTGTAGCCCATCCAGTAGGCGGAGATGTTGCCCGCGTTCCCCACGGGGAGGCAGTGGACGTCCGGCGCGTCGCCCAGCGCGTCCACGATTTCGAACGCGGCGGTCTTCTGCCCCTGGAGGCGGTACTTGTTGACGGAGTTGACCAGCGCCACCGGGTAGTCGATCGCCAGTTTCTGGGCGAGTTCCAGGCAGTCGTCGAAGTTGCCGTCCACCTGGAGGAGCCGGGCGCCGTGCACCAGGGCCTGCGCGAGCTTGCCCATGGCGATCTTGCCGTTCGGGACGAGGACCGCACAGGTCATCCCGGCCCGCACCGCGTACGCGGCGGCCGAGGCCGAGGTGTTCCCCGTGGACGCGCAGATGACCGCCTTGGCGCCGTCCTCGGCGGCCTTGCTGATCGCCACCGTCATCCCGCGGTCCTTGAAGGAACCGGTGGGATTGGCGCCCTCCACCTTGAGGTACACCTCGCAGCCGGTCAGCTGCGAGATCCGGTTCGCCTGGAGAAGCGGCGTGCCACCCTCCAGCAGGGTGACGACGGGCGTCGCCTCCGTCACCGGCAGGCGGTCGCGGTACTCCTGGATCAGGCCACGCCACACCCGAGCGTTCGCGTTCACGTCGTTCTCCTTGATGACCTGCGATGTCGTGCGGAATTCTACCGGGGTGACCCCGCAGTCACTCCTCGCCCTCGACCCGCATGACGCTCGCGACCTCGCGGACCATCTCCAGCCCGCGCAGCACCTCCACCGTCGCCGACAGCGCCGCGTCCGGCGCGCGGTGGGTCACCACGACCAGCTGCGCCTCCTCGCCCAGCCCCACCTGGCGGACGGCCTGGATCGACACGCCGTGCCGGGCGAACTCCTCCGCGACCGTCGCGAGGACGCCGGCCTCGTCCGCGACGTCCAGCTGGATGTAGTAGCGGGTGACCGTCTCCCCCATGGGCAGGACGGGGAGCTTCGCGTAGGTGACCTCGACCGGTCCGGGCGTGCCGCCGACGACGTTGCGCGCGACCGCGACCAGGTCGCCCAGGATCGCGGACGCCGTGGGCGCTCCCCCGGCGCCCGCCCCATAGAACATGAGCGATCCGGCCGATTCCGCCTCTACGAACACCGCGTTGTACGCCTCGCGGACACTCGCCAGGGGATGCGACCGGGGAATCATCGCCGGGTAGACGCGCACGGATACGCCGCGTCCGTTCCGTCCGCCCTCGGAGGGGACGCGCTCGCAGATGGCCAGGAGCTTGACGACGCAGTCCATGCCCTTGGCGCCGGCCACGTCGGCGGCGCTCACCTCGGTGATGCCCTCGCGGTGGACGTCCGCGGCGCCCACCGGGGTGTGGAAGGCGAGCTGCGCGAGGATCGCCGCCTTGGCCGCCGCGTCGAAACCCTCCACGTCGGCCGTCGGGTCCGCTTCCGCGTACCCGAGCGCCTGGGCCTCCTCCAGGGCGTCGTTGAACCCGGCGCCGTGGGTGTCCATCTGGTCGAGGATGTAGTTGGTCGTGCCGTTCACGATGCCCAGCACCCGGTGGACGTGGTCCCCGACCAACGACTCCCTCAGCGGACGCAGCAGAGGGATGGCCCCCGCCACGGACGCCTCGTAGTAGAGGTCGGCCCCGTACTCCCGGGCCGCCGCGAACAGCGTGGCGCCGTCCTCGGCGAGCAGCGCCTTGTTGGCGGTGATGACCGACTTGCCGGTCTTCATCGCCTCCAGCATCAGCGTCCTGGCCGGCTCGATCCCGCCGATGACCTCGATCACGATGTCGACGTCGTCCCTGGTCACCAGCCCCTGGGCGTCGGTCGTCAGCAGCTCCTCCGGGACGCCGGCGCGGACCTTGTCGGGACGGCGCACCGCGATCCCCGCCAGCTCCAGCGGAGCCCCGACGCGCGCGGCCAGATCGACGGCCTGCTCGCGCAGCAGCCGGACGACCTCCGTGCCGACGACGCCACATCCGAGCAGCGCCACCCGCAGCGGGCCACGTTCGGGTTTCACGCTTCGACCTCCGCATCGAGCCGCAGCAGGTCCTCCACGCCCTCCCGGCGGACGATCACGCGCGACCTGCCGTCCCGGACCGCCACGACGGCGGGCTTCGGGACGTGGTTGTAGTTACTGGCCATCGATCGACAGTACGCACCGGTCGCCGCCACCGCCACCAGGTCGCCCGCCGCAAGATCTGCGGGCAGCCACAGGTCGCGCACCACAATGTCCCCGCTTTCGCAGTGCTTGCCGACAAGCCTGCTGAGCATCGGCGGCGCGTCCGAGGTCCGGCTCGCCAGGACGGCGGTGTACTCGGCGCCGTACAGGGCGGTGCGGAGGTTGTCGCTCATCCCGCCGTCCACGGACACGTACGTCCGCAGGCCCTCGACGTCCTTGACCGTCCCGACCTCGTACAGCGTCACTCCCCCCGGCCCCACGATCGCCCGTCCCGGCTCGACGGTCAGCCGGGGCATCGCGAGCCCGTACGCCCGGCACTCGCGCGCCACGATGCCTCTCAGGCCGTCCGCGATGGCCTTGGGGTCGTGCGGCTCCTCGCCCGGGACGTAGGCGATCCCGTACCCGCCCCCGAGGTCCAGCTCCGGCAGCTCGACGCCGTGCTCGTCCCTGATCGCGACGAGCAGCTCCGCGAGCCGGTGCGCCGCGACCTCGAAACCGTCCACGTCGAAGATCTGCGACCCGATGTGGCTGTGCAGCCCCACCAGTTCCAACTGCGGAAGGCGCAGAACCCTCCGCACGGCCTCCAGCGCCGCCCCGGAACTCCTGGAGAACCCGAACTTCTGGTCGTCGTGAGCGGTCGCGATGAACTCATGGGTGTGCGCCTCCACCCCGGTGGTGACGCGCACCATCACCTTGGGCCGCGCCCCATGCTGCTGGGCCAGATATCCCAGTCGCGCTATCTCCTCGAACGAATCCAGGACGATCCGTCCGACACCGACCTCCAGCGCCCGCTCCAGCTCCCAGGACGCCTTGTTGCTGCCGTGCAACGTGATGCGCTCCGTGGGGAAGCCCGCCGCCAACGCGACCGCGAGCTCACCGCCGCTGCACACGTCCAGCCCGAGCCCTTCCGCGTCCAGCCACCTGGCCACGGCCGTGCAGAGGAACGCCTTGCCCGCGTAGTGGACGTCGCCGTCATGGAACGCGGTCGCGTAGTCCCGCGCCCGGCTCCGCACGTCGTCCTCGTCATAGACGAACAGGGGCGTCCCGTACTCCCGGGCCAGGTCCCTCACGTCGATGCCGCCCAGGGTGACGGCGCCGTCCCGTCCGGCGTTGCGCGGCCAGATGTGCGGGTCCAGGACGTTCAGGTCGTCCGCGGGACCAGCGGGGTGGTCCTCGGGCAGGACGTCGGCATGCCGGGGCCCGGCAGGGTGAACTCGACTCATATCCGCTCTCTTGGGGTCTCACCGATCATGTTCAGGCCGTTGCCGAGGGCGATGCGCGCGGCCTCCGCCAAACTGACGCGTCCCGCATGCACCGCCCCGGGTTTCTCGTCGCCCCTGGGAAGAGCCGGACACCGCTCGTGCACATCGTGGTACGCCCCGGCCACTCTCTCCAGGCACAACACCAGCGGCCCCGCGTCCCGTTCCCGCTCGGCCTGCGCCGCCCGCCCGGGAACGTCCCCCAGGACCGTAACCAACCCCAACTCCTCAGGAGCCCCGCCCCTGAACACACCCCGCGACACTCCAACGTCCCGCGCCCAACGCCCCACCCAGCAAGCCCGCGCGTACGCGTAGCGCACCGAGAACCCAGGGTTCTCGAACGTCCTGGGCCACTCACTCCACCCACCACCCGGAACCCGCGCGACCCCAAAGCCCGGCTCGCGCAGAACCCCGTCCACCAACGCCTCGACCGCGACCTCGACCCGCACGAACCCGCGCCCGCTGACAGACCCCCCGACCCGCCGCGCGATCACCTGGGGATCCACACCCAGCCGCAGGGCCACAGGACTCTCGAAAACCCCGGCGCCCACAGAGAAAACGGTGACGTCCTCAGGCACGGCGACATCAAGCTCCCCCTGCGCCACGGCATCCCGAACCGCGGCCACAAGGGCATCGCTCACACCGGCTGGAGTCACTCTCGCGAGACTATCCGACCACTATCTGGACACTGCCGCCAGCTTGCGCACCGTCTGGATCAGCTGGTTCGGATCGAAAGGCTTGGTCACATAGGCGTCCACGCCGATCTCGTGCCCCCGCCGCACATCGTGCTCCTGGGCCCGCGCCGTGATCATCACCACCCTGATGTGCGCCGTCTCCGGCCCCTCCCGCAGCCGCGTCGCGGTCACCCACCCGTCCAGCCGCGGCATCATCACGTCCAGCGTGATCACATCGGGCGCGACCCCCGCCACCTTGTCCAGGCAGTCCTGCCCGTCCACCGCGGTCGCCACCTCGAACCCCTCCAACTGCAGGTTCACGGCGATGAGCTGGCGGATCACCTCGTCATCATCGACGACCAGCACGCGTCCCAGTGGCTCGGTCACGGCCTAGAAGCTAGCCGACCAACCTCCCGAACGCACGGCGAACACCCACGTGCGCGTCACCCGGCCAACCCTGGTAACCTTCTTCACGCGCAGCCCAAGGCAGCGCAAGCCCCCTTAGCTCAGGGGATAGAGCAACGGCCTCCGGAGCCGTGTGCGCAGGTTCGAATCCTGCAGGGGGCACAATTTCGGAACAGTCAAAACCCCGGCGTTGATAGGCGTGGGGCGCGGACCATCGGCTACTCGCTTCGCTCGCCCGTCGGGTGCCTTCGGCATCGGACGACAGCCCGCTCACGTAGGCGACGGGTGCTGTCTCCACATTGAGCGTGCGCGGCTGAGGAACTCCGTGGTTCCCCAGCCCCCTCCTTGAGCCGGAGGGCACTCCCGCGAGAATCGGTCTGTCATTGGTTGCGCGCCGTTCGCGCGGGAGCACCCATCCGGACAGGTTCGTTCGTCTGTTACGGCCCACGTCGGGCGAGGCGAGAGATGAAGCAGAATTGCCGGAACCGGTGCCGACCGGTGACCGGTGCCAGACTCGCCGCATGACCGACCGGTGGCCCGAGATCGACGAGCACATCGTGAGTAATCGCATCATCCAAGCTCTGGTGATCTTGCGGGAAGTGTTCGAGTACAGCATCCCCCAGGCGATCGATGCCCTCTCCGCCCGGCACAGGCTTCTTCGCGAGACCCGACCGGATGACTTCACCGCAAGCAACGAGGAGTACGGCAGAAACTTCTACAGCTGACGACCAAGATCCGTAACGTACGCGGAACGGTCGGATGCCGCAGTGACGGACCGGAGGGTGCGTGAGCAGCTCAACAGCCCTACGGCTGAAGATCTGGGAAGCGCCCTCCGAAGCCGTGTGCGCAGGTTCGAATCCTGCACGGGCACCTTTCAAAAACCAGCGCGATCAAGCCGCTGAACAGCACAAATACCAAGAGATCGGGCGAGACCTCAGTCTCACTGAGTGCCGTCTGATCTCACTGTCCAGCACCGCCCACGAGAGCCCTACGAGATAGCTCTCGCGGACCGACCGGGCGGCTCCCGCAGTCGGTGCTTTCCCGCCACAGGCGCTCCATGGTCGCCTGCCGGCTGACAGGGCGGGTCACGGACTCGATAAATCCACCCCTCTCCCGCCTAATTGTCTTATAGCCTGATCCCCCGCAAGGTCGCCGTCTCCCGCATTCGGGAGCTGACACGTGTCGCCGTCACCCCCACTGGGGTGCTGACACAGAAAGAGATGCCGATGTCCGGCAAGGACTACAGCTATGCCATCCCGGATCACCCGATCGACTACGCCAAGGTGGATCCGAAGACCATCAAGTTCGACTCCCGCGCCCAGCGCAACCTCAACAAGGCGCGTGCGAAGACGATCGCCGAGAAGCTGGTTCCTACTGCGCTCGGGACGCCGATCCTCTCGCTGCGCGAGGATGGCCAGTACGCGGTTGACGGCATGCACCGCGTCTACGCCTGTCAACTCATTCTGGCGGGGGAGGTCACGGTCTCGGAGCAGGTTCGGGAGGCTGTCCAGCTCATCACCTGCGAGGTCCACTCCGATCTGTCGATGGCCAACGAGGCCTCCCTGTTCATCATCAAGAACAAGGAGTCCTCGAAGGTCGGCCCGAACGATGAGTTCAGGATCGGTGTGCTGGCCGGGCACCCGCTCTTCGTCGACACCAACGCCGTCCTGGAGAAGCATCAACTCAAGGTTGGTGGCCGTACCGCCAACGGCGTGCGGGGCATCAAGGGAATCCTCGGCATCGTCGAGGAGCACGGCCCCGAGGTCCTGGATCAGTCGCTCGCCATCGCCGAAGCCGCTTGGGGCCGCACTCCTGACACCTGGCACTCCGTCACCATCGGAGGTATCGCCATCGTGATCTCCAGGCACCCCGATGTGGTTAAGCCTCACGAACTGGCGCAGAAGCTCAAGCGCCAGGGTGACCCCGTCTCGTTCAAAGCCAAGATTCAGACCATCGCCACCAACAACAACACTCGGCTGGACGGCACCAAGGGCCGCCTCAAGGCCGCTCACCTGGCGGTCGCTTCCGCCTGGAACTCTCGCCGTAGCGTCAATAAGATCTCCGTCCCGAACATCTTCGAGTAGCACCGCTCCCCAGGGGCGCCCGACTCGCTGCCGTGAGGCGGGCGCCCCTTGGTGCCCTGGCACACGCTGGTCTGTCAGTCGTCTCCGAGCGCTCGTTCGATGCGGCGGTTGATGGCGTCCCCCTGACCGTCCATGCAGCCGGCGTAGCGCTTGATTGGCACCTCTTCCGGGTTGCCCGCGCGCTTGGCCACGTCCGCCGGTGAGACGCCGGGGTTAAGCCACGTGCTTAGCGCGGCGTGACGGAGGTCGTACCAGCGCCTTGCAAGGGGCGATGCGACCTGAGCGGGCGTGAATGCGAGCTGGGGGGCGGCTCATTCTCATGCGCGCGAGTAGGTTCGAGGCCTCCAGAATGCCGCCGCGCTCGGTGCGGAAACAGGCGTCCATCCTCGGCCTTCCTGACCTCCTCGATGTGCTCCTTGAGGATGGCCGCGAGGGGCGGCGGTATCGACACGATGTGGGCTGCCTTGGCGGACCGCTGTCCGAGCCCTCGCCGCTCGTGGCGCTCGCCGTCGTCCGTCCACCTCTTCGAGATGACTGGAAGCCTGGTAGACCGGCGTAGTAGAGCGTCGCGAAGACACCACGAGCCGGCGGCCTCGGCCACGCCCCCACGAGCCGGCGTAGTTCAGCGCCGTAGGGAGTTCTCGGTCTTGAGCGTGCGTGATGACGCGAGGATCTACCTCGCCCTGCTGGGCCTCATACGTTCGCCCTGCGGCCTTGAGTGGGTTGTCGGAGAGAAGACCATCGCCACCTTGCCGGGCTGAGACTCCGCCGGCAGTGGAAGCGTCGCGCGGAGGCAGGCGGTCGCCGTTCCGGTTTCTCCGAAGCACCGAATGGCCTGCACAGGACGTTCGTGCGAAAAGAATGCTCTGGACTTGGCTCTCCGAAAAGGTCGGCACGTCACCGGCGAGCTCAGGCCGGAAGGGCATCAAGCCTTCACACCGGTGCGGTTGGACGGGTTTGAAGGGGATGGCGGCGGGGCGTCTGGACGGCCTGGGCGAGGTCATCGTTGGGGGTCGTCCTGCTCTGCGAGGCGCCTGGTGACAGGGCGGTTCACGCGGGTGGTCGTGCCGAGGATGCGGGCCATGCGATGTCGTCGATCGCGAGCCATGGCGCGGCGGCCACGGCGCTGGGCGTGAGACCCGTGAACGTCCTGGCCTCACGGTTGAGGTGGGACTGGTCGGCGTAGCCGCTCTCGGTCGCGGCGCTCGCGGGCGTGTGGCCCGCCGCGAGGAGGTGGGCGGCGTGGTCGAACCGCACCAGCCGGGCGGCGCGTTTGGGGGTGATGCCGAGCTGGGACCGGAAGCGGGACCAGAGGCGCTTGCGGCTCCAGCCGACCTCGCCTGCCAGGTCGTCGACGCGCACGCGTCCCCGGCTGGTGGACGTCCGCCGCCAGGTGTGGGCGACTTCCGGATCGACCGGTGAGCGGGCGTCCAGCCGTTGTCCGAGGAGCTCCGCCGCGATCGCGAACCGTTCGTCCCAGGACGTCGCGGCGCGCAGCCCGTCCTCGGCTCGGCGGGCGTCGCGGCCCCAGAGGTCTTCGAGGGGCGCCATCGTCCCACCGAGCTCGGTCGACGCGCCGAAGACCGCGGCCGCGGCGACGGGCTCCAGCCTGAGCTGGAGGTATTCGCCCTCCCCGCGCCCGGCCACCCGGAACTCGCCGGGGAGGAGCCCGACGACGATGCTGCCGCGCTCGCTCCGGCCGCGGGCGTGGTAGGCGAGGCCGCCCCCCTCGCCCAGGTCGACGAGCACGGTGACGCAGGGGTGCGGGACCATGGCGATGTCCACGGGCTCCGGGGCGCGGGCACCGAACCCGGCCATGGTCACCCCGGGCAGCCGGCCCGCCGGGCGCGGGACCGCGATGTCCACCCGCGCCCAGTCGGGGGTCGCCCCGTTCGGTGTCACGGGACCAGCTTATGCCGCCAGGATCACAGGGACGGGGTGTCCCGGCCCGCCGCCGCGAAGGCCAGGAGCAGTTCGCCGGTCTCCTCCGGCACTTCGATGATGGGCAGGTGCCCGACGTCGGGCAGCGACTCGACCCGAACGTTCGGGACCGCCTCGTACCGCCGCGCCGACTCCGGATCCCAGCGGGGGTCGGCCGCGCCGACGATCGCCAGCACCGGGACCTCCAGGTCGGCGAGGCGCTCGGGGACGCTCCGCTCGTTGATGTAGGCGGTGTTCTCGCGCATCACCATCCGGAACGCGCGGTAGGTGGTCCCCTGGACCTCGGCGACCAGGTCGTCGGGGACGTCCACGGGACGAGCGGCCGTCGCCATGATCCCTTTGCGGATCCAGGCTTCCGGACGCCTCGACCAGATGAGCCGGCCGAGCGGCGGGCCCAGCATGGCTCGCAGGATCAACGGCTGCGGCAGGAGCGCGTCGAGGCTCGGGCCGGTACTGATCAGCGCGAGCGACCTCACCAGGTCGGGACGCCGCTCGGCGAGCGCCGTGGCGACGTATCCGCCGCTGGAGTGCCCGGCCGCGAGGACGGGGCCAAGGCCGAGGTCGTCCAGCAGCGCCGCCACCCGGCCCGCCTGCCCGGGGACGTCGTACGACCGCGCGGGCGGCGATTTGCCGCAGCCTGGAAGGTCGACGCGGATGAGATGGTGGCGGGCGAGCACCGGAACCATCGGCCCCCACGAAGCGCCCGAGGCCCCCGAGCCGTGGATGAGCAGCAGCGGCGGCGCCTCCCGCGGGCCGTCGCGGACCACATGCATCCCATGCGCGTGCCCGACGTCATCTTCACTCATACCGGGACTATGCAAGGGCCACCGGTCATCGGTCTTGGACAAATGTTCCCGGAGGACGACCCGGGGCACGCCGCCCTGATCGGCGTGCGACGCCCGGGTTGCACTGCGGCGAGGCCCCGCAGACCGTGGGGCTTGCTCGCCGGCGGGCTCTGCAACTGCGCCGCCGTGGACGTCCACCTGCGGAAGAGCCGACCGGCAGGGCCCGCCTCCAGATGCGCCCGGAGCAGCTTCACCGGCTCGGGCGGGACGGGGCGCGTCGTTATCCAGGTTCAGGGAGGGCCGAGATACTAGTTTCCCACTAAATTGGTAGTTATAGTTCTATTGATGTCGAGGTGGCACTAGGAGGACGTGATGCCGCTGCCGGACTTCCTGGTGATCGGTGCTCCCAAGACCGGGACCACCGCGCTGCACGCGGCGCTGGCGGGTCACCCCGGGCTGCACCTGTCGGCGGTGAAGGAGCCCAAGTTCTTCCTGACCGGTGGCGCGCCCCCTCCGGACCGGGGCGGGCCGGGTGACGCGCAGACCTACCGGGAGCACGTCTGGCGCAGGGCGGAGTACGAGGCGCTGTTCGCGGACGCCCCGCCCGGCGCGCTGTGCGGAGAGTCGACCCCGTTCTACCTGTACGACCGCGCCGCCCAACGCCGCATCCACGATCTGATCCCCGAGGCCCGGCTGATCGCCGTCCTGCGCGACCCGGTGGAGCGGGCCCACTCCAACTGGACGCATCTGTGGTCGGCGGGGCTGGAGCCCATCGACGACGTGGTCCTCGCCTGCCGGGAGGAGGACCGGCGGATCGACGCGGGCTGGGCCGCCTTCTGGCACTACGTCCGGCTGGGCCGGTACGGCGAGCAGTTGGAGCACCTCTACGGGCTGTTCCCCCGGGAGCAGGTCCTGGTCTTCCGGTACCGCGAACTGCTGGAGCGGCCGGCGCCGACGCTGGACCGCATCTGCTCGTTCCTGGGCGTCGACCCGGGCGTCCTCACCGAGGTGCCGCGGGAGAACGTCACCGTGCATCCCGGCCGCACGACGCGCCATCGCGTCCTGTCGTGGATGCTGCGGACCGGTGTGGCGGCGGGCACGGTCCTGCCCGGCGACCTGGCCACCCGGGTCACCACGCCGCTGGAACGCGCGCTGCAGCGCAACGGCCCGGCCCGGCGGCCGCTGACCTGGGAGCAGCGCGAGGCTCTCATCCCCCTCTTCGAAGCCGACGTCAAGCTGCTGGAGAAGGTCACCGGCGAGGACTTCGGCGACTGGCTGGAGCCGAAGGCGGCCTCCGGCGGACGGGTGGGCGCGCGGCCGGACGGGCAGCGACAAGCCCGCAACGGCCGTCCGCATTCGCGCTGAAGACTCGGGACCGCTCAGCGCAACTCGGTACGCAGTTCGTGTGCTCCGTCCGCGCGGGTCACCTCGTAGAACAGACGGAGGCGGCCGTCCTGGGTGGGGAGGGCCTCCAGGTAGCGCAACCCGCCGCCGTGGTGGGGCGAGGACGCCCACGGGGCGGATCCGATGGCCGAGAGCGCGGCGGGGTCGTCGCCGACGGCGAAGCCGGTGCGCTCCTCGAAGTTCTCGGCCGCGCTGGCCCGGCCGTCATAGGCCGCCACGATCCCGTCGGGGGTGAAGCGCACCGCGCTGACCCGCACGCCCCGGGCGTCCCACCCGCCGGGCCGGGGGCTGAGAGCCGTTCCGTGCCAGGTCCATTCCAGGCCGTCGGCGCTTGTGGCGTACTCGGTGGTCATCTGGTCGGCCTCGGCGGCGTCGGCCAGCGGGTGGCACGAGGCCCACAGATGCCACCGGCCGTCGTGCTGGACGATCACCGGATCCTTCACGCCCGTCTTCTCGTCCCCGGGCAGGACGACCCGCCGGTCGCTTGGGCTGAACCCGTCCGGGGCGTTGGACTGGAGCACCTCGACGCGCCAGTGCTTGGTTCCCGGCGTCGCACAGCTCAGGTAGAGCCGCCATGTCCCCTCGGCGGTCCGGACGAGGGCGGGGCGCTCAAGGGACTCAGCCTCCATGGCGTCCTTGCCGATCATGACGAGCGGTTCGAAGCGCTCGCCATCGGCGGAGCGGGCGACGACCACCGCGTAGCCGCGTCCCTTCCCGATGGGCCGGCGCAGCCGGTACGCCAGGTAGATCCACCCCTCGCTCTCGACCGCGCTGGGCGCTCCGACCCAGTACCCGTCGCCGTCACCCGGCGGTTCGACAGCGACGACCGAGTGGTCCGGGCGCGGCAGCAGAGCGGCGATCCGCCGATCAGATTCCTCCAAATCCATATCAAAATAATAGGGCATTGTGCCGATCGGAGCCCGTCGGCGACGAGGGCACCGTCGAAGTAGGCGACCGCCTCCGGTTCACGGCAACGCACTCGCACGGCGACCTTCGCCTTGGCGGTTGAGTCCTCTGGCGGCCGACCCGACCCGTCCGTCACCGTGCTGAGGGCCGACCCCCGCTGGTGGGCGTGATCGGAGATCGCTCGGGACGGGCATCGCGCTCGGCGCGGTTGGCGGTCTGCCGGTCGCCCTCCTCAGGGTCGCGCGGCTGCGCGAACGGGCTCCGCACCCATCTCACCAGGGCGCGGACCGCCCCAGCCGCGGAGAGTCCGCTTTGCCAGGCCGCATCATCGCGTAATAGATGCACGCGAAGAACGCAACCGTTCGAGGCGATCGCCACCGGCGCCGTGCGCACCTGCGGAAGTGTCGGTCGTCGCGCGTTTCGAACCCCGTGACGACGCAGCGGGTGGGCGTGTGCAGACGTCGGAGAGCGTAGAAGAGGGCATCGCGCGTCTCCGCCAGGGCGCGTCGCAGTCACGCCAGAGGCCCTCTCAGCGGCGTGCTGTTCCATAGGCGTCCGGAGCGCGACAGGCGATGAAAGTCGCCCATGTCGAGGGCCTTTTCCGTACTGATCTCTGGAGCCGTGTGCGCGGGTTCGAATCCCGCAAGGGGCTCCACTGGGTGGCAGTTGTTCGCTGGTGGCCGTTCTCGGCCGCATCTTCTGGAGTGCGCTTCCCCTGGCGGCGGGGGAGATCGCATTCTGGGAGAAAGGTCAGGGTGGGCGGGGGTGTCAGCCTGACGGCGGTAAAGATCGTTCGAGGTCAGGAGTCATGGCATGACCCAACTCGCGAACAACCCGCCCGTGACACGGGCAGCGGCTCCGCAGCGGCGGATCCTGCTCATCGCGGTCGGCGCGTTGATCGGGTTCGCGCTGACCGTCATCTGGTCGGCGGAGTTCGTGGACCAGACCATCGGCGACAACGTCGCCAACACCCTGCTCGGCCACGACGCCAAGGCCACACCCATCACCGGGATGGCCGCCGGAGTCCTGTTCGCCCTGGTCTCCGGGGTGGCGGGCACCTTCACCGCCTGCAACATCGCCGCCTTCAGCGCCCTCACCCCGACCATGGCCGGAGGCGGGGCGACGAAAGGCGACCGGGTCCGTGGAACGATCCGACCACTCGGCCTGCTCGCGGCCGGAATGATCCCGGTCTCCGCGCTCTACGGCGCCCTCGTCGGAGTCGTCGGCACCGGCATGCCCCAGTTCAAGACGGCCACCGGCGACGGGATCCCGCCGCGCCTGGTCCAGGCGATGATCGTCTACGGCGTGATCGGGCTGATCATGATCGTGCTCGGCCTCGCCTCGGCCGGGGTGATCAAAGATCCGCTGGCGCCGCTGGAGGCACGCCGCCCCGGTGCGCGGCTGGTCGTCATGGGCGTCCTCATCGGAGGGTTCCTGATCGGGCGGCCCTTCCCCCTGTTCCGGCAGCTTTTCCAGGACGCCGCCGACAGCCACAACCCGCTGTACGGCGCGGCCGCGTTCACCCTGCAATCACTCGGCAACATCGCCATCATGGCGATCCTCCTCATCGCGATCGCCCTGCTCACCGGCGGCCGCGTCGGCCTGTGGCTGGCAGCCTCACCCCACCGGGCCGCCGCCATCACCACCGTCGGCTTCATCGCCGCGGGCGTCTTCCTCCTCCTCTACTGGGACGTCCGCCTCCCGTCCATCTTCGAGGACTACTGGTACCCCCTCGCCCCCTGGGTCTGACCCGTCCACGACCGTCGCGGGAGCCGCGGACACGGCTCCCGCTCCGGCGGCGAACCTGGCGCCTGGGAGTGTTCTCGTCCCGGGGCCTCACTCGACGGTAGGGGCGCATAACCAAATCAAACTCAGCCCGAGAACCCGCCGCGGCGGGCACATTCTCTGGCGGTAGAACCCTGGCTGACCTGGCCCAGCGCCGGTCGCCGGGGTTTGTTGTATGTACATGGTTCCTGGGTCGGGCGCCTGGGCGCTCCGCTGTCGACGCCGGGCACCAGGGCAGGGCCGCGGTGGCTGCCCTGTCGGGGCGGCGTCCCGCCATGGTCGGTCAGGGTGCCGGCCAGGCAGGGGCGCAAAGGGCCCCGTATTGGGGGGGTATGCCTCTCTGGCTAGGGCGATAGGCGTTTCGGGCTCCCGACCCCGTGGCGCTCGGGCCACCCTCTAATGCCGCTTCCGGCGAGCATCAAGCCTGTTCAAATGCCATTCTGCACTTCGCTTGGGCGGGCTCATCGCACTTTAAGGCGGCCCTGATCAGCGGGCGCCCACAAACGCTTTTTCTTCCATATTGCTCGATCATCTAACGACTCATTACATACTTGCGAGCCGTGATCTAGCATGACCCGCAGTGATGCTCCGAACACCAGCCGAGAAGCGCTGATTATTCTCGTTGACCCGCCATAAACCACCTGCCGAGCACTTCCGTACCGATATTGAAGCAGGGGCATGATGATGTATCACATCGAGGAGATCAAGCCGCCATTCGCGGCCCGAATCCAACTTGATGTCAGGCAGCCGATCGACCAGAGGGTCGCAGCTCAACTCAAGGCGGATCTCGTCCGCCACCGCGTGCTCGTACTCCCAGGGCAGAATCTCGACCACGCCGCCCATGTCCGTTTCAGCAGGCTGTTCGGGCCGCTCGACGTCTACCCGGTAAAGCGGTATGTCGTGCCCGAGTATCCGGAGGTCCTCAAGATAAGCAACATCTTCGAGGACGGGGAGCCCATCGGGCTCTACGACGGAGACGACCAGGAGGAATGGCATACCGACTATTCCTGGAAGGAGGTCATGAGTCGGGCGTCACTGCTGTACTCGGCCATCGCCCCCGCGGAGGGCGGCGACACGATCTTCGCGGACGTGACGACCGCCTATGACGACCTGCCGGAGGAAACGAAGGACCGCATCAAGAATCTGCGTGCGGTGCATTCCATGAACCACCTCGTCGAGCAGGAGTTGCAGACCAATCCGCACAAGAAGCCGCTCACCCAGGAGGAGAAGGACCGGGCTCCGGACATGGAGCAGCCACTGGTCCGCGTCCACCCGGTCACCGGCAGGCGCTCGCTGCTGCTGGGCAGCATGATCATCAGCGGCGTCGTGGGGCTCGGCCGGAAGGAGGGTTCGGCGCTGCTGGATGAGCTGCACGCGCACGCCACCAAGGAGAAATACCTCTACCGGCACCGCTGGAGTGTCGGCGACCTCGTCATCTGGGACAACGACGCGACCATGCACACGCGCACTCCCTGCGACAGCGAACGGCACCATCGGCTGCTCTACCGCACGACGGTGATGTAGCGGCGCCGCGGTCGAATCAAGGAGGACCCAGTGATGAATTCTGCTGTGTTGAGGCCCGTCGCCACGGTAGCGGCCGCCCTTCTTCTCACCGCCTGCACCACGGATTCAGTCCCCGAGGCGGAGTCGCGGATAGGCGATTCGGGCGAGGTCACACTCACCGTGTGGGACCAGGAGCTCGTCGGCGGCCAGGACGTGCAGATGGAGAAGCTCAACGAGGCTTTTCACCGGAAGTACCCGAACGTGCGAATCCGGCGGGTGAAGCGATCCCTTGAGGATCTCCGGAAGGCGCTGCACACGGCGCGTGTGAGTGACAGCCCGCCTGACGTCGTCCAGGTGAACCAGGGATATGCCGATATGGCCCGGCTGGTGGCGGCCAAACGGCTTCGGCCCCTGGACTCCTACGACCATATCTACGGCTGGAGCAAGCGCTATCCCAAGGGGCTCCTGGACATCAACAGCGTCACCCCGGACGGCAGGACGGTCGGCAGCGGCAGCCTCTACGGCGTTTCCCTCAACGGCGAGATCGTCGGCATCTTCTACAACAGAAAGAAGCTCGCCAGGCTAGGACTGCGGCCGCCTTCCTCCTGGGCCGGGTTCGAGAGGGCGCTCGCCATCGCCAAAGACCGCGGCGAAGTTCCCATCTCGCTGGGGAACCGGCAGCCGATCCCGGTGACGCACAGCTTCGGTGTCATCCAGGACCAGGTCGCGGGCAAGCGCGCGGTGCGCGACCTCTTCTTCGGCCGCGGCGGTTCGTGGACCGACGCGGCGAACCTCCGCGCGGCGCGGACCTTGCAGGAATGGGTCAGGCGGGGCTACCTGGTCGCACATCCCGGAAAGCTCGCCTACGACGACGACGCCTTCGCCGCGGGCGAGGGCGTTTTCCTTATCGGCGGCACATGGTTCGCCTCCGGCTTGGGCGAGCACATGGGCGGCGATGTGGGCTTCGTGCTGCCGCCGCCGGCGCGGGCGGGCGGGGCGCCGACCACCATGGGCGGGGAGAGCCTGCCGTTCGCGGTGACCGCCGAGTCCGAGCATCCCGACGTGGCGGCGACCTACCTCGACTTCATCAGCTCGCCGCAGGCGATGGACGTGGTCACCGAGGCCGGGCTCCTGCCCGCGCTGAGGCCGCGGAGCAGGCAACCCCGAACGGCGGTTCTCAAGGACGTGTTCGCCGCGTGGGACACGCTCAGCCGGACCGACGGGCTGACGCCCTACATCGACAACGCGACACCGACCTTCCCCGACGTGCTCGGCAACGCCCTCCTCGGGCTTGTGGCGGGCCGCACCGGCCCTCGGGACGGAATGGCCGAGGTGCAGAAGAACTATGCCGCCTTTCTCACCGCGAGGAGATGAGACGCCGCTCGCGGTTCGGACATGGCGCCGCCCCGTCTGGAGGTCATGGACATGACGCAGGAACACGAGCCTCGGAACCCCGGTGGAATCCGCCGGTCCATCGGCGGCGTGAAGGTGATGAGCACGGCGATCCGCCTCGTCCGCGAAAGGTGGCACATCACCCGGTTGGCGCGCCGGGCGGGCGGTCCGCTGATCACCGTCACCGTCCTGGTGAACCTCCTGCTGGGCGTGCTGCCGGTGGTGTTCGTGGTCGCGTCCGCGGTCACCGTCGGCAGGGTTCCGGCGGCCGTCGGCGAAGGCGTGGGCTCCGCCGCCTGGGACAGGCTGCTCGATGCCTTCACCGTGGCGGCCCTGTCCTTCACGGGCCAGCAGGTGCTCCTGCCCGTGCGGGAATCGGTCGGCGAACTGGTCGCACGGCGCGTCGACGGCCGGTTGATCGACGACGTCATGGCCGCGGCGATGGGGACGGTGGGCATCGGAGCGCTGCACGATCCCGAGGTGGTCGCCGAGTTGCGGACCGCCGCCCGGGAGCTTGAGACGTGGGTGCAGAGCCCGGGGCAGGCCTGCGCGGGCCAGCTCGCCCTGATCGCCCGGTACACCCAGCTGGCCGGCCATCTCGCGGTCGTCGGCGCGGTCTTCTCCTTTCCGGCCGCGCTGGGGCTCCTGGTCGCCGTTCTTCTGTTCCGGTACGGGGTGCGCGGCGGTCTGCGCAAATACGCGGAAGCCCGTTTCGCGCTCGATGACGCGGAGCTGAAGAACGACTACCTGAGGGCCCTCGCCATCGATCCCGCCGCGGCCAAGGAGATCCGGGTGTTCGGGTTGATCGGCTGGCTGCGCGGCTACTGGAGCAGGTCCTACCGCGACTGGCTGGCGCCCCTGTGGAATGCGCGCCGCCGCATCTTCCTCTGGCCGTTCGTGGTGTTCACCGGGTGCGGGCTGGCCGCGAGCCTGCTGGCCTTCGCCGTGCTGGGCTCGGAGGCGGCGGGCGACCGTTCCGCGCTGACGCTGACCGGTTTCGTCATGGTGATCACTGCCGCGCTCGGCGCCCTGTCCTTGGGCCAGGGATATCCGGAGTCCGACTTCCCGACCGCGGTCGGGATGCACGCCTACTACTCCGTCCAGCGATTCCTGCGGCATATCGACGCGGCCAGGGAAGCGGACATGGCGCCCCCCGCGCGGCTCGGCGGCGCGGCACGACGAGAGTCCGCGCCGATCCGTTTCGAGAACGTGGACTTCACCTATCCCGGTGAGCGGCACAAGGTGCTGGACGGCCTCGACCTCACCATTCCGGCAGGCCGCTGCACCGCGCTGGTCGGCGTGAACGGGGCGGGAAAGAGCACGCTCGTGAAACTGCTGGCCAGATTGTACGAACCGACGTCCGGCACCATCCGGTCCGGGGGCGCCGACATCCGCGGCCGCCCCGTGCGCGCCTGGCGGGCCGGACTCGCCGTGATCTTCCAGGACTTCGCGCGCCACGAGATGTCCGCCGCCGAGAACGTCGCGTTCGGCGCCGTCGCCTACGAAGGCGATCGCGCCGGGGTCCGCGCCGCCCTCGCGGACGTCGGCCTCCTCGACACCCTTGAGGCGCTGCCGCGCGGGATCGACACCCCGCTGAGCCGTCACCTCGCGGGCGGGGTGGACCTTTCCGGTGGTCAATGGCAGCGCGTCGCACTGGCGCGGGCACTGTTCGCCCATCGGCACGGGGCGTCGCTGCTCGTCCTGGACGAGCCGACCGCCAGCCTCGACGTCCGCGCGGAAGCGGGCTTCTTCGCGGAGTTCGCGCGGCTGGCGCGCGGCGCGACGACGCTGCTGATCTCGCACCGCTTCTCCACCGTCCGGCAGGCCGACCTGATCGTGGTGCTGGAGGACGGCCGGGTCGGCGAGCAGGGCACCCACGACCAGCTCATGGCCGCCGGCGGACGGTACGCGACGATGTTCGACCTCCAGGCCGCACGCTTCGCCGACACCGGCGGACGGGCGGAAGGCGACGAGCCGCTGGGGGTGCGGCCGTGAAGGCCACCGTGTCGGGCATCGGGAGGCTCACCGCGACCGCCTGGCGGGTCAGCCGCCGCAAGACGCTGACGGCCGTCATCCTCATGGTGGCGGGCACCGCGGCCGAGCCGCTGCTCGCGGCGTCCCTCGGGCTGATGACGGACGCGGTCGTCTCGGCGGACCCGGCCGCCGCCACCGCGTACGGCCTGTGGGCCGCCGGTTTCGCCGTCGCGACCCTGTCGCTCGGCAACTTCGCCCACGTGGCCTATTTCGAACTGGCCGAGCTAGCCGAGCAGTCCTTCGTCGAACGGCTCATGACGCTGTCCAACGGCTCAAGCGGGATCGAGCACCACGAGCGGTCCGACTTCGCGGACGAGCTGACCATTCTGGAACCGGAGAGCAGACGGTTCCCCGATGCCATGGAGGCGCTTTTCACCGGCTTCGGCCTCGTCCTGGCGATCGGTTTCACCGGCGTTCTGCTGGCCCGCGTGGATCCGGTCCTCCTGCTCCTGCCGATCGTGGCGGTGCCGCCCCTGCTCGCCGGCCGGCGCGCCGAGACGATCATGGAAAGGGCGCGGGAGGCGACCGCGGAGCGCAGGCGCACCGCGCGCAACCTGTTCCGGTTCTCGACCTCCGCTCGGGCGGCCGGCGAGATACGGGTGTTCGGGCTCGACGAGCAACTGCGCCGCCGCCACACCGCGCTCTGGGAGTCGGCCAGCCGCGACCTGTGGCGCGCGGGCACACGCGCCGCACTGGTGCGGGCGGCGGGGCAACTGGTCTTCGGCACCGCCTATATCGGCGCGGTGATCCTGGTCATCCGGGAGGCGATCTCCGGTCGGCACAGCGTGGGTGACGTCGTCCTCGTCATCGCCCTCGCGACCCAGGTCAACCAGCAGGTCGCCTCGACGGTGGTGCTCCTGGGCGAACTGCTGCGGACGTCCAACACACTGCGCCGCCTGGAGTCGGCGCACGCCCTCGTCGCCGGCGACGGTGACGTGCCGGCGGAAGCGCATGCTCCGGAACGGCTCCGGAGCGGAATCGAATTGCAGGGTGTCGGCTTCGCCTATCCCGGTGGCGAAGCCGAGGCCCTGCACGATATCTCCCTGACCCTGCCCGCGGGTGCCGTCGTGGCCGTCGTCGGTGAGAACGGCGCGGGAAAGTCCACACTGGTCAAACTGCTGTGCGGGCTGTACCGGCCGACCGCGGGCCGGATCCTCATCGACGGCGCCGACCTGCGCCGGATTCCCATCGAGCGGTGGCGGGAGCGGATATCCGCCGCCTTTCAGGACTTCGTCCGCTACGAGCTGTCGGCCCGCGAGGCGGTCGGAGTCGGCGACATCTCCCGGATGGACGACGACGGCTCCGTTCTCAAGGCATTGCGGCGCGCCGAGGCGGCCGACGTCGTCGACCAACTGGAGGCGGGGCTCGACACCCGGCTCGGAACCAGCTACACCGAAGGCGCCGAACTGTCCGGGGGCCAGTGGCAGAAGCTCGCCCTCGGCCGGTCCTTCATGCGCGAAGCGCCGCTGCTCCTGATCCTCGACGAACCGACGGCGGCCCTGGACCCGGAAGCAGAGCACCGCCTCTTCGAGCGCTACGACGCCAGGGCCAGGACGGCCTCCGCGTCCACGGGAGCCATCACCCTGCTCGTATCGCACCGGTTCTCCACCATCAGGATGGCGGACCTCATCGTGGTGCTGCGCGACGGCCGGATCGTCGAAAGCGGTGACCACGCCACCCTGCTGGAAAAGTCCGGGCTCTATGCGGAGCTGTTCCATATCCAGGCCAACGCCTACACGAACTGAGCACCCATCGCATCACGCCCACCATTAAGGGGTCTGCTCTGATGGACCGAGAGGTCGTTCAAGCCATTGACCGGGTCATCCATGAGATCCATCGGAACCTCGGCGAACGCATCACCATAGACGACATGGCACGGATCGCGATGTTCAGCAAATTCCACTTCACCCGGCTGTTCCAACGGGTCACCGGGATCCCTCCCGCCCGCTTCCTGTACGCGGTACGGCTCCAGGAGGCCAAGCGGCTGCTGCTGTCGACCTCGCTGACCGTGACGGAGATCAGCACCATGATCGGCTATTCCAGCCTCGGCACGTTCAGCACGCGGTTCAAGAGCTGTGTCGGCCTCTCCCCCACCGCCTACCGCGAGTTGCGCGGCTTCACCCCGCAGATCCCCACCGACGACGGGCGGCGGACCCGCGGCCACACGGTCACCATCCGCGGCCGTGTGCGGTTGCAGTCGCCCGCGGTGCACGACCCGGTGTTCCTCGGCGTCTTCCCCGAACCGATCGCCCAAGGGTCGCCGATCCGATGCGCGTTCCTGCGGCGCCCCGGCCCTTTCGTCCTGGACCGCGTCCCACAGGGCACCTGGTACCTGCTGGCCCAGGCGGTGCGGGCGGAATCAGAGACCGGCCTCGACGACGGTCCGCCGAATATCGGCGTCCACGGTCCGCTGTCGGTTCGTCCCGGGAGCGTTCACACGGCGATCGACCTCCGGCTGAGACCGAGCCGGCCGCTCGATCCCCCGGTGCTCCTGGCCCTGCTGGACGTCCGGCAGAAGGCTCTCAGCGCGAGCGCCATCTGACGCGCCGGAAGCGGCCGGCCCGTTCGCGGCCTCAACGCTCGGTCGGCCGGTCGTCGCGTCCCCCGGGACGGGCGTCCTCGAAGAGTCGGGGCGAGGCCGTCGCGACGGCCGCGGTGAGTTCGGCCGCGCGGTCGAGCAGGGCCCGGCGCTCGGGTTCACCGTCCGCGCTGGCCGCGGCCTGGCGGAACAGGTCCGCGGCGCGGTCGCGGTCGCCGACCCGCTCGGTGAGATCGGCCTGCGCCGCGACCGCCAGCGGGTGATCGTCCAGTTTGCCGCCGGCCCTGGCCTCGGCCAGCAGGCCCAGCCCGACGCGCGGACCGTGCGCGTAGCCGTGCGCGACGGCCCGGTTGAGCGCGACGATCGGGGACGGCTGGATCCGGGCCAGGACGTCGTACCACCCCGCGATCGCGGCCCAGTCGACGGACTCCGGACTGGCCGCGGTGGCGTGGCAGGCCGCGATCCGCGCCTGGAGGCCGTAGGGCTCGTCCGCCCGCGACCGCGCGAGCGCCTGGAGACCCTCGTCGATCAGGGCGCGGTCCCACCGGGACCGATCCTGCCGGTCCAGCCGGACCAGCCTGCCGTCCCGGTCGCGGCGCGCGGCGCGCCGCGAGTGCTGGAGCAGCAGCAGCGCGAGCAGGCCGGACACCGCGGCCTGCTGCGGGAGAAGGGTCCGCAGGAGCCGGGTGAGCCGGATCGCCTCCTCGGCGAAGGCGGGCTCGCCGTCGGCGTCGTACCCCCGCGTGAACAGCAGGTACAGCACGCCGAGGACGCCGGGGAGCCGTTCGGCGAGCGCCTCGCCTCCGGGCACCTGGAACGGGATGCCCGCGTCGGCGATCTTCCGCCGGGCGCGGGTCAGCCGCCGGGTCATCGCCGACTCGCTGACCAGGAAGGCCCGCGCGATGTCCGCGGTCGGAACCCCGCAGACCGTGCGCAGCGTCAGCGCGACCCGCGCCTCCAGGGCCAGGGCCGGATGGCAGCAGGTGAAGATGAGCCTCAGCCGGTCGTCCTCGACGTTCTCCGCGGCGTTCTCCCGGGCGGCCGGGACGTCCGGCCCGGTGAGGCTGAGGGCGGCCAGCTCGCGGAGCTTGCGGCGCTCGACGGACGCGCGCCGCAGCACGTCGGTCGCCCGGTTGCGCGCCACCGTCATCAGCCAGCCCTCGGGGTTGGCGGGCACGCCGTCGCGGGGCCAGCGCTCCAGCGCCTGGGCGAGCGCCTCCTGCGTGCAGTCCTCGGCCAGCGTCCAGTCGCCCGTGACCCGGATGAGGACGGCGACGATCCGCTCGTGCGCGCCGGCCGCGGCGGCCTCGACGGACGCCGCGGCCGACCGCGGGTCAGTCATCCGAGGCGTGGTCCAGGTCGAGGAAGGGCCGCAGCTCCAGCTGCCCGAGGCGGGCCATCGGGTGGGCCCGCGCGATCTCGATCGCCTCGTCGAGGTGCTCGCACTCCAGGATGTCGAAGCCCACGATCACCTCTTTCGTCTCGGTGAACGGTCCGTCGGAGAGCAGCAGCTCGCCCTTGCGGACGCGGACGGTGGTCGCCGACTCCGGCGCCGCGAGAGCGCTGCCCAGCACCCGCCGGCCGTTGCCGTCGACGTCGGCCACCCAGCGTTCGATGTCGTCGCTCTTGTCCTCGTCCGGCTCGCTGTCGCTGCACACGAACATCATGAACTTCATGATCACTCCTCTGTGCCTGATTCTTCTTCGCCTAGATGACGAACGAGGACCGCCGATCCGGACAGCTTCACGCAGAGATATCGCCCCGTTCCTCAAGCACCGGGCCGAGGACCACCCGCCCGAGACCCCAGTGTCGCATTCAGCGTGCGTCACCGTCCGCCGTCACGGGGCAGAGCACGGGCGAACGACCGTACATCGCGGACGAACAGCTCCGGGTCCTCCAATGCCGGGAAGTGACCCGCGTGATCCCATTCACTCCACTGCACGATGTTCGGGAAGCGGGTCCGGGCGATGCTCCGGACGGGGAGCGCCGCGTCGTACGGGCATGCCAGCACGCCGAGCGGAACCGCCAGCGGAGGCTCGTCCGCCGGGGGGCGGCCGGAGTCGGGCAACCGGTCGGCCAGTTCGAAATAGAGCTGCGCGGACGAACCGGCGGTGCGGGTCAGCCAGTAGACGGAGACGTTGGTGAGCAGCCGGTCCCAGCTCACCGACCTCTCCCCCGGGCCGGTCCATTCGTGGAATTTCTCGGCTATCCACGCGAGCTGCCCCACCGGGGAGTCGGTCAGCCCGTAGGCGAGCGTCTGGGGCCGGGTGCTCTGCACCTTCATGTATCCGGCCTGCCGGTTGTACTCGGCCATCAGTTCCAGGCGCCGGGCGTCCTCGCCGGTGAGGTCCCCGGTTCCTCCCGGCTCGTTCGGCGGAGGGGTCAGCAGGAAATTGACATGCGCGCCGAGGACTTCGCGGGGGGCCAGGGCGGCGAGGGTGAGGGAGATCCAGACGCCGAGGTCGCCGCCGTGCGCGGCGTACCGGGGATAACCGAGGCCCCGCATGAGTTCGGACCAGGCCCGCGCGATGCGTTCGACGTCCCAGCCCTTCTGCCGGGTGGGTCCGGAGAATCCGAAACCCGGCAGGCTGGGAACCACGACGTGGAAGGCGTCGGCGGGGTCGCCGCCGTGCGCCCGGGGATCGGTGAGCCGGTCGATCACGTCGAGGTACTCCACCACCGAGCTCGGCCAGCCGTGGGTCATGAGCAGCGGCAACGCGTCCGGCTCGGGTGAGCGGACGTGCACGAGGTGCACGTCCGCGCCGTCGATCTCGGTCATGAACTGGGGGAACCGGTTGAGCCGCCGCTCGGCCGCCCGCCAGTCGAACCGGTCGCGCCAATGGTCCGCGAGCCCCCGCAGGTAGCCGACCGGAACGCCGCTCTCCCATTCGCCGGCCGGCGCCTCGCCGGGCCAGCGGGTGAGTTCCAGCCGTTCCCTCAGATCGTCCAAGTCCGACCGGGGAACGGCTATTTCGAAAGGCTCGATCTTCACAATCTTTCTCCCTGGTCCACGAGATAGCCGATCCAGCACCGAAGCTAACACGGGCACCGGCCGGCGGCGGGACGGCGAATCATCTACGCAAAATGCGAGAAAATCAAGGCCGATTTCGAATCGAGCTGATAGCGCCCGCAACGCGCATATTCAGAGAAGAGTTCGAACTTCGGCGCGGCTACTTTTACATCGGCAGGCGAAAGACAATGGACAGCTGAATCTGCGGCCGGGTGGAACCGGCAGGAGGAGACATGGCGCAGCGAACGAATCCGATCGTCCTCGACCCGACCGGTCGGGATGTCCATGCCGAGGGTGCCCGGCTCCGCGAGCAGGGGCCGGTCGCCCAGGTGGAACTGCCCGGCGGCGTGCGGGCCTGGTCGGTGGTCGGCTACGACGCCGTCCAGCAGGTCCTGGTGGACCCCCGGTTCGCCAAGGACGCGCACAAGCACTGGCCCGCGTTCGTCAACGGCGAGATCAGCGAGGAGTTCCCGCTGATCGGCTGGGTGCTGATGGACAACATGACGACCTCCGACGGCGCCGACCACACCCGGCTGCGCCGGCTCACGGCCAGCGCGTTCACGGCGCGGCGCTCGCAGGCCATGCGGCCGCAGGTCGAGAAGATCACCGCCGAGCTGCTGGACGACCTGGCCGCCGCGGACCCCGACGAGGTGGTGGACCTGAAGGCGGGCTTCGCGTACCCGCTGCCCACCCGCGTCATCTGCGACCTGTTCGGCGTCCCCGAGCACATGCGCCGCGACGTCATGCGCGGCGGCGAGGTGAACACCGAGACGACGCTCACCCACGAGGAGGCGGTCGCCAACGTCGAGCAGTGGCACGGGGCGATGCGCGAGCTGATCGGGATGAAGCGCCGCGAGCCCGCGGACGACCTGCTCAGCATGCTCATCGCCGTGCAGGACGAGGACGGGTCGCGGCTCAACGAGTCCGAGCTGGCCGGCACCCTGCACCTCATGCTGGGCGCCGGATCCGAGACGACGACGAACCTGATCTCCAAGACCGTGCTGGCGCTGTTCGCCCACCCGGAGCAGCGTGAACTGGTCCGGTCGGGCCGGGTCCCGTGGGCGGACGTCGTCGAGGAGGCGCTGCGGGTCGAGTCGCCGATCGCCCAGCTGCCGTTCCGGTTCACCACCGAGGACGTCGAGATCGCCGGGGTCACGATCCCGCGCGGCGACCCGGTGCTCATCGGCTTCGCGGCGTCCGGCCGGGACCCCGAGCGGCACGGCGCCGACGCGGACCGCTTCGACATCACCCGCGCCGACAAGCAGCACCTGTCGTTCGGCCACGGCGTCCACCACTGCCTGGGCGCCCCGCTGGCGCGGATCGAGGCGAGCGTCGCGCTGCCCGGCCTGTTCGAGCGCTTCCCCGACCTCGCCCTCGCCGAGCCGCCGGAGGGCGTCGAACCGCAGGGCACCTTCCTGCTGAACGGCGTCGCGGCACTCCCGGTCCGCCTCAACCACCGCTGAGCACCCCGGCGGACACCGCCGCCGAACGGAAGGATCCCGACCCCGAAGTCCCGGGGTCGGGATCCTCTTCGCGGCGGCCGCTCTCACAGCCTGAGCACGACCTTGCCCGTGTGGACGCCCCGCAGCTGGTCGGCGGCGGCGGTGATCCCGTTCTCCAGGCCGTCCACGACCGTCTGGGCGATCACCACCTCGCCCTCGCGCACCCAGCGGGGGAACTCGGCCTCGAACCGGGGCACCAGCTCCGGGTGGTCGAAGGTGTAGAAGCCCAGCAGGCTCAGCCGCTTGCCGATCACCGCCAGCATGTTGCGCGGGCCGTGCGGCCGCCCGGACCGGACCTCCTGGGTCGCACCGCACATGACGATCCGCCCGCGGGGCCGCATCGCGTCGATGGCCGCTTCGAGGTGCGCGCCGCCCACGCTGTCGAAGCAGACGTCCAGCTCGTCGAGGTGCGGCCGGATGCCCGCGTGGTAGTCGAACGCCGCGTCGTACCGGAGGGTCTCGGTGACGTAGGCGGCCTTCTCGGGAGAGCCGACCGCGCCGATCACCCTCGACGCCCCGCGCAGCCGGGCGATCTGCCCGGCGATGCTGCCCACCCCGCCGGCGGCGCTCGACACGAACACCGTGTCGCCGGGGCCGACCCGGGCGAGTTCGATGCCGATGTAGGCGACGATGCCGAAGCAGAGGTGGTGGGTCAGCGACGGGTAGGCCGCCGGATCGACGCGGCGGAACTCGGCCGCGTCCGCGAGCGCGTAGTCGCGCCAGCCGAACCGGTGCCACACGACGTCGCCGGGGCGCAGCGCCGCGTCCTCCGAGACGACGACCTCGCCGACCGCGTCCGCCCAGAGGGGGGCGCCCAGCTCGAAGTGGGGGATGTCCAGCCGGGAGAGGTCGTCCATCCGCAGCAGTGAGCCGGGGTCGATCGACATGAACATGTTGCGCACCAGCACCTGGCCCGGTGCCGGGTCGGGCACGGTCACCTCCACCAGCCGCACGTCCCCGGGATCGGGTATCCGCTGGGCGGGACGGGACACGAGGCGCATCTCGCGACCGCGTCTCATGACGGCCTCACCTTCGCGGGGGCCCGCGGATCCGGCTCGTCGCCCCGCCCTCCGAACAGCACCTTCCGCAGCACGCCCGGACGCATGATCGACTGAGGCGGGGCGACCAGCCCGGCGACGCGCAGGAACGCCTCGGTGAGGGAGGGGTCGTGGACGGCGCCCGCCCGGAGCCTCGGGACGTAGGCGTTGGCCAGCCGGACGCCGAGGGCCCGCCGTCCCGTGGCCTGCGGGAAGCCGAGGTCACCGCCCGCGGCCAGCGCCCACGGCGCGTCGTTCGCGGCGGCCAGGCTCCGGAAGAACCGCCGCGGGTCCGGCGTCCCGCCGCCGCGCAGGTGCCCGGCCAGGACCTCCGCACCGATCGCCGCGACCGTCATGCCCTGCGCGTAGACGGGATTGAACGAGCAGGCGGCGTCGCCCACGGCCAGCAGACCGCGGGGCGGTTCGGCCGACTTCTCGTAGCGCCGGCGGACGCTGGCGGGGAAGCGGTAGGACACCGGCCGGTCGAGCGGGACGGCGTCGCGCACCGCCGCGTGGATCGTCGGCACCGGAAGCCGCGCGGCGAACCGCAGGAACCCCTCGTGGTCGGTGGGAGGCCGGTCGCCGAAGAGCCCGTAGAGCGACAGCGAGTAGCGATCGGCGAGCCGGGCCAGCGTGCCGCCGCGAGGGCTCGCCGGTGTCGCCACGCACACCTCGGCCACGCCGTCGCCGATCGGGTCGGGATCGAGCGGGCCCAGGAAGTCGCAGGTGGTGTAGGTGAGGTCGATGCCGACCCGCTCCTCCGGAGGCTCGGGCAGGCCGAGGCTCCGCAGCCAGGCCGGCAGGCGGGAGGCCCGGCCCGTCGCGTCCACGACGAGATCGGCGCTGACCTCCCTCTCCCCCTCGGCGTCCCGGACGCGGACGCCCGTGACGTGGTGGCGGTCGGCGGCGAGCAGGCCGAGGACCTGGGTCTCCTCACGGAACGAGACGTTCTCCAGCGCCCGCACCCGCCGCCGGACCCGCTGCTCCAGCATCGGCCGCGACGCCGAGACGCAGGTGAGCCCGGTCGGGGTGCGGTGCATCATCCGGCCGTCGAAGTACCAGGTCAGGCTCGTCCCGAAGTCGCCGACCGGGACGCCGTCGGCCGCCATCTCGGCCGTGATCCCGGGGAACAGGCCCTCGATGATCTCGTGTCCGCGGGCGAGCAGGCCGTGCACATGGCGCCCCTGCGGGACGGTCCGCCGGGGGTCCGCGGAGTCGGCCAGCACGTCGCGGTCCACGACGAGGACCTCGGCGTACTCGTCCGCGAGGACGCGTCCGGCGAGCAGGCCCGCCATCCCCGCTCCGAGCACCAGCGCTCGTCCGGTTCTCGTGTGCGCGCCCACCTCACGCCCGCCTTCCGGCGCGGGCGGCGGAGGGGCGCGCCGCGAGGGCGGCGGCGAAGTCCCGCAGGTCCGCGACGAAGGCCCCGGGCTCCTCCAGGGAGGCGAAGTGACCGCCGCGCGGATGCTCGCGCCACTGGACGATCCGCGGATACCTGCGTTCGGCCAGCGCGCGCACCGGGGGCGCCGGGTCGTCGGGGTACACCGAGACGGCGAGCGGCACGTCCGGCGGCGGCGGGGCGGCGGGACCGCCCGGCATCTGCTCGGCCGTCTCGTAGTAGAAGTGCGCGGACGAGCCGCCGGTGGCGGTCAGCCACGTGAGCGTGACATTGGCCAGGATGTCGTCGCGGTCGATGACCTCCTCGGGCCGGTCGGTGCAGCCCGACCACTCCTTGTACTTCTCGACGGCCCAGGCGAGCAGCCCCACGGGCGAGTCGGTGAGCGCGTAGCCGATCGTCTGCGGCCGGGTCGACTGGACCTTCATGTAGCCCGAGCCGTTCGTGAAGAAGGCCGCGAGCCGGTCGAGCCGGGCGATGTCCCGCCCGTCCAGGGCGGAGAGGTCGTCCTCCTCGGAGGGAGGCGTCACCAGGAAGTTCACGTGCGCCCCGGCCACGGCGGGATCCGCCCCGGCCAGCGTGAGGGCGACCCACGCCCCGAGATCCCCGCCCTGGACGAGGTAGCGCCGGTATCCGAGGCCGCGCATGATCCGCGCCCACGCCTCGGCGGTCCGGGTGAGGTTCCAACCGGGTCGCCTGGTCGGCCCCGACAGGCCGAAGCCCGGCAGCGTCGGCAGGACGAGGTGGAAGGCGGGCCCGGTCGCACCGTGGGCGGCCGGGTCGGTGAGCGGCCCGATGACGTCGAGGAACTCCAGCACCGATCCCGGCCAGCCGTGGGTGATCAGCAGGGGCACCGCCCCGGGGTCGGGCGACGGGACGTGCAGCAGGTGGAGGGCGGTGCCGTCCACCTCCGTGAGCAGCTGCGGATGGGCGTTGAGGCGCGCCTCCACCCGGCGCCAGTCGAAACCGTCCGACCAGTACGCGGCCAGTTCTCGCAGGTACGCCGGCGGGACGCCCCGGGTCCAGCCGGCGCCGGGGATCTCGTCGGGCCAGCGCGCCGCCGTGATCCGGCGGCGCAGGTCGTCCAGGGCGGCTTGGGGGAACGCCACCGAGAACGGTCGGAAGATCTGCTGCACTGTTCCTCCCCGATCACTGGTTGAGGCCGAGCACGGCGCGGGCCGCGGGCGCGCGGGTCACAGGTACGCGGGTCACAGGTACGCGGGTCACAGGTACGCGGGTCACAGGTACGCGGGTCACAGGTACGCGGGTCACAGGTACGCGGTGTTGGGTTCGAGCCCGCAGAGCACACGGCCGTACAGTTCGGCGTTCGTGTGCGGGTGCATCAGCGCGTGCTGGTTGAGGGCCTGCACGTCGCGCCGCATCCGCTGGACGGGCGCCGTCCTGTAGAGCGAGGTCGCGCCGCTCGCGGTCGCCACCGTGTCGACCGCCCGCTCGGCCAGCTGGAACACCCTGCCGAGCGCCGCCCGCGCCGACACGCGCTCGGTGACGTCCCAGGGCTCGTTCGCACGGCCCTTCCGGTCGAGCCGGTCGGCCAGGCGCCCGGCGTGGAAGTCGGCCTCGTCGGCCAGGTAGGTGGCCTCCGCCACCTGGAAGTGCGTGAGCGCGGCGTCGCGGCGGCTCTCGTACGCGGTGTAGGTGATCTTCCGTCCGGGCAGTTCCCGGAGGAAGCCCGCGACGGCCGCGCGGGCCGTCCCCGTCGCGACGCCCATGAAGCACGCCGAGCCCGTCGCCATCATCGGCGCCCGCCACACGGGCGAGTCCAGGTTGAGCCGCGTCGCGTACCGCTCCTGGAGGACGGCCGGCATCGGCAGCACCCGTTCCGCCGGGACCCGCACCCCGGAGGCGACCGTGGTCACGCTCGCCGTGCCGCGCAGCCCCGCCGTGTACCAGTCGTCGACGATCTCCAGCTCGGCCATGGGCACGAGCGCCATCACCGGCCACATCTGCTCCCCGCCCGGGGCGGGGGCCATCGCGAGGACGATCTGCCACCCGCTCTGCGGTGCCCCGCTGACGAAGCTCCACCGCCCGTCGATCACGAGGTCGGTCCCGTCGGGACGGCCCGTGCCGCTGGGGCTGAGGACGCCGCAGACACGCACGCCCGCCTCGCCGAACACCTCGGCCTGGACCGGGTCGGGGAACAGGCCCGCGAGCCAGGAGCACATCGACCACACGGCGGTGTTCCACGCCGCGGATCCATCGGCGTGCGCGATCTCGGCGATGACCTGCTGGAGGGCGGCGTAGTCGGTCTCCAGCCCGCCGTGCCGGGCCGGCACCCGCATGCGCAGCGCCCCGCTCTCCGCGAGGGCGTCGAGCGCGTCCTCGTGCAGCCGGCGATTCTCGTCGGCCCATTCCGCGTGGGCGCGCAGGGCCGGCAGCGCCTGTGCCACCCGGTGGCTGAGTTCGGTGTCGGGGAGGTCGGTGAGAGTCATGGCATCCTCGGTGAGTTCGTGGTCCTCGGGGACCGGGGTGCGAAAGGCGGGTCGTCATCCGCGAGCCTCGGCGCAGCGATGGCGGATATTGCGGGCGGCCGAAATCCCGCACCTGCAACAGGTCATGCAAGCCGTTTTTCGTGCCCATTGGACCCGACCTCCTACATCGGCCGGGAGCATCCGTTCTGAGCGGCCGCGGCGATGGCGGTCAAGGCACTTCGCCATCATCGTCCCGCGTTTTCCCCGACCGCTTCTCCCATCATGCCGATCGGACGGGTGAAGCGGTTTACGGCGCACTACCAGGAGTAATCACAGGCCGTGCACGCTGGCCCGATACGCAATTCGAGAGAAGCGGTCATTGTGCGCACACGGCAGGATTGCCAGTGTCGAACGAAGGCACTCATCGGGGCCGACTCAACCGACACCACCAGAGGCGTGAATGCCAGAGAAGATGAGCACGATGCACATCCGCCCGCTCACCTCGCTCCTGTTCGAGCGGTACCAACGGGACGGCTTCCTGCTGCTGCCGCCGGACTTCCTTTCCAGCGGCGTCCTCCAGGACGCCATCGCCTTGATGCCGGAAATTCTGAGAAGCGACGACCCGAGCCGGGTCCTCGAACGGGACAACGCCACCGTACGGTCCGTCTACGGGCTGCACCGCACCTACCCGCAGGTGCACGCGATCACCCGGCACCCCCTGCTCCTCGGGGCGGTCGAGCAGCTGGTCGGCGGCGGGGTGTACGTCCACCAATCGAAGATCAATTTCAAGGCGCCGTTCTCGGGCGACCAATGGGAGTGGCACCAGGACTTCGTCTACTGGTTGCAGAACGACGGCATTCCAAAACCTGACCTGGTCAACGCCTCGATCTTCCTCGACGAGGTCACCGAGTTCAACGGGCCACTCACGTTCATTCCCGGCTCGCATCGGCGCGGCGTATTGTCGGGGAACCTCGCGGACGGGATGCCGGCGGGTTATGAGGACGCGCCCGCCTGGGTCTCCACGCTCACCGCCGAGGAGAAATTCAACGTCGACACGTCCGTGATCGATGATCTCGCGCGGACCAACGGGCTCGTCAGTCCCAAGGGGCCGGCGGGCTCGGTGCTGCTCTTCCACCCCAACCTGCTGCACGCGTCGGCTCCCAACCTGTCGCCGTTCAGGCGGACCGTGCTGATTCTCGTCTACAACAGCGTCGCGAACACCTCCGGCGGGGTGGCGAACCCCCGCCCGCCATTTCTCGCCGACCCGGATGTACGCGCGCTCCGACCGCTGGTTCCCACCGCGACCGAAGGGATGCCGAGGTGACCGGGGCCATCCAATTGATCATTCCGAACAGCGCCGAGTACTTCCTGCGCGACCCCGATCTCAACCTCATCGGGGACGAGCGGGCCGGCGTGGTCCGGTTCAGCGGGACCTATGAGTGCGAGCACGCGGTCTTCTGGACCGACGAGCCGAGGGTGGTCCTGCTGCCGCGGGGCGTCGACGACCGCTGGTTCCGTGACGTCCACGCCGCGCTGGGCATCGCCGCTCCGCCGTACGTGGCGCCCGCGATGCGGAGCGGGCTGCTGGTCGAGGACCTCCTCCGCGACGGCGCCGCCCAGGCCGAGCTGCGCGGCCGGCTGGCGACACACGACGTGGTGCGGATGCAGCTCGTCGGCCCGACCGAGGAGATCTACCAACTCGCCGCTCTCGTGCGCGGCTGGGGACACGAGGTCGAGCTGGACTGCGTCCCGGAAAAGGACTACTGGGTCAGCCTCTACCTCGACTCCAAGGTCAGCGTGCTGGACATCGCCCGGCAGACACCGTCCGTCCAGGTGGCGCCCGGGATGCTCGTCAGCAACTGGACGGAGCTGCGCGGCGCCCTCACCGCGATGCTCGCCCGGCACGGCCGGGTGATCGCGCGCACCGCGTACGGGGTGGCGGGCGACGGCTCGGGCGTCGTCGGAGGCGAGCCCGGCGGCGTCGACGCGTTCCTCCACAACGCGACCCGCGACTCCTTCTTCGCGTTCCCCATCCTCGTGCAGCGGTTCGTCGAGCACGCCCCGGATGTCGGCTGCCCCGCGGCCGACATCCTGATCGGCGAGTCCGGAGTGGAGGACGTGGTGCTGTGCGCGCTCACCGTCGAGCACGGCTACCTGTTCCGGAGCGTGGACGTCGGTGACGGGGCCCTGCCGCCCGCCTGGGGCGAGCGGCTGACCCGCGCCGCGCACACCGTCGGCGCGACCGCGCACGGCCTCGGGTACCGGGGCTGGATGTGCATCGACTGCGTGGCGGGCACCGACGACCGGCTGTACGTCACCGAGATCAACGCCCGGCGCAGCGGCTCCCTGCACGCCGGCGGGCTCCTGCGGATGTGGAAGGCCGAGCGGCAACTCACCCTCTCCGCGCATTTCACGATGGGCATCCCGGCCGGGACCACTTACGAACAGCACATCCGGCCGGTGTTCCAACGGCTCTGGGCGGACGGCGTGCGCGCCTATCCGACGAGCGTCCGGGGGCTCCACTGGGACGAGCCGATGATCGCGGTGATCGCCGCCGCGCCGACCCGGGCCGAGGCGCGTTCGATCGTCGCGCGGATCGAGGCCGAGATCCACACGCTGTCCCGCGGCGGCTCCCCGGAGCTCGCCGACTCCGCCTAGGCCGGTGCGGAACACCGGAGGACTCCGACGCCAGAGGAGGTCGAAATGATCAGAACGGATACCGGGCCCGCGCTGTCGGACGCCATGTTCGCGAAGGCGTTCCCGGGCGACGGCTCCGCACCCGACATGGAGACGCGCCTTGCCTTGATGACCAGGCTGCACGGCCACTATGCCGCGTACCTGAGCGGCCCCGAATCCTTCGAGCGCATTCCCCGGCTCGACGCCGGCCCCGGCATCGGACGCATCGAGAGCGACTGGCTCCGCTGGGAAGACGCGCAGGTCGCCGAGGACCGGCTGCCGTCCGACCCGGAGGCGTTCCGGCAATGGTTCCGCGCTCTCAGCTCCGACCATGTGCAGACCGCGTTCTGCCGCTATATAAGGGAGGAGGCGTCCCTCCGGGAGATAGCGCTCTTCTTCCTCGCCGAGGAACTGGTGGACGGCAGGTTCGACGATCTCGTCGCGCTGGTGCAGCTGGGATCGTCGGGTGCCTCCAAGCTCGTCATGGCCGAGAACTACTGGGACGAGATGGGTGAAGGAGACCTTGAGCGGATGCACACCCGGCTGTTCGACCAGTCCGCGCGTTACATGCGGGAGCAACTGGCGAACGGCGACGTCGACACCCGCGAACTGGAATGCGCGGAAGTATATGAGAACGCCTCGCTGACCCTCATGTACGCGGTGCACAGGCATCTGGTTCCCCGGGCCTTGGGCGCGATGGGTCTGATGGAGCACAGCGCCCCGCCCCGGTTCCAGGCGATGGTCGACGCCTGCACGCGTTTGGAGGTCCCGCCGGGCGTCATCGAGTACCAGCGCATCCACGTGCACGTGGACGAGGACCATGGCGCGGAGTGGCTGGACCACGTGCTCGTGCCGCTCGTCCGCCGCTCTCCCGCCGCGCTGCGCGAGGTGAGCATGGGCGTGCTGACGCGCGAGCGGGTGGCGAACGCGTACTACGCCCGCGTCTGGAGCCGGATGAAGGCCGTGGCCTGACGCCCCGCCGCGAAAACCCGCGACCCGCTGGGGAGATATATGGATCCCGACGACTTCTATTCCGAGGACAGCCGCCGGCTCCAGCGGCGGTTCGGAACCGAGAACCTTGCAGCCCATCTGTCGAGGCGCTATGTGCTGGAGCGCCTGGAACCCGTCCACATGGACTGGATCAGGGGGGCCGACGCCGTTTACCTGGCAACGGTCTCCCCCGACGGGCAGCCGGAATGCTCGTACAAAGGCGGCGTACCCGGTTTCGTGAATGTACTCGACAATCGGACTCTGGAGATTCCCAGCTACGACGGGAACGGGATGTTCAGGACGCTCGGCAATGCCGTCACCGGACGTGTCAGCCTGCTGTTCCTGCTTCCCCGGGTACCGGCGAAACTGCGGGTCAACGGCGAGAGCGAGGTCTCGACGGACCATCACGTCACCGGACGCCATGTCGGCGCGGAAGCCGTCGTCCGGGTGTCCGTCCGGCAGGTCTTCGAGAACTGCCCGCGCTATCTCCACGACCCCGCGACCGGCGAACCGTCGGCGCACTGCCCGCGACCCGGATACCGGCCCCCGGACGCGGCCTGGAAGCAGAAGCCCGAGTACGACGGGATCCTGCCTCATCCGGACTCCGAACGCGTCCTCGAATAGAAGGATCCCAGTCATGCCCCGCGAAGCGAAGCGCCGCGTCATCGACCTCAGCCATCCGATCGAAGACGGAATGGCCACCTATCCCGGCCTCCCGGGGCCGTCGATCAGCGACCATATGTCCAGGCGGGAGTCCCGGGAGCGCTACCCGCCCGGTACCGAGTTCCAGATCGGAACGATCACGATGGTGGCCAACACCGGCACCTACGTGGACACGCCGTTCCACCGGTATCCGGGAGGAAGCGATCTGGCGCGTTTCGATCTCGCCCGCCTGGCCGACGTGGACGGCGTGGTGGTGGACACGACCGGCGCCGGCGGCCCGGGTATCGGCGCCGACGCGTTCGCCGGTCTGGAGGTGGCGGATCGCGCGGTGCTGGTCCGGACGGGGTGGGACCGGCACTGGAGGACCGACGGATACGGCGCGGCCGAGCATCCGTTCCTCGCGGCGGACGCCGTGGCGTGGCTGGTGGAGCGGAACCCGGCGGTGGTGGGCATCGACTCCGTGAACATCGACGACATGGGCGACATGACGCGGCCCGCGCACACCCGGCTCCTCGCCGCCGGCATTCCGATCCTGGAGCACCTGTGCGGGCTGCACGAACTGCCGCCGCGCGGTTTCCGGCTGCATGCCGCGCCCGCGCCGGTGGCCGGCATGGGGAGCTTTCCGGTACGCGCCTACGCCGTCCTCACCTGAGCAACTCGTTCTCACTTCGAACAGGGGAAGAACCTTGGACATCGCCTTCGCCTATGACGGGGCCTACGCGCCCTACGTCCCCGCCGTCATCGAATCCGTCCTGGAGCACCATGCCGCCGGTGAGATCGACTTCTGGCTGCTGGTGACCCCGGATGTGACCGCCGAACTGAGGCGCCGTCTCGCGTCGCAGGTCGGCGCCCGGGGCCGCCTCCACTTCATCGAGCCGGAACAGAAGGTCGACGACCTGCCGATCTCCACCGTGCAGGAATTCTCATACGTCAGCACCGCCGCGCACATGCGCATCCTGCTGCCGCGCCTGCTTCCCGAGCGGATCGAGCGGGCGCTCTACCTGGACGTGGACATTCTCTGCCTCGGCTCGCTGCGCGAGGTGTTCGAAGTGGACCTCCGGGGCGACATCGCCGCCGCCGGACAGGACGCCTACGTGTCATGCCTCAGCGACATGGGCGGGCTTCCCGGACTCGCCGAATACGGGAACCTGCGGCCGGACGCCCCGTACTTCGATTCGGGCGTACTCCTGATCGACCTGCCGGGCTGGCGGAACCACGACATCGAGTCGCACTCCTTCGAGTACGCCCGGCGGCACGCCGCGCGGACGCGCTTCCCCGATCAGGACGCGCTCAACTACGCCCTGTACGGGAAGTGGCTGGTCCTGCCCAAGAAATGGAACCACATACTCGGGCCGAGGCTCGATTCGCCCATGGGAGCCGACATCACCGACGCGCGCCTCATCCAGCAGATCGGCCCGGACAAGCTGTGGGACGAGCACTTCCCGGCCAGCCCGAGGAAGAACCTGTACGAGCTCTATGCGCGCAGGGCGGCCGCGGCGGCCGATTCCGCGAGCGCGCCGAACCCGGACGTCCCGGCATGAGAATCGTCTCGCGCGAGGAGTGGCTCGCGGCCCGCGGTGAACTCATGGCGGAGGAGATCCGGCTGGCCAAGGCGCGCGAAGCGGTCAGCGCCCGGCGCCGGAGGCTTCCGGCGGTCCGGATCGGCAAGGAGTATCGCCTTGAAGGCCCTTCCGGGCCCGCCACCCTCGGGGATCTGTTCGACGGTCGCCGCCAGCTCGTCGTGTACCACTTCATGTTCGCCCCGGACTGGGACGAGGGCTGCCCGCACTGCTCGTTCCAGATCGACGGCATCGGCCATCTCGCCCACCTGCGTGCCGCGGGCACCTCGCTGGCCGTGGTCTCCCGGGCGCCGTTTCCGAAGATTCAGCGGTTCAAGGAGCGCATGGGCTGGTCGCTGCCGTGGTTCTCCTCTCACAGCAGCGATTTCAACCACGACTTCCGTTTCACGATCGACCGGGAACCGGCGCCCACGGAGTACGGCGCGCCCGCCCAGAATGGAGCCGAGGCGGGCGCGGAACTCCAGACCCGGGAGATGCCCGGGGTGAGCGTCTTCCTCCGGAACGGCACCGACATCCTTCACACCTACTCGGCCTATGCGGGGGAAGGCGACGTCCCCTTCCCGCCGAGCACCTACAACTACCTGGACCTCACCCCGCTCGGACGGCAGGAAGGCGAGGGCTCCCTCAACTGGGTGCGCCACCACGACAGGTACTGACGTCCTGAGGGGGTGATGTTGATGAGGTCACACGCGCGCGGCGGGGCGCCGCTGCGCCTCCTGGTCGTCGGAGCCCACCCGGACGACATCGAGATAGGCGCCGGCGCCCTGGTGGCCAAGGCGGTGCGGGCTGGGCACGAGGTCGGCTTCCTGATCCTCACCGACGATCCGCCGACCGCGGAGACCAGGCGCCGCGAGGCGGTGCGGGCGGCCGCCGTCCTCGGCGTCCCGCAGGGGCTGGTCCACTTCGCCGGGCTCCCCGATGGACGCCTCCGGACCGACGCCGCCACGGTGCAGCGGGTTCGCGACACGATGTCCGGAAGGAGGCCGGACATCGTCGTCGTCCACACCGCCGCCGACAGCCACAACGACCACGTCGAGGCGCACAGGATCGCGCACGCCGCCTTCAGGGGGTGCGTGTTCATGCACTACTCGGTGCATGTGTCGGGCGAACCGAGCAGGTTCAGGCCGCGGATCTTCGTGGCGGTGGCGCAGGACAGGGGCGACGCCAAGAGGCGCGCGCTCGCGGCCCACGAGTCCCAGCAGCGCACGATAACCAGGGGCGACCTGGCCGACTGGGAGCGCTCGCTGGGCTCACCCGCCCGGCTCCCCCGGGCCGAGGCCTTCGAGCTCGACCTCCAGGCGGGGGCGGCGCGCAATCTCCGCGCCGCGATGACGCTGTCGGAGTCGCCGTTCCACCGGCTCTGGCTGCCGGTCGCCAGGGACGCGCAGGTGTCCCTGCTGTACCCGTCGGTCAGCGGTGGCGGCGCGCTGTCCGAGGTGCTGCTCAACGCCGGCCGGGACGCCCTCCGGCAGTCCTTCCTCGAACGCTGGCCGGGGCCCGGCACCCCGCTGCGAGAGGTCTTCGCCCACGACCCGGACGCCTCCCGCCTCTTCCACGCCGGCAACGCGATACTGGTCGGCACGCCGCACACCAACCCCCTTGTGAAGGATCTGCACCGCAAGCAGACGAAGACCCGATGGACCGTGGCGAAAGACGAGCGAACAAGAAGGGCCTACATTCGCGACCGCCGGCGTCCCCTGCGCTACGCGCCGGTCTTCTCGGGCGACGCCCCGGTGCTCGACTTCGGGGTGATCTCCCGCCACCGGGACCGGGACGACCCCGGCAGGATCGTCCTGTACACCAGCGGGGCGACCCCCCTCGGCACCCGCGCCGGCCTGGAGGTCCTCGCCGACCCCGGCGGCTTCGCGAACACCGAGGCGCTGTGGGAACAGGACGGCTCCCTGCAACTGCTGTTCTCCGTCGAGAAGTCGATCGAGTCCTTCGAGGTGATAGCCCACCACCACTTCCCCGAACCCCTCTAGTGCGGGGAATCGGAGGATTCATCGTTGAGGGCGTTGGCGATGCGGGTGTGCAGGGAGCGTAGGGCCTGTCTGAGTTCCGCCGGTTCTATGGCGGTGAGGTCGGCGTCGAAGGTCAGGAGCAGGCCCGCCAGCCCCGCCCATGACCAGGCGCCGAGGGTGAGGCGGCAGGTGGTGTCGGTGTCGTGTTCGACCGTCGAGCCGCCGGGGGCGAACCGGGCGACGACCGCGGCGGGCAGGGCGATGAGCGCCGAGCCTCGGCAGGGCCAGTCCGCCGGGGTGTCGCCCCGGTCGTGCGTGCTCATGACGAAGGCGACCGGGTCGCCGTGGGGGACGTCGCGGCGGGCGAAGGGCCTTCCGGTGGGCATGCGCGGTCGGAGGCGGTCGACGCGCGTCGCGCGCCATCGGTCGGTGGCCGGTTCGAACGCGACGAGGTACCAGCGTGCCGCCCACACGACGAGGTCGTGCGGTTCCAGCAGCAGCGTCGCCCCCTCGCCGATGTGGTCGACGCGCACGAGGTGACGCTGGTTGATCGCGCCGCCGAGGATGCCGATGATCTCGCCGTCGATGGGCTCGGCGGGGAACTCCCAGTAGTTGCGCGCGGCGGAGACGGTGAACGCCTCGGCGTGGGTCCGGCTGCGGGCGGGCATCGCCTGGCGCAGGGTGGCGAGGGCGCGGGCCGAGTTCTCGCGGATGCCGGACAGGAGCGCGGGGACGGTCTGGAGCGCGACCGCCGCCGCGACCGCCTGGTCCTCGTCGAAGACGACCGGCGGCAGCCGGGTGCCGCGGCCGAGCCGGTAGCCGCCGCCCGCTCCGCGCACGGCCTCGATCTCGTAGCCGAGCTCCCTGAGCGTGTCGATGTCGCGGCGCACCGTCCGCACGGACGTGCCGAGCCTGGACGCGAGCCGTCCGGCGGTCAGGGTCGCGCCGGTCCCGAAGATCGACAGCAGCTTGATCGCCCGCGCGGAGGTGGCGGCCATCGGTCCCCCCAAAGCGGTCATCCGGTGGCAACCATATCGGCGATGGTGACCGGCATGACCGCTTCAACGAGCCCTGAACAGGGCACACGCGCGCCCGCCGCCACCGGCGCGGCGCTCCTGGTGGTGCTCTTCGGTTCCTTCATGGACCTTCTCGACGCGACGATCGTCACGGTCGCGGCCCCGGCGATGGCCCGGGACCTCGGGGCGGGCGACGCCCAGGTCCAGTGGACGATCGCCGCCTACGTCCTCGCCCTGGGCGCGGGCCTGATCACCTGCGGACGGCTCGGTGACCGGTACGGCCGCAGGCGCCTGTTCATGATCGGGCTGGCCGGCTTCATGCTCACCTCCGCGCTCTGCGCGCTGGCCACCGGGCCGGAGATGCTCATCGGCACGCGCGCCGCCCAGGGGCTGACCGCGGGGATCATGGTGCCGCAGGTGTTCGGGATCATCCGGGCGTCGTTCGCTCCGGGCGAGCGCGCCAAGGCGTTCGGCGCGTACGGGGCCGTCCAGGGGCTCGCGTCGGTCGCCGGCCCGCTGCTGGGCGGGCTGCTCGTCGACGCCGACGTGTTCGGCCTGGGGTGGCGCGCGATCTTCTGGATCAACGTGCCCGTCTCGGTCCTGGCGCTCGTCGTCGGCGCGAGGGCCCTGCCGGAGTCGCGCTCCCCCTCGACCGCGCGGCTGGACGTGCCGGGCGCGCTGCTCGCGGCCTCGGGCATCCTGCTCCTGCTGCTGCCGATCATCCAGACGCAGACCTGGGGATGGACGTGGGGCAGCTACGCCCTCCTCGCCGCCGGAGCCGTCCTGATGGCGGTCTTCCTCGGCCACGAGCGCCGCCTCACCGGCGAGCCCGTCTTCGATCCGGCCCTGCTGCGCGTCCGCGCCTTCACGGTCGGCCTGGGCGCGTCCGTGCTCTTCTTCGGCGGGATCGGGTCCTTCTTCCTCACCCTGTCGGTCTACCTCCAGAACGGCACGCACCGGACCGCGTGGGAGACCGGCCTGGTGATCCTGCCCTACGCGCTCGGCTCGATCGTCACCTCGGGGCTCGGTGTCGCGCTCGCGGCCAGGGCCGGCCGGGCGCTGCTGATCAGCGGCTCGCTCACCATCGCGGCCTCCCAGCTCGTCCTGTGGACGGTCGTCCGGGACGGCGAGGACCCCGGCTACCCGCCCCTCGCCCTCGCCCTTCTCCTCGGCGGCCTCGGCCTCGGGCTCGCCGCCCCCATCCTCGTGAACGTCGTCCTCGCCGGGGTCCCGGGACGCGACGCCGGAGCCGCGGGCGGCGTGCTGTCCACCGTCAACCAGATCGGGGGCGCCATCGGCGTCGCGGTCCTCGGCACGGTCTTCTTCAGCGCCGTCACGGAACCGGCGGCCGGTGCGCCGGGGCCGGACGACTACGCCGACGCGCTCGGCACCGTCCTCGTCATCTCCGCGGTGCTCTACGTCGTGGCGGCGCTCGTGATGCTCGCGCTTCCAAGGAGGCGCAGGGACAGCTCGGACGGGGTTCCGGGAAGCGCGGTGTAGGTCAGGATCCGGTGCCCCGAGTCGTCGGGCAGGTGCAGGACCTCGAATTCCAGCTCGAACTCGCCGACCTCGGGGTGCCGGAAGTGCTTGCGCCCGGATTGGCATTTGTAGACCGGATGCTTGGCCCACAGGGCGGCGAACGTGTCGCTTTTGAGGGTCAGTTCCCCGACCAGGTCGGCCAGTTCCCGGTCGTCGCGGTAGCGGCCCGCGAACAGGCGGAGGGACGCGACGTCGCGGGCGGCCTCCTCGTCCCAGCGGGCGTACAGGTCGCGGGTGTGGGGGTCCAGGAACAGCATCCGGGTCAGGTTGGGGCGGTCGGCCGGGCGCTCCGGGGACGCCGGGTCGTAGTGCCCGGCCAGCAGCGCGTGCGCGAGGGGGTTCCAGGCCAGGACCTCGGTGCGGCGGCCCAGGACGACCGCCGGGACGTCGGCCATCGCGTTGATCAGGCGCACCGTGCTCGGGCGGGCTGCGTCCGGCCGCGCGGGGCGCCGCCCGCTGTGCCGCGCCGGTTTCGCCAGGTCGTGCAGGTGGGTGCGCTCGGCATCGTCGAGGTCCAGGGCGCGGGCGATCGCGTCGATGACCGTTTCGGAGGCGTTGGTGCTCTGCCCCTGCTCAAGACGGGTGTAGTAGGTGGGGCTGATACCGGCGAGCTGGGCGAGTTCCTCCCGGCGCAGCCCGGGGACGCGGCGGGCGCCGTAGGACACGATTCCCGCGTCCTCGGGGCTGAGCCGGGCCCGGCGGCCGCGGAGGAAGTCGCCGAGGGCACCGACGGCCGACGCGTCCGTTCCGTTCATGCCCTCCATTGTGCCCACGCGGTGGAAGCGTCTGCCTGACCCTGCCGGTGGTAGGGAGCGCGGTGGTCGGATCAGCCGGGTGTGGCGGCGGACCTGGAGGCCCTTCCAGAGTTGGAGGCCGGGACGGTGCGTCCCGCTTCGCTCGTGAAGGGAACACAGGGCATGACCATCTTCGGCAAGTCGGCCACCGGGGGCCTCGGATGTGAGCGGGTGACGGCATGAGCGCCGTTCTGCTCGTCGGCCCCCACGGAGTCGTCGGGTCGGCCATCGCCGACCGGCTGGGCGGCGATGGCGAATGGCAGGTGACGACGGCGTCCCGGCGCCGCGCCGAGGAAGGGGGGCGGCACATCAGCGTCGACCTGCTCGACGCGGCCGCCGCCCAGGCGGCGTTCGGCGACCTCGCGCACGTCACCCACCTGGTCTTCGCCGCCTATGTCGAGCGTCCGACCATGGCGGAGACGGTCGGCCCGAACGTGGCCATGCTGGCCAACACCCTGGACGCCCTGCGGGCGGCCCGCGCGCCGCTCCAGCGCGTCGTGCTGATCGGCGGCGGGAAGTCCTACGGGGAGCACCTCGGGCCCTACAAGACGCCGGCGAAGGAGTCCGATCCCCGGTTCCTCGGCCCGATCTTCTACAACGACCAGGAAGACCTGCTCGCCGACCGGGCCCGCGCCGACGGCTTCGCCTGGACGGTGCTGCGCCCCGACGCCGTCATCGGGTTCAACACCGGCTCGCCGATGAACCTGCTGAACGGCATCGCGGTGTTCGCGGCGCTGTCCAAGGACGCGGGGGTGCCGCTGCGGTTCCCCGGCTCCGCGGGCGCGTGGACGGCGCTGCACCAGGCCACCGACGCCGATCTGCTCGCGGCGGCCGCCGAGTGGGCGCTGACCGGCGAGGGCGCCGCGGGCGAGATCTTCAACGTCACCAACGGCGACCTGTTCCGCTGGCAGCATCTGTGGACGGACATCGCGGACGTCTTCGAGATGCCCACCGCTCCGCCCCAGCCGATGAGCCTGAGCGACCAGATGGCCGACAAGCGGGCCGCCTGGGACGGGCTCGTCGAACGCCATCACCTGCGGCCCGTCCCGTACGACCAGATCGTCTCCTGGCCCTTCGCGGACGGGGTGTGGAACGCCGGGTACGACATGGTCCAGAGCACGATCAAGATCCGCCGGGCGGGCTTCGCCGGCTGCGTCGACTCCCACGAGAGCATCGTCGACCACCTCGCGCGCCTGCGCCGGCTCAGGTACGTGCCGTGATCCCCGCCCGCGTTTTCTGACGGGCGCGAAACTCAACCCCGACGAAAGTCGGGGGTGCGAATCCGCCATTCGGCTCGGGTGTTCACACCGCCCTTCTTTCCACTGTCACCGACATGAAATGGGAATATCAGTACCGAATGGTCGGAGCGGCGGCGAGCCGGTGAAGGTGACCGGCGGGCCTCGGCGGCCGGCGCGCCCTCGTTCGCGGGCTCGGCGGTGGACCCGGCGGGAGACGGGCTCCTGCTCGTCCTGGGGTCGCTGCTGGTGGTGACGGGCTTTCTGGCGCTGCGCCGCCGGAGCGCTCGGGACGTGGCCGCCACGATCCTCGTCGGCGCCGCCGGCGCCGCCGCGACCCTGCTGCGCGCCCCCCGTCCGCCGCACCGGCTCCCCGGCCGGTGAGCCCGGCCTTGTGGGCGAGGACGGCGGCGGCCGCGCGGGTCTCCACGGCCGACCGCGACGGGACCGAGCTGACGTCGGCCTTGACCGTCCCGTCCACCACCGCAGGCGCCGGGCGGCCGAAAGTCATATGTCCCGCCGTCCCCGATTCCCGAGGACGGCGCCCCTCCGGCGTGTCTCCGGGGTCGCATATGCCAGCGATATGTGGTGGTCATTAGGCTCCCCGGTATGTGTCTGCTGATCGTGGAGGACGCGCCCTGCCGGGCCGGGGCCGCCCCTGGCGGCCTGTGGTCGCCGTGATGCCGTCCACACCGCCGGCATTCGCGAGCAGGCGTGCGGGGCTCAGCGTCCGGCTGAAGCTCACCCTCAGCTACGCCGGGTTCCTCATGGTCGCCGGCGCCCTGCTGCTGGCCGTCGTCTGGGTGTTCCTGCTGCGCTACGTGCCCGACGGCAACCTCAGCCCCGGGCCGGGGCAGGGGCACTGGGGACCGCAGCCGCCGTGGGTCCCCAACCGCTCCGACCTCCAGCGCGCCTTCCTCCCCCGCGCGTCCCAGGCGATGGCCTTCCTCCTGCTGTTCGGCCTTCTCGGCGGATGGCTCCTCGCGGGGAGGATGCTCTCGCCGCTCACCCAGATCACGGACGCGGCGCGGCTGGCCGCGGAGGGATCGCTCTCGCACCGGATCCGCATGCGCGGCCCCAGGGACGAGTTCCGCGAACTCGCCGACGTGTTCGACACCATGCTCCGGCAGCTCGAATCCCACCTCGACGAGCAGCAGCGGTTCGCCGCGAACGCCTCCCACGAACTGCGGACCCCGCTGGCGATCTCGCAGACGCTGCTGGACGTGGCGCGCAGCGACCCCACCCGGGACCAGGGCGAACTCCTCGAACGCCTCCATACCGTCAACACCCGGGCGATCGACCTCATCGAGGCGCTGCTGCTGCTCAGCCGCAGCGACCGCAGGAGCTTCACCCGCGAGCCCGTCGACCTCTCGCTCGTCGCCGAAGAGGCCGCCGAGACGCTGCTCCCGTTCGCCGAACAGCGCCGGATCACCCTTGAGGTCACGGGCGAGAGGGCGCAGACCGTCGGCTCGGAGGAGCTCATCCTGCGGGTGGTCACCAACCTCGTCCAGAACGCCATCGTCCACAACCTCCCCACGGGCGGCGTCGTGAGCGTCCACACCGAGTCGCAGCCCGACGTGAGCGTGCTGCGGGTCGAGAACACCGGCCGACCGGTCCCGCCGGACCTGGTGCCGACCCTGACCGAGCCCTTCCAGCGCGGGACGCGGCGCATCCGCACCGACGAGCACGCGGGCGTCGGGCTCGGGCTGGCCATCGTGCACAGCATCGTCCGCGCCCATGACGGGGCGCTCGACATCACGCCGCGCCCCGCCGGGGGCCTCATCGTGACCGTCCGGCTTCCCAACGCGCCGCAGACGTCCGCGCTGAGCGGAGCGCGTTAGCCGCGCGTATCGCGGGCGTATCGAAAAGCGCATACGCCACCGCGACGGCCTCTCCTCTTCAGTAGAGGCGCGGACCACGGCGGTCCGCGCCGAGGGCATGACGCCCCGGCTCCGAGAGGTGACCGTGAAGAGGAGAGGGATATGGCCAACGCCCGCGAATGGGGTCGGCGGTCGCTGCTGCGGGGCGCCGCCCTGGTGACCGGCGCCGCCGCGACCGCGCCGCTGCTGGGCAGGACGGCCGCGGCGCGAGCCGAGGACGGCGACGCGGACGCGTTGTTCAAGGCCGGGGAGTTCGAGCGGGCGGGCCGCGCCTACGAGGAGATCCTGAAGAAGGATCCCAAGAACGTGCACGCCGCACGCCGGCGCGGCTATGTCGGGCTACTGGGCAACAAGTTCCCCGACGCGGAGAAGTACCTCACGATGGCGCTCGGACTCGCGCCCGCCGACAAGGAGACCAACCGCCTCTTGGGCGACTGCTATATCCGGCAGGACAAGTTCGCCCTTTCCGTGCCGCGCTGGCAGGCGGCCGGCGAGGACGTCTACGCCAAGTGGTTCGGGGCGATCCGCGGCGAGGCGTACCAGGTCCACGGCGACGTCGGCCGCGCGGCCTGGACCGAGTTGGACCCGTTCCCGATACTGCCCGCCTCGGTCAACGGCGGGCCGCAGAAGCGCTTCACGTTCTACAGCCGCGTCCCGTGGCTGGGCCTTTCGGCGAAGACGGCCAAGGAGGCCGGGCTCGAAGCCGTCGCCAGCCAGAAGATCGAGTACGCGGGCCGCGAGATCTGGCACTACTTCGGCGTGCTGGAGTCGTTCAGGCTGGGCGGGATCGAACTGCGCAACGTCCCCGTCCAGTGGACGGGTGATGAGGAGGCCTCCTCCGCGGCCGCGGACGGCATCATCGGCACCTGGATCCTGTACCACTTCCTGACCACGGTCGACTACGCGGGCCGGTCGCTGATCCTGCGCCGCCGGACCCCCGAGGCGGCCAGGAAGGCGCGCGCCGACGCCGGGCGCGCGGGTGCCGACCCGCTGCCGATGTGGTTGGCCCGCGAGCACCTGCTGCACAGCAGGGGCAGCGTCGCCGACTCCGGGACGCGGGTGGTGGCGATGGACGTCGGCGGCACCGGCGAGACCGCCGCGGGAATGGCCGTCGAGACGGCGCAGCGGCTGCGGGTCCGCACCGACTACGACCGGCCGGTGGAGGCCTACGCCGGAGGCCAGCCGGTCATCAGCTACCCCTGCTACCCGCACGAGATCCGCCTCGGCGACGCCACCGCCAAGCACGTCTACTGCTACGCGGACAAGGGCGGCGGCGCCGGCGGATTCGCCTTCGCGGGCGCCGCCGGCGGTGCCTTCGCGAGCGCGGACGAGGACCCGCCCCAGGGGGAGGGATTCGATGTGCTGGCGCACTTCTCCCACAGCTTCTACAAGCCCTACAACGTCACGCTCGACTTCACCGGCATGAACGTCTACATCGCCCGCGGCAAGGCGGGCTGACCGCACCGCCGTCCGGTGCCTCCGGGCGGCTCCGCGAACGCGGGAGACTATTCTCCGGTGCTTCCGTCGATGCTCTCGCGGAGCAGGTCGGCGTGGCCGTTGTGCCGCGCGTACTCCTCGATCAGGTGGGCGAGGATCCAGCGGAGCGAGAAGCTCCAGTCGCCGTCACGGCCGGTGACGTCGAGGGATTCGGCCGCCGCCACGATGTCGCGGGACCGCGCGCACTCCTCGTTCCAGGCCGCGAAGGCCTCCTCGGGATCGGCCGCGTCGACCTCGAAGTCGATGTCGTCGCCGGGCCGCCGCTTCCACCGGAGGGGGATGTCCTCGCCGGACAGCCTGATCCGGAACCAGATCCGCTCGACCTCGGCCATGTGCCGGACCAGCCCGAGCAGCGACATGCTCGACGGCGGCACCGACCTGCGCTTGAGCTGTTCGGGGGTCAGCCCCGCGCATTTCATGGCCAGGGTCTCGCGGTGGTATTGAAGGAAGGCGGCCAGAACGCTGCGTTCATCGCCCTCAAGGGGAGGCACGATCCTCTTGTCGTCCACCGGGTCATCATGGCACAGCCATTGAAGGGGGGCCGCGCCATTCCGCGCTACACGGTCACGCGGAAACGTTCTGGGGCGGCGCGTTCGCCCGATGCCGAATCGGCGATGATTCGGCCGAGGAGCGGAGCGAACTTGGCGCCGTGCCCGGAGCAGGGCGAGGCCACGGTGATTCCCTCGACGCCGTCGATCACGAAGTCTTCCGTGGGGGTGTTGGTGAAAAGGCAGGTCGTCTCGGCGTAGGGCTCGGGGACGAGGCCGGGCAGCGTCCGCCGGACGTGTTCGACGAGCCGCGCGCGGTTGGCCGGGTCGATCCCGCCGTTCTGGGCGGCGGCGCTCCGGATCGGCCGCCCGCCGTTGAACTCGGCCACTTTTATGCCGGACCGGCCGCCGGCGAGGGCGGCGTCGCGTCCGCCTGGAAGGCCGTAGACCAGAATGGCCGACTCCTTATGTATGAATGTCGGCCATACCCTTTCCCCGGCTTCGCGGCAGGGAAAGTGGTAAGCGTTCTCCTGCATCACCTGGAGCGGAGGGAGAGCGGCCAGGAACGGCGCGGGCAGGGGAAGGTCGCCGAGGAGGTCGGGCAGCCAGCCGCCGATGGCGATGACGACCCTCTCGGCCTCCTCGGCCTGCCCGTCCGGGCCCAGCAGCCGGTAACCGGCGCCCGCCCGCTCGATCGAGGTCACCGGCCGGCCGGTCTCGACCCGGGCGCCGTCCGCCCGCGCCAGCCGCAGCATGGCCGCCACCGCGGACTCCGCGTCGATCACCCCGGCCGCCGGGTGCCACAGCACGCCGGAACCGCCCTCGAAGGCGAAGCCCGGCCAGCGCGCGGCGGCCTCGGCGGCGGTGAGCAGCTCGTGGTCGACGCCGACCCGCTCGAACACGGCGGCCAGGGCCGCCGGGTCGCGGGCGGCACCGAAGTCGAGGGAGCCGGTCGGGTCGATGAGGCGCTCGCCGGAGCGGCGCTCCAGCTCGTCCCACTCGGCCCGCGCGTCGGCGACCAGCCGGACGTAGAAGGGGTCGGCGTAGCCGTACCGGAGGATCCGCGCGGACCCGTGCGAGCTGCCCTCGGCGTTGGCCGGGGTGGAGCGCTCCAGCACGGTGACCTCGTGGCCGCGCCGGGCCAGCTGCCAGGCGGTCGCGGCGCCGGTGAGCCCGGCCCCGACGACGGCGTAGGCGCCCATCGCGGCCCTCCCTTCCCGACATGGCCACCGAACAGAACCTACTCACCCCCGGCGGCCGGGCCCGCGCCGGAGGCCCCCTTACCGGTCCGCGTGGAAGTCGTAGGGCAGGTCGTCGTAGACCTTGTAGACGCAGTCGGCGCCCTTCAGGCATTCGCCCCAGTGAACCGCCTTGGACGGGTAGTAGAGGAAGTCGCCCTGGCCGATGCGGGCGCGCGGCCCGCCCTCGACGTTCCAGACGAGCCTGCCCGAGACGCCGAGGACGTGCTCGGGGCTCGTGTGCCAGTGGCGGTCGAAGCCGGTGCCCGCCTTCAGCCGGAAGACGCTCTCCGACGGGCCGGTCCGCGGGTCGCCCCGCAGCGGCTTGTACGTGCACCCGGCGAGACCTTCGCAGGGCAGCCACCGTCCGCCGTGGAGCGGAACGTAGACCGGCTTGTCGGCGGCCGGCTCCACTCGGGGGGACGGCTGGGCGGACGCTTCGGACGCGGCGAGCAGCAGGCCGCCGACCGCCGCGGCGACCAGGAGATGGCGCACGCGCATCATGAACACCCCTTCACTCGGACCATGGTCCGTTTACCTTAAACGGACCATGGTCCCTATGTCCAGGGCACAGAGATCTCCAGGCGGCGGCCATCCGTCCGACCAGGCGATTATCACGATCAGTGATCAGGGAAGCACAATCGGAAAGGCGGCCCCTCCGCAATACATGGCCGAACTCCCGACCGGTGACGCACACGCTCTGAGCGGGTGGAACGCGTCTCTCCTGAAGGCGGGTCGTATGAAGGGCCATTCCGTGGGTAGCCGAAGAAGTGAGCGGAAGCTCGCTCATGCCGAGCGGAAAGGCCCCCCGGATGACAAGGACGCAGGCCACGCAGCGATACGACGATGGACAGACCGAGAACATGCTGGCCGAGATGAAGCGGCTCGCGAGCGACGATCCGCGCCGGGAACGCCTCCGCGGCCGCGTCGTGGACCTGCACGCCTCACTCGTCCGGGGCGTGGCGCGGCGCTACGCCGACCGAGGTGAGCCGCTCGACGACCTCCAGCAGGTCGCCTATGTGGGGCTGATCAAGGCCATCAACCGGTTCGACCCCGAGATCGGCGACCGCTTCGTCGCCTACGCCTATCCGATGATGCTCGGGGAGGTGAAGCGCCATTTCCGCGACAAGACATGGAGCGTCCATGTGTCGCGGCGGCTCCAGGAGCTCCGCCCCATCCTCCAGCGCACCGTCCAGGAGTTCACCCAGGATCACGGGCGCTCCCCCACGACCACCGAGATCTCCGCTCGGATGGGCATCACCGAGGAGGAGACCGTCGAGACCATCGGCGCCTGCGACGCCTACCGCCCGCTGTCCCTGGAGGCGCCGAACGACGCGCACCAGGAGGACGGCACCATCGGCGAGCGCCTCGGGACCGACGACGGCGCGCTGGAGGACCTCATCGACGCCCAGGCCCTCGGCCCCCTGGTCGACGACCTCCCCGAACGCGAGCGGACGATCCTGCTCCTGCGGTTCTTCGGCAACAAGACCCAGGCGCAGATAGCCGAGCAGATCGGCCTCTCCCAGATGCACGTCTCCCGCCTCCTGCGCAGCACCCTCGAAGGACTTCGCGTCGAGATGCTCGCGGAACGCTGACCCGGCGGCCGGGCGATCGTCTCGGCGGTGATCCCGGCGGAGGTGGTCACCGCCTGCCTCGCCGCGGCCGCAGTGGGGGTGGCCGCGCGGCCCGTCCTGGGCGGCAACCTGCGGCGCGGCCTGGTCTCCCTCGGCCGGTCGGTGTGGCCGACGGCGTACGTGGCGCAGGTCGACCCGGAGCGCGATGTGCTGATCCTGCACCGGAGGTCGGGGTTCGAGGAGCGGCCGGTGCCGCGAGGGCGGGCGTGCTGGTCTACGCGCGGTTCCTCGGGAGGACGCTGTGACCGCGCTCTCCTACGTCCTGGTCTGGGCCGGGGGCGTCTTCCGCGGCGCGGGACGTCCGGCGCGGCACACGTCGAAGGCCCACGAGGATCCGGAGACGACGCCCCGGCTGGTCGACCTGCCCTGGACGATGCTCGCCCCCGGCGTCCTGCTGACCGCCGGGACGGCGGCGCTCGCCCTGCTGCCCGGCCGCGCCGTGACCGGCGCCGTCGAGGCGTTCACCCATGGGTACCGGGCCGCCGTCCTCCATGGCGGGCACGTACCGCCGCACGGGCACCCGCTGGAGCTGTGGACGGCGGGCGACATCGCGGCGGCGTCCTCGCGGCGGCGCTGGCCGTGGCGTTCGGCTGGCCGGGCACCCGCGGCCTCCGCCCGCCCGCGCCGGTGCTCGCCCTCCTCCAGCTCCTCTGGGGCTAGCGCTAGTCGGGCGGGAGGAGCGGGCCGAGGGGACCCAGGTCGAGGTTGAGGTCGTGGTCGTCCAGGCCGAAGTGGTCCTTGAGCGTGGTCATCGCGTGGTTCAGCCGCATCAGCGCCAGCCCCAGCTCCTCGACCTGCTCGTCGGACAGGTCGCCGCCGTCGACGCGGCGCAGCGCCTGCCGCTCCATCAGCTGCCGGATCAGCTCCACCAGCGTCAGCACCAGCTTCACGAGATCGCGCTCGACGGTCTCGGGGTCGGTGCGCAGCTTCCAGACGGGCTCGGTCGGTCGGGTCACGGTGCCTCCTCGCCGGACGCCTCGTCCATGACGGTGGTGATCAGCGCGCGCAGCGACACCCGCACCAGGTCGACGCCCGAGACGGAGATGACCAGGTCGCCAGCGATGACGACGCCGCCGGCGAGCAGCCGGTCGAGCAGGTCGACCAGCGCGATCCGCTCCAGCGGGCGGCCGCCGCCGGTGTCGAGGGCGGCGGTCACCGGTCCCCTTCGATGAAGGAGTAGGGCGGCCACGGGCCCGTGACCTCCAGCTCGATGCCGGCCAGCCGGTCCTGCGCCCGCTGCGCCGCCGCCAGGAACTCCTCCACCCGGTCGTCCTCCAGGAGGTAGGCGGCGTTGAGGACCTGGACGTCGGTGCGCCCGGACAGCCGCGCGTCCTGCGCCGGGTGGTGCCGGGACGCCACGGCGCCGTCGGCGAGTTCGGCGTGCAGCTCGCCCGCCAGTTCGGCGGAGCGGCGTCCGGCGTCGGCGCGGCGGCGCTGCTCGCGCTGGCGGCCGCGCAGGTAGGCGGTGCCCGAGCTCGGCTCGGCGGGCGGGGCGTCCTGGACGGCCGGGGCCGGGGCCGGGTACGCCTTGACGCCCCATTCCGTCCGCCCGGCGACGCGGTCCAGGATCTCGGCGAACCGGCCGCCCTCGGACGTCAGGACCTCGGCGACGCGGTCGTCGTCGCTGTAGATCGTCGCGATCCGGACCGGGGCGGTCGGCGCCGCGCGCGCGGCCCGCTCCACCACCGCGTGGTGGGTGCGGGCGGTCGCCTCCAGCCAGGCCAGGTCCTCCAGGTTCGCGCGCAGCGCCGCCTCCCCGTACTCCTCCAGCCGGACGGTGCTGACCAGCGCGGTCAGCCCGGCGGCGGGCACGCCGCGCACGGGCGCGCCCGCCACCCCGGTGCCGGGCAGCGCGGCCGGGTCCAGGTCGCGCGCCACCCCGTACAGGTAGACGGCGGTGCCGCCGTCCGTCCGGACCTCGGTCATGATCGGCTCTCCTTCCGCGACTCGGCCCCGTCACCGGCCCCGCCTGCCTCCAGCGCGGCGAGCCGCTCGCGCAGCCGCCGGTTCTCCTCCTCCAGCTCCCGGTCGCGGCCGCCCTCGACCCCGTCCCGCCGGGCCTTGGACGACAGCGACGGGTCGTGCTCCCACCAGTCGATGCCCATCTCCTTGGCGCGGTCGACCGAGGCGACCAGCAGCCGCAGCTTGATCGTCAGCAGCTCGATGTCGAGCAGGTTCACCCGCACGTCGCCGACGATCACGATGCCCTTGTCGAGGATGCGCTCCAGCAGGTCGGCCAGGTTGGCCGAGCCGCCGCCCGGCGGGCTCCCCCCGGCGAGGGGAGACCGGGCACCGGTCCAGGACATCTCACTCAAACCCCGTTCACTCCCTCTCGACCCGTCCGCGCGGATAGCGGCGGACGCGGCGGTAGGCGACCAGCTCGCCGTCCCCGTCCACCTCGGTTTCGTAGACCGCCAGGATGTCGGCGGAGTCGGGGATGCGGCGGGTCTCCACGACCTCGACCGTGACCCGCCAGCCGTCCCCGTCCGCGCGCTCCATCCCGACGACGGACTCGGCGCTGCGGCCGGTCATGGCGGTGACGTGCTCGACCGCGTACTCGGCGGCCTTGGACGCGGGCATCGGCACGGGCTATCCCCCCGCTCCGCCGAGGGACGCGGCGCGGCGGCGGCCCTCGATCAGCCGCTCGAACAGCTCGTCCTCCGCCGCGGCCGCCTCCTCCTCGGTCAGCTCGCCGTCCGCCACCCGGTCGGCGAGCCCCTGTAGTTCGGCGTTGATGCGCCCCGGGTCATAGAGCCGCTCCTCCGCCTGCGTGACCAGCGTCTCGGCCAGCCAGGTCACGCCGCGCACGGGCGCCAGCGGCAGGGTCAGCAGTCCGGTGAACAGCCCCATGGCTCACGCCTCCGGGACGAAGTCGTAGGGCGGCAGCGGCCCCACCACCCGGATCCGGACGCGGTCGGCGTGCGCGCGGCTCAGCTCCTCGACGGCCGCGTCGAACTCGGCGCGCCGCTCGACGGGGACCAGGAAGGAGGCGTCCACGACGTCCTCCTCGCGGGCGGGCGGCCTCGGGATCACGGCCTCGGCCGCCGGGGCGGCGCCCTCCAGCAGCAGCTGGGCGTCGGTCTCGCGGCGCTGCTCCATCGCGCCCGCGATCAGCTCGCCGAGCCGGATCCGGTCGTAGTAGACCGCGTCGGCCGCGTCGGCGGGCACCTCGCGCAGCCGCTTGGACAGCTCGGCGATCTCGGGCTCGGCCTGCATGATCTCGCGGAGCACCGCGTCCTGGATGTAGGTGCCGCGCAGCCGCAGCTCGACGCGGCCCTCCAGGCGGTCCAGCATGTGGGCGAACCGGTCGGAGTTCGCGGCGAGCAGCTCCCGCTCGACGGCCTCGCGCCCCTCCATCGCGGCCCCGAACCGGAGCGGCACGACGACGATGCCCGCGTCGACCATCGCTCCCAGGACCCGCTGGTGCGCCTCCAGGTCGGGGCGCTCGCCGAGCGCGCGGCCGACCGGCAGGTCGCTGACGAGCGCGGCGCACTCGCCGTCGGCCACCAGCGCGACCGGCCGGTCGTCGAGCCCGGTCACTCCGTCGGGCAGCGCGGCCCCCTTGCGGGTCACCCCGTACACGTACTGCGGGGTCGTCATGAGTCGTCGTCCTCCTTCTTGCGGGAGGAGCGGCGCCGCGAGGGCTCGGACTCCTTCTCGGAGTCGGAGTCGGAGTCGCCGCCGAAGGTCTCCTTCAGCTTGTCCGAGGCGCCCTGGAGGGCACCGCGCGTCTTCTTCTTCGCGCCGGACTCCTCCAGGCCCCCGACGAACTCGGGCAGCCCCTGCGAGGTGCCGTCGTGGGCGATGTCGAGGCGGTTCACCGCCTCGGCGAACCGGAGGTAGGTGTCGACGCTGGCGACGACGATCCGGACGTCCACCGTGAGGATCTCGATCCCCACCAGCGACACCCGGGCGTAGAGGTCGATGACCAGACCCTTTTCCAGGATCAGGTCGACGACATCGACGAGTCCGCTGCCGGACCTGCCGCTCTGGGCGGTGTTCGGCGCCTGCTGGGCGATCGGCCCAGTCATGTCATCCCCTCCTTTGGTCGGAGAAATGTGTCCAAAGTGGACATGACGCAACGTCTACCCTCGTGAGATCGCCTAAACGGCCAATCCGCTTTCGGTCATCGCCCGGTCAAGGTCTCGGCCCCTTCCCCATGCAGGCCGCAGCCCCTGTCACAGCGGGCCTGAGGTTAGATCCGGCGGCCCGGGTAGTTCGACGCGTATGTTCGACACGCTTGAACGTGATCTCGCGGTCAGGGTCGACGGCGAGGTGCGCTTCGACGCCGGGTCGCGGGCGGCCTACGCCTACGACGCCTCCGACTACCGGCAGCCGCCGATCGGCGTGGTCGTCCCCCGGAGCATCGACGCGGCCGTCGAGGCGGTCGCGGTCTGCCGCGGGCACGGCGTGCCCGTGCCGTCGCGGGGCGGCGGGACGAGCCTGGCCGGCCAGTGCCGCAACGCCGCCGTGGTGATCGACCGGTCCAGGTACCGCGGCCGGCCGGTGTCGCTGGACACCGGCCGCCGCCGCGCGGTCGTCGAGCCCGGGGCCTGCCTGGACGACCTGAACGCCGAACTCGCCGCGCCCCAGGTCGTCCTGCGGCCGGACGCCTTCACCGACAACTTCCACCCGGGCGCCGGGCGCGCCGCGATCGCCCAGCCGCACTGCCACCAGCACACCGTCTGGGGGGTCGAGGCCGACGCGGAGGTGCTGCGCCGCGCGGGCGTCCAGGCCCAGGTCCTCGACGTGGGCTGCTGCGGCCTGGCGGGCAACTTCGGCTTCGAGCGGGGCCACCACGAGGTCTCGGTCGGCGCCGCCGAACCCGGGCTGTGGCCCCGCGTCCGCGACGCCGGTCCGGGTACGACCGTGCCGGCCGACGGGTTCTCCTGCCGCACGCGGATCGCCGACGGCACCGGCGTGCGGGCCCCGCACCTCGCCGAACTCCCCGCGGAGCCGCTGTGATCGAGCTGACCGCCGCCGCGTACACGATCCCGACGGACGGCCCGGAGGCGGACGGCACGCTGGCCTGGGCCTCGACGACGCTCGTGCTCGTCGAGGCGTCCAGCGAGGAGTGGACCGGCCTCGGCTGGACCTACGGTCCGGCGGCCGTCGCCGGGGCGGTCACCGCGCTGCTCGCGCCGGTGGTCCGCGACACCGGCGCGCTCGACCCGCCCGGGGCGCACGAGCGGATGTGCCGCGCCGTCCGCAACGCGGGGCGTCCCGGCGTCTGCGCCATGGCGATCTCGGCGGTCGACTGCGCGCTGTGGGACCTGAAGGCGCGGCTGCTCGGCCTGCCGCTGCACCGGCTGCTCGGCGCCGTCCACGACGAGGTCCCCGTGTACGGCTCGGGCGGCTTCACCACCGACGGCCACGCGCGGCTGCGCGACCAGCTCGGCAACTGGGCCGGCGACCTCGGCATCCCCCGCGTGAAGATCAAGATCGGCGAGGGGCGGGGCGCCCGGACCGGCCGCGACCTGGAGCGGCTGCGCGTCGCCCGCGAGGTCATCGGCCCCGACACCGAGCTGTACGCCGACGCCAACGGCGCCTACACCGCCAAGCAGGCCGTGCGGGTCGCCGAGGCGGCGCCCGACCTGCGGTGGTTCGAGGAGCCGGTGTCCTCCGACGACGTCGCCGGCCTGCGCGCGGTCCGCGACGCGGTGCCGTGCGAGGTGGCGGCCGGGGAGTACGGCTACGACCTGCCCTACTACGTCCGCCTGATCGACGCCGTCGACTGCCCGCAGGCCGACGTGACCCGGGTCGGCGGGATCACCGAGTTCCTCCGGGTCGCCGCGTTCGCCCGCGCGCACGCCCGGGACCTGTCCGCCCACTGCGCGCCGCACCTGCACGCGGCCGTGATGGCGGCCGTCCCGAACGCCCGCCACATCGAGTGGTTCCACGACCACGTCCGCGTCGAGTCGATGCTCTTCGACGGCGCGCTCGTGCCGTCCGGCGGGGTCGTCCGCCCCCGGGACGACGCGCCCGGGATCGGCCTGGAGTTCCGCAGGCGGGACGCGGAGGAGTACCGGGTGGCATGAACGACGACCGCTACCCCCCGCAGGTGCTGCGGGAGTACGCGCTCATCGCCGACGGCGAGCGGGGCGTCGTCGTCGGCCCGCGCGGGGAGTTCTGCTGGATGTGCGCGCCGCGCTGGGACGGCGACGCGGTGTTCGCCTCCCTGATCGGCGGGCCCGGGATCTACGCGGTCACGCCCCGGGAGCGGTTCGTGTGGGGCGGCGCCTACGAGCCCGGCACGCTGATCTGGCGCAGCCGGTGGGTGACCGACGACGGGGTCATCGAGTGCCGGGAGGCCCTGGCGTTCCCGGGCGAGCCCGGCCGCGCGGTGCTGCTCCGGCAGATCGTCGCCCGCGAGGGGGACGCCCGCGTCCGCGTCCTCTGCGACCCGCGCCCCGGCTTCGGCGCCTTCCGTCCGGACTTCCACGGCGCCTGGACGGGCGACGCGGGCGGCCTGTGGTTCCGCTGGACGGGCGCGGCCGGGGCCCGGCGCGGGCGGGGCCTCGAACTGGACCTCACGGTTCCGGCTGGAACGCGCCACGACCTGGTCCTGGAGATCACCGACCGTCCCCCGCGCAAGGAGCCGCCGGTCGCGGACCGCGTCTGGCACGCCACCGAAACGGCCTGGCACCGCGCGGTGCCGCGCCCGCGCACGATCGCCGACCGGGACGCGCGGCACGCCCACGCCGTCATGCGCGGCATGACCGGCGCGAGCGGGGGGATGGTCGCGGCGGCGACCACGAGCCTGCCCGAGCGCAGCGAGGCGGGCCGCAACTACGACTACCGCTACGTCTGGATCCGCGACCAGTGCTTCGCGGGCCTCGCGGCGGCCGCCGCCGGGGCCGAGCGGCTCTTCGACGACGCGGTGCGGTTCGTCACCGCGCGCGTCCTGGAGGACGGTCCGCGCCTCAAGCCCGCCTACACGAGCACCGGCGGGCCGGTGCCCGAGCAGGACGTGCTGAAGCTGCCCGGCTACCCGGGCGGCTACGACCGGGTGGGGAACCAGATGACCGGCCGGTTCCAGCTCGACGGCTTCGGCGACGCGCTGCTGCTGCTCGGCGCCGCGGCCGAGCGCGACGGGCTCGACGCCGACGGCAGGCGGGCCCTGCGCACGGCGGTCGCCGCCGTCGACGAGCGCTGGCGCGACCCGGACGCGGGCATCTGGGAGCTGGACGACCGCCGGTGGACGCACAGCGCCCTCAACTGCGCGGCCGGGCTGCGGGCCGTCGGGGAGACCGGGCGGGCCGACGCCATCGTGGCGGCGACGGCGTCCCGCGCCGTCCACCCGTCCGGGCGCTGGCAGCGCTCGCCCGGCGACCCGAGGCTGGACGGCGCGCTGCTGCTGCCCGCGATCCGCGGCGCCGTGCCCGCGGGCGACCCGCGCAGCCGCCGCACGCTCGACGCCTACCTCGCCGAGCTCACCGACGACGGCTACGCCTACCGGTTCCGGCACGACGAGCGGCCGCTCGGCGAGGCCGAGGGCGCGTTCCTGCCGTGCGGGTTCCTCGTCGCGCTCGCCACCCACCGGCGGGGGGACGTGGCGGCCGCGCTGCGCTGGTTCGAGCGCAACCGCTCCGCGTGCGGGCCCGCCGGGCTGCTGTCCGAGGAGTACGACGTGGAGCAGCGGCAGATGCGCGGGAACCTCCCGCAGGCCTTCGTGCACGCGCTGCTCCTCGAATGCGCGGCACGCCTCGACCACTAGACCGGGTCGAGCGCACGCTCGGGCCGATCGGGGTGTGGGTGAACAACGCCTTCACCGGCGTCTTCGCGCCGTTCGACGAGATCACGCCCGAGGAGTACCGCCGCGTCACCGAGGTCACCTACCTCGGGACCGCGCACGGCACGCGGGCCGCGCTCGCGCGGATGAGGCCGCGCGACTCGGGCGTGATCGTCCAGGTCGGCTCGGCGCTGGCCTACCGCGGGATCCCGCTCCAGTCGGCCTACTGCGGCGCCAAGCACGCCGTCGAGGGCTTCACCGAGTCGCTGCGCGCCGAACTGCTGCACGACCGCAGCGCGGTCAAGGTGACGATGGTCCAGCTGCCCGCCCTCAGCACCCCCCAGTTCGACTGGGTCCGCTCCCGGCTGCCGCGCCGCCCGCGGCCGGTGCCGCCGATCTACCAGCCCGAGGTGGCCGCCCGCGCCGTCGTCCACGCCGCCGACAACCCCCGGTGCCGGGAGCGCTGGGTCGGCGACTCCACGATCGCGGCGCTGCTCGCCGAGAAGGTCGTCCCGGGGCTGCTCGACCGCTACCTCGGCCGGACCGGGTACCGGTCGCAGCAGACCGGCGCCCGGCGGCCCGAGTTCGACCCGGCAACCTGTGGGAGCCGTGCGACGCCGACCGGGACCACGGCGCGCACGGCGCCTTCGACGACAGCGCCAGGCCGCGCAGCCTGCTGCTCACCCTCCAGACCTGGCGCCCCGGCCGCTCGTGACCCTCACCTGCCGGAGCGGTGCGGGAGGAGCTCCCGCATCTTGACCTTGAGGCCCTTCTGGACGACGCCCCGGCGGTCCTCGTCGCCCTTCGCCATCGCCTTGGCGGTGTCCTTGGCCTGCTCGAAGGTCGCGTGCGGCGGGATCGGGGGGATGTCGGGGTCCACCAGGACGTCCAGCACGGTCGGCCGGTCGGCCGCGAGCGCCGCCTCCCAGGCCGGGGCGATCTGGCCGGGCTCCTCCACCTTGATCGCGTTGAGCCCGTTGCCCGCCGCGAACGCGGCGTAGTCGCACTCGGGCAGCGTCTGCGACTCGGTGAACTTCGGCGCGCCCTGCATCGCGCGCATCTCCCACGTGACCTGGTTGAGGTCGTTGTTGTGGAGGATCGCGACGACCAGCCGCGGGTCCTCCCACTGCTCCCAGTAGTGCCGGATCGTGAGCAGCTCGGCCATCCCGTTCATCTGCATCGCGCCGTCGCCCTCGAACACGATCACCGGCCGTCCGGGGTGGCCGAACTTCGCCCCGATCCCGTACGGGACGCCCGGCCCCATCGTGGCCAGCGTCCCCGACAGGGAGCCGCGCACGCCGTCGCGGAAGCTCAGGTTGCGGGCGTACCAGTTCGCCGCCGACCCCGAGTCGGCGACGACGATCGCGTCGTCCGGCAGCCGCTCCGACAGCTCGTGGAACAGCCGCATCGGGTTGATCGGATCGGCGTCCACCATGGCCTCCTCCGCCACCGTCTTCCGCCAGCGCCGCACGTTACCCTCGACGGTCTCGCGCCAGCCCCGGTCGTCCTTGCGCTCCAGCAGCGGGATCAGCGCGCGCAGCGTCGAGGCCGCGTCGCCGACGAGGTTGACCTCGTAGGGGTAGCGCATGCCGATCAGCTTGGGGTCGATGTCGATCTGCACCCCGCGCGCCTGGTCCAGCTCCGGCATGAACTGGGTGTAGGGGAAGCTGGAGCCGACCGTGAGGAGGGTGTCGCAGCCGTTCATCAGCTCGTAGCTGGGCCGGGTGCCGAGCAGCCCGATCGAGCCGGTGACGTAGGGCAGATCGTCCGGAAGGACGTCCTTGCCGAGCAGCGCCTTCGCGACGCCCGCGCCGAGCAGGTCGGCCACCTGGCGCAGCTCGGTGGCGGCGCTCCTGGCCCCCGCGCCCGCGAGGATCGCGACCTTCCTGCCCGCGTTGAGGACCTCGGCGGCGCGGGCGACCGCCTCCGCGTCGGCGGCGATCGACGGCAGCGACACCCCCAGGCTGGAGGGGACCATCTTGAACGCGTGCGCGGGCGGGCTGTACTCCAGCTCCTGGACGTCGGCGTGGACGATCAGGGCGGTCGGCGTCCGCTCGGCCATCGCGACGCGGATCGCCCGGTCCAGCACGTTCGGGAGCTGCTCGGGCACCGTGACCACCTGGACGTAGTCGCCCGCCACGTCCTTGTAGAGCGACAGCAGGTCCACCTCCTGCTGGTAGGAGCCGCCCATCGCGCTGCGGTTGGTCTGGCCGACGATCGCGACGACGGGCACGTGGTCGAGCTTGGCGTCGTAGAGCCCGTTCAGCAGGTGGACGGCGCCCGGCCCCGACGTCGCCGCGCACACCCCGACCCGCCCGGTGAACTTGGCGTACCCGACCGCCTGGAAGGCGCTCATCTCCTCGTGCCGCGACTGGACGAACTGCGGCTCGTTCCCGGCGCGTCCCCAGGCGGCCATCAGCCCGTTGATCCCGTCGCCCGGGTACCCGAACACCTTCTCGACCCCCCACTCGCGCAAACGCGCCAGCAGGTGATCGGCGACCGTCGTCGTTGCCATGGATCCGCTCTCCTCTCACCGCCCGTCGTTCAGACGTGTCGTCCCGCCTACCCAGCCCGTCGACGGCCTACCACGGGGTGCCCCACCACGGGGCGTCCGGCGGCGGACCGCCTAGCATGCGGGTATGGGTGGTGCGCGGCTTTCCGCGGAGGCGCGGCGGCGGCGCCGGGACGAGATCCGGGAGTTCCTGCGGTCCCGGCGCGCCCGGCTCACGCCGGAGGACGTCGGCATGGCGGCGGGCGGCGGCCGCCGGGCGGCGGGGCTCCGGCGGGAGGAGGTCGCGGTCCTGGCCGGGGTCGGCGTCTCCTGGTACACCTGGCTGGAGCAGGGGCGCGAGATCAACGTGTCGGCGGAGGTGCTGGACTCGGTCTCCCGGGTGCTGCGGCTGGACGGCGCCGAGCGGGAGCACCTCTACCTGCTCGCCGGGCTCAACCCGCCGAAGGCGGCGCCGGTGGAGCGGGAGGTGCCGGACGGCCTGCGGCGGCTGATCGAGGAGTGGTCGCCCCGTCCCGCCTACGTCATCGACCGGCACTGGAACCTGGTCGCGGTCAACCGGGCGGCCGAGGTCGTGTTCGGTTACGGCGCGGGCGACCACAACTGCCTGGTGAGCTTCTTCACCAACGCCCGGCTGCGCTCGACCGTGCGCCACTGGCGGGACGCGGCGCGCGCCATCGTCGGGCAGTTCCGCGCGGACGCCGCCCGCTACCCGGACGACCCGGAGTTCGGACGGCTCGCCGCCGACATGCGCGCCGCCAGCCCCGCCTTCGCCGAACTGTGGGCCGAGCACCATGTCGGCAGCGCCGCCCAGGGCGTCAAGGCCGTTCTGCACCCCTCGGCCGGGGAACTGCTCTTCGAGTACACGACGCTTCCGCTGACCGATCTGCCGGGACACCGGTTGATGCTCCACACCCCCGCCCAGGACGGGACGACGCCGTCCCGGCTCACCGCGCTGCTGGAGGAACCCGCGCCGCTCGCGGGCTGAGGGTGGTGGTGGCAGACCCAGGCCCACTGGACGCTGCCGGGTCCGCCGCGTCCGGCCGAGGATCGTCGGTATGCAGCGATTCACCGGCAAGACCGTTCTGATCACCGGCGGTACCAGCGGCATCGGCTTCGCCGCCGCGCGCCGCCTGCTCGACGAGGGCGCCCACGTCGCCGTCACCGGCCGCGACGAGAAGCGGCTGGACGACGCCGTCGCGCGGCTGGGGGAAGGGGTCCTCGGCGTCCGCGCCGACGTCGCCTCGCTCCCCGACCTCGACCGCCTGATGAGGCTGATCGAGACGTGGCGGGGCGGGCTGGACGCGGTCTTCGCCAACGCGGGGGTGGGCGTCTTCAAGCCGAGCGCCGACATCACCGAGGCCGATTTCGACGGGATGATCGGCGTCAACCTCAAGGGGGTCTTCTTCACCGTCCAGAAGGCGCGGAAGCTGATGCGCGACGGCGGCTCCGTCGTCATCAACGCGTCCTGGACCCTGCATCGCGGGCTGGCGATCGCCTCGGTGTACTCCGCCGGGAAGGCGGCGGCCCACAACCTCGCGCGGACGCTGGGCGCCGAGCTCGCCCCGCAGGGGATCCGCGTCAACTCCGTCAGCCCCGGCTACATCGACACCGAGATGTACCGCTCCGCCAACCCCGAGCCCGGGGCCGAGGCCCGTGACTCGGCGCAGGTGCCGCTCGGCGTCCTCGGCCATCCCGACGAGGTCGCGGCGGCCGTGGCGTTCCTCGCCTCCGACGACGCCTCCTACGTCACCGGGCAGGACCTGGTGGTCGACGGCGGCCTGCTCGGGTCGGTCCCCGCGGCATGACCTCGCGCACTCCGGCGGTCACCCTCGCCGCCGTCCTGCTGACGCTGGTGGTGCTGCCGACGTCGGTGACCGGGTCGGGGGTGGCATTGCCGCACATCGAACGCGACACCGGCGCGTCGCTGGAGGCGCTCCAGTGGGTCGTGCACGCCTACAACCTGACCTTCGCGTGCTTCATGCTGGCCTGCGGCTCGCTCGCCGACCTGCTCGGCAGGCGGCGGCTGTTCGCTGCGGGCGCGGCGCTGTTCACGGCGGCGTCGCTGGCGAGCGCGGTGGCGCGGGACGTCCTGCTGCTCGACCTCATGCGCGCGCTGGCGGGGGTCGGCGCCGCCGCCCTGCTGACCAGCGGAAGCTCGATCCTCGCCACGGCGTTCGCGGGGCGGGCGCGGGTCCGGGCCTTCGCCGCCGTCGGCATCGCCACCGGCGGCGGGCTCGCGCTCGGCGCCATGGCGGCCGGAACGCTGGCCGACTCCCTCGGCTGGCGGTGGTTCTTCGGGTCGCACGCGCTGGCGATGCTGCCGGTGCTGGCCGCCGTGCCGCTTCTGCGGGAGTCGCGGGCCGAGTCGGCCGCGCGGGTCGACTGGCCCGGGACCGCGGCCTTCGCGGGCGGCGTGTTCCTGCTGATGTTCGGCATGGTCGAGGGACCGCAGTGGGGATGGGCCAGCCCCGGCGTGCTGGGGCTGCTCGCGGGGGCGGTCCTCCTGGCGGTGGTCTTCGTGCTGGTGGAGCGGCGCCGCCCCGACCCGATGCTCGACCTGGGCCTCGTCCGCAACCGGAGGTTCATGGCGCTGTGCCTGATCCCCGTGGTCGTGTCGTTCTCGTTCGTGATCCTGCTGCCGCTGCTGCCGAACTACCTGGTGGTCGCGAGCGGCATGTCCAGCCGGGCGGCGGGGGCCACGATGCTGCTGATGACCGCGCCGATCCTGGTCGCGCCGCTGCTCGCCGGGCTCCTGATCAGGCGCGGGCTGCCGTCGCGCGCCGTCTTCACGCTGAGCCTGGTGCTGCTGACCGGCGGCGGCGCGTGGCTGGCCGCCGTCCTGCGCCCCGACATCGGGCCCGCGGCACTGGCCGGTCCGCTGATCACGCTCGGGGTCGGCCTGGGCCTCAACTTCGGGCTGGTGGACGGCGCCGTCCTGACCGTCGTCGACCCCCGGGCCACCGGCACGGCGGCGGGGTTCCTCAACACGCTCCGGCTGGGCAGCGAGGCGGTCGTCATCGCGGCGGCGGGCTCGGCCCTGGTCAATTTCACCGAGCACCGGCTGAGCCGGGCGGCGCCGCCCGGCCGGGCCGAGGACCCGGGGGCGGTGGCCGACAGCGTGAACTCCGGCGACCTCGACGGCGCCCTGGCGGGCCTTCCCGCCGACGGGCGCGCGAGCCTCCTCGACGCCATCGCGCACGGGTTCACCGACGCCTGGCAGACCGTCCTGTGGGCGAGCACCGCCGTCTGCGCGCTGCTGTCCGCCGCGATCTACCTCCTCCTCGCCGACCGCGAACCGGCCGCGGAGCCCGCGGGTCGGCCCGGCACTCACTCGACCGTGTAACCGGACCGCTCGGCCAGCCACCGCTCGAAGCCCGTCCCCAGCAGGCGCGCGCCGGGGCCGGGCAGCAGCACGTCACCGGAGTACTCGGTGCCGAAGGGCCCGTCCCAGCTCGGGACGATACGGACCTCGTCCCCGCGCGCGGCGAAGGTCCGGCGGGCCATGTCCACCAGGTCCTCCCTCCCGGGGCCCGCCACCTCGATGATCTGCTCGCCGGCCGGGCCGTCCAGGGCCAGCCCGACCAGCACGCGGGCGACGTCGTCCACCGCGCACGGCTGCACGAGCAGCGGGGGCACCGTCACGATGTCGGCCTTCCCCGGCTCGGACCGCCTGCTCCACGAGGCGACCTGCTCCGCGAAGCCGTGGAACTGGGTGGCGCGGACGACCGTGGCCGGGGCGGGCGCGCAGAGCGTCAGCACCTCCTGGACGCGCTTCCCGATGTAGCGCGGGCTGCCGACGATCCTGTCGACGCCGACGATCGACAGCAGCACGTGGTGGCCGACGCCCGCGCGCTCCGCCGCCGCCGTCAGCCGCAGCATCGTGTCGCGGAAGAAGGCCGGGGCGCCCTCCGCGTCCAGGAGCGGGGCGTCGAGGACGTCGACGACGGCGCCGGCGCCCTCCAGCGCCTCGTCGAGACCGGCGCCGGTGCGGAGGTCGACCCCGGCCGCGCCGCAGACCGACGCCACCTCGGCGCGGCCGTCCAGCAGTTCGACGACGCGACGGCCGACGAGACCGCTCCCTCCGATAACGGCGATCTTCATTTTCGTTCGTCCCGTCCTGAGTGTTGGTGCTTTTCGTCGGCCGATCAGCAAGACGGCACGACCATCAGGCTCTGGGACGGACACCGGCCCCACGATGTGACATGGCCCCCTGTTCGGGGCGCTCGACGCCTTCGCCCGCCTACGCGGGCTCCGGCCGACCGACCGTTCGCGGGAGGAGGGCGATCAGTGCCACCGGGACGAGCGCGGCGGCCACGCCCCAGCTCAGCGCGTCGGGGATCCGCCTGCGAGAGATCACGGCGTCCCGGACCCTGATCGGGCACCTCATGGAATGCGGCGCGGACGACTTCGCCCAGTGCCCCGACTACCGGCGCATGGTCGAGAAGGTCGCGGAAGCCCAGGACCCAAGCGGGTGCGTCACAGCGCGGACGTCTCGGCCGGACGCCTCAGCAGGAGGGTGATCAGGATCGTCACCGCCATCGCCGCCGCCCCGGCCAGGGCGGCGACGGTGTAGCCGGCCTCGTCAGGGAAGGTCGCGCCGGAACCCGTATGCGCTTCGAGCACCAGGCCGCCGAGCGCGCTGCCCACCGAGAACCCGACGCTGCGGACGACCTGGTTGAAGCTCATCGCGCTGGAGGTCTCCTCGGCCGGGGTGACGGCGAGGATCGCGGCCGGCATCGCGGCGGAGAAGGCGCCGACGCCGAGCCCGAGCAGGCCCATCACGGCGAACGCCAGCCAGAGGTGGCCGCGCGCGTACGCGAACACCAGCAGCGCCGCCAGGATCACCGCGCCCCCGGCGGCGAGCACGGTCGTGGGGGCGAGGCGCCCGCGCGCGAGCGGCACCAGCCTGCCGCCCGCGAACCCGAGGACCGAGAACGGCACGAGGACCAGGCCCGCGACGAAGACGTCCACGCCGAAGCCGTACCCGGCCGGGCCCGGCGTCTGGACGTAGCGGGTGACCAGCGTCAGCAGCAGGTACATGCCGACGCCGCCGAGGAGCATGCTCGCGTTCGCGCCGGCCACGGCGGGGTGCCGCAGCAGCGCGAGGTCCACCAGCGGGGCGTCGCTCCGGCGTTCGCGCCGCACCCAGGCGGCCAGGAGCAGCGCCGACGCCGCCGGCAACACGGCGAGGACCACCGGGTGGTCGGCCCAGAGGCCGGTCTGGCTGATCGCGAGCAGCAGCGCCAGCAGGGCCGCGCCGAGCAGCGCGGAGCCCGGCACGTCCACGGATCCGGACCGTCCGGGCGGCGCCTGCGGCACCGCCCACCAGGCCGCGGCCAGCGCCACCGCCGTGATCAGCAGGCCGAGCCCGTACGCGGCGGGCAGCCCCGCCACGTCGGTGAGCAGCCCGGCGAGCGGGTACCCGATGCCGATGCCGGCGATCGAGGCGACCGACAGCAGCGCGATCGCCGCGCCCGACCGCTCGGCGGGCAGGTGGTCGCGGGCGACGCCCATCATGAGCGCGGGCAGGCCGAGTCCGGCGCCCTGGGCGACGCGTCCGGCCAGCAGCCAGCCGAACGCGGACGGCACCACGGTGAGCAGGCTGCCGGCCACCACGACGGCGAGCGTGGCGAGGACGACCCGGCGGCGGTGCGGCCCGGCGCCGAGGCGTCCGAGGACGGGGGTCGCGAGCGCGCCGACCAGCAGCGGCGCGGTCAGCGTCCACTGCGCCGCCGCGAGCGAGACCCCGAACCCGCCCGCGACCTCGGTGATCAGCGGCGCGCCGAGGCTGCCGACCACCGCGACGACGAGCGCCACGAAGACCAGCGCGGGCACCAGCGGCCGGGCCGCGCTCCCGGCCCGGACCCCGGCCGCGGCGCCGGTCACCGCTTCGTCTCCCACACCGGTGCTCCCTGTCGGCGGCCGGGCCACGGGGTCAGACCAGGCCGCGGCGGGCGGCGTGCACGCCCGCCTGGAACCGGGTGCGGGCGTTGAGCGTGCGCAGCAGGCGGGCGACGTGCCTGCTGACGGTGCGCGCCCCCATCCCGGTGTGGCGGGCGACCGCCTCGTCCTTCAGCCCGGCGGCGAGCAGGGTGAGCAGGTGCCGGTCGGCGTCCGACAGCCGGGGCCAGACGCCCGGCGGGCTCGACTCCTCGTCGTCGAAGCGCAGCGGGGTCGCCTGCTCCCAGCAGGTGTTGAACACGCTGATCAGGATGTCGAGCAGGGTGGAGGGGCGGATGAGCGCGGTGATCCCCGGCTCGTCGCCGCGCAGCGGCATCAGCGCCAGCTCGTCGTCGACGATCACGAGCTTGGCGGGCGGGTTCTCCAGGACGCGGGCGCGCTCGCCGATCGCGGTGTCGTCGCGGGCGATCTCCAGGCGCTCGGGGATGGCGAGCGCGTCCGGGGTGTAGATCGCGCGGTACTCGATGCCGTTGGCGATCCGGTCGCGCTCGATCTCGTTCGGACGCGACGGGTCGGTCGCGTAGGGCGGCTTGTCGATGGTCTTGACCTGCCGGGACGCGCCCCGCTGAACCTGCTCCCAGCGCTGGGCCACCGCCTCCCGCCCGTCGATGATCTCCACCAGCTTCTCGGGGTTGCCGCGCTGCTCGGCCGCCAGCAGGTCGCCGCTGAGGCGCTTGGCCTCGATGCGGGCCCGGATGAACTCCGTCTCGCGCTTGCGGATGAGCGTCTCGACGACGGCGTCGGGCGGATAGGGGGTGTAGGCGGGTTCGGCGGAGCCGTCGACCCCGACCATGCCGAGGGCCTGCAACTCCAGCAGCAGCCCGGCCAGCCTGGCGCGCGGCTGCTCGGTCAGCCGGGTCAGGTCGCTGAGCGTGCTGCCCGGGTGGTACAGCAGCGTTGTGTAAATGGTCTGTTGCGCAGCGGTGACACCGAGAGCCACGAATGGATTCTCGCTGGGGGCGGTCACGGGGAGCATGCAGGCGATTATCCAGCAGCACCCTGTGGCCGCCAAGTCTTTGCAGCTCAAAGCGGCTGAACCTGGCCATGCCCTTCGCCGTTACCGGCCCTGCGACCAGGCGCGCGACCGCAAATTCCGCTTTCAAACGCGAACCGCGCCGAAATTCTTCCGGCTTCGCGGCGGGCCGGACTAGCGACGAGCCAGCCCATTTTCCGCCGCCGCGGCGGGCCGGGCAAGCGCATGGATGGCGAGTTACCGACAGCGGCGACAACTCGCCATAACCCGGTCACGGAAAGGTCTTTTCTCTTTATGCGAATGCTTCTACGTTTACCGCACCCCCCACCCCTAGGAGAGATCATGTCCAACAGACGCGGTCCGCGCGTCGCCGTGCTCTCGGTAGGCGCCCTGTGCGCGGTCGGCATCCCCGGCATCGGGACCGCCCAGGCGGCACCGGCCGGACCGTCGCACCCGGCGCCGTTCTCCGCGGCCACCGCCGCGAACGTCCCGTCCGACATGCTCAAGGCGATGCAGCGCGACCTCGGCCTCACCCCCGCCCAGGCCAAGCAGTCGCTGGTCAACCAGTTCGACGCCGGTGTCACCGCGGGCAAGCTGCGGCTGCGGCTCGGCGGCAGCTTCGCCGGCAGCTGGGTCAGCGGCAAGACCAGCGAGACGCTGACCGTCGCCACCACCGACGCCGCCGCGGCCCGCACGATCACCGCGCAGGGCGCGCGGGCGAAGGTCGTGGGCCACAGCCTCGCCTCGCTCGACGCGGTCAAGGCCAAGCTGGACCGTGCCAGCAAGAGCCACGCGACGACCAGCTCCCCGGTCTGGTACGTGGACGTCAGCACCAACCAGGTCGTGCTGCTCAGCTCCTCCCCCGCCAAGGCGCGCGCCTTCGTGAAGTCGGCCGGGCTCGGCGCCTCCGACGTCACGATCAAGCGCTCCGACATCAAGCCCCGCCCGCTGTACGACCTCCGGGGCGGCGACGCCTACTACATGAACGGCCAGGGCCGCTGCTCCATCGGCTTCCCGGTCAAGCAGAACGGCCGGGCCGGGTTCGTCAGCGCCGGGCACTGCGGACGCCCGGGCACCTCGACCAGCGGCTCCAACCAGGCCCAGCAGGGCAGCTTCCAGGGATCCACGTTCCCGGGCAGCGACTACTCCTGGGTCGCGGTCAACAGCAGCTGGACCCCGACCGCGAAGGTCAACGGCTACGGCACCGTCGCCGACCGCGACGTCAGCGGGTCGACCGTCGCGCAGCAGGGCTCGCAGGTGTGCCGCTCCGGCTCCACCACGGGCTGGCACTGCGGGAGCATCCAGCAGCTCAACACCAGCGTCACCTACCAGGAGGGCACCGTCTACGAGGTGACCCAGACGAACGTGTGCGCCGAGCCCGGCGACTCCGGCGGCTCGTTCATCTCCGGCACGCAGGCGCAGGGCATGACGTCCGGCGGCGACGGCGACTGCAGTCGCGGCGGGACGACGTTCTTCCAGCCGGTGAACGAGGCGCTCTCGGTGTACGGGCTGACGCTCTTCACCGGCGGCGACAACGGCCCCGGTCCCGGGGAGCCGCCGACGGGCACGTGGGCCGCCGGCACCGTTTACAAGTCCGGCGACGTCGTGACCTACAACGGCGCAAGTTACCGGTGCATCCAGGGCCACCAGGCGCAGCCTGGCTGGACTCCCGCGAATGTGCCGGCACTCTGGGAGCAGGTGTGACGGTGACGGCCGCCATACGGCACCTGTAACGGCGTCCCAGAGCCGGGGTTTCCCGGTGCGCCGTTCCTCCGGACCTCCCCCCAGCGCTTCGCGCGCTGGGGGGAGGTCTGCTTTTCCCGCCTTTTCGAGGCGGATTTCATTGGCGCCTTTTCCCGGCCGCCGCCTTTCCCCGGACGTTTCGCGCGAGGCGGCGGGCGGTCAGGGACTGAGCAGGACCTTGATGGCGCCGTCCTGCTTCTTCTGGAAGATCTCGTAGCCGTGCGCGGCGGCGGTGAGCGGCAGCCGGTGCGTGGCGAGGTCCATCACGCCGAGCGGGTCGGCTTCGTCCGCGACCAGCGGCATGAGGTCGTCGATCCAGCGCTTGACGTGCGCCTGGCCCATCCGCAGCGTGAGGCCCTTGTCGAAGATCTGGAGCATCGGCAGCGGGTCGGCCATGCCGCCGTACACCCCGATGACCGAGATCGTGCCGCCCCGGCGGACCGAGTCGATCGCCTGGTTCAGCGCCGCCAGCCGGTCCACGCCGACCCTGCCCATCAGCGGGGCGGCGGCGCGGTCGGGCAGCAGGCCGGTGAGCGTGTGGGCGACCTTGGCCACGGGCGAGCCGTGCGCCTCCATGCCGACCGCCTCGATGACCGAGTCGGCGCCGCGCCCGTCGGTCAGGGTGGCGATCGCCTCCGGCACGTCGTCGGTCCGCGTCGGGTCGAGCACCTCGACGCCGTGCCGCCGGGCCATCTCCAGCCGTTCGGGGACGAGGTCCACGCCGATCGCCCGGCGGCCGAGGTGCACGGCGATCCGGGCGCACATCTGCCCGATCGGGCCCAGCCCGAGCACCGCGACCGTGCCGCCCTCGGGGATGTCCGCCCACTCGACCGCCTGCCACGCGGTGGGCAGCACGTCCGAGAGGTAGACGAACCGCTCGTCCGGCGGCCCCTCGGGGACCTTGATCGGCCCGAACTGCGCCTGCGGCACCCGCAGGTACTCGGCCTGGCCGCCCGGCACCTGCCCGTAGAGTCTGGTGTAACCGAACAGCGCCGCGCCCATGTCGTACTCGCGCACCTGCGTGGTCTCGCACTGCGCGAACAGGCCGAGTCCGCACATGCGGCAGTGCCCGCAGGAGATGTTGAAGGGAATGACCACACGGTCACCAGGGCGGACGTGCGTGACGTCGGCACCCGTCTCCTCCACCACCCCCATGGCCTCGTGCCCGAGGATGTCGCCCTGCCCGAGGAACGGCCCGAGCACCTCGTACAGGTGCAGGTCGGAGCCGCAGATCCCGGTGCTGGTCACCCGTATGATCGCGTCGGTGGATTCCTTGATCACCGGATCCGGGACGTCCTCCACCCGCACGTCCCGCTTCCCCTGCCAGGTGAGCGCCTTCATGTGAATCGCCTCCGACCGGCATACCGAAAGAGCCGCGGCCACGACCGGCCGCCGCTTGTGGGGACGGGGACTGCCCGCCGTCCCGGCGCCTAAACAACCCCGGCCCGGCCGATCAGCGGTCGGCGGGCTCGTCCTCGCGGGGGCTCGCCATGTCCAGCAGCAGCATCGCGTCGTGGTCGGGGGTGCCGGGCCTCGCCTGGTAGGTGACCAGGCGCTGGCCGTCGGTGCCGTGGATCGCCATCACCTCGATGTCCATGCACATCGCGCCGACCTCCGGATGCTGGAAGCACTTCGTCGCGCGGGCGCGCAGCTGCACGTCGTAGCGCTCCCAGAGCCGGGCGAAGTCGGGGTCCTTCACCACCAGCTCGCCGACCAGCCGGACCAGCTCCGGCTCGTCGGGGTCGGCGCCCGCGATCGCGCGCAGGTGCGCCGCGCTGTGCGCGGCGAGCGTCTCCCAGTCGCGGTACAGCGTGCGGGCCTGCGGATGCAGGAACATGTAGCGGGTGAGGTTGCGCCGCTCGGGCGGCCAGTCGGTGAGGCCCGGGAACAGGCGGAGCCCCGGCCGGTTGGCGGCGAGCAAATCGTTGGCGTGGCTGGCGACGTACGCCGGTACCGGACGCAGCCGCTCCAGCAGGCCGAGCACCGGCTCCCGCACCTGGCGCGCCGGGCCCTGCGGCCGCGGGGGCGGCTGCCCCGCCGCGAGCGCCGCCAGCTCGTGCAGCCTGCGCAGCGCGTCGGCGGGCAGCCGCAGCGCGGCGCCGAGCGCGGCTAGGACGGCGGGCGAGGGCCTGGTCTCGGTGCCGCGCTCCAGCCGCGTGTAGTAGTCGACGCTGACCCCGGCCAGCGTCGCCAGCTCCTCGCGGCGCAGCCCCGGGGTGCGCCGGAGCCCCGTGCCCGGGGGCAGCCCCACGTCCTGCGGGCGGATGCCCGCGCGGCGCGCGCGCAGGAAGCGCCCCAGCTCCGTCCCGTCAGCCATCCCTCCAGTATCGCGGCAGGTCACCCGTCGTGGGAGGCCGTGTCAGGGCCCGGAACGGTGGTGCCCCTGATGTCCCGGTCTCCCACCGGCCGCCCCCGCCGGGCAGGCTGCCGCCTGCGACCTGCGAGCCGAGGGGGAGACACGATGGGACGGACGGAGACCCTGCCCGAGCGGACGGCGCGCGGCGGGCCGGAACGCCCGGTCTCCCCCACCGCGGCCCTGGTCGCGGCCGTCCTCGGCTTCTTCGTGATCACGCTCGACGTCTCCGGCGTCACGATCGCGCTGCCCGCGATCGGCCGCGACCTCGGCGGCTCGCTGTCCGGCCTCCAGTGGGTGGCCGACGGGTACACGCTGATGGTCGCGGCGCTGATGCTGTCCGCCGGGACGCTCTCGGACGCGGTCGGCGCGCGCCGCGCCTACGCCTGCGGCCTCGCCGCCTTCACCCTCGCCTCGCTGGCCTGCGGCGCGGCGCCGACGCTCGCGACGCTGACGGCCGCCCGCGCCGCGCAGGGCGGCGCGGCGGCGGTGATGGTCCCGGCGTCGCTGGCGCTGATCCGGCAGTCGTTCGCCGACCCGGGCGAGCGGGCGCGCGGCATCGCGCTGTGGACGCTCGGCGGCGCCGTCGCCATCGCCGCCGGACCCGTCCTCGGCGGGCTGTTCACCACGCAGTGGAGCTGGCGTGCCGTGTTCCTGCTCAACGTCCCCGCCGGGCTGGCCGGGCTGCTGGTCCTCCGGCGGGCGGCGCGCTCCCCGCGCCGTCCCGCCGCGCTCGACCTGCCGGGGCAGCTCACGGCGGTGGTCGCGCTGGCGTCGCTGACCTACGCGGTGATCGAGGGCGGGCACCGCGGGCTCACCGGCGCCGTGCCGGTCGCGGCGGGGCTCGCGGCGGCGGCCGGGGCCGCGTTCGTGACCGTCCAGGCGCGGCGGCGGGCGCCGATGCTGCCGCTCGCCATGTTCCGGGACCGCGCCGTCGGCGTGCCCGTCCTCGCGGGCTTCGCGCTGAACGCCGCCTTCTACGGCGGGGTGTTCGTGCTGAGCCTGTTCTTCCAGGAGCAGCGGGGGTGGTCGGCGTTCGCGGCGGGGCTGATGTTCGCGCCGATGGCGCTGGTCACGGCCGCCTTCAACCACCTGTCGCCACCGCTGGTGGCGCGGCTCGGGGCCCGGACGGTGATCGTCGCCGGGCTGGTGCTCAGCGCGCTCGGCACCGGCGGGCTCGCCGCCGTCGGCACCGGCACGCCCGCGTGGGCGATCGTCGTGCCGACCGTCCCGCTGGGCGTCGGGGGCGCGCTGGCCATGCCCGCGCTGACGACGCTGATGCTCGACGGCGTACCGGCCGAGCGGGCGGGCGTGGCGGCGGCGCTGCTCAACACCGTCCGGCAGACGGGCGGGGCGCTCGGCATCGCCCTCTTCGGCGCGCTGCTCGCGCGGGGCTTCGCGGTGGGGATGCGAGCCAGCCTGATCATCGCCGCCTGCCTGCTGGCGGCGAGCGCCCTCACCGCGTCCGCGCTGCTCGGTCGTGCCGGGGAAGGTCCGCGCGGATCCTCCGGCGCAGCGCGTCGCGGTCGACGCCGAGTTCGGTGAGCAGGTCCAGGACGGGGTCGCGGGAGCGGGCGCCGAGCAGGGCCAGCAGCAGGTGCCGGGGTTCGAGCTGGGGCTGCCTGCTCCGGAACGCCTCCTTGAGGCAGCGGCTCATCGCGGCCTTGGCGGCGGCCGTGAGCGGGAGCTGCTCGCCGGTGGAGGGCAGCGGCGGGGGCGGCTCCCCGAGCCGGACGCCGGTGGCCTCAAGCGCGCGGCGGTCCATCCGGTCCAGGGCGTCGCGCGCGCCGTCGAGGTCGACGCCCAGCGCCTCGGCGGCGGGCGCGCCGGGGTCGCGGAGCAGGGCGAGCAGCAGGTGCTCGGTACCGGCCCGGCGGTCGCCGCGGCGCCGAGCCTCCTCCACCGCGGCGGCCACCACCTCGCGGATCTCCTTCGGGAAACCACCGAACATCACCGCCTCACCTCCCGTGCTTGGTGTGGACCGCCTGCTTGGACAGCCCCAGGGCGTCGCCGATCTGCTCCCACGACCAGCCCTGCGCGCGGGCGTCGGCCACATGGACGGCTTCGAGGCGTTCGGCGAGGCGGCGCAGCGCGACCACGGCCCGCAGGCCGGTGGCCGCGTCCTTCTCCTCGGTCATGCCGTCAGATTAATTTGACGCTTGATGACCGTCAATCTGTTTGGACGTCGTAGTCAGGCGCCGGGCAGCATGGCGGAGATGCCGTCGAGCACGCGGTCGGCGCCGAACTGGAACGTGCGGTCGTCGTCCCAGGTCTCGGCCTCGGCCATGTACCGGACGGTCAGCGGATGGCGGCCCTCGGCGACCAGGCGCCGCGCCCACGGCACCAGCGCGTCCCCCGCGCCCGCTGTGTCCGCCGCGACGCCCTCCTCGGCGAGCCGGGCGGTGACCGCGCCGAGCACGTAGGACTTCAGCAGCGCGACCAGCGCCTGCATGACCGTGATGTCGAGGTCGAAGCGGACGAGCGCGCCGAGCGCGAACTCGTTGATCCGCAGCGCGTTCGGGCCGATCGGCGGGCGGCCCACGGCCGTCTCGACCCACCACGGGTGGCGCCGCGCCACGCTCCGCTGGAGGCGCATGACCCGCATGAGGTCGGCGCGCCAGTCCTCGGACGGGCTCTCCGGCAGCTCCTCCTCGCCCAGCACCGCGTCGTTCATCAGCACGAGCAGGTCGTCCTTGCTCGGGACGTAGCGGTAGAGCGTCATCGTGCCGACGCCGAGGCCGGTGGCGAGGCGGCGCATGGACACCGCGTCGACCCCCTCGGCGTCCGCCTTGGCGATCGCGGCCTCGACCACCTTCCGGCGGCTCAGCAGCGGGCGCGGGCCCGGCGGGGGCGGCTCCTCGTCCCACAGGTAGCCGCCGTTCCCGCCCTCGGGTTGTCTCACGTCGCGACCAGCCATCCCCGGTTCCCCATTGAAGGCACGACCCGCCGAATGTACGCTGTACGTCAGATGTACACCGTACGCTAGGCGTAGATCGTACGGACGAAGTACGTCGTACGAGGTCAGACTACTGGGGACGGCCCATGGGACATGAGACCGCTGTGCTCGTCGAGGGCATGGCGAAACGGTTCGGCGCCACGCGCGCCCTGCGCGGCGTGGATCTCCGGGTACCGGCGGGCGGCGTGTTCGGCGTCCTCGGCCCGAACGGCGCGGGCAAGACGACCCTGGTCCGCGTGCTCACGACGCTGCTGCTCCCGGACGCGGGCCGCGCGTTCGTCGACGGGATCGACGTGGTCGCCGACGCCGAGCGGGCCCGGTTCCGCTTCGGCCTCGCGGGCCAGTACGCGGCCGTGGACGAGCAGCTCACCGGACGCGGAAACCTGCGCATGTTCGCCCGCCTCTACCGGCTCTCGCCGCGCGCCGCCCGCCGCCGGGCCGACGAGCTGCTGGAGCGCTTCGAGCTGATCCCGGCGGCCGACCGGATCGTGGCGACCTACTCCGGCGGCATGCGGCGCAGGCTCGACCTCGCCGCGAGCCTGGTGGTGTCGCCGTCGGTGCTCTTCCTGGACGAGCCGACCACCGGCCTCGACCCGCGCGGGCGCGCCGAGGTGTGGACGGCCGTCCGCGACCTCGTCGCCACGGGGACGACGGTCGTGCTGACCACGCAGTACCTGGAGGAGGCCGACCGGCTCGCCGACGCGGTCGCGGTGATCGACTCCGGCCGCGTCGTCGCGCGCGGCGCCCCCCGGGAACTGAAGGCGATGACCGGCAGCGAGCGCCTGGAGATCACCGTGCCCGCGGTGGACGACATGGCGCCCGCCGCCCGCGTGCTCCGGGCCGCGACCGGGATCGAGCCCGTGCTCCGCCCCGGGTCGCGCACGGTGGACACCGGGATGGGCGGCGCGCCCGGAGAGGTGGCCCGCCTCGTACGCGAACTCGACGCCGCGGGCGTGGTGATCGCGCACCTGAACGTCCGCCGGCCGAGCCTGGACGACGTGTTCCTCCGGCTCACCGGACGCGCCACCGGGCAGGCGGCATGAGGGCCCTCGACGCACCGCCGCCCGCCGCGGCGTCACCGGGGACGCACCCGGTCCGCATCCTCGTCGACGGCGGCGTCATCGCGCGCCGCCAGATCGAGCACCTGCTGCGCAGGCCCGCCGGGCTGGTCGGCGAGCTGGCGCTGCCCGCGATCATCGTCCTGCTGTTCGGGTACGTGTTCGGCGGCGCGATCGAGGTCCCCGGCGGCGGCGACTACCGCGAGTACCTGCTGCCGGGCGTGTTCGCCATGCAGGCCGTCAGCGGCATCGGCGTCACCATCACCACCGTGGCGGGCGACCTGGCCCGGGGGGTCATGGACCGCTTCCGCGCGATGCCCATGGCCCGCTCGGCCGTCCCGGTCGGGCACACCACCGCCTCCCTGTTCACCGGCCTGGTCAACTTCCTCGGCGCGGCGCTGTGCGCGCTCGCCGTCGGCTGGCGGGCGCACCGCGGCGTGTGGCTGCTGCTCGCCGCGTTCGGCCTGCTGTGCCTGTTCCGCTACGCCACCGGCTGGATCGGGGTGGCCGTCGGCCTGTCGTTCAAGGACGAGGCGGGCGCCGACCACGCCGTCCCGCTGCTGTTCCCGATCAGCATGATCGCCAACACCTTCGTGCCGACCGACGGCATGCCGGCCTGGCTGCGCGTCATCGCCGACTGGAACCCCGTCAGCGCGGTCACGGCCGCGTGCCGCCAGCTCTGGGGCAACCCGGGAATGGACCGGACGCACACCGCGCTGCCGCTGCAACACCCGGTCATGGCGACGATCCTGTGGTCGGTCGGCATCATCGCCGTCTGCGCGCCGACGGCCGTATGGCGCTTCCGCGTCGCCGGCCGCCACTGACCTCCCCGCCGGCGCCCTATTCGCCGTCGGCGGGCTTGGGAACACCGAAGTCCTCGGCGGTCATCGGGTCGGTCTCCCGGGCCCACCGCGCCCAGTCCGCGAGGGCCTCGTTGACGCGGATGCCCGCCTCCAGCGCGATGCGCATCGCGCGCGCCTGGCGGCCGGTGCCCCATTCGCCGCGGTCCTTGCCCTCGGCGTAGCCGCGCAGCCGGTGGGCCAGCTCGCCGTAGAACTCCTCCTCGGACGCCAGGTGCGCGGCGAGGTCGTCGGCGTCCATCAGCCAGAAGAAATAGGAGCGGAACAGGGTCTCCATGCGGAAGGTGTGATCGACGTCCACCTCCGTCAACCAGCGGCGGACCTCGGCGCGGCCCTCGCCCGTGATCCGGTACGCCTTGCGCCCGCGCGGGCCGTGGCTGTCGACCTCGATGAGGCCCGCGGACTCCAGCCGGTTCAGCTCCAGGTAGATCTGCGGATGGCGGGCGGGCCACACCAGCCCGAGGGCCTCGGAGAAGCGGCGCGCCAGGTCGTAGCCGCTCGCGGGCCCCTCGGCGAGCAGGCCGAGAAGGCCGTGGCGCAGCGACATCCGCACACTCCCCGCGATGAGATCCGGCCCCCGTCGCGAACATCTTGACACATCGCGACACACCGATAAACGATGACATGTAACAACCAACATGTTCCTTGAATCAGCTGAGGTGGTCGCATGCCGAACACGGACGACGCCCGCGCGGTCCTGCTGACCGGGGCGAACGGCGGGGTGGGCCGCGCCACCGCGCGGGCGCTGGCCGAGCACGGCTTCCAGGTCTTCGCGGGGACGCGGAGCGAGGCCGGCGGCCTCGCCGAGATCCCGGGCGTGCGCGTGCTCCCGCTGGACGTCACCGATCCCGGGAGCATCGCGGACGCGGTACGCGAGGTGCGCGGCGCGGCGGACGGGGGCCTCCACGCGGTGATCAACAACGCCGGGATCATCGTCCAGGGGCCCCTCGAACTCGTCCCGGCCGAGGAGCTGCGCCGGCAGTTCGAGGTCAACGTGTTCGGCCCGGCCGCCGTCACCCGGGCGTTCCTGCCGATGCTGCGGTCGGGGCGGGGGCGGGTCGTCAACGTCAGCGCGGCCACCGCGCGGGTCGCGGGCCCGTTCTTCGGCCCGGTCTCGGCGAGCAAGGCCGCGCTCGCCTCGATGTCGGACGCGCTGCGCCTGGAGCTGGCGCACTGGGGCATCCACGTGGTGGTGGTCGAGCCCGGCCTGCTGGACACGCCGATCTTCGCCAAGTCCGCCGCGTCCACCGCGCGGACGGTCGCCGCCCTGCCGCCCGAGCAGGTCGCGATGTACCGGGAGCAGCTCGCCGCGGTGACCGCCGCGATGGGCGCGGGCAAGCCGGCGCCGCCCTCGATCGTCGCCCGGGCGGTGGTGCGGGCGCTGACCGCGTCCAGGCCGAGGGCCCGCTACACCGTCGGCCCCGACACGCGGCTGCTCGGCCTGGTCGCCCGGCTGCCGCTGCGGACCCGTGACCGGCTGCTGTCCCGCGTCGTCGGCCTGCGCGGGATCGCCCCGGCGAAGGGCTGAAGGACTACAGGGCGGCGACCCCGCTGAAGTGCGGGACCTCGGGCTCGGGCCACGGGGACGGGTCGGGATGCCAGCGCGAGCACGACACCACGCCGGGCGGCAGCAGCCGGGCCGCGCCGAACAGGGCCTCGATCTCCTTCGGGGAGCGGGCGCGGATGGGCGTGCCGCCGCGCTCCATCACCTCCCGGACCGCGCGCCGCATCGCCTCGCCGTCCAGTTCCTCGGTGGTGGCGTCGCAGGTGTGGGAGATCACCAGGTAGCTGCCGGGAGCCAGGCCGCGCAGCAGGTCCGCGACGAGGCCGTGGGCCTCGTCGTCGTCGAGGATGTGGTTGAGCACCCCGAGCATCATCAGCGCGACCGGGCGGTCGAGGTCCAGGGTGGCGGCGGCGCCGTCCAGGACCGCGCGGGTGTCGCGGATGTCGGCTTGGATGTAGTCGCAGGCCCCCTCCTTCGTGCTGGTCAGCAGCGCCCGCGCGTGCAGCAGCACCAGGGGGTCGTTGTCGACGTAGACGATCCGCGACTCGGGCCGGGCGCGCTGCGCGACCTCATGGGTGTTGTCGACGGTCGGCAGCCCCGTCCCGAGGTCGAGGAACTGGCGTATCCCGTTCCCCGCCACGAAACGCACGGCCCGGCCGAGAAAGGCGCGGTCCTGCCGGGCCGACAGGGCGATGCCGGGCAGATGCCGCAGGACGGCCTCACCGGCCTCGCGGTCCACCGGATAGTTCTCCTTGCCGCCCAGCCAGTAGTCCCAGACCCGGGCCGAATGCGGCACGTTCGTGTCGATCCGCGAGTTCACTTCAGAGCCATCGGACAATGGGATCCACCTCCACCGGAAGATCATCGCAGAAGGGCGACGCGCTTTCCGCCCATCGCCGCGAAAAGGGCGGACGCCCGGCCGGGAGGGGGATCCGGCCGGGCGTCCTCAGGGGCCGGGGGTCAGACACCGGCCGTGGCGCGGATCCAGGCCCGGCTCGGGGCCACGCTCCCATAGGTCTGCTCCGACCGCCCGTCGGCGGTGGAGGCGACCGCGACCTGCTTGCCCTCGTAGCGCTGCGGCCCGCCCGAGTCACCGCTCCAGGCGTTGCCGGTGATCTTGCTGGTGCAGATCGCCGGGCCGTAGCGGTGGTCGTAGCAGGTGGTGGAGGTGACCTTCACGTCGGCGCATTTGAGCTGGTCGGGGAAGGGGCCGTTGGTGCTGGTCCGGCCCCAGCCGCAGATCTGGTTGGTCGAGCCGACCGGCGGATCGGCGTCGGCGAGTGGGGAGTAGGCGGTCTGGTGGGCGGCGGCCAGGTGCACGAGCGCGAGGTCGCCCTTCGGCGCCACCTGGTAGTCGCTGACGTTGACCGTGGTGGCGCGCGACCGGTAGACGCTGCCGACGTTGACCGTGAGTCCGGAGCCGACGCAGTGGGCCGCGGTCAGGACCCAGGTCGGCGCGATGATGGTGCCCGAGCAGGTGAAGTTGCCGCGCACATAGATCGCGGCGGCCCAGGGGGCGTCGGTGACGAAGTCGCCGCCGATGATGGGCGCCTGCGGGCGGGGGCCGTCGGCGGCGGCGGGAACGGCGATCCCGCCGAGCAGGGCCAGCGCGGCGCCCATCAGGGCAATGGCGCGTCGGGGAGGCATGCACAGCTCCTTTGCTGGTATGCATGAGCCCCGTCAAAATAGACCAGCGGCCACCTTGCGCAGCCCTTCGAACGCGCCCTGGTTTTTCAGGCGGTGTTCGCTTGGCGTCGAAGGGCGCGGCGCGGCGGACCGCTACATGTAGGGCGGCGCGGCGGCGGTGATGGCGCGCGCCTGCGCCACCGCGTTCGCGGCCCACGCGCCCGACTGCGGCCCCGCCGGGAACTGCGCGGTGTGGTGGAAGCCGGGGCCGGTCACCGACACCGAGACGAAACCGACGTAACGGCGTTCCTTCATCAGCAGGAAAAGGAGGCCCAGCAGGCAGAACCAGACGAAGATGATGGTCAGCACGATGGCCACGACCGGAATTCCGTCGGTGACCTGGGTGGAGTCCTGGACGGTCCAGGTGGCGCCGTGCAGCGGGTACCGGCCGTACGGGAGAAGGACGTGCGTGCTCGTCAGGGCCATGTCGCCGATCTGCAGCAGAACGGGTTCGACTCCGCCTTGAGGAACCGGATACATCCCACCACCCCTGCCCGAACGAACCGCCAGCCACCCTGAGCGATCACCCCACCCTAAAGGGCCGCCCGAACCGGGGCAGCCCCACGGCCACGACCGGCCGCCCGGCGCCGTCTCGCCGCCGTCCAGCCTCCTCGCAAGGTGATCATACTTGGGCGTTTTCTACCCATTCAGTCCATGCACATGGACGGGACCGATAAGCCGCGATACCGAGGACCGCTTCGCCATCGTCGGGTTCGACCCGGTGCGCGATCCTGGCGCGCCGGCTTCTGGACGAGGTGATGACCAAGGCCGAGAACGGCCGTCGCCGGTGTTCCTGGAGACGCCGCGCGGGGCCCGCCGCCCGGCGGAACCCCAGGAAGCGACCCGGCCTTTCCGGGACATTTCGGGAATGCCACGCCGCTGCCCCCCGGACACGGCCCGCCATGCCCGGTCCTTCATAGGCGGTGTATAGAGGGCGATGCCAGCGTGCTGTGAATGATGGGTGAAGAGGCTCCTCCGGCGCGGGTCGATGTGATCTGCCCCGCCTACAACAGGTCGGGCGCCATTCGCGAGACGGTGGACAGCGTGCTCGCGCAGACGGTCGGCGACTGGCGGCTGATCGTCGTCTCCGACGGGTCCACCGACGACACCGACGAGGTCGTCCGCTCCTACTCCGATCCGCGCGTGCGGCTCGTCCGGACCGAGCACCACGGGGCGCCGGGAGGGCCGAGGAACATCGGGCTCGCGGTGTCCGACGCGCCCTACGTCGCCTACCTCGACAGTGACGACCGGTGGCTTCCCGGCCATCTGGAGGGCCTGCTCCGGCATCTGGAGGCGGGCGCGCGGCTGGTGGTGATGGGGAGCGTCGCGGTGGACGGGGACGGCGCGGAGGTGGCCCGGTCCGACCTGCTCAACCGGGTGTGGCACCCCGACCTCCAGCTCGTCTGGCCGCTGTACGAGCCGTCGCGGGTCGGGCATGTGCGCGGGCTGGTCGAGGCCGCGGGCGGGTGGTCCACGGGGGTCAGGGGCATGGAGGACTGGGACCTGTGGCTGCGGCTCGCCGATCGCGGCGAGGACTTCACGGTCGCGTCCGAGCACACGGCCGTGATGCGGCTGAACCCCGGGTCGCGGCGGCACACGACCGCCGTCGCCGACTACCTCCCGCTGGGCGCCGTCGCGACGGAGGACGACGCGAAGGCCGTCCTGGAGACGGTGTTCTCCGGCGAGAACCAGGACAGGCTGCGGCGGTCGTGGGCCGAGATGACGGTGGGCTGGTACCGGTCGATGGCCGCCTCGGACCGCCTCTCCAAGGCCGAGGACGTCGACATGGAGAAGGTCTACGAGCAGCTGAGGTGGTACGCGCTCAAGGGCCACGACCGGCTCATGCTCGGCGACCTGACCTATGTCGAGGACGGCGGCGAGTTCGTCCTCGTGCGCCCGCTGCGGTGCGTCGACGGCGCCCACGCGGAGCGACTGCGGGCCTTCCTCTGGACGGGCGACCACGCCCGGAACTCGGTCGTCCACGAGGCGGTCCGCCGGCGCGGGGGGAGGCCCATCGCGGCGGCCGGCGAGCGGACCAGGTAGCGCACGATCACGAACACGGGAGAACCCCCACATGTGGAACGACGAGACGGAGCTGCGGGCGCGCGTCGCCGGGCTCCCGCTGGAACGCAAGGTCGAGGCCCTCACCGGGATCGACTACTGGCGGCTGCCCGCCGTCCCGGAGGCCGGGCTGGAGACGGTCGTCATGTGCGACGGCCCCGCCGGGGTGTTCGGCACGACCTATGACGAGCGGGACCCGAGCCTGCTGTTCCCCAACCCGACCGCGCTGAGCGCCACCTGGGACCCGGCGCTGACGGGCCTCGCCGGACGGCTGATGGGCGCGCAGGCGCGGGCCAAGGGCGCGCACGTGCTGCTCGCCCCCGTCCTGAACCTGCACCGGTCGCCGGTCGGCGGCCGCAACTTCGAGAGCTTCTCCGAGGATCCGCTGCTCACCGCGCGGATGGCGGCCGGGTTCGTCACCGGGATCCAGTCGGCGGGCGTCGCCGCCGCCGTCAAGCACTTCGTGTGCAACGACTCCGAGACCGAGCGGCTCAGGTACGACGTCCGGATCGGTGAGCGGCTGCTGCGCGAGGTGTACCTGCGCCCGTTCGAGGCGGTGGTCGAGGCGGGCGCCTGGATGATCATGGCCGCGTACAACCGGGTCAACGGCACGATGATGACCGAGAACGAGCGGCTGCTCGGCGGCGTGCTGAAGGACGAGTGGGGCTTCGACGGCGTCGTGGTCTCCGACTGGACGGCGACCCGCACCACCGAGGCGAGCGCCAACGCCGGGCTCGATCTGATCATGCCGGGGCCGAACAACAAGTGGGGCCCCAAGCTGGTGGCGGCGGTGCGCGCCGGAGACGTCCCCGAGTCGCTGGTGGACGAGAAGGTCACGCGGCTGCTGCGGCTGGCCGGGCGCGTCGGCGCGTTGAAGGACGGCCCGGAGCCCGCCCCCGCGCCCCTTCCCGCCGACTACCGGGACCGGCTGCGGGCGCTGGCCGCGCGGGCGTGCGTCCTGCTGACCAACGACGGCGTGCTGCCGCTGGCGGCCCCGGGCTCGGTCGCGCTCATCGGCCCCAACGCCGTGTCGCTCACGGCGCAGGGGCGCGGCAGCTCGCTCATCCATCCCGAGCACGTCGTGGAGCCCTACGACGGGCTGCGGCGCGCGCTCGGGCCGGGCACCGGGATCAGCCTGCACCAGGGGTGCCGGCCGCGGCGGCTGCTGGCGGCGCTCCCGGCCGAGGAGTGCCGCGACCCCGAGACCGGGGAGCCGGGGCTGCGGCTCGACTACCTCGACTCCGGCGGCGGGCTGGTCGGCTCGGAGAACCGCAGGTCGGCGCGGCTCGTCTACGCGGGGACGCTGACGGCGGAGACGACCGGGATCAGGGCGCGGGGCGTGCTGACACCGGCCGAGACCGGGACGCACCTGTTCTCGGTCTGCGGCGTCGGGGTCTACACGCTGACGGTCGGCGACACCTCCGAGACGTTCACGCTGAAGCCCGCGGGCGACTACCTCGACACGATGACGCGCCCGCCCGAGCACCGCGTGGCGGTCGAGCTGACGGCGGGCGTGCCGGTCGCGATCGAGATGCGGCACACCCGCGACGAGCTGTTCGTCCAGCTCGGCATCGCCGCGTTCGGGCTCGGGTACGGCGCGCCGAGGCCGGACGAGGACGCGGAGATCGAGGCGGCGGTGGAGGCGGCCCGGCGGTCGGACGTGGCGGTCGTCATGGTCGGGACCGACGACGAGGGCGAGGCCGAGGGCCGCGACCGGACCGGCCTCGCGCTCCAGGGCCGCCAGGACGAGCTGGTCAGGCGGGTCGCCGCGGCCAACCCGAGGACGGTCGTCGTCGTCAACGCCAGCGGCCCGATGCTGCTGCCGTGGCGCGACGAGGTCGCGGCGGTCCTGTGGTCGTGGTTCCCGGGGCAGGAGGGCGGCGACGCGATCGCGGACGTGCTCGTGGGCGCCCGGGAGCCCGCCGGGCGGCTGCCGACCACGCTGCCCGCGTCCGAGGCGGGCGTCCCGATCTTCGACGTGGCGCCGGTCGAGGGCGTCCTGCGCTACGACGAGGAGGCCGTCGGGTACCGCGCGTACGCCGAGGACGGCGTCGCGTTCCCGTTCGGGCACGGCCTCGGGTACGGGCGGTGGGAGTACGAGTCCGCCGCCGTCGAGGGCGACACCGTCTCCGTGACCGTGCGCAACACCGCCGAGCGGGACGCGCTGGAGGTCGTCCAGGTGTACGCGGAGGGGCCCCGGCTCGCCGGGTTCGCCACCGTCCGCGCCGGTGCCGGGGAGCGGGTCACGGTCGAGGTGCCGCTGGACCGGCGGACGTTCCAGGACTACGACACCGGACTGCCCGGCTGGCGCACACGGCCCGGCCCGCACACCGTGCTGATCGGGCGGTCGAGCGCCGACCCGCGGCTCAGCGCCGAGTACGACCCCCGCTGACGCGCGCGAACGCCCCGCCGCGTCCGCGGCGGGGCGTTGGCGTGCATCACCGTGTGCTCACTCCGAGGCCAGCGACTCCACGATCGACGCCTTGGACGCGCGGCGCGCCGGGAGGACGGCGGCCAGCATCCCGGCCGCGCCCGCCAGCACGACGAACCCGATGATCTGGAGGACCGGGACGGCGAAGATGGCGCTCTTGGCCATCGCGTTGGTCGCGGCCCAGCCGAGCGTCATGCCGAAACCGACCCCGGTGAGCGCGCCGATCACGCCCATGACCAGCGCCTCGACCGACAGCATCCGGCGGAGCTGGCGCTTGGTGATGCCGAGGGCGCGCAGCAGCGCGGACTCGCGGGTCCGCTCCACGACCGAGAGCGTCAGCGTGTTGGCGATCCCGAACAGCGCGATGATGATCGCCAGGCCGAGCATCCCCGCGAAGATCATCAGAACCATGTCGATGATCTTCGTCAGCTCCTTCTTGACCTCCACGACCGAGCGCACCTTCACGGTGGCGTAGGGCTTGGCCGCCTGCTCGACCGCCGAGCGGGCGTCGGCCGCCGGCACCCCCTCCTTGGCGTTGACGTAGATCTCCGTCGGGTCCACGGCGCCGAACTGCCGGCCGAAGTCAGGCTCGGTCATCAGGATCGAGGGCGCCGGGGCGTCGCCGCCGAAGACGCCGGTCACCTTCGCGGGGACCACCCCGCGCCGCGTCTTGATCTTGATGGTGGCGCCCGGACCGAAGCCGCGCGACTTGGCGACGTCGCTGTTCACCGCGACCGTCCCCGGCTTCAGGTCGGCGAGCGCGCCCTTGGAGAAGTCGAGCTTGATGATCGTGCCGAGCGCCCCGGTGTTGAGCGTGCCGACCTCCTCGGGCCTGCCGTCCACCTCGCTCCGCCGCACGCGCATCTCGCCGACCTCGCCCACCTGCGGCACGCCGCGCAGCGCGGCGGCCAGCTCGTGCGGGATCGTGCGGGGCGTCTCGCCGTCGGAGAACTGCGCCTCCAACTGGAAGTCGACGGGGAACTCCTTGTCGAGCTGCGCGGACGTGCTGGCCTTGGCGCTGGAGGCGATCACCGCGAACAGGCTCATCAGCCCGATGCCGATCGTCAGCGCGATCGTCGTGGTGGCGGTGCGGCGCGGCGAGCGGCGCGCGTTCTCGACCGCGAGCCGTCCGGGGACGCCGCCGATCCGCGCCGGGATCGCGCCCACCAGCCAGCCCAGCGGCCGGACGAACGCGGGCATCATCGCGATGATCGCGAGGAAGACCAGCAGCCCGGCGATGCCGACCATCGAGATCGCCGACCCGCCCTTCTTCATGATCAGCGAGCCGTGCACGCCGAGGGCGAGGCCCGACACCCCGAGCACGCCCGCCGCGGTGGCGCGCGGCCAGGCGAGCCGGAACCGCCCGCCGCCCGGCTCGTGGTCGGTGCGCAGCGCGGCGATCGGCGCGACCCGGGTCGCGGCGCGGGCGGGCAGCAGCGCCGACACGACGGTCACGAGCACGCCGACCAGCAGGCCGATCACGACGGTGCGCGGCGACAGCCCGAACCCGGCGGTGGCGATCTCGGCGCCCATCGCGTTGAACAGCGCGATCGAGCCGTGCCCGAGGCCGAGCCCCGCGACCACGCCGAACACCGACCCGGCGAGGCCCACCGCCGCCGACTCGGCGACGACGCCGCCGAACACCTGCTTGCGGCTGGCGCCGACGCAGCGCAGCAGCGCCATCTCCCGCGTCCGCTGGGCGATCAGGATCGAGAACGTGTTGTAGATGACGAGCGCGGACACCAGCATCGAGATCAACCCGAAGATCAGCAGCCCGATCCGGATGATCTCGGTGTCGCCGCCGACCTCGGCGACGAGCCGGTCGCCCAGCTCCTTGCCGGTCAGCACGTCGAAGGAGCCGCCGACCGCGCCCGCGACCGCCGCCTTGTCCCCGCCGAGGACGTCGATCTCCTTGAGCGTCCGCATCCCGGTCATGCGCAGCGCGGTCGGGGTGTCGAAGCCGACCGCGCCGTTCATCGCGGTGCCGGAGGCGACGCCGAAGTCGACGACCCCGACCATCGTGAACCGGTGCGGGCGCTCCCGCCTGTCCAGGATGGTGATGCTCTGGCCGAGCCTGAACTTCTGCGAGGCGGCCGTCCCGTCGTCCACGACGGCCTCGGACGGCCCGCGCGGCGCCCGGCCCTGCTTGATCTCATAGCGCTGGAGCGTGCCGTCCGACACCGACAGCCCCGCGGTGGGGCTGTCGCCGACGACCTTGCCGTCGGCGCCGACCAGCGCGGCCTCGCCCTGCACCATCGCGTGCGCCTCGGTGACGCCGGGCACCGCGCGGACCCTCGCGAGCAGCGCGGCGGGCAGCTCGGGCCCCGGCTTCTTCGGCAGCACCGCGACGTCCACCCGGTCGGCGGACGCGGCGAACTGCGCGTCGATGCCCTTCTCCACCGTGTCGGTCAGCACGAACGTCCCGGAGATGAACCCCACGCCGAGCGTGATCGCCACCCCGGTCAGCACGAGGCGAAGCTTGTGGGCGAGCAGGCCCGCGAGCACCGTCTTCAGCATCGGCTCAGGCCCCCAGGCGCTTGAGCGTGTCGAGGACGGCGTCGGGGGTCGGCCGGGTCAGCTCGGTGACGACCATCCCGTCGCGCAGGAACACCACGCGGTCGGCGTAGGACGCGGCGACCGGGTCGTGCGTGACCATCACGATCGTCTGCCCCATCTCCCGGACGGACCCGCGCAGGAAGCCCAGCACCTCCGCCCCCGCGCGGGAGTCGAGGTTGCCGGTCGGCTCGTCGGCGAAGATGACCTCGGGCCGGGCGACGAGGGCGCGGGCGCACGCCACCCGCTGCTGCTGGCCGCCCGACAGCTCGCTCGGCCGGTGGTTCAGCCGGTCGCGCAGCCCGACGACCTCGACGACCTGGTCGAACCAGCGCTGGTCGAGCGCGCGCCCCGCGAGCTCCAGCGGGAGCTTGATGTTCTGCTCGGCGGTCAGCGTCGGCAGCAGGTTGAACGCCTGGAAGATGAAGCCGATCCGGTTGCGGCGCAGCAGCGTGAGCTGCTTGTCGCTCATCCGGGTGATCTCGGAGTCGCCGAGCCGGACCTGGCCCCCGCTGACGGTGTCGAGCCCCGCCAGGCAGTGCATCAGCGTGGACTTGCCCGACCCCGACGGGCCCATGATCGCGGTGAACACGCCCCGGGCGAACCCGACGCTGACCCCGCGCAACGCGTGGACGGCCGCGTCGCCCGAGCCGTACACCTTCGACACCTCGGTCGCGACCACGGCCGGCGGCGCGGGCGGCGCGGCGGCGGGGGGGTATCCGCCGGGCGGGCTGGCATACGCGCTGGTCACGGTGGCTCCTTCGGCGAGAGATGGCTGCTCCCCCGACACGCTAGGTATCCGCGCCGTCCCCGGCATCCACCCCGCGGCTACTGATTTCCTCGTCACCACGGCCGACAAACACGATTCGATACGACCCAGGTGGTACCCGAGAATCGTTCCAGCGGAGTATTGAATTCACTTCGGTAAGGCTATATAAGGGCCATTCAGAAGGCCCGCCGCCCGCACCCGGGAAGCACCGCTGACCACCAGTGAATATAGCACCAATATAGCGCGAGCGTTTCTCCGCGTGCTTCCCTTGTTCTTCGGCGGAACCATAGGCGTGCGACAAGTGGAAAGGCGGCGGTGATGGCCACGGGATCAGGACGTCGCCAACCGCCGGTGCCGCTGGAGCGGGCCGGAGGCGAGGCGTCCGGCGAGGGCCGCCACCACGACGAGGGCCACCGCGGCGACCGCGTATCCGGCGCGGTAGCCCGACAGCGGATGCACGGCCGCGACCATCGCGGTGCCGCACACGAACCCGATGTAGTTGAAGATGCCGACGCGGGCCACGGCGACGCCCCGGCCGCCGGGGTCGTGCCGTCCGGCGGCGGCGTAGGCGCTCGGCGCCATCGAGCAGAGGCCGAGTCCGGCCAGCGCGAACCCGCCGATGGCGACCGCCGGGCCGGGGGCGGCGGCGACGGCGAGCAGGCCCGCGGTCGTGACGAGCGCGCCCGCCCGCACCAGCCTCGGCGCGCCCCAGCGGCCGATCGCGCGGTCGGCCAGCGACCGGCCGAGCACGGTGGTCAGCGCGAACGCCGCGATCGCCAGCGGCGCGACGGCGGCCGAGCCGCGCAGATCCCCCTGGACGTACTTCACGGCGAACCCCATGACCGCGCCCTCGGCCACGTACGCGCAGGCCAGCACGCCCCCGATCACCAGGAGCGGGCGCCAGGGCACGGCCTGGCAGGCGGGCTCCTCCAGGCCGGGCGCGGCCGCGCCGTCCTCGGCGGGAAGCCGGAACCGGACGGTGGCGAGCGCCACCAGCAGGCCGAGCGCGGCGGGCGGCGCGAACCCGGCGGACAGGGAGACGCCGGTGCCGTTGGCGAGCGAGATCCACAGCGATCCGGCGATGCCCATCGCGCTCCACACCGCGAAGAAGCCGTTGACCACGCTGCGCCCGGCGCGCGCCTGGACGGCGACGGCCTGCGCGTTCATCGCCGCGTCCAGCGCCCCCACCGACAGCGCGAGCGCGACCAGCGTCACGACCAGCGCGGGGACGCCGCGGACCACTCCGACCGCCAGTACGGACGCGTGGAACAGCACCTGCGCGCACCGCAGCAGCGGGCCGGGGCCGAAGCGCGCCGCCACCCGCGCGGCGAGCAGGCCCCCGGCGATGGCCGTCGCCGGGACGCACGCCACGAGGAGGTTGATGGCGTCGTCGCTCAGCCCGTGCGCCAGCTGTATCTCCGGGGCGCGGGAGGTCACCGCGGCGAACGACAGTCCTTCCGCCGCATAGATCGCATAGACCGCGAAAACCCCGCTCCGGTCGGAACGGACGGCCGATGAGGTCGTTTCCTCCGTGGCCGCAACCCCGAAATCGGACATCGCGCCATGCTATACAGGGACGGATCCGCGACAGCGCTGGAACGCGGCCGTCGGTGTGTAAAGACACGGGTTGGCATGCCAGAGGTGAGACCCGATGAAGCTCCCCCCGCCACGACCACTGATACGACCCCCGACACCTCGACGAGGGCCGTTCGCTTCGAGGTCCTCGGCCCGCTGCGCATCGAGGCGCGCGGCGCCCCCGTGCCGCCGCCGCGCTCACCGATCCTGCGGGGGCTCCTCGGCGCGCTGCTGATCGCCGGCGACCGCCCGCTGAGCACGGCCCGGCTGATGGACCTGGTCTGGGACGACCGCGCGGAGCGCGTCGGCCCGGGAGCGGTCCAGGTGGCGGTCTCCCGGCTGCGGCGCTGGCTCGGCCGGTTCGGGCCGTCCACCGAGTCCACCTGGACGCTGACCAACGACGGCGTCGGCTACCACCTGCGGCTGCCCGAGGGCTCGGTCGACCTCGGCCGCTTCCGGACGTCGGTGCGGCGGGCGACCAAGGCGCGGCAGGTGCTCGAACGGCTCCGGTCGCTGGAGTCGGCGCTCGCGCCCTGGCGCGGGCCCGTGCTGGCCGACCTCGCCGCCGCCGACCTCGCCGACCCGCTGTTCCGGTCGGTGGACGACGAGGTGCAGTCGGCGGCGATGGAGCTGGCGGGGCTCGCGCTCGCGGCGGGGCGCCCCGGCACCGCGATCGGACGGCTCACCGCGCTGGCCGAGGCGTATCCCCTGCACGAGGGCCTCGCCGGACGGCTGCTGGAGCTGCTGACCCACGACGGGCGGGCCGCCGAGGCGCTCAGCCGCTACGGGGTCTTCCGCGACCGGGTCGTGGAGGAGCTGGGCGTTGAGCCGGGCGAGCGCGTCCACCGGGTGTACCTGTCGGCGCTGAGCCGCGACGGGCGGACCGCCGAGGCGCCGCGTCCGCGCGAGCCCGCCGACGACGAGCGCGCGCCCACGGTCCCGGTCCCGGCGCAGCTGCCGCCGCCGGTGCCCGACTTCGTCGGCCGCGAGGAGCAGGTGCGGGCGCTGTCGCAGGCGCTCGCCCGCCGCCGCACGCCGTCGGTGACGGTCATCACCGGGATGGGCGGGGTCGGCAAGTCGACGCTCGCGCTGCACGTCGCGCAGGCGCAGTCCGCGACGTTCCCCGACGGCACCCTGTACGCGAGGATGCGCACGCCCGACGGGGGGCACGCCTGCGTCGGCCGCGTCCTGGAGGGCTTCCTGCGGGCGCTCGGCATGGCGGGGCGCGACATCCCGCCGTCCGAGGAGCACCGCGAGGCGCTGTACCGCAGCCTGCTCGCGAGCCGCCGCGTGCTGGTCGTGCTCGACGACGCGCTGTCGGAGCGGGACGTGCGGCCGCTGCTGCCGAGCTCCAGCGGCTCGGCGGCCATCGTGACCAGCCGGGTCCCGCTGACGGGGCTGGACGGCGCCGCGTCCGCCGACCTGGACGCCTTCTCCTCCGAGCAGGCGGTGCGGCTGCTCGGCCGGATCATCGGGCCCGCCCGGCTCGCCGCCGAGCCCGAGGCGGCCGCCGAGATCGTGCGGCTGTGCGCCTACACGCCGCTCGCCGTGCGGATCGCGGGCGCGCGGCTGTCGGGGCGGCGGCACTGGCGGCTGGAGCAGCTCGCCTCCGCGCTGCGCGACGAGCGCCGCAGGCTCGACGAGCTGAGCACCGGCGACCTCGCGGTGCGGGCGTGCTTCGAGCTGAGCTACGCGCGGCTGCCCGCCGCGACGCGGCGGCTGTTCCGGCTGCTGGCGCTGCTGGACGCCCCCGACTTCGCCGACTGGGTCGCGGCGGCGGTGCTGGAGGTGCCGTTCGAGACCGGCCGCGACCATCTGGAGGCGCTGGTCGACGCGCAGCTGCTCACGGTCGCGGACATCGACGCGACCGGCGCGCCGCGCTTCCGCTACCACGACCTCGTGCGGCTCTACGCGCGCGAGCTGGCCGCGGGCGAGGAGGACGGCGAGACCCGCGCGGCGGCCGTCCGGCGCGCGCTCGGGGGCTGGCTGTGGCTGACCGAGCGCGCCGCCGAGCGCGTGCCCGGCCCCTGCTACGCGCTGATCCACGGGACGGCGACGCGGGTGCCGCTGCCCGCCGCGGCCGCCGAGCGGCTGCTGGCCGACCCGATGGCCTGGTTCGACGCCGAGCGGGACGCGTTGTCGGCCGGGGTGCTCCAGGCGTGCGACCTCGGCCTGGACGAGCTGGCCTGGGACCTCGCCGCGTCCCAGGAGAAGTACCTCGACATCAAGGGCATGGCGTCGGGCTGGCGGCTGATGCACGAGCGCGCGACGCGGGTCTGCCGCGCGGCGGGCAACGTCCTCGGCGAGGCGGTGCTGGCGCGCGGGCTGATCGAGGTGACGACGTGGCTCGCGGCCGACCGTCCGGGCGAGGCGATGGTCAACCTCTACGAGGGCGCGGGCGAGCTGCTCCGGCTGTTCGAGGCGGCCGGGGAGCGGCGCGGGATGTCGGACGCGCTGGTCATGCGCGGCTGGGGCCTCGCGGCCATGGGCGAGCCCGCGCGGGCGATGGAGTCGGCGCGGCGGGCTCTGGAGCTGGCCCGCGAGACCGACCACCTCGGCGGCGAGGCCCGCGCCCACCATCTGATGGGCCTCGCCCACGGCGAGCGCAACGCGGAGGCCGCCGCCGCCGAGCTGACCCGCAGCCTGGAGCTGGCCCGGCTGCTCGGCAACCCCCGGGTCGAGGCGACCGCGATGCAGTTCCTCGGCGTCGCGCAGTGCCTCACCGGACGGGTCGGCGAGGGCCACGACCTGCTCGTGCGCTCGCTGGACCTCTGCCACGCCCTCCAGGACCGCTACGCCGAGGCGTTCTCGCTGCTGTACCTCGGGAAGCTGTACGCGGCGACGGACGACCCCCGGGTGCGTCCCGCCATCGGCACGGTCATCTCCATCAGCCGCCGGTACAGGATGAACCACCATCTCGCCGACGCGCTGAAGGTGCTCGGCGAGCTGGAGCTGGCCGCGGGCCGCCCCGCGGAGGCCGTGGACGCGCTGGAGGAGTCGGTGCGGCTGTGGCGGGCGCGGGGCTGGCAGGCGTTCCTCGCCGCCGCCCTGACCGCGCTCGGCCACGCCTACCGGGGCACCGGCGCGGACGACGCGGCCGGGAAGGTGTGGCGCGAGGCGCTCGGCATGTTCGAGCGGCTGGAGGACACCGATGCCGCCGAGAACGTGAAAGCCCTGCTCGACGGCGTGTGACCGGGTTCGGACGCGCCGCGCGTCCCGGTGGTAAGCGATCTGTAAGGGACGACCGCGACACTTGGGGTGTGCCCTCCGCCAGAGTCGTCACCGCGCAGTCGCCTTCGTGCTCCCCGCGACGCGCCGCCGTTCCCCGCCGTGCCCCCGGGTCGTCCCGGTGGGCGCCGCCGGTCGGAACGTCCTGACGTCGCCTGGGATCCGGCGAGGGCTCCGGGGGAGGCGGCCGTGCCCGCCCCTCCCCCGCGCGTCCGGAGGCACTGCGGCTCCCCCGCGGCCGCGCAGGTAAGCACAGTCTGAAACACGGTTCCAACCGAAACACAACGCAGCTCGAACACAGTACTCACCGGAACACGGTGGTCACTGAAACGCAGTGGTCACCAGAACGCAGCACAAGACAGAACACGAGAGAGCCGAGGCCCGACGCATGCCTCGGCGCGGCGACGAGGGGTGAAGCGAGCAGGACACGGTGTACGGGGCACCGAAGGCGGTGACCCGGCCGAGGACGTCGCGGACGGCGGCGACCGGGCCGGGGGCACCGGAGCCGGAGGCCGGGCGGGGACGCCGGCCGCCGGTGGACGGAAGTGAAGGCGTCCGCGCGGACGTCGCCCAGTGTGCGGGCGACGCGGGCGCCGACCCACCTCCGTCGACAGGAACTACTACTGGGGGATTCAGCGTGGAATTTCGCATTCTCGGCTCCATTGAAGCTCGCCGCGATGGGCGCCTCATCGCGTTGGACGGTGCCAAGCAGAAGACCGTCCTCGCCTCCCTGCTCCTCGCGCGGGAGGGCATTCTTCCGGACGACAGGCTGAGCGCGCTGCTGTGGGGGGAGAACCCTCCGGCGACGTCCAGCGCGCAGATCTACACCTACGTGTCCCGACTCCGCAAGTATCTGGGGTCGGAGGTGAGCATCGCCCGCAAGCCGCCCGGCTACATGATGCGGATCGGCCATTCCGAACTCGACCACGAGCGCTTTCTCCGGCTGTCGGAGGCGGGCGTCGAGGATCTTGGTAAGACGCGTTACCGGGAGGCGAGCATCCGGTTCCGGGAGGCGCTGTCGCTGTGGCGCGGGCCCGCCCTCGCCAACGTGACCGAGTTCCTCGCCGAGACCGAGCTGCCCCGGCTCGACGAGGCCCGGATGGCCGTGCTGGAGCACCGCATCGACGCCGACCTCGCGCTCGGCGACCACCTGCGGCTGATCTCCGAGCTGACCGGGCTGGTGTCGGAGTACCCGCTGCGCGAGCGGTTCCGCGGCCAGCTCATGATCGCGCTGTACCGGAGCAGCAGGCAGACCGACGCGCTGGCCGTCTTCCAGGAGGGCCGGCGGATGCTCGCCGAGGAGTACGGCATCGACCCGGGCGCCGCCCTGATGGACATCCACCAGGCGATCCTGACCAGCGACGCCTCGCTCAAGCACGTCCCGGGCGGCGAGCCGGCGCGGGTCGGCGGGCGGCGCGGGCCCGCCCGGCCGCGGCTGCTGCCGCCCAACGCCGTCGACTTCGCCGGGCGGACGGAGGTCCTGAACGGCCTCCTCGACCTGCTGACCTCGCGCGACAACTCCGCCCCCGCCACGTTCCAGATCACCGGGATGGCGGGGTCGGGCAAGACGGCCCTCGCCGTCCGCGCCGCCTACGCCGCGCAGGACCAGTTCCCCGACGGGCAGCTCTACGGCGACCTCGTCACGGCGGAGGGGCGGATCGTCCCCCCGGCGGTGGTGCTGCTGTCGTTCCTGCGCGCGCTCGGCATGTCCGACCAGGAGATCCCGGAGGGGCTCGCCGAGCGGGTGCAGCTGTTCCGGAGCCTCGTCGCCGACCGCCGGGTGCTCGTCGTGCTCGACAACGCCGTCGACGAGATGCAGGTGACGCCGCTGCTGCCGAGCGGCCAGGAGTGCCGGACGATCGTCACCACCCGGCGGGACCTCGCCACCCACGCCTCCGTCCGGACGATCCGGCTGGACACGCTCGGCGCCGAGGGCGGCGTGGCGATGCTGAGCCGGATCGTCGGCGAGGAGCGGGTGGGGCGCGACCCCGAGAGCGCCCGCAGGCTCGTCGACCTGTGCGGCGCGCACCCGCTGGCGCTGCGGATCCTCGGTTCCAGGCTGTGCGCGAAGCCGCACTGGAGCCTCGCGATGGTCGCGCAGCGGATCGCCGCGTCCGGCAGCAGGCTCGACGAGCTGCGCTACGGCCGGATGGACCTGCGCGCCCGCATCCAGGCCGACTACGACGACCTGGACGAGCCGGCGCGGGAGGCGTTCGCGCTGCTGAGCCTGCTCGACGCCGAGGAGTTCTCCGCCCGGACGGCCGCGCTCGTCCTGGACGTCCCGGAGGACGCCGCCGAGGAGATCGTGGAGTCGCTCGTGGACGCCTGGATGCTCCAGGTCGGCATCTGCCCGATATCGGGCATGCCGCGCTACCGGTTCCACGAGCTGTACCGGGAGTTCGGGCGGGAGCGCGCGGTCAGCGGCGTCGGTTCGCTGCGCCCCTGCCCGCCGCTGCCCGACATCGCCGACGTCCGCCTGACGGCCGTCTGCTAGGACCCACCCCAAGCGGCGCCTCTCCGCCGCGAGGAACCGGTCAGGGGCTCGGGCCCCTGACCGGTTCCTCACTTTCCGGGCCCGTCCTCCTAGGGGAGCCTCGGGCCGAGGCCGTGGTAGCCGCGGCGGTGGTAGAGCAGCGGCTCCCGCTCGCCGTAGTGCGTGATCGCGCCGACCAGCGCGGTCACGATGAGGTGGTCCCCGGCGGGGACGGCGGCGGCGACCTCGCAGTCGATCGCCGCGATGGCGCCGGCCGCGACCGGGCGGCCCGCCGGGGACGGCGTCCACTCGACGCGGGTGTGCTTGTCGGGGTCGCGGCTGGCCATCGCGTCCGCGACCGAGCGCTGGTCGCGCGCCAGCAGGCTGACGCACAGGGCGCCGCCGTCCCCGGCGAGCCCGGGCCAGGTGCGGGACGCGGTCGCGACGCAGAAGCCGACGAGGCGGGGCCTCATCGAGACCGAGAAGAAGCTGCTGGCGGTCAGCCCGGCGGGACGTCCGCCGCGCAGCCCCGCGATCACGACCAGGCCGCTGGCGACGTGCGACATCACCTCGCGGAACTCGTCGGCCGGGGCGCTCGTCCGGGTCGTCAGGTTGCTCATGTGCGCTCCATGTCACCGGGGGGACGGCGCCGCGGCAGCGGGATGTCGCTCCGCGTGGTGGTCTTGGCCGGGTCGGCGCGGTAGGTCCCGGAGTCCGCAGGCTCGGGGGACTCCGGGGTCTCCGGTGGCGGGGCGGGGCCTCCCGCGACGCGCTTCTCCTCGGCGGGCCGCTGCGGCGGCCTGATGACGGGGATGTCCCAGCGCGTGGCGTTGGGGTCGGACGGATCGTGCTGGTTGGGGATGTAGGGCGGCGGCGCGAACGGGTGGGCGGCGCCGAGGTTGGGGAGCTTCAGCGGGATCGTGAGGCTCTCCGCCGACACCGGGACGCGCAGCGTCCGGGCCTGGGTGAGGTAGGTGTCCATCTCCTCGGCCCGCTCCTCGCGGCGGTGCCGGCCCGCGTAGACGGTGAAGGCGGGGTCCCTGGCGCCCGCGCGCAGCCCTGGGCTGACGATCGCGATGACGGTCAGGAACAGCATGACGCCGCTGACCGCCCAGATGGTGTGGACCGAGCCGAGGCCCTCCAGCGCGAACCCGGCGCCGAGGGAGCCGAGCGCGGTCGCGCCGAGCACGAGCAGGCCGACGGTGGCGCCCGCCCGGCCCTGCATGTCGGCGGGGGTGACCTTCATCTGGTAGACGGCGCCGACCACGCCGAACAGCGCGGTGACGACGTTGAGCCCGGCGAACACCGCGCCGATCGCCATCGGCGTGCGGGCGAACGCCATCGCGACCATCAGCAGGAACCAGCTCACGTGGACGCCGATGAACAGCGGCCGGATCCCGAACCGCTTCATCAGCCAGTTCGTCGCGGCCGACCCGATGATGCCGCCGATGCTGCTGACCGCCGAGACCGCGCCGACGGTGGCCGGGCCGCGCCCCTCCTCGACGACCAGGATGACCGGGACGCCGAGGCTGATGAACGGGAACAGCGCGCTGGTGATCGAGTAGAGGAGGATCGCGATGCGCAGCGTCTTCTGCCGCCAGAGCCAGACGATGCCCTCGCGGATGTCGGACATCAGCGACGGCTTCTTCTGCGGCGCCTTCTGCGGCGCGGCCGGCGCGGCCGGCGCGGCCGGCGCGGCCTGCTGCGGTTGCGGCTTCGCGGGCGCCTTCTCCGGCTTCTTCGCGCGGATCCGCATGATGGCGAGGACGGAGATCAGGTGCGCGAGCGTCGCGACCATGAACGGCACGCCCTTGGCGAGGCCGAAGATGGACGTGCCGAGCGGCCCGCCGACCAGGCCGGCGACGCGGCTGCGGACCTCGTTCTGGGAGAGCGCGTCGGGGAGTTGGCGGCGGTCCACGACCTGGCGGATGATGGCCCGCTCCGCCAGCGTGTAGAAGATGGTCAGCGAGCCGTCCACGAAGACGACCACGACCAGGTGGATCAGGTTGATCTTCCCGACCAGCAGGACGGGCGGGACGCTGCCGAGCACGAGGAAGCGCCCGAGCGCGCACACGATCATGACGCGCTTGCGGTCCCAGCGGTCGACGAGCGCCCCGGCGGGGAGCTGGAACACGAGGTTCGGGGCGGACGCGGCGAACGCGATGATCCCCGCGTAGGCGGCGCTGCCGGTGGCCCACAGGACCAGCAGCGGATAGGTGACCTGGGCGACCCGGGAGCCGAGGAACGACACCCAGGCCCCGCTCCACAGGAGGCGGTAGTCCCTGTTCTTCCGGAGCGGGCGGAGCCCGTCGCCGCCGCCGCTCCCGCGGGTCGCGCGGGTGCGGCGGCGGGCACCTCGGGTGCTGTCCCTGGTCATCCCCGGGGCAGCACCGAATGGAGCTTGCCGAGGTGTTCGAGGCCGGCGAGGGCGGCGAGGCCGTCCACGCCGAAGTCGATCAGGCAGGCCAGCTCGTCCACGCCGATCCCGGCGGCCATCTCGACGACCTCGACGGCCTGCTCGATGGTGCCGAACAGGCCGCCGGTCGGGAAGTAGCGCTCGAAGGCCTTCTCGATGAGGAAGTCGACGTCGTCGGCGTTCATCGTGGACACGTCGATCTCGCCGCCGACCAGCGAGGAGGCGAACAGGTGCAGCGAGCTCTTGAGGTAGGCGCGGAACGGCGCGTCGACATGCCGCCTGACCTGCTCCAGGTCGTCCCCGAGCAGGGTGTGCAGCATCAGCACGACGTGCCCCTGCCAGCCGTCGTGCTCGGCGGCGGCGACCCGGCGGTACTCGGCGATCTTCGCCGCCAGCTCGGCGGGGGTCTGCCCGAGCACGTGGGTGAGCACCCCGGCCTTGAGCTTGGCGGCGGCGCGGAAGGTGTCGATGCCGCGCGCGGCCGTCACCCAGACGGGCAGCTCGTCCTGGACGGGCGGCGGGTAGGCGCGGACCTCGATGTCGCGGCCGCGCCCGTCGGTCGCGGCCAGGCTCTCGCCGCGCCACAGCTTCCGGACGGTGTGGACGGAGTCGATGACGGTCTGCCGCCGCCCCTCGTACGCGCCGGGCGCGAGCGCGAAGTCGACCGCGTTCCAGCCGGAGGCGAAGGCGAGGCCCACGCGGCCGTTGGAGAGGTTGTCGACGACCGACCACTCCTCGGCGATGCGCAGCGGGTGGTGCAGCGGCGAGACGACGCTCCCCGCGCGGATCGCGACGTTCTCGGTGATGGCGGCCACGGCGGCGCCGAGCACCGAGGGGTTCGGGTAGGAGCCGCCGAACGGGTGGAAGTGCCGCTCGGGCGTCCACACGGCCGAGAAGCCGTGCACGTCGGCGTAGCGCGCGCCCTCCATCAGGAGGTCGTAGCGCCCTCCGCCGCTCGCGGCGGTGCTGTCGTTGGCGAAGTAGAACAGGCTGAGGTCCATGGAGGTCTCCCGCGAGATGGGCGTCGGTCAGGACATGGCGACCAGCACCCGCCGGTCCCCGGTGAACGGGCGGCGACCGTGGCCCACGGCGACGTTGTCGATGATCATGAGGTCGCCGGCGACCCAGTCGACGTCGACCGCGACGTCGAGCGCGACGTCCCGGACGTGGATCACGTGCTCCGCGGGGATCGGGGTCCCGTCGGCGTAGGTGACCGACTGGGGCAGCTCCTCCGGCGGGAGGATCTCGGCCAGCTCGGCGGCGGTCTCGTCGCCGAGCGCGGCGGGGTGGAACTGGTCGGCCTGGTTGAACCAGACCTCGTCGCCGGTCACGGGGTGGCGGATCGTGGCCGGGCGGTGCTGGACGATCCGCAGCGTGCCGTCGGACCGCCACTCCCACTCCGCCTCGGTGTCGGCGAGGAACTTCTCCACCTCCTCGCGGCTCTCGGTCTCGAAGGTGGTCTTCCAGCTCAGCCCGAGGCCGAGGCCGTCGTGCAGGTTCTGGGTGTAGCGGACGCCGCCCGCGAACGCGTCGCGGACCTCGGCGTCCAGCGACCCGAGCCAGCGGACGCCGTCGACCACGGGCGTGGCGCCGCCGCTGCCGGGCGTGGTCGTGCAGCAGAACATGAGCCGCGACGGCCACCTGTGCGCATACGACAGCTCGTTGTGCATCGAGATCGTCAGTTCCTGCGGGTACTCCGTCGAGGTGTAGACGTTGTCGCCCACCTTGGTTCGGGGGGACGTCCCGTGCAGGTAGGCGAGGCGGCCGGGCAGCAGTTCGTCCATCACCGGTTCGAGGGTGTCCTCGGCGAGCCCGAAGCCGCGGAACACGACCGCCTTCGACTTCACCAGCAGGTCGCCGAAGTCCCCGGACCGGACGTACTCCAGCACACCGTCCGCGCCGGACGGCAGGCCCTCCGCGTCCGCGTGGACCTCCAGGGGGCGCCATTCACGGCTTTCGGACATGGGAACATCCTCCATTTACTGACAGGGCTGTCATTGTGAATTCATACGGGCGCGCGGAGGAATTCGATGACGCTCTTGTTGACCGCCTCGGGGTCCTCCAGGTACCCGTAGTGGCCGCAGCCGCCGATCAGCTCGAAGGTGGCGCCCGGGATCGTCGCGGCCAGCTCCCGGCCGAGGTGCGGCGGGGTGAGCAGGTCGTCGGCGAACGCGATGACGTGGCAGGGCACGGCGATCGCCCGGTAGGCGGCGAGCCGGTCGGGGATCGGCTCCAGCCCGAGCTGGGCGCGCACGCCGGGCCCGGCGGGCGGCGTCGCCTCGAACACGTCCAGCCAGTCGCGGACGGCCTGCGGGTCGTCCAGCGTGCGGGGCGAGAGGTTCTGCGCCGCCCGGACGGCCGCGAGGTAGGACGGCGGCAGCGCCGCCCCCGAGTCGTAGAGCTCGGCCTCGGCCCGCGCGAGCGCGTCGCGCATCTCGTCGCCGCGGCCCCGGGTCGCCATGAGCACGGCCCGGGACACGAGGTCGGGACGGGCGAGGGCGAGCTCCTGCACGACGTAGGCGCCCATCGACGTCCCGACCAGGCGGCACGGCCCGACGTCCAGCGCCTCGATCAGCGCGGCGACGTCGCCGACCAGGTCGTCGACGCCGAACCCCTCCGCGCACTCGTCGCTCGGCGCGATGCCCCGGTTGTCGAGCGTGATCGTCCGGTAGCCCGCGGCGGTGAGCGCCGGGACCTGGTGCAGGTGCCAGGCCCGCGCGCCGCCGCCCGTCCCCATGACCATCACGACGGGTTCGCCGTCGCCGTCGTCGAGGTAGTGGAGCCGGACGCCGTTGACCGGGATCAGGGGCATGGGTCCCTCAGCGCCGTTCGAGGGGGGTGGTGTCGCGGTCCACGAGGAACTCGGGCCGGGTGACGTGCGCGGGCACGTTGTCCACCGCGTTGTAGGTGATCAGGAGCAGGGCCCGCCGCGTCTCGGACGGGTTGTTGGTCGAGGAGTGCAGCAGGCTCGGGTGGAAGGCGACCACGGTGCCCGCCGGGCCGAGCAGCGCGCGGCTCGGGTGGTCGCGCTCCAGCTCGGCCGCCCGCGCGTCGTCCACGGTGTAGGTCAGCTTCTCCGACACGTGGTCGCGCCAGTCGCCGCCCTTGGCCGGGGGCACCGCGCCCGGCGACTCGATGATGCCGAGCCGGTGGGTGCCGGGCAGGACGGTCAGCGGCCCGTTGTCCTCGTGGACGTCGTCCAGGAAGATCCCGATGTTGAGCGCGCGGGGCGCGGGCATGCCGTCCTCGTGGTGCCAGAACGGGTAGTCCTGGTGCCAGGGCCATTCCTTGCCCTCGCGGGGCTGCTTGACGTTGACCTTGAACTGGTAGACGTAGACCGGGCCGCCGAGGACGGCCTCGGCGAGGTCGAGCAGCATCGGGTGCCGCACCAGCTCGGCGCACGCGGCGTCGAAGCGGTGGCATCCGTGCAGCGCGCGGACGACGTCGCCGCCCGCCTCGTAGACGACCTCGGGGCGCGTCTCCTTGCTGATCCGGTCGATGCTCGCGCGCAGCTCGTCCACGGTGGCGGTGTCGAGCCGGCCCGCCGCGACGCAGCCGTTCGCCTCGTACTCCGCCACGCTGTCGGCGAGCGCTGTGGGGTGGTTCATCCGCGCCGTCCCTCCGCTGTCCGGCTCGATCCGCCGCCCGATCTCAGCCACGCTCCATGGCCGCGACGAGGCTCTTCGGACGCATGTCGGTCCAGTTCTCGTTGATGTAGTCGAGGCATTCCTGGCGGCCGGTCTCGGGCAGCGCCACGCTCCAGCCCTGCGGGACCTCGGCGAACGCCGGCCACAGCGAGTGCTGGCCCTCGTCGTTGACCAGCACCAGGTACCTGCCGTCCGCGTCCTCGAACGGATTCGTCATTTAGGCGCTCTCCTCTCGCGCTCGCACATCACACCTGCGATGCCATTTTATTCAGGCCGCGCTAGATAATTTCTATATCGGGTCTATTGCTGTTCTTCTCAGACTTTGATTCGGTTTTCCAGAAGATATTCGTAGTGCGGCAGGCAGGCGTTCACGGTGCGTTCCGCACCGGCGGGCAGCTCTCCGGCGCGCGGCCGGTAGGGCTCGAACCCCGTGGACTTCCAGACGCGGTCGTAGCAGGAGGCGCCCCAGACGCCGTCGGTCGGGCGCGGGCCGGGCGGCCACGACAGCATCCGGTCGGTGAACTCGATCCCGGCGTGGTCGCACAGCGCCCGCAGCACGGTCTCGGGCTCGTTGAGCAGGTCCATCGCGTCCACGACGGGGGGCCGGGCGCCGATCTCGGTCAGCTCGTCGAACAGCGTCACCTGCTGCGGGACGCCGATGTCCTCGGGCGTGACGGCCAGCTCCGCGTTCTTGATCGCCGTCCTGACGTAGGACGCGACGACCTGGCGCGGGTCGCGGATCAGGATGACGTTGGTCAGCTCCTTGATCCAGGAGCGGTCCATGCCCGGGAGCAGGTGGTGCGCCATGTGCTTCTGGTAGTAGACGGGGTGGCCGCCCGGGACCGGCCCGAGGAGCCTGTCGACCATCGCCCGCCAGTCGGGCTCGCCCTCGGCGATCACCTTGTCGGCGTCGACGTGGTCGAGGCCGGTGGCGGCCAGGTAGTGGGCGTAGAGCGGCTCGTCCACGACGACGGTGTCCTCGCGGTTCTCCCAGGCCCGCATGAACGCGGTGGAGATGTTGCGCGGCCCCGACCATCCGGCGATCCGCACGGGCTCCTTCGTGCCGTCCTTCATTGGGGTTCCTTTCCGTTCTCGGTTCATCGCAGGCGGCGGGACAGCTCGGCGCCGATCCGCTCCACCGACTCGGGCGCGGTCAGCAGCTCCTCGTGGCCCCGGTCGATGTCGTGGCCGTCGATGGCGCCGTCCACGTAGGGCTCCCACAGGTCCCGTCCGAGCGGGCCCGTGGACTCGAAGAACAGCACCTCGCCCTGGTAGCGGCCGGGCGTGGAGTGCCACAGCAGCCGGGCGTTGTTGAGGAACACGTCCTTCATCGCGAACAGCTCGTCCTCGTCGAGGTAGCCCGCCGAGTTGTTCTCCTGCCGCAGGTACTCCAGGTACCGCTCGACGGGGAAGCGGCCCGCCTCCAGGTCGCTCTCGTCGTAGTCGAAGCCGACGGCCTTGAGGATCATCTCCACGACGCTGCGCTCGGTGGGCTCGGGGACGCCCCGGTCCCGCCCGCTCGGGTAGGAGTCGACGAGCGCGAGCAGCTCCACCTCCGCGCCGCGGCTCTGCAACTCGGTCGCGATCGCGTAGGCGACGTTGCCGCCGAACGACCAGCCGAGCAGCCGGTAGGGGCCCTCGGGCTGGATCTCGCGGATGCGCTCGACGTACCCGGCGGCCATCTCCTCGACGGTGCCGGGCAGGCCGCCCGCGTCCCCGGCGACCGCCTGCAACCCGTAGACCGGGTGCTCGGCGCCGAGGTGGTGCAGCAGCACCGAGTAGCACCAGCTCAGCCCGGACGCGGGGTGGACGCAGAACAGCGGCGGCCGCGTCCCCGCGCTGCGCAGCGGCAGCACGACCTGGTAGGAGTCGTAGGCGTGGTCGGCGGTGATCACGTCGGCGAGCCCCGCGGCGGTCGGCGCCTCGAACAGCCGCCGCACCGCGAGCTTGACGCCGAGTGTCGCCTCGACCCGGCGCATCAGCCGCGCGGCGAGCAGCGAGTGGCCGCCGAGCTCGAAGAAGTTGTCCTCGGGCCCGACCCGCTCCAGCCCGAGCGCCTCGGCGAACAGGCCGCAGAGCAGGTCCTCGTGCGGGCTCATCGCGGGGCGTCCGGGCGCCACGTCGTCCTGCGGCTCGGGCAGGGCGCGCCGGTCGAGCTTGCCGCTCGGGGTGAGCGGCAGCGCGTCCAGCTCCACGAACGCGGCGGGGACCATGTAGTCCGGCAGCCGCGCGGCGAGCCCGCCGCGCACGGCGGCGAGGTCGAGGGCGGCGCCGGGCCGCGCGACGACGTAGGCGACGAGGCGGGCGGGGCTGCCCGCCGCCGCGACGGCGGCGTCGCCGATGTCCGAGCGCGCCGCGAGGGCGGCCTCGATCTCGCCGGGCTCGACCCGGAAGCCCCGGATCTTGAGTTGGTCGTCGGCGCGGCCGAGGAACTCCAGGTCGCCGCCGCGCGTCCAGCGGACGCGGTCGCCCGTCCGGTACATGCGCTCGCCGGGGCCGCCGAACGGGCACGCGACGAACCGTTCGGCGGTCGTCCCCGGGCGGTTCAGGTAGCCGCGCGCGAGCGCGTCGCCCGCGATGTACAGCTCGCCCGCGACGCCGGGGGCGACGGGGCGCAGCGCCGCGTCCAGCACGTAGGCGCGCGTGTTCCACATCGGCCGGCCGATCGGCGCGTCCGCGCCGGACCCGGGGTCGACCGGGGCGGTCGTGACGGCGTGGGTCTCGCTCGGGCCGTAGTTGTTGCGGAGCGTCCGGCCGGGGACGGCGCGCAGGAACGCGCCGACCTGCGGGGTGAGCCGCAGCGCCTCGCCGCCCTGCCCGAGGTCGAGCAGGTCGGGCAGGGTGAGCCCGTCCTCGGCCGCCGCCTCGCACAGCGCCGCGAGCATGACGTTGGGCATCCGGATCTCCTGGACGCGGTGCCGCTCCAGCCAGTGCGCGAGCGCGCGCGGGTCGCGCCGGACGTCCTCGTCCATGATCATCAGGCACTTGCCGCCGGCGAGCGCGGTGAGGATCTCCCGGGCGGAGGAGTCGAAGCCGAGCGCCGCGAACTGCGCGACCCTCGTGCCGGGGCCGCCGCCCTCGGCGTTGTGCCAGGCCACGAGGTTGGCCAGCGCGCCGGACGGCATGACGACGCCCTTGGGGCGTCCCGTCGAGCCCGAGGTGTAGATCACGTAGGCCGGGTGGGCGGGATGCCGGGCGGCGCCGTCCGGCGCGTGCTCGGGGAGCCCGGCGAGCAGGGCGGGGTCGTCGAGCAGGACGCGGGGCAGGCCGGCGCCGGGCAGCGCCGCGTCCGCCGTCGTGATCACGCAGGCCGGACGGGTGTCGGCGAGCATGAACGCGATCCGGTCGGCCGGGTAGCCGAGGTCGAGCGGCAGGTAGGCCGCGCCGGTCTTCAGCACGGCCAGCACCGCCACGACCTGGTCGAGGCCGCGCGGCAGCGCGATCGCGACCGCCCGCTCCGGCCCGATGCCCCGGCCGGCCAGCAGGTGCGCGAGCCGGTTGGCGCGGGAGTCCAGCTCGGCATAGGTGAGCAGGCCGGTGTCGGTCGCCACCGCCATCGCGTCGGGGGTGGCGGCGACCCGGTCCTCGACCAGCTCGACGGGCAGCCGCGCGGGGACCGGGCGCGCGGTGGCGTTCCAGTCGTGCAGGACGCGGCGCCGCTCCCCCTCGTCCAGCACCTCGATCCGGTCGAGCGGCGCGTCGGGGCGCTCGGCCACCTGCGCGAGCAGCCGGACGAGCCGGTCGGTGATCGCCCGCGCCGTCTCCGCGTCGAACAGGTCGGCGCTGTACTCCAGCGTGCCGCCGATGCCGCCCTCGGCCGAGCGCCGCTCCTCGACCACGAACAGCAGGTCGAAGCGGGCCACGCCGGTGGCGGCCGGGTGCCCGGCGACGGTGAGGCCGGGCAGCCGCCGACCGGAGTCCTCCAGCCCGCGCGCGTCGTTGTTGTTGAAGGCGATCATCGTCTGGAACAGCGGGTGCCGGGCCATCGACCGCGCCGGGTTCACGACCTCCACGAGCCGCTCGAACGGCACGTCCTGGTTGGCGAACGCGGCGAGGTCGCCCTCGCGGACGCGGTCGAGCAGCTCGCCGAACGTCGGGTTGCCCGACGTGTCGGTGCGCAGCACCAGCGTGTTCACGAAGAACCCGATGAGGTCGTCGAGCGCGTCGTCGGAGCGGCCGGCGACCGGCGTGCCGATCGGCACGTCCTCGCCCGCGCCGAGCCGCGACAGCAGCGCCGCGACGCCCGCCTGCACCACCATGAACAGGCTCGCGCGGTGCCGCCGCGCCAGCTCGTTCAGGCCCGCGTGGACGTCGGCGGGCACCTCGAACCGGAGCCGCTCCCCCTGGTGCGACGGCGTCGCCGGACGCCGCCGGTCGAACGGCAGCGGCAGCTCCTCGGGCAGGCCGGCCAGGGCGTCGCGCCAGTGGGCGAGCTGCGCGGAGACGAGGCTGTCCGGGTCGTCCTCGGAGCCGAGCGTCCGCTGCTGCCAGAGCGTGTAGTCGGCGTACTGGACGGGCAGCGGCGCCCACGCGGGGGCCCCGCCCGCGCACCGCGCGGTGTAGGCGGTGATCAGGTCCCGCACGGTCAGCGGCATCGACCAGCCGTCGGTCGCGATGTGGTGCGCGACCAGGAGGAGGACGTGGTCGCCGGGGGCCGTCTCGACCAGATGCGCCCGCAGCGGGAGGTCGGTCTCCAGGTCGAACGTGACGCGGGCGGCGCGGCGCAGTTCCGCGTCCAGCTCGTCCTCGGCGGCGGCCGTGACCCTCAGCTCGGGACGGGCCTCGCCCGCGCCGATGATCCGCTGGAACGGGCCGCTCGCGTCCTCGGCGAACACGGTCCGCAGGCTCTCGTGCCGGTCGGCGAGGTCGGCGAGCGCGTCGCGCAGCGCCTCCACGTCCAGCGCGCCGGTGAGCCGGACCGCGACCGGCTGGTTGTAGGTCGGGTTCGGGCCCTCGATGCGGTGCAGCAGCCACAGCCTGTTCTGCGCGAACGACAGCGGCAGCCGGTCCGGGCGGACGGCCCGGGTCAGCGGGGCCCGCGCGCCGCCCAGCTCGTCGAGCGTCGCGGCCAGCGCGGCGACGGTCGGCGCGTCGAAGATCTGCCGGACCGACACCTCGATCTCCAGCTCGGAGCGGATCCGCCCGGCGAGCCGGGTGACCAGCAGCGAGTGCCCGCCGAGCGCGAAGAAGTCGTCGTCCACCGAGACCCTCGGCAGGCCGAGGACCTCGGCGAACAGGCGGCACAGCACCTCCTCGCCGGGCGTGCGCGGCTCCCGCCCCGAGGTGGCGGCCGCGTACTCGGGCGCGGGCAGCGCGGCGCGGTCGAGCTTGCCGTTGGGCGTGAGCGGCAGGCCGTCCAGCAGCACGACCGCCGAGGGGACCATGTACTCCGGCAGCGACAGCCCCACGTGGTCGCGCAGCGCGGCCGGGTCGGGCGCCATGCCCTCGGCCGCGACCGCGTAGCCGACCAGGCGGCGGTCGCCCGGCTGGTCCTCGCGCTCGACCACGACGGCGCGCGAGACGCCGGGGTGCGCGGTGAGCACGGCCTCGATCTCGCCGGGCTCGATCCGGAACCCGCGCACCTTGACCTGGTGGTCGACGCGCCCGAGGTACTGGAGCTCGCCGTCGCGGGTCCAGCGGACGCGGTCGCCGGTGCGGTACATCCGCTCCCCCGGCCCGCCGAGCGGGTCGGCGACGAACCGCTCCGCCGTCAGGCCCGGCCGGTTCAGGTAGCCGCGCGCGAGCCCGCCGCCCGCGAGGTACAGCTCGCCGACGACGCCGGGCGGGACGGGGCGCAGCCGCGCGTCCAGCACGTACGCGCGGGTGTTGTCGATCGGCCGCCCGATCGGCGGCGTGCCGGTGACGGGACCGTCGCAGTACCAGGCCGCCGCGTAGACGGTCGCCTCGGTCGGGCCGTAGATGTTCGCGATCCGGGACGCGCCGACGGCCGCGCGGATCTCGGCCGCCGCCCTGCCCGACAGCGCCTCCCCCGCGAGCACCGCGCAGTCCGCGGACGTGTCGAGCAGCCCACCGGCGATCAGCTCGGCGAACGCCGAGGGCACGCCGCTGACCAGCGTCGCGGTGCGCGGCCGCCCGGACAGCGCGAGCAGGTCCGCCTCGATCTCCACGGTCCCGCCCGACAGCAGCGGGCCGAAGATCTCGAACACCGACACGTCGAAGTTGAGCGAGGTGGTCGCGAGCACGTGCCCGAGCCGCCCGCCGAACTCGGCGGCGGCCCACGCGGCCAGCTCCCCGACGCCGCGCTGCTCGACCACGACGCCCTTGGGACGTCCCGTGGACCCGGACGTGTAGATCGCGTAGGCGGGGTGGCGGGGCAGCGGCTCCCCGTTCCGCCGCGGTGGGGCGGCGGGCTCGGCGGCGATCGCGGACGCGACGTCCGGGTCGTCCAGGACGAGGCCGCCGCCGTCCACCAGCCCGGCCGTCGCGCGCGCCGTCAGCACGAGCACGGGGTCGGCGTCGGCGAGCATGAACGCGATCCGGTCGGCCGGGTAGCCCGGGTCGACCGGCAGGTAGGCGCCCCCGGCCTTGAGGATCGCCAGCAGCGCGACGACCGCCTCGTGCGAGCGCGGCATCGCCACCGCCACGAACCGCTCCGGCGCGACGCCCCGCGCCACCAGGTGGCGGGCGAGCCGGTTCGCGCGCGCGTCGAGGTCGGCGTAGGTCAGCGAAGTGTCGCCGTGCACCAGCGCGACGGCGTCCGGGGTGGCGGCGGCCTGGCGCTCGAACAGCTCCGCGACGCTCGCCTCGGGCACCGGACGCGCCGTGTCGTTCCACTCGACCAGCACGCGGTCGCGGGTGGCCTCGTCGAGCAGCGTCAGGTCGCCGACCGGGGTGTCGGGCGCGTCGGCGGCCGACTCCAGGACGCGGACCAGGCCCTCGGCGATCGCCCGCGCGGTCTCGGGGTCGAACAGGTCCGACCCGTACTCCAGGTGGCCCTTCACCCCGGCGGGCGAGCCGTCGGCGGCGTAGGCGTCGCCGAGCGCGAACAGCAGGTCGAACCGGGCGCCGCTGGCCCCGACCTGCTGGGAGGCGACGCTCAGGCCCGGCAGCCGGACGGTCCCGCCCATCGTCGCCTGCTGGTCCACGTTGTTGAACGCGATCATCGTCTGGAACAGCGGGTGCCGGGCCATCGACCGCGCCGGGTTCAGCACCTCGACCAGCCGCTCGAACGGCACGTCCTGGTGGGCGTAGGCGGCGAGGTCGCTCTCGCGGACGCGGTCCACGAGCTCGCCGAACGTCGGGTCGCCGGACACGTCGGTGCGCAGCACCAGCGTGTTCACGAAGAACCCGATGAGGTCGTCGAGCGCGTCGTCGGTGCGTCCCGCGACCGGTGTGCCGATCGGCACGTCCTCGCCGCCGCCCAGCCGCGACAGCAGCGCCGCCACGCCCGCCTGGACGACCATGAACAGGCTCGCCTGCCGGGCCTGCGCCAGCTCCACCAGGCGGCGGTGCAGGTCGGCCGGCAGCATGACCGGGGTGGTCCCGCCCTGGTAGGTCGGCATCGGCGGGCGCGGACGGTCGGCCGGGAGCGTCAGCTCCGCCGGGAGGTCGGCGAGCGCGTCCCGCCAGAACGCGACCTGCCTCGACACGACGCTGTCCGGGTCGTCCTCGGACCCGAGCAGGTCGCGCTGCCACAGCGTGAAGTCGGCGTACTGCACCGGCAGCGGCTCCCAGCCGGGCGCCCGCCCGGCCGTGCGCGCGGTGTAGGCGGTCGTCAGGTCGCGGATCATGACCGGCGCCGACCAGCCGCCGTCGCTCGCGATGTGGTGCGCGACCAGCAGCAGCACGTGCTCGTCGGTGCCCAGCTCGAACAGCCCGGCGCGCAGCGGGATCTCCGCCGACAGATCGAACGGCTGGCCCGCCGCGCGCTCCAGGTCGCGGTCCAGGAACTCCTCGGTCGTCCGCGCCACCACCAGCTCGGGCCGGACGTCCTCCAGGACGATCTGGTGCAGGCCCTCGGCGTCCTCGGCGAACACCGTCCGCAGCGTCTCGTGCCGCTCGACGAGGTCGCCCAGCGCGGCCTGGAGCGCGGCGCGGTCCAGCGCGCCCGACAGGCGCAGCGCCGTCGGGACGTTGTAGACGGGGCTCGGGCCCTCCAGCTGCTGGAGGAACCACAGCCTGCGCTGCGCGAACGACACCGGGAGCCGCGCCGGGCGCGGGCCGGCGACGATGCCCGTCCGCGCGCCGCCGGAGGTCTCCAGCACGTCCGCGAGGCCCGCCACGGTCGGCGTCTCGAACAGCCGCCGCATGGGCAGCTCGACGTCGAGCGTCGACCGGATCCGGCTCATCAGCCGCAGCGCCATCAGCGAGTGCCCGCCGCGCTGGAAGAAGTCGTCGTCGATGGACACCTTCGGCAGGCCCAGCACCTCGGCGAACAGCCCGCACAGGATCTCCTCGCGGGGGGACCTGGGCTCGCGTCCGGCCTTCACCATGCCGAACTCGGGCTCGGGCAGCGCCTTGCGGTCGATCTTTCCGTTGGGGGTCAGCGGCAGCTCGTCCAGCATGACGAACGCCGACGGCACCATGTAGGGCGGGAGCGCGGCGCCGAGGTGGCGGCGCAGGTCCTGCTCGTCCACGGACTCCTCCGGGACGACGTAGGCGACGAGGCGCGCGGCGCCCACCGCGTCCTCCCGCGCGACCACGACGACGCGGGAGACCTGCGGGTGGGACGCCAGGACGGTTTCGATCTCGCCGAGCTCGATCCGGAACCCGCGGATCTTGACCTGGTGGTCGAGGCGGCCGAGGTACTCCAGTTCGCCGTCGCTGGTCCAGCGGGCGAGGTCGCCGGTGCGGTACATGCGCTTGCCGGACGACCCGAAGGGGCAGGCCACGAACCGCTCAGCCGACAGCGCCGGACGGTTGAGGTAGCCGTGCGCCAGCCCGTCGCCCGCGATGTACAGCTCGCCCGCGACACCGGGGGCGACCGGCGACAGGCCCGCGTCGAGCACATAGACCTGCGTGTTGCCGATCGGACGACCGATGGAGAAGTCCGAGGACTCGACCTCGTCGGCCG